>NZ_JBXAIG010000007.1:0-321606 GCF_058795995.1 Variovorax sp. GW823-FHT04F07
TTGCAGCAGACAACCGCCAATCAGGCGTTGTGAACTCCCGAAGCATCGGATTGTGCTGCGCCAACCGCAATCAGCTCTGCAAGCAGCGCCGACGTCAGATCGACCAGCGACTCACCGGCAAAGAATCGAGCCCCGATCCGCTCGAAATAGGGCGTTCCGGCCAGCCACGCACCCCACTCAGCGTGCGACACCGCATGCAATTCCAGAAGCTTGAACTTCATCAGCACCTTCATGGCATGACGCGCGTGCTTCACCGGGTCTCGCTGCAGTCCAGCTAAGCGCTTGCGCGCCGTCAGCAATGCGCGCTCGACATCGGTGAAAAAGCCGCCATGCCCCGGGATCACCTGCCGTGGCGACAATTGACCTGCGCCCAAAACAAAAAAAGCCCGATGAGATGAACTCATCGGGCTTTCTATTGGGCCTTCAAAACCCGTACTTCGCAGGCCCCATGAGCCCGTGAGAAGAACTTACTTAAGCCGCCAACCGCTGCTCAATCGCAGCCTTCGTCTCCGGCAATTCCTTCGGCAGATGATGCGCCAACTGCTGGAACAGCTCCGTGTGCAGCTTCAGCTCAGCCTGCCAGGCCGCCTTGTCGATGCTCGTGACGGTAGCGAACTGCTCGGCGCTGAAATCCAGCCCAGTCCAGTTCAGGTCTTCATAGCGCGGGCTCACCCCGGTGATGTGCTCGACACCTTCCGTCGCCTTGCCTTCCACGCGGTCGATCATCCACTTCAGCACGCGCATGTTCTCGCCGTAGCCTGGCCAGACGAACTTGCCGTCCGCGCCCTTGCGGAACCAGTTGGTCGTGTAGATCTTCGGCAGCTGGGCGCCCGAGGCTTGCAGCTTCTTGCCCAGGTCGAGCCAGTGCTGGAAGTAGTCGCTCATGTTGTAGCCCATGAACGGCAGCATGGCGAACGGATCGCGGCGCACCACGCCCTGCTGGCCGGCGGCCGCAGCGGTGGTTTCCGAGCCCATCGTGGCGGCCATGTAGACGCCTTCGACCCAGTTGCGGGCTTCGGTGACCAGCGGCACGGTCGTCGAACGGCGGCCGCCGAAGATGAAGGCGTCGATCTTCACGCCCTTCGGGTCGTCCCAGGCTTCGTCGAGCGCGGGGTTGTTGGCGGCGGCCACGGTGAAGCGCGCGTTCGGGTGGGCGGCCTTGGCGCCGGTTTCCTTGGCGATCTGCGGCGTCCACTCCTTGCCTTGCCAGTCGATGCAATGCGCGGGCGCGTCGCCCATGCCTTCCCACCAGACGTCACCGTCGTCGGTCAGCGCCACGTTCGTGAAGATCACGTCACGGTGCAGGCTGGCCATGCAGTTCGGGTTGGTCAGGTCGTTGGTGCCCGGGGCCACGCCGAAGTAGCCGGCTTCCGGGTTGATGGCGCGCAGCGTGCCGTCGGCTTGCGGCTTGATCCAGGCGATGTCGTCGCCGATGGTCGTGACCTTCCAGCCGTCGAAGCCCGCCGGCGGGATCAGCATCGCGAAGTTGGTCTTGCCGCAGGCGCTCGGGAAGGCGGCGGCCACGTGGTGCTTTTTGCCCTCGGGGCTGGTCACGCCGAGGATCAGCATGTGCTCGGCCAGCCAGCCTTCGTCGCGGCCCATGTTCGAGGCGATGCGCAGCGCGAAGCACTTCTTGCCCAGCAGCGCGTTGCCGCCGTAGCCCGAGCCGTAGCTCCAGATCTCGCGTGTCTCGGGGTAGTGAACGATGTACTTGGTCTTGTTGCAGGGCCAGGTCACGTCCTTCTGGCCGGCCTCGAGCGGTGCGCCCACGGTGTGGACGCAAGGCACGAACTCGCCATCGGTGCCCAGCACTTCGTACACGGCCTTGCCCATGCGGGTCATGATGCGCATGTTGACGGCGACGTAGGGGCTGTCGGACAGCTCGATGCCGATGTGCGCAATGGGCGAGCCCAGCGGGCCCATGCTGAAGGGCACCACGTACATGGTGCGGCCCTTCATGCAGCCGTCGAACAGGGGCTGCAGCGTCGTGCGCATCTCGGCCGGGGCCATCCAGTTGTTGGTGGGGCCGGCGTTTTCCTTCTGTGCGGAGCAGATGAAGGTGCGGTCTTCGACGCGTGCCACGTCGCTCGGATCGGACATCGCGAGGAACGAGCCCGGGCGCTTGGCGGGGTTCAGTTTCTTGAAGGTGCCGGCATCGACCAGTTGCTGGCAGAGGCGGTCGTATTCTTCCTTGCTGCCGTCGCACCAGTGGATGGCGTCGGGTTTGCACAGCGCGGCCATCTCGGCCACCCAGGCGATCAGCTTGGCGTTCTTGACGTATGAGGGCGCCTGAATGGGAAGGCCCTTCATCGTGGGTGCGTTCATCGGAAATCTCCTAAGTTGGAAAATCGTCTTTCCGAACGGGGCGCCGCGCCTGACCAGGCACGGAGGTCCGTTTGAGAAAACGTTTCGCTTCGGGAGATTGCGTCAACGCGGGCCGCACAGCCCGCGGACAAAAGCGCGAAAGCCTGTCAGTTCAGGCGAGAAAAACGGCGATCGACGCCAGCAGCAGCATCAGCACGCCGCCAGCCAGCGGGAGCACGAGCGGCATCAGGTGAACGACCGATTCGACGGCGTCATGTTCGGCGGCGGCAGCGTGGCCGTGCTCGGCGGGGGTGGGATGGGACATCGGGAAATACCTCGAATACGCAAATGACAACGCATCAAATGCAGTCAACCGCAAATGACAAAACTCCCGCCATTTTACCGGCGAGGCGCCGTCAGCGGGTCTAGGGGGTTGCGAGGAGCCCTCAGTGCTGCTCCACCGCTTCGAAACCGGCGTCTTTCAGGGCGCTCAAGACGCTGGCCAGATGGGCCCGGCCGCGCGTTTGCAGCACCAGCTCGACGTCGACATTCTGCGCCGCCAGCATGGTGAAGGCGCGCTGGTGGTGCACTTCGTCGACGTTAGCGCCCGCTTCGGCCACAGTGGCCGTGATCTGGGCCAGCGAGCCCGGCACGTCGCGTGCGCTGACACGCACCCGGGCGAGCCGCCCGGCACGCACCATGCCGCGTTCGATGATGGCCGCGAGCAGCAGCGGATCGATGTTGCCGCCCGACAGCACCAGGCCGACGCGCTTGCCGCGGAAGCGTTCAGGGTGCCGGATCAGCGCCGCCAGGCCGGCCGCGCCCGCGCCTTCGACCAGGGTCTTTTCGATCTCGAGCAGCATCAGCACGCCTTGCTCGATGTCGCCTTCGTCCACCAGCAGCAGGTCGTCGACCTTGGCGGCGATGATCTCCTGCGTCAGCACGCCGGGCGTGCCGACCGCGATGCCTTCGGCGATCGTGCTCGTGCCCTGCGCGTGGTGCGTGCCCTTGACGGCATTCACCATCGCCGGAAAGCGCTGCGTCTGCACGCCGACGATCTCGATGCCGGGCTTGATCTCGCGCGCCGCGACGGCCATGCCGGCGATGAGCCCGCCGCCGCCGACCGCCACCACCAGCGTGTCGAGGTCGGGCACCGCGTCGAGCATCTCGAGCGCGATCGTGCCCTGGCCCGCAATGATGGCTTCGTCGTCGTAGGGATGTACGAAGGTCAGCCCTTCGCGCTCGGCCAGCGCCAATGCATGCGCGCGTGCCGCGTCCAGCGTGTCGCCGTGCAGCACGACCTCGGCGCCGAAGCCGCGCGTGCGCTCGATCTTCACGCCGGGCGTGAAGCGCGGCATCACGATGAGTGCGCGCAAGCCCAGCCGCTGTGCGTGATAAGCCACACCCTGCGCATGGTTGCCGGCCGACATGGCGATCACGCCGCGCGTGCCGCCTTCAGAAAGATCGACCAGCTTGTTGCACGCCCCGCGCTCCTTGAAGGAGGACGTGAACTGCAGGTTCTCGAACTTGAGGAACACCTGCGCGCCCACGATTTCAGAGAGCGTGCGCGACTCCACGCAGGGCGTGTTGAGCACCTGGCCCTGCAGGCGCGCCGCAGCGCGACGGATAGCTTCGATTCCGACCATGGCGCGCATTGTGGCTGGAATCCAGCGGATCAGGGTTTTTACTCTTTCGGCGTCTTCCCGAAGCCAAAAGTCTGCGTTATGGTCGCTCCAAGTATTTCCTCGCAGGAGGTTGCCTGATGGTCAAGCGTGCGGGTGTCGATGTGGTGGCTGCTGCGGTGCGCGGGCAGGCCTTGCCTTCGCCCGGCCTCAAGGAAGCACCGGTGCTCGAGCTCATGTGCTCGCACTTCGTGCTCACGCTCGCCGCCAAGCAGGGGCCGCGCTTCAATGTGCGGCGCGATATCAACGGATTGCTCTCGCTCACCGGGCGCCACCTCGTGTGGCCCGCCGCGGTGCTGCAGCGATTGCGCGAGTTCCTGGGCCGCCGCTGTGCGGGCAACGAAGCGTGGAAGGGCGTCGAAGATTTCGACGGCCGCACGCTGCTCGAACGCCACGGCGTGTGGCGCGGCCCGTATGAAGAAGGCACGCTGTTCTTCTACCTCGACGAGTACGCGAAAGACCAGCCGAAAGACCTGCTCTCGGTGCTGGCCGTCACGCGCGACTGGCTCACGCACGCGCTGCGCAAGCAGTCGACGCTGGTCGAGAAGAACATCGACGCGCTCGCGGGCCTCTTGCAGCTCAACAAGGCCGAGCGCGCGCTGCTCCTGTACGGCACGCTCGCGCGCTACCAGCGCGACCTGCGTTCGCTGCTGGTCGAGTTCAAGGTCAACAACGCACCCGAGGCCTACGCCGCCATCGCGGACATCGCGGGCGTCAACGCGAGCGAAGTGGGCGAGGCGCTGCGCGCGGGCTCGCGGCTGGAGCGCATCGGCCTCGTCGAGAACCTCATCTCCGAGCACAACATCACCGACCTCGCTGACCTCATGAAGGTCAGCGAGAAGCTGCCGCCCGTGCTGATGCGCGAGTACCGCGACCACAACGAGCTGATGGCCGTGTTCACGCGGCCATCGGCCAAGAGCGCGCTCACGCCGCACGATTTTTCCTTCGTGCAGGAAGACGCGCAGATGCTCGTCACGCTGCTGCGCGCCGCCGTCGCGCGCAAGGAGCCCGGCGTCAACGTGCTGCTCTACGGCCCGCCCGGCACCGGCAAGACCGAGCTGGCCAAGGTGGTCGCGCAGGCCGCGGGCCTCGAACTCTTCGAGGTCGAGTACGCCGACCGCGATGGCAACTCGCTCAGCGGCCGCGACCGCTACCGCTCGCTGCAGATCGCGCAGGTGTTCCTCAAGGGCAGCGCGCAGGCCGCGCTGCTGTTCGACGAGGTCGAGGACGTCTTCCCGCCCATCAGCACCGAAGCCGCGCAGTTCATGGCGCGCGCCGAGCAGATTCCCGCGCCCGCCAGCGGCAGCGTGAGCGGCAAGGCCTGGGTCAACCAGATCCTCGAAGCCAACCCCGTGCCCACGCTGTGGGTCACCAACCGCATCGAGCAGATCGACCCGGCCTTCCGCCGCCGCTTCGCCTACCACCTCGAACTCAAGTCGCCGCCGCCCGGCGCGCGCGAGCAGCTCGTCAAGAAGACGCTCGAAGGCGTGGTCGTGTCCGAGGCTTTCACCGCCAAGCTGGCCGAGCGCAAGGGCCTCACGCCCGCGCAGATTCGCACCGCCGTGCGCTTTGCCGGTCTTGCGAAGACCGACGAGGCTTCGGTCGAGGCCCTCATCGAGCGCCAGCTGCGCAACGCCGACCTCGCGCTGGGCACGCTCGACAAGAGCCCGGCCGAGCGCCGCAGCGTCACCACCTACGACCTGGACATGCTCCACGTCGAAACCCGCTTCGAGATCCCGCGCATCGTCGAGGCACTGAAGGCACGCGGCCACGGCACGCTGTGCTTCTACGGCGCGCCCGGCACCGGCAAGACCGCGCTGGCCGAGCACATCGCCAAGGCCGTGGGGCGCCCGCTCATCGTCAAGCAGGCCAGCGACCTCATGAGCAAGTACGTCGGCGAGACCGAGCAGAACATGGCCGCCATGTTCAAGGAGGCCGAGTCCGAGAAGGCCGTGCTGCTGCTGGACGAAGCCGATTCGTTCCTGCAGGACCGGCGCGGCGCGCAGCGCACCTACGAGGTCACCGAGGTCAACGAGATGCTGCAGGGCATGGAGCGTTTTCGCGGCGTGTTCGTGTGCACCACCAACCTGCTCGACCGGCTCGACCAGGCGGCGTTGCGGCGCTTCACCTTCAAGATCAAGTTCATGCCGCTCACCGCGGCGCAGCGCGAACGCATGTTCGTCACCGAGGCGCTCGCGGGCGACGCGGCCCTGCTCACCGGCGAGGTGCGCGCGCGCCTGGCGCTGCTGTCGCAGCTGTGCCCGGGCGACTTCGCGGCCGTGAAGCGGCAGACCGACATCCTGGCGGCCGAGTTCTCGGCGGCGGAGTTTCTCGAACAGCTCGAAGCCGAGCATCGCATCAAGCCCGAAGTGCGCGAATCGCGCGGCATGGGCTTCATCCAGTAGCGGGCGCGCGTCCCGCCCCCGCCCCGAAAAAAAACCGATCAGCACTGTCCGCCACCGCGGACGCCAGGAGGACCCGATGGCCTTTCGCAATGCACATGCGTCGCGGCGCTCGCGGGCCCTGGCCGCCGCCACCGGCGCGGTGGCGCTCGCCCTGGCCGGCCTGCTGGCGGGGTGCGGTGGAGGCGGCGGGGGAGGAGGTGGCGGCGGTGGCTTCCCGATCGGCGTGCTGCCGACGCCCGCGCCGGGAGGCGGTGGCAACGGGGGCGAGGGCGGCATCGTCGCGTCCTCGACCGTCGCCGGCCAGTGCGTCGCGCCGCGCCGGGGCACCAACCCCGCGACCGGTCGCGCGTACCCCGACACCGCCGGCACCGTCGACAACGAGAAGAGCTGGGTGCGCGGCTGGATCGACGAAACCTACCTTTGGTACAACGAGGTGCCCACCACGCTCAAGGCCTCGGACTACGCCACGCCGTTGACCTGGTTCAGCGTGCTCAAGACGCAGGCCACCACGCCCTCGGGCCAGCTCAAGGATCGTTTCCATTTCTACCTCGACACCGAGGCGTACCGCCTGGAGTCCGAGGGCGGCGTGTCGGTCGGCTACGGCATGGACACGGCGGCGGTGCGCAGCTCGCCGCCGCGCAACATCCGCCTCGCCTTCGTCGAGCCGGGTTCGCCGGCGGCGGCGGCCGGCCTGGCGCGCGGGGCCAAGCTGGTCGCGGTCGACGGCGTCGACGTGGTGGCCAGCACCGGGCAGGCCAATGTCGACATCATCAACCGCGCGATCTCGCCGCAGAACCTCGGCGAGAAGCACACCTTCACCTTCGAGGTGAGCGGCACGCGCGGCAGTCCGATCGAGCTCACGGCCCAGCGCATCACGAGCACGCCGGTGCTGTACACCCGCACCATCGGGCCGGCCGGCAACCGCGTGGGCTACCTGCTGTTCAACGACCACATCTCGACCGCCGAGGGGCAGCTCGTCACGGCCATGAACACGCTCAAGCAGGACGGCGGCGTCCAGGACCTCGTGATCGACATGCGCTACAACGGCGGCGGCCAGCTGCGCATCGCGAGCCAGCTGGCCTACATGGTGGCCGGGCCGGGCCCGACGAACGGCAAGACTTTCGAGCTGTTGACCTTCAACGACAAGAACCCGTACCGCACCACGCTCGCGGACAACCTCACGCCCTTCTTCACGACCACCCGGGCCGGCCAACCCCTGCCCACGCTGGGCCTGTCGCGCGTCACGCTGCTGACGGGCCGCAGCACCTGCTCGGCCAGCGAGTCGGTCATCAACAGCCTGCGCGGCGTGGGCGTCACGGTCAACCTCGTGGGCGCCACCACCTGCGGCAAGCCCTACGGGTTCGTTCCGCAGGACAACTGCGGCACCACCTACTTCGCGGTCAACTTCAAGGGCGTCAACCAGGCCGGTTTCGGCGACTACGGCGACGGCTTTGCACCCAATGCCAGCTGCGCCGTGGCCGACGACTTCGACCACCCCCTGGGCGACGCCGCCGAAGGTCGGCTGGCCGCGGCGCTGCGGCTGCGCGACACCGGTTCGTGCACGGCACCAACGGCATTCGCCAAGGCCGCGGACACCCTGGGCCTGGAGAAGGCCGCCGCGCCGGTGGAAGAAGACGAGCTCTTCCTGCGCCCCCGCTCGCCGCTGCGCGAGAACCGGCTGATCGACCTTGTGCCCAACCCGGGCTGATAGACGGCCTGACCCCGCTCACGAGGCCGGCGCCGGCCTCGCGGAAAACCCCTAGCCGCACCCCATTGCCACGCCTGCGGCCTGCCACTTAGAGTTTGGCAAACGTTTGCGCAAAGGTTTGCGCAAACGTTTTCACTCCCTGGCGTTCCTCTGGAAACCGGGCTTGAAACCAAACACTTAGGAGAAGCAGATGCGCAGATGGACAGTGACGACCTTCTGGCTCGTCGTCGTGGCCGTGCTCACGGCATGCGGCGGTGGCGGGAGTGGCAACGACGGCATCGGCCTGGCGCCCGGGTTCGCCGCAACGCCGGTGGCGCAGAAAGTCATCATCGACAGCGACTACAACACCATGAGCGACGACGGCCAGCTCGGTGTCATGGCCGCGCAGCTGCAGGCCGAGGGCAAGGTGCAGGTGATGGGCATCAGCGTGGTGTCGGGCAACCAGTGGCTCAAGCAGGGCGTGGCCGACGCGCTGATGTCGGTCGAGCGCCTGGGCGTGGGCCAGCGCATCGGCGTCTACGTGGGCGAGAACTACGCCATCAACCACGACTACGCGACCATCGAGGCCGAGATGAAGGCCGGCGCGGGCGGCGACGGCTACCTGGGCGCCTGGAGCGGCCCCGAGCCCAAGACCGACGCCGACCTCAAGCCCTCGCCCGACGGCTTCGCCACGCGCACCGTGGTGCAGCGCAAGAGCGCGGTCGACTTCATCATCGACACCGTCAAGGCCAACCCCAACGAAATCACCATTCTGGCCATCGGCCCGCTCACCAACATCGCGCTGGCCGTGAAGAAGAGCCCCGAGATCGTGCCGCTGATCAAGAAGATCATCTACATGGGCGGCGCCGTCGACGTGGCCGGCAACACCACCCATTTCGCCGAGTTCAACTGGTGGTTCGACCCCGAGGCCGCGCAGTTCGTGGTGCGCCTGCCGATCCCGCAGGTGGTGGTGCCGCTGGACGTGACCGACACCGTGTTCCTCACCAAGCCCGTCTACGACCGCATCGCGCACCCGGCCAAGCCGACGGCCGTGACCGAGGTGTTCCGCAAGCTCAACGGCTACGGCTTCAGTGGCACCAACGGCTTTGAGAACAACCCGAACTACACGCAGAACATCTGGGACACGCTGGTGCTGGCCTACCTCATCGATCCGCGCTACGCCACGCAGACCGTCGAGCGCTATGTCGACGTGGTCGCCAAGCCCGGCGCCGCCGACAACGGCCGCTCCATCGGCTACACCACGCCGCCCGCGGGCGTGCCGCTGCAGAAGATGACGGTGGTGAAGAAGTTCGACAACGCGCGCTTCTTCGAGCTCTACATCGACCTGCACACGCGACCGGTGCCGATCACGCTGCCGGCGAGCGGCTCGTAAACCACCTGCCGTCAGCCGGCGCGCGGGGCCGGAGCACCGATACTTCGGCCCTCGAACAGGGAACACACGCATGCTGATCGGCATCGATATCGGAACCTCCGCGGTCAAGATCGTCCTGACCGACCTGCAACTGCTGCAGGTCGTGGCCACGGTCGATCGGCCGCTCACTTCGCAGTACCCGCAGCCGCTGTGGTGCGAGCACGACCCCGACCAGTGGTGGGCCGCCGTGTCGGACGGCCTCGACGAACTGGCGCGCACGCACCCGACGGCGATGGCCGGCGTACAGGGCATCGGCCTGTCGGGCCAGATGCACTCGCTGGTGCTGCTCGACGAGGCCGACCGGCCCGTGCGCCCTGCGATCTTGTGGAACGACGGCCGTGCCGCCGCTGAGGCCGCCGAGCTCATGCAGACCGACTTGGCCCTGCGCCGCGCCGTCGGCGTGCAGCCGATGGCGGGCTTCACCGGCCCCAAGCTGCGCTGGCTGCGCACCCACGAGCCCGAGTCCGTGGTGCGCGCCCGTTCGCTGCTGCTGACCAAGGACTACGTGCGCCTGCAGCTGTCGGGCGAGAAGGTGACCGACGTCACCGACGCCGCCGGCACCTGGCTGTTCGACCAGGCGCAGCGCCGCTGGTCGCCGCAGGCGCTCGCCGCCTGCGGGGTCGAGCCCGCCTGGCTGCCGCGCGTGGTCGAGTCGTGCGAACCCTGTGCCACCGTGCGCGACGCGCTGGCCGCGCGCTGGGGTCTGCCGCGCGGCGTGCCGATTGCCGGCGGCGCGGGCGATGCCGCGGCGGGCGGCGTCGGCATCGGCGTGGTCGGGCCGGGCGACGGCTTCGTGTCGCTCGGCACCTCGGCGCAGATCCTGGTGGCCGACACCGCGCACCGCCCCGACCCCGAGCGGCTGGTGCACGCCTTCTGCCACGCGCTGCCGCAGCGCTGGTACCGCATGGCGGCGCTGCTCAACGGCGCGAGCCCGCTCGCGGCGCTGGCGTCGTGCACCGGCGGTGCCTCGGTCGGCGCGCTGCTGGCCGAGGTCGAGGCCGCGTACGCCGGGCCGTCGCGCCTGCTCGCGCTGCCTTATCTGTTCGGCGAACGCACGCCGCACAACAACCCGTTCGCGCGCGGCGCGATCGTCGGGCTCTCGGGCGCCACCACGCGCGCCGACCTGATGCAGGCGGTTTGCGAAGGCATCGCCTTCTCGCTCGCCGACGGCCTGGAAGCGCTGAGCGCGCAGACGGCGCGGCCCGAGCGCCTGGCGTTGATCGGTGGCGGCGCGCGCTCCGCCTTCCTGGCGCAGCTGATCGCCTCGGTGCTCGACGTGCCGCTGGTGCTGTACGAATCCGCCGACCGCGGCCCGGCCTTCGGCGCGGCACGGCTCGCGCGGCTGGCGGTCACGGGCGAAGACCCGGCGGGTGTGGTGGTGGCGCCTGCCGTGCGCCAGGTGCTGGCGCCCGACGCCGCCTTGCATGCGGCCTACCAGCCCCGGCTCGAGGCCTTCCGCACGCTCTACCGCGCGATGGCGCCGGTCTGGGCGTCGGTGGCCTGAAGAGCCGCTCGTCGGCTCAGTCCGGCGTGAGCCCGGCGGTGTCCACCACCTTCTTGTACACGTCGAACTCGGCGGCGATCTGCTGCGTGAATTCCTGCGGCGTGTTGCCGACGACGAAGGAACCGGTGTCCTGGATGCGCCTGCGCACGGCGGGATCTTCGAGCGACTTGCGCGCCGCCGCGTGCACCTTGTCCACCACGTCCTTGGGCAGGCCCTTGGGACCCACGATGCCGTAGTACGCCATGCGGTTCACGGGCGCGAGGCCGACCTCCTTGAAGGTCGGCACGTCTGGCAGGTCCTTCAGGCGCTCGGACGCCGCCACGACGATCGGGATCAGCCGGCGGTCCTTGATGAAGGGCAGCGCCGACGGCAGGTTGTCGAAGATCATCGCGACCTGGCCCGCGACGGTGTCGTTGAGTGCCGGGCCCGACCCCCGGTAGGGGATGTGCGTGACGGACGCGCCGGCCATGCCCTTGTACAGCTCCATCTGCAGGTGCCCGATGCTGCCCGTGCCTGCGGTGGCGTAGGCGTACTTGCCCGGGTTCTTCTTCAGCACCTCGATGAAGCCCTTGTAGTCCCGTGCCGGAAAGCTGGGATGGACCGCAATGACATTGGGCGTCGCCGCCAGGTTGATGATCGGCGTGAAGTCGGTCTTCGGGTTGTAGGGCACCTTGGGGTTGATGGCCGGATTCGCCGCCGTCGTCGACACGGTGCCGATGCCCAGCGCGTAGCCGTCGGGCGTGGCGCGCGCGGTCTCGGCGGCCCCGATCGCGCCGCCCGCGCCCGACTTGTTCTCGACGATGACGCTCTGCCCCAGGTGCCTGCCCAGGGGCTCGGAGATGACGCGCGCAATGATGTCCGTCGTGCCGCCCGGCGCGAACGGCACCTGCAGCTTGACGGGCTTGTCGGGGTAGCCCTGCGCGTGGGCGGGCACGGTTGCCGCCAGCAGGCAGGCGAGGGCGAACAGGGTGGGGTTTTTCGGCAAGGTGTCTTCCTCCTCTTGGATTGATGAAATGGGTGGGATGAGTGGGGGCCGATCAGGGGCGCCGCGGAATCAGGCAACTCGCGTCGAGTTCGCCCGGGTCGTTGACGCCGAGCATGGCCATGTTCCGGTCGACCTCGTCCCGCAGCAGCCGGATCGCGTGCGCGACGCCCGCGTGGCCGCCCACGGCGGCGGCATACATGAACGGCCGACCGGCGAACACGGCCTTGGCGCCCAGCGCCAGCGCCTTCAGCACATCGCTGCCGCGGCGCACGCCGCCGTCGACCATCACGGGCAGTTCGCCCGCGGCGTCCAGCACCTGCGGCAGCGCGCGCAGGGCCGGGGCCGCGCCGTCGAGCTGCCGGCCGCCGTGGTTGGAGACGATGAGGCCATCGGCGCCGAGCTGGCGCGCGCGCCGCGCATCGGCCGGATGAAGAATGCCCTTCAGGATCAGCGGCCCGCGCCACTGCTGGCGGATGCGGGCGATGTGGTCCCAGTGGATGTGGTCGCGGCCGGTCGTGTCGCGGATCGCGGTGCTGGAGAAAAGAGGCGCGCCGCGCGTGGCGAACGAGTTCTCGAAATGCGGCATGCCGTGCGTCACGAAGGTCCGCGCGAGCGTGCCGAGCAGCCAGCGCGGCCGCACGAGGCCGTCCCATGCCAGCCGCAGGCTGGGCCGCAGCGGCGTCGTGAAGCCGGCGCGCACGTTGTTTTCGCGGTTCGCCCAGACCGGAATGTCGACCGTGACGACCAGGTGGCGAAAGCCCGCGTTGGCGATGCGCGCCACCAGGCCGTCGATGCGCGCCGCATCGCCCGGCAGGTAGGCCTGGAACCAGGTGCCGGGCGCGGCCTGGGCCACTTCTTCCATCGGAATGAGCGAGGTGCCGCTCATGACCGCGGGAATGCCGGCCGCCTGCGCCGCCTGCGCGAGCACCAGGTCGCCGCGGTAGGCCGACAGCGCGCTGATGCCGACCGGCGCGATCCCGAAGGGCGACGCGTAGCGCTGGCCGAACAACGTGACCTCCTGCGAGCGTCGGGAGACATCGACCAGCACCCGGGGCAGGAAATCGTGCGCGTCGAACGCGGCGCGGTTGGCGTCCAGTGAGCGGTTGTCTTCCGCCGCACCGGCGATGTAGCCGAACAGCGGGCGCGGCAGCCGGCGCTTGGCCGCGTGCTCGAAGTCCTGCAGCGACAGGATGCCGGCCAGACGCCGTGGTGTCGCGGCCGCAGCAGCAGGGGCTTGCGCCGGTGCGGTGCGCGGGGCATCGAAGGCACGCGAGAAAACAGTCATGTCCGCCATCCAGTCAGTCGTTCGGTCCGCGCGGACTGTAGGGGGGCAGAAGGTTTTAAAAAAGCGAATTTATGGTAATTTGTCATTTCGCTTTTTTCGAAATGACAGAGAGGAACGGCGCATGACGCTGAAGCAACTGGAGGCGTTCTACTGGGCCGCGACCTGCGCCAGCTTTGCGCTCGCGGCGCAGCGGCTGCACCTGTCGACCTCGTCGCTGTCCAAGCGACTGGCCGAGCTGGAGGTGTCGCTCGGCGCGCCGCTGTTTGACCGCGCCGGGCAGCGGGCCACGCTCACGGACGCGGGCGAGCGTTTCCTGCCGCGCGCCGCCGCGCTGCTGCTGGCGGCCGACGAAACGAAGCGGTCGATCGGCGCGCCCGCCAGCCTCGGCGGCCGTTGCACCTTCGGCATCGGCGAACTGAGCGCGCTGACCTGGCTGCCCCAGCTCGTCGCGCACGTGGGACGGCACCTGCCGGACCTGCGCCTGGAGCCGCATGTCAACTTCGGCTCGGCGCTGGACGAGCGCCTTCGCAACGGCGAGCTCGACTGCGCGGTGATCGCCGGGCGCTCACCGCACCACGGGCTGATCTCGTCGCACACCGTGGGCCAGGCGCATTTCGTGTGGGTGGCCGCGCCCGCGCTGGCGGGCAAGACCACGACCCTCGGCGCGCCGCTGCTCGCGCAACATCCCATCGTGACGCTGCCGACCGGCGCGGGCACCAGCCGCCTGCTCGACGAATGGCTCATGGCCGAGAACCTCGAGGCGCCGCACCGCCTCAGCTGCAACAGCTGGGGCGCCGTCGCCGGCCTGCTGATCGAGGGGATCGGTGTCGGGTTCCTGCCGGAAGGCTGGGCGCGCCTGCTGTCGCGCCGCGGCGACCTGCGCATCCTGAAGACCCGCCAGGCCCTGCCCGCGCTGACCTACACCTTCCAGAAGCGCAGCAACGACGAGCGCCATCTGCTGACGGCCATGCGCGCCGCAGTGCTCGCGTCCATCGATTTCTCGAAGGCCGCCCGCCTGCTCTAGCCGGAGAGGGTCAGAAGGCTTCGCACACGCGAAGCACCTCTGCGCCGTAGGCCTCGAGCTTCTTCGTGCCGATCCCGCTGATGCCCTGCAGGTCTTCGAGCGTCGCGGGGGCGCGCTCGGCAATGGCGGCCAGCGTGGCGTCGTGGAAGATCACGTAGGCCGGCAGGTTGTGTTCCTTGGCCACCTCGGCGCGCCAGGCCTTGAGCGCCTCGAAGCGCTTCTTGCCCACGTCGTCCAGCGAGGCCGCCGCCGGCGACGGTGCGCCCTTGGCGGCCTTCTCGCGCCGGGGCTTGCGCTCGGCCGGCGACGACACCGACTCGCGCAGCGACACCGAGGTTTCGCCCTTGAGCACCGCGCGCGAGCCCTCGGTGAGCTTCAGCGTGTTGAACGCTTCGGCGTCCACCGCCAGCGCGCCGGTGGCGATCAGCTGGCGCAGCACGCCGCGCAGCGCCACCTCGCTGAACTCCGCGCCGATGCCGAAGGTGCTGATGCGCTCGTGGCCGAACTGCTTGACCTTCTCGGTCGCCTTGCCGCGCAGGATGTCCATGATGTGACCGGCGCCGAAGCTGATGCCGCTGAGCTGCTGCACGCGGTAGATCGTGCTCAGCAGCTTGCGCGCGGCATCGGTGCCGTCCCACACCTGCGGCGGGTTCAGGCAGTTGTCGCAGTTGCCGCAGGGCGTGCTCTTCTCGCCGAAGTAGCCCAACAGGCGCACGCGGCGGCAGTCGCTGGCCTCGGCCAGCGAGAGCAGGGCGTCGAGCTTGCCGCGCATCACCTGCTTGAACTCTTCGCCGGCCGGGCTCTCGTCGATCATGCGGCGCTGGTTCACCACGTCGTTCAGGCCGTAGGCCATCCAGGCGTCGGCGGGGGCGCCGTCGCGGCCCGCGCGGCCGGTTTCCTGGTAGTAGCCCTCGATGTTCTTGGGCATGTCGACGTGGCCGACGAAGCGCACGTCGGGCTTGTCGATGCCCATGCCGAAGGCGATGGTCGCGACCATCACGATGCCTTCTTCGCGCAGGAAGCGGTCCTGGTGCTTCTGGCGCACCGCCGCATCGAGCCCCGCGTGGTACGGCAGGGCGTTGATGCCGGCGCCCTGCAGCGTCGTCGCGAGGTCTTCCACGCGCTTGCGCGACTGGCAATAGACCACGCCCGCATCGCCCTCGTGCTCGCGCTCGATGAAGCGCAGCAGCTGCGTGGTGGCGTCTTTCTTCTCGACGATGGTGTAGCGGATGTTCGGACGGTCGAAGCTGGAGACGAACTGGCGTGCTTCTTCCAGCTGCAGCCGCTCGACGATGTCGGCGCGCGTGAGGTCGTCGGCCGTGGCCGTGAGCGCGATGCGCGGCACGCCCGGGTAGCGCTCGTGCAGCACGGTGAGCGCGCGGTACTCGGGGCGGAAGTCGTGGCCCCACTGGCTCACGCAATGCGCCTCGTCGATGGCGAACAGCGAGAGCTTGCCGCGCTCGTTCAGCGAATCGAGCTGCGACAGAAAGCGCGGCGTGTTCACGCGCTCGGGCGCCGCGTACAGCAGCGTGATCTCGCCGCGCAGCATGCGGCGTTCCACGTCCTGCGTCTGCTCCCAGTCGAGCGTTGAATTGAGGAACGCCGCGCTCACCCCCGCCTCGTGCAGCGCGCCGACCTGGTCGTGCATCAGCGCGATCAGCGGCGACACCACCACCGCCACGCCGCGCCCCGCGCGCTGCCGCGCGATGGCCGGGATCTGATAGCAGAGCGACTTGCCGCCGCCCGTGGGCATCAGCACCAGCGCGTCGCCGCCGCCCACCACGTGCTCCACGATGTCCTGCTGGGCCCCGCGAAAGCGCGCGTAGCCGAACACGTCGTGAAGGATGTCGGCGGGGGCCGCGCTGCCGGAGCTGCTGCCGTCGCTGGAAGCGTCGAAGGGGCGGGGAGCGAGGGAAGACACAGGCGGGGGTGCGAAGGGCGGGAGAGGGGGAGAAAAGGGCCGGAGCCGGGGCGGACGCCGATTGTCCCCCAGCGGCTCCGATATGACTGTGGCACGGCGTTTGCAATGGTGAACCCCGTCCCGGCACCCCTCTTGTCTAGACAGCAAACTGGGGCATTTCTCTCGGAGATGCACCAAAACAGGACTTTCGGGTTATCCTGTATATACAAGTTGGGGCGCCTGGCAACAATGCGAGGCGTGCTGCCCACATCCCCCGGGCATGTATCGCCGAGTCACCTCTCTCAAAAAATGGAACCAGGAGTCCCCATGGTCAAGACGGTAGTTGTGAAAGTCGCTTCGCTGCTGGCAGCAGGTGCATGTGCAGCGGGCATGGCCGGAACGGCCGCCGCCCAGGACACGAAGATTTCGCTCGGCATGTCCGGCTGGACCGGCTTTGCGCCGCTCTCGCTGGCCGACAAGGCCGGCATCTTCAAGAAGAACGGGCTGGACGTCGAACTCAAGATGATCCCGCAGAAGGACCGCCACCTGGCGCTGGCCTCCGGCGCGATCCAGTGCGCGGCCACCACGGTGGAGACGCACGTGGCCTGGAACGCCAACGGCGTGCCGATCGTGCAGATCTTCCAGATGGACAAGTCCTATGGCGCCGACGGCCTGGCCGTGCGCAACGACGTGAAGAGCTTCTCCGACCTCAAGGGCAAGAGCATCGGCGTGAGCGCCCCCGGCACCGCGCCGTACTTCGGCCTGGCCTGGATGCTCAGCAAGAACGGCATGAGCCTGAAGGACGTGAAGGTGGTCTCGCTCGAGCCGCAGCCCGCCGCGCAAGCTTTCGTGGCCGGCCAGAACGACGCCGCCATGACCTACGAGCCCTACCTGTCGACCGTGCGCGCCAACCCCGCCGCCGGCAAGATTTTGGCCACCACGCTCGACTACCCGATGGTGATGGACACCGTCGGCTGCGCGCCCACCTGGCTCAAGGCCAACAGCAAGGCTGCCGCCGCGCTCACCAAGTCGTACTTCGACGCGCTGGACATGATCAAGGCCGACCCTGCCAAGGCCAACGAGCTCATGGGCTCGGCCGTCAAGCAAAGCGGCGAGCAGTTCGCCAAGTCGTCGGCCTACCTGCGCTGGCAGGACAAGGCCGCCAACCAGAAGTTCTTCGCGGGCGAGCTCACCAGCTTCATGAAGGAAGCCGCGGCCATCCTGCTGGAGGCCGGCGTGATCCGCAAGGCGCCGGAAGACTATGCCGCCACCTTCGACGCCAGCTATGTCAAGTAAGGCCTTGCCGCAGATGCAACCGATGACCGCCGCCCCGGCGCGCGCCGTGACGCCGCCGCCCGCGCCTCCCGTGCGGCGTCGCGTGTTCGCGCCGCTCGAACCCATCAGCGCATCCGCGCGCACGATGCTGGGGCTGGGCTTCTTCGTGCTCTTCGTGGTGGTGTGGGGCATCGCCACGCTGGGCGGCTTCGTGTCGCCCACCTTCCTGGCGAGCCCGATCACGATGGTCAAGGAGGGCTGGCTGCTCTTCACCGAGTACGGCTTCATCGGCGACATCGGCATGACCGTGTGGCGCGTGTTCGGCGGCTTCCTGCTGGCGGCCGTCATCGCGGTGCCGCTGGGCGTGGCCATGGGCACCTGGAAGACCGTCGAGGCCTTCTTCGAGCCCTTCGTCTCGTTCTGCCGCTACCTGCCGGCCTCGGCCTTCATCCCGCTGCTCATCCTGTGGGCGGGCCTGGGCGAAATGCAGAAGCTGCTGGTGATCTTCATCGGCTCGTTCTTCCAGATCGTGTTGATGGTGGCCGTCACCGTGGGCGGCGCGCGGCGCGACCTCGTCGAGGCCGCCTACACGCTGGGCGCCAACAGCCGCGGCATCGTGGCGCGCGTGCTCATTCCGGGCGCCGCACCGGGCATCGCCGAAACGCTGCGCCTCGTGCTGGGCTGGGCCTGGACCTACGTGATCGTGGCCGAACTCATCGGCTCCTCGTCGGGCATCGGCCACATGATCACCGACAGCCAGGCGCTGTTGAACACCGGCCAGATCATCTTCGGGATCATCGTGATCGGCGTCATCGGCCTGTTGTCCGACTTCGCTTTCAAGGCGATGAATCGCCGTCTGTTTGCATGGGCTGCACTGTGAAGAATCAACTCTCCATCCAGGGCGTCTCGCGCGTCTTCACCGGCACCAAGGGCCAGCGCACGCAGGCCTTGCAGCCGATCGACTTCGAGGTGAAGGAGAACGACTTCGTCACCATCCTCGGCCCTTCGGGCTGCGGCAAATCGACGCTCTTGCGCATCGTGGCGGGGCTCGACTTCCCGACCACCGGCCAGGTGATGCTCGACGGCGAGCGCATCGAAGGCCCCGGCGCCGACCGCGGCGTGGTGTTCCAGAGCTACACGCTCTTCCCGTGGCTCACGGTGGCGCAGAACATCCGCTTCGGCCTGCGCGAGCGCGGCATGAGCGAAGCCGACCAGAAGGAACGCAGCGAGTTCTTCATCGCCAAGGTCGGCCTGCGCGGCTTCGAGCACCACTTTCCCAAGCAGCTCTCGGGCGGCATGCAGCAGCGCACCGCCATTGCGCGCGCGCTGGCCAACGACCCCAAGATGCTGCTGCTCGACGAGCCCTTCGGCGCGCTCGACAACCAGACCCGCGTGCTCATGCAGGAGTTGCTGCTGGGCATCTGGGAGTCGGCGCAGAAGACGGTGCTGTTCGTGACGCACGACATCGACGAGGCGATCTTCATGGCCAACCGCGTGGCGGTGTTCAGCGCGCGGCCGGGCCGCATCAAGACCGAGATCGCGGTCGACTTTCCGCACCCGCGCAGCTACACCATCAAGACCTCGCCCGAGTTCATGGACATCAAGGCGCGCCTGACCGAAGAAATCCGCGCCGAGTCGATGGCCGCCGCGGAACATTGAAAGCACGATGAAACGCGACCTGCCGTCCCTCGCGCTCTATGCGCAAGTCAAGGATCACATCTCCCGCAAGATCCAGGACGGCACGTGGCCGCCCGGCCACCGCCTGCCTTCCGAGAACGAGCTGGTCGCGCAGTTCGGCATGGCGCGCATGACCGTCAACCGCGCCCTGCGCGAACTCATGGAGCAGGGGCGCATCGTGCGCGTGGCCGGCGTCGGCAGCTTCGTGGCCGAGAACAAGCCGCAGTCGACGCTGCTGCAGATCGCCAACATCGCCAGCGAGATCCGCCAGCGCGGCCACGACTACCGCTGCGAGATGCTCGCGGTCGAGCGCCTCGCGGCCTCGCCCGACGTGGCCGCCTGGCTCGACCTGCGCGCGGGCGACTCGGTGTTCCACAGCGCCTGCCTGCACTTGGACAACGACACGCCCGTGCAGCTCGAGGAGCGCTACGTCAACCCGCAGGTCGTGCCCGACTTTCTCGAGCAGGACTTCACGGCCGTGCCGCCCAGCGAGTACCTGGTGCGCAACGTGCCTTTCGACCAGATCGAACACGTCGTCGATGCCGTGCTGCCCAGCGCCGAACAGGCCGAGCGGCTCGCGATGGCGCCCACCGACCCCTGCCTGCTGCTGACGCGCCGCACCTGGATCCGCAACACGCCCGTGACCTGGGTGCGCTGCCTGCATCCCGCGTCGCGCTACAGCCTGGGCAGCCGATTCAAGTCCGACGGCAACCCGACGTTCGGCTAGACAGACCGTTTTTTTTTCGACCCTCAGAGGCCCACGTTTTCTCTCGCAACCACTTGTATAGACAGGTTCACATGCCAAGCAATCACACCGCCACCCCCAACGCCACATTGACCCTCACGCCCGGCAAGGTCGACCTTGCGATGCTGCGACGCATCCAGGCCGGCGGCGTGCACCTTGCGCTCGACCCGTCGGTGCAGGACGGCATGGCCAAGGCCGAGGCCGCGGTGCGCCACATCGTCGAGAACGACGAGGTGGTCTACGGCATTAACACCGGTTTCGGCAAGCTCGCGAGCACGCGCATCGGCAACGACCACCTGGCCGAGCTGCAGCGCAACCTCGTGCTCTCGCACAGCGTGGGCACGGGCGAGCCGCTGGCCGCGCCGGTGGTGCGCATGATCCTCGCGACCAAGGCCGTGAGCCTGGCGCGCGGCCACTCGGGCGTGCGGCCCGCGCTGGTCGATGCGCTGCTGGCGCTGTTCAACGCGGGCGTCACGCCCAGCATCCCGTGCAAGGGCTCGGTCGGCGCCTCGGGCGACCTCGCGCCGCTGGCCCACATGGCCTGCGTGCTCATCGGCGAAGGCGAAGCCACGCTGGCCGACGGCAAGAAGGTCAGCGGCGCCGAAGCCATGCGCAGCATCGGCCTTGAGCCCTTCGTGCTCGGCCCCAAGGAAGGCCTGGCGCTGCTCAACGGCACGCAGGTGTCGACCGCGCTGGCGCTGGCCGGCCTGTTCGGCGCCGAAGACGTGTTCGCCGCCGCGCTGATGTCGGGCGCGCTGTCGCTCGAAGCCATCCAGGGCTCGATCAAGCCCTTCGACGCACGCATCCACGCCGCGCGCGGCCAGCCCGGCCAGATCGCCGTGGCCGGCGCCGTGCGCACGCTGCTCGACGGCAGCGAGATCGTTCCCTCGCACGCCGACTGCGGTCGCGTGCAGGACCCGTACTCGGTGCGCTGCATCCCGCAGGTGATGGGCGCCTGCCTCGACAACCTGGCCCACGCCTCGCGCGTGCTGGTCATCGAAGCCAATGCCGCATCGGACAACCCGCTCGTGTTCTGCGACACCGGCGAGGTGATCTCGGGCGGCAACTTCCACGCCGAGCCGGTTGCCTTCGCGGCCGACATCATTGCGCTGGCCGTGAGCGAAGTCGGCGCCATCGCCGAGCGCCGCCTCGCGCTGCTGCTCGACAGCGGCCTGTCGGGCCTGCCGCCCTTCCTGGTGCGCGACGGCGGCCTGAACTCCGGTTTCATGATCGCGCAGGTCACGGCCGCCGCGCTCGCCTCGGAAAACAAGTCGCACGCACACCCCGCCAGCGTCGACAGCCTGCCGACCTCGGCCAACCAGGAAGACCACGTGTCGATGGCCACCTTCGCGGCGCGCCGCCTGGGCGACATGGTCAACAACACCGCCGTGGTGGTGGGCATCGAAGCGATGGCCGCCGCGCAAGGCATCGAACTCAAGCGCAAGCTGAAGAGTTCGCCGCTGGTCGAGGCGGAATTCGCCCGCATCCGCCAGAAGGTCGCGTTCCTCGAGACCGACCGCTACCTCGCACCCGACATCGAAGCCATGCGCCTGTGGGCGCTCGCGGCCGACCTGCCGGCCGCGCTGCTCGACATCCTGCCCAGCCACTCGAAGTGATCCGTACCGACCGCCACCCGACAAGGAGAACCACGCCATGAACGCACCCGACAAATTCGCCCTGAACACCCCCACCGGCGCCGATCCGCGCCATGACCCGACCCGCGTGATCCGCGCCCCGCGCGGCACCGAGCTCAACTGCAAGAGCTGGCTCACCGAAGCGCCGTACCGCATGCTGCAGAACAACCTCGACGCCGAGGTGGCCGAGCGCCCGCAAGACCTCGTGGTGTACGGCGGCATCGGCCGCGCCGCGCGCGACTGGGCCTGCTACGACCAGATCCTCGCCTCGCTGAAGGAACTGGAAGACGACGAGACCTTGCTCATTCAATCGGGCAAGCCCGTGGGCGTGTTCAAGACGCACGCCGACGCACCGCGCGTGCTGCTCGCCAACTCCAACCTCGTGCCGAAGTGGGCCAACTGGGAGCACTTCAACGAGCTCGACCGCCAGGGCCTCTTCATGTACGGCCAGATGACGGCGGGCAGCTGGATCTACATCGGCAGCCAGGGCATCGTGCAAGGCACCTTCGAGACCTTCGTCGAAGCCGGCCGCCAGCACTACAACAACAGCCTCGCGGGCAAGTGGATCCTCACGGCCGGCCTGGGCGGCATGGGCGGCGCGCAGCCGCTCGCGGCCACGCTGGCCGGCGCTGTGTCGCTGAACATCGAGTGCCAGCAGTCGAGCATCGACTTCCGCCTGCGCACGCGCTACGTCGACAAGCAGGCGCGCGACATCGACCACGCCTTCGAACTGATCAAGCAGCATTGCGACGCCAAGGAAGCCGTGTCGATCGCGCTGCTGGGCAACGCGGCCGATATCCTTCCGGAACTGGTGAAGCGCGCGAAGGCCGGCGGCCTCAAGCCCGACCTCGTGACCGACCAGACCTCCGCGCACGACCTGATCAACGGCTACCTGCCCTCGGGCTGGAGCGTGCCGCAGTGGCAGGCCGCCATGAAGGACGCGTCGCAACACGACGCCCTGAAGAAGGCCGCCGCCCAATCGTGCGCCGTGCACGTGCAGGCCATGCTCGACTTCCAGGCCATGGGCATTCCCACGGTCGACTACGGCAACAACATCCGGCAGGTCGCGTTCGACGAAGGCGTGAAGAACGCCTTCGACTTCCCCGGCTTCGTGCCCGCCTACATCCGCCCGCTGTTCTGCGAAGGCAAGGGCCCGTTCCGCTGGGTGGCGCTCTCGGGAGATCCGGAAGACATCTACAAGACCGACGCCAAGATCAAGGAGCTGTTCCCCGAGAACACCCACACGCACCGTTGGCTCGACATGGCGCGCGAGCGCATCGCCTTCCAGGGCCTGCCCGCGCGCATCTGCTGGCTCGGCCTGGGCGAGCGCCACATCGCCGGCCTGGCCTTCAACGAGATGGTGAAGAACG
The DNA here is from genome assembly GCF_058795995.1 of Variovorax sp. GW823-FHT04F07. Taxonomy (NCBI): domain Bacteria; kingdom Pseudomonadati; phylum Pseudomonadota; class Betaproteobacteria; order Burkholderiales; family Comamonadaceae; genus Variovorax; species Variovorax sp. GW823-FHT04F07. The sequence continues at coordinate 22,910 of NZ_JBXAIG010000007.1, forward strand.
GCGAGCTCAAGGGCCCGATCGTCATCGGCCGCGACCACCTGGACACCGGCTCGGTCGCCAGCCCGAACCGCGAGACCGAAGCCATGAAGGACGGCACCGACGCCGTCTCCGACTGGCCGCTGCTCAACGCCCTGCTCAACACGGCCGGCGGCGCGACCTGGGTCAGCCTGCACCACGGCGGCGGCGTGGGCATGGGCTACTCGCAGCACTCGGGCGTGGTGATCGTGTGCGACGGCACCGACGCCGCCGCCAAGCGCATCGGGCGCGTGCTCTTCAACGACCCGGCCACCGGCGTCATGCGCCATGCCGACGCGGGCTACGACATCGCCGTGGCCACCGCGAAGAAGCAAGGCCTGAAGCTGCCGATGATCAAGTAACGCCGGCAGGCGCTGCAGGTGAAGTAAAAAAGCGGGTCACCCGACACCCGACACCCGAAGGAGACCCGACGATGACCCTCGATGCTTCCGACCTGCAGCGCCGCGTGCGCGAACGCGTGGACGACGCGCTGGTGGCGCAGTTCCAGCGCGACGGCGCGGTCTGCATCCGCCAGCTGCTCACGGCCGACGAACTCGCGCTGCTTCGGGACGGCATCGAGGCGAACCTGGCGGCGCCCAGCCCGCGCGCCAAGGTCGCGAGCCGGCCCGACGACCCGGGCCGTTTCTTCGAGGACTTCTGCAACTGGCAGGAGATCGACGCCTTCGGCCGCTTCATCCGGCAGGCGCCGCTGGCGCCCCTCGCGCAGCGGCTCATGGGCTCGGACACCGTGCGCCTGTACCACGACCACCTGCTCGTGAAGGAGCCCGGCACGCGCCAGCGCACGCCGTGGCACCAGGACCAGCCCTACTACAACATCGAGGGCATGCAGAACGTCAGCATGTGGATTCCGGTCGATCCGGTGTCGCGTGCCGCCACGCTCGAGTTCGTGGCCGGCTCCCACAAGGGGCCGTGGCTCATGCCGCGCACCTTCATGGACAACCACGCCAAGTGGTTCCCCGAAGGCAGCCTCGACGACCTGCCCGACATCGAGGGCGCGCGCGAGCGCTTTCCGATCGTCGGCTGGGACATCGAGCCCGGCGACTTCGTCTGCTTCCACATGCTCACGCTGCATGCGGCCGCCGGCGTCGAGGGGCCGAACCGGCGCCGCGTGTTCTCGGTGCGCTTTTTGGGCGACGACATCCGCCACGCCCCGCGCAGCTGGAAGACCTCGCCCGATTTCCCGGGCCTGGCCGAGCGCCTGCCGGCCGGCGCGCCGATGGACGATCCGCTCTTTCCGCTGCTGGTGCGCTGAGCCCCGGTAAGACGAAGGTAGAAAGAAAAAACGCGCTCATTCCCATCGCGTGGGAATTCGGGCTTGGTCGTGAGAACGGCGAGCAAGATACTGCACGCCGCATCCACTTTCGACCGCCCAGCGATTGCCCCCGATGACGACCCCCCTTGACGCTCCCGCCCACAACGACCGCGCGCTGTTCGTGCTGTCGGTGCTGGCGCAAAGCAAGGCGGCGATGACGGCGGCCGAGCTGGTGCAGGCCACCGGCCTGTCGCAGAGCACGCTGTACCGCCAGGTCGCCACCCTGCGCCGCTGGGGCTTCGTGATGGAGTCCGAGGGCCGCTACTCGCCGGGGCCCGTCAGCGTGCAGCTGGCCAGCGGCTTCGACGGCAACTCCGACCTCGTGATGGCCGCGCGCGCCGACATGCGCGTGCTGGCGCAGCAGAGCCACGAGAGCGTGGCGCTCGTCACCCTGGTGAACGAGCGCGTCGTGTGCCTGGAGATGATCGACAGCGAACAGTCGCTGCGCTGCTCCTTCGACCGCGGCCGCAGCGTGCCCGCGCGCGACGGCGCCAGCGCCAAGTGCCTGCTGGCCCACGCGCCCGACGACGCGCGCGACCTGCTGCTCGACGGCCTGGGCGAAGCCCCCGAACGCCGCGCCGAGCGCGCCGCCGAACTCGACGCCATCCGCGCCGCCGGCCATGCCGTGACCCACGGCGAGGTCGATGCCGGCGTCTGGGGCGCGAGCGCGCCGGTACTGGCCGCGGGCCGGCGCCTGCGCGGGGCGATCACGCTCATGGCGCCGCTCACGCGCGTCGAAGGCATGGAAGCTGCATTGGTCCACATGACCGTCGTCACGGCGGCCCGCATCTCGCGCGCACTGCAGTAGCAGCCAGGCCGCTTTTCTATTTCTTTCTCCCTCCCTCACCTCCACGAAAGCCCTCCCCATGAACACCCGTCGCACCCTCGTCGCCGCCGCCCTGTCCGGCCTCGCCTTCTTCGGTTTCGCTGGCGCCGCGCAAGCCCAGGGCGAGCCGCTGCGCGTGGCCACCGACGCCACCTTCCCGCCGATGGAGTTCGTGGAAAACGGCAAGCGCACCGGCTTCGACGTGGAGCTGGTGGAAGCCATCGGCAAGACGCTGGGCCGCAAGATCGAGTGGATCGACATCGACTTCAAGGGCCTCGTGCCGGGCCTCATTTCCAAGCGCTTCGACATGGCCGTGTCGGGCATCTACATCACCGACGAGCGCAAGAAGGTCGTCGACTTCACCGTGCCGTACTACGCCGGCGGCCTCGTGGTCATGGTGAAGGACGGCAACACGACCATCAAGAAGCCGGCCGACATCAACGGCAAGAAGGTCAGCGTGCAGGTGGGCACCAAGTCGGTGGCCTACACGAAGGAGAAATTCCCGCAGGTGCAGCTGATGGAAGTCGAGAAGAACCAGGAGATGTTCAACCTCGTGGACATCGGCCGCGCCGACGCTGCCGTCACCGGCAAGCCCGCCGCCTTCCAGTACGTGCGCACGCGCGGCGGCCTGAAGGTGCTCGACGAGCAGATCACCACCGAGGAATACGGCATGGCCATCCGCAAGGACACGCCCGAGCTCACCAAGGCCGTGAACGGCGCGATCGAGAAGCTCAAGGCCGACGGCACCTACGCGGCCATCGTGAAGAAGTGGTTCAGCGCCACCGCCAAGTAAGCGCGCCATGGACTTCGATTTCTCGCCCGTCTGGCAGGGCTGGCCCGACCTGCTGCGCGGCGCGCTGGTCACGGTGGAGATCACCGCCTGCGCGCTGGCCCTGGGGTGCGTGCTGGGCCTGCTGGTCGGCATCGGCCGGCTGAACCCGAAGCGGCGCTGGATCTACGGCGTGTGCACCGCCTACGTGGCGGCGATTCGCGGCACGCCGCTGCTGGTGCAGCTGTTCATTCTGTTCTTCGGCCTGCCGCACTTCGGCATCCTGCTGCCCGCCTTTGTGTGCGGCGTGCTGGGGCTCGGCGTGTATTCGGGCGCCTACGTGTCCGAGATCGTGCGCGGCGCGATCCAGTCGATCGACAAAGGCCAGACCATGGCCGCGCAATCGCTGGGCATGACGCCCGGCGTGGCCATGCGCCAGATCGTGCTGCCGCAGGCCGTGGTGCGCATGATCCCGCCGCTGGGCAACGAGTTCATCGCGCTCATCAAGAACTCGGCGCTGGTGTCGCTCCTGACCATCCATGACGTGATGCACGAAGGCCAGAAGATCATCAGCGTGTCGTACCGCTCGCTCGAGGTGTACCTGGCCATCGCGCTCGTGTACTTCATGCTCACGGGCACGATGACGCTGATCCTGCGGCATTTCGAACAGAAGCTGCGCCAGGGCGGGTTGATGCGATGAGCGTGCAGCGTTTTTCGCGCGCGACCCTGCGCGCCACGCCCTGGAAGAACGGCGGCGGCACCACGCAGGAAATCGCCAGCTGGCCGCACGGCGCGGGGCTCGACAGCTTCGGCTGGCGCGTGAGCATCGCCACCATCGCGTCGCCCGGCCCGTTCTCGGTGTTCCCGGGCATCGACCGCCAGATCATGCTGCTCGAAGGCGACGGCGTGCGCCTCTTCACGCACGACGGCCGCGTGTCGCACCGGCTCGACGTGCCACACCAGCCCTTCGCCTTCTCGGGCGACGACCCGATCGACTGCACGCTGCTCGGCGGCGCCTCGAACGACTTCAACGTGATGGCGCGCGGAGGCCAGTGGCGCGCCGACGTGCAGGTGCTGGAACGCGCCGCCGACATCGCGCCCGCGCCGCACGGCGTGCTGCTGGCCTTGCGCGGCGAGTGGCGCTTGAATGACGGCGAAGCCCTGGGCGAAGGCGAGGGCCTGTGCTGGGCCGACGCCGCGCAGGCATGGCAGGCCGCACCGGCGAGCGACGGCGCGCGGCTGGTGGCCGTGCGCTTCGTGCCGGCCTGAGCGGCCCAAGCAAAGAACAGGAGATGACGATGACACCCCCCAGCGAATTCCCCTCGGCCGACGGCCTGTGGACCGGCCTGCGCCTGGCACCCGGTGCGGCGCCCGGCCTGAGCTTGGCGCCCGATGCCGAAGCCGCCCTCGTGGTCGCGCAGGGCACGGTCCGCTGGGTCGGTGCGCGCGCCGATCTGCCCGCCGAGTTCGCGGGGCTCGCGCCGCACGACGGCGGCGGCGCGCTCGTCACGCCCGGCCTCGTCGACTGCCACACGCACCTGGTCTACGGCGGCCAGCGCGCCAACGAGTTCGCGATGCGGCTGGCGGGCGCCACCTACGAAGAGGTGGCCAAGGCCGGCGGCGGCATCGTCTCGTCGGTGCGCGCCACGCGCGAGGCCGACGAGGACACGCTGTTCGCCCAGGCCGCCGCGCGCCTCGAGCAGCTGCTGGCCGACGGCGTCTGCGCCATCGAGATCAAGTCGGGCTACGGCCTGGCGCTCGAACACGAGCGCAAGCAGCTGCGCGTGGCGCGGCGACTGGGCGAGGCCTACGGCGTCACCGTGCGCACCACCTTCCTCGGCGCGCACGCGCTGCCGCCCGAATACGCGGGCCGCAGCGGCGACTACATCGACCTCGTCTGCCAAGAGATGCTGCCCGCGCTCGCCGCCGAAGGGCTGGTCGATGCGGTCGACGTGTTCTGCGAACGCATCGCCTTCTCGCTCGCGGAAACCGAGCAGGTCTTCCAGGCCGCCAAGGCGCTGGGCCTGCCCGTGAAGCTGCATGCCGAGCAGCTCTCGGACATGGGCGGCGCGGCGCTGGCCGCGCGCTACGGCGCGCTGTCGTGCGACCACATCGAGCACCTGTCGGCCGACGGCATCGCGGCCATGCGCCAGTCGGGCACCGTGGCCGTGCTGCTGCCCGGCGCCTACTACACGCTGCGCGACACGCACCTGCCGCCCATCGACGCGCTGCGCGCCGCGGGCGTGCCGATGGCCGTCTCGACCGACCACAACCCCGGCACCTCGCCGACGCTGAGCCTGCTGCTGATGGTCAACATGGCCTGCACGCTGTTCCGCCTCACCGTGCCCGAGGCGCTGGCCGGCGTCACCGTGCACGCCGCGCGCGCGCTGGGCCTGCAGGACACGCACGGCGCCATCGCGCCCGGCATGCCCGCCAACTTCGTGCTCTGGAACCTGCACGACGCCGCCGAGCTGGCCTACTGGTTCGGCCAGCAGCCGGTGCGCGCCGTGGTGCGCCAGGGACGCATCGCCATCGGAGCCACCGAATGACACACACGCTTTTCGCAGCCGATGCGCTGCTGCCCGCGGGCTGGACGAAGAACGTCCTGCTGTCGTGGAACGACGCCGGCCAGCTCACGCAGGTGCAGGCCGGCGCGCAACCGCCCGCGGGCGCGCAGGTGGCGACCGGCCCGGTGATCCCGGGCATGCCCAACCTGCATTCGCACGCGTTCCAGCGCGCCTTCGCCGGACTCACCGAGCACCGCGCCGAACAGCAGGACAGCTTCTGGAGCTGGCGCACGCTGATGTACCGCTTTGCCGCGCGCCTCGGCCCGCGGCACATGGAGGCCATCGCGACCTGGCTCTACGCCGAGATGCTCGAGGCGGGCTACACCAGCGTGTGCGAGTTCCAGTACGTGCATCACGACACCGACGGACGCCCCTATGCCGACGACGCGGCGCTGAGCCGCGCGCTGCTGCGCGCGGCGCAGAACACGGGCATCGGCTTCACGCTGCTGCCGGTGCTCTACCAGACCAGCGGCTTCGGCGACCAGCCACCCACCGAGGGACAGCGCCGCTTCATCCGCTCGACCGAATCGATGCTGCGCCTGCTCGACGCGCTCAAGCCCGACTGCGACGCGCAGAGCGCGCGCCTGGGCCTGGCGCCGCATTCGCTGCGCGCCGTGCCGCCCGAGGCCCTGCGCGAGGCGCTCGCCGGCCTGGACGCCATCGACCGCACCGCGCCGGTCCACATCCACATCGCCGAGCAGACGAAGGAAGTGGACGACTGCGTGGAATGGAGCGGCCTGCGCCCGGTCGAATGGCTGCTCGACCACGCGAGCGTCGATGCGCGCTGGTGCCTCGTGCACGCCACGCACATGAACGACGCCGAGTACGAATACGCGGCCCAGAGCGGCGCGGTCGCGGGCCTGTGCCCGACGACCGAGGCCAACCTCGGCGACGGCATCTTCGACTTCGCGCGCTGGCGCAGCCACGGCGGCGCCTGGGGCGTGGGCTCCGACAGCCACGCCAGCGTCAACGCGGCCGAGGAACTGCTGATGCTCGAGTACAGCCAGCGCCTGGGCCGGCGCCAGCGCAACGTCGGCGCCAGCGCGGCGCAGCCGCACGTGGCCACCGCGCTCACGCTCGAAGCCGTGCAGGGCGGGGCGCAGGCGGCGGGCCGCGCGGTCGGCGGGCTGGTCGCGGGGCAGCAGGCCGACTTCGTCGTGCTCGATGCCCATCACCTCGCGCTGCAGGGCCTGTCGGCGCCCGACATGCTCTCGGCCCATGTGTTCGCGAGCCACCGCACCTCGGCCGTCGATGCGGTCTGGGTGGCGGGTCGCCCACGCGTCACGGCCGGGCGCCACGCGCTGCATGGCGATGCCGCAGCCGCCTTCGTTGCCGCGCGCACCCAACTCCTCAAGGACTGAATTCCCATGGCCTTCACCACCACCGAACCGGCGTTCCGCTTTCGCCAGGGCACGCGCCCGCTGCTGATCTCGATGCCGCACGTCGGCACGCACGTGCCGCCCGCGCTGGCCGCGCGTTTCACCGACGAGGCGCGCCACGTGCCCGACACCGACTGGCACCTCGAACAGCTCTACGACTTCGCCGACGCGCTCGGCGCCTCGGTGCTCGTGGCCACGCACTCGCGCTACGTGGTCGACCTGAACCGTCCGCCGGACGGCGCCAGCCTGTACCCGGGCCAGAGCGTCACCGGCCTGTGCCCGGTCGACACCTTCGACGACACGCCGGTCTATGCGAAGCCCGAAGACCACCCGTCCGACGAAGAGGTTGCCGAGCGCCGCGAGGCCGTCTGGCGCCCGTACCACCAGCAGCTGCAGGCCGAGCTCGATCGCCTCACGGCCGCGCACGGCACCGTCGCGCTGTGGGACGCGCACTCGATCCGCTCCGTGCTGCCGCGCTTCTTCGAAGGCAAGCTGCCCGACCTGAACCTGGGCACCGCCGACGGCAAGAGCTGCGACCCCGCGCTGGCCGCCACGCTGCGCGGCATCGCCGAATCGGCGCCGGGCTACACCGGCGTGCTCAACGGCCGCTTCAAGGGCGGCCACATCACACGCCAGTACGGCAACCCGGCCGGCGGCGTGCACGCGGTGCAGCTGGAGATGACCCAGTCGAGCTACATGCAGGAAGCGCTGCCCTTCGACTACCTGCCCGACGTGGCCGCGGGCGTGAAGCCGCACGTGCGCCGGATGCTGGAAGCGGTGCTGGCCTTCGTCGAAGGCGGCGCCCGGTGAGCGCCGCCATCCACGCGTTCGCGCGCCCCGAGGTGCCGCCGCTGCCGCCCTACAACGCGGGGCTGTCCTCGGACGCCGTGCGCGCGCGCTACGGCGTCAGCGAGATCGCGCGGCTGGCGAGCAACGAGAACCCCTACGGCCCCAGCCCCGCGGTGGCGCGGGCGCTGGTCGACCTGGCGGCGCGCGCGGGCACCTACCCCGACGCCAACTCCACGGCGCTGCGTGCCGCCATCGCGCAGCGCACCGGTGCGCAGCCCGGCGAGGTGGTGATCGGCAACGGCTCCGAGGACATCCTGCAGATGCTGTGCCAGGCGCTGCTGTCGCCGGGCGACCGCGTGCTCACGCAGCGCCCGGCCTTCGGCCTGCACGAGATCTACCCGCGCATGATGGGCGCGCAGGTCGAGCTGCTGGCGCTCACGCCGGAACTCGGCTTCGACGTCGACGCCTGGTGCGCGGCGCTCGCGCGCGGGCCCAAGGTGGTGATGCTGGCCAACCCCTCGAACCCGGTCGGCTGCATGTTCGATGCCGGCGACTTCGCGCGCCTGCTCGCGGCGGTGCCCGCGGGCACGCTGCTGGTGGTGGACGAGGCCTATTACGAATATGCGCGGCTGGCGCCCGGCTACCCCGACGTGCTCGCCCTGCTGCGCGCATGGCAGGCGGCCGGCGAAGGCCGCTCTCCCTGGATCGTGCTGCGCACCTTCTCCAAGGCCTGGGGCCTGGCCGGCCTGCGCGTGGGCTACGGCATTGCGTCCGACGCGGCGCTGGTGCAGCTGCTCGACCGCGTGCGCACGCCCTTCAACGTGAACCTGGCGGCGCAGGCCGCGGCGCTGGCGGCCTGGGGCGACGAGGCCTTCATGGCGCAGGCGGTGGCGCGCACCGTGCAACAGCGCGAGGCGCTGGCGGCGCAGCTTCGCGCCCTGGCCGGGTCGGTCTGGCCGGGCCTGCGCATCGCGCCTTCGGCGGCCAACTTCCTGTTCGTCGACCTCGGGCGGCCCAACGCGCCGGTCAACGAGGCCCTGCTGGCGCGCGGGATCATCGTCAAGCCCTGGAAAGAGCCGGGCTTCGAGACCTTCATCCGCGTGTCGGTGGGCACCGACGCGGACAACGCGCGCTTCGTGCAGGCGCTGGCGGAGATCGCGGGCGGGCAAGGCTGACGCCGGCAAGACCCGCCTGCGCGCCGGGCCAGACCGGGGTTTTTACAATCGCGGACATGACCAAGCCCCTCATCTATACCCGCGGCCAGGCGCTGCCGGGCATCCTCGCCAACCGCATTGCCATCCTCGACGGCGCGATGGGCACGATGATCCAGCGCTTCAAGCTCACCGAAGCGCAGTACCGCGGCGAGCGCTTCAAGGACTTCGAGCGCGACGTGAAGGGCAACAACGAGCTGCTGTCGCTCACGCGCCCCGACGTCATCACCGACATCCACGAGGCCTACCTCGCGGCCGGCGCCGACCTCATCGAGACCAACACCTTCGGCGCCACCACCATCGCGCAGGAGGACTACAAGATGGCCCACCTGGCGCGCGAGATGAACCTCGAGTCGGCCAAGCTGGCGCGCGCGGCCTGCGACAAGTACAGCACGCCGGACAAGCCGCGCTTCGTGGCCGGCGCCCTCGGCCCGACCCCCAAGACGGCCAGCATCAGCCCCGACGTGAACGACCCGGGCGCACGCAATGTCGATTTCGAATCGCTGCGCGCGGCGTACTACGAGCAGACCGAAGCGCTGGTCGAAGGCGGCGCCGACGTGATCCTGGTCGAGACCATCTTCGACACGCTCAACGCCAAGGCCGCGCTGTTCGCGGTGGACGAGTACTTCGACAACAGCGGCCAGCGCCTGCCGCTGATCATCAGCGGCACGGTGACCGATGCGTCGGGGCGCATCCTCAGCGGCCAGACCGTCACCGCCTTCTGGCACAGCGTGCGCCATGCGCAGCCGCTGGCCATCGGCCTGAACTGCGCGCTGGGCGCGACGCTCATGCGCCCCTACATCCAGGAGCTGGCGCGCGTGGCGGGCGACACCTACATCAGCTGCTACCCGAACGCCGGCCTGCCCAACCCGATGAGCGACACCGGCTTCGACGAGACGCCCGACGTCACCTCGCGCCTGCTGCACGAGTTCGCGGCCGAGGGGCTGGTGAACATCGTGGGCGGCTGCTGCGGCACGACGCCGGACCACATCGCGGCGATCGGTGCGGCGGTGGCGCCTGCCAAGGGCCGCCTGCTGAACAGCAACGGCTTCTACAAAGAAGCCGCCTGACGCCGGGCGCCGCGCGCGCTCTCGGCTGATTGACGGCTCCCCGCCCCACGCCTACGCTGGGGCGCACAGGAGCCTCCCATGAACGCCACATCCTTCTTGCGCCGCGCTGCCTTGGGCGCGCTCGTTTTGCTGCTGCCGCTCGCGGCGGCGGCGCAGCAGGCCTTCACGCGCGGCGCGGTCAACCTGCGCGCCGGGCCCTCGGGCGACTACCCGCTGGTGGCACGGCTCGGGCCGGGGCAGCCGGTCGACGTGGTCGGCTGCACCAGCGGCTACGGCTGGTGCGACGTGGTGCTGCCCGACGGCGGGCGCGGCTGGGTCTGGGCCAGGAACCTCGACTACGCCTACCAGCAGCAGCGCGTGCCGTTGGCCACCTACGGCGCGGTCATCGGCGTGCCGATCGTGAGCTTCGTGATCGGCAGCTACTGGGCCGACTACTACCGCGACCGCCCCTGGTACGGCGACCGGCGCTGGTGGGGCCACCGGCCCCCGCCGCCGCCGATCGCGGGCTGGCGCCCGCCGCCGCCCGTGCACCCGGGCTGGCAGCCGCGGCCCTGGCCGGGGCCTGGCGTGCGTCCGCCCCACGGACCCGGAGTCCGTCCGCCTCATGGACCTGGGGTCCGTCCCCCGCACGGGCCGGGCATCCGGCCGCCCGTCGACCCGGGGTTCCGCCCGCCGCGCCCGCAGCCGGGCTTCCGGCCCGGGCCGCCGCCGGGCGTGTCGCATCCGCATCCGGGCGGGGGCCGGCCCGGTGGGGGCGGCGGGGGCGGCGGGGGCGGAGGAGGGCGTCCGCACGGCGGGGGCGGTGGGCACGGCGGTGGAGGCGGGCACGGCCACGGAAAGAATTGACCCGGCTCACACGGCCGGCGTCCCGATGCCGGCCGCCGCCTGCCGGTCGCGTGCGATCAGCGCCACGAAGCGCTGCGCGCCCAGCCCCAGCGGCCGTTCGCGCGACCACACCACGTCCACCCACAGGTCGAGCCCGTTGCTGAGGTTCTCGAACGGGATCTCGACCAGCGCGCCCGCCGCCACGTGCGGCCGCGCGAAGTTGCGCGGCAGCCAGCCCCAGCCCAGCCCGGCGGTGATCAGGCTCAGCGCGGCCAGCGCGTTGTCGGTGCGCCAGACATGCCGCGCGAACACGAAGCGCGGGTCGCTGGTGGCCAGGTCGCGCCCCGCGACCACGATCTGGCGCGTGTTCGTCAGGTGCTCCTCGCGCAGGCGCCCGCCGGCCGCCGCGCGCAGCACCGGGTGCTCGGGCGCCATCACGGCCACCATGGTGTCGCTGCCCACCTCCTGGAAGCCCTCGCGGCCGTCGAGGCTGGGGCGCTCGAACACCAGCGCCAGCTGCGCCCGGCCGCTGTGCAGGAGCGCCAGCGCGTCGGCCTGGGGCGCGGCCAGCACCTCGACCTGCAGCAGCGGGTAGTCGTCGGCCAGCGCGGCCAGCGGCCCGCTCCAGGGCGCGGCCAGCAATTCGGGCGCGATGGCCAGCGTGAGCCGGTCTTCCAGCCCCTGCGTGAGCGCCAGCGCCTGCACCTGCAACTGCCGCAGCTGGGCCGCGAGCAGCCGCGCCTGCGGTTCGAGCGAGCGCGCGGCGGACGTGGGCTGGGGCTCGCGACCGCTGCGGTCGAACAGCGGCAGCGCCAGCTCGGCCTCCAGGTTGGCGATGGCCATGCTCACGGCCGACGGCACCTTGCGCAGCGCCCGCGCGGCGGCCGAGAACGAGCCGTGGTCGATCACGGCCAGGAAGACCTCGACGTTGTCGCTGGAGAAAGCCATGGCGTGCCGATCTATCAATAAAACTGAAATAAGTTAACTTTTTATATCAACTAAAAGCAAATAAAGTCCCTCCATCGCAGTCAAACACACAGAGAAACAGTCATGCAGGGCCTTCAGCGTCGGATCGTTTACATCTCCCTCTACGAGGGCATCGCCATCGTGGCGGCCAGCGCCGGCCTGGCCCTGATGTCGGACGCGGGGCTCGGCCACTCGGGCCTGCTGGCGGTGGGCGCCTCGGTCATCGCGGTGATCTGGAACCTGACCTTCAACGCCCTGTTCGAGCGCTGGGAGTCGCGCCAGGCGGTGCGCGGGCGCAGCCTGAAGCGCCGCATCGCCCACGCCATCGGCTTCGAGGGCGGCCTGATCGCCTTCCTGGTGCCGATGCTGGCCTGGGGCCTGGGCGTGTCGCTCTGGCAGGCGCTGGTGATGGACCTGGGCCTGGTGGTGTTCTTCCTGGTCTACACCTTCGTCTTCAACTGGGCCTTCGACCGCGTGTTCGGCCTGCCGGCCTCGGCCATGGGCGAAGCGCAGCCTGCGTAAGCCTGCGCTTACTTAGCCGATTCACTTTGCCGGCTTGGGCGCGGCGGCCGAGCGCATCGCCAGGGCCCCGCTCAGGCGCAGGCGCTCGTTCTCGTTGAAGAGCGTCTCGCGCAGCAGGGCCCGCTCGGCCTCGGGCGCGCTGGCGTAGCGGTCGAGCCGGGCGTTCCATTCCTGGGTTTCCTGGTCGAGCGTGGCCAGGCCGCGCGCCACCTCGTAGCCGTAGGCCTCGCTGCGCGCGGCAAAGCGCTCCTGGGGGCTGGCGCCGCGCGCCTGCAGCGCCTCGGTCTGGCGCATCACGTCCAGATGGGCCACCGCCTCCTTGCGCACCTCGCGCTGCGCGGGCGACAGCCAGGCCTGCTCGCTTTGGGCCAGCGCCGCGGCGCGCTGTTCGGGCGTGAGGCCGGGGTTGGACAGCAGTTCCATCTTCTCGGCCATGAACTGGTCCTGCCGGATCTGGTCGCCGAACAGGCCTTCGATTTCCTCGGGCGCGAAGAACTGCCGGCGCACCGCTTCGCGCGCCTCCAGGCTGCGCCGCAAAAAGGCCGGGTCGCCGGGCGCGGGCGGCTGCAGGGTGCGCAGGGCCTCCTGCATGTCGACGTAGCGCTCCAGCAGGGCCAGCGCGCGCACGCGCCAGTCCTCGCGCAGGCGCTGGGCGAGCAGGGCGGGCGCGCGGGCCATCAGCGTGGCCTTGCTGTCGGCCTGCGCTTCGGCGAGCACCTGGTCGAAGAGGGTGATGAGGTCGCTGGTGAGCAGGGCGTCGGGGGCCGCGGCGGTGGACTGCGCCGGCCGAGGCGCGGTGGGCACCGCGACTGCCGCCGTGGCACGGGGCGCGGCGGCCTGCGGCGCATCGACCGCCCCGGGGCCGAGCGCCAGCCAGCCGGTCCCCGCGGCCACCAGCGCGACGGCGCCGATGGTCAAGGCCACATCGCGCATGCGCAGCGTCCTCAGAGCCCCGCGCTCTTGAGTCGCGCGGCCTGTTCCCTGAACAGCTCCGGCGGCTTCTTCTCGTAGTACGGGAACTGGCTGCCGTAGGTGTTGCCGAAGGCCTGGTTCACCTCGTCCAGGTGGTTCTGGCGGTAGTCGCCCAGGTGGGTGCCCAGGCGCGTGGTGCAGACCGCGAGCAGGCCGTCGTTGGCCTCGCCGAAGAAGAACAGGCTGCCCAGGGTCGACAGCGCCGTGTCGCTCGGGTCGAACAGGTTGAAGCTGGTCGACACGCCCGACCACGAGTAGTAGCGCACGCCGTTGGCCACGGCCGCGCCGCTCTTCACGTCGCACGACGAGCCCGGCGCGGGGCGTCCCTGCGGGAACTTGGCGTCGAAGGCCGCGCCGCCCGCCGTGGTCAGCGAGGCCAGCGCGTTCAGCGGCACCTCGGGCAGCTGGCTCGGGTCCTTGCCCGAGAGAAAGCCGATCAGCCCCGTCAGCAGGCCGACGGCCTTCACCACCAGGGTCTGGCCGATGCCGCCTTCGGGCAGCTTGGCCAGCAGGTCGGCCACCTTCGAGCCGCCGTTGGCGCCGCCCACCGACGTGACCGAGGCCACCATGTCGGGTGCCACCGCCGCCACGTAGCGCACCGTGGGCGAGCCCTGCGAATGGCCGATGAGGTTGAACTTGAGCGTGGGGTTCTGCTCCAGCGCGCGGATGGTCTTGAGCTCCTGCAGCAGCTGTTCGCCGCGGATCTCGGAGGTGTTGGTGCCCGACACCTGCGCCACGTACACCTTGGCGCCCGCTGCGGCCAGCCTGCCGGGGATGTCGTAGAAGTAGTCGACGCCCAGCAGGTTGTCGAAGCCCAGCAGGCCGTGGACCAGCACGATCGGGTACTTCGTCTTCGCCGTGTCGGAGGTGACGCGGGCCTCGACGCGCGTGGCGCTGTCGCCGGCGGCGGCGCGCGCCGGTGGCGCATGAACCGCGAGGGCCGCGGCGGCCAGGAGGCCGCAGCTCAAGGCCACGGCGCGCATCGGGGTGGCTGCATGCTGCAACCGGACATTCCACTTCCTGGCCATCGGCGAACTCCCTTACGTTTGGTTAAAAACACGAACGTTCGTTCAGAAACGGTGGGCGCATTCTGTTGACACGTGCAGGAATGAAAACTGGGGTTTTCCCAGGGCGCAATCGAATCGACCTAAAATGCGCGACTTCCCAAGGAGCGTTGCAGCGGTTCGCCACAGAGGCGAATCGTCAGGCTTGGGGCGACAACGACGCTCGCCTGTCCGACTCTTCCGCAGGTGAGGCCATGTCCCAGATTCCCGCATCCGTTTCCGCTCCCGTCGCTCCCCCTCCCATGAAGCTGTCCGGCCTCGAGCCGGTCGCCATCGGCGAAGGCTCGCTGTTCGTCAACATCGGCGAGCGCACCAACGTCACCGGCTCCAAGGCCTTCGCGCGCATGATCCTCAACGGCCAGTTCGAGGACGCCCTGGCCGTCGCGCGCCAGCAGGTCGAGAACGGCGCGCAGGTGATCGACATCAACATGGACGAGGCCATGCTCGACAGCAAGGTCGCCATGGTCCGCTTCCTGAACCTCATCGCCAGCGAGCCCGACATCGCGCGCGTGCCGGTGATGGTCGACAGCTCCAAGTGGGAGGTCATCGAGGCCGGCCTGCGCTGCATCCAGGGCAAGGGCATCGTCAACTCCATCTCCATGAAGGAGGGCGTCGACAAGTTCAAGCACGAGGCCAAGCTGGTCAAGCGCTACGGCGCCGCCGCCGTGGTCATGGCCTTCGACGAGAAGGGCCAGGCCGACACCTACGCACGCAAGATCGAGATCTGCGAGCGCGCCTACCGCGTGCTGGTCGACGAAGTGGGCTTTCCGCCCGAAGACATCATCTTCGACCCGAACATCTTCGCCATCGCCACCGGCATCGAGGAGCACGACAACTACGCGGTCGACTTCATCAACGCCGTGCGCTGGATCAAAGAGAACCTGCCGGGCGCCAAGGTGTCGGGCGGCGTGAGCAACGTGAGCTTCAGCTTCCGCGGCAACGACCCGGTGCGCGAGGCCATCCACACCGTGTTCCTGTACCACGCCATCCAGGCGGGCATGGACATGGGCATCGTCAACGCCGGCATGGTCGGCGTGTACGACGACCTCGAACCCACGCTGCGCGAGCGCGTGGAAGACGTGGTGCTCAACCGCCGCCCCGACGCGGGCGAGCGCCTCGTCGAAGTGGCCGAGACCGCCAAGAGCGGCGCCAAGGACGACAGCAAGAAGCTCGAATGGCGCGGCACGCCCGAGCACCCGGTGCACGTCAACCAGCGCCTGTCGCACGCGATGGTGCACGGCATCACCGACTTCATCGTCGAGGACACCGAAGAGGCCTACCAGCAGATCCTCGCCAGGGGCGGGCGTCCGCTGCACGTGATCGAAGGCCCGCTCATGGACGGCATGAACATCGTGGGCGACCTCTTCGGCCAGGGCAAGATGTTCCTGCCGCAGGTGGTGAAGTCGGCGCGCGTGATGAAGTCGGCCGTGGCCCACCTCATTCCCTACATCGAGGAAGAAAAGCGCCAGGACGAGGCCGCGGGCCGCGACGTGCGCACCAAGGGCAAGATCATCATCGCCACCGTGAAGGGCGACGTGCACGACATCGGCAAGAACATCGTCACCGTCGTGCTCCAGTGCAACAACTTCGAAGTGGTGAACATGGGCGTGATGGTCCCGTGCCACGAAATTCTGGCGAAGGCCAAGGTCGAGGGCGCGGACATCGTGGGCCTGTCGGGCCTCATCACGCCCAGCCTCGAAGAGATGCAGTACGTGGCCGGCGAGATGCAGAAGGACGACCACTTCCGCATCAAGAAGATCCCGCTGCTCATCGGCGGCGCCACCACCAGCCGCGTGCACACGGCCGTGAAGATCGCGCCGCACTACGAAGGCCCCGTGGTCTACGTGCCCGACGCCTCGCGCAGCGTGAGCGTGGCGCAGAGCCTGCTCTCGGACCAGGCCACCGCGTACATCGACGAGATCAACGCCGACTACGAGAAGGTGCGCACGCAGCACGCCAACAAGAAGCAGGTGCCGATGTGGCCGCTGGCCAAGGCGCGTGCCAACAAGACGCCCGTCGACTTCGCGAACTTCGTGCCCACCGTGCCCAAGTTCATCGGCCGGCGCGTGTTCAAGAACTTCGACCTCACCGAGTTGGCCAAGTACATCGACTGGGGCCCGTTCTTCCAGACCTGGGACCTGGCCGGCCCGTTCCCCGCCATCCTGAAGGACGAGATCGTCGGCACCGAGGCCGTGCGCGTGTACGCCGACGGCCAGCGCATGCTCAAGCGCCTCATCGAAGGGCGCTGGCTCAGCGCCAGCGGCGTGGTCGGCTTCTGGCCCGCCAACACCGTGAACGACGACGACATCGAGCTGTACACCGACGAGACGCGCAGCGAGGTTGCGCTCACCTGGTACGGCATGCGCCAGCAGACCGAGAAGCAGATGATCGACGGCGTGATGCGCCCCAGCCGCTGCCTGGCCGACTTCGTCGCCCCCAAGGACAGCGGCGTGAAGGATTACGTCGGCGTGTTCGCCGTCACGGCCGGCCTGGGTGTCGAGAAGAAAGAGAAGTTCTTCATCGACGACCTCGACGACTACTCGGCCATCATGCTCAAGGCCCTGGCCGACCGGCTGGCCGAGGCTTTTGCCGAAGCCATGCACCACCGCGTGCGCACCGACCTGTGGGGCTACGCGCCCCACGAGGGCCTGAGCAACGACGACATGATTGCCGAGAAGTACCGCGGCATCCGCCCCGCGCCCGGCTACCCGGCCTGCCCCGACCACAGCGTGAAGGGCCCGATGTTCGACCTTCTGAACTGCGCGGACATTGGCATGACCCTGACGGAGAGCCTCGCTATGATGCCCGCCGCCAGCGTGAGCGGCTTCTACCTCGGGCACCCCGATGCGACGTACTTCAACGTCGGCAAGATCGGGCACGACCAGTTGCAGGACCAGGCCGCGCGGCGCCGCACGAGCGAAGCGGAGCTCGAGCGCCTGCTGGCGCCGAACCTTTGAACCTGCCGGCCGGTCGGCGCGACCGGAGTGACCGGCCACGGGAGTTGATATTCAGAAGCTGATCTTTGCCGCCGCGCACTACGCCCAGTTCGCGATCTTCGTGATTGCCTGCTGGGGTGCCGGCCGCGCGGTGCTCGCGCGCCTGCGCCCGCCCTCGCGCCGCGACGCCTGGCTCGAAGCGGCCATGTCGGCCGCGCTCGGTGTCGGCCTTTACATCTGTGCCTTTCAGGCGCTGGCCATCTTCGGGCTCTTCCGCCGCGAGGCGACGCTGGGCCTGGTCGGCGCGGGCGTCGTGGCCGCCGCGTGGCAGTGGCGCGGCTGGCGCGCCGAGGTGCGTGCGCTGCGCGCGGCCGCGCCCGCCACGCCGCCGTGGAGCCGCTTCGAACGCATCGCCGCCATCGCGCTGGCGCTGGTCGCGCTGCCCGCGCTGGTGGCGCCGCTCGCACCGCCGGCCGCCTTCGACGAGCTGATGTACCACCTGCCCTACGCGCGCCTCGTGGCGCAGCAGGGCACGCTGGGCATCCACGACTGGCTGCGCTACCCCTGGTTCCCGTACAACTACAACCTGCTGTACGCCGCCGCGCTGCAGGTGGGCGACGACGTGCTGCCGCACTTCCTCAACGCCCTGGCGGGCGCGCTGTCGGTGCTGATGATCTTCCGCCTGGGCATCCTGCATGCCAACCGGCTCACGGCCTGCATCGGCGCGGCCATCTGGCTGGGCATGGGCGACTACGCCAACGCGCTGATCGACATGGGCGTGGCGCTGTTCGTGCTGTCGGCCTTCGTGGCGCTGTGGTGGTGGCGCGAATCCGAGCCGCTGCGCGACGGCACGCGCTGGCTCTGCCTGGCGGCGTTCTGCCTCGGCGTGGCGGCGGGCTCCAAGTACCAGGCGCTGATCTTCCTGCCGCTGGTGGCGCTGTTCGTGGTGCGCCACGAGCGCCGCCTGCTGCAGGCCTGGGCGCCGGCGCTGCTGTGCTTCCTGATTCCGTGCATCTACTGGTACGCGCGCAACGCCATCATGACGGGCGACCCCTTCAACCCGATCGGCGCGCGCGTGTTCGGCTTCACCGAGTGGACCCCGGCCGACTACGTGCAGCAGGTGGCCGACGTGCGCGTCCACGCCGAGATGCCCAACGCGCTGATCTGGTCCGTGTTCCTCGCGCCCTTCAGCGTGTGGTGGAAGCGCTCCGCTGCCGTGCGCGCGGCAGGCTGGTTCTGCCTGTACTCGGTGGCCGTGTGGGTCGTGACCTCGCGCTACCCGCGCTACCTGACCGCCTCGTTCCCCTTGCTGGCCCTGACGGCAGCCGTGGGCTGGCAGGCACTGGGGGTCTGGATCGTGGGCGGTGTGCGCCGCCTGCGTGGAACGCAGGCGGCTGCCGCACCCGCCGGCCCGCGCAGTGGCGCCGGCGTCGGCGACTGGGTCGTGGTGCTGCTGCTGGCCGTGCTGGCCGCCGTGTCGGTGGGGCAGACCGCCAGGAAAGTGGCCATGGTCTCGCCCACGCCCGAGAGCCGCGAAGCCTTCCTGCGCAAGCATGTGCCGGGCTATGCTGTGATGGACTATTTGCGCGCGAACGCGAAGGGCCGGGTCTACCAGATCGCGCTCAACGAGGCGATCTACTACGGCCCCAACCCGATCTGGGGCGACACGCTCGGGCCGTGGCGCTACACCGATTTCGGCAAGCTCTCCGGCGGCGACCTGGCACGCAAGCTGGGAGGCCTGGGTTTCGTCGCCGTCGTGCTGCCGGACAGCGTGGTGCCGGTGTTCAGCGCGCGCACCGACTTCGACAAGTACTTCGCCGTGCAGTATGAAAAAGACGGCTGCCGGGTCTACCGTATTCTCTCCGCTGCACCATGACCGATCCTGATTTCTCCTCGCACCGAGCCGGCAGTCAGGCCATGCCGCGCATTGCCGCCGTCATTCCCTGCTTCAACGAGGCCCTGGCCATCACCCAGGTGATCGAGGGCTTCCGCGCGGCCCTGCCCGGCGCCGAGATCCACGTCTTCGACAACAACTCCACCGACGACACGGCCGCCGTGGCCCGCGCGGCCGGCGCGATCGTCACGCACGTGGCCGCGCGCGGCAAGGGCAACGTGGTGCGGCGCATGTTCGCCGACGTCGAGGCCGACATCTACGTGATGGTCGACGGCGACGCCACCTACGACACCACCGCCGCGCCGCGCCTCATCGCGCGGCTGGTCGAGGGCAACCTCGACATGGTGGTCGGCAGCCGCGTGGACGACGGCCAGGACGCGCTCACCTACCGCGCCGGCCACCGCTTCGGCAACTGGCTGCTCACGGGCACCGTGGCGCAGCTCTTCGGCGGCGGCCTCACCGACATGCTCTCGGGCTACCGCGTGTTCTCGCGCCGCTACGCCAAGTCGTTCCCGGCCCTGTCGCAGGGCTTCGAGATCGAGACCGAGCTGACCGTGCACGCGCTCGAACTGCGCATGCCCTACGCCGAGGAAGCCACCGCCTACAGCACGCGCCCCGAAGGCTCGCACAGCAAGCTCTCGACCTACCGCGACGGCTGGCGCATCCTGAAGACCATCGGCAAGCTGTTCGTGAGCGAGCGGCCGCTGCAGTTCTTCTCGATCGTCGCGGCCGTGCTCGCGATCGCAGCGCTCGCGCTGGCCGTGCCGCTGTTCATGACCTACGCCCACACCGGCCTGGTGCCGCGGCTGCCCACGGCGGTGCTCGCCACCGGCGCGATGCTGGCGGCGCTGCTGTCCTTCGTCTGCGGCGTGGTGATGCACACCGTCACGCTCGGCCGGCAGGAGGCTAAGCGGCTGCGCTACCTGGCGCAACCCTGCGTGCGCGAGAGCTTGCGCAAGAGCCTGCGCGCGCACTGACGGCGGCGCGATGAAGATCGGGCGCGAGTTCCTCTCGTTCGCCGTGGCCGGCGTGATCGGCTTCGTGGTGGACGTGACGGTGCTCTACCTGCTGGCGCCACTGCTCGGGTGGTACGGCGCGCGCGTCGTGTCGTTCCTGGCCGCCGCCACCACCACCTGGCTCTACAACCGCCGCTACACCTTCGCGGCGAGCGCGGCCGGCACCGCCACGGGGCGTTCGGTCTGGCGCGAATACCTGGGCTACCTCACGACCATGCTGGCCGGTGCCGTGCTGAACTACGGCACCTACGTGCTCACGCTGCACTGGGTGGAGGGTCGCTGGGCCGCCGCGCTCGGCGTGGCGCTGGGCAGCATCGCGGGCCTGGGCGCCAACTTTCTCTCGGCGCGCTACCTGGTCTTCCGCTCGCACCGCAGCGGCGGCTGAGGCCGCTGCCGGGTGCGCTCACCCAGGCTCAGTGCCCGCCCGACACCACCACCGGGATCTCGGTGGCTGGCGGCGTGTTGCGGCTGCGGCCGCAGCGCACAAGGCCGTCGATCATCACCATGCCCACGCCCGGGATGTCGCCCAGCTGCACGCTTTCGAGCAGGCCCGGCGCGGGCGAATGCTGGGCGCGGTCCATGAACACGAAGTCGGCCGCGCGGCCCACCTCGATCAGGCCGCAGTTGAGCTTGCGGATCTTCGCCGTGTTGCCGGTGGCGAAGCAGAACACCAGCTCGGCCGGGATGTTCGCGATCGACGACAGCATCGCCACCATGCGCAGGATGCCCAGCGGCTGCACGCCCGAGCCCGCGGGCCCGTCGGTGCCGAGGATCACGCGGTGCGGGCACTTCAGCTCGAGCGCGGCCTTGGCCGCCGCGATGGCGACCTTCTCGTTGCCGTTGTGCACGATCTCGATGGCGCGCGTGCTCTTCTCGCACAGCTCGCACACATGCGCCTCGGGCAGCGAGGTGTGGCCGCCGTTGATGTGGCCGATGATGTCGGCGTCGGCTTCGAGCACCACGTCCTTGTCGATCAGGCCCGAGCCCGGGATCGACGGGCCGCCCGTGTGGATCGTGCTCTGGATGCCGTACTTGCGCGCCCAGGCCACCATCTCCTTGGCCTCGTAGCCGGCCTTCACCGAGCCCAGGCCCACTTCGCCCAAGAGGCCCACGCCGGCCTCGGCGAGTTCCTTGAAGTCGCTCTCGACCATGCCCTTTTCGATGACCGGCGCGCCGGCCAGCACCTTCACGCCGCCGGGGCGGAAGTTGTCGAAGGCGCGCTGCGCGGTGATGGCCAATGCCTTCAGGCCGACGATGTCCTTCGGGCGGCCGGGCAGGTGCACCTCGCCGGCCGAGATCATGGTGGTCACGCCACCGTGCATGGTGGAGTCGATCCAGCCGATCTGGCCCTGGCGCGGCGTCCAGTCGCCGAACACCGGGTGCACGTGGCTGTCGATGAGGCCGGGTGCGACGCAGGTCTTGCGCGCGTCGATGACGGTGACGGCGCCTTCGAGGTCGCAGTCTTTCTCCTTGCCGACCGCCACGATCAGGCCGTCGTTCACCACCAGGGTGTCGGCGTCGAGGATGGGCTTGTCGATGTCGCCCGAGAGCAGCAGCCCGATGTTCTTTATGACGACCTTGCCCGACTTTGCGCCGGCTGCGATTTCTGCCATTTCGTGGTGTCCTCGTCGTGGGGTGGGGAGTGGTTGTCTTGTTCCTGGATGTCGTCCGCGCGCACGGTGCGCAGCAGGGTCTCGATGACGAAATCTTCCCAGTGCGCGACGGCTTCCGGCGACTCCAGCGGCTCGCCGAGGAAGGCCGTGAGCGTGTGCCGGTTCGAGGTGTAGAAATAGCCGGTGGACGCGATCAGCAGGTAGATGTCGCGCGCCACGAGGTCGGTGCGGAACAGGCCCTGGGCCGCGCCGCTGGCAAGGATTTCCGAAATGATGGCCACCGCCCGCGACGAGTACTCGCGCGCCCGCAGCGACTTCGAGATGTGCCGGCCCTTGTGCAGGTTCTCGGTGTTCAGCAGGGTGACGAACTCGGGGTTCTTGCGGTAGTAGCCCAGCACGAAGCGGATGACTTCGGTGAGCGCTTCCACGGGCCGCGAGGCGTCGAGCGCAATGGCGGCTTCGGCATCGTCCATGCGCTGGTAGATACCTTCGAGCACCGCGATGAACAGGCCCTCTTTGCTGCCGAAGTAGTAGTAGATCATCCGGTCGTACGACTTGGCGGCCTTGGAGATCTTCTCCACGCTGCCGCCGTCGTAGCCGTACTTGGCGAACACCTTGGTCGCCGCCTTGAGGATGCTGTCGCGCGTGGCCTGGGCCGCGGCCTCGCGCACGCCGGTGCGGCGCTGGGGCTTGGGCTTGCTGACGGAGCGGGAGTCGGCCATCGTGCGCGCAGCGCCTGTGTGTCGGGTCTTACTTCTCGGCGAAGGCGCGTTCGACCACGAAGTCGCCTGGCGTGCTCGTGTTGCCTTCCTTGAAGCCGCGCTTTTCCAGGATGTGCTTCAGGTCGACCAGCAGGCCGGGGCTGCCGCACAGCATCACGCGGTCTTCCTCGACGTTCAGCGGGGGCAGGCCCAGGTCGTCGGTGAGCTTGTTGCTCTCGATCAGGTCGGTGACGCGGCCCTGGTTGCGGAACTCCTCGCGCGTGACCGTGGGGTAGTACAGCAGCTGCTTGGCGATCATCTCGCCCAGGATCTCGTGCTTGGGCAGGTGGTCGGTCACGAGGTCGTGGTAGGCCAGCT
Source organism: Variovorax sp. GW823-FHT04F07 (assembly GCF_058795995.1). Taxonomy (NCBI): domain Bacteria; kingdom Pseudomonadati; phylum Pseudomonadota; class Betaproteobacteria; order Burkholderiales; family Comamonadaceae; genus Variovorax; species Variovorax sp. GW823-FHT04F07. The sequence continues at coordinate 45,756 of NZ_JBXAIG010000007.1, forward strand.
CGTCGACCTGGCGCACGCCGTGCACCAGGATGACCTGCTCGAACTTCTCGTACGTGTCGGGGTCGCGGATGATGCTCATGAACGGCGCCAGGCCGGTGCCCGTGCCGAACAGGTACAGGCGCTTGGCCGGCAGCGTGTAGTCGATGAGCAGCGTGCCGGTGGGCTTGCGGCCCACGATCACGGTGTCGCCCACCTGGATGTGCTGCAGCTTCGAGGTGAGCGGGCCGTCTTCCACCTTGATGCTCAGGAACTCCAGGTGCTCCTCGTAGTTGGGGCTCACGATGCTGTAGGCGCGCAGCAGGGGCTTGTTGTTGACCTTCAGGCCGATCATCGTGAAATGACCGTTCGAGAAGCGCAGCGCCGGGTCGCGCGTGGTGGTGAAGGTGAACAGGCGGTCGGTCCAGTGGTGGACGCTCAGGACGCGTTCTTCGCTGAATGCACTCATACAGAACTCAAGTGTTGGTTGAAGACAGAAAAGGGTGGCTGAGCCGAAATGCACGCCTTTGGGGCGTCCGCCATCGGCCGGCTAGCAACCCTCCATTGTCGTTGGTCGGAAAAACCCCGATGAACACCGCGAGAAAACACCATTGCAAGCATCGGGCCTGTTTGCTACATTGATCTTTGATGTAGTGAACGCAACATGAAAGTGTAGGGGATGCTACACAAACGAAAGCCGCCGCACAAGCACCTGCACGGCACGTTTGTTGCAAACCTCCGGGGCCTGAAGACCCGCTCCGACAGCACCACACCACGAGATCGCCCCGATGACTGAACACACCAAGACAGACGGATTGCCCGGCATCGACATGCCCCTGGTCGCGCAGGCCGGCGGCGCCGCCTTCGGCAAGGCGCCGCCGCGCAACGAGAAGATGAGCACCGCCAAGGTCGAGTGCAACGCCTGCCCGGTGCTGTGCCAGATCTCCGACGGCCGCACCGGCGCCTGCGACCGCTACGCCAACCGCCAGGGCGTGCTGGTGCGCGTCGACCCGGTGGTGCTGTTGCGCCGCACGCTCGCCAGCGAGCAGCCGGCGCTCGTGCCCTTCGATCGGCCCGGCGCCGACGCGGCCGAGGCCCATGCTGCGCCCGACTGGAACGGCGACCTGCTGCATGCCGACGAGGTCTTCGTCACCGGCGTGGGCTCGTCCACCACCTACCCCGACTACAAGCCCGCGCCCTTCATCGTGGCTTCGAAAGCCCAGGGCGTTGACATGGTCACCGTCGTCACCGAAGGCATCTTCAGCTACTGCAGCTTCAAGGTGAAGATCGACACCGACCGCTTCCTGGGCGCCGAGCAGGCCAACGTGCGTTACAAGGGCGAGGTCGTGGGCCATGTCACCACGGCCGAGTACGGCTCGCAGATGCTGTCGCTGGGCGGCGTGCACCACCTCACGGGCGGCAGCAAGAAGGAAGGCCGCATGACGGCCGAGCTCATGCAGCTCCTGGGCAACAAGCAGGCGGTCGAATGCACCATCGACGGCGGCGCCAGCCTCGTCATCCAGGCCGGCAAGGCGCCCATCGTCAACGGCGTGGAAGAGCAGCGCATGCGCGTGGGCTGCGGCTCGGCCGCCGTGGGCATCTTCGCGCGCCAGTTCGCCGGCGTGGCCGACGAGGTGGTGGTGGTCGACGACCACATCACCGGCGTGCTCACCGAACACCAGGCCGGTCGCTGCCTCGACATGACGCCCTCGGGCATCCAGATGCTGGGGCGCAAGTCCACGCCGGGGCGCTACTTCCAGGTCGCGAACCCCGGCAACGGCTGGGGCGGCACCGACATCGCCGACCCGCTGGCGATCATCGAGGGCTGGGAAGAGGGCGTGGCCCGCCCCGGCCTGCGCCTGCTCATGACCTCCACCACCGGCGAGCACGCGCAGTGGTACGTGCTCGACGAGGCCCTGAAGCCCGTCGAGCAGCCCATGCCGCCCGAGGTGCGCCGCATCGTCGACCGCATCGGCGAGAACTGCGAGCCCTCGCTGTGCACCGTGCTGTTCCTCGGCGGCGCCGGCGGCAGCCTGCGCGCGGGCGTCACCGAGAACCCGGTGCTGCTCACGCGCGCCATCAAGCGCGCGCTGGTCAACGTCACCTGCGGCGGCGCGCCGGCCTATGTGTGGCCCGGCGGCGGCATCACCGTGATGGCCGACGTCATGCGCATGCCCGACAACAGCTTCGGCACTGTGCCCACGCCGGCCATCGTCGCGCCCATCGAGTTCAGCATGCGGCGCGACGACTACGAAGCGCTCGGCGGGCACGTCGAACACATCTTCCCGCTCGAACAGGCGCTCGCGCGCGGTGCGTGGCAGGAAGACGGCGCACCGCTGGCTCGCCAATGGCTCGTCATCGACGATGCCAATCCGTGGCCCCTGGGCCATGCCCCGATGCTGGGCTGACACCATGTCTGCCCAACGCACGGCGCTCGATGCGGGCCGCTGGCATTTCAACCACGGCCCGATCGACATCGTGGCCGAAGCGCACGGCGACCCGTACGCCGTCGCCGCCGCGCACGACGCGGCCTGGGCGCGCTTCGGCCATGTGCTCGACGAGCTCGTGCGCGAGCTGCCGCAGCTGCGCCTGCCCGTGACCGCGCGCCAGCGCCCGCGCAGCGTGGTTGCGCGGCGCATGTGGGACGCCTGCGACGCCTTCTCACCGCTGTTCCTCACGCCGATGGCGGCCGTGGCCGGCAGCGTGGCGCAGGAACTCATTGCCTTCTACGACCGGCCCGGCATCGAGCGTGCGTGGGTCAACAACGGCGGCGACATCGCGCTGCACCTCGCGCCCGGCCACACGGCGCGCGTGGGCTTGTTCGCCGATCTCGCGCGCTTCGACTGGCGCGACAGCGGCATGCTCACGACCGACGGCCAGTTCGAGCTGCACGCCGACCAGCCGGTGCGCGGCGTCGCCACCAGCGGCTGGCGCGGGCGCAGTTTCTCGCTGGGCATCGCCGACAGCGTGACGGTGTTGGCCGCCACCGCGGCGCAGGCCGACGCCGCCGCCACCGTGATCGCCAACGCCGTCGACGTGGCCGACGCCGCCATCCAGCGCCTGCCCGCCAGCGCCTGCAAGGACGACAGCGACCTCGGCGACACCCTCGTCACCGTCGACGTGCCGCCGCTGGCGCCCGCGCAGGTGCACCATGCACTCGATGCGGGCGCGGCGTGCGCCCACGCGTTGCAGAAAAGGGGGCTCGTGTGGGCCGTTCTGCTCGTTTGCCAGGGGCAGTGGCGGCGGGTGGAACCCTTATGCTCGAAGTCGCTGGACATCGCGCTGCCCGAAGCAGTTGGTTCAGTATTTGCTTAACGAAAAGCAAGGTTCTTTTTCATGATCGAAATCCGTCGCGTCTTCACCCATGTCGAGCACATCCACCACGAGTTCGGACCGCGTGCCGAAACTCCGCTGGTGCGCGGTGCCATCGGCGCGGTGCTGACCAATCCTTTCGCGGGCCGCTACGAGCCCGACATCCTGCCGATGATGGCGCTGCTCGACCCCGTGGGCGTCGACATGGCGCACCAGCTGCACGCTGCCATGGACGTGCCGCTCGAGCAGATCGCCACCTACGGCAAGGGCGCCATCGTCGGCGCCGACGGCGAGCTGGAGCACGGCGCGCTGTGGCACGTGCCCGGCGGCTACGCGATGCGCGAGCTGCTCGGCTGGAAGGGCAGCCGCGCCGCCTACACCGCGGGCAAGGCCGAAGAGAAAACCGGCCAGCCCGGCAACGCGCTGTCGATCGTGCCCTCGACCAAGAAGGTCGGCCCGCCCGGCGCCGCGCTCGACGTGCCGCTCACCAACATCAACGCCAGCTACGTGCGCGGCCAGTTCGACGCCATCGAGGTGCGCGTGCCCGGCGCGCCGATGGCCGACGAGATCGTCTTCATCCTCGCGATGAGCACCGGCTACCGCGTGCATGCGCGCGTCGGCGGCTTGCTCGCCAAGGACATCAGCAAGTGGGACGGCCTGCGCTGACCGCACAAGACAAGAGACAAGACAAGGAACACACAGACATGACCGCCAACATCCGCAAGCTCGTCATCCAGGTCGACGAAACCCGCAAGGAAATGGGCCAGGACGTCACGCCGCCCACGCGCCGCGCCGTCGCCATCGCCGTCATCGAGAACCCCTACGCCGGCCGCTACAGCGAGAACCTCGACGAGCTCATCGCCATCGGCGAAGAGCTCGGCGCGCTGCTCGGCCAGAAGGCCGTGAAGGCGCTGGGCATCGAGCCCGGCCAGGCGCAGAGCTACGGCAAGGCCGCCATCGTCGGCGAGCGCGGCGAGCTGGAGCATGCCGCTGCCATCCTGCATCCCAAGCTGGGCGCGCCGCTGCGCGTGGCGGTCGAGAAGGGCGCAGCGCTCGTGCCCTCGGCCAAGAAGCAGGGCACGCTGGGCACCGCCATCGACGTGCCGCTGGGCCACAAGGACGCCGCCTTCGTGCGCAGCCATTTCGACGCCGTCGAGGCCCGCGTGGCCGACGCGCCGCGCGCCAACGAGATCGTCGTGGCCGTGGCCGTCACCGACAGCGGCCGCCCGCTGCCGCGCGTCGGCGGCCTGCAGGTCAGTGAAATCAAGGGCGAAGACGGTCTTCGCTGACCTGTCATTGCATCGTCACCCGCATCGTGTTTTCTGTTCGAACTTCTAGGAGCTTCCCGATGAATCCATTGCGCCTTGCCTTCTGCGCCGCTTCCGTCGTCACGCTGGCCACCGCCCTCGTCCCCGCGCATGCGCAGGGCGTGATCAAGATCGGCGAAATCAACAGCTACAAGGCGCAGCCCGCCTTCCTCGAGCCCTACAAGAAGGGCATGGAACTGGCGGTCGACGAGATCAACGCCAAGGGCGGCGTCAACGGCAAGAAGCTGGAGCTCATCAGCCGCGACGACAACGCCAACCCCGGCGACGCCGTGCGCGTGGCCGAAGAGCTCATCTCGCGCGAGAAGGTCGACGTGCTGGCCGGCGCCTTCCTGTCGAACACCGGCCTGGCGCTGACCGACTTCGCCAAGCAGAAGAAATTCTTCTACCTCGCCGCCGAGCCGCTCACCGACAAGATCGTCTGGAGCAACGGCAACAAGTACACCTACCGCCTGCGCCCCTCGACCTACATGCAGGTCGCGATGCTCGTGCCCGAGGCCGCCAAGCTCAAGAAGAAGCGCTGGGCCATCGTGTACCCCAACTACGAGTACGGCCAGTCGTCGGTCGCCACCTTCAAGACGCTGCTCAAGGCGATCCAGCCCGACGTCGAGTTCGTCGCCGAGCAGGCGCCGCCGCTGGGCAAGGTCGATGCGGGCAGCGTGGTGCAGGCCCTGGCCGATGCCAAGCCCGACGCCATCTTCAACGTGCTGTTCGGCGCCGACCTGTCCAAGTTCGTGCGCGAAGGCAACACGCGCGGCCTCTTCAAGGACCGCGAGGTCGTGAGCGTGCTGACCGGCGAGCCCGAGTACCTCGATCCGCTGAAGGACGAGGCGCCCAACGGCTGGGTCGTCACCGGCTACCCCTGGTACGGCGTGAAGACCGCCGAGCACAAGGCCTTCAACGACGCCTACCAGGCCAAGTTCAAGGACTACCCCCGCCTGGGTTCGGTGGTGGGCTACAGCGCCATCTACTCGATCGCCGCCGGCGTGAAGAAGGCCGGCAGCACCGACACCGAGAAGCTGGTCGCAGCCTTCAAGGGCCTGCAGGTCGACACGCCCTTCGGCAAGATCAGCTACCGCGCGCAGGACAACCAGTCCACCATGGGCGCGTACGTCGGCAAGACCAAGAACGACGGCGGCAAGGGCGTGATGGTCGACTACGTGTACCTCGACGGTGCCAAGTTCCAGCCCACCGACGACGAAGTGAAAAAGATGCGCCCTGCGGACTGACCGCACGGCTCCTGCAACGCGTCCGCCGCCGCTTCTTGAGCGCGGCGGGGCGCGGTGTCTCCAGTTTCCTCAGGGTCCCTCATGAGCTTTTCAGGCTTCGTTGTTCAGTTGCTCAACGGGTTGGCCGGCGCGTCTTCGCTGTTTCTGGTGGCGGCCGGCCTCTCGTTGATCTTCGGCGTGACGCGCATCGTCAACTTCGCCCATGGATCTTTTTTCATGGTGGGCATCTACGTCGCGTACACGCTGGTCGAGAAGCTCGGCCCGAGCGTGGGCTTCTGGCCTGCGCTCTTGATCGCCGCGCTCGCGGTGGGCGTGCTGGGCGCGCTCATCGAGGTGCTGCTGCTGCGCCGCATCTACAAGGCGCCCGAGCTGTTCCAGCTGCTGGCCACCTTCGCGCTGGTGCTCGTCATCAAGGACGCGGTGCTGTGGCTCTGGGGCCCTGACGAACTGCTCGGCCCGCGCGCGCCGGGCCTGAAGGGCTCGGTCGAAATCCTCGGGCGCCAGTTTCCTTCCTACGACCTGTTCCTGATCGTCGTCGGCCCGCTGGTGCTCGGCCTCGTGTGGCTGCTGCTCACGCGCACGCGCTTCGGCACGCTGGTGCGCGCCGCCACGCAAGACCGCGAGATGGTCAGCGCGCTGGGCGTCAACCAGGCCTGGCTCTTCACCGCCGTGTTCGCGCTCGGCGCACTGCTCGCGGGCCTGGGCGGCGCACTGCAACTGCCGCGCGAACCCGCCACGCTGGAGATGGACCTGAACACCATCGGCGCCGCCTTCGTCGTCGTCGTGGTCGGCGGCATGGGCTCGCTGCCCGGCGCCTACGTGGCCGCGCTGCTCATCGCCGAGATCAAGGCCGTGTGCATCTGGCTGGGCGTGGTGCAGATCTTCGGCATCGACGTGTCGTTCTCCAAGCTCACACTGATGGTCGACTTCCTCGTGATGGCGATCGTGCTGGTGTGGCGCCCGTGGGGCCTGTTCGGCCGGCCGCAGGCGCCCAGCCGTTACGTGGGCATGCAGGAAGAACCGCTGCGCCGCCCCAGCACCGCCTACATCGTGGCCGCCGCCGGGCTGGCGCTGGTGCTCGCCGCGCTGCCGCTGCTGACGGCCGGTTCGCCCTACACCACGGTGCTGATGATCGACCTGCTGATCGCCGCGCTGTTCGCCACCAGCCTGCACTTCATCATGGGGCCGGCCGGCATGCATTCCTTCGGCCACGCGGCCTACTTCGGCCTCGGGGCCTACGGCGCGGCGCTGCTGGTGCGCGCGCTGCACCTGCCGATGGAGCTGGCGCTGGTGGTCGCGCCGCTGGTGGCCGCGCTCGGCGCCTTCGTCTACGGCTGGTTCGCCGTGCGGCTGTCGGGCGTGTACCTGGCGATGCTCACGCTGGCCTTCGCGCAGATCACGTGGGCCGTCACCTACCAGTGGGACAGCTTCACGGGCGGCAGCAACGGCCTGACCGGCGTGTGGCCCTCGGAGTGGCTGTCGAACAAGCAGGTGTACTACTGGCTCACGCTGGTGCTCGTGGGCGCGGGCGTGTGGTGGCTGCGCCGCGTGCTGTTCTCGCCCTTCGGCTATGCGCTGCGCGCGGGCCGCGACTCGGTGCTGCGCGCTGACGCCATCGGCATCGACGTCAAGCGCATGCAGTGGGCGGCCTTCGTCATCGCGGGCACCGTGGCGGGCCTGGCCGGTGCGCTCTACGCGTTCTCCAAGGGCAGCATCTCGCCCGAGAGCCTGTCGGTCGGCAAGTCGGTCGACGGCCTCGTGATGGTGCTGCTGGGCGGCATCCAGACCCTGGCGGGCCCGGTGGTCGGCGCCGTCACCTTCACCTGGCTGCACGACACCGTGGCGCGCAACACCGACTACTGGCGCGCCATGCTCGGCGCCATCATCCTGATCCTGGTGCTCTTGTTCCCGCAGGGCATTGCAGGCTCGATCAAGCAGCTCGTCGACCGGTGGCGCGCACCGAAGCATGATGAAGCAGACGCCAAGCTCAAGGAGGTGAAGGCATGAGCCTCCTCAAAGTCACCAACCTCGGCAAATCGTTCGGCGGCGTGAAGGCCGTGGACGGCATCAGCTTCGAGCTGCCGCCCGGCGAACTGCTGGCGCTCATCGGCCCCAACGGCGCCGGCAAGTCGACCACCTTCAACATGGTCAACGGCCAGCTCAAGGCCGACCAAGGCTCGATCACGCTCGACGGCCACGAGCTCGTGGGCCGCAAGCCGCGCGAGATCTGGCGCAAGGGCGTGGGCCGCACCTTCCAGATCGCCGAAACTTTTGCCTCGCTCACCGTGGTCGAGAACGTGCAGATGGCGCTGCTCTCGCACGACCACAAGCTGTTCTCGATGTGGCGCCGCGCGGCCGACCACAAGCGCGACGAGGCGCTGGCGCTGCTCGACCAGGTCGGCATGAAGGCGCAGGCCGACCGGCCCTGCAGCGTGCTGGCCTACGGCGACGTGAAGCGCGTCGAACTCGCCATCGCCATGGCCAACTCGCCCAAGCTGCTGCTCATGGACGAGCCCACCGCCGGCATGGCGCCCCAGGAGCGCAACTCGCTCATGGCGCTCACCAAGGACCTCGTCATCCAGCGCGGCATGGCCGTGCTCTTCACCGAGCACAGCATGGACGTGGTGTTCGCGTACGCCGACCGCATGATCGTGCTGGCGCGCGGGCGCCTCATCGCGCAGGGCAAGCCGCTGGAAATCCGCGACCACCCGAAGGTGCAGGAGGTGTACTTCGGCAGCGGCAAGACCTTCGAGAAGATCGCCGAAAAGGCCGCCGCATTGGGAGTTGCCGCATGAGCACGCACGAACCTCTTCTGGAAGCCAAGGCGCTGTGCGCCTGGTATGGCGCCGCGCAGATTCTTTACGACGTCGACCTCGAAGTGCGGCGCGGCGAAGTCGTCGCGCTCATGGGCCGCAACGGCGCGGGCAAGTCGACCACGCTCAAGACGCTGATCGGCATGCTCACCAAGCGCCGCGGCGCCGTGCGCTTCCTGGGCCACGACATTTCGAAGAGCGAGCCGCACCACGCGGCGCGCCTGGGCCTGGGCTTCGTGCCCGAAGACCGGCGCGTGTTCACCGACCTCACGGTGATGGAGAACCTCGAGGTCGGCAAGCAGCCCGCGCGCCAGTGGGCCGACGGCACCGCCGCGCCGCTGTGGACGCCCGAGCGCCTGTTCCAGCTGTTCCCCAACCTCGGCGAGATGCCCAACCGCCCCGGTGGGCGCATGAGCGGCGGCGAGCAGCAGATGCTCACCGTGGCGCGCACGCTGATGGGCAACCCGTATCTCGTGCTGCTCGACGAGCCCTCCGAGGGCGTGGCCCCCGTCATCGTCGAGCAGATGGCCAACATGATCCTCGAGCTCAAGGCGCAGGGCGTGAGCATCCTGCTGTCGGAGCAGAACATGCACTTCGCCGAGCTGGTCTCCGACCGCGCCTACGTGCTCGAGAAGGGGCAGATCCGCTATCACGCGACGATGGCCGAGTTGGCGGCCAACGAAGAAGTGCGCAGAGCCTACCTCAGCGTCTGACCGTTTCCTTTCCTCAACCACCGGAGTCCACACCATGCATCGCAGAACCGTCTTGAAGTCCGCCGCTGCCCTGGGGCTCGCCGGCAGCCTCGGCAGTTTCGGCCTCTCCGCTTTCGCGGCCGGCAAGATCAAGCCCGGTGGCAAGGCCGCGCTGATCGTGGTCGATGTGCAGAACTGTTTTCTCGACGGTGGCACGCTCGCGGTGAAGGGCGGCAACGAGGTGATTCCGGTCATCAACGCGCTGGCGCCCGCGTTCCAGAACATCGTCGTCACGCAGGACTGGCACACGGCGGGCCACGCCTCTTTCGCGAGCACCTACTCGGGCAAGAAGCCCTTCGAGACCACCAAGCTCAACTACGGCACGCAGGTGCTGTGGCCCGACCACTGCGTGCAGGGCACCGACGACGCGGCGCTCGGCAAGGAGCTCAAGGTGCCGACCGCGCAACTCATCATCCGCAAGGGCTTCCACAAGGACATGGACAGCTACTCCGCCTTCGAGGAGGCCGACCACAAGACGGCCACCGGCCTGGCCGGCTACCTCAAGGCGCGCGGCATCAAGACCGTGTTCGTCACCGGCCTGGCCACCGACTTCTGCGTGGCCTGGACCGCGATGGACGCGCGCAAGGCCGGCTTCGAGGCCTACGTGATCGAAGACGCCACGCGCGGCATCGACCTCAACGGCTCGCTGGCCGCCGCCTGGAAGCAGATGACGGCCAAGGGCGTCAAGCGCATCCAGTCCGGCGACATCCAGGCCGGCTGACGACGACGAAGTCCGCGGCACCGCCGCGGCAACACCCTCCGACGACAACAACAAAGAGACAGACGACGCATGAAGCTTTCGATTTCAAGGCGCACCCTGGTGGCGGGCGGCGCGGCCCTGGCCCTCGGCCCCGGCCTGCTGCGGCCGGCGCGCGCGGACAACGGTGTGACGGACAGCACCATCCGCATCGGCCAGTCGGCCGTGTTCAGCGGCCCGGCGAAAGACTTCGGCGTCGACTACCGCGCGGGCATCCAGCTGTACTTCGACCGCGTCAACAAGTCGGGCGGCATCCACGGCCGCAAGATCGAACTCGTCACCTACGACGACGCCTACGAGCCCGCGAAGACGGCTGCCAACACGGCCAAGCTGATCGACGAGGACAAGGTCTTCGCGCTCACCGGCTACGTCGCCACGGGCAACCTCGCGGCCGCGATGCCGCTGGCCGAGAAGGCCGGCGTGCCGATGTTCGCGCCGCTGGTGGGCACCACGTCGTTCCGCACAAAAACCAACCGCTACCTGTTCCACGTGCGCGCGGGCTACGACCTGGAGCTGCGCAAGATCATCAGCCACCTCTCGACGCTGGGCATCCAGTCGATCGCCGTGGTCTACCAGGACAGTGCCTTCGGCAAGTCGAACCTCGCCACCTGCGAGCAACTGGCCGCCGAATACAAGGTGAAGGTGGTGCAGACGCTGCCCATGGCCATCGCGGCCGAAGACGCCAAGCAGGTGATCGGCGGGCTCGCCGAGGGCCGCCCCGGCGCCGTCGTGATGATCATGGCCGGTCGCATGACCGAGGTCTTCATCCGCGACTACCGCGCGAGCGGCGCGGCCGCGCCGCTGTACACGCTGTCGGTCGGCATCACCGACGCGGCGGGTTCGGCCAAGCGGCTCGACGGCAAGCTCGCCGGGCTGGTCACGGCCAGCATCGTGCCGCCGCCCGGTGCGCAGCGCGTGCCCATCGTGGCCGACTACCAGCGCGACCGCGCCGAGTTCGGCCAGAAGATCGACAGCTACACCGCGCTCGAGGGCTACATCGTTGCGCGCGTGATGGCCGAGGGCCTGCGCCGCGCGGGCAAGGCGCTCACGCGCGACAGCTTCATCGCCGGGCTCGAGAGCATCGGCAGCACGCGCTTCGGCGACTTCCCCGTCGACTACAGCGCGAAGAACCACAACGGCTCGACCTTCGTGGACCTGGAGATGTACACCCGTGACGGCCAGTTGCGGCGCTGAGCCGCTGCACCTGCAGGTCAACGGTCGGGCGCATGCGCTCGCCGGCGTGCCGCGCGAAGCCACGCTGCTGCACCTGCTGCGCAACGACCTCGGGCTCAACGGGCCCAAGTACGGCTGCGGGCTCGGGCAGTGCGGCGCCTGCACGGTGCATGTCGACGGCGTGGCCGCGCGGTCCTGCGTGATTCCCGCGCACGGCGTGGCGGGGCGCAGCATCACCACGCTCGAAGGCCTGGGCATGCGCGGGCGCTGGCACCCGGTGCAGGCCGCCTTCGAAGACGCGCAGGCCGCGCAGTGCGGCTACTGCCTCAACGGCATGGTGATGCAGGCCGCGGCACTGCTGGCGCGCGACCCCGACGCGAGCGAGGCGCGCATCCGCAGTGAACTGTCGGGCAACCTGTGCCGCTGCGGCACGCACATCGAGATCCTCGACGCCGTGCAGCGCGCCGCCGTGCGCCTGCGTGCGGCCCCGCCGGACGCCCCTGCCGCATGACGCGCCGCGCCGACCTGCCGCAGACGCGCGCGGAATTCCTCGCCGCCGACGGTGTGCTGCTGGTGGTGCGCGAAGCGCCGCCCCCGCCGCCGCCCGCCAAGGGCCAGCCCGCCTTCATCGCCAGCCACCCCAGCGAAGGCGACGAGGTGCTGCTCGCGCTGTGGGACGACGGCAGCGTCTCCGCGCTCAACGGCCACGTCGACCTGGGCACCGGCATCCAGACCGCACTCGCGCAGATCGTGGCCGAGGAGCTCGACCTCGGCATGCCCTGCGTGCGCATGATGCTCGGCGACACCGCGCGCGCGCCCAACCAGGGCGCGACCATCGCGAGCGCGTCGATCCAGATCCACGCGCAGCCGCTGCGGCTGGCCGCGGCGCAGGCACGCGCGTGGCTGCTCGCGCGCGCGGCCGAGCGGCTGGGCGTGGCCGTCGATGCGCTGCAGGTGCGCAACGGCGTGGTGCGCGTGGCCGAGGCGCCGGACCGTCACGTCAACTACGCGGACCTCGTGGCGCACCAGCGCACCGTGCTGCGCCTCGACCTCGACACGACACCCAAGAACCCGGCCGACTACCGCCTCGTCGGCACGCGCCAGGCGCGCGTCGACATCCCGGCCAAGCTCGCGGGCGACCTCGTGTTCGTGCACGACATGCGCGTGCCCGGCATGCTGCACGGCCGCGTGGTGCGCCCGCCGTATGCGGGCGCGGACCACGGCGAGTTCATCGGCAACACGCTCGAAGCGGTCGACGAAGCATCGATCGCGCACATCCCCGGCATCCGCGCCGTGGTCGTGGTGCGCGACTTCGTCGGCATCGTCGCCGAGCGCGAGGAGCACGCCGAGCAGGCGATGCGCGAGCTGCGCGTGACCTGGAAGCCCTGGCCCGGCATGCCCGACCTGCGCGACGTGGCACAGGCCCTGCGCGACAACCCGTCGACGCAGCGATTGCTGGTCGACGAGGGCGATGTCGACGGCGCCATGGCCGCCGCCGCGCAGCCGATGCAGCGCACGTATGTGTGGCCTTACCAGATGCATGCGTCCATCGGCCCCTCGTGCGCGCTGGCCGAGTGGCAGCCCGCGGACGGCAGCGGCATGCAGCTGCGCTGCTGGGCCGGCTCGCAGAACCCGCACGTGCTGCGCGCCGACCTCGCGAAGTTGATGGGCGTGGACGACGTGCAGGTCGACGTGGTGCGCATGGAGGCCGCGGGCTGCTACGGCCGCAACGGCGCCGACGACGTGGCGGCCGATGCCGCGCTGCTCGCGCGTGCCGTGGGTGCGCCGGTGCGCGTGCAGCTCTCGCGCGAGCAGGAGCATGCGTGGGAGCCCAAGGGCGCCGCGCAGCTCATGGAGATCGACGGCGGGCTCATGGCCGACGGCCGCGTCGCCGCCTACGACTTCGAAACCTCGTACCCCTCGAACGGCGCGCCCACGCTGGCGCTGCTGCTCACGCGCACGGTCGATCCCGTGGCGCAGGCCTACGAGATGGGCGACCGCACCGCGCGCCCACCGTACAGCTACGACAACCTGCGCGTGAAGGTCAACGACATGGCGCCGATCGTGCGCGCCTCGTGGCTGCGCGGCGTGTCGGCGCTGCCGAGTTCGTTCGCGCACGAGTCGTACATCGACGAGCTGGCGACCGCCGCCGGCGTCGACCCCGTGCAGTTCCGCCTGCAGCACCTGGACGATCCGCGCGCCATCGAGCTCGTGCAGGCCACCGCGCAGAAGGCCGGCTGGCGCATGCGCACCGGGCCGCAGGAGAACGCCGACGGCGGGCTCGGCGAAGGCGGCGACATCCTCTTCGGCCAGGGCTTTGCGTACGCGCGCTACATCCACAGCAAGTGGCCGGGCTTCGGCGCCGCATGGGCTGCGTGGGTGGCCGATGTCGAGGTCAACCAGAAGACCGGCGAGGTGCATGTGCGCCGCGTGGTGGTGGGGCACGACGCGGGGCTGCTGGTCAACCCGGCGGGGGTCGAGCACCAGGTGCACGGCAACGTGATCCAGACCACGAGCCGCGCGCTCAAGGAGCAGGTGCAGTTCGCGCCGCAGCAGGGCGCCGCAACGGGCGGCGCGCAGTTGCCGGGCGTGCTGCCTTCGGGCGTGGTCGCGAGCCGCGAATGGGGCAGCTACCCGATCCTCAATTTCCGCGACGTGCCGGTGATCGAGGTGATGCACATGCCGCGCCCCGGCGAACCGTCGCTGGGTGCGGGCGAGTCGTCGTCGGTGCCGGGCACGGCGGCGATCGCGAATGCGATCTTCGATGCGACGGGCGTGCGCTTCCGGTCGCCGCCGTTCACGCCGGAGACGGTGCTGGCGGAACTGAATCGGGAGTTTCTCCCTCCCCCTCCAGGAGAGGGCGGGGGCGGGGGCATGCGGCGCTCGAGTGGTGACGCTGCCGTGCCCCCATCCCAACCTTCCCCCAGAGGGGGAAGGAGCAATGCACCGTGGCCCCAGCGCAAGGGCCTGTGGGCCACCGGCGCCGCGCTCTTCATCGGCGGCCTCGGCGTCATCGCCGGCCTGCTCGGCTGGCGCTCCGCCATCGCGCCGGTGTCGCTCAGCGCACCGGTCTACAGCGAGACCACCATCGAGCGTGGCCGCGTGCTCGCCGCGCTCGGCGATTGCGCCGTGTGCCACACCGCGCCGGGCGGCGCACCCAACGCCGGTGGCCGCGCAATGGACACGCCCTTCGGCACGCTCTACACCACCAACCTCACGCCCGATGCCGAGACGGGCCTGGGCCGCTGGTCCTTCAGCGCCTTCCAGCGCGCGATGCGCGAAGGCGTCTCGCGCGACGGCCACCACCTGTACCCCGCGTTCCCCTACACCGCCTTCGCGAAGACCAGCGACGACGACCTGCAGGCGCTCTATGCGTACTTCATGGCGATGCCGGCGGTGCGCACGCCAACGCCCAAGTCCGAGCTCAAGTTCCCCTTCAACCTGCGCCCGCTGATGGCCGGCTGGAACGCGCTGTTCCACGACCCCGCGCCGCTTCCGCCCGTGCCCACGCAGAGCGCCGAGTGGAACCGCGGTGCCTACCTCGTCAACGGCCTGGGCCATTGCGGCGCCTGCCACACGCCGCGCAACGCGCTCGGCGCGGAGCAGGGCGGCAGCGCGTTCCTCTCGGGCGCGATGGTCGATGGCTGGGAAGCGCCCGCGCTCACGCAGCTGTCGAAGGCCGCCGTGCCGTGGGACACCGACGCGCTGTACCGCTACCTGCGCAACGGCCACTCGCCGCGCCACGGCATCGCGGGCGGGCCGATGGCCGAGGTGGTGCGCGAACTCGCGCAGGTGCCCGACGCCGACGTGCGCGCGATGGCCGTCTACCTCGGGTCGTTCAACCCCGAGCCGGTTGCGCAACCGCAGGCACTCGCGCAGCAAGCCATCGACAACGCCGCGCGCACGCAGGGCCAACTGCTCGGCCCCGCGCAGCGCATGTTCGACAGCGCCTGCGCCTCGTGCCACCACGACGGCGACGGCCCCACGCTGCTGGGCGTGAACACGCCGCTCGCACTCAACAGCAGCCTCACGAGCACACGGCCCGACAACCTGCTGCGCACCATCCTCGACGGCGTGCGCGCGCCCGCGCACCGCGACATCGGCTTCATGCCCGCGTTCCGCGAGGCGCTCGACGACCGCCAGATCGCCGACCTCGCCGGCTACATGCGCGCACGCTTCGCGCCGCAGGAAGCGCCGTGGCCGAACCTGCCCGCCGACGTGGCGCGCGTGCGGGCCACGCCGGGCCACTGACACACAGCGGTTCCCGGGGCGCGGCTACGATGGCGCGCAGACCTTATTCACGGAGACACCCCACCATGCCTTTGGACCTTTCGATCGCTTCCAGCCTGCCCCGCGACGCCGAGCGCGCCACCCTTGTCGGCCGCCTCTGGCAACCCGGCGTGGGCCCGGTGCTGGTGGCCGTGCAAGGCGATGGCCTGCACGATCTGTCGACGCTCGCGCCCACCATGAGCGACCTGCTCGAACGCCAGGGCTCGCCGGCCGAAGCCGTGCGCGCTGCATTGCAGAGTGGCACCGCGCCACGCATCGCCGCGCTCGATGCCGTGCTGGCGAACAGCGACGAAAGCACGCGCGACAACAACCAGGCCTGGCTGCTCGCCCCTTGCGACCTGCAGGTCGTGAAGGCCAGCGGCGTGACCTTCGTCGCGAGCCTGCTCGAACGCGTGATCGAAGAACAGGCACGCGGCGATGCCTCGCGCGCCGAGGCCACGCGCGCGGCCATCGGCGACGTGCTGGGCGACAACCTCGCCGACATCGTGCCGGGCTCGCCCGAAGCCATGAAGGTGAAGGACGTGCTCATCGCGCAAGGCATGTGGTCGCAGTACCTCGAGGTCGGCATCGGCCCCGACGCCGAGGTCTTCACCAAGGCGCCGGTGCTTGCGGCCGTGGGCACGGGCGCCGACGTGGGCATTCACGCGGACTCGGCCTGGAACAACCCCGAGCCCGAGGTCGTGCTCGCGGTGAACAGCCGCGGCGAAACGCTGGGCGCCGCGCTCGGCAACGACGTCAACCTGCGCGACTTCGAAGGCCGCAGTGCACTGCTGCTGGGCAAGGCCAAGGACAACAACGCGTCGTGCGCCATCGGCCCGTTCATCCGTCTGTTCGATGCGCACTTCGGTATTGCAGATGTGCGCCGCATCACGGTCGCACTGAACGTGACAGGCCCCGAGGGCTTCACGCTCGAAGGCTCGAGCTCGCTGTCGAAAATCAGCCGCGATCCACTCGACCTCGTGGCGCAGACACTCAACCGCCACCACGCCTACCCAGACGGTTTCATGTTGTTTCTGGGCACGATGTTCGCGCCGACACAAGACCGTCACGGACCGGGGCAAGGATTCACGCATGTGGTGGGCGACCATGTGCGCATCGCGGCGCCTGAATTGGGTGCGTTGAACAACCGCGTGGTGCATGCAGACCAGGCGCCACGATGGTCTTTCGGCCTCGGTGCGTTGATGCGCAACCTCGCGTCGCGTCGGCTGCTGTAGCCCGTACTTCTGCACTTTAAAAGCAGATGTACTCCTTTGGAATTCAGAGGCTGCACTTTGCATTCTGTTGCGGTTGACCATGCCTCTTCTTACCCTCAAGATGACTACCATCGCGAGTGGATAAATCAAGGGAGTCGTGGTTGCTGCCGAATGAGATCGATCTGTTGCAGACGCCCGTCGAGGGCCCGCTTCCCTGTGGTGAAGATCTGGAATACGACGCCGATTTCATGGCGCTCCAACAGGCGGCCACGGGCAAGCGCGAGCAGCAGTTCGGCGACACCATCATCCCCGCCGAGCCGCCCGACTGGGCGCGTGTAGACCGCATCGCACGACAGTTGTGTGTGCGCACGCGCGACCTGCGCGTGCTGGTGCCGCTCACGCTCGCATGGACCGAAAGCCGCGGCTTGCCCGGCTATGTCGACGGGCTGCGCCAGGTCGATGCGGTGCTGCAGACTTTCTGGAACGACGTGCATCCGCGCGTCGTCGATGGCACGAACGAAGACCCGCTGCCGCGCATGAATGCGCTGGCCGCACTGGCCGAAGCCGAAGGGCTCGGACGCAGCGTGCGCGATGCGCGGCTGCTCGAAGACGGTGGCACGGCAATGAGCCTGCGGCAGGTCGAGGCGCTGCTCGATTCGAGCAAGAGCGACCAGGTGGACTACCCCGGCGGCGTGGGCCGCCTGCGCGAGGCCGCACGCCGCGCACACGACAAGGCGGCAGCGCCGGTCGTGGCCCTGCGTGAGGCTTTGGCACTGCTGCAGCGCATCCGCGAGACCTGCGAGCGTGCGCTGGGCCAGAGCTGGGCGCCCGATTTTTCAAGGCTCGAACGGTCGCTGCGCACCGTGGGCCAGTTGCTGCCGGAGCAGCCGCACAGCGAAGCGCCGCAGGCGTCGGCAGTGGGCGGTGCAGAAGACACAAGCGGTGCGGCGCAGGTGCACGCACCCGCAGCGCACATTGCAGCGGCCACGCAGGCTGCAGTGCGCCCGCTGCGTATTCAAGAGATTGAAATATCGGCTCGTGAAGATGTGCAAGTGTTGTTGGAAAAAGCATGCGAGTTCCTGGAACGAACGGAACCGAGCCATCCGGCACCCATGCTGATCCGCAGGGCCCAGCGGCTGATGGACCTCAACTTCTTCCAGATCATCGAAGAGCTCGTGCCCGAGGGATTGCAAAAGATAGAAAGCCTTGCCGGCCGCCCGTTGAACGGCGACGCCGCATCGCCCTAGCGGCCGTTGCTGCCGGCGAGCAGGAACAACGCGCCGGCACCGGTCGACCGGTACGACCCATGCATTCAGTTTCAAGAGGACGCTTATGGCAGACAACCGTGTCAGGAACAGTGGTCAGAAGTTCATCGCGCGCAACCGGGCGCCGCGCGTGCAGATCGAGTACGACGTCGAGATCTACGGCAGCGAACGCAAGATCCAGCTGCCCTTCGTGATGGGTGTCATCGCCGACCTCGCGGGCAAGCAGACCGACCCCATGCCCGATCTCGCGGAGCGCGAGTTCATGGCGGTGGACATCGACAACTTCGACGAGCGCATGAAGTCGATCAAGCCGCGCGTCGCGTTCCAGGTGCCCAACACGCTCACCGGCGAAGGCCAGATGAACGTGGACATCACCTTCGACAGCATGGACGACTTCTCGCCCGCGCGCATCGCGCGCCAGGTCGATGCGCTGCAGCAGTTGCTCGAGGCGCGCACCGAGCTGTCGAACCTGCTCTCGTACATGGACGGCAAGAACGGCGCCGAGCAACTCATCGCGCAGGCGCTGCAGAACCCGGCGCTGCTCAAGTCGCTGGCGTCCGCGCCCAACCCCGCGGTCGCGCAGGCGGCCGCCGATGCCGCAGCAGCCAAGCAAGCCGACGATAGGACCGCACCATGAGCACCGCATCCCAGCAAGGCGCACGCGCCCGCACCGCCACCGTCGAAGCGCTCGAGCCCAACGAGTTCTCCGACCTCCTGCAGCGCGAGTTCAAGCCCAAGACCGAGCAGGCGCGCGAGGCGGTGGAGAACGCCGTCAAGACGCTGGCCGTGCAGGCGCTCGAGAACACCGTCACCATCTCGAACGACGCCTACCGCAGCGTGCAGGCCATCATCACGGAGATCGACCGCAAGCTGTCGGAGCAGATCAACCAGATCCTGCACCACGAAGACTTCCAGCAGCTCGAAGGTGCATGGCGCGGCCTGCACTACCTCGTGAACAACACCGAGACCGACGAGCAGCTGAAGATCCGCGTCATGTGCGCATCGAAGCGCGAAGTGGCGCGCTCGCTCAAGCGCCACAAGGGCATCGGCTGGGACCAGAGCCCGATGTTCAAGAAGATCTACGAGGCCGAGTACGGCCAGTTCGGCGGCGAGCCCTTCGGCGCGCTGATCGGCGACTTCCACTTCGACCACAGCCCGCCCGACGTCGAGATGCTCGGCGAGATGGCCAAGATCGCCGCCGCCGCGCACTGCCCCTTCATCGCCGGCGCCTCGCCCACCGTGATGCAGATGGACTCGTGGCAGGAGCTGTCGAACCCGCGCGACCTGACCAAGATCTTCCAGAACACCGAGCACACCGCGTGGCGGTCGCTGCGCGATTCGGAAGACGCGCGCTACATCGGCCTGGCCATGCCGCGCTTCCTGGCGCGCCTGCCCTACGGTGCGCGCACCAACCCGGTCGACGAGTTCGAGTTCGAGGAAGAAACCGATTCGGCGCTGCACACGCGCTACACCTGGGCCAACTCGGCCTATGCGATGGGCGTGAACATCAACCGCTCGTTCAAGCAGTTCGGCTGGTGCACCTCGATCCGCGGCGTGGAGTCGGGCGGCGCGGTCGAGAACCTGCCCACGCACACCTTCCCCACCGACGACGGCGGCGTGGACATGAAGTGCCCGACCGAGATCGCCATCAGCGACCGGCGCGAGGCCGAGCTGGCCAAGAACGGCTTCATGCCGCTGGTGCACCGCAAGAACTCCGACTTCGCGGCCTTCATCGGCGCGCAGTCGCTGCAGCAGCCGGCCGAGTACTACGACGCCGATGCCACGGCCAACGCCAACCTGGCGGCGCGCCTGCCGTACCTGTTCGCATGCTGCCGTTTCGCGCACTACCTGAAGTGCATCGTGCGCGACAAGATCGGTTCGTTCCGCGAGCGCGAGGACATGGAGCGCTGGCTCAACGACTGGATCATGAACTACGTCGACGGCAGCCCCGGCACCTCGTCGCAGGACACGAAGGCGATGAAGCCGCTGGCGGCGGCCGAGGTCCAGGTGGAAGCCATCGAGGACAACCCCGGCTACTACGCCGCCAAGTTTTTTCTCCGGCCGCACTACCAGCTCGAGGGGCTGACGGTGTCGTTGCGGCTGGTTTCGAAGCTGCCGTCCAACAAGAAGGACAGCAGCTAATTCCACTGTCCCGCTACCGGGCAATTCATCGATAACTTTTGGGGGTCAATCATGGCAGTAGACATGTTCATGCGCGTCGAGGGTGCAAACGGCGAGTCCAAGGACTCCAACCACAAGGACTGGACCGACATCAAGTCGTTTGCATGGGGAGCGACGCAGCCTGGCAACATGGTCAGCGGCGGTGGCGGCGGCGTGGGCAAGGCCAGCTTCAACGACCTGCAGGTGCTCGCGCGCATCGACAAGGCCGCGCCTTCCGTGCTGAAGAACTGCGCGAGCGGCAAGCACCTGAGCAAGGTCGAAGTGGCCGTGTGCAAGGCCGGCGGCTCGCAGATCGAATACACGCGCGTCACGCTCGAAGAGGTGCTCGTCACCTCGGTGCAGTACACGGCCGAGCAGGGCGGCGATGCGGTGCTCGTGCAGTACGCCTTCCAGGCCGCGAAGGTGAAACAGCAGTACTGGGAACAGACCGACAAGGGCGGCAAGGGCGCCGAGACGGTGCTGGGCTGGAACATCAAGGAAAACAAGGAAGCCTGATTTCCTTGTTGCGCGGCGGGGCCGTGGCCTTCAGGGCCATGCAGCCCCCGCCGGCGGTCCACAGCCGTTTGTCTGTCTCCTGCGGCGCCCCTTCGCGGCGCGCCGCCTTTCACCTTTCAGCCAGTCAACGGGGAAGTTTCATGGGCGATGGGTTTGCAGTGCTGGGCGAGCGCTCCGTGGCCGAGCACACCGAATGGGTACAGCGGCAGATCCGCGCCAGTCCCCAGAATGCCGGCCTGCGCCTTGCCCTGTGCCACTTCCTCGCGCTGCGCGGCGAATGGCAGCGGGCCGAAGACCAGCTCAAGCTCGCCACCAAGCTCGACCCCACGTTCACGCCGGCCAGCGTCACCTGCGCGATGGCCCTGCGGGGCGAGCGCGAACGCTCCGACTTCTGGGCCGGCGGCGGACGCACGCCGGCCATCGTCTCGGGCAATGCCGACTGGGTCGAGCAACTGCTCGGCGCCGCCGTGTTGCCCGCCGAACGTGCCGACGAAGCCGCCGCGCTGCGCGAGGCCGCACGCGATGCGGCACCGGCGCTGCAGGGCACGCTGACCACCGTCGACCGCTCCGATGCGCGGGCCGTGCAGGCGCTCGACGGCGAGCCCGCGGCGCACAGCGACTTCGCCTGGCTGTGCGACGGCGACGCGCGCATCGGCGCCGTGCTCGAACTGTTCACGCCCTCGGGCTATGCGTGGCTGCCGCTGCCGGCGGTGCGCCGCATCAAGTTCTCGCGCCCGCAGCACCTGGTCGACCTGCTGTGGGCGCCGGCCGAGATCGAGCTGCACGACGGACGCGGCCTCAACGGCCTCGTGCCCGTGCGCTACCCGGGCGCGCTCGACAGCCTCGACGACGAGACCGCGCTGGGCCGCCGCACCGACTGGCAACCGCTCGCGGCCGACGACCAGTTCGCGGGCGTCGGCCAGCGCACGCTCATCAGCGAGGCCGGCGACCACTCGCTGCTCGACCTGCGGCGCATCGAGTTCGCCGCAGCGACGGAAGGCGTGGCTGCATGACCCCCGCCGTCACCACCGACATCGACAGCGACGCCCAGGAAAGCGTCGCACGCGACCGCCTGCAACCGGTGCTGCTCGACCGCCTCACCGACAAGGCGCCGCAGAACGGCCAGGAGCGCGCAGGCGCCTTCCTCATGAGCGGCAAGCTGCTGCGCGACTCGGTGCTGCGCGACCTGCAGTGGCTGCTCAACACCACCAACTTCGGCGCCGACCACCGCATCAACGGCATGCCGCGCGCCCGCGGCTCGGTGGTGAACTACGGCGTGCGCGGCTGGGCCGGCGGGCGCATGTCGGAGGTCGATTTCGCCGACGTCGAAGCCGCCATCCGCGCGGCCATCATCGACTTCGAGCCGCGCATCATGAAGGACAGCATCGACGTGCGCTGCGTGACCGATGCGACCGACCTGGAGCACCACAACCTGCTCGCGCTGGAGATCCGCGGCACGCTGTGGTCGGTGCCGTACCCGATCGAATTCATCCTGCGTTCGGAGCTCGACCTCGAGAGCGGGCACATGGTGCTGCGGCCGACGGGAGGGCTGTGATGGACGCCAAGCTCCTCGACTACTACAACCGCGAACTCACCTACATGCACGAGCTCGGGGCCGAGTTCGCGCAGCGCTACCCCAAGATCGCGGGTCGCCTGGGCATGCGCGGCATCGAGGTCAGCGACCCGTACGTGGAGCGCCTGCTCGAAGGCTTCAGCTTTCTCACGGCGCGCATCCAGCTCAAGATGGACGCGGAGTTTCCGCGCTTCTCGCAGCGTCTGCTCGAGGTGGTGTACCCCAACTTCCTCGCGCCGCTGCCCGCGATGGCCGTGGTGCAGATCGACGGCAACCTCAACGAAGGCTCGCTGAAGGCGGGCTACGAGCTGCCGCGCCACACGCTCTTGCGCGGCCGCATGATCAAGGGCGAGCAGACGGCCTGCGAGTTCCGCACGGGCCATGCCGTCACGCTGTGGCCGATCAAGATTGCCGAGGCGAGCCTGGGCCCGGTGCCGGCCGAGATCGCGCATGCGCTGCCGGTGGCGGCGCGCCAGGCGAAGAGTGCCATCACCATCAAGCTCGAGGCGGTGGGCGGCGCGCGCTTTGCCGAGATGCCGCTCGATCGGCTCGAGTTCTTTCTCTCGGGCGCGGAGCTGCACGCGCTGCGCGTGCTCGAACTGGTCGCTCACCACAGCGTGGCCACCGTCTGCCGCGCCGGCCCCGGCAGCACGGCGCGCATCGTGCCGCTGGGCGACGAGGCGATCCGCCACGAGGGCTTCGACCCCGAGCAGTCGCTGCTGCCCTACGACGCGCGCTCGTTCCAGGGCTACCGCCTGCTGCACGAGTACTTCGCCTTTCCCGAGCGCTACCTGTTCTTCAGCGTGAAGCACCTGCGCGCGGCGGCCTCGGTCATCGGCGGCACCACGATGGAGATCGTGATCCTGCTCGACCGCGCCGACGCCGACCTGGAGCGGCTGGTCGATGCCAGGCACTTCTCGCTGTTCTGCACGCCCATCATCAACCTCGTGCCGCGCCGCAGCGACCGCATCCCGGTCGGACCCGGCCAGCACGAGCACCATGCGGTGATCGACCGCACGCGCCCGCGCGACTTCGAGATCTTCACCGTCGAGCGCGTCACGGGCCACATGGCCAACGGCTCCGAAGAGCGCGAGTTCCGGCCCTTCCTGGGCTCGTTCGCGTCCGACGACGGCGACTTCGGCGCCTACTTCTCGCTGCGCCGCGAACCGCGCCTGGTGTCCGACCGCGCACGCGCGCAGGGCACGCGCACCAGCTACACGGGCAGCGAGGTGTACGTGTCGCTGGTCGACCAGCACGACGCGCCGTTCCCGCACAGCCTGCGCCACATCACCATCGACGCGCTGTGCACCAACCGCGACCTGCCGCTGCTGCTGCCCACCGGGCTCGAATCGGACTTCACGCTGCGCGTGTCGGCGCCGGTGCGCGGCGTGCGCATCCTGCGCGGGCCGTCGCGGCCGTACCCGGCGCTGGCCGAAGGCGCGCTCACCTGGCGCCTCATCAGCCATCTGGGCCTGAACTACCTGAGCCTGACCGACGTCGATGCCACGCAGGGCGCCGCGGCGCTGCGCGAGATGCTCGACCTGTACGGCAACCTCGCCGACCCGGCCGTGCGCCGGCAGATCCAGGGCGTGCGCTCGATGGCGCTGGCGCCCGTGTTTCGCCGCCTGCCCGAGCCGGGGCCGATCGTGTTCGGACGCGGCGTGGAGATCGCGCTGCAGATCGACGAGGTCGCGTTCTCGGGCACGAGCCCGTACCTGTTCGGCGCCGTGCTGGAGCAGTTCTTCAGCCGGCACGTGTCGCTCAATGCCTTCACCGAGTTCGCGCTGTCCAGCCTGCAGCGCGGCGAGATCGCGCGCTGGACCCCGCGCGTGGGACGCCGCCCCACCGTATGAGCACGACCGGCCTCACCGACGACGCCATGCTGCAGGTGCTGCAGGCAGAGGCCGAGCCGCGCGACGAGGCGGCCATTGATGCGCGCAGCCCGGCGCACGCGAAGGCGAAAGCCCCGCCGCGCCGCGGCGTGCCCGAGGCTGACCCCGCGCTGTGGGCCCGGCTCGTCGAGCAGCCCTTCGAGCACGACCTGTTCATGCTGCTGCGCCGGCTCGACGCGCAGGGCGACCACCCGCTGCTGGGCCGTGCGCCGCGCCCGCGCGACGAGCCGCTGCGGCTGGGGCAGGAGCCCTCGATGGCCTTCGCGCCGTCGAACGTGTCGGGCGTCGAGGTCGACGAAGACGGCGCGCCGCGCATCTCGATCTACGGCTTCGGCCTGTTCGGCCCCAACGGCCCGCTGCCGCTGCACCTGACCGAGTACGCGCGCGAGCGCAAGCGCCACCACGCCGACAACACGCTCAGCGCGTTCGCCGACCTGTTCCATCACCGGCTGATCCTGCTGTTCTACCGCGCCTGGGCCGACGCGCAGTCGGTCAACAGCCTGGACCGCACCGACGGCCACCGCTTTGTCGACTACGTGGCCAGCCTCATGAACATGGGGCAGCCCGGCCTGAAGGCGCGCGACCGCATCGCCGACCACGCGCGCACCCACATGGCGGGGCACCTGGTGCGCCAGACCCGCAACCCCGAAGGGCTCATCCAGATTCTTCGCCTGTACTTCGACGTGCCCGTGCGCGTGGTCGAGTTCGTGAGCGACTGGGTGCACATCGACGAGCGCCAGGTCAGCCGCATCGGCCAGCTCGGGCGCAACCACCGGCTGGGCAGCGGCGCGACCATCGGCCTGGCGGTGCGCGACGCGCAGGGCAAGTTCCGCCTAGAACTCGGCCCGCTGTCGCAACAGCAGTTCCGCGAGTTCCTGCCGGGCAGCCCGCGGCTGCAGCAGGTGGTCGACTGGGTGCGCCAGTACGTCGGCATCGAATTCGCCTGGGAGCTGCGGCTGGTGCTCAGCAAGCCCGAGGCGCGCGGCATGCGGCTGAGCAGCGACCAGCGGCTGGGCTGGGGCAGCTGGCTCGGCACCCGCCTGTCCGACACCGACGCCGGCGACATGGTGTTCCAGCCCGAGGCGCTCTTTTCCCGCAACGCACCGGCTCCCTCATGACCGACATCCGCCGCGTCTCTCTGTTCTCCAAGTTGAATCCGATGCTCTACAAGGCATTGGAAACCGCCACCGCCTTCGCCAAGCTGCGCGGCAATGCCTACGTGGAGCTCGTGCACTGGCTGCACCAGATCCTGCAGCTGCAGGACAGCGACCTGCTGCGCATCATCAAGCGCGCCGGGCTCAACCTCGACGCGGTCGAGCAGGACCTCGTGCGCGCGCTCGACCGCCTGCCGCACGGCGCCACCTCGATCAGCGACATCTCCGAGCACGTCGACCATGCGGTGGAGCGTGCGTGGGTGTACGCGAGCCTGCGCTTCGAGGCCACCTCGATCCGCGGCGCCTACCTGCTCGCGGGCATCGTGAAGACGCCGGGCCTGCGCCAGGTGCTCTCGGGAATCTCGCGCGAGTTCGACAAGCTCGTGCCCGACGTGTTGGTCGCGCAACTCGCCGCGTGGACCGAAGGCTCGCCGGAAGACGACTACGACGCCGCGTCGGATGCGGGCGGTGGCGCACCCGTGGCGCAGCACCAGGGCGATGCCCCCGCCGCCGGCGGCTCGGCCCTGGCCAAGTACGCGAGCGACCTCACGGCCAAGGCGCGCGCCGGCGAACTCGACCCCGTGTACGGCCGCGACGACGAGATCCGCCAGATCATCGACATCCTCATGCGCCGGCGCCAGAACAACCCGCTGCTCACCGGCGAGGCCGGCGTCGGCAAGACAGCGGTGGTCGAAGGCCTGGCCTCGCGTCTGGCGGCCGGCGACGTGCCGCCTTCGCTGAAAGACGTGTCGCTGTGGGTGCTCGACCCCACGCTGCTGCAGGCCGGCGCGGGCGTGAAGGGCGAGTTCGAACAGCGCTTGCGCCAGGTGATCGACGAGGTTGAGAAAAGCCCCAAGCCCATCGTGCTGTTCGTCGACGAAGTGCACACGCTGGTCGGTGCGGGCGGCACCGCCGGCACCGGCGACGCGGCCAACCTGCTCAAGCCCGCGCTCGCGCGCGGCCGGCTGCGCACGATCGGCGCCACGACGTGGTCGGAGTACAAGAAGTACATCGAGAAAGACCCGGCGCTCACGCGGCGCTTCCAGACCATCCAGGTGCACGAGCCCACCGAGCCCAAGGCCGTGGTCATGCTGCGCGGCATCTCGGCCGAGCTGGAAAAACACCACGGCGTGCTCATCCTCGACGCCGCGCTCGAAGCGGCCGTGAGCCTGTCGCACCGCTACATTCCCGCGCGCCAGTTGCCCGACAAGGCCGTGAGCCTGCTCGACACCGCGTGCGCGCGCGTGGCGCTGAGCCAGCATGCGCTGCCTGCGGCGCTCGAAGATTTGAAGCGGCGCATCGAGGTGCTGGGCATCGAGTCGGGCATCGCGGGGCGCGAGGCGGCGATCGGGGTCGGCGAGCACCAGCGCGTCGAAGACATCGCGGCGCAGGTGGCTGCCGCGCAGGCCGAGCTCGAACTGCTGGAGCAGCGGCGCGTGGAAGAGGCGGCGCTGGTCGAACGCATCGTCGCGCTGCGCAAGCTGCTGTCGCCTGCGGCGGTGCCGGTGCAATCTGAAGCGGAAGATGACCGCGAAGAGAAACCGCCTACCGAGCCCGAGCGAACGCCCGAGGCCATCCGCGCCGAACTCGACGAAGCGCAAGACCAGCTCGTGAAGCTGCAAGGCGAGACACCGCTCATCCTCGCGGCCGTCGATGCACAGGCCGTCGCCACCGTGGTCGCCGACTGGACCGGCATCCCCATCGGCCGCATGGTGCGCGACGACGCGCAGTCGGTGCTGCGCCTGGGCGAGATCCTGTCGGCCCGCGTGGTCGCGCAGCCCGATGCGCTGGAGACCATTTCGCGGCGCATCCGCACCGCGCGTGCGCGGCTGGACAACCCCAACAAGCCCGTCGGCGTGTTCCTGCTGTGCGGTCCCTCGGGCGTGGGAAAGACCGAGACCGCGCTCGCGCTGTCGGAGGCGCTGTACGGCGGTGAGCAGAACCTCGTCACCATCAACATGAGCGAGTTCCAGGAGTCGCACACCGTCTCCACGCTCAAGGGCGCACCGCCCGGCTACGTGGGTTATGGCGAAGGCGGCGTGCTCACCGAGGCCGTGCGCCGCCGGCCCTACAGCGTGGTGCTGCTCGACGAGATCGAGAAGGCGCACCCCGACGTGCACGAGATCTTCTTCCAGGTCTTCGACAAGGGCTGGATGGAAGACGGCGAAGGCCGCCACATCGACTTCCGCAACACCGTGATCATCATGACGTCGAACGTCGGCACCGACCTCGTCATGCAGCTGTGCGAAGACCCGACCTTGCGCCCCGACCCCGAACCGCTGGCGGCCGCGTTGCGCGAGCCGCTGCTGAAGGTGTTCGCGCCCGCGCTGCTCGGGCGCCTGGTGGTCGTGCCCTACTACCCGCTGCAGGCCGATGCGCTGCACCGGATCATTCGCCTTCAGCTGGACCGCATCGCGGCGCGCCTGCAGGCCAACCACGGCATTGCATTGGCTTACAACGACAGCGCCGTCGCGCTTGTCGCACGCCGCTGCACGGCCATAGAGTCGGGTGGCCGGATGATCGACGCGATCCTCACGCACACCATCCTGCCCCGGCTGAGCGAGGAAGTCATCGGCGCCACCGTCAGTGCGCGCAAGCTCGCCGGCGTGCAGCTGGGCGCAGCGGGCGACGACTTCCAGTACGAGTTTTCAGAACGCCCCGCGTAGACCCAAGGGAGAGCCGCATGGACAGAGTCGTCAAAGCCCACACCCCGCTCGGAGAAGAACAGCTGCTGTTTCGCTCGATGCACGGCAGCGAAGGGCTGTCGCAGCTGTTCGAGTTCGAGGTCGACCTGCTGAGCCCGAACACCTCGGTCGACATGAAGGGCCTGCTCGGCAAGCCGCTCGCGCTCGAAATACAGACCCTGAGCGGCACGCCGCGCTACCTCAACGGCCAGATCACGCGCTTCACCATGATCGGGCGCGAGGGCGGCTCTTCGCGCTACACCGTGTACCGCGCCTCGGTGCGGCCCTGGCTGTGGTACCTCACGCGCACCAGCGACTGCAAGATCTTCCAGAACAAGTCGGTGGTCGAGATCCTCGAAGACGTGCTGGGCGAGTACGGCTTCGCCTTCGAGAAGAAGCTCAGTGCCTCATACCGCCAGTGGGAGTACTGCGTGCAGTACCAGGAGACCGACTTCGCCTTCGTGAGCCGGCTCATGGAGCACGAGGGCATCTACTACTACTTCAAGCACGACAGGAACCAGCACACGCTGGTGCTCGCCGACGACATGAGCGCCCACGAGACGCTGCCCGGCTATCCGAAGATCGGCTACCTCGCGAGCGACCGCGCCAGCGACCCCGGCCGCGAAGTGATCGACCAGTGGGAAGTGACCGAAGAGATCCGCCCCGGCACCTACGTGGTCGACGACTTCGACTTCAAGAAGCCCAGGGCCGACCTGCTCAACACGCGCAGCCAGCCGCGCGGCAACGACCACGGCCGCTACGAGATGTACGAGTGGATGGGCGGCTACAGCGATGCGGGGCAGGGCGAGCACTACGCGCGCATCCGCCTCGAGGAAGCGCAGGCCCAGGCCGAGGTCGACACCGGCCACACCAACGTGCGCGGCATGGCGCCCGGCTACCGCTTCACCATGCAGAACGCACCGCGCAACGAGGACAACCGCGAGTACCTCGTCGTCTCGGTGATGTACAGCCTGCGCGAGGGCGGCTATGCCAGCGGCGGCATGCCGGGCGAGTACAGCTTTCACTTCGGCGTGCAGCCCACCTCGTTCCCGTTCCGCGCACGCCGCATCACGCGCGTGCCGAGCACCCAGGGCCCGCAGACCGCCACCGTGGTCGGGCCGCCCGGCGAAGACATCTGGATCGACAAGTACGGCCGCGTGAAGGTGCAGTTCCGCTGGGACCGCTACGGCCAGCGCAACGAAGACAGCTCGTGCTGGGTGCGCGTGTCGAGCGCGTGGGCCGGCTCCAATTTCGGCGCGGTGAACCATCCGCGCGTGGGGCAGGAGGTCATCGTCGATTTCATTGCGGGCTGCCCCGACCGGCCGATCATCATCGGGCGCGTCTACAACGCGGACCAGATGCCGCCGCTGGAATTGCCGGCCAAGGCGACGGTCAGCGGCTTCATCAGCCGCACGATCAAGGGCGATGGCGAGCTGGCCAATCACTTCATCATCGACGATGACCCGGGGTGCGAGTCGATCAAGATCCATGCGCAGAAGGATCTGACGATCGAGGTGGAGAACAACGAGACGCACACGGTGGAGGGCGAGCGCACCACCTTCATCGACGGGGCCGACAAGTACACGGGCGACACTTCGCTGGACGAGACCATCAACGGCCCGCACACCCTGACGGTGAACAAGGGCGGGCCACAGAAGATCACCGTCAACGGGGGTGACCAGTTCATCAAGGTGGACGGCGGCAACCAGCAGGTCGATGTCATCGGCAACCAGACCATCCACGTGACCGGCAAGCGGCACGACACGGTGGACACGGGCGAAGACCGGTTCATCAAACCCCACCTGAATGAAACGGTCACCGGGACGAAGGACCTCACGGTCACCGAAACGCACACCGAGACCGTGGGCCGCAAGATTCTCAAGACCACCAAAGGTCGGTGGGAGGTGGACGTCGCCATGTTCGCGACCCTGAAGACGGGCGGCTTCTACAAGGCGAACATCAAGGGCAACTACACCGTGGAGACCGAAGGCGGGGACATCACCTTCAGGGCGCCGGGGAAGAACTGGCTGGTCGAAGCTGAAAAGATCACCCACAGCTCCAACCAGAACGAGGTGAAGTACAAGAAGGGTGTGACCACGGACGCGGGCGAGTACGTCAGGACGCACGCGAAGAACGAGATCGTTTCCACCTCCGACGGAAAGGTCGAGTCGCAGGCGCCGGTCATCCATACCTATGCCGATGGCCATTTCATCATGCGTACGCCGTTCAGCATGACGTTCGCGGCCGCCGCCACCAACGTCGGTGTCCTGGCGCTGGACTTCAAGGTGCTTCGCGGTTCGAACGTGGCATTGAACCAGTCGAATGATGCCGTCGCCGCCAAGTCCAACGCGCTTTACACCAAGCTGGCCGGTCTGATTTCCTTTTTCTGAGGCCCCTCAAGATCGCCATGAAACTGACCAGCCTCGGCCTGCTCCTCGTTGCGCTGGCCTTGTTCTTCACGTTCCGTGCGCCCTCTTCGGCGTTCGAGGGCACGTGGCTGACCGTGCTGTTCGGCATGTCGGGCGCCTTCCTGCTGTGTGGCGGCGGCGAGTTGCTGCGAAACCTCGCGATGCGCCTCAGGAAGAGGCGCCTGCGCGCCCGCGCCACGGGCCAGGTGGACAGCATCGAACTGGGGCGAGGGTTGTTCAATGGCCGGGTCCTTGTTTCGCTGGTGGTGTCCTTCGCCGGTGAGGACGGTCTCGTGCGCCGGGTGAAGACCTCGGTGCCGGTGCCGCTCACCAACCTCTCACGCTATGAGAAGGGTCGATCGCTGACCGTGCTTTACGACGCCGGCCACCTGGACCGCGGCGTTCTTGTCGAGCCGATCTGAACGAGTCGCCCGTGAAAACAGTCAAACCTTTTCGACTCGCCGTACTGACGCGGCCCTACCGCTGGCAGCGGCGCGACCACCTGGGCGTCACGGTGATGGCCATGAGCACCCTTGGCGATGACGCGCGCGTGGTGCTGGAGCAGGAGCTGTGGAAAAGCACGGCGCAGGAACTGGGGGCCGGCGCCGTGCTCGACCTCGCCGTGCCCAAGCTGACGCCGGAGGTGCTGGTCAGCGGCTACGCCTACACGAACCACCAGGAAGACAAGTCCAGTTGCGCCGTGAAGCTGCAGGTCGCCGAGCTGCAGAAGTCCCTGACGGTCTTTGGCGACCGGTATTGGCTCGGCGGACGGCCGACGCCGCCGCAGGCCTTCGAGAAGATTCGCATGGATTGGCAACACGCCTACGGCGGGCCTTCCGTGGCGGACAACCCGGTGGGCATGGGCTCGGTCGAAGAGATGGTCAATGGCGTGCACACGAAGCGGCTTGCGCACATCGAAGCGCCGGGTACGCGACCGGTCTCGCCGAAGCAGGCCGTCGCGCCGGTGGGCTTCGGCGCGATCCCTCCAGACTGGCCGCAGCGCATGTCACTGATGGGCACCCAGTATGGCAAGGAGTGGCTGGAGAACGACTTCCCTGGCTTTGCGAAGGACATTGACTGGCGCTGTTTCAATGCGGCACCCGCCGACCAGCGCTGGGAAGGCCGGCAGGAGGTGCCTCCCGGCGCGAGCTACGAACTCTGGAACATGCACCCGGAGCACCCGGTCCTTCGGGGGAACCTTCCGTGCTGGCGGGCGCGCAGCTTCGTTCGGCATACCCCCAGCGGCGGCGACCTGCGCGAAGTGCCGATGCGGCTGACCACGGCCTGGTTCTTCCCGCATCTGGAGCGGGTCGCGCTTCTCTGGCACGGCGTGTTTCCGATCATCGAGGACGATGCCGCCGACATCGAGTTGATCATGGCCGCACTGGAGCGTTCGGAAGACGCGCCGCGGCCGATGGCGCACTACGAATCCGTGCTGAGGCTCCGGCTCGATCCGGAGCGCGGGGCGATCCACGCGCTGCGCGACAGCGACCTGATGCCCAAGGAACTCCTGAGCGACTGGGGCACAGTCCTTCCGGACGTGATGGGCGAGCCGCTGCCCCGCAACATGCGCGCAGGCCAGCTTCGTGACCACGAGCAGCGCCGCGAGCAACTGCGTGCCCAGGGGCTGGACCCCGATCACTACCTGCCGCCGTTGGCCCCGCTGGCCACACTGCCCGACATCGACGACCTGCCCGAATTTCTCGGCAGGCTGGACACGCAGGCGCGCGAAGCGAAGGCACAGATGGAGGCGATCGCCAAGGGCCACCTGCCCGAGCAGGCCCGCCCCTTCCCCGAAGCGCAAGCCGACGACGATGGAGAGGACGAACCGCTGCGGCCCGGGCCCGCACCCGCCGACGGGGTGTCCGCGCTCACGCAGCAGGCGCACCTGCACGGGGCGCATCTGTCGCGGCCGGCGTCGCCTGCGCCATCGTTCCGCTCCGCGAAGTGGCGTCGCCGGCTCGCAGCCGCGGACCCGGCGCAGCGCGACTTCTCACGCCTGAACCTGGCCGGGGTCGACCTGTCCGGGATGGACCTGCGAGGTGCCCGTTTCGTGGGCGCTTCGCTCGAAGACGCGAACCTCCAGGGCGCGCAACTGGACGGCTGCGATTTCTCGCAGGCCGTGCTGGCACGGGCCCAGCTGAGCCACGCATCGATGGCACGCGCCCATCTGTTCCAGGCCAACCTGGGGGGCGCGCGGTGCGAGCACACGGTCTTCGACGGTGCCGCGCTGCACGAAACCAATTGCAGCAAGACGCACTTCGATCACTGCCAGATGGTGGGGGCTTCCTTCGAGCTGACACAGTTCCACGAGGCGGCGTTGCGCCACTGCAATTTCGCAAAGTCGCACTGGCGGCAGGTGGCCTTGATACGACTGGCGCTCGAGGAACTTCGCTTCGACGAGGCATCCTTCAATCAGATGACATGGATCGAATGCCGGCTGCAAGGCGTCTCCTTCGTCGGTGCGCATCTGCTGCGCTGCGGCTTCGTCACGACCGATTGCTCGGCCGCCGTCAATTTTTCGCAGACGAAGATGGAAGGCAGCAGTTTTGCGCATGGCAGCACGCTGGCACATGCCAGGTTCCGGTCCGCCCATTTCAAGGAGTGCGGGCTCAGAACCACGCCGATGGCGCATGCGGACCTGAGCGACGCATGGATCGAGAACAGCGATCTCTCCGAATGCGACCTGAGCCACGCCACGCTGGACCGCATGGTCGGGGGCGACAGCCTGTTCATTCGCGCCATCTTCGCCGGCGCGTCCTTGCGCGAGGCCAATCTGATTGATGCGAATCTGGCCAAGGCCGACCTGCGCGGGGCCGACCTGGCGCGCGCCAACCTGTTTCGGGCCGATGTCTCGCAGACGCGGGTCGACGCGCTCACGCGCACGGAAGGCGCCTATACGCAACATGCCAAGGTCTGGCCGGCGCGGCGGCCGGAGGCACCTGCCGAATGACGCGGGATGAACTGCTCGACAACATCCGGCATGGCGTTCCTGTCAGCAAGGCGGATTGCAGGGGTTGGGACATGAGCGGGCTCGATCTTTCCGGCGCGCTGATCGACCAGGTCGATTTCACCGGTGCGCGCTTGACGGGCGCGAACCTGGCAGGTGGCTCGCTGAGCCATTGCAAGCTGAGCGACGCCGACTTGTCGCGCAGCACGCTCAGCGACACCAGGTTCTTGCGCTGCCAGCTGGCCCGGGCGCAGCTGGACGAGGCCCGGTGCGAAGGCACCACCTTCGCGGAGTCGCAACTGCCGCAGGCCAGCTTCGAACAGGCCGTCCTTGAGCGAACCACGTTCTTCCGGTGCGAGCTGGATCAAAGCCGGCTGCGGTCCGAGCAGTTCAGGTATGCGACGTTTGCGGAATGCCGTCTGGCGGGCACCGATTTCTCGGGTGCCGCATTGAATTCGATCACTTTCCATCGTCTCGATCTGGCGAGCGCCTCTTTCGCCGGCACGCGCTTCGACACCGTGCTCTTCATCGAATGCGACATGACGAACCAGCGCTTCCCTGCACAGCGGTTCGAGCGCTGCGTGTTCACCGACAGCCAGCTGGACAACACGGATTTCAGCCATGCGATCCTGACGCAGTGCATCTTCAAGGGCGCTTCGCTGCGCAACGCCAGCTTCGTGGCCGCGGACGCGCCCAATGTGCTGTTTCCTGCGGCCGACCTGCGCCATGCGAAGCTGCAGGGCGGACGCTTCGATCGTTCCATCTGGGTCGAGGCCAGGCTCGAAGGCGCGGACCTCAGTGACGCGCATATCCACGAAAGCGTTTTCCATCGGGCCCGATGCACGGGCGCCAGCTTCCGCAATGCCAGCTTGCAGGATGCGGACTTCTCCTACGCCGAACTCACCGATGCCGACCTCCGGGGTGCGCACTTCCTTCGCACGCGGGTGCATCGCACGGCGCAGGACGGGGCCCGTTTTTCGAGGCGAGGTGGCATCATCGAAAGCGATCCGGAATTGCACAAGGCACAGACGTGGTCCAAGGTTCCTTGAGTGACAACGACGAGCCCGCGTTGCATCGCAGGTCTCTCAGCAGATAAAGGAGATACATCATGAATGTCGTTCCATTGCGTACGGTCGTTGAAGACTCGGGGCCGGTCCAGCGCCTGGGCCGGCTGATGTCGGCCGATGCCGACGGGCTGCTCCACGTGGAAGCCGAAGATGGCGCCCTCTGGTCGTGCCGCCGTGCGGCGAGTTGTCTGCTCAAGCCACAACCGGGCGACACGGTCCTGCTGTCGGGGCCGGACAGCCGCCGGGTCTATCTGATCGCCGTGATCGAACAGGCCGACGCTTCACAAAGCCGCATCGAGGTGCCCGGTGATTTGCATCTGTCGGCGCCCGCGGGCGAGGTGTCCATCGACAGCGCGACGGACATTCGTCTGCGAAGCGCTGCCGGGCTCGAGATGAAGGCGACCCAATGGTCTCTCGACGCAGGTCAGGCGCAATGCCACGTGGCCGACATGCGCTACACCGGCCAGACGCTCGACGCCACGGTCGGCCGGCTGCGCCTGGTCGGCAAGCTGTTCGAGTCGGTGGCCGATCGCATGGTCCAGATGGCACGCAGCGCCTTGCGTCTGGTCGACGAGGTCGACCAGGTGCGCGCCGGACACCTCGACGTGCGCGCGCAGGAGACGGCAGTCATCCATGGCAAGCACGTGCTGCTGACCGGCAAGGAGTTGATGAAGGTCGACGCCGGACAGATTCACATGGGCTGAACCGAAGCCCGAAATCACGCAACCTCAAGGAGAAAAACTCATGTGTCTGGCCACGCATCAATGGATGGGCGGTTCGCTGGCGTTCCCGGATGTCTGCCGAACGCCGGTGCCGTTCCCGTTTCTCAACGTCGGGCTCCGGCCCATGTCCCTGCCCGTGTGCTGGAACATCCTCCTGATGGGCGGGCCGATGCACAACATGGCCACCATGACGCCGTTCACGCTGGGTGATCAACCGGGGACCCTGGGCGGCATGATCTCGCAGGTGTTCATGCAGGTGCAGCGGCACATCACGGGCTCCTTCACCTTCCTGCTCAGGGGGACGCCGGCGACGCGCATGACCAGCCTCACGACCCAGAATCGCATGAACATCCTGGGCTTCGAGTGCATCCCCGGCCTGCACTTCAAGTTCTTCAACTTCAAATTCTGAAGCGCTTCGGCCGCGGCCTGACGGAGGGTCAGGCCGCCGTCCCCGCCAGCGTCACCTGCTGCGGCGACCCCACCCACACCGCCAGCGCCGAGTAGTTGTCGCGCGACTTGTCGGCCTTGGCCTCGGCCGCGCGGCGCAGCAGCGCGAGCCACTCTTCCGCGCTGTCGGCCAGCTGCAGCGATCGCTCCATCACCTGCTGCGAGATGAGCTGCCAGAGCCCGTCGGTGCACAGCAGGAACGCATCGCCGTCGGCCAGCCGCTGCGGTGTCGACACCGAGGTCTCCGCCGTCGCGCGCGCACCGAGCGCGCGGTACAGCAGGTTGCTCTTCACCAGGCGCTCGCCACCATTCGCGCCCTGGCCCGCGGCGGCTTCGCCCGAGCGTTCCGACAGGCTGTGGTCTTCGGTGCGCTGCATCAGCGCGCCGCGGCGGAACCAGTAGAGGCGGCTGTCGCCGACGTGGGCCCAGCAGGCCTCGCCGGTGGCGCGGTCGACGAACAGAGAGACGATGGTCGCGCTCATGCGGCTCTGGTCGGCCAGCTCGCGCTGCTTGGCGAGCACGGCGTCGTTGGCCTCCTTCACCGCATGGCGGATGTCGTCGGCCGCGACGGACGGGTGGTCGACAAAAGTGTTGAGCGCGGTGTCGACCACGATGCGCGAGGCCAGCTCGCCGCCCGCGTGGCCGCCGACGCCGTCGCTCACGACGAAGCAGGCGTTGCGTTCGTCCAGGTGATAACCGATGGCGTCCTGGTTGCCGCTGCGTTCGCCCACGCACGAGAACTGCGAGGTCGAGATGGGCACCGCGAAGGCGTGGGTGGCTTCAAGCACGGCGCGCCTCCTTCAAGCGTTCCATCTCGCGGTCGTAGGCCTGCTGGAAGGCGCGGCCGAAGACGGCCTGGAAGTCGTCCTCGACGGCGGCGGTGGTGCTGGCGTGCAACTGCTTCAGCTGGCGCCACAGCCGCGCCTCGCGTCCGCCGGGCAACAGCTTCTCGCCGAGTCCGCCGTCGTGCGGCGTGGCCTTGTCGAGACCGCCCGGGTCGAAGCGGTGCAGCAGCGTGAGCAGCGCGGCGCGCATGCCGGCGACCATGCCGAGCTGGTGCGACTGCAGGTCGCCCAGCGCATCGTGCACGGCGGCCTCGGGCGTGAGAAAGCCGGGCATGCGCGCGCCGAACATCTGCATCAGCACGGCGCGGCCGTTGGGCAGGATCTTGAAGGGGTTGTTCTCTTCGTCCACGATCATGGTGATCTCGGCGCGCACCTCGCGCTTGAGCATCGCGCGCGACGACAGCAGCTCGATGGTGCCGTCGGTGAAGGCGCGCATCAGCCGGCCGAGGTGGCGCATCGCCTCGGCATCGAGCGGCTGCTGGCCCGCGATCTCGGGCACGCCGGCGCCTTCGAGAAACGCCTTGAACAGGTCGTCGCCGGAGGAGGGGGCGCGTGGGGAGATCGGCGCTGGTGCAGGGACTGCAGCGACCGGCAAGGCTGGCGGTGCTTCTTCCTCAAGCACGGCGGGCTGCGCCACCGCGACCGGAATCTCCGGCGCTGCGACAACAACGGGCTCCTCCTCAACAGGCGCAGCCTCTTCCACAGGCTCCGGCATGGCGACCGAGGGCGTGATCGCCACCGGCTGCGGCGGATTGAACTGCGACGTCATCTCCCGCGCATGGTTCGCCAGGCTGTGGCCCGACGACGCGGCCGGCGGCCGTGCGATCAGGTCGATGGCCGGGTGCACGTCGTCGAGCGGGTTGTCCTGCGTCAGCGCCGTGGGGCGCGGGTCGGACAGCGGCGAGGGCGCATCGCGGTCTTCGGCGAAGAAGGAGAGCGGGTCCATGCTGCGCTTGAGCGCGAGGTCCGACAGGCCCTGCGTCGCCTGCGGGTCCAGCCCGGCGAGCGGATCGACGGGGTTGCGCTGCGCTTGCGAGGGCAGGGCGAAGGGCTCGTGCGCCAGCGGGTCGGGCATGGGCGCCGCGGCATCGTCGGCGCGGCGCGGTGCGTTCGCGAGGATGGCGTCCCAGTCGGCGGCCGACGGCATCTGCGCGGAGACCTGCGTGGTCGTGGAAGGCGCTGCAGCAGAGGAAGAGAAAGGCGGCGGTGCAGGTAGCGGCGCAGGGGCCGGCGCATTCACCGGCGCCGGCGCGAAGGTCGGCATCGCGACCGTCGTCTCGGGCGGTGCATCGCCCAGGGGCAGCGCGCCTTCGCCGAACAGGTCCGCGAAGACATCGGAGGCCGGCGATGCGGTGGGCAGCAGCGCGCTGATCGACGGGGCCGATGCGAGGCTCGACGCCACAGACGGGGCAGACACCAACTGCGACAGCGACGGCTCGGTGATCGGTGCGGCCGGTGGCTCCGTGAGCGGCTCGGTGATGGGTGCCTCGGTGATCGCAGGCGGTGGGGCCTGGCTTGCACTCGCGGCTTCGAGCACGTAGCTGCCGATGGTCACGCGGTCGCCCAGCGCGACGCGCGATTCTTCTTCGTGGCGCAGCGTGCGTCCGTTCACGCCGATGGGCAGCACCGCGCTCATGTTGCGCACCACGGCGGCGCCGTCGTCGTCGAAGCGCACGGTGGCCTGCAGGCGCGAGATCTGCCGGTGTTCGTCGGGCAGCACGAGGTGGTTGTCGGGGCTGCGGCCGATGGTGCCGCCCGGGGCGGCGAGCAGCGCCGAGGGCCCCGAGGCCACGGGCATGCCGCCGTGTTCAATCACTGTCCAGCGCATGGCATCTCCATGTTCGTCGCGGTGGGCGCGAGCGTGCCCGGGCGCGGCCGTGGCCGGCCGCTTGTCATCCGCGCTTCATCTTCTTCGCGGCCTCGAACGCGGGGCCCCACACGGGGTGGGTGCGTTCCGCGACATTCAGGTCGAAGCTCGGGAACACATCGAGGAGCTTGCGGAATTGCGTGCGGCATTCCGCGATCTGGTTGTTCACGCAGTAGCTGAAGGCTTCGAGCTTGAGTGCGGCCAGCCGCGTTGCGGGCTCGGCCCCGTCGAACACCGACACGCCACCGCTCTTCAAGGTGGAGATGGCCTTGGCGTAGTCGCCCGCATCGTAGGCCTGTTGCGCGCGTTCGAGCGTGGTGCGTGCCACTTGCTGGCTCAGGCGTTCGGGTTGCTGTGAGGCATCCGGGGTGCTCTGGCAGCCGCTCAACAGCGCAAGCATGAAGGCAAAAGACAGAACAGGCAGGCAAGACTTCAATCTTTTCTCCTACTTCGCGAGAGGCAATGCGTGAGAGAGGGCGTGCTGTTGCATCACGATGCAACAGCACGCAATGCACACCGTGCGCGTGCATGGTTTCGATAATATAGATCGCGAAGCTTTCAGGGAGATCTCATGCATCGACGGACCTTGATTCAAGGCGCATTGGCCACATCGCCGTTGCTCGCAGGCCTCGCTGGTTGCGCATCGACAGCGAAGTCGATGCCCACGCCGTATGCCATCACCGTGCGCATCGACGACGGCGTGAATCCCGACGGACGCGGCCAGGCCGCACCGATTCTCGTGAAGGTCTTCGAACTGAAATCTTCCGGCAACTTTGAAACGGCAGACTACTTCGCGCTGCAGGACCGCGACCGCGAGACGCTCATGACCGAGCTCGTGAACGCGGACCAGGCCATCTTGCGCAGCGGCGAGGAACGCGTGTTCAAGCGCGAGGCCGGACTCGACTCGCGCGCCATCGGCGTGATCGCCGGCTATCGCAAGCTGGAAGCGGCGCGGTGGCGCATCGTGTTGCCGTTGAAGGAGCCGAAACAAACGAATCTTTACAAGGTGTGGCAGTTTTCTCCGAGCGAGCAGAGCGTGCGCATCGCGGTGCGCAAGAGCGGCCTCGAACTGCTACCAAGTCGTTAAGTTTCAGCGCGCGCTAATACGAAAGTGCGGCGCATTCGCCTCTGAAAAGGCATGCAAAACGCAAGAGGCGCCGTGTAGCATCAGACGCGAAAGAAGATCGAGCGGGGAGCCGCTGTACAGCGCATTTCCCGCCTCCGTGTGAGCACTCCAGGAGGTTCTTTGGTGACAGTTCGCAACGCGGGCGCAGCCGGTCAGGGCGCCCAATCTCAGGCATTGGCGAATCGCGTGGTGTGGTCCGAAGGCATGTACCTGCGGCCCCAGCACTTCCAGCAGATGGAGCGCTATGTCGAGCAGTACGTCACTCGCCGCACCGCGGGCATGCAGGGTGCCTACTGGGGATGGCTGCACCTGGACATCGACCGCGATGCCTTCGCGCTCGGGCGCGTGTCGCTGCTCGGCGGTGCGGGCGTGCTGCCCGACGGCACGCCGTTCTCGTTCGGCCTCGAAGACGCACCCATGCCCTTCGACGTGCCCACCGACCTCACCGACGAACTCATCGTGCTCGCACTGCCGCTGCGCAGGCCCGGCAGCGAAGAGGTGATCTTCTCGGAAGACGAAGGCTCGGCCGCGCGCTTCGGCGTGGTCGAACGCGAAGTGGCTGACGGCAACGCGGTGGCGCTCGGCCCCGCGGTGCTGCAGCTGGCGAAGCCGCGCCTGCGGCTGGCGCGCGCGTCGTCGCTCACGGCCGAGTGGCAGGCCATCGGCGCGGTGCGCGTGATCGAGCGGCGCACCGACCACAAGCTGGTGGTCGATGCCAACTACATCCCGCCGGTGCTCGATGCCTCGGCGCACCCGATGCTGCGCAGCATGACGGCCGAGCTGCACGGCCTGCTCACGCAGCGCTCCGAGGCGCTGGCCTCGCGGCTGTCGCAGCCGGGGCGCGGCGGCGTGAGCGAGGTCTCCGACTTCCTGCTGCTGGAGCTGGTCAACCGCTACCTCGCTCTCACCTGGCATGCGCAGCAGGCGGTGCAGGTGCACCCCGAGACGCTGTTCGTCGACTGGCTCAAGCTGGCCTGCGACCTGGCCACGCACACCTCGCCCACGCGCCGTCCGGTGGTGTGGCCGGTGTACGACCACGACAACCTCAACGAGAGCATCCGCCCGTTGATGGAGGAGCTGCGGCGTTCGCTGTCGGCGGTGCTCGAGCAGAGCGCCATCGCCATCGAACTCGAAGAGCGCAGCCACGGCGTGCGCGTGGGGCGCATGCCCGACCCGGTGCTGGTGCGCAACGCGGCCTTCGTGCTCGCGGTGCATGCCGACCTGCCGGCCGATGCCGTGCAGCAGCGCTTTCCGACGCAGGTCAAGATCGGCTCGGTCGAGCGCATCCGCGACCTCGTGCAGCTGCAGCTGCCCGGCGTGGTCGTGCGCTCGCTGCCGGTGGCGCCGCGCCAGATCCCGTACCACGCGGGCTACCACTACTTCGAACTCGACAAGGGCGGCGACATGTGGCGCCAGCTCGAGAAATCGGGCGGCGTCGCCATGCACCTGGCCGGCGACTTTCCGGGGCTCGCCATGGAGTTCTGGGCCATCCGTCCGTGAGGGACCCTATGAACGGTGCCAATGACATGGCCGTCGGCCCGGGTGGCTTCGTGCCGCCCAATCCAGGCGGCGGCGCGACCACGCACAGCGGCCCGGGGCCGCAACCCCAGCAGCAACCCCAGCCCGATGCCTTCACCGCATGGCACGACGCGCGGCGCCCGCATGCGGGCGACACGGCGCTGGCGGGCAACAACCCGCTGGTGGCGGCGGCCAACCCGCTGCTCGACCTGATCCCGCAGATCCGCGCCACCGGCCACCACCCGTCGCCCGCGCAACTGCGCGAACACCTGGTCGACGAGGTGCGGCGTTTCGAGACGCGCGCGCAGCAGGCGGGCATCGCGCCCGAAGTGATCATCGGCGCGCGCTACTGCCTGTGCACCGCGGTCGACGAGGCCGCGGCGCTCACGCCGTGGGGCGGCAGCATCTGGTCGTCGCAGAGCCTGCTCGTGATGTTCCACAACGAGACCTGGGGCGGCGAGAAGTTCTTCCAGCTGCTGTCGCGCCTGGTGCAGAACCCGCAGCAGCACCTGCACCTCATCGAGCTCATCTACTTCTGTCTGGCGATGGGCTTCGAGGGGCGCTTTCGCGTCATCGACAACGGCCGCTCGCAACTCGAGACGCTCAAGCAGCG
Organism: Variovorax sp. GW823-FHT04F07; assembly: GCF_058795995.1. Taxonomy (NCBI): domain Bacteria; kingdom Pseudomonadati; phylum Pseudomonadota; class Betaproteobacteria; order Burkholderiales; family Comamonadaceae; genus Variovorax; species Variovorax sp. GW823-FHT04F07. Next base: position 87,383 of record NZ_JBXAIG010000007.1, read on the forward strand.
GCTGCTGCAGATCATCCGGCAGGCGCGCGGCGAAATCGCCGCGCCGCTGTCGCCGCACTGGCAGGACGCGAGCGCGCCCGTGCGCCGCACGCGCCACTGGCTGCCGGTGTGGGCCGTGGGCGCGGTGGCGGCGGTGCTGCTGGTGCTGGTGTTCGCGGTGCTCACCTTCAACCTCGCGGGCCATTCCGACGGCGCCTTCTCGGCCGTGAACGCGGTGCGCCTGCCGCAGACGCAGCGCGCGGTGGCGGTGCCCGCGGCGCAGCCGCGCCTGCAGCGCTTTCTCGAGCCCGAGATCCGCGACGGCCTGCTCACGGTGCGCGACGAGGCCGACCGCAGCGTGGTGGTGCTGCGCGGCGACGGCCTGTTCGCCTCGGGCTCCGACCGCGTGCTCGACCGCTACGCGCCGGTGCTCGCGCGCGTGGCCGACGCGCTCAACGCGGTGGAAGGCAACGTGCTGGTCAGCGGCTTCAGCGACGACCAGCCGATCCGCAGCGTGCGCTTCCCGTCCAACTGGCAGCTCTCGCAGGCGCGCGCCGATGCGGTGAAGGCCATGATCGCCACGCGCCTGAGCCGGCCCGAGCGGCTGCGCGCCGAAGGCCGCGGCGACGCCGATCCGCTGGTGCCCAACGACTCGGCGGCCAACCGCGCGCGCAACCGGCGCGTCGAGGTGACGCTGCTGGTGGCGCCGGTGGCGGGCGTGCCCGTGCCGGGGTCTGCGCCGCAACCCCGGCAGCAACAACCACAAGGAGGAACCCGCTGATGCTGCGCGCGCTCTTCCGTTTTCTCGTCAGCCGCGACCTCTGGGTCTTCTTCGGGCTGGTCGCGCTCGCGTTCCTGATCTGGGTCATCGGCCCGGTGATCGCCGTGGGCCGCTACCGGCCGCTCGAAGGCGAGTTCGTGCGCATCGTGGTCATCGCGCTGATGTTCGGCGTGTGGCTGGTGCGCGTGGCCTACCGCAAGTGGCGCGAGCGGCGCCTGAACGCGCAGCTGCTGCACCAGCTGCGCACGCCGTCGCCCAAGGCGAAGGAGGCCAAGCCCGAAGAAGCGCCCGAGATCAAGGAGCTGCACAGCGGCTTCGCCGACGCCACCGCGGTGCTGAAGAACATGCGCTTCGGCCCGGGCCCGGGCGGCAAGGCGGCCGGGCGCTTCGCGCTGTTCGACCGGCAGTACCTCTACCAGCTGCCCTGGTACATCTTCATCGGCGCGCCGGGCTCGGGCAAGACCACGGCGCTGGTCAACTCCGACCTCGACTTTCCGCTCGCCGACCAGCTCGGCAAGGCCGCGGTGCGCGGCATCGGCGGCACGCGCAACTGCGACTGGTGGTTCACCAACGAGGCGGTGCTCATCGACACGGCCGGTCGCTACACCACGCACGAGAGCCACCGCGAGACCGACGAGGGCGAGTGGAAGGGCTTCATCGAGCTGCTCAAGAAGTTCCGGCCGCGCCAGCCGATCAACGGCGCGATCCTCACCATCAGCATCGCCGACCTGCCGCTGGCCGACGACGCGCAGCGCGCGCGCCATGCGATGGCGCTGCGCAAGCGGCTGCTCGAGCTGCGCAACGACCTGGGCATCAACTTCCCGGTGTACGTGCTGGTCACCAAGACCGACCTGCTGGCCGGCTTCAACGAGTACTTCGGCTCGCTGGGCCGCGCCGAGCGCCAGCAGGTGTGGGGCTTCACCTTCCCCATCGAAGGCAACCCCGCCGACCCGGCCAAGGCCGACCTGCGCGAGCGCTTCCACCAGGAATACAAGCTGCTGCACCAGCGCCTGGACGAGCGCCTGCCCGAGCTGATGGCCACCGAGCCCGACCCGATGCGGCGCGCGCAGGCCTACCTGCTGCCGCAGCAGTTCGCGAGCTTCGAGGACATCCTGGGCACCTTCCTGGCCGACGTGTTCAACCCGTCGAAGTTCGAGGTGGCGCCGCTGCTGCGCGGCGTGTACTTCACCAGCGGCACGCAGGAGGGCACGGCCTTCGACCGCGTGATGGGCGCCATCAAGCGCTACCTGCAGGTGAACGCGCCGCCCGCGCCGCCGCCGGGCCCGGGCAAGAGCTACTTCCTGAAAGAGCTGCTGCAGCAGGTGATCTTCCGCGACGCGGGCGTGGCCGGCACCAACCTGCGCTGGTACCGCCGCCGCCGCGCGATCGACCTCGCGGGCTACGCGCTGGTCGGCGTGCTCGCGGTGGTGCTGCTCGGCGCGTGGGCCAACAGCTGGCGCCACAACAAGGCCTACGTGGCCGAGGTGGATGGCAACGCCAAGGCCTTCAACAAGGCCGCCGCGCGCGGCGAGCTGCCGACGGTGGTCGATTCGAGCGGCGACATCGCGAGCTCGCTGCTCATCCTCGACCGCCTGCGCGACCTGCCGAAGTCTGCCGAGTTCGACATCGGCGATCCGCCCGTGGGCTACCGCTTCGGCCTCTACCAGGGCGAGAAACTGCAGGCCGCCACCGACGGCGTGTACCAGCGCGCGCTCGAAACCGTGCTGCTGCCGCAGGCCGCGCAACGCGTGGAGCAGTCGCTGCGCGAGGCCGCGAAGCTTGATGCCGAATACAGCTACGAGGCGCTCAAGGCCTACCTCATGCTGTACGAGCCCGAGCGCTACGACGCCGACTTCTTGCAGGCCTGGCTGCTGACCGACGTCGACCGCAAGATCGGCGCCTCGCTCACGCGCGAGCAGCGCACGAACCTCGAAGCACACCTGAAGACGCTGTTCGCCGACCGCGTCGTGAGCTCGCCCTTCACCAAGGACGACAAGCTCATCGCGCAGACGCGCGAGCGCCTGGCCGGCGTGCCGCTGGCGCAGCGCTCGTACGCGCGGCTGCGCCGCATCCTCCTGCAGACCAGCGCGCCCAATGCCTTCACCATCGCCGAGGCGGGCGGCGCGGAGTCGGCGCTGGTGGTGCGGCGCGCCAGCGGCAAGCCGCTGACCGACGGCATTCCCACGCTCTTCACCTACCGCGGCTACTGGGACATCTTCGACAAGCGCATGGCCGAGACCACGCTGGCGCTGGAGCAGGAAGACCGCTGGGTGCTGCAGATCCGCGCGCCGGGCATCGCCGACATCACCTCGCGCGAGCTGCTGCTGCGCGAGGTGCGGCGCCTGTACCTCAGCGACTACATCCGCACCTGGGACGAGTACCTGGCAGACATCCGGCTGGCCGAGAGCAAGTCGCTGCTGCAGAGCATCCAGATGACGCGCGTGCTGTCGACCGGCGAGTCGCCGATGTCGCGCCTCATCCGCGGCGCGGCGCGCGAAACCGACCTGCTGCGCAACCACGACGAGGCCACGCGCAGCCTGCTCGACCAGGCACAGAACCGCGTGACCAGCACGCGCGAGCGCATCGAGCAGCTCATCGGCCAGCCCGACGGCAGCCAGCGCCGCAACACCGCGCCCGACCGGCCCGAGTCGCTGGTCGACAACCACTTCGCGCCGCTGCGGCGCATGGTGACCGCGCCCAAGGCCGGCGGCCAGACGCCGCTGGACCAGACGGCCGCGCTCATCAACGAGCTGTACACCTTCCTCACCGCCACCGACACCGCGCTGCGCAGCGGCAACATCCCGCCGCCCGGCGACGCCGTGACCAAGCTGCAGGCCGAAGCGGGGCGCCTGCCGGTGCCGTTCCAGGGCATGCTGAACGACCTGTCGGCCACCGCGTCGTCGAAGGCCGCGGCGGTGACGCGGCAGAACATCGGGCAGAACGCGGCCGCCACCATCGGGCAGTTCTGCAGCCAGGCGATCGCGGGGCGCTACCCGTTCGCGCGCGGCTCCAACCGCGACGTGGCGGCCGGCGACTTCGCGCAGCTGTTCGCGCCCGGCGGGATGATGGACGACTTCTTCCAGAAGAACCTCGCCTCGCAGGTCGACACCTCGGTCAACCCGTGGACCTTCAAGCGCGGCGTGGACGGCAGCGCGTCGGGGCGCTCGGCCTACCTCGATGCGTTCCAGAAGGCGCAGGCGATCCGCGACGTGTTCTTCACGGGCATGGCGGGCGGGCGCACGCCCTCGTTCACGCTCGACATCCGGCCCGAGGACATGGACGCCACGCTCACGCAGTTCACGCTGGACATCGACGGCCAGACGGTGCGCTACGCCCACGGCCCGCAGGCGCCCAGCAGCATCAAGTGGCCCGGCCCGCGCAACAGCAACCAGGTGCGGCTGCAGGTCACCGTGGCCAACGGCACGCCGGCCGGCGGCATCGTGACCGAAGGGCCGTGGGCGCTGCACCGGCTGTTCGACAAGGCCTCGATCTCGTCGGGGCGCACGCCCGAGTCGTTCAACGCGACCTTCGATCTGCAAGGCAAGAAGGTGGTGCTCGCGGTGACGGCCAACAGCGTCTACAACCCGCTGCGGCTGTCGCAGATGAACAGCTTCTCCTGCCCCGGGAAATCCTAGGATGACGCCTCCCCCGCACGCCTGGTCGCCGCTCGACGAGCAGATCGGCTGGTACGGCAAGCTGCCGTCGGCCGGCGACTTTCTCTACCGCCGCATGCCGCGCGAACTGCAGGCCTGGTGGGACCGCTGGATGCAGAACGGCCTGGGCAGCTTCAAGCGCTGGCCCGACGCCATGACGCGCCACTACGCGGTGGCCCCGGTCTGGAACTTCGCCATTCCGGCCACGCACGGCGTGAACGCGGTGCAACTGGGCTGCATCGCGCCCAGCTGCGACCGCGTGGGCCGCTACTACCCGGCCTGCGTGGCGCTGCAGGTGGACGCGGCGCGCTACCACCCCGCGCTGCTCGAAGGTTCGGCCGCCTGGTACTGGCAGTGCGGCAGCGCGCTGCTGCAGGCCATCCGCCACGGCGTGGCGCCCGACCTCTTCGACAGCCAGGTGCTGGCCGCGGGCCGCACGGGCTTTCGCACCGCCAGCGGCGGCTCGGACGACATCCTCTCGATCCTCGGCGCGGCCGCCGGCCCGGCCAACGGTGCACGCGGCGCGAGCGCGCAGCAGCGCCTGGGCTGGCCCGAGCTGCCGCTGTGCTTCGACCCCTTCGGCGGCACCAGCTACTGGTGGACCAACCAGGCCGACGGCTCGCCGCTGCGCACCGCGGCGCACGGCGGCGGGCTCAACACGCCGCTGTTTTCCCAGTTGTTTTCGCAAGGCCACGTGCCATGGGCATGACGCGCCCGACCCACCCGCAGGAAGAAGAGACACCCCATGACGACGCCCGCCAGCCCTAGCGCGACGCCCGACCCGCAGGAGGAGCGCCCCCATCCCCTCGGCACGGGCCACCGGCTCGACGAGTTCGAGCTGCTCGAAGTCATCGGCGAGGGCGGCTTCGGCATCGTCTACCGCGCCTACGACCACTCGCTGCAGCGCGAGGTGGCGGTCAAGGAATACATGCCCTCGATGCTCGCGCGCCGCGTGGGCGACAACAGCGTGCACGTGCGCTCCGAGCGGCTCACCGCCACCTTCGCGGCGGGGCTGCGCAGCTTCATCAACGAGGCGCGCACGCTGGCGCAGTTCAGCCACCCGGCGCTGGTGCGGGTGCATCGCTTCTGGGAGGCCAACTCCACCGCCTACATGGCGATCCAGCTGTACAAGGGCCGCACGCTGCGCCAGCTGGCCGAGAGCGAGCCGGCCACGCTGACCGAGCCCTGGCTGCTGGGCATGCTGGGGCCGCTGCTGGGCGCGCTCGACACGCTGCACCACAGCCAGTGCTTCCACCGCGACATCGCGCCCGACAACATCTTCATCCAGCAGCAGGACGACCGCCCGGTGCTGCTGGACTTCGGCGCCGCGCGCAAGTCGATCGCCGACCTGGTCGACGAGGTCGCGGTGATGGTGAAGTCGGGCTACTCGCCGATCGAGCAGTACGCCGACGACAACACGCTGCTGCAGGGCGCGTGGACCGACCTCTATGCGCTGGGCGCCGTGCTGTACCGCGCGGTGACCGGCCACCCGCCGCCCTCGGCCGTGGTGCGCAGCGTGCAGGATGCCTACGTGCCGCTGTCGTCGATGGACCGCGACGACCTGAGCCTGGCCTTCTGCGCCGCGGTGGACCACACGCTGGCCGTGCACAGCAAGGACCGCACGCAGACGGTGGCGGCCTTCGCGGCGGAGCTGGGGTTGGTGAAGCTGGGCGATCTGTATGTGGTGGACCGGGCGGCGCCGCCGGCTGCTGCTGCCGCTGTTGTCGTGCCCGTCGCGGCGCCCGTGCCGCAGGAGCCGCCTGCACCGGAGCCGGTGGAGGAAGCGCCACCGCCCGCGCCCGAGGTGCAGCCCGTGCCTGTGGAAGCGGCGACCGCGCGCGTGCAGGCACCGCCGCCGCCTGCGCCGCCATCGCCTGTCGCACGACCGAAGAAGGCATCGAAGCGCCCGCCGTGGTTCCTCGTCGGTGCGTTGGTGCTGGCGCTGTTCGCGGTCGGCGGCTGGATCGGCTGGCGGCTGACGGCCAAGGCACCGTCCGATCCGATGATTGCGGCCGCGCCGCCGCCCGGCACGCCGATGTCCGATCCGGGCGCGCCCCCGGCCGCGATGCCGCCGGCCGGCGCGACCTCCGAGGCGCCGCCGGCGTCCGCGCCCGCCGCATCGGCCAGCGCCCCGCTGAGCCCGCTCGACAACGTGCCCATCGCCGCCGCGCCCACGCCGCCTGCTGCGCCGCCGGCCGAGCCCGAGGCACAGTCCGCGCCGCCTGCACCGCCGGCGCAACCCGAAGCGCCGCCGCCCCCCGACCCCGCCGTGGTCGCCGAGGTGGAAGACTGGAACCTGGCCCAGGCCGAGAACACCCGCGAAGGCTACGAGGCCTACCTGCGGCGCCACCGCCGCGGCCTGCATGCGCGCGAGGCGCGCAACGCCATCGCCCAGCTCAACCGGCAGTCACCGCCGCCGCCCGCCGCGGGCAGCACGAACCCCGTGCCGACCGTGATCGCGGGCGCACCGCCGGCCCCGCCACCGCCGCCGGCCGCGGCACCCGGCATGGGCCGCGTGCAGTTCAACATCCGGCCCTGGGGCCAGGTCTTCATCGACGGCGCCGACCGCGGCGTGAGCCCGCCGCTCAAGTCGCTGCCGCTGCGCCCGGGCATCTACACGATCGAGGTGCGCAACGGCGACCTCACGGCCTACCGCCAGCGCGTGACGGTGCAGGACAGCAAGTCCGCACCGGTCGTGAGCCACGAGTTCAAGTAAGAGGGCGGCGGGTCAGGGCGTGCCGGTGCGCAATGCGCGGCGGTACTGCACGGCCTCCGCCACGTGCGCCGCCTGCACGGCGTCCTGCCCCGCGAGGTCGGCGATGGTGCGTGCCACCTTCAGCGCGCGGTGCGTGCTGCGCGCCGACCAGCCCAGCCGCGCGGCCGCCTGCTGCAGCAGCTGGCGGGCGGGGCCGTCGAGCACGGCGTGCGTGTCGATCGCACGCCCCTGCAACGCCTGGTTCGCGTGGCCCTGGCGTTGCAGCGCGCGGTCGCGTGCGCCCACCACGCGCGCGCGGATGCTGTCGGTCGATTCGCCCGCCGGCGCATCGAGCAGCTGCGGCGCCGACACGGCCGCCACCTCGATGTGCAGGTCGATGCGGTCCAGCAGCGGGCCGCTGAGCTTGCTCTGGTAGCGCGCGATGCGCTCGGGCGTGCAGCGGCATGGCTTCAGCGTGGAACCGAGGTAGCCGCAGGGGCAGGGGTTCATCGCGGCGATGAGCTGGAAGCGTGCCGGAAACTCCGCGCGCCGGGCGGCGCGGGTGATCGTGATGGTGCCGGTCTCCAGCGGCTCGCGCAGGGCTTCGAGCGCGCCGCGCGTGAACTCGGGGAACTCGTCGAGAAACAGCACGCCGTGGTGCGCGCGCGAGATCTCGCCCGGCCGGGGCGGCGAGCCGCCGCCCACCAGCGCCACCGCGCTCGCCGTGTGGTGCGGCGTGGCCGTCGGGCGGCTCATCCAGCGCTCGGGCGCCAGCCGGCCGTCGAGGCTGGCGATGGCCGCGCTCTCCAGCGCTTCGTCCACGTTCATCGGCGGCAGCAGGCCGGCGAAGCGGTGCGCCAGCATCGACTTGCCCGAGCCCGGCTCGCCCATCATGAGCAGGCTGTGGCCGCCGGCCGCGGCAATCTCGAGGGCGCGCTTGGCGCCGGTGTGGCCCTTGACGTCGGCCAGGTCGGCATAGCGCGGGGCGCCGTCGCCGGGCGCGGCGCGCACGCGGGTCCAGCCGTCGTCGGTCGCGTCGACCGGCCCGCCGCCGCTGGCGACGAACTGGCGCACCACGTCGAGCAGGTGCCGGGCGCCGTACACCTGCGCGCCGGGCACCAGCGCGGCCTCCTGGGCGCTGTCCAGGGGCAGCACCAGCCGCACGGCCGAGCCCTGGGTGTAGGTGGCCACGGCCATCGCGAGCGCGCCGCGCACGGGGCGCAGTTCGCCCGACAGCGACAGCTCACCGGCGAACTCGTGGCCGGCGAGGCGGGCGTTCTCGATCTGCCCGCTGGCCGCGAGGATGCCCAGGGCAATGGGCAGGTCGAAGCGGCCCGAGTCCTTCGGCAGGTCGGCCGGGGCGAGATTCACCACGATCTTCTTGTTGGTCGGAAATTCGAGCCCGGCGTTCTGGATCGCCGAGCGCACGCGCTCGCGCGCCTCCTTGACCTCGGTCTCGGCCAGCCCGACCAGCGTGAAGCTCGGCAGGCCGTTCGCCAGATGCACCTCGACCGTGACGGCGGCGGCCTCCAGGCCGAGCAAGGCGCGGCTTTGCACCAAAGACAGACTCATTTTTCTCCCTCTCCCCAAGTTGGTGCGCCTGCGACGTGCAAGCCCAGGACCGTGCAGCGTGCAAGCGTGTGCAACTGCCGGAAACAGGGCTTGTAACGATTTGGCGCTCATCGCCGGACACCTGCGCCCTCTGGCCGGGGCGGTATTCGTGCAGTTTGGCACGCTCCCTGCTTTGAGGGTGCTCAGGTCCAACAACACACTTGCGAGGAGTTCCCTGATGACGCACCGTACCGCCGCCCAGGCGTTGATCGTTCTGGCCACTGCACTGACCGCCTCGGGCGCCGCCATGGCCCAGGCCGCCGACGCCGCCGCACCGGCGCCCGCGCCCCTGCTCACGGGCAATGTCTCGCTGACCACGAACTACAAGTTCCGCGGCCAGGACCAGGACATGATCGGCAAGAACGACTACGCCAAGACCAAGGGCTTCAAGCCCGCCATTCAGGGCGGCTTCGACTACGCCTTCGGCGACAGCGGCTTCTACGTCGGCAACTGGAACTCTAGCGTCAACTGGCTCAAGGGCAACAGCATCGAGAGCGACCTGTACGGCGGCTACAAGTTCAAGGCCGGCCCGGTCGACATGGACGTCGGTGCGCTCACCTACATCTACCCGGGCAACTCGGTGGGCAACACCACCGAGCTGTACGTGGGCGCCACCTACGCCAACGACAGCTTCGGCTCGTTCACGGCCAAGTACTCGCACACGGTGTCCAAGGACTACTTCGGCTACGCCGGCGCCAAGACGGGCTCGGGCCTGAAGGGCCGCAACACCGGCTACCTGAACCTGGCCTACAGCAAGGAGATCGTGCCCAAGGTCACGCTCAAGGCGGCCGTCGGCTTCACCAACATGTCCAGCGACATCCGCAGCCTGGGCTACAAGAGCTACGTGGACTACAACATCGGCGCCACCTACGACTTCGGCAGCGGCCTGACGCTCACGGGCTCGGTGCAGGGCGCCAACAAGAAGTCCAACTACCAGGTCGTGGCCTACCCGGGCATCGAGATCCCCGACTTCGGCACCTTCGGCACCACCTACTACTCGCCCAACAAGGCACGCTTCATCCTCACGCTGACGAAGACGCTGTAATCGACACAACAACCAGGCGCGGCCCACGTTGCCGCGCCGCCTTTCATCCATCCAGAAGGAGCAACTCATCATGAAGCTGGTCACAGCCATCATCAAACCGTTCAAGCTCGACGAGGTGCGCGAAGCGCTCTCGGCCATCGGCGTGCAGGGCATCACCGTCACGGAAGTGAAGGGCTTCGGTCGCCAGAAGGGCCACACCGAGCTGTACCGCGGCGCCGAGTACGTGGTCGACTTCCTGCCCAAGGTGAAGATCGAGGCGGCCATCTCCGACGAGCTGGTCGACCGCGTGATCGAGGCGGTGGAAGGTGCCGCGCGCACCGGGAAGATCGGCGACGGCAAGATCTTTGTCTACAACCTCGAGCAGGTCGTGCGCATCCGCACCGGCGAAACGGGCCGCGAAGCCCTCTGATCGAGTCCTGGCCCGAAAGAACAACGACTATGAAAAAACTTCTTGTCTCTCTTGCGCTCGGCTTGAGCGTCTTCGTCGCCGGTACTTCGGCGCTGGCCCAGGCACCCGCCGCCACCCCTGAGGCACCGGCTGCATCGGCACCTGCTGCACCTGCCGCGGCTGCGCCCGCTCCTGCAGCGGCTGCGGCACCCGCTGCTGCCGAAGCTGCGCCCGCCGCACCGGCCGCCGCCCCCGCGCCCAAGGTCGACTCCGGCGACACCGCCTGGATGCTCACCTCGACCCTGCTCGTGATCCTGATGACCATTCCCGGCCTGGCGCTGTTCTACGGCGGCCTGGGCCGTTCCAAGAACATGCTGTCGGTGCTGATGCAGGTCTTCGTGATCTTCTCGCTCATCAGCCTGCTGTGGGCCATCTACGGCTACAGCCTGGCCTTCACGGGCGACGGCAACTTCTTCGGAAGCTTCGACAAGATCTTCATGAAGGGCATCACGCAGGAGACCTTCGGCGCGCTGACCACGATCCCCGAATACGTGTTCTTCGCCTTCCAGGGCACCTTCGCGGCCATCACCGTGGCGCTGATCGTCGGCGCTTTTGCAGAACGCGCCAAGTTTTCGGCCGTGCTGCTGTTCTCGGTGATCTGGTTCACCTTCAGCTACGTGCCCATGGCCCACATCGTGTGGGGCGGCGGCCTGCTGGGCAAGGACGGCGCGCTCGACTTCGCCGGCGGCACCGTGGTGCACATCAACGCCGGTATCGCCGGCCTGGTCGGTGCCTACATGGTCGGCAAGCGCGTGGGCTACGGCAAGGAAGCCTTCACGCCGCACTCGCTCACGCTCACCATGGTCGGCGCTTCGCTGCTGTGGGTCGGCTGGTTCGGTTTCAACGCCGGCTCGGCAGGTGCGGCCAACGCCGCCGCCGGCCTGGCCTTCGTGAACACGGTGCTCGCCACCGCCGCCGCGGCCCTGTCGTGGATCCTGGGTGAGAGCCTGCACAAGGGCAAGGCCTCGATGCTGGGCGCCGCATCCGGTGCCGTGGCCGGCCTCGTGGCCGTCACGCCCGCCGCCGGTTTCGTCGGCCCGATGGGCTCGATCGTGATGGGCCTGCTGGCCGGCCTGGTCTGCCTGTGGGGCGTGGGCGGTCTCAAGCGCATGCTCGGCGCGGACGACGCGTTCGACGTGTTCGGCGTGCACGGCGTGGGCGGCATCCTGGGTGCCATCCTGACCGGCGTGTTCGCCGCCAAGGGCCTGGGCGGCACCGGCGGCCTGACCCCCGACACCTTCTCGATGGGCGCGCAGGTCTGGATCCAGGTCAAGAGCGTGCTGTTCACCATCGTGTGGTCCGGCGTGGTCGCGTTCATCGCCTACAAGATCGCCGACCTGACCCTCGGCCTGCGTGTGTCGGAAGAAGAAGAGCGCGAAGGCCTCGACATCTCGTCCCACGGCGAAACGGCTTACAACCGCTGATTCGCACACAGACAGCGGGTGGTCCGGCACGGCGCCGGCCCCCGCGCTTCAAAGACCACCACCACCCTTTTCGATACAAAGAAGAACAACCACTCCCGGTTTTTTCAGGCGAGTCTCCTTTGGATGTTCAGCCCGCGAGCGCTTCGGCGTCAGCGGGCTTTTTTTTGCCCGCGGCCCGCGTGGCCGGGGGCACAATCGCCCCACCATGTGGACCTCCATCGAAGACAGCCTCTGCGAGCTGGGTGAATCGCCGTTCTGGCATCCGCACGAACGCGCGCTCTACTGGCTCGACATCCCGGGCCGCGCCGTGCTGCGCACGCGCGGCGAGATCGGTTCGCCCACGGCCACGGTCGAGCGATGGGCCTTGCCCACCGAACCCGGCTGCATGGCGCCGGCACGCAGCGGCGGCCTCGTGATCGCGCTGCGCGACGGCATCTACCGGGCCCGCGAGTGGGGCGGCAGCCTCGTCGCGATGGCGCGCGCGGAGCACGACGTGCGCACCATGCGCTTCAACGACGGCAAGTGCGACGCGCTCGGCCGCTTTTGGGCCGGCTCGCTCAACGAGGCCAAGGACCGCGCCAACGCCGCGCTCTACTGCTTCGACGCACGCCCGGGGGACGTCTCGCCCACCATCACGTCGATGCTGGAGCATGTCACCACCGCCAACGGCCTGGCGTTCTCGCCCGACAACCGCACCCTGTACTGGGCCGACACCGCCGCGCACGTGGTGCGCGCCTGGGACTGGGACGCCGAGGCCAACACGCTGTCGCATGCGCGCGTGTTCCAGCAGTTCGATCCCAAGCCCGCGGGCTGGGTACCCAGCACGCCCACGCACTACGACGGCCGCCCCGACGGCGCCACCGTCGACGCCGCCGGCCACTACTGGGTCGCGATGTTCGAAGGCGCGCAGCTGCTGCGCTTTGCGCCCACGGGCGAGCGCGTGGCCGCCATCGCGGTGCCCGTGCAGTGCCCGACCATGCCCTGCTTCGGCGGCGACGACCTGCGCACCCTGTTCGTCACCAGCGGGCGCAAGGGCCGCCCGGCCGACGAGCTGGTGCAGCGTCCGGCCTCGGGCACCGTGCTCTCGATGCGCGTCGACACGCCGGGCCTGCCGGTGAATTTCTTCGAAGACTGAGTCGGGCCGCTGCCGAGGATGGCCCTGCACCACATCCCCCCGATCCAATGCCTGCTGACCTTCGAGGCCGTCGCGCGCCTGCGGCATGCGGGCCGCGCGGCCGACGAGCTGTGCGTGACGGCCAGCGCCGTGAGCCACCGCATCCGCCAGCTCGAGGCGCACGTGGGCTTCAAGCTCTTCGGGCGCAGCGACTTCAGCCTCACGGCCGACGGCGCGGCCTACCTGGCGAACGTGCGCGTCGGCCTGGCCGCGCTGCAGCAGGCCACGCCCGGCAGCCGTGACGCGGCGCTGCGCGCACCGCGCCTGAGCGTGGCGGTCACGCCCACCTTCAGCCGCCAGTTCCTGATGCCGCGGCTGGAGCTCTTTCGCAACATCTACCCCGACATCGAACTGGCGCTGCACGTGTCGATCCCGCTGCTCGACGTCACGGCCGAGCAGACCGACCTGCAGGTGCGCTACGGCATCGGCGCGTACGCCGACTGCGAGCACCGCCTGCTCATCGCCGAGGACGTGGTGCCCGCCTGCAGCCCGAGCTACCTCAACGAGTTCGGGCCCTTCGACGGCTTTCGCACCGCGGCCGAGATCGCCAGCGCGCGGCTGATCCGCAGCCCGCTCGAGCCCTGGGGCACCTGGTTCGCGAGCTGCGGCATCGACCAGCCCGAGCCGCACCTGGGCGCGCAGTTCAACGACCTGGGCCTGGTCTACGACGCGGCCGCCAGCGGCTTCGGCGTGGCGCTGGTGCGACAGAAGCTGGGCGCCGCCTGGTTCGAATCGGGGCGGCTGGTGGCGCTGTCGGAACGCCCCGTGCCCTCGCCGCACCGCCACTACATCTGCTGGCAGCCGGGCACGCTGGAGCGCTGGGAGTGCGCGGCCTTCGTCGACTGGATCGTTCAGACGCTGCACTGACCGACACGCCGGCCCGACAAATTTTTATCAAGGTCCGGGCAAAAAACCTTCAATCCGGACGGTGCGCATCTCCCTAGAGTGCGGGGCACAACAACAGCCTCCCCGGAGACAACGCATGACCTGGCAGCAGATCTACGACCCGTTCGGCAACATGATCATTTCCACCGCGCTCGCCGCGATCCCGGTGGTGGTGATGCTCGCGTGCCTCGGCTTCTTCCACATCAAGGCCCACATCGCCGCCGGCCTCGGCCTGCTGGCGGCCCTTGCCGTCGCCGTGTTCGCCTACGGCATGCCGGCCGAAATGGCCGGGCGCGCCGCGCTCTTCGGCGGCTTCACGGGCCTGCTGCCGATCGGCTGGATCGTGCTGAACATCATCTTCCTGCAGCAGCTGGCCGAACAGAACGGCAGCTTCAAGGTGCTGCAGGACTCGCTCTCGGGCATCACCGAAGACCGCCGCATCCAGCTGTTGCTGATCGCCTTCTGCTTCGGCGCGTTCTTCGAGGGCGCGGCGGGCTTCGGCACGCCGGTGGCGGTCACGGCCGGCATCCTGATCGGGCTGGGCTTCTCGCCGCTGGCCGCCTCGGGGCTCTCGCTGATCGCCAACACGGCGCCGGTGGCCTTCGGCGCGCTCGGCACGCCGGTGATCACGCTGGCCAAGGTGCACGGCTACGACCTGATGGAAGTCACCGCGATGATCGGCCGGCAGCTGCCGTTCTTCTCGCTGCTGGTGCCGTTCTGGCTGGTCTGGGCCTTCGCCGGACGCAAGGCGATGATGGAAGTGTGGCCCGCCATCCTGGTCACGGGGGTGTCGTTCGCGGTGCCGCAGTACCTGGTGTCGAACTTCATCGGCCCCGAGCTCGTCGACATCATCGCGGCCATCGTGTCGATGGCCAGCCTGGTGCTGTTCCTGCGCGTGTGGCAGCCCAAGAACGTGTGGCGCTCGCCCTCGCTGCGCGGCAAGGACGTGAGCGCGCACGAGGCCAAGCCGCCGGCCGCCATCGTCGTGCACAGCCGCGAGGCGCTGGTGCGCGCGTGGATGCCCTGGGTGATTCTTTCGGTGTTCGTCTTCATCTGGGGCCTGCCGGCGGTGAAGACCGCGCTCAACGGCGTCTTCGCGCCCTCGTTCCCGATGGGCGGGCTGCACAACCTGATCGAGAAGATGCCGCCGGTGGTCACCGCGCCCACCAAGGAAGGCGCGGTGTACGTGCTGAACCTGCTGTCGGCCACCGGCACCGGCATCCTGCTGTCGGCGATCGTGAGTGCGCTGTTCATGAAGTACAACCCGGTCGAGATCGTGCGCACCTTTTTTCGCACGCTCTGGATGGTGCGCTACTCGCTCATGACCATCGTGCTGATGCTCGCGCTGGGCACGCTCACGCGCTACTCGGGCACCGACACCACGCTGGGCCTGGCGTTCGCCAACACCGGCGTGTTCTATCCCTTCTTCGGCACGCTCATGGGCTGGATCGGCGTGGCCATGACGGGCTCCGACACCGCGTCGAACGTGCTGTTCGGCGGCATGCAGAAGGTCGCGGCCGAGCAGCTGGGCCTGGCGCCCAACCTCATGGGCGCGGCCAACAGCTCGGGCGGCGTGATGGGTAAGATGATCGACGCCCAGTCGATCGTGGTGGCCTCCACCGCCACGCGGTGGTTCAATCACGAAGGCGACATCCTGCGCTACGTGTTCTTCCACTCGATCGCGCTGGCCTCGCTGGTCGGCCTGTACGTGACGCTGCAGGCCTATGTGTGGCCATTCACCCTGATGGTCGTCCGCTGAAAGTTGTTCCCGCCATGAATGCTCCCGTCACGACCGACCAGCACACGCAGCTGTCGAAGGCGGAGCGCCAGGCGCAGGTGGTGCGGGCGCTGCAGGCGCACCTGCCCGCGCATGCGCTCATCTGGCACGCCGAGGACACCACGCCCTACGAGTGCGACGGCCTCACGGCCTACCGCCAGCGCCCGCTGGTGGTGGCCCTGCCCGAGACCGAGGCGCAGGTGGCCGCCGTGCTGCGCGCCTGCCATGCGCTGGCCGTGCCGGTGGTGGCGCGCGGCGCGGGCACCGGGCTCTCGGGCGGCGCCATGCCGCACGCGCTGGGCGTGACGCTGTCGCTCGCCAAGTTCAACCGCATCCTGAAGGTCGACCCGGTGAGCCGCACGGCCGTCGTGCAGTGCGGCGTGCGCAACCTCGCCATCAGCGAAGCCGCCGCGCCTTTCAACCTCTACTACGCGCCCGACCCGTCGAGCCAGATCGCCTGCACCATCGGCGGCAACGTGGCCGAGAACTCGGGCGGCGTGCACTGCCTGAAGTACGGCCTCACGCTGCACAACGTGCTGCGCGTGCGCGGCTTCACGGCCGAGGGCGAGCCCATCGAGTTCGGCGGCGAAGCGCTCGATGCGCCGGGGCTCGACCTGCTCGCGCTGGCCATCGGCAGCGAAGGCATGCTGGCTGTGACCACCGAGGTCACGGTGAAGCTCGTGCCCAAGCCGCAGCTGGCGCGCTGCATCATGGCCAGCTTCGACGACGTGCGCAAAGCCGGCGACGCGGTCGCGGCGGTGATCGCGGCGGGCATCATCCCGGCGGGCCTGGAGATGATGGACAAGCCCATGACCGCCGCCGTCGAAGACTTCGTGCACGCGGGCTACGACCTCGACGCCGCCGCCATCCTGCTGTGCGAATCGGACGGCACGCCCGAAGAAGTGGAAGAAGAAATCGGCCGCATGACCGACGTGTTGCGCGGCTGCGGTGCCACCGCCATCGCCGTGAGCACCAGCGAAGACGAGCGCATGAAGTTCTGGAGCGGCCGCAAGAACGCCTTTCCGGCGTCGGGCCGCATCAGCCCCGACTACATGTGCCTCGACTCCACCATCCCGCGCAAGCGGCTCGCCGACATCCTGCTGGCGATCCAGGAGATGGAGAAAAAATACAACCTGCGCTGCTGCAACGTGTTCCACGCGGGCGACGGCAACCTGCATCCGCTGGTGCTGTTCGACGCCAACGACCCCGACGAGCTGCACCGCTGCGAGCTGTTCGGCGCCGACATCCTCGAGACCAGCGTCGCCATGGGCGGCACCGTCTCGGGCGAGCACGGCGTGGGCGTGGAAAAGCTCAACAGCATGTGCGTGCAGTTCACCGCGGCCGAGAACGAGCAGATGTTCGGCATCAAGCGCGCCTTCGACCCCGCCGGGCTGCTCAACCCCGGCAAGGTGATTCCCACGCTGCAGCGCTGCGCCGAGTACGGCAAGGAAGTGGTGCGCGGCGGCCGGCTGGCGCATCCCGACCTGCCGAGATTCTGAGAGCTTCATGAACACGGACATCGCCCTCCAGCAGGTCGTCGAGCGCGTGCGCGCCGCCGCGGCCGATGCCACATCGCTGCGCCTGCGCGGCGGTGGCACCAAGGATTTCTACGGCCAGCCGCCGCGCGGCGAGCTGCTCGACCTGCGCGCGCTCAGCGGCATCACGAGCTACGAACCCAGCGAGCTGGTCGTCACCGTGCGCGCCGGCACGCCACTGGCCGAGCTCGAGGCCGCGCTCGCTGAACAAGGCCAGTGCCTGCCCTTCGAGCCGCCGTGCTTCGATGCCGGCGGCACGGTGGGCGGCATGGTCGCCGCCGGCCTCAGCGGCCCGTCGCGCGCCAGCGTGGGCGCGGTGCGCGACTACGTGCTCGGCACCACGCTCATCAACGGCCGCGCCGAGGTGCTGAGCTTCGGCGGCCAGGTGATGAAGAACGTCGCCGGCTACGACGTCTCGCGCGTGCTGGCGGGCTCGCTCGGCACGCTGGGCGTGATCGCCGAAGTGAGCCTCAAGGTGCTGCCCGTGGCGCCCGCCGAGGCCACGCTCGCCTTCGCCTGCAGCCAGGCCGATGCGCTGCGCCTGCTCAACGAGTGGGGCGGGCGCCCGCTGCCGCTGAACGCGAGCAGCTGGTTCGAACACGCACCCGGCGCGGGCGTGCTGCGCCTGCGGCTGCGCGGCGCCGTGGCGGCCGTCGAAGCCGCCTGCGCACAGCTCGGCGGCGAGCGCCAGGACCCGGTGCGCGCGGCCGCCGGCTGGGCCGCGCTGCGCGACCAGCGCATGCCGTGGTTCGCACTCGACGCCGACGGTTCGCTCGCGCTGTGGCGCCTGTCGGTGCCGCAGACCGCGCCGGTGATCGCCATCGACGGCTGCGCCGCGCCGCTGGTCGAGTGGCACGGCGGGCAGCGCTGGTACCTCGCACCGCCCGCGCAGGCGGCGCGCCTGCGCGAGGCCGCGTGTGCAGCGGGTGGCCATGCCACGCTGTTCCGCGTGCCCGCGGCGCAAGCGGCGGACTGCCAGGTGCCGCGCTTCGACGCACTGAGCGCGCCGGTGGCGCGCATCCATCGCGCGCTGATGCAGGAGTTCGATCCGCACGGGGTCTTCGACCGCGGCCGGCTCTTCGCAGGCGATCAATAAAAAAAGAAACGACACCACCCGCGATGCAAACCGAACTAGCCCCCGAATTCCGCGACACCGACGCGGGCCGCGAAGCCGAAGCCATCCTGCGCAAGTGCGTGCACTGCGGCTTCTGCACCGCCACCTGCCCGACCTACCAGCTGCTCGGCGACGAGCTCGACGGGCCGCGTGGGCGCATCTACCTCATCAAGCAGGTGCTCGAAGGCCACGCGCCCACGCGCAGCACGCAGCTGCACCTCGACCGCTGCCTCACCTGCCGCAACTGCGAGAGCACCTGCCCGAGCGGCGTGCAGTACGGCAATCTCGTGGACATCGGCCGCAAGATCGTCGACGAAAAAGTGCCGCGCCCGGCGATGGAGTCGGCCACGCGCTGGCTGCTGAAGGAAGCGCTGCCGTCGCCGCTGTTCGGCCCCGCGATGGCGCTGGGCCAGTCGGTGCGCGGCCTGCTGCCCGAAGGGTTGAAGGCCAAGGTGCCCGCCAAGCAGGACGCCGGCCGCTGGCCCACCGCCACGCACGCGCGCAAGGTGCTGATGCTCGCAGGCTGCGTGCAGCCGTCGATGGCGCCGAACATCAACAGCGCCACCGCGCGCGTGCTCGACGCGGCCGGCATCCAGGCCGTGATCGCGCCCAAGGCGGGCTGCTGCGGCGCGGTGAAGTTCCACCTCAACGACCAGGACGGCGGCAAGGCGCAGATGCGCGCCAACATCGACGCATGGTGGCCTTTCGTCGAAAGCAACGAGGTCGAGGCCATCGTGATGAACGCCTCGGGCTGCGGCGTCACCGTGCGCGAGTACGGCCACCTGCTGCAGCACGACGCGGCCTATGCCGCCAAGGCCGCGCGCATCAGCGCGCTCACGCGCGACCTGAGCGAGCTGCTGCCCGACCTCGTGCCCGCGCTGCAGGGCCGCGTGCGCGCGCCCGAGGGCGTGGTCGCCTACCACCCGCCCTGCACGCTGCAGCACGGCCAGAAGCTGCGCGGCGGTGTCGAGACGCACCTGCGCGCGCTGGGCTTCGACGTGCGCGTGGCCATGAACGAATCGCACCTGTGCTGCGGCTCGGCCGGCACCTACTCGGTGCTGCAGCCCGAGCTGGCCTACCCGCTGCGCGACCGCAAGCTCGGCCACCTGAAGCAGCTGCAGCCCACCACCATCGCCTCGGCCAACATCGGATGCATCACGCACCTGCAAAGCGGCAGCGGCGACACGCCGGTGCGGCACTGGGTCGAGCTGCTCGACGCGGCGCTGCAGACGCCGGCAGGGTAGGGCGCGCGCGCACGGCAGGGTACGTTGCCGTCCGACGTGCGCACCGCGCGTCGGGGCGCATCATGGCGAACCGAAGACGCTGCAAGGAGTTCGTGCCATGTCTTTCGTTTCCGCATTTCCGCTGCGCCGCGCATTGCTGGCCGCTGCCTGCATCGCAGGCACCGTCGCCGCGCAGGCGCAGCAGCCGCCGTCGGCCCTGCCGCCCTGGCAGGGCATCGGCACCACGCGCTATGTGTGCGGCGGCATCGGCTCCGACGAGTCGAACGCCATGCGCGCCGCCATGAAGAACCACCCGCTGTCGCTGCTGTTCGCGCGCGCCGACGGGGCCTACCTGGCCAACCTGAACGTCGCGATCAAGGGCGGCGACGCGAACTCGTCCGCCGCCATGGCCTTCACCGCCACCGGTCCGGTGTGCCTCATCGACCTGCCGGCGGGGCGCTATGTGATCGACGTGAGCACGTCGACGGGCGAGACAAAAAGCCAGACCGTGACGGTCGGCGGCGCGCCGAAGAGCGCCGACTTCCGCTTCTGAATTCAGCTGGCGGCCAGCGCCGCCTCGATGTCGCGCGTGAGCGAGGCCGGCGTGTCCAGCGGCGCGTAGCGCTTGAGCACCGCGCCGTCGCGCCCGACCAGGAACTTGGTGAAGTTCCACTTGATGGCCGTGCTGCCCAGCAGGCCCGGCTTTTCCTTGGTGAGCCACTGGTACAGCGGCAACGCGTTGCTGCCGTTGACGTCGATCTTCTCCATCATCGGGAAGCTCACGCCGTAGTTGGTCATGCAGAAGGCGCCGATTTCCTCGTTGGTGCCCGGGTCCTGCCCGCCGAACTGGTTGGAGGGAAAACCCAGCACCGCGAGGCCCTGGCCGGCGTACTTTTCGTGCAGCGCTTCCAGGCCTTCGAACTGCGGCGTGAAGCCGCAATTGCTCGCCGTGTTGACGATCAGCAGCACCTTGCCGCGGAAGGTCGAGAGCTTCACCGGTTTGCCGTCGATGCGGGTGGCCTGGAAGTCGTAGACGCTGGTCATGGAGAGAGCTCCTCAGGTGGACGCGGAAACGCCATCATCGCGCGCGGGCGGGGTTCGCGCAAACGCCGACCACACCGCGCCCAGCACGATCAGCGCGCCGCCGACGAGGATGCGCGAGTTCATGGTGGACGCGCCCAGCGCCACCGACGAGACGCTGGCGAACAGCACTTCCGACAGCATGATCACCGAAGTCGCGCTGGCCGCCAGCTTCGGTGCGCCGTACTGCAGGCACACGTTGGCGACGATGAAGCCCGTGCCCAGCAGCGCGGCCCAGCCCAGCCAGCCCGGCGAGGCGAGCAGCGGTGAATCGATGCCGCCGAACGCAGTGCCGCTCACCGCGCCGACGCCTGCCACCACGGTGCAGCCCCAGAACATCGCCAGCGCACGCGACTCGCCCGGCGCATGCCGCAGGTGGCGCAATACGATGTTGGTCACGGCAAAGCCGAAGCCCGCCGCCACGCCCAGCCAGTCGGGCAGGCTCGAGGGCACCGGCCAGTCGGTGCCCGGCGCCTTCAGCACCACCACCACGCCGGTGAGCGCCAGCGCCACGCGCATCAGCGCACCGCCCGTGGGCCGCTCGCCCAGCAGCAGCCAGGCCAGCAGCACGCTCCACAGCGGCATCAGGTAGAACAGCAGCACCACGCGCACCACGTCGCCCTGCGTCACGGCCCAGTTGAAACCCACGTTGGTGAAGCCCGCCGCCAAGCCCAGCGCCACCAGCATCGGGAACGCGGCGAAGGCCTTCCAGGCGTGCCGGCGCACGAGGCCCATCGCCGTGGCGATGACGAGGTAGATCAGGCAGGTGGTCCACAGCGGATGCAGGCCGTGGCTGGCGATCTGGCGGAAGGGAATCCACGAAACGCCCCACACGAAGGCGTTGAACATCAGGGCGAGGGCGGGCATGGGGCGTTGGGGTGGGGGCGCTCGGCGCGCCGGCCATTGCACCAACGCGGTCGCGCGAAATCAGTGGTGCTTGTCGCTGCGGGCGATCGCGAGGAGGTGCTCGACTTCCTCAGGATACTTCTTGAGGTTGTTCTCGTGCCAGCGCTTGATGATCCACATGCAGCCGGCCACCACGAGGCCGAAGGCGCTGATGGCACCGTAGGCCGACAGGCCCAGGCCCGTGCACACGCTGTAGAAGCCGCCCAGCAGAAGGATGCAGGCCTGCTCGTTGAAGTTCTGCACGGCGATGGAGCGGCCCGCGCCCATCAGGTTGTGGCCGCGGTGCTGCAGCAGGGCGTTCATCGGCACCACCAGGAAGCCGCCCAGGCCGCCCAGGATGATCAGGAACGGCACCGCCAGCCAGACGTTGCCGATGAAGTTCATGCAGATCACCATCAGGCCCATCGCGATGCCCATGGGGATCACGCGCGTGGCCATGTCCAGCCGCATGTACATCGAGGCCACGATGGCGCCCACCGCGGTGCCGATGGTCACCACGCCGGTCAGCGCCGAGGCCTGGGTGGTGTTGTATTCGAGCGCCACGGCGGCCCAGGCCAGCACGATGTACTTGAGGTTGCCGCCCGCGCCCCAGAACAGCGTGGTGGTCGCCAGCGAGATCTGGCCCAGCCGGTCGCGCCACAGGCGGGCGTTGCAATGCCAGAAGTCGGGCAGCAGGCCGGCCAGGTTGCGCACCATGCTCTGCTCGGGGTTGGAGCGCAGCGGGCGCATCTCGACGCCGGTGTGCGGGATGCGGGTGTTGAACCAGGCCGCGAGCACGTAGACGAAGATCAGCACCGCAATGGCGGCTTCGGCCGGCGAGTCGATGCCGGTGTCGATGAACGGCAGGTCGATCAGCAGCAGCTGGCTGGACACCGCATGGCCCACCAGCATGCCGCCGAGCACGATGCCCAGCAGGATCGAGGCGATGGTCAGTCCTTCGATCCAGCCGTTGGCCTTGACCAGCTGCGACGACGGCAGCAGCTCGGTGAGGATGCCGTACTTGGCCGGCGAGTAGGCCGCGGCGCCCAGGCCGACGATGGAATACGACAGCAGCGGGTGCGAGCCGAACAGCATCATCAGGCAGCCCACGACCTTGATCGCGTTGCTGATGAACATCACCTTGCCCTTGGGCAGCGCGTCGGCAAAGGCGCCCACCAGCGGGGCCAGCACCACATAGAAGACCGCGAAGATCGGCACCAGGGCGGCCCGCTGCCATTCGGGAGCGCCCGAACTTCGCATGAGATCGACGGCAACGACGAAAAGCGCTTGGTCGGCCAGCGACGAAAAGAACTGGGCCGACATGATCGTGTAAAAACCGCGCTTCATCGATGGGCTGGCTGGCCAGAGGGTCTGCTGGCGGTAGTGAAAAAGTGTCGCGTCAGGCGCGAATGGGCGGTTATAGCATGGGGGTACGACGCGAATTCAGGCATCCCCACGGGATTCGACCCCATTCCCGAAGATGCTAAAACGTGGTCTGAAACCACCCCAACACCCGCCATGCCGCGCCCCATTCTCGCCACCGTCCACACCGCCGCCCTGCGCCACAACCTCGACCGCGCCCGCCGCTCGGCCGTCGACGCCCGTGTCTGGGCCGTGGTCAAGGCCAACGCCTACGGGCACGGCATCGAGCGTGTCTTCGAAGGCCTGCGCGGCGCCGACGGCTTCGCGCTGCTCGACCTGGCCGAGGCCGAGCGCGTGCGCGCGCTGGGCTGGCGCGGCCCCGTGCTGCTGCTCGAAGGCGTGTTCGACGCGCGCGACCTGGAGCTGTGCTCGCGCCTGGACCTGTGGCATTCGGTGCACTGCGACGAGCAGATCGACATGCTCGCGGCCCACAAGACCCTGAAGCCGCAGCGCGTGTTCCTGAAGATGAACTCCGGCATGAACCGCCTGGGCTTCTCGCCCGAGCGCTTCGGCTCGGCCTGGACGCGCCTGAACGCGCTCCCGCAGGTCGACGAGATCTCGCTCATGACGCACTTCAGCGACGCCGACGGCCCGCGCGGCATCGAGCACCAGCTCGAGGTGTTCGAACGCGCCACGCGCGACCTGCCCGGCGAGCGCTCCATCGCCAACAGCGCCGCCACGCTGCGCCATGCGCCGCGCACGCGCGGCGACTGGGTGCGCCCCGGCATCGTGCTGTACGGCAGCGCCCCCGACTTCCCCGAACACGACGCGGCGCACTGGCAGCTGCAGCCGACCATGACGCTGTCGACCCGGCTCATCTCGGTGCAGACGCTGAAGGCCGGCGACACCATCGGCTACGGCTCGCGCTTCGCGGCCGACGGCCCGCTCACCATCGGCATCGCGGCGGTCGGCTATGCCGACGGCTACCCGCGCCACTGCGACACCGGCACCCCGGTGCTGGTGAACGGCGTGCGCACCCGCATGGTGGGCCGCGTGAGCATGGACATGATCACCGTCGACCTCACGCCCGTGCCCGATGCCGCCTTCGGCGCCGAGGTCACGCTGTGGGGCCGCTCGGCCCTGACCGGCGCGGTGCTGCCGATCGACGAGGTGGCCCAGGCCGCCGGCACCGTCGGCTACGAACTCATGTGCGCGGTCGCGCCGCGGGTGCCCTTCGCACCCGCCGACGAATGACGTGAAGGTTCTTTCCAACTGGCGCTCCGTGCGCCTGTGGGAAACCCAGGTCGAACGCGACCTGCACCGCGATCACAGCCTGCGCACGCACGGCCTGCTGATCGGCACTTTCACGCTGCTGCTGATGTGGGGCGCCTCGGCGTTGCAGATGCACCTGCTGCATGTCGAGTCGCTGGCCGTGCGCTACCTCGTCACGCTCGGCGTGGGCTATGTCGGGTACCTGTGCGTGCTGCGCTGGTGGGCGCAGCGGCTGGTGGAGCGGCGCACCGAGTTCGAGCTGCCCGATGAGGACCTGGATATTCGCTCCGACGGCTCGGACGATCACGGGGGCGCGACCGACGCCACCGACGGCGGCAGCGGGCTCTCCGATGTCGCCAGCGGCGCGCTCGACGCCGCGGGCAGCGCCGACGAAGGCGCGATCATCGTCGTGCCGGTGCTCGCCATCTTCCTGCTGTGCGTGGCCGTCGTGCTCGGCGCGGGCTCGCTGGTGCTGCTGTACTTCAGCTGGGACGCGCTGCTGGCCGTGGCGATCGAGGTCGCCTTTTCCTACGTGTCGGCCCGCGCCGCCGTGCGCGTGGCGCGCGAAGGCTGGCTCATGGCGGCGGTGCGGCTCACCTGGAAGCCGCTGCTGGGCGCGGTGGTCTGCGCGGTGGCGCTGGGCGCGCTCATCGACCACTTCATGCCGCAGGTCCACTCGCTGCCCGAAGCCGTGCGCGTGCTCACGGGGAAGGCACCGCGCTGAGCAGGTGCTCGACCAGCACCCGGCACTTGGGTGGCAGGTAGCGGCTGGGCGGGTACATCAGCCACGCGTGCCCCTGGTAGGCGCCCTGCAGCGCCCAGTCGGGCAGCACGCGCACCACGCGGCCGTCGTCCAGCGCCTCGCGCGCCGTGAAGGCCGGCACGCAGGCCACGCCCAGGTCCGCGAGCGCGCCGTCGAGCCGCATCTCGCTGTGGTTGCAGACATAGCGGCCGTCCACCACCACCTCGACCTCGTCTTCACCGTCTTTTCGGAAGCGCCAGTGGTTGTCGCGCTCGTGCTCGCCCAGCGACAGGCAGCTGTGCGCGCGCAGGTCGTGCGGGTGCGCGATGGCGCCGTGGCGTGCCAGGTAGGCCGGCGTGGCGCACAGGATGTGCTCGACCGCCATCAGCCGCCGCGCCACCAGCCCCTCGGGCGGCGCCGTGGTCAGCCGCACCACGAGGTCGACGCCTTCGCGGATCGGGTCGATGTCGCGGTCGGCCACGATCAGCTGCACGTCCACTTCCGGATAGGCGCGCAGGAAGTCGAGCAGGTGCGGGTGCAGCACGCGCCGCGCAAAGGCCTTCGGCGCGCTCAGGCGCACCCGGCCGGCCGGCGTGCGCGCGAACTGCGCGCCGATGTCCATCGCGCCCTGCGCCGCCGCCACCAGCTCGCGACAGCGCGCAAAAGCCTCGGCGCCTGGCTCCGTGAGCCGCAGCTGGCGCGTGGTGCGCTGCAGCAGCTGCACGCCGATCTCCTGTTCGAGCCGCTTCACCTGCCGGCTCGCGGCCGAGGGCGTGATGCCCAGCAGGTCGGCCGCGGCCGAGAAGCTGCCCAGTTCGGCGACCCGCACGAAGGTCACCATCTCGGGCAGCACCTTGAGAAATGAATTCGTTCCGACCACGCAAGAGTCCTGTTCCGGCCGACGGCTGTGCGGCCCTGGTGCCGCCCGGAACAATGCGCCTTCTCTTCTTCTTTCAGGCGCCCCGGGCCGCGGGCAGACAGTATGGATTCAAAGGCGTTGCAAGGTGCGGTCCCGACGGGGCGCGGGTCGTGGCCGGCCGGCTTCGGCCCGGCCGAGCTCATGCTGCTGCTCGTGGCGGCGGTCTGGGGCGGCAGCTACGCGGTGGCCAAGCAGGCGACGCAGCAATTGCCCGTGCTCGAGTTCGTCGCGCTGCGCTTCGGCCTCACCTTTCTCGTGCTGCTGCCCGCGCTGCGGCCGCTGTGGCGTGACCCGCAGTGGCGCCAGGGGCTCGCCGTGGGCGGCCTGCTGGGCGCCAACCTGCTCGCCATCTTCCTGTGCGAGACCTTCGGCGTCTCGCTGACCCTGGCGAGCAACGCCGCCTTCCTCATCAGCCTGTGCGTGGCGATCACGCCGTTCGTCGAATGGTGGCTGCTGGGCCGGCGGCCCGCGCGGCGCGTGTTCTGGGCGGCCGGGCTCTCGGCCGTGGGCGCGGCCCTGCTGTCGGCGCCCTCGCTCGCCGACCTGTCGATGGGGTGGGGCGACGCCCTGATGCTCGCCGCCGCCTTCCTGCGCGCCGTCATGGTGTGCCTCACGCGCCGCCTGGCCGGCCGCCACAACCTGCCGGCGCTCACGCTGACGGCCGTGCAGTCGGGCGTGATGGCGCTGGGCGCGGCGGCGCTGTCGCTGCTGGCCGCGTCGGGCGGGCGCGCCTGGCACTTGCCGCCCGCCACGGCCGGCTTCTGGTGGGGCATGGCCTACCTCGTGCTGCTGTGCACCGTGTTCGCCTTTTTCGCGCAGAACCATGCGGCTTCCCGCAGCAGCCCGAGCCGGGTGTCGCTGCTCATGGGCAGCGAACCGGTGTTCGGCGCGGCCATCGCGGCGCTCGGGCTGGGCGAGCGCATCGGCGCCTGGGGCTGGGCCGGCGGCCTGCTGATCGTGGGCGCTGCCCTGTGGGTGAGCCTGGCGCCGGAGGAGGGCGAGCAGACGGGGCGCCCCTGACGGCGGAAGGGGGCCGGCTGGGCGCCGCCCCCGGCTCGTGGCATCCTCGGGGGCTGCGGCGTTTCGCCGCCCCCCACAACACCAAGGAATGCAGACATGGGCGCGCAATGGAAAGCCAAGCACAAGGACGTGGCCGCGAATGCCAAGGGCCGGTTGTTCGGCAAGCTGGCCAAGGAAATCATGATCGCCGCGCGCAACGGCGCCGACCCGGCCTCGAACGCGCGGCTGCGGCTGGTCGTCGAGCAGGCCCGCAAGGTCTCGATGCCGAAGGACACGCTCGACCGCGCCATCAAGAAGGGCGCTGGCCTCACGGGCGAGGCGGTGCACTTCGACCACGTGATGTACGAGGGCTTCGCCCCGCACCGCGTGGCCGTGATGGTCGAGTGCCTGACCGACAACGTGAACCGCACCGCCCCTGAAATGCGCGTGCTGTTCCGCAAGGGCCAGCTCGGCACCTCCGGCTCGGTCTCGTGGGACTTCGACCACCTCGGCATGATCGAGGCCGAGCCCGCCAGCAAGGACGCCGACGCCGAAGTGGCCGCCATCGAAGCCGGCGCGCAGGACTTCGAGCCGGGCGCCGAAGACGGCACCACCCTGTTCCTGACCGAGCCCGCCGACCTCGACCTGGTGAGCCGCGCACTGCCGGCCCAGGGCTTCACCGTGCTGTCGGCCAAGCTGGGCTACCGGCCCAAGAATCCCGTTGATCCTGCGAGCCTGAGCGCTGCCGACCTCGAAGAGGTCGAGGCGTTTCTTGCGGCCATCGACGCGAACGACGACGTGCAGAACGTGTACGTCGGGTTGGCGGGTTGACCGCCTGAGCCTGACGTTCGGGGCGACGCTCCCGCCGACGCGGTACCTTGCTCCGCGAATGTCCCCCGGGGCTTCGCCCCTCCTCCTTGATTTCGCTGCGCAAGGCACCGCATCGGCGTGAGCGTTGGCAGTGCGGCTGTTGATCGGCCGCACAACGACCGCGCCCATCGTGCACAGGACACTGGGTGCTTCCCGCAGCGAAATCAAGGAGGAGGCCGCAGGCCGGGGGACATTCGCGGAGGGAAGTACCCGGTGGCCTGTGCACACGCCCTGAACATCGTCGATAGAACCGAGCCGCCACGCCGGAGACAATCCGCGCCGGAGGAAAACAGTTCAATGACCCATTCGACGAAGAAACGAACGCCGTCGCGTGCCACACGGCATGCCCTCGGCCTGGCACTGGCCATCGCCGGCTTCTCGGCACAAGCCCAGACCGAAGCGGCTGCACCGCCCATGGCCGCAGCCTCGGCACCCGCCGAAGCCACCCCAGCCGCTGCGGCGCCCCAAACCCGCGTCCGCTACCTGCGCATGCCCCAGCAGAGCGGCGCCGACCACCTGCGCGTGGTGCGCCGCGAAGACACGGTGGGCCGCGTGGCCGGCCAGGTCGCGCTGAACGTCGCGTTCGCCGTGCTCGGCACCGGCGCGGCCGTGCAGGGCTTCTCGAAGGACGGCCTCGGCGGCACCACGCTCGAAGCGCTGCGTGACGATCCGGTGAGCGTCAACCCGGCCATGAGCGACCTGCAGGAGGCCCTGAGCAAGATCGCCACCGACATCTACCGCCGCCGCACCGAGACCGCGCTCGCCACCGCGCTGACCGACGGCTCCACGCCCGAAGAGATCGAGGCCGCGCGCCAGACGCCGAAGGAGGCCGACTCGCCGCTGGTCCCCGGGTCGTGGCACCTCGTCTACGAAAACCTGATGGGCTCGGACGAACTGTTCCGGCTCAAGTACGGCGCCTCGCTGGGGCGCGCGGGCTTCATGCGCCCGCCGATCGGCTGCAGCTACGAATCGGAGCCGCTGGCCTGGACCCAGTGGCAGGCCGACGGCTGGCAGCGGCTGCGCGAGGAGCGCACGAAGATCGTGGCCCGTTGCGTCGAGGCCATCGGCGCTGCACCCGAAAACCGCTGGTAATCAGCGGCAGGCCGCTCAGTACAACCCGAGCTGCCGCGTCCGCAGCCGCGCCAGCCCCAGCAGCGCATCCGTGAACGGCGTGGCCACGCCCGTCAGTTCGCCCAGCTCGCGCACCACGGTGACGAGCGCGTCGAGCTCGACCGAACGGCCTGCCTCCACGTCCTGCAGCATCGAGGTCTTGAACGCGCCGAGCTTCATCGTCACCGCGTGCCGGTCTTCGGGGCTTTGCGTGATCTCGATGCCGATGCGCCGGCCGATCTCCTTGGCCTCGAGCATCACCGCCGAGATGAAGCCGCGCACATAGTCGTCGCCCATGATCAGGTCGGTGGTCGCGCCCGTGAGCGCGCTGATCGGGTTCACCGTCATGTTGCCCCACAGCTTGAACCACACGTCCTTCTGGATCTGCGGCGACAGCGTGGTGTCGATGCCCGTGCTCTTGAGCAGTTCGACCAGCTTCTGCACGCGCGGCGTGGCCTGGCCCGAAGGTTCGCCCACGATCAGCCCGTTGCCGAAGTGGTGCCGCACCACGCCCGGCCCGTCGAGCGAGCAGCTGGCGTGCACCACGCAGCCGATCACGTTACGCGACGGAATGGCCTTGGCAATGGCGCCCTCAGGGTCGACGGCCGCGAGGCGATGCCCCGTGATCTCGCCGCCGAAGCCGCCTTCAAGGAACCACCACGGCACGCCGTTCATGGCCACCAGCACGATCGTGTCGGGCCCGATCAGCGGCCCGATGCGCTCGGCCACGCCGGCCAGCGCGGGCGCCTTCACGGCGATCACCACCAGGTCTTGAACACCCAGTGCCTCGGGGTCGGCCACCGCGTTCACCGGCACGCGCGTGCGCACGTCGCCGCGCATGAGCGAGAGGCCGTCCTTCTGGAGCGCGTCGAGCGTGGCGCCGCGCGCCACCACGTTCAGGCGCTGGCCTGCCTGTGCGAGGCCGACGCCGATCCATCCGCCGATCGCGCCGGCGCCGTAGATGCAAATCTTCATGGGAACAGGCGCCTCAGTTGCGGTAGCTCGGGTCGATGCGGTCCACCTGCCGCACCAATGCATTGAACACGTCCTGCCCGGCGCCGTGCGCGGGGCTGAACTGCAGCGCGTCGCGCGTGCAGCGCTGCGCGATCTCTTCGCTCACCGGAATGGCGGCGCCCATCGAGAAGGTCGCCATCTGGATCTCGCAGGCGCGTTGCAGCGTCCACAGGATCGCGAAGGTCTGCGGCAGTGTCTGGCCCCAGGCCAGCAGGCCGTGGTTGCGCAGGATCACCGCGTTGCGCTCGCCGATGCTCTTGAGCAGGCGCGGGCCTTCGTCGGCATGGATCGTGATGCCCTCGAAGTCGTGGTACGCCACCATGCCGTGCAGCTGGGCGGTATAGAAATTGGTCTGCTGCAGGCCGTCCTGCAGGCAGGCCACGGCCACGCCGGCCGTGGTGTGCGTGTGCATCACGCAGTGCGCGCCGGGCAGGCCGTCGTGGATGGCCGCATGCACCACGAAGCCGGCCGGGTTCACCGGGTAGGTCGAGCCGTCGAGCACCTTGCCCTGCAGGTCGATCTTCACCAGGTTGCTGGCCGTCACCTCGCTGTAGTGCAGGCCGAAGGGGTTGATGAGGAACTGCTTCTCGCCACCGGTCACGCTGTCGGGCAGCCGCACCGTGATGTGGTTGTAGATCATCTCGGTCCAGCCCAGCATCGCGAACACGCGGTAGCAGGCCGCGAGCTCCTCGCGCGCGGCGCGCTCGTCGGGATGGATCGAGGGATGGACCAGCGCCGACGGCGCGGTGGCGAGTGTGTTCATGGCAGTTCCTTCATGTGATCAACCTTCAGCCGTGAAGCCGACCTCTTTCACGATCGGCGCCCACTTGGCGGTGTCCTTCTTCAACAGATCGGCCAGCTCGGCCGGCGTGGAAGACATGGCTTCCAGGCCGAAAGTGCCGAGGCCGTCGATCACGTCCTTCTGTGCGAGCGCGTTCTTCATCGCCGTGTTGAGCTTCGTCACCAGCTCGGGCGAGGCCTTGGCCGGCAGGAAGAAGGCGAACCATTCGCTGTGCGCCATGTTCTTGATGCCCTGCTCGCCGAAGGTCGGCACATCGGGCGCGAAGCGGCTGCGCTTGGCACCCGACACGCCCAGGATGCGCACCTTGCCCGACTGCAGGTGCTGCGTGATGTCGCCGATGGGGCCCGACACCGCCGAGATGTTGCCGCCCAGCAGGTCGAGCATGGCCGGCTGCGTGCCGCGGTAGGCCGCGTGCTTGAGCTCGACGCCGCCTTGCTTGCCCAGCAGCGCGCCGATGAAGTGCGGCGTGGAGCCCGCGGCCGGCGAGCCGTAGTTGGCGCCGGCCGGGTTGGCCTTGGCCCAGGTGAGGAACTCGGGCACCGTCTTGATGGTGGCCGGCACGGCCGGGCCGACCGCGAAGCCGAAGTCGAAGATGCAGGCCAGGCTCACGGGCGTGAGGTCGACCATCGGGTCGTAGGGCAGCTTCTTGTAGATGTGCGGGTAGATCGTGAGGATCGACGTGGGCGTCTGCAGGATGGTGGTGCCGTCGGCCGGACGGCCCTTCACGTAGCTCACGGCAATCTGGCCGCCCGCGCCGGTGCGGTTCTCGACCACGGCGGTCTTGGCGTAGTCGGGGCTCAGCTTCAGCGCAATGCGCCGGCAGGTGGTGTCCGAGGTGCCGCCGGCCGCGAAGCCGGTGACGATGGTGGCGTTCTCGAGCGCGGCAGCCTGCGCAAAGGCCTGCTGGCCGAGGCTGGCGAGCAGCGCCGAAGCGCCGGTGGACTGCAGCATGTGGCGGCGGGTGAAGGTCATGTCTGTCTCTTTTCGGGTGGGTGAGGAGGGAACAGGATCACGACTCGTCGCGCAGCCAGGTGACCGCGCCCGAGTGGGTCACGGCGCCCTGGTGGGCAGGGCGCACGGTGAGCGCGTATTTTTCCAACAAACCACCGTGCGCCGCCCCCGCGTTTACCTCACGTCCGGCCAGCCGCGACGCGATTTCTTCGGCGCTCAGCTCGACCGAAATGCTGCGCGCCGCGGCGCGTGCATCGATGGCCACCATGTCGCCGTCGCGCAGCACCGCGATCGGCCCGCCGTCGGCCGCCTCGGGCCCCGCGTAGCCGATGCACAGGCCGCGCGTGGCACCCGAAAAACGCCCGTCGGTGAGCAGCGCCACCTTGTCGCCCATGCCCTGGCCGTAGAGCAGCGCGGTGATGCCCAGCATCTCGCGCATGCCGGGGCTGCCCTTGGGGCCTTCGTTGCGGATGACGATCACGTCGCCCGCTTCGTAGCGGCGGTTCTGCACGGCGGCCTGCGCTTCTTCTTCCGAATTGAAGACGCGCGCCGGACCCCGGTGCACCAGCGTCTTCAGGCCCGCCGTCTTGAGCAGCGCGCCGTCGGGGCAGAGGTTGCCCTTGAGCACGGCCAGCCCGCCGTCGCGCGTGATCGGGTTGCCCGCTTCGCGCACCACGCGGCCGTCGGGCGCGGCGGCGTCGGCCACTTCCTCGGCCAGCGTGCGGCCGGTGAAGGTGAGGGCGTCGCCGTGCAGGAAGCCTTGCTCCAGCAGCGTGCGCAGGATGACGCCCGCGCCGCCGATGTAGTACACGTCGCGCGCCAGGTACTGGCCGCCGGGGCGCAGGTCGGCAATGAGCGGCGTGCGCGCAAAGATTCCGGCCACGTCGTCCAGGTGGAACTTGATGCCCGCTTCGTGCGCGATCGCCGGCAGGTGCAGCGCGGCATTGGTCGAGCCGCCCGTGGCCGAGACCACGGCACAGGCGTTTTCGAGCGCCTTGCGCGTCACGACGTCGCGCGGCAGCGGGCCGTCGCCCATCACCGCCTTCATGAGCTGCTTCGCGGCGCGGCGCATCAGCGGCGCGCGTTCGCTGAACACCGCGGGCACCATGCTCGAGCCGATGGGCGCCAGGCCCAGCGCTTCCGACACCATGCCCATGGTGTTGGCCGTGAACTGCCCGGCGCAGGCGCCGGCCGTGGGCAGGCAGGCGCGGCTCATGGCGTCGAGCTCGTCGTGCGTGGCCGTGCCGGCCAGCACCTTGCCGATGGTCTCGTAGGTGTCGACCACGTTCAGGTCGCGGCCGTCGGGCCCGGGCATCTGGCCCGGCAGGGCAGAGCCGCCGTGCACGAACACGCTGGGCACGTTGCAGCGGACCATGCCCATCATCAGGCCCGGCAGGTTCTTGTCGCAGGCGCCGATGGCGAAGATGCCGTCCCACTGGTGGCCGCGCGTGGACGCCTCCACGCTGTCGGCGATGAGCTCGCGCGAGATCAGCGAGAAGCGCATGCCCGAGTGCGCCATCGTCAGCCCGTCGCTGACCGACACCACCGGGCATTCGTGCGGCGTGCCGCCGCCCGCGTAGATGCCGGTCTTGGCGTGCTGCGCCTGCTCGCGCAGGTTGAGGTTGCACGGGCTCATCTCGCCGCCCGTGTGGAACACGCCGACGTGCGGGCGCGCGATGTCCTCGTCGTCCTGGCCCAGCGCGTGCAGGAAGCTGCGCGTGGTCGCGCGGATCGTGCCCTCGCGGATGGTCGCGGAGCGGAAGCGTTTCGTGGGGTCGGTGGGCGTGGTCATGCGGCTGGCGAAGGCTGGCTCGTGGAAGGGCGGGGCGTCAGAACATGCCGTTCTTGTTCGCGGCGGTCTCGGGCACGGGCTGCACCACGTCCCAGTGCTCGACGATCTTGCCGTTCTCGAGCTTGAAGATGTCGACGATGGCGCTGCCGCGCGTGCCCGGCTCGCGCACCGCGTTCACGTGCAGGATCACGTAGTCGCCGTCGACGAAGCTGCGCTTGATCTCGCTCTTCGAGTTCGGAAACTTCTCGCGCAGGAAGGCGATGAACTTGCGAAAGCCCTCGGGCCCGTCGGCCGCCGTGGGGTTGTGCTGCACGTAGCGGTTGCTCACGTACTGCAGCGCCGCGTCGGCGTCCTTCTGGTTCAGGCCTTTTTCGTAGAAGGCGAGCACGGTCTGGCGGTTGGCTTCCTGCCGCGCCTGCGCGGTCGAGGCCGGGCCCGTCTGGGCGCAGGCGCCGAGGAACAGGGCGGCGGCAGCGGCGAAAGCCGCGAGGGTGGTGCGTCGCATCGAAATTTCCTTGACGGTGGATCAGTAGCCGTTGGGCGCGGTGGCGCCCGGCGCGTCCTTGTACTTCGCGAGCAGCTGCTTGGCGGCGGCCGCGAGCAGGATGGTGTCGACACCCACGGCCACGAACAGCGCGCCGGCCGCGAGCCACTTGCGCGCCTGCTCCTCGGTGGTCGAGAGGATGCCGGCCGCCTTGCCGGCCTTGCGGATGCGCGCGATGGCGTCGGCGATCGCGGCTTGCACCTCGGGGTGGTTGGGCTGGCCCACGAAGCCCATCGAGGCCGACAGGTCGGCCGGGCCGATGAACACGCCGTCCACGCCCGGCGTGGCCGCGATGGCGTCGAGGTTCTTCATCGCCTCGACCGTCTCGGCCTGCACCAGCAGGCAGGTCTGCGCGTTGGCTTCGTGCAGGTAGTTGGGGTAGGCCTGCCAGCGCGAGGCGCGCGCCAATGCGCTGCCCATGCCGCGGATGCCTTCGGGCGGGTAGCGCATGCCTTGCACCAGCTTCGCGGCCTGCTCGGCGGTGTCGACCATCGGCACCAGCAGCGTCTGCGCGCCGATGTCCAGGTACTGCTTGATCAGCGTGGTGTCGCCGACGGGAATGCGCACGACGGGATGCGAGCGCTGCGCGTCGGGCTGTGCCGACCACGCGCTGGAGATGCCCTGCAGCTGCGCGAGCACCGAGCGCACGTCGTTGGGCGCGTGCTCGCCGTCGACCAGCAGCCAGTCGTAGCCGGTGCCGGCCAGCAGCTCGGCCACGTAGCCGTCGCCCAGGCCGACCCACAGGCCGATCTGGGGTTGACCGGCCTGCAGGGCCTGCTTGAAGGTGTTGAGTGGGGTGTGCATGAAAAAACTCGTCAGACGAAGCGAAAAGCGATGGAGCCCAGGGGACCGTAATCCGCATGGAAGGTGTCGCCCGGCACGGCATTGGTCGGGCGCGTGAACGAACCGCCCAGCACGATCTCGCCGGCTTCGAGGCATTCGTCCCACGGCGCGAGCTTGTTCGCGAGCCAGGCCACGCCGGTGGCCGGGTGGTTGAGCACGGCTGCGGCCACGCCCGACTCCTCGATCACGCCGTTCTTGTAGAGCAGTGCGCTCACCCAGCGCAGGTCGACCGCGTCGGGCTTCACGGGCCGTCCGCCGAGCACGATGCCCGCATTGGCCGCGTTGTCGGCGATGGTGTCGAACACCTTGCGCATGGCCTTGGTGTGGCGGTCGAACTGCTCGATGCGCGCGTCGATGATCTCGATGGCGGGCACCACGTAGTCGGTGGCGGCCAGCACGTCGAAGATGGTCACGTTCGGCCCCTGCAGCTTCTTGCCGAGCACGAAGGCCAGCTCGACCTCGATGCGCGGCGCGATGAAGCGCGTGAACGGGATGTCGCCGCCCTGCTCGAAGAACATGTCGTCCAGCAGCGTGCCGTAGTCGGGCTCGGTGATCTGGCTGGCCTGCTGCATGGCGCGCGAGGTGAGGCCGATCTTGTGGCCCTTCACGATGCGGCCTTCGGCGATCTTGTGCTTCACCCATTCGCGCGAGATGGCGTAGCCGTCCTCGATGGTCATCTCGGGGAAGCGCTTGGAGAAATGCTCGACCTGCACGCGCGACTTCTCGCTCTCGTGCAGTTCGGCGGCCAGTTGGGCGATGGTGGCGGTGGAGAGCATGGGGGCTCGCTTCTTCTTTATGGGGTGTTGAACAGGGGATGCAGGTTGCTGTGCTTGCCGTCGTACACCTGCCCCGGCGCTTCGTCGATCTGCAGGGTGATGCCGATGTGGCGCTGCGTGAAGACGGGTTCGAAATGCGCGCGCACGGCGGCCAGCAGGTCGTCGCCGGCTTTCTTCTTCACCGCCTCGGAGCGGCCCGAGGCCATGCGCAGGTTCAGGTACACGAAGGCGTAGTCGGCCTGGCCGTCGGCCACCGCATAGTGCGCGGCGGGGTAGGCCAGCACGCGCGTGCCGCCGGTGGGGAACACCGGCTTGCCGGCCTCGTCGCTCTGTTCGAGCATGGTGTCGGCCAGCGTGCGGCACAGCGCCGACACGTCGGTCGCGGCCTCGATGTTGGGCGTGTACAGGATCACCAGGTGCGGCATGGTCGTGCTCCGTTCAAACCACCGACATCGTCGCGGCCGTGCAGGTCACCGCGAAGATCGGGATGGCCTTCATGTGGAAGATCTCGCCCTTGCCGCGCGCGGCCGCGGCCACGCTCAGGAAGGTGCGGATCTCGAAGCCGCCCTGGCCCGCTTCGCGGTAGGTGGCCTCGTCGCCGTAGTCGGCCTGCGACAGCAGCGCCTCGCGGTCGTTGGCGCACCAGCGGCGCATGAACTCGGCGTCCCACTCGGCATTGACCTTGCCCGAGTCGGGCGTGGCGGGCCAGTGCGAGATGCCGCCCGTGCCCACCAGCGCGATGCGCTCGGGCACCTTGTCGCAGGCGCGGCGCAGGGCTTCGCCGAAGGCCCACGCGCGGTGCAGCGGCGTGAGCGGCGGGCCCTGGCAGTTGATGTTCACGGGAATGACCTTGGTGTCGAAGTTCGGCGTGAGGAAGTTCAGCGGCACCATGATGCCGTGGTCGAACTTCCATTCTTCCGCGTAGGCCACGTCCACCGTCTGCATCACCTCGCGGATCAGGCGCTGCGACAGCGCGGCGTCGCCGGGGATGGTGTGCTTCTCGATGCCCAGCCACTTCGGGTCTTCGATCGGGCCCTCGTAGCTGTCGGCCATGCCGATCGCATAGGCCGGCATGTTGTTCATGAAGAAGTTCGCGAAGTGCTCGGCCGCGATGACGATCACCGCGTCGGGCTTCGTGGCGCGCATGGCCTCGCCGAAGCGATGGAACTGCGCGTGGAACTCGTCCTTGACCGCCGGGTCGGCGAGGTGCGCGCGGCCGGTGATGCCGGGGGCGTGGCTGCACACGCCTGCGAATACGAGACTCATACGCCTGCCACCTTTTCGTCTGTGCCTGTTGTCATGGCGTAGATGCCGGCGCGCACCGGGCCGTACTTGCGCACGCCTTCGCGCATGGCTTCGAGGTAGTCCGCCCACGCGACGCCGAGCAGCGGCGCGAAGTGCATCAGCAACTGCCCGTTGCACCCGAGTACGTAGAGCTTGCCGATGTCGCCGGTGCCGATCGCTTCGCGCTCTTCGTCGTTCAGGTCGTAGCCCGCCAGCAGCGTGGCGCGCGTGTCGCCGCCTTTGGCGAAGCGGCGCTGCACGTCGGCGTCGCGGTTCAGCGCGAACAAGAATTTCTGCATCGCATAGAGGCTCATGGGTCAGCCCTCGATCTGGATGTTGGCTTTGCGGATCACGTCGCCGTACTTCGCGATCTCGCTGCGGATGAACTCGGCAAAGCGCTCGGGCGTGCCCGACAGCGACGCGATGCCACCCTTGTGGAAAGCCTCGGTCACGGCCGGCGAGGCGAGCGCGCGGTTCACTTCGGCATTCATGCGTTGCACGATGGCGTCGGGCGTGCCGGCCGGGGCCAGCAGGCCGTTCCACGAATTGGACTCGATGGCCACGCCCTGTTCAGCCAGTGTGGGTATCGCGGGCGCGTACTGCGAGCGCTGCGCGGTCGCCATGCCCAGCGCCACCAGCTTGCCGGCCTGCACATGGCCGCGGAACTCGGGCCAGTTGCCGAACATGACGGTCACCTGGCCGCCGAGCAGGTCGGCCAGCGCCGGGCCCTGGCCCTTGTAGGGCACGTGCACGATGTCCAGGCCCATCTGCAGCTTGAGCATCTCGCCCGACAGATGCGCCGAGGTGCCGTTGCCGAAGGAGGCGAAGCTCAGCGTGCCGGGCTTGGCCTTCGCCTGGTTGCGCAGGTCGGCCAGCGTCTTCAGGCCGCTGCCCGGGTGCGTGGCGAGCACGTGCTCCGACATGCCCATGAGCGCGACCGGGCGCAGGTCTTTCAGCGTGTCGTAGGGCAGCTTGCGCACCAGGGTCTGGTTGGCGGTGAAGCTGTTGGCTACGCACACGAAGCTGTGGCCGTCGGGCGCCGACTTGGCGACCGCATCGACGCCGATCACCGTGCCGGCGCCGGGCTTGTTCTCGACGATCACCGGCTGGCCCAGCGCCTTGCCGAGTTCGAGGCCGACGAGGCGCGCGACGAAGTCGGTGGTGCCGCCGGGCGTGAAGGGCACGACGATGCGCACGGGTTTGTTCGGCCATGCAGCTTGCGCGCGCGCCGGCGAGGGCAGGGCCGCGAATGCGGCGGCGCCCTGCAGCAGCAGGCGGCGTTGAACGCTCACGCCACGCCCCAGTGCGGAATGTGGTGCGAGCCCATCGACACTGCGATGTTCTTCGGCTCGCAGAACACTTCGTAGCTCCAGGTGCCGCCTTCGCGGCCCGTGCCCGAGGCCTTGGTGCCGCCGAAGGGCTGGCGCAGGTCACGCACGTTCTGGCTGTTGACGAAGCACATGCCGGCTTCCACGGCGGCGGCCACGCGGTGCGCCTTGCCGATGTTCTCGGTCCACACGTAGCTGCTCAGGCCGTAGGCGATGTCGTTGGCCAGCTCGATGGCGTGCGCCTCGTCCTTGAACGGGATCAGGCAGGCGACCGGGCCGAAGATTTCGTCCTGCGCGATCTTCATGCGGTTGTCGACGTCGGCGAACACGGTGGGCATCACGTAGTTGCCCTTCTTCACGCGGTCGGGCAGGTTCGACGGCGCCTCGAGGCCGCCGCACAGCAGCGTCGCGCCTTCCTTCGGGCCCAGCTCGATGTAGCTGCGCACCTTGGCCAGGTGGGCCTGTGAAATCATCGGGCCGACGATGGTCTTCTCGTCGAGCGGGTCGCCCACGACGATGCGTTTGGCGCGCTCGGCGAACTTCGCGGCGAAGTCGGCGTAGATCGACTGCTGCACCAGGATGCGCGAGCCGGCCGTGCAACGCTCGCCGTTGTTGCTGAAGATCATGAACACGGCCGCGTCGAGTGCGCGGTCGAGGTCGGCGTCTTCGAAGATCACGAACGGGCTCTTGCCGCCCAGTTCCATGCTGAACTTCTTCAGGCCCGCGCTCTTCACGATGCGGTTGCCGGTGGCGGTGGAGCCGGTGAACGAAATGGCGCGCACGTCGGGGTGCGCCACCAGCGGCTCGCCGGCTTCCTTGCCGTAGCCGTGCACCAGGTTCAGCACGCCGGCCGGAATGCCGGCTTCGAGCGCCAGCTCGCCCAGGCGCGCGGCCGTCAGCGGCGAGAGCTCGCTCATCTTCAGCACGGCCGTGTTGCCGAAGGCCAGGCAGGGCGCGACCTTCCAGGTGGCCGTCATGAAGGGCACGTTCCACGGGCTGATGAGCGCGCACACGCCCAC
Organism: Variovorax sp. GW823-FHT04F07; assembly: GCF_058795995.1. Lineage (NCBI taxonomy): Bacteria > Pseudomonadati > Pseudomonadota > Betaproteobacteria > Burkholderiales > Comamonadaceae > Variovorax > Variovorax sp. GW823-FHT04F07. The sequence goes on from NZ_JBXAIG010000007.1 coordinate 126,319, forward strand.
CGGATGGAACAGCGTGTAGTTCAGGTGCGTGGGCGTGGGGTAGGTGTGGCCGTCGACGCGCGTGCACATCTCGGCGAAGTAGTAGAAGTTGTCGGCCGCGCGCGGAATGAGCTGCTTGCCGGTCTGCGCGATCACCTGGCCGCAGTCGTTGGTCTCGGTCTGCGCGATCTCGGGCACGTGCTTGGCGATGAGGTCGCCGAGCTTGCGGATGAGCTTGGCGCGCTCGGGCGCGGGCAGGCCGGCCCACTTGGGGAAGGCGGCCTTGGCGGCAGCCACGGCGGCGTTCACTTCGGCCTCGCCGCCCGAGGCGACTTCGGCCAGCACTTCCTGCGTGGCGGGGTTGACGGTTTCGAAGTAGTCGGTGCCTTGGACTGGCTTGCCGTCGATGAGGTGATGGATCTGTTGCATGGGCGTGAAGGTGTTGCGGCCTTGCGGCGGTGTGTCGTCAGTCGAGCTTGATGTCGCGCGCCTTGATCAGCGCGTGCCACTTCTTGCGTTCGGTGTCCACGAAGCGGGCCATCTCGGCGGCGTCCGTGGGGCGGGCTTCCCAGCCGGCGTCGTAGAGCTTCTGCTTCACGCCGGTGTCGTTCATGCTCTTGAGCAGGTCGGCGCCCAGGCGCGCCTGGATGTCCTTGGGCGTGGCGGCCGGTGCCACCAGCCCCTGCCAGGTGTAGGCCTCGACGGCGTAGCCGAGCTCCTTGGCCGTCGGCAGCTGGGGCAGTTGCGGCACGCGCTCGGACGACATGGCCAGCAGCGGGATCACCTTGCCGGCCTTCACGGCGCTGATGCCGCTGGGCAGGTCGAGCATCATCAGCGGCACCTGGTTGCCCATGAGGTCCTGCAGCGCGGGCGCGCCGCCCTTGTAGGGAATGTGCAGCAGCGACACGCCGGCTTCGCGCTGGAACAGCTCGTAGGCCAGGTGGTGCGGGCTGCCGGTGCCCGGCGTGGCGATGCTGTACTTGCCCGGCGAGGCCTTGAGCGCCGCGATGAGCGCCTTGGCGTCGCTGAAGCCCGCGCCCGGCGCGGCCGTGATGATCAGCGGCGAGCGACCCATCATGCCGAGCAGCGCGAAGTCTTTCTCGGCGTCGTAGGGCAGCTTCTTGTAGAGCGCGGGGTTGTAGACCAGCACGCCGTTGTCGGCCGAGAACACGGTGTAGCCGTCGCCCGGCGAACGCGCCACGTTTTCCGACGCGATGATCGCGCCCGCGCCGGGACGGTTGTCGACCGTGACGGGCTGTGCGAGCTGCTGCGAGAGCTGCGCGCCGGCCGTGCGCGCGAGGTAGTCGGTACCGCCGCCGGCCGGGTAGCCCACGACCCAGCGCACGGGCTTGGTCGGATAGGCCGAGGCGGTCTGTGCGGTGGCGGCGGGTGCGAGCAGCAGCGTGGCGGCGCTGGCCGCCACGAAGGCGGCAGCAAGGCGGAAGGTCCGGGTTCTGGCAGTCGTCATGGCGGTGTGTCTCCGTTTTTCTTGAAAGGGGTGCAGTCAGTCCGTCAGCGTGCGGCGATGGTGTTGACCAGGGCGCCGATGCCGTCGATCTCGGTCACGACCACATCGCCCGGCTGGCAATCGACCACGCCGTCGGGCGTGCCGGTGAGGATGAGGTCGCCCGGCGACAGCGTCATGAAGCGGCTGAAGTACTCGATGAGGAAGGGCGCGTCGAAGATCATGTCGCGCGTGTTGCCCTGCTGCGTGACGGTGCCGTTCACCGTGGTGCGCAGCGCGAGCGCCATCGGGTCGGCCACGTCGGCCGCATCGACGAACCACGGCCCCAGCGGCGTGCAGGTGTCGCGGTTCTTCACGCGCAGGTTGGGGCGGTACCAGTTCTCGAGGTAGTCGCGAATGGCGTAGTCATTGGCCACCGTGTAGCCGCCGATGAAGTCGTACGCGTCGTCGCGCTTCACGTGCTTCGCGGTCTTGCCGACCACGATGGCGAGTTCGCACTCGTAGTGCATGAACTTCACGTCGGCCGGGCGGTGCGTGAGCTGGCGGTGGCCGATGAGCGTGCTCTGGCCCTTGACGAACACCAGCGGTTCTTCGGGCGCCTTGAACTCCAGTTCTTTCGCGTGGTCGGCGTAGTTCAGGCCCAGCGCGAGGATGGTGCGCGGGCGCGCCGTGGGCGCGAGCGGCGGCAGCCACACGAGCTGCTCCTGCGGCACGACGCGGCCGTCGGCCAGCCGCACGGCGGCGTCGGCCTGGCCGTTGAACTCGTGCGCGGTGCCGGTGTGCTCGCGGCCTTCGAAGATGACGCGTGCGTGCTTCATGCCGTTGCTTCCTTCACCAGCGTGTTGCTCAGGGTTTCGAACCCCGGCGCGGAGATGTCGATGCGGTCGCCCGCGCGGGCCAGCGGGCGGCCCAGGTCGCAGCCGAGCATCAGCACGTCGCCATGCGCCAGCGTCATGAACTCGCCCACGTCGGCCAGCAGCTGCGGTGCGGGGCGCACGAGCTGCGAGAAGTCGATCGATTGCTTCAGCTCGCCGTTGATGCGCACCTCGACGCAGAACTGCGCCGGGTCGGCCACCTCTTGCGCGTCGCGCAGCGCGGGGCCGATGCCCAGGAAGCCGTCGACGCACTTGAACTTCACCGGCGGGCGGAAGAAGCTCGCATGCGGAATCGACAGGTCGTTCAGCAGCACGAAGCCTTCGATGTCGCCCTCGGCGCCGATCACCATGCCGATGCTGGCGCCGACTTCCACGTCGGACACCGCGGCGGGCACAGTGATTGCGCTGCCGTGCGGGCTCCAGGTGTTGGCCGTCTTCACGTAGAGCACGGGCGCCTTCGGCGGTGCCTTGTAGGGTGCCTCGGTCATCTGCGGCGCGAGCGCCGCGGCCTCGGCGCGGAAGTTCAGCAGCGTGCCGTACACGGTGCCGGTGGGGAGAAAGGAGGTGGTCATGGTTCGGGTTGCTCCAGCGCGATCAGTTCGTCCAGCAGGCCGTAGAGCTGCGTCAGCTTGGCCTTGCCCAGCGACTGTTCCATCCAGTCGTAGTGCGCCTCGATGCTGGTGCCCAGGCGCTTCACGAGCTTCATGCCGTGCGGCGTGGCCTCGACCACGGTGCGGCGCTGGTCGGCCGGGTCGCGGGCGCGGGTGATGAGGTTGTCGCGCTCCATGCGCGCCAGCACGCCCGTGAGGCTGGGGCCGAGGATGAAGGCCTCGCGCGCGACGCGGCCGGTGTCGACCGCGCCGTGCTCGCCGAGCACGCGCAGCACGCGCCATTGCTGGTCGGACAGCGCGTGCTCGCGCAGGCTGGGCCGCGTGTGGGCCATCACGGCTTCGCGGGCCTGCAGCAGCAGGCGCGGCAAATTGCGGTGCGTGAAGGTGGTGCTCAAAAGCTGTGCCTCTCAGAATTATTTAACATGTTAAATGAATGCCGAGAAAACACGCCTGCGGGATAACCCTTGCGGGCCGTCGGCGCTGAGGGCCTGTTCACCCTATTTCCGGGGTCGCGTTGGCGGGCCAAGGGGCTGGATGCAAGGCGCCCGTGCGCAGCAAGGCTGAAGCCTTGCAAGCGCGGGCAACGCCGCAGACGGCCCCTTGGCCCGCCAACCCTTCGGGAAGGTCTGCCAGCGCGGGCCACTCGGCGTTGCGCTCCTTGCGCGTGCGCATGCACGCGCGGCGTCACGCGCCTTGATTGGCCCGCGCTGGCAGACCTTCGCGACCCCGGAAATAGGGTGAACAGGCCCTAATCGATCGTGGTGCCGGAGGCGCGGATCACCCGCCCCCAGCGTTCGGTTTCGCTGCGGATGTAGGCCGCCAATTGCTCCGGCGCGCCCGCGCCGTGCGCCCCGGGCGAAGCTGGTTCGAAGCCCTCGTTCTCGAGCTTCTGGCGCAGCGCGGGTTGCGCGACGAGGCGGGCGATCTCCTGGCTGCAGCGGTCGATGAAGGCCTTGGGCGTGCCCGCGGGCGCGACCACGCTCTGCCACGCCACCGCCTCGAAATCGGCGGTGCCCGCCACGCCCGACTCGGCCACGGTCGGCACGGCGGGGAAGGTCGGCTGGCGCTTGCGCGAGGTCACGGCCAGCGCGCGCAGCTTGCCGCTGCGCACGTGCTGCAGCGCCGGTGCGATGTCGGTGAACATGAGCTGCAGCTGGCCGCCGAGCAGGTCGGTCAGCGCGAGCGCACTGCCCTTGTAGGGCACATGCACCATGTTCGCCGCGGTCGCGACCTTGAACATCTCCGCGCCCAGGTGTTGCGGGCTGCCGTTGCCGGCGGAGCCGTAGCTCAGCGCGTCGGGCCGCGACTTGGCGAGCGCCACCAGCTCGGCCAGCGTGTTCGCCGGCACCGACGGGTGCACCACCACCATCAGCGGCACCGCGCCGATGAGGCCGACCGGCGCGAAGTCCTTCGCGGGGTCGTACGAGAGCTTCTTGTAGAGCCAGGGGTTGATGGCGAGCGTGGTGCTGGTCGCGACCAGCAGCGTCGAGCCGTCGGGCGCGGCGCGCGCCACCTGCGAGGCGCCGATGGCGGTGCCGGCGCCCGGCCGGTTGTCGACGATCACGGTGCGGCCCAGCGCGGAGCCCAGCTGCTGCGCGATGAGCCGGCCGAGCATGTCGGTCGTGCCGCCGGGCGCATAGGGCACGACGAGGGTGATGGGCTTGTCGCCTTGTGCCCGCACGAGGGCGGGACCTGCGGCGCAGGCGGCGGCGGACAGCGCGCCCAGGTGGCGCAAGGCATGGCGACGGTTCATTGGCTTGTCTCTCTTTCTTTTTCGGATGTCGGTGCGGCCACTGCAGTGGCGCCGCGCAGCAGGTCGATCAGCGCGAGCGCGTCGGCCGGTACGGCATGCCCGCGCCAGGCCACGTGCTGGTCGGGGCGCGAGATGACCAGCGGCCGGTCGTACACCGCGGTGGCAGCCGAGGCGCGGATGTCGAGCGTGCGCAGCGGCAGGCCGCGCGCCGCGGCGGCGGCTTCGAGCGGCGCGACATCGATCGCGGGATCGAAGCGCAGCAGCGTGTAGCCCTCGCCGGGCATCGCCATCGCGTCGTACAGCGAGCGGCCGTCGTCCAGCCACAGGTGCGGCGTGCGGCAGCCCGGCACCGTCGAGGGCGTGAACTCGTACATCGTGTAGGCGGGCGCGGCCTCGCCGTCGTAGGCGATGAGCGGCGAGCCCTCGTAGAAGTAGCCGAAGTTGAGGCCACCGCAGCAGTACTGCTGCACGTTCAGGTCGTACAGCGCCTGGCCGCGTGCGGCGCGCAGCGCGTCGCCCTCGGGCCCGGGCGCCTCGATGTTCTCGGGCACGCCTTCGCGCTGGCGCTGGAGCGCGAGCGCGTGGTTCATCGCGAACCGCGACACCTGCTCGGTGATCGGCTGGCGCTCGGCCTCGTGCGCCGCGAGCGCGCCCTCGGCCAGCCAGCCGTGCAGCCGGCCCGCGAGCAGCCACGAGAGGTTCATCGCATCGGCGATGCCGGCGTTCATGCCGTAGCCCGCCATCGGAATCCACAGGTGCGCCGCGTCGCCGCAGATGAACACGCGGCGGTCGCGGAAGCGGTCGGCCACGAGCCGGCGGCCGACCCAGTCTTCGTTGGAGATCACCTCGTAGTCGAAGTCCTCGCCCACGCCCAGGATCTGGCGGATCGCCCAGTCGCGGTCGATCGAGTCGAAGTCGGTTTCCTCGGGCAGCAGGTAGTTGTGCAGCAGCCAGGTCTCGCGCCCGTCGATGGCGTACACGTTGCCGCAGCGGCGCGGGTTCAGCGCGAAGGTGGCCCAGGCCGGCGGGTGCTTCAGCAGGCCCAGCAGCGCAGGCGCACGGAAGTACGTCGACTGCACGCGGCCCACCACGTCGGTGCCGTGCAGGCTGGCGCCGATCTTCTTGCGCACCGTCGAGCGGCTGCCGTCGCAACCGACGAGGTACTGGCAGCGGATGCGCACCGTGCGGCCGTCGTCCAGGTCCACGCCCGTGGCCCACACGCCTTCGTCGTCCTGCTCGAAGTCGTCGATGCGCGTGCGGTTGCGGATGCGCAGGCCGGGTGTGCCCTCGGCATGCGCGAACAGCACCGGTTCGAGAAAGATCTGGTTGATGCGGTGCGGCGGCTCCGCCGTGGGCCACCAGGTGTCGGGGCCGCCGGTGGCGGTGTAGCGCTCGCGGCGCGCGGGGATCGGAATGCGCGACAGCTCCATGCCCGTCACGGCCGTGCGGTAGGCCACGTCGTTCGGGTAGTCCGCCGGCAGGCCCGCGTCGCGCAGCGCCTGCGCCACGCCCAGGCGGCGGAACACCTCCATCGAACGCGCCGCCACGTGGTTGCACTTCACGTTGGGTGGTTCGCCGCGATGGCGGATCTCGGTCATCAGCACGTCGATGCCGCGTTGCGCCAGGTCGATGGCCAGCGTCAGCCCCACGGGGCCGGCGCCGACGATCAGCACCTGGGCTTGCAGTTGCTCGGTCATGGGTTGCTTGTCTCCTGATTCTTGCGAGGCGCCATTACAGTGCCGAACCGGCTCGCGGAAAAAGTGAAACTTTCATGGCCATTCATAAAAAACCGTTATCAATGCGCGGCGTGCCTTCTGCGCGGCAGCTGCGCGCGTTCGCGGCCGTGTACCACAGCGGCCAGCTGTCGAGCGCGGCGGCTTCGCTGTCGCTGACCCAGCCGGCCGTCAGCGTGCTGCTGCGCGAGCTCGAAGCGCGGCTCGGCGTGCGCCTGTTCGACCGCACCACGCGTTCGTTGCAACGCACCGAAGCCGCGAACGAGGCCATCGCCTATGCCGAGCGCGTGCTGGCCGAACTCGATGCGCTGGGCACCGGCATGGCCGAGCTGGCGGCGGGCCGGCGCGGGCGCGTGCGCATCGCGGCCACGTCCACCATCGCGCAGACGCTGATGCCCAAGGCCCTGCGCCGCTACCTCGACCTGCATCCCGAGGTGAAGGTCGCCATCGAAGACTGCGCGCCCGGGCAGTTCGTGGAGAAGGTGCTCGGCGAGCAGGTCGACTTCGGCGTGGGCACGCTGCAGGCGCGCACGCCGGGGCTGGACCAGCGCGTGTTCGTGCACGACCACCTCGCGGTGATTGCCGACCGCGACCTGCGCCTGCCCGGCACCGACCGCATCACCTGGCGGCAGCTCGCGGGCCATCCGCTGATCACGGTCAAGCCGGGGTACGGCGTGCGCAGCAGCATCGACATCGCCGCCGCAACTGCCGGCGTGCGGCTGGACATCGCCTACGAGGTGACGCTCCTGACCACGGCGCTCGCGATGGCGGCCAGCGGGCTCGGCCCGGCGCTGCTGCCGGCGTCGATCCTCGCGCATGCCGACCACACGCGGCTGGTCGCGCGGCGGCTCATGCGCCCGACGGTGGCACGCAACATCGCGGTCGTGACGCGGCAGGGCCGATCGCTCTCGCCGGCCGCGGCGGCGTTCGCGGACCTGCTGGTGCGCGAATTCGCCATCGCCTGAACCGCGCCCCCTAAACTCGCTGCATGGCCAAGGACAAAACAACTTTCGTCTGCAGCGAATGCGGCGGCACCAGCCCCAAGTGGCTCGGCAAATGCCCGAGCTGCGGTGCATGGAACACACTCATCGAACAGGTCGCCGGCGCGGCCAACGGACCGGCCAACAACCGCTTCGGCACGCAGTTCGCGTCGCTCGCGGGCGCGTCCGAACTCGCCACGCTCTCGGAAATCGAAGCCACCGATGTCGCACGCACGCCCACCGGGCTCGACGAGCTCGACCGCGTGCTCGGCGGCGGCATCGTGTCGGGCGGCGTCACGCTGATCGGCGGCGACCCGGGCATCGGCAAGTCGACACTGCTGCTGCAGGCGGTCGACGCGCTGCAGCGCGCGGGGCAGAACGCGCTGTACGTCACCGGCGAGGAAAGCGGCTCGCAGGTGGCGCTGCGCTCCAAGCGGCTCGGGCTCGACCACTCGCAGGTGCAGGTGCTGGCCGAGATCCAGCTCGAAAAGATCATCGCCACGCTCGACGCCACGCGCCCGGCCATCGCGGTGATCGACTCGATCCAGACGGTGTACTCCGACCAGCTCACCTCCGCCCCCGGCTCGGTGGCGCAGGTGCGCGAATGCGCGGCGCACCTCACGCGCTTTGCCAAGACCAGCGGCACGGCCGTGGTGCTGGTGGGCCACGTCACGAAAGAGGGCGCGTTGGCCGGCCCGCGCGTGCTCGAGCACATGGTCGACACGGTGCTGTACTTCGAAGGCGACACGCACTCGAGCTTTCGCCTCGTGCGCGCCATCAAGAACCGCTTCGGCGCGGTGAACGAGATCGGCGTGTTCGCCATGACCGAGCGCGGCCTGAAGGGCGTGACCAACCCGAGCGCGATCTTCCTGAGCCAGCACGCCGAGCCGGTGCCCGGCAGCGTGGTGCTGGTCACGCTCGAAGGCACGCGGCCAATGCTGGTGGAAATCCAGGCGCTGGTCGACAACGGCGGGCCGAGCCCGCGCCGCCTGTCGGTGGGCCTGGACCGCGACCGCCTCGCGATGCTGCTGGCCGTGCTGCATCGCCACGCCGGCGTGGCCTGCATGGACCAGGACGTGTTCGTCAATGCGGTGGGCGGCGTGCGCATCAGCGAGCCCGCGGCCGACCTGGCCGTGATGCTGGCCATCACCTCCAGCCTGCGCGGCAAGCCGCTGCCCAAGGGCTTCATCGCCTTCGGCGAAGTCGGCCTGGCCGGCGAGGTGCGGCCTGCGCCGCGCGGCCAGGAGCGCCTGCGCGAAGCCGCCAAGCTGGGCTTCAGCGTGGCCGTGGTGCCGAAGGCGAACGCGCCGCGCAAGGGCACGAAGGAGATCGAGGGCCTGACCATCCATCCGGTCGACCGTATCGAAGAAGCGATGGACGTGGTACGACGGCTCGACTGACGCGCACCCGCACGACAACACCCCCACCAGGAGACCCCCCATGCAACTCATCGTCTCCGCCGGGCTGATCGCCGTGGTCGTGCTGTGGGGGCTGGTGTCTCCCGCGTCGCTCGACCGCGTGTTCAGCACCGCGCTCGCCGACATCACGCGCAACTTCGGCTGGTTCTACCTGTGGGTGGTGCTCGGGCTGGTGGTGCTGGCCTTCTTCCTGGCGTTCAGCCGCTTCGGTGACCTGAAGCTGGGCGACGAGGACGACGAGCCCGAGTTCTCCATCGGCGCCTGGTTCGCGATGCTGTTCGCGGCCGGCATGGGCATCGGCCTGGTGTTCTGGGGCGTGGCCGAGCCGATCTCGCACTACGCGAATCCGCCGCCCGGCGTGATCCCCGGCACGCCCGATGCGGCCGGCGTGGCCATGCGCTACGCCTTCTTCCATTGGGGGCTGCACCCCTGGGCGATCTACGGCATCGTCGGCCTGTCGATCGCCTTCTTCAGCTTCCGCCGCAAGGCGCTGCCGCTGGTCAGCTCGGCCACCGAGGCGCTGCCGTGGCGCTTCGTGCAGCGGCTGTCGCCGGCCTTCAACGTGCTGGCCGTGGTGGCCACGGCCTTCGGCGTGGCGGCCTCGCTGGGCATGGGCGCCACGCAGATCAACAGCGGGCTGCATGCGGCCTTCGGCACGGACATCGGCCGCTGGACGCAGGCGGTGATCATCGTGGTGACGACGGTGCTGTTCATCACCTCGGCGGTCACGGGCGTCGAGCGCGGCGTGAAATGGCTGTCGATGGGCAACCTGGTGCTGGCCGCGCTGCTGGCGCTCACGGTGCTGGTGGTGGGGCCGACCATTGCCATCGTCGAGACCTTCACCAACACGCTGGGCTCGTACCTCGCCGAGTTCGTGCGCATGAGCCTGCGCATGAACCCGTTCCGCAACAGCTCGTGGGTGGCCGACTGGACGCTCTTCTACTGGGCCTGGTGGCTCGCGTGGTCGCCGTTCGTGGGCCTGTTCATTGCGCGCGTGTCGCGCGGGCGCACGATCCGCCAGTTCATCCTGGGCACGGTGATCGCGCCCACGCTGGTGGGCTTCGCGTGGTTCTCGGTGTTCGGCGGCGCCGCGCTCAACTTCGAGATCTTCCAGGGCGTGCCGCTGGTCGAGTCGGTGAAGGCCGACGTGTCGACCACCATGTTCGTGATGTTCAAGGCGATGCCCATGGGCGGGTTGCTGTCGATCGTGGCGACGCTGCTGGTGTTCGTGTTCTTCGTGACCTCGGGCGATTCCGCGACGCTGGTGCTGGGCATCATGAGCACGAAGGGCAACCCGAATCCGCCGGCCCGCGTGAAGATCACCTGGGGCGTGCTGGTGGCGGCGATTGCGCTGAGCCTGCTGTTCGCGGGCGGCATCAAGGCCATACAAACGGCGACCATCGTGTTCGCGCTGCCGTTTGCGTTCGTGATCCTGCTGATGGCGCTGTCGGTCACGCTGGCCATCCGCGACGACTGGAACGCCGAGCAGAAGCGTGAGCGCGAGCTGCGACGCAAGATGCGGCAGCTCGTGAACTGGTGAACTGGCAAGCCGAAGAAAAAAATGCCCGGCGCGTGGTGGACGCGCCGGGCAGACCCTCCCTACCTTCCCTGGCCTCCCTGGCCTTCTCTGATTCGTTGCTTAGCTTCCGATGTGCATCGTGAACGCCGGCCCGTTGTTGAGCACGCACTGGCCGCTGCCCAAGGTGGCGGAGTTCATCGTGTACTGGCAACTCAGGTTGCCGCCGCGACTGCCGGTGGCGTTCGCCACGCCGGTGGTGCGCGAGCCGGCCACGCGGGTCGCCTCTCCCTGAAACTGTTCGGCACCAATCTGCGCATTGAAGTGGCCACGGCCGTTCATGTCGTTGGTCACCGTGCCCCCGACGGCGCCGTAGCGCGCGGCTTCAGCATTCGACGGATAGAGCCGCGCGCTGAAGGTCTGTGACACAGGCCCCGGTGCGACGGCATAGCTTTGCTGCGACGGCGCGATGGGAGCGGGTTGCCCGAGCGGCACCACGTAGCAGCCGCTGAGGACGGTGCCCGCGAGTGCGGCGGCAAGGGTGAGTCGAACGATGCTGACGGAGCGCTGGATGTTCATGCGTTTCTCGGTGGCCCGGGCAGATGCCCGTGCGGCGAAATGTGCCCGCACCCATCGCCGCACCCTGCGCATTTCGCCGCGAGTACCGCTTTCTGCGCCCGGCGGTAGCCACGGTCGCTACTGCGGCGCGGTCGGGGCTGCACAATCGCGGCCCGTTTCCCGCTGTCGCCGAATGAAATCCACCGTTCCCCCCATTGCCGCCGTCATGGTCCACGTCACCGATGTGAACGCCGCACTGCGCTGGTACGCCGACGCCTTCCCCGATGCGGTGCCGCTGTCGATCGGCTCGCCGGCCTTCGAGTGCCTGTCGGTCCACGGCGTGCTGCTGGAGCTCGTGCCGGCCGATGCGAAGGTCGGCGCCGGTGCTTGCGGCTCGGTCGTGTACTGGAACGTCGCCGACTTCGATGCGGCGCTGGCCCATCTCGAGGCGTGCGGCGCGCCGCTGTACCGCGGCCCGCTGCGGCTGGAGGGCGACGAGCACATGGCGCAGGTGCGCGACCCCTGGGGCAACTGCATCGGCCTGAGAGGGCCTTCCACCGGGCGGCGACAATGCGGCCCATGAATTTCCAGAAATTGCTGGTGCCCGTGGGGGCCGTCGTGCTCCTCGGCCTGTCGTGGCACCAATACGGATGGGGCGGCGTGGCGTTCGCCGGCGGTGCGATCGTGATGTTCCTGCTGATGCACTTCAACCGCACGATGCAGGTGCTCAAGCGGGCCGCCGACCGGCCCATCGGCACGGTGGCGAGCTCGGTGATGCTGAATGCCAAGCTCAAGCCCGGCGTGACGCTGATGCACGTCATCGCGATGACGCGCGCGCTCGGCGAGCAGCGCTCGCCCGAGAACGAGCAGCCCGAGCTGTACCGCTGGACCGACGCCGGCGGCTCCTACGTCGATACCGTGTTCAACGGCGGCAAGCTGCAGAGCTGGACGCTCACGCGGCCCGAGGCGTCGGCTGACGAGGAAACGCCCGCGGCCTGAAGGCGGCGCGGGCGTTTCGCCTGATTCAGAACCTCAGAACGGCGCGTCTTCTTCTTCGGGCGTGTCGGCCTGCGTTGCAGGCGCAGTGGCCGCAGCCTTCGGCGCTTCATCCGGCGGGGCCGCCGAGAACGCCGCTTCACCACCCAACGCATCGAGCAGCGCCGGCACCAGCTGGCCGAGTTCGCCGGTGGCAATGGCCACGTCGGCGTCGAAGTTGTCTTCCTTCTTGCCACCCGCCGCGCCGTCGCCCGTGCCTTCGAGGAAGGTGATCTTGCGGATCAGCAGGCCGTGCGTGAGCTCGAAGGACACGCGGTCGTCCCAGGTGAGCGCCAGGCGCGTCGGGCGCTTGCCGTCGGTGATGTGCTGCTTCACCTCGTCGATGTCCAGCGCGTGCTTGGCGTAGCGCACCACGGCCTTCGAGTCGTCGGAGGCCTTGAGCTCGCACTCGCGGTCGATGCTGAAGCCGGCCGGCGGCTCCTGCGTCAGCAGCCAGTTGGCCATGGCGGCGGCCGGCTCGATCTGCGTGTTGATCAGCGCCACGGCAAAGCCGTCGAGCGACTTCACGAGGCTGGTGACCACTTCGTCGGCGCGGGCGGCGTTGCCGCAGTTGATCACGAGGCGGTTCTCGGCCTTGTCGATCCACACCGTGACGCGCGCGCTGCGCGTGAAGGCCATGGGCAGCAGCTCCAGGGTGATATCTTCCTTGAGCTCCTTCTTTTCCTTCTTGCCGGGCTTGCGGCCGGTGGTGGTCTCGATGTGGGCGCAGCGCTCGTCGAGCTTGCGGCGCACCACGGAGCCGGGGACCTGCTTGCTTTCGATCATGTACTCGACCAGCCACTGGCCGTCGATGGACTCCACCAGCGGGCCGTTGGCCTCGCCGCGTGGCTCGACCCAGCCGGCGGACTTTTCCTGCGAGGGGCCGCAAGGCACGAAGCGTTGCTTGGCCAGCCCTTCTTCTGCCTCGGTCAGTGATTGGGACCAGGCAGGTTCGATGCGATAGACGATGACGTTCTTGAATACGGACACGGGAACCCTTTTTCCACTGGTTGGCACAACCGGCCATTGTCGGGCACCCCGAAGTGCAGAGCTTGCGGGCACCGCCTTAAAATCGAAAGCTTTTGCGACTTTCCCCGCGGGTCGCACCCCCCCCACCGCTCCCAAAGGAATCAGGAAATGAGCTCGATCCCCCCCTCGCTGGACGACCGTGACGGCAAGATCTGGATGGACGGCGAACTCGTGGACTGGCGCGACGCCAAGATCCACGTGCTGAGCCACACGCTGCACTACGGCTGCGGCGCCTTCGAGGGCGTGCGCGCCTACAAGACGGCCGACGGCGCCACCGCCATCTTCCGCCTGGCCGAGCACACCGAGCGCCTGTTCAACAGCGCCAAGATCCTGCGCATGAAGATCCCGTTCTCGCAGGAACAGCTGAACGAAGCCCAGAAGCAGGTCGTGCGCGAGAACAAGCTCGAAAGCTGCTACCTGCGCCCCCTGATCTGGATCGGCTCCGAGAAGCTGGGCGTGAGCCCCAAGGGCAACAAGATCCACGCCATGGTCGCGGCCTGGTCGTGGGGCGCCTACCTCGGCGAAGAAGGCATGCGCCGCGGCATTCGCGTGAAGACCTCCAGCTACACCCGCCACCACGTCAACATCACGATGACGCAGGCCAAGACGGTGAGCAACTACACCAACTCGATCCTCGCCAACATGGAAGCGCTGGACGATGGCTACGACGAAGCGCTGCTGCTCGACGCGAGCGGCTTCGTGTCCGAAGGCGCGGGCGAGAATGTGTTCGTGGTCAAGGGCGGCGTGGTCTACACGCCCGACCTGTCGGCCGGCGCCCTGAACGGCATCACGCGCAACACCATCCTGCACATCTGCAAGGACCTGGGGATCGAACTCGTGCAAAAGCGCATCACGCGCGACGAGGTGTACGTGGCCGACGAGGCCTTCTTCACCGGCACGGCCGCCGAAGTGACGCCCATCCGCGAACTCGACCGCATCGAGATCGGCAACCGGGGCGACGGCGGCGCGCGCGGCCCGGTCACCGAGAAGATCCAGTCGGCCTTCTTCGACATCGTGAACGGCAAGAACCCCAAGTACGCCCACTGGCTCACGAAGGTCTGAGGAACAACATGTCCACCAATGCAGTCGTCGAACTCCTCGCGAAGGAGCTCAACCACCAGGGCGGCGTGTTCTGCCCCAGCCCCAAGGCCGACATGAAGCTCTGGAACAGCCACCCGAAGGTCTACCTCGACGTGGCGCGCACCGGCGAAGCCAAGTGCCCGTACTGCGGCACGGTGTACCGCCTGAAGGCGGGCGAGACCGTGTCCAGCCGCCACTGAGCGGCCAGGCGGAAAGAAAAAAACCGGCCCTCGCGGCCGGTTTTTTCGTTTCAGCTTGGCCGGGCCCGCGGCCACAGGCCGCGCCACGGATCGGGGTCCTGCGATTCCTGCGCCAGCCGCAGGTAGACCATCGCGATCCACAGCACGGCCAGCCCGATCTGCGCGTCGCGCATCGCCGAGTTCACGCTCGACGCGATGAGTGCGATGAGCGTGGCGGCCAGCGCGTAGCGCCCGGCAATGTCGGGCCGGCGCCAGGCCTGCCAGACGGCGACGAGCATGATCGCCAGCAGGCTCAGGATGCCCGGGATGCCGCTTTGCGCGCCCACCCAGAGGAAGTCGTTGTGCGGCATGTTGGAGTCGGCGAACAGCGCCGGGCCGCGCTTGTGCCATTGGTCGGTCCAGCCGCCGATGCCCCAGCCCGCGACGGGCTGGTCGGCGATCATGGCACCGGTGTCGCGGTACATGTAGTAGCGGATGATCCAGCTGCCGTGGAACACGGCGCCGGTCTGCGCCTTCTCGAGCTCCTCGATGCCGGTCTCGACCTTCTGCTGCAGCTGCGGCAGCTGGTACAGGCTTGCGCCGATCACCACCGCGCCCAGGATCAGCGCGGCCGACAGCGCCTTCAGGTGGTTCTTCCACTGGTGCAGGCAGACCACCGGAATCACCAGCAGCAGCGCGAGCACCGAGGTGCGCGACGTGAGCGGCAGCGCGACCACGGCGCCCAGCCCGAGCACGAGCGCGAAGGCCGCCAGTGCGCGCAGGGGCCGGTGCCCCGTGATCTGCGACAGCCCGTAGACCGCGGCGCTGGCCGCGACGATGCTGAACAGCAGCGCGTTGCTGATCGACTTGTTGCCCACCTCCATCACCACGCCGCGCAGCGCGCCCGGCACCGGAAGGCCCAGGGTGTAGTGCAGCACGATGAGCGCGATGTTGAGCGCCGCGATCAAGAGGAAGCCGCGCAGCGCCCACAGCGCCTCCTCGCGCGTGAGCGCCATCGCCATCAGGAAGGTGAAGGCGATGCGCAGCCCGTGGAACAGGTTGGAGGGGGTCTCGGGGTAGTGCGGCCGCACGGCCAGCACGATGAAGGTCCACGCCACGTAGGCGACCACCGGCCACCACAGCGGGTTGGCGCGCAGCCTTGCATAGCGCTCGCGCAGGCCGCCGCCCACCAGCAGGGCAAGCAGCAGCACGATGGCCGACAGGTAGGTGACGCCGACCGGCATGAACACCACCAGCCCCCAGAACATGGCCGCGGGCCGAACGATGTGCGATCTCTGCATAGGGCCGGGATTTTAGGTGCGGCCCCTCGGCCGAACCTGACTTGTCCCTGTGCGCCCGAAGGCGCTCAGTGCGGTACGGCGGCAGGGCCCTTGGCCGGCAGGCAGATCACGAAGCTCGCGCCGCCACCCGGCCGGTCTTCGCAGCGCACCGAGCCGCCGTGGCGCTCGGCGATCGACTTCACCAGCGCCAGCCCCAGGCCGACGCCGCCGTTGCGCTCGCTGGCGCCCGGCAGGCGGTAGAAGGGCTCGAAGATGCGTTCGCGCAGCGTCGCCGGCACGCCCGGCCCGCGGTCGTTGACGCGCACCGTGGCGTAGCCGCCGGCGCTGCCGAGTTCGACGCTGATCTCGCCGGCGCCGTAGCGGCGGGCGTTCTCAAGCAGGTTGCGGATCGCGCGGCGCAGCAGGCGCGACACGCCCGGCACGGTGAGCGTGGCGTTGTCGGTGCCTTCGGCCAGGTCGAGTTCGGCGTTCACCTGCGCGCACTCTTCGGCGGCCAGACCGGTCAGGTCGACGGCTTCGATGGTGCCCATGTCGGCCTCGCTGGCGTCGAGCCGGCTGGCCAAGAGGATCTCGTCGATGAGCTGGTCGAGCTCGCCGATGTTGCGCGAGATTTCCTCGCGCGCCGCCGGGCTGGGCTGGTCACCCATGAGCTCCAGGCCCATGCGGATGCGGGTGAGCGGCGAGCGCAGCTCGTGCGAGGCGTTCGCCAGCAGCGACTTGTGGGAACGCACGAGCTGCTCGATGCGTTCGGCGGAGGCATTGAATCGCTTGGAGAGATCGGCCACTTCGTCTTGTCCTTCCTCGATCACGCGCGCCGAGAGGTCGCCCTCGCCCCAGCGCTGCACGCCGCGCTGCAGGGTCTCGAGCCGCTGGGTGATGCGCCGCACGATCGGGTAGACGCCCAGCGCCACCGCCACGCCCACGAGCGCAATCATCCAGCCCAGCCCGAACGGGGTGCGCCAGGGCGCGAAGCCGCCGGTGCCGGTGGGGCGCTCGCGCGGCGCCACGCGCAGCGTCATGTCGCGGCCGTCGCTCAGCTGCACGTCGAACTCCAGGCCCTGGCCGGGCACGCGCATGGCCTTGCCGGTGCCGATGGTGCGGTCCTGGCTGTCGAGCACGACCACCTCGCGCGGCACCGGCGCCAGGCGTTCGCGCTCGGCCTCGGCGGCCACGCGCACGATCCAGTTGGCCATCAGCGTGAGGATGACCACGCCGCCGACCACCGCGAGCCAGATGCGGACGTAGAGGTGGCGGCGGTAGAGGCTGCGCAGCATCGCGGGGCGGTCCTGATCAGTCCTGTTGCTTGGCGAAGACGTAGCCCACGCCGCGCACCGTCAGGATGCGCTTCGGGTTCTTCGCGTCGACCTCGATGGCGGCGCGGATGCGGCCCATGTGCACGTCGATCGAGCGGTCGAAGGCCTCGAGCTCGCGGCCGCGCACGGCTTCCATGATCTGGTCGCGCGTGAGCACGCGGCCCGCGCGCTCGGCCATCGCGACCAGCAGGTCGAACTGGTAGGAGGTGAGGTCGGCCAGCGCGCCGGCCACCGACACGGTGCGCGCGTTGCGGTCGATCTCCAGCGTGCCGAAGCGCATCACCGTGGAGGCTTCGGCCTCGGTGGCGTTCTCGCTGCGCCGGCGCAGCACGGCGCGGATGCGCGCCAGCAGCTCGCGGGGCTCGAAGGGCTTGGGCAGGTAGTCGTCGGCGCCGATCTCCAGGCCGATGATGCGGTCCATCGGGTCGCCCTTGGCCGTGAGCATCAGCACCGACACCTTGGCCAGCGGGCCGGGCAGGGCGCGGATGCGGCGGCAGACCTCGAGGCCGTCGGTGTCGGGCAGCATCAGGTCGAGGATCACCAGGTCGGGCGCGTGCTGCTGCAGCTGCTCCAGGCCGGTGGCGCCGTCGCCGGCGTGGTTGAAGGCGAAACCCGACTGCGTCAGGTACTCGCCCACCATCTGCGCCAGGCGGGCGTCGTCTTCGATCATCAGGAGTTGGGGGGTGCTCATGCGCTTCATGGTCGTTCACCGGGAGCAAGCGGGCTTGAACGCTCCGTAAAGTTGGGTAAACGCAGCATCGCCCTGTCAACCTGGATCGCTGCGAAAAACATAGCGCCTCGCCCAGGTTGCGTGGGCGCCATGCGGCAATGATGACGTACCGGGGCGCGGTTGCGTGTGTCAACACGCACCGCCGCCCCCGGGCGCAGGCCGGTCAGCCCGCGGCCTGCAGGCGCAGCCGCAGGGCCAGCGCGGCCGACAGTGGCAGGTCGATGGGCGCGTCGGCGCTGCCCGGGGCCTGGGCCAGCGCCTCGAACAGGGGCAGGGCGTCGGCCATCGGGTTGATGTCCTTCAGCGTGGCGGCGGCGGCCGAGCGCGGCGCGGTCGCCGCACCGTCGCCGACCAGCGACCAGTCGAGGCTGGCCACCGTGCGGGCCGTGCGCTCGGGCGCGATCACCAGCGCCACGGCCAGCAGGCCGCGGCTGTCGGTCACGGAGGCCAGCGCGCCGACCGTGGGGGCGTCGTAGCCCACCAGCAGCACTGGCGTCTGGTCGGCCGCGCACTGCACGGCCGCTTCGAGCAGGCCGGCGGCAAAGCTGTGGCCATAGGCCGAGACGGCGTTGCTGGCCGCCATGCAGCCGGTGCCGATGGTCCAGTAGCCGACGGCCGCGTTGTGCACCGAGTTGTGGAACTTGGTGGGCGACAGCATCTTCGGGTCGCCCGCGAGCGTGCTGCACATGTAGTCGTTGATCGACAGGTCGCCGTGCGCCGAGGTGAACACGCAGGGCACGTCGGCCGCGGGGCGGTCGGCGCCCGCGATGGCCGCGGCGGCCACTTCGAGCGCCAGCGCCACGGTGTCGGGCGCGCGGCGGCGCTCGGCCGGGGCCAGCACCTGCGGCGAGGGCCGCTTGGCGGGCGGATCGGCCAGCGCGCCTTCGCCGCGGAAGGCCGCGCGCGCGGCGTCCCAGCCGGGCAGCGTGGGGGTCCAGAAGGCGGGGCCTTCGATGTAGAGCGTCGGAGGCGTGTTCATGCGGTCACCGCCTTGCCGAAGACCAGCGCGCAGTTGTTGCCGCCAAAGCCGAAGGAGTTGGACAGCGCGTAGCGCACCTCGCCCTTTGCAGGTTCGAGCTTGATCTGGGGGCCGAAGCCTTCGTCCAGCGTGCGGGTGTTGACCGTGCCCGGCATCAGGCCGCGCTCGATCGCCAGCAGGCAGACGACGGCCTCGACGATGCCCGCGGCGCCCAGCGTGTGGCCCATGAAGCCTTTGGTCGAGCTGGCGTGCGTGCGCGCCGGGAAGCGGCGCGCCACCAGCGCGCCCTCGACCTCGTCGTTCTTCTGGCTCGCCGTGCCGTGCATGTTGATGTAGTCGATGGCGTCGGCGGCCAGGCCCGCGCGCGCCAGTGCGTCGTCGAGTGCGCGCTCGGCGCCCAGGCCCTCGGGGTGCGGCGTCGACATGTGGTGCGCGTCGCTGGCTTCGCCGTAGCCCAGCAGTTGCGTGGCGTTGTCACCGGCCTGCACGCGTTCGACCAGCGCAAAGCCGGCCGCCTCGCCCAGGCTGATGCCCTTGCGGTCGGCGTCGAAGGGGCGGCAGGGCTCGGTGGAGACCAGTTCCAGCGAGTTGAAGCCGAACAGCACGCTGCCGCACAGCGTGTCGGCGCCGCCGACCACGGCCGCGTCGGCCAGGCCCAGGCGGATCAGGCGCTCGGCCGAGGCGAACACCTTGGCGCTGGACGAGCAGGCGGTCGAAATCGTCTCGCTCGGGCCGTCGATGCCCAGCACCTGCTGCACGAACATGGCCAGCGAATGCGGCGTGTGGACGGCCGCGCGGCGCTGGTCCGGCGGAAAGTTGCCGTCGGCGTCGAGCTGCGTGTAGGCCAGCTCGGTCTCGCCGATGCTGGCCGTGGAGGTGCCGAGCACCAGCGCGATGCGCGTGGCGCCGTACTTCTGGCGCGCGGCCGCGACCGCCTCGAGGAAGCCGTCGGCCTGCAGGCCCAGCCAGGCCAGCCGGTTGTTGCGGCAGTCCCAGAACGCGGCCGATTCGGGCAGGCGGACGTCTTCCAGGCCGTCGACGCGACCGATCCAGGTCGGCAGCGGCGCCTCGCCGAAGTCGTTGGCGCGCAGGCCGCTGCGCGAGTGCGCGAGTGCGTCGGCGTGCGCTTCCTTGCCGACGCCGACGGCCGAGGTAGCCGTGTAGGCACTGATTTGAAGGGGAGAAATTCGGGACGGCACGATGGATGTGGGGGCAGGCGACAGGCGAAAGGGCGTCGGCGACAGAAGAAAAAGCGGGAAAGCGCAATTTTCACGCAATGAATGTCGCAGCCTACCAGCGTTGCGTATCAGGTTGCGTCGGCTGTTTCCTATAGATGACAGCTCCGGCGCAGGCCCTATTGACGCTCGCCGTCGCCTGTGCGGGCCGCCATGCGCGAGGCCAGCGCCACCAGCAGCAGCACCGGCACGCCCAGCAGCGCGGTGGCGGTGAAGAAGATGCTGTAGCCGTAGGCGTCGACAAACGCGCCCGAATAACCGGCGATGAACTTCGGCAGCAGCAGCATCAGCGAGCTGAACAGCGCGTACTGCGTGGCCGAGTAGCTGATGTTGGTCAGGCTCGACAGGTAGGCGATGAAGGCCGCCGAGGCGATGCCGCCGGCCAGGTTGTCGGCCGAGACCACGGCGATCAGCGCCGTCAGGTCGTGCCCGCGCGTGGCCAGCCAGGCGAACAGCAGGTTGCTCGCGGCGCTCAGCACGGCGCCCAGCATCAGCACCCGCATCACGCCCAGGCGCATCGACAGCACGCCGCCCACGAAGGCGCCCACCAACGTCATGATCACGCCGTAGATCTTGCTGACCGTGGCCACCTGGTCCTTGGTGAAGCCCATGTCCACGTAGAAGGGGTTGGCCATGATGCCCATCACCACGTCGCTGATGCGGTAGATGGCGATCAGCGCCAGGATCAGCGCCGCCTGCCACTTGTAGCGGCGGATGAAGTCGGCAAAAGGCTCGATCAGCACGCTTCGCAGCCATTCGCCCGCGTTCTTCGCCTTCGGCAGCACGCGCCGCACCGGTTCGGGCGACAGCAGCACCGTCAGCACGCCGACCGCCATCGAGGCCGCCATGACCAGATAGGCCGTTTTCCAGGCGCCGTTCTGGTACGCCGCCGCGCCGGTGACCGCCACGGCGGGCGCCACCTCGGCCCAGGCCGCGACCCACAGCACGCCGGCGCCGGCCCAGATCATCGCCAGTCGGTAGCCCGTTTGATAAGCGGCGGCCAGCGCGGCCTGCTTGCGCGTCTCGGCCGATTCGATGCGGAAGGCGTCCAGCGCGATGTCCTGCGTGGCCGAGCCGAAGGCCACCAGCAGCGCGCACCAGATCAGCGGCTGCAGCCCCAGGCGCGGGTCGTTCATCGCCATGCCGACCAGCCCGACGATCACCATGCCCTGCGCCAGCAGCAGCCAGCCGCGCCGGCGCCCGAGCAGCGTGGTCAGCGGCGGCAGCGGCAGCCGGTCGACCAGCGGCGCCCAGACCCACTTGAAGCCATAGGCCAGCCCGACCCAGCTCAGGTAGCCGATGGTGGTGCGGTCGATGCCCGCCTCGCGCAGCCGGAAACTCAGCGTGCCCAGCACCAGCAGCAGCGGCAGGCCGGCCGAGAAGCCCAGCGCGAGCATGCGCAGGGTGGCGGGTTCGAGGTAGACCTTGAGCGCGTCGCGCCAGGGCAGCGCGGTGCTCGCGGGGGCTTGGGTGGGTTCGGCGGGCGGTGCGGACATGAGTGGGGGATTGTCCATGAGTGCCGCCCGGCCGCCCGAAGGCACTCGCACCGCAGCCGAAGGCGGAGGTTTTCGTGGAGTGCCGGGGACATCGACGCGCCCGCTCGTCTCCATTTGTTCCTATCATCCGGGCACCTATGTGCACACGATGCGAACGCCCCCTTTCCGCCCTCTCCGAAGCCTCGGCCTGGAACCCGCGCCGGGCCTTCCTGCTGGCCGCCGCCGGCGCGGCGCTGAGCGCGCCGGCACTGGCGCAGGTCAATGTCGGCAATGCCTCGGTGGCGCGCAACCTCGTGCCCGCCGACCAGATCGAGGCGGCCGGCGTGCAGCAGTACGGCCAGCTGCTCGAACAGGCGCGCGCCAAGGGCGCACTGGCCGGTGACGGCAACGCGCAGCTGCAGCGCCTGCGCACCATCGCGCAGCGGCTCATTCCCTTCGCCCTGCCGTGGAACACCCGCGCCCGCGAGTGGAAGTGGGAGGTGAACCTGATCGGCAGCAAGCAGATCAACGCCTTCTGCATGCCCGGCGGCAAGATCGCCTTCTTCACCGGCATCCTCGAGCAGCTCAAGCTGAGCGACGACGAGGTCGCGATGGTCATGGGCCATGAAATGGCGCACGCGCTGCGCGAACACGCCCGCGCCCGCATGGCCAAGAGCGTTGGCACCGGCGCGGCGCTGTCCATCGGCGCGCAGCTGCTGGGGCTCGGCCAGGTGGGCGACCTCGCGGCACGCGCCGGCACCCAGCTCATCACCCTGAAGTTCAGCCGCAGCGACGAGACCGACGCCGACCTCGTGGGCCTCGAACTCGCCGCGCGCGCGGGCTACGACCCGCAGGCCTCGGTGTCGCTGTGGAAGAAGATGGCCACCGCCTCCAAGAACCAGGGCGGCCTGAGCTTCCTGTCGACCCACCCGAGCGGGCCGGACCGCATCGCCAAGCTCGAGGCGAACGTGCCGAAGGTCGAGAACCTGTACCGGGCGGCTGCGCGCAAGTAGCTGCGCTTCCCGCCGCGCTCAGTCGGCGGTGATGTTCCCCTTCTTCACCACCGTCGCCCAGCGCTGCGCATCCTTCTGGATCAGCGCGCCGAACGCCGCCGGCGTCGAGCTGGCGGGCACCATGCCTTGCGACTCGAAGGACTTCGCCACCTCGGGCGACTTCAGCACCGCGGCGATCTCCGTGTTGAGCCGCGCCACCACGTTGGCCGGCGTGCCCTTGGGCGCGAGCACGCCGTACCACATGTCGACGTTGTCGGCGGTCACGCCGGCCTCGGCGAGCGTGGGTACGTCGGGCAGCTGCGGCAGGCGGTGGCTGCTGCCGGTGGCGAGCGCCTTGAGCTTGCCGGCCTGGATGTGCTGCAGCGCCACGTGCACCGGCAGGAACATCGCGTCGATGCGCCCGCCGAGCAGGTCGGTGACGGCGCCGGCCGTGCCCTTGTAGGGCACGTGCAGCAGGTCGGTGCCGGTGCCCTGCATCAGCAGCGCCATCGACAGGTGGTGCGGCGTGCCGACGCCCGGCGTGGCGTAGGTCAGCTTGCCGGGGTTGGCCTTGGCGGTGGCCACCAGTTGCGCGAGCGAGCCGGCCTTCTGGGTGGCCGGGTTGGTTACCAGCAGCAGCGTGCCCCACGAGGTCTGCGACACCGGCGTGAAGTCGGCCACCGGGTCGTAGGCGAGCGACTTGTACAGGCCCTTGTTCATCACCAGCGTGTTGACCTGCACCAGCAGCGTGTAGCCGTCGGGCTTGGCGCGCGCCACCTTCTCGCTGCCGATGTTGCCGCTGGCACCGGCCAGGTTCTCCACGATCACCGGCTGGCCGAGCACGGCGGGCAGGCGGGCCGAGAGCTGTCGTGCGATCAGGTCGATGCCGGTGCCGGGTGTGTAGGGCACCACCAGCGTCACCGGCTGGTCGGGCCAGGCGTGGGCCGCGGCGGCGCTGGCCGCAACCAGCAGGGTGGCGAAGGTCCTGGTCAGAAATTTCATCGTGTCTTGTCTCCGTCTTGATCTGTGAATGTGCCGGCGCTCAGAGGTACGACGCGCGCGCCTTCAGCGCCGCCGGGTCGTAGCCGGCCACGCGCTTGTAGTGGTCCGAGATCGCCTGCAGTTCCTGCTGCGTGACGATCGCGTCGAGGTTCTCGACGCGCTGGCCGCCCGAACGCTCGAACACCTCGCGCAGGATGGTGTCGGGCGGGTTGCTGCGGTTGGTCAGCACCACGTCGGTGGTGGCCTTCACGCGCACGCGGTCGTAGGTGTCGAGCGCCGCGGTGCCCACGCCTTCGCGCTTCATCGCACCCGCCAGGAAGCGCGCGTCGATGATCGACTGGCCCGCGCCGTTGGAGCCGCGCGGCACCATCGGGTGCGCGGCGTCGCCCAGCAGCGTGAGGCGGCCGTGGCTCCAGCGCGGCAGCGGGTCCTGGTCGACCATCGGGTACTCCAGGATGGTGTCGGAGGCCAGGATCAGCGCGGGCACGTCGAGCCAGTCGAAGTGCCAGTCGGCGAAGGCGGGCAGGAAGTCCTCGAGGCGCCCGGCGCGGCTCCAGTCGCGCATCGCGGGCTGGGGCGCGTGGATCTCGGCCACCCAGTTCACGAGCTGGCGGCCCTGGTCGTCGATGTCGTTGCGGATCGGGTAGATCACCATCTTGCCGACGGTGAGCCAGCCCGCGCGCACCATGCTGCCGCCCGAGAGAAAGGGCTTCCAGGCAGCAGTCCCTCGCCACATGTTGATGCCCGAATAGCGCGGCGCGCCCTCGTCCGGATACAGCTGCTTGCGCAGCGCCGAGTGGATGCCGTCGCAGCCCACCGCGACCGCGCCGCGCACCGGCGCGCGGCCGTCGGCAAAGTGCACCGTCACGCCGTCGGCGTCCTGTTCGACGCCGGTGCAGCGGTGGCCGCACCGCACGCTGTCGGGGCCCAGGCGCTTCAAGGTTTCGTTCAGCAGCACGGTCTGCAGGTCGCCGCGGTGGATCGAGTACTGCGGCCAGTCGTAGCCCGCGTGCTGGCCGGCGGGCTCGCGAAACACGAGCTGGCCGTGCTCGGTGAAGAAGACCGCCTCCTGCGTGCGCACGCCCACGGCG
Organism: Variovorax sp. GW823-FHT04F07; assembly: GCF_058795995.1. Classification (NCBI taxonomy): domain Bacteria; kingdom Pseudomonadati; phylum Pseudomonadota; class Betaproteobacteria; order Burkholderiales; family Comamonadaceae; genus Variovorax; species Variovorax sp. GW823-FHT04F07. The sequence goes on from NZ_JBXAIG010000007.1 coordinate 150,648, forward strand.
TCGAGCGCGTCGAGCAGGCCCAGCTCGGAGAGCTCGCGCACCGCATGCGGCAGCAGGTTGATGCCCACGCCGAGCGGGCGCAGCTCGGGCACGGCCTCGTACACGCGGCAGGCGATGCCGGCCTGGTGCAGGCTCAGGGCGAGGGTCAGGCCGCCGATGCCGGCGCCGAGGATGATGACTTCGTTGGGTGCGGTGCTCATGGGGTCCGTATTGGGACCGCAAAAGAGGCATATGGGAAATTTAGATGTGATATGGATTTATCATGAATCCTTATGAACCTGACCACGCGCCAGATGCGCGCCTTCCTGCAGGTGGCGCGCATCGGCAACTTCACCCGCGCGGCGGAGCAGGCGCACATCACCCAGGCCGGCCTGAGCATCCTGATCCGCGAGATGGAGAAGCAGCTCGGTTGCCGCCTGTTCGACCGCACCACGCGCATGGTGAGCCTCACGCCGGCCGGCCGCCGCCTGCTGCCGGTGGTGGAGCGGCTCGTCACCGACCTCGATGACGTGGCCGCCGAACTCGGCGCCGAGGGCGATGCGGCGCGCCAGACGCTGCGCATCGCGGCCACGCCGCTGGTGTCCTCGCACCTGCTGCCCTGGGTGTTCGCGAGTTTTCGCGCCGCGCATCCGCAGGTCGTGCTGCGCCTCTTCGACGCCGACCTGCGCGATGTGGAAGCGATGGTGGCCGCGGGCGAGGCCGACCTCGGCCTGGGCTTCTTCTTCAAGGCCGCGGCGGGGCTCGACCGCACGCCCGTGGGGCGCTTCGAGCTGATGCGCGTCACGCAGGCCACGGCCGACGGCGAACCGGTCGGCACCGCGCCCTGGTCCGCGCTGCGCGGCGCCACGCTGATCGGCCTGCCGCCCGGCAACCCGATCCAGAAGGTGATCGAACGCCAGCTCGGCGAGATCGGCCTGGCCGACGCGCAGCGGCCCGCCTTCAACTTCTTCGGCACGCTGATCTCGATGGTCGAGGCCGGCTTCGGCACCGCCGTGATGCCCACCTTCGCGCTGGCGGCCTGCCGCCGTCACCGCGTGAAGACCGACGTGCTGCTGAAGCCGCGCGTGGGCATGGACTTCTTTCGCCTGACCAAGCGCGGCACGCACGAGACCGAGGCGATGCGCGCCTTCAGCGAGACGCTGGCCAAGGCCTTGCCGGCGTTGTCCCGCTAGCCGTTACACCATCGCGTTGTCGCCGCCCGGGATCTCGTGCGCCTTGATCTGCCGGCGCGTGAGCTTGTAGAGCGTGGACGACAGGAAGCCGTCCTGGTGGGTGTTCTTGGTCACGTTCACCACGAACTCGTCCTCGGGCGCCACGGCCTGCGCGCCCATGATCCAGCGCACGCTCTCGCGGTAGTTGTAGAGCACCTTGTCGTTGGCGTCGGCCAGCAGGGTCGACAGCGTGGCCATGGCGATGGCGTCGCCGTTGGTCGCGTGCTCGCGCACGAAGTCCAGGTGGCGGTGGCGCACGGGGATGTCGGACAGGTCGCTGATGAACATCAACGCGCCCTCGGTGGCGTCGTCGTGGCCCAGCTCGCGGGCCTTCAGCATGGCCTCGACCGCCTGCGCCTGCAGCACGGGGCGTTGCGCCGCGGGCGTGGCGTCTTCCCAGGCCATGTCGTGGCAGAGGTAGCCCAGCTTGTAGGCTGCGACGCTGTTGCCGGCCTGTGCCGCCTGGCCGTAGCAGTGCATCGCCTGCTGCCGGTCCTTGGTGCCGTGCTCGCCGCCTGCGTGGAAGATGCCGAGCGTGAGCAGGCATGAGGTGTCGCCGGCGGCCAGTCCCATCTCCAGGATCTCGAAGGCTTCCTTGTTGCGCGGCACGCGCCACAGCGCGCGGGCCAGGTCGTCCCAGTTCTCGGTGCCGGCGTTGCGTTCGCGCGCGGCCGCCAGCCAGGCGTTGCCGGTCGCCGCGTTGGGCACGAAGCCGAAGGCGCCCTTCAGGCTGCAGTAGCCGTGCAGGATCAGCGCGGTGTTGCATTCGTAGGCGTTGGCGCTGTTGCAGATGGCCTGGCCCAGCCACTGGCCGCCGGGGTCCTGCTCCAGGGCGACGTGCACCGCCATGTTCATGGCGTAGTCGTCGTCGATGGGATGGTGGCTCTCGGCCTCGCGCAGGCAGGCCAGCGCTTCGGCGTGCTGGTCGAGCATGTAGTGGCTCACGGCCAGCCAGCGCAGGGTTTCCCAGCGGTGGTAGGGGTAGAGCGCCTCCTGGGTGCGCTGGCGCGTAGCGGCCATGCGCTGCTGGGCTTCGGCCGGGTCTTCGTCCTTGTCGACGCTGTTGCCCTGGTAGTCGTCGCGCCAGATCTCGTGGCGCAGCCGGTCTTTCTCGACCTCGCTCAGGTGGGCGCAGGCGGGCGAGGCGATGAAGGCGCGCACGCGCTCGTGGCTGCCGCCCCAGCGCGGCTGCTGGAACCAGACGCACTGGCGCATGAAGAAGAACAGCCGCGGGTGCACGTGCAGCGTGGCGTGGATCCAGTAGGACGTGCCGCTGATCACCTTGCGGCCCTGCACGGGCGAGGGCAGGGCGGTGGGCACGGCCTCGGGGCAGGCGACGCGCTCGTCGTGCGCGAGGCCGGAGCGCGCGAGCTGCGCCAGCAACTCCTCGCGGGTGGCCGCATCGTCGTCCAGCGAAAAGTCGTGCTGCAGCGGCTTGTCGGGCCAGCGGCCGCTGCGCACCAGTTCGGTCAGCCAGTCGGGCTCGTTGAAGGCCGAGGTGCTCTGCAGCAGCAGGGCGCAGGCGGTCCACATCGTGGGCGCGAGCGTGAGGGCGCGCAGCGCGGCCACGGCGCAGCGCGTGGCGCAGGCATGGGCGCATTCCCAGCCCAGCGCGGTGACCGTGCTGGCCCAGCCCGAGCCGCGGTACTCGTAGGCCCAGTGGTACCAGTAGTGCGCTTCGCAGAGCCAGGCGTGGGCCGATTGCGGGTTGGCGGCCTGCCATGCGGCCAGGCGGGCCAGCCCTTCGGCGCCGTCGGCGGTGCAGCCGGCCAGGTCGTCGGGCAGCGCGCCGTAGTAGCGCTCTTCCTCGTCGCGGTCTTGAAAGCTGGCGGCCAGCGCGTCGTCGAGCCGCTGGTCGAGCGCGGCGTAGTCGCCGGCGCGCAGCAGGGCGTCGATGTCGCAGAGCTTCCAGCGCGCGGGCGCGGGGGGAATCACGGTCGCTGCGGCAGAGGGCGTGTGGGTGGTCATGGGCGGGGCTCGCGCGTCAGGCCGACGCGGCGGGGGCGAGAGTGACGGGTTGGGGATCGAAGATGCGGTAGCGCTTCCAGGGCAGCGTGAGCCAGTTGCCCTGGGTGTTCTGCAGGTGCTCCTGCACCTCCAGCGTGGCGCGCGACGAGGCGGGGCCGTCCTGGCTGCTGATGCGCAGCCAGTGCAGCCGCGCCCGCGCATAGGCATGGCCGAAGTCTTCCCAGCTCTCGAAGCTGTCCTGCGCGCGCTGTGCGTTGAGGAACAGCACCAGCCAGGCCTGCGACTCGGGCACCCAGCCCAGCAGCGCGATGCAGCGCACCAGGAAGGCGGTGCGCGCGCAGTCGAAGGCCAGCGCGTCGCGCACCTGGCCTTCGGCCGCGAGCTGTTCGTAGAAATTGGCGTGGGTGCGGCCGAGCCCGCCGACCCAGCCGACGAGCGCGGCCTGCATCTGCGTGGCGATGTCGCGCTCGGGCAGGTCGGCGGCCATGTTCATTTCGCGCAGCACCTGCCTGGCCAGCCGCTGGCGCTGCTCGGCGGGCACCTCGAGCGCCAGCGTGTCGCTGTCGCAGCGCAGGCCGTTGCGCAGCAGCAGGATGTCGCCGAGCGCCAGCGCCCAGCGGCGGCGGTTGGGCTTCACCTTGCCGGCGTCGGCCTTGGCCTGCGCGGCGCGCACCGCGAGGTCGGCGTTGGCCTTTTCCATGTGGCCGATCGCCGTGCCCGAGCCGTGCACGACGATGCGGAATGCCGTGCGCACGACGAACCACGCGATGCGCACCCCGAGGTACAGCAGGCCCAGGAACACCAGGATGACGATGGCCTGTGTCATGGCAATGCCGCTCCCAGCGGCGGCGCGCACACGGCGGCGCTCAGCGAGATGCCTTCGATCTCCAGCATCGCGGCGGGCGCCTGCGTGGGGGCCGCCTGCAGCGACGGCGGCAACCGGTTCGGGGGCAGCGTCAGCCGGGCGGCGGCGGCTGCTCGAAGTGCTCGATCAGGTGGAAGTTGCCGCTCATCACGCTGAGCAGGAAGTCGGGGCTCTGAACGTCGGTGACGAACTTCCATTCACCCCGGGCGGCGTCCGAGGCCTCGGGCTCGAACACCAGGCCCATGCCCTCGCAGTCGCTGTGGCGCTCGCCGCGCGGCGGCAGCGTGCGCAGGAACTGCAGCACGTCGTCCGCGTACTTGCGGATCGGGTGGCGGTTCTGCTTGCCCTTGATCTGGTCGACGCGCAGCCCGTCGGGATGCACTTCGAGGCTGATGGTCACGTGCGGCAGGTTGCCCGCGCTGCGCAGCGTGAACAGGCGCAGCCGGCCGCTCTGCGCGGCGCTGGCGTACTGCTCGCCGTAGCCGCCGTTCAGCTTCTTGATGTTGGCGAACTGGCCCAGGCAGTGCTGCATGTGGAACGACTCGTAGGCCATTTCCTCGCGCAAGGCCGCATGGCTGCCGATGAACTCGAAGATCACGCCGTTGGGCGTGCGCAGCACTTCCTTCAGCGCCAGGCCGCTGCTGGGCACCCAGCCCTTGTTGCGCTTGGCCTGCATGCGCTGGTGCTCCTGCTCCCACAGGGCCATGGCCATGAAGCAGGTGATGCGCTGCAGCTTCTGTTCGAGCCGCGTGCCGCGCCGCGAACGCAAAAACTCGACCAGCATGCGTTCGCGGTCGACCAGCAGCAGGTGGTCGGGGTCGAAGTAGTAGAAAGTCTTCGGAGCGGCTTCGGCGGCGGGCGATTCGGCCGTGTTGCCCTTGTTGCCCTTGGACTTTTCCTTGTCCTGCGCGGACGCCGCGTTCACCGCGGCAGGGGCGCGCGGCTGCAGCTGCTTCGCCAGCCACTCGGGCAGCGGCTTGTCGGGCCCGGCCGCGGCCAGGTAGTCGGCGGGCGACTGCACCGGCAGCACGTTGGCGAAGCTGCCGATGGCCCAGCGGAAGAAGTGGTTCAGCAGCCAGGCCGCCATGTCGGCGTCGTCGCCGCGCTCGGCGCTGCGGCGGGCGATCGCGGCCTTCACCTCGGGCGCGTTCACCACGTCGCGCGGCAGATAAACCGCCGTCGCGGCAGGTGGCGCGGAGGGGCTCGTGGAAGGAGACGGAGTCGGGATGGGCATCGACGGGCGGGCGACTTACAGCGTGAAGTCGTACTCCACCGTGATCGGCGCGTGGTCGCTGAACTTGACCGTCTTGTAGATCGCCTCGGTGCGCGCCAGCGCGCCCATGGCCGGCGTGGCCAGGTGGTAGTCCAGCCGCCATCCCACGTTGTTCGCGTAGGCCTGGCCGCGGTTGCTCCACCAGGTGTAGGCGTCGCCTGTGGTGTCGGGCTTGAGGCGGCGGTACACGTCCACCAGGCCGGCGCCTTCGGTGCCGGCGTCGAGCAGGCGCGTCATCCAGGCGCGTTCTTCGGGCAGGAAGCCGCTGTTCTTCTGGTTGCCGCGCCAGTTCTTCAGGTCGATTTCCTGGTGCGCGATGTTGATGTCGCCGCACAGGATGAACTCGCGCTCCTTCTTCAGCGCCAGCAGGTGCGGGAAGAAGCCCTTCAGGAAGCGGAACTTGGCGGCCTGGCGCTCCTCGCCCGAGCTGCCGCTCGGGAAGTAGCAGCTGATGACCGAGAACTTGCGTTTCGGCGTGTCGAAGCGCAGCTCGAGGTAGCGGCCTTCGGCGTCGAATTCGGGATCACCCCAGCCCACCACCACGGCGCTGGGCGCATGCTTCGTGTAGATGGCGGTGCCCGCGTAGCCTTTTTTCTCGGCAAAGTGGAAGTGGCCCTGCAGGCCGGCCATCTGCTCGAAGCGGCCTTCGACATCGCTGGCCTGGACGCGGATCTCCTGCATGCAAATACAATCCGGCGCGAGTTCGGCCACCCAGTCGGCGACGCCCTTGGTGGCCGCCGAGCGCAGGCCATTGAGATTGAGACTGGTCAGTTTGAACACAAGGAATTTCCAATGGCTGTAGACGGTCAGACAAGCAGCGCGGTGGCACAGGACTTCGTCCAGTTCGCGCTCGACGCCGGCGTGCTTCGCTTCGGCGAATTCAAGACCAAGGCCGGTCGCATGAGCCCGTATTTCTTCAATTCGGGCCTCTTCGACGACGGCGCCAAGATCGCGCGGCTCGCCGGATTCTATGCAGACCGCCTGGTCGAAAGCGGCCTCGAGTTCGACATGATCTTCGGCCCCGCCTACAAGGGCATCCCGCTGGGCGCCACCGTGGCCGCCGAGCTGGCCCGCCGTGGCCGCAACTACCCCTTCGCCTACAACCGCAAGGAAGCCAAGGCGCACGGCGAAGGCGGCAATCTGGTGGGCGCGCCGCTGAAGGGCCGCGTGCTGATCGTCGACGACGTGATGTCGGCCGGCACCGCGGTGCGCGAATCCATCGCCGCGATCCAGGCCGCGGGCGCCACGCCGCATGCCGTGGCCATCGCCCTGGACCGGCAGGAAAAAGCCACCGAGAACGGCGTCGACGTGGACCACAGCGCCGTGCAGTACGTGCGCAACCAGCTCGGCCTCGCGGTGGTGCCCATCGCCACGCTGGACGACCTGCTGAGCTACCTCTCGGGCAACGCCGCCGCCGCCCTCGGCGCGCACCGCGAGCGCGTGCTGGCCTACCGCACGCGCTACGGCGCCTGAGACGCAGCGCCGATGCGACGCCCCGCGCGCGATCCCTCTTCTGCCGCCGTCGTGGCGTCGCTGTGGCTGGGCCTGGCGGCCCTGTCGTCGTGCGCAACGGCGCTGGCCCAGCCCGCCAGGACGGACGGGCCCGGCGTCGGCATCTACACCTGCGTCGACGCGCGCGGGCGCACGCTCACGGCCGACCGGCCGATCGCCGAGTGCAGCGACCGCGAGCAGCGCGAACTGGGCCCGAGCGGCACGGTGCGCCGCAAGCTGGAGCCGACCTACACGGCGCGCGAGCAGCAGGAGCGCGAGGACCGCGCGCGCGAAGCCGCCATCCAGGCCGCACGGCTCATCGACGAGCGCCGCCGCGAGCGCGCGCTGCTGGTGCGCTACCCCAACGCCACCACGCACGACCGCGAGCGCGTCGAGGCCCTGTCGCAGATCGATGCGGTGATCCAGGCCGCGAAGAAGCGCCTCGTCGAGCTCGCCGACGACCGCAAGAAGATCGACGAGGAGCTCGAGTTCTACAAGCAGGACACGAGCAAGGCGCCCGGCGCCGTGCGCCGCCGCATCGAGGACAACACGCAGAGCGTGGCCGTGCAGAACCGCTTCATCACGGAGCAGGAAGACGAGAAGAAGCGCGTGAATGCGCGCTTCGACGAAGAGCGCGGGCGCCTGAAGACGCTCTGGTCGCCGCAGAACGGCGGCAACCCGCGCTGAACGAACCCGCCGGGGCCTGGCGCCAGGCCCCGGGGCTCGTTCGTGATCAGCCCAGCTTGGCTTTCAGCAGCTCGGTGACCTGTGCAGGGTTGGCCTTGCCCCCGCTGGCCTTCATGACCTGCCCCACGAGGCCGTTGAGCGCCTTTTCCTTGCCGCCGCGGTATTCCTCGACGTTCTTCGCGTTCTTGGCAATCACCTCGTCGAGGATCTTGTCGAGCGCGCCGGCGTCGTTCATCGGCTTCAGGTCTTTCGCTTCGATGATCGCGTCGACATCGCTGCCTTCGCCGCTCCACAGCGCCTCGAACACCTGGCGCGCGGCGTTGTTGGGCAGCGTGCCGTCGGCGATGCGCGTCACCAGCTGCGCGAGCTGCGCGGCCTTCACGGGCGCGGCCTCGATGCCGATCTCGGCGGCGTTCAGGCGGCGTGCCATCTCGCCGGTGATCCAGTTGCTGGCCAGCTTGGGCGCCGCGCCGGCGTTCACCGCGTCGTCGAAGTAGCGGGCCAGCGCCGCGCCCTGCGTGAGCTGCGCGGCGTCGTATTCCGACAGGCCGTGGTCACGCACATAGCGCTCGGCCGTGGCACGCGGCAGCTCGGACATGGTGGCGCGCACGCGCTCGATCCACTCGGCGGCCACCACGAGGGGGGGCAGATCGGGGTCGGGGAAGTAGCGGTAGTCGGCCGCGTCTTCCTTGGTGCGCATGGTGCGCGTCTCGCCGGTGGCGGGGTCGAACAGCACGGTGGCCTGCTCGATGGCGCGGCCTTCTTCGAGCTCGTCGATCTGCGAGTTGATCTCGTAGTCGATCGCCTGCTGCATGAACTTGAAGCTGTTCAGGTTCTTGATCTCGCGGCGCGTGCCGAGCTTCTCACCGGGCTTGCGCACCGACACGTTGGCGTCGCAGCGAAAGCTCCCTTCCTGCATGTTGCCGTCGCAGATGCCGATCCACGTGACGATCTTGTGCAGCTCCTTCGCATAGGCCACGGCCTCGGCGGTGGAGCGCATGTCGGGCTCGGTCACGATCTCCAGCAGCGGCGTGCCGGCGCGGTTCAGGTCGATGCCGCTCTGGCCGATGAAGTCTTCGTGCAGCGACTTGCCCGCGTCTTCCTCGAGGTGGGCGCGCACCAGGCGCACGGTCTTCTTTTCTTCGCCGAGGAAGAACGACACCGCACCGCCTTGCACCACCGGGATCTCGAACTGGCTGATCTGGTAGCCCTTGGGCAGGTCGGGGTAGAAGTAGTTCTTGCGCGCGAACACGCTGCGCGGCGCGATGTGCGAGCCCAGCGCCAGGCCCAGCTTGATGGCGCGTTCGACCGCGCCCTTGTTCATCACGGGCAGCGTGCCGGGCAGTGCCAGGTCGACCGCGCAGGCCTGCGTGTTGGGCTCGGCGCCGAAGGCCGTGGAGGCGCGGCTGAAGATCTTGCTCGCGGTCGAGAGTTGGGCGTGCGTCTCGAAGCCGATGATGACTTCATAGCCGCGCACCAGCGGGCCGGTCGGGCGGCCTTGTTGTTGTGCTTCGAATGTGTTCACGGTCTCGCTCATGTCAGAAGCCCTCCGGCGTGCGCGTATGCCAGTCGGTGGCTTGCTGGAAGCGGTGCGCTGCATTGAGCAGCTTCGCTTCGCCGAAGTAGTTGCCGATCAGCTGCAGGCCCACGGGCATGCCGCCGTCGAAGCCCGCGGGCACGCTCATGCCCGGAAGGCCGGCGAGCGACGCGGGCAGCGTGAAGATGTCGGCGAGGTAGTCGGCCACGGGGTCGTCGCCGTGTTCGCCGATCTTCCAGGCGGTGGTCGGCGCGGCGGGGCCGGCGATCACGTCGCATTGCGTCAGCGCCTGCTGGAAGTCGTCCGCGATCATGCGGCGCACCTTCTGCGCTTGCAGGTAGTAGGCGTCGTAGTAGCCGTGCGAGAGCACGTAGGTGCCGATCATGATGCGGCGCTTCACTTCGTCGCCGAAGCCTTCGGCGCGCGTGCGTTCGTACATCTCGGCCAGGTCCTTGTACTGCTTGGCGCGGTGGCCGAACTTGACGCCATCGAAGCGGCTCAGGTTGCTCGAGGCTTCGGCCGCGGCCAGGATGTAGTACACGGGAATCGACAGCTCGGTGCGCGGCAGCGACACCTCGACGCGCTTGGCGCCGAGTTTTTCATACTGCAACAGCGCTGCATCAATTGCAGCACGCACGCCCGGCGCCACGCCTTCGCCGAAGAACTCCTTCGGCACGCCGATGCGCAGGCCTTCGAGCGAGTCGTTCAGCGAGCGGCCGAAGTTCTCGGCGGGCTTGTCGAGCGAGGTCGAATCGCGGTCGAGGTCGGGGCCGCAGAAGGCCGACAGCAGCAGCGCGCAGTCTTCGGCCGAGCGGGCCATCGGGCCGGCCTGGTCGAGGCTGGAGGCGAAGGCCACCATGCCGTAGCGCGAGGCGCGCCCGTAGGTCGGCTTGATGCCGGTGATGCCGCAGAACGACGCGGGCTGGCGGATCGAGCCGCCGGTGTCGGTGCCGGTGGCGGCAGGCGCGAGGCGTGCCGCGACAGCCGCCGCGCTGGCGCCCGACGAGCCGCCCGGAATGCGTTCGAGGTTCCAGGGGTTGCGCACTGGTACAGCTTTGTCGTGGCCCACGGCGGGCACGGCGACGTTCTCGTTGGCCGAGCCCATCGCGAACTCGTCGCAGCTGAGCTTGCCCAGCGTGACCGCGCCGGCTTCGGCCAGGCGGCGCACCACGGTCGCGTCGAAGGGCGAGCGGTAGCCCGCGAGAATCTTCGAGCCGGCGGTGGTGGCGAAATCGGTGGTGACGAAGATGTCCTTGTGCGCGATCGGCACGCCGGCCAGCGCGGGCGCGTTGCCCTTGGCGATGAGCGCGTCGGCCGCGCGGGCCTGGGCCAGCGTGACTTCTTCGTTGACGTCGACGAAGGTGCCGAGCGACTCGTGGGCCTTCATGCGGCCGAGAAACGCCTGCGAGGCTTCGACGGCCGAAACCTTGCGCTCGGCCAAGGCCTTGGCCAGGGCGACCACGCCCATCTGGTGCAGTTGCTCGCCGCTCATTATTCGATCACCTTGGGCACGAGGAACAGGCCGGCTTCGACGGCCGGGGCGCTCTTCTGGTTGGCTTCGCGGTTGTTCGGCTCGCTCACGACGTCGTCGCGCAGGCGCAGCGTCACGTCTTCGAGCGCGGCCACCGGGTGCGCCAGCGGCTCGATGCCCGTGGTGTCGACCGCGCGCATGCGTTCGACCAGATCGAAGAAGCCGTTGATTTGAGTGAGCATGCGCTCGCTTTCATCTGGGGCAAGCTGCAGCCGCGCCAGCGAGGCGATGCGTGCAATATCGGAAGCGGAAAGAGACATAGATGGCTGACGGGTCGAAAAAACCGGAGGCAATCGCACGCCGAAGAGGGTGCCGACACGGGATTCAGAGGGGATTCGGTTATTATCCCGCCTTTGCCGCAACCCCCGCGAACGCGCCGGCTTTTGCGCCAAAAACGATCAATTCACCCCGTCAAACGACCCAAAAATAGAGCGACGACCTGCCGATGCGCAGGCCGTGCTCAGAGGATTCCGCACATGTTTGGAGCTTTCCGTCGGTACTTCTCCACCGACCTGGCGATCGACCTCGGCACCGCCAACACCCTGATCTTCGCCCGCAACAAGGGCATCGTGCTGGACGAGCCCTCCGTGGTCGCGATCCGCCACGAAGGCGGCCCCCATGGCAAGAAGGTGATCCAGGCCGTCGGCCGCGAAGCCAAGGCCATGCTGGGCAAGGTGCCCGGCAACATCGAAGCCATCCGCCCGATGAAGGACGGCGTCATTGCCGACTTCGTGATCACCGAGCAGATGATCAAGCAGTTCATCAAGATGGTGCACCCGCGCACGCTGCTCACGCCGAGCCCGCGCATCATCATCTGCGTGCCCTGCGGCTCGACCCAGGTCGAGCGCCGCGCCATCAAGGACGCGGCCGAAGCCGCCGGCGCCACCGCCGTCTACCTCATCGAAGAACCCATGGCCGCGGCCATCGGCGCCGGCCTGCCCGTCAGCGAAGCCTCGGGCTCGATGGTGGTCGACATCGGCGGCGGCACCACCGAAGTGGGCGTGATCTCGCTGGGCGGCATGGTCTACAAGGGCTCGGTCCGTGTGGGCGGCGACCGCTTCGACGAAGCCATCATCAACTACATCCGCCGCAACTACGGCATGCTGATCGGCGAGCCGACGGCCGAAGTCATCAAGAAGAACATCGGCTCGGCCTTCCCGGGCTCCGAAGTCAAGGAAATGGAAGTCAAGGGCCGCAACCTTTCCGAAGGCGTGCCGCGCAGCTTCACCATCAGCAGCAACGAAGTGCTGGAAGCCCTGACCGATCCGCTCAACAACATCGTCTCGGCCGTGAAGAACGCGCTGGAACAGACGCCGCCCGAGCTGGGCGCCGACATCGCCGAGCGCGGCATGATGCTCACCGGCGGCGGCGCGCTGCTGCGCGACCTCGACCGCCTGCTCGCCGAGGAAACCGGCCTGCCGGTGCTCGTGGCCGAAGACCCGCTGACCTGCGTGGTGCGCGGCTGCGGCATCGCCCTGGAGCGCATGGACCGTCTGGGCAGCATCTTCACGAGCGAGTAAAAGGCGAAAGCCATCATCGGCCGGCCTCTGCTTGCGCAGGCCGGCTTTTTGTTATTTGATGCCGCACCACCGCCGGGTCTGACTACATGCCTCTGGGCACGCTCGATCGCACAGCGCCACCCCTGTTCAACCAGGGGCAATCGGCACTCAGCAAGCTGATCTTCTTCGGCGCGCTCTCGCTCTTCCTCATGGTCGCCGACGCACGCTTTCACCTCGTGAAGCCGATCCGCTCGGCCATCGGCGCGGTGCTCTACCCGGTGCAGATGGCGGCGCTCAAGCCGGTCATGCTGGTCATGGGCGGCAGCCGCTACTTCGAAGAGCTGCAGACCGCGCAGCGCAACGAAGACGAGGCCCGCAAGGCCCTGATGCTGCAGGCCGAGACCGCCAGCCGCGCCGACACGCTCGCGCAAGACAACGCCCGCCTGCGCGAGCTGCTCGAGCTGCGCCAGACCACCACCACGCCGGGCCGCCCGGCCGAGGTGCTGTACGACGCGGCCGACCCCTACACGCGCAAGATCGTCATCGACCAGGGCCTCGCGCAGGGCGTGGCCGCCGGCTCGCCGGTGATCGACGCGCGCGGCGTGCTGGGCCAGGTGACGCAGGTGCTGCCCTTCACGAGCGAGGTCACGCTGGTGATCGACCGCGACCTGGCCATTCCCGTGCAGAACACCCGCACCGGCGTGCGCAGCGTGGCCTTCGGCGACGCCTCGGCGCACGGCGGCGGCATGGAGCTGCGCTTCATGGCGGCCAATGCCGACCTGCAGGAAGGCGACCTGCTCTCTACCAGCGGCGTCGACGGCATCTACCCGGCCGGCCTGCCGGTGGCGAAGATCGAGCGCATCGAGCGCCGCGCCGATTCGGCCTTTGCGCGCATCTACTGCGTGCCGCTGGCCCGCGTGACCGCGGCGCGCTACGTGCTGGTGCTCGAGCCCTCGGGCGCCCCGGTGGCGCCGCCGCACGTCGAGGCCGCGTCCACCCAGCGCAAGCGCCCCGAAGGCAAGCCGGGCGCCGGCAAGAACGAGAAGAAACCGGCGGGAGCCACGCGATGATCAAGCGCCCCGGCCAGCAGCAGCTCCTGCTGCCCGTCAGCCCCGTCTTCATGTGGACCAGCCTGCTCGTGGCGCTGCTGGTCAACATGATCCCCATCGGCCGCGCCGCCTGGATGCCCGACCTGCTGGCGCTGGTGATCGTGTTCTGGGGCGTGCACCAGCCCGCGCGCGTGGGCATCGGCGCGGCCTTCATGTTCGGCCTGCTCATGGACGTGCACCAGTCGTCGATGCTGGGCCAGCATGCGCTGTCCTACACCACGCTGGGCTTCTTCGCGATCATGATCCACCGGCGCCTGCTGTGGTACCCGGTGCTCTCGCAGGCGCTGCAGGTGCTGCCGCTGTTTGCGCTGTCGCAGTTCATCGAGGTGATCACGCGCATGATCGGCGGCGGCGTGTTCCCGGGCTGGGGCGTGCTGGTCTCGCCGGCGCTCGAGGCGGCGCTGTGGCCGCTGGCCACCGCGCTGCTGCTGGCGCCCCAGCGCCGCACGCCCGAACCCGACGAGAACCGCCCCCTCTAGTCATGGTGCCCCCCGGCTTTTCACTTCGCTTCGCTGCGTGTAACTCCACCCCCCGAGGGGGAGGCGCGGCCCGCCTTGGGGCGGCCCGGCGGCGGCCGCCCGTCGCATTTGCCATCGCACCTGCGCACGCCTAAGCTTCCTGACGCCATGACCGAAATCCGCAACGTTGCCGCCGACCTGGCGCGCTTCAAGCGCCGCGTGATCGTCATCGGCCTGGCGGTGCTGTTCGCCTTCAGCCTGCTGGGCTCGCGGCTGGTCTACCTGCAGGTGGTGCGCCATGCCGACCTGGCCGAGCAGGCCGAGAGCAACCGCACGGCCGTGGTGCCGGTGGTGCCGAACCGGGGGCTCATCCTCGATCGCAACGGCATCGTGCTGGCCTCCAACTACTCGGCCTACACGCTGGAGATCACGCCCTCCAAGGTCGGCGACGTCGAGGAGACCATCAACAGCCTGACCAGCGTGCTCGAGGTGTCGCCGCGCGACCGCCGCCGCTTCAAGCGCCTGCGCGAAGACTCGCGCAGCTTCGACTCCATTCCGATCCGCACCCGCCTGAGCGACGAAGAGGTGGCGCGCTTCGCGGCGCAGCGCTACCGCTTCCCGGGCGTGGAGATCAAGGCGCGCCTGTTCCGCAACTACCCGCAGGGCGAGCTGGCCTCGCACGTGCTGGGCTACATCGGCCGCATCAACCAGCGCGAAAAGACCGCGATGGAAGACTGGGACGAGGAAGACCAGGCCAACTACAAAGGCACCGACTACATCGGCAAGCTGGGCATCGAGCAGAGCTACGAGAAGATGCTGCACGGCCAGACCGGCGTCGAGCAGATGGAAACCTCGGCCGGCGGGCGCGCCGTGCGCCGGCTCGCGAGCCACCCGGCCACGCCGGGCAACACCGTCATGCTGTCGCTGGACATCAAGCTGCAGAAGCTGGTGGAAGACATGTACGGCGACCGGCGCGGCGCGCTCGTTGCCATCGACCCCAAGACCGGCGAGGTGCTGGCCTTCGTGAGCAAGCCCACCTTCGACCCCAACCTGTTCGTCGAGGGCATCGACACCGAGAGCTGGCAGGCGCTCACCGAATCGATCGACAAGCCGCTGCTGAACCGCGCGCTGCGCGGCACCTACCCGCCGGGCTCCACCTACAAGCCCTTCATGGCGCTGGCGGCGCTGCAGACCGGCAAGCGCGCCGCGAGCGTGGTGGTGAACGACCCCGGCTACTTCAACTTCGGCGGCCACCGCTTCGGCAGCCCCGAGGGCTATCTGGGCGGCGTCGACATGCGCCGCTCGATCCAGGTGTCGAGCAACATCTACTACTACTCGCTGGCCAACGAGATGGGCGTGGACCTGATCCACGACTTCATGAAGCCGATGGGCTTCGGCCAGATCACCGGCATCGACCTGGGCGGCGAGGTGCGCGGCGTGCTGCCCAGCACCGAATGGAAGCGCAACGCCTACAAGCGGCCCGAGCAGAAGAAGTGGTACGCGGGCGAGACCATCTCGCTGGGCATCGGGCAGGGCTACAACGCCTTCACCATGCTGCAGCTGGCGCAGGCCACGGCCATCGTGGCCGACGGCGGCATGAAGCACCGGCCGCACCTGGCGCTGGCGATGCGCAACACGGTCAGTGGGCAGGTCGTGCCGCTGCCGCAGCCGCCGGCCGAGAACCTGGGCTACACGGCGGCCAACGTGGCGGTGATCCGCGAGGGCCTGACCAGCGTGGTCACCAGCGGCACCGCGCGCGGCGTGTTCGCGGGCGCGGGCTACCAGGCGGCCGGCAAGACCGGCACGGCGCAGGCCGTGACGCAGGCCAAGAACACCAAGTACAACGCGCGCGCGCTCGAAGAACACCAGCGCGACCACGCGCTGTTCATGGCCTACGCGCCGGCCAACAACCCGAAGATCGCGCTCGCCGTCATCGTCGAGAACGCCGGCTGGGGCGCGGGCGCCGCGGCGCCGCTGGCGCGCCGCGTGTTCGACTACTGGCTCATGGACCAGTACCCGAGCGAGGCCGACATGGCCGCCGTGCGCATCGGCCGCGCGGGCGCGCCGATGGGCAAGCCGCGCGTGGCCAGCGAGGTGGCCTGGCCCGCGGCGGCCGCGGTGCCGGCACCGGCGGGCGCGGCATCGTCGGCGGCGCCGACGCCCTGACAGGCGCGCCCCGCGGGGCGCACCGTCTCTCAGGCCAGGGTCAGACCACCGTCCCGGCGACTTCACCCAGGCCGATGCGCACCGCGCCTTCGCGCTCGCACCAGCCGCGCATCACCAGCGTGTCGCCGTCTTCCAGGAAGGTGCGCTTCTCGCCGTTCGGCAGCGTGACCGGCTGCTTGCCGCCCAGCGTGAGTTCCATCAGCGAGCCGGCCTGGTCGGGCTGCGGGCCCGACAGCGTGCCCGAGCCCAGCAGGTCGCCGGGCTGCAGGTTGCAGCCGTTCACCGTGTGGTGCGTGATGAGCTGCGCGGCGGTCCAGTAGGCGGCCTCGGTGGTGTTGCCCAGCGTGAGGCGCACGGGCGCCACGCCGTCGGCGCGCATCTTCGCGGTCTGCAGCAGCACTTCGAGCGTGATGTCGAGCGCGCCGCTGTCGCGGTTCGACGGGGCGTCGAGGTAGGGCAGCGGTTGCGGGTCTTCGGCGGGGCGCTCGAACTTCGCGCGGAACGGCGCCAGCGCTTCGGTCGTCACGATCCAGGGCGACAGCGTGCTGGCGAAGTTCTTCGCCAGGAACGGGCCCAGCGGCTGGTATTCCCAGGCCTGCAGGTCGCGCGCCGACCAGTCGTTGAGCAGGGTCACGCCGAACAGGTGGTCTTCGGCGTCGCCGATGGCGATGGGCTCGCCCAGCGCGTTGCCGCGGCCCACGAGGAAACCCAGCTCCAGTTCGTAGTCCAGCCGCTTCGAGGGGCCGAAGCTCGGCGCCACCGCGTCGGGTGCCTTGGTCTGGCCTTGCGGGCGCTTGAAGACCTGGCCGCTCACGCCGATCGACGAGGCGCGGCCGTGGTAGCCGATGGGCACCCACTTGTAGTTGGGCATCAGCGGCTGGTCGGGACGGAACAGCTTGCCGATGGTGGTGGCGTGGTGGATGCCCGTGTAGAAGTCGGTGTAGTCGCCGATGCGGCAGGGCACGGTCATCTCGGCCTGGGCCTGCGCGAGCAGCGCCTTCGACCATGCAGCCTGCTGGCCGCTGCCTTCGGCGAGGCCCGCGGAGATCGCGGCGCGCAGCGCCTGGCGGTCTTTCACCGAGGCGTTCATCAGCACGTTCATGTCGTCGGTGTCGATGAGGCCGGTGGCGCGCAGGTCGAGGATCTGGTCGCCGATGGCCACGCCGATGCGGAAGGCCTCGCTGCTGCCGGCGGCGCGGAAGCGGCCGAAGGGCAGGTTCTGGATCGGGAAGTCGGTGCCGGCCACGTTGGCGGCGGCGACCCAGCTGCGCAGCTTCGGGTCGTGGGTGGCGTTGAGTGCGGTCATGGAGGTCTTTCGGTTCTTGAATCGGATCAGTCTGCGGTCATGCCCGCTTTTTTGGCGACGTCGCCCAGGCGCTTGTATTCGGTGTCGGTGAGCGTGGTGAGCTCCTGCGCGCTCGAGCCGCGCGGCGAGAAGCCGGCCTGCTGCAGCTTGGCCTTCACGTCGGGCATCGCCAGCGCTTCGACGAACGCTTCGTTCAGCGCCTTCACGATCGGTGCCGGCAGTTTCGCCGGACCGTACACGCCGAACCACGGCTCCAGCGCATAGCCCTTGAGGCCCGCTTCGGCCATCGTCGGCACGTCAGGCAGCGAGGGCGAGCGCGTGGAACCCGCCACGGCCAGCGCGCGCAGCTTGCCGGCCTGGATGTGCGGCAGCGACGCCGGCAGGTTGTCGAACATCACGCCGATGGTGTTGCCCAGCATGTCGGTGATGGCCGGGCCGCTGCCCTTGTAGGCCACGTGCGTGAGATCGGTGCCGGTCATCTGCGCGAACATCACGCCGGCCAGGTTCATCGAGGTGCCGGCGCCTGCGGTGGCGTAGGGCAGGCCGGGGTTCTTCTTCGCGGCGGCGATGAGCTCGGGCACGGTCTTGATGGCCGAACTTGCCGGCACTTCGAGCACGATGGTCGACATGCCCAGCAGGCTGATGGCCGTGAAGTCCTTGCGCGGGTCGAAGGCCATCGACTTGTAGATGTGCGGGTTCAGCGCGTTGGTCGAGATGGCGCCGAAGCCGATCGTGTAGCCGTCGGGCGCGGCCTTGGCCACGGCGTCCATGCCGATGTTGCCGCCCGCGCCGCCGCGGTTGTCGATGAGCACCGGCTGGCCCAGCTTCTCCGACACTTTCTGGCCCACGGTGCGAGCCACCAGGTCGGTGGTGCCGCCGGCCGTGTAGGGCACGATGAACTTGATGGGCTTGGACGGAAAGTCGGCCGCGTGCGCCAGCAGGGGCGCGGCCAGCAGCGCGAGGGCCGCGGCGCGGCGGGTGAGGGTGAGAGCGTGCGTCATGCCTTGAACTGGTCCTTCAAGCCGGCCCAGCAGTCGGTGTAGTCGGTGTCGAGCGCCGGGCTTTGCAGCGCGAAGTTCGTCGGGATGAAACGGTAGCGGCTCTCGAACATGAAGGCCAGCGTGTTGTCCAGCTTGTGCGGCTTGAGGTCGGCGTGGGTGGCCTTGTCGAAGGCTTCCTCGTCGGGCCCGTGCGGCACCATGCAGTTGTGCAGGCTCGCGCCGCCGGGCTTGAAGCCGCCCGGCTTGGCGTCGTACTCGCCCAGCACCAGGCCCATGAACTCGCTCATGAGGTTGCGGTGGAACCACGGCGGACGGAAGGTGTTTTCCATCACCATCCAGCGCGGCGGGAAGATCACGAAGTCGCAGTTGGCCGTGCCGGGCGTGTCGCTGGGCGAAGTCAGCACGGTGAAGATCGAGGGATCGGGATGGTCGAAGCTGATCGAGCCGATGACCATGAAGTTGGCCGTGTCGTACTTCACCGGTGCGAGGTTGCCGTGCCAGGCGACCACGTTGAAGGGCGACTGCTTCGTCGGCGCGGTCCAGAAGCGGCCGCCGAATTTCTTCACCAGCTCGTAGGCGCCGCCGTCCGCCTCGAAGGCCGCCACGGGCGCCTGGAAGTCGCGCGCGTTGGCCAGGCCGTTCGAGCCGATCGGGCCCAGTTCGGGCAGGCGGAAATGAGCGCCGTAGTTCTCGCACACGTAGCCGCGCGAGAGTCCGTCGGGCAGTGCGACCTTGAAGGCCATGCCGCGCGGCAGCACCACGATTTCGCCGGGCTTCACGTCGAGCACGCCGAGTTCGGTCGTGACGACGAGGCGGCCTTGTTGGGGCATCACCAGCATCTCGCCGTCGGCGTTGACGAAGGCGCGCTGTTCCATCGAACGGCCCGCGAGGTACATCAGCGAGCCGATGCCGACCTGCGACTCGGCGTCGCCGTTGGCGGCCAGCGTGTGCATGCCGTCGATGAAGTCGACGTCGGCCGCGCCGTCCAGCGGCAGCGGGCCCCAGCGCATCGGCTCGGGCGGCAGCGCGATCTCGCGGTCGGCGCCGGTGGTCCAGTGCGCCTGTGCGTAGGGCTGGTAGCGGCCCGACACCACCGAGGGCTGGCGGCGGTACAGCCAGGTGCGGCGGTTCTCGTGGCGCGGCGCCGTGAAGGCGGTGCCCGAGAGCAGCTCGGTGTACAGGTCGAAGGGGCCGCGCTGCGGGTTGTTGCGGCCTTGGGGCAGCGCACCGGGCACGGCCTCGGAGGCGTATTCGTTGCCGAAGCCGCTCTGGTAGCGCCGTTCGGCGGCGGGTGTTGCTTGGGTCATGGGCTTGTCTTTCGAAAGTCGCGATGAGGTGGGAACGTGCGGCCGTTCAGCCGGCGCGCGCCGCGTCGAAGGCTTCGCGCAGCACGGCCAGCGAGCCGACATGGTTGGCCAGCACGAGCACGAGCCGTGCGTTGAAGGCGTGGCTTTCTTCGGTGGAAAGCCCCTGGTGGGCCTCGATGAGCGCTTCGTAGAAATCGTCGGGCGCTTCGAGGTTCGGCGTGGTGATCAGCTGTTGTTGCATCGGGGTCATGCCTTTGCCAGTGCGTGGTCGAGGGCCGCGCGAAGCTTCGCCGCCGTGGGGTGCCGCCAGCGCGCGCACACGTGCTGGTCGGGCCGCAACAGGTAGACGGTGCCGGGGTGCGCGTCGTAGCGCTGCGTGGCGAGTTCGGCGTCGGCGCCGGTGCCTTCCACGCGCACGACGTGCAGCGCGAGGTCGCTGCTCTTCAGCGCCTGCAGGCTGCGCTCGGCGGCGTCGCCGGTGCCGAACACCAGCGCGGTGAAGCGCGCCACATGGCATTCGCGCAGCAGCCAGCCGGTGCTGCCGTCGGCGCGCCGCACGGGCGCGTCGGCCGCGGCGGCGCCGGGCACCATCGCGCCGGCGAAGGTGTCGGCGTCGGGCGTGTTGAGCGGCGAGTCGCGCAGCACCGTGGCCACCGACAGCCGCCCGCTGTTGACCAGCGAGCGCGCGAAGGCGTGGCGCTTGGTCAGCTCGAGCACCGCGTCGCGGAACAGCCGGCTCACCTCGCTCTTGGGCGTGATGAAGTCGGTGGCGCGCGTGGAGTTGCGGATGTTCTCGTCGGCCGCGAACTCGCGTTCGCTGGCGTAGCTGTCGAGCAGCGCGTCGGGCGCGTCGCCGGCCAGCACGGCCGCGAGCTTCCAGGCGAGGTTGTCGGCGTCCTGCACGCCCGAGTTGGCACCGCGCGCGCCGAAGGGCGACACGCCGTGCGCCGAGTCGCCCGCGAACAGCACGCGGCCGTGGCGGAAGCGCTCCATGCGCTGGCAGGCGAAGGTGTAGACGCTGGCCCAGCCGATCTGGAACTGCACGCCTTCGAAGCCGATGCTGTCCAGCAGCGCGCGCACGCGCGGCGTGATGCGCTCGGGCTTGCGCTCTTCCACCGGGTCGGCGTCCCAGCCGAGCTGGAAGTCGACGCGCCACATGCCGTCGGCCTGCTTGTGCAGCAGCACGCTCTGGCCGGGGTGGAACGAGGGGTCGAACCAGAAGCGGCGCTCGGTCGGCAGCTGCGCGTCCATGGTGATGTCAGCGATCAGGAAGCGGTCGCGAAACACGCGGCCCTTGGCTTCCTGCCCCAGCATCTGGCGCAGGTTGGAGCGCGAGCCGTCGCAGGCGGCCACGTAGCCGGCCTGCAGGCGGTACTCGCCCTCGGGCGTTTCGACCGTGAGCACTGCGCCATCCTCGCCTTGCGCGATGCCGGTGACCTTGTTGTTCCAGCGCAGGTCGATCAGCGGCAAGGCCGCGGCGCGCTCGACGAGGTAGCCCTCGACGTAGTACTGCTGCAGGTTGATGAAGGCCGGGCGCTCGTGGCCGGGCTCGGGCAGCAGGTCGAAGCGGTAGACCTGCTCGTCATGGAAGAACACCTTGCCGACGTTCCACGACACGCCCTTGTCCACCATGCGGTCGCCGCAGCCGAGGCGGTCGAACACCTCGAGCGTGCGCTTGGCGAAGCAGATCGCGCGCGATCCGCTGGACAGGCTGTTGTCGTTGTCGAGCAGCACCACGGGCACCTGCCGCAGGGCGAGGTCGATGGCGAGCGTGAGGCCCACCGGGCCGGCGCCCACGACCACCACGGGGTGGCGGGCGGGCGCGGCGGCGTCCTGGTCGGCGTGGCGGGTGTAGTCGAAGCGCAGGCTTTGATAGTCGATCACGTGATGTCTCCGTGTTCTTGTCGTTTCCGTCGCCTTCCCCGCGCGGGGGAAGGTCGCGGCGCGATCAGCCTTCCAGGGCCTTCCACATGTCGATGTCGCGCTGGGCCGTCCACACGCGCGGGTCGGCGTGGCCCGAGGCCTCGTCGTAGGCGCGGCTCACGTCGAAGGGCATGCAGTGGTCGAAGATGACCCACTGCTTGTACTTGGGCTGCAGCTTCGCGTAGGTTTCCTTGTAGACCGCGTTCAGGTCGCGGCCGGCCTTCACGCCTTCCTGCACGCTGGCGTACACGTCGGAGATGAAGGCGCGCGTGCCGTTCAGGCCCTCGGCCACGGCTTCGGGCGTGGTCAGCGCGGCGCCGCGGCCCGGCACCAGGGCCAGGGGCTTCAGGGCGGCGATGTTGTCCAGCGTCTGCGGCCAGTCCTGGAAGTAGGCGTCGCCGGCGTACGGCGTGGCGCCGAACTCGACCAGGTCGCCCGACAGCAGCGCGCGCTCCTGGGGCAGCCAGACGACCGTGTCGCCCTTGGTGTGGCCGCGGCCCAGCTGCAGCAGCTGCACTTCGAGCTTGCCCAGCCACAGCGTCATCTTGCCGGTGAAGGTCATGGTGGGCCAGGTCAGGCCCGGGGGCACGGTCTCGACGTTCTGGAACAGGCGCGGGAAGCGGCCGATTTCGCTGGCCTTGTCTTCCTCGCCGCGCTCCACGATCAGGTCGCGCGTGTCCTGGCTGGCCAGGATGTGTTCGGCGCCGTAGCCCGCCGCGCCCAGCACGCGCACGGCGTGGTAATGGGTGAGCACCACGTACTTGATGGGCTTGTCGGTCACTTCGCGGATGCGGCGCACCACGTCGGCGGCCATGGCGGGCGTGGCCTGGGTGTCGGCCACCAGCACGCAGTCGTCGCCGATGATGATCCCGGTGTTGGGGTCGCCCTCGGCCGTGTAGGCCCAGGCGTGCTCCGAGATCTGGCTGAAGGTGATCTTCTTTTCTTCCAGGTCGGCCTGGCTGGCGAATTTCTTGGCTTGGCTCATCGTGTGTCTCCGGTGGGGTGGTTTTGGGATCCGCCTGATTCGTTTAAGGCGAACGAGTTTGCAGATAACGAATGCGCGGAGTGTAAGCCCGAGATCAGTTCATGTCTAATGCCTTCTTCATGAACGAACAACCAGACGGCAAGGCGGCCATGGCAGCGACTGACACCGACCGCGCCCAGCGCGGCATCCAGAGCATCGAAGTCGGCGGGCAGCTGCTGCGCGCGCTGGTGCACCACGGCCGCCCGATGGCGCTCAAAGACCTTGCCCGCGAAGCGGACATGACGGCCGCCAAGGCCCACCCGTACATGGTGAGCTTCGGCCGGCTGGGCCTCATCGAGCAGGACCGCGCCAGCGGCCACTATCTGCTCGGCCCGCTGGCCTTGCAACTGGGGCTGATCAGCCTGCAGCAGGCCGACCCGGTGCACATCGCCACGCCGCTGATCGGCCAGCTCGCGCAGCAGATCGGCCACACCGTGGCACTGGCCGTGTGGGGCGCGCGCGGCGCGACCATCGTGCGCACGGCCGAGTCGCCTTCGCCGGTGCACGTGAACATGCGCCACGGCACGGTGTTCTCGCTCACCAACACGGCCTCGGGCCGCGTGTTTGCCGCTTACCTCGACCCGGCCGTGGTGCGCGCGCAGCTCGAGGACGAGCGCCAGCGCCAGAAGCAGCGCAAGGGTGCCGCCGAGCCCGCGCCGCCGGCCGGCATGCCGCCGGTGCAGCCGCTGCCCTCGTGGAGCGACTTCGAGCGCCAGTGCCAGGAAGTGCGCGACCACGGCATCAGCCGCTCCGACGGCGAGGTGATCGAGGGCGTGAGCGCCATGGCCGCGCCGGTGTTCGACCACACCGGCGCCATCGTGCTGGCCGTGACCGCCATCGGCCCGGCCGGCATCTTCCACACCGCCTGGGACGGCGAGATCGCGCGCGCGCTCAAGGCCTGCGCGGGCACGGTGTCGCAGCGCCTGGGGGCGAGCGCCACCGGCGCCGTGGTGCCCTCCGTTTCCGATCGATGACCCTGTTTTCTTCCGCCTTGTCTTCCTCTTCTTTCTCCGCCTCCGACGACCTCGCGCTGCGCATCGACCGCACCGTGGCGCTGCTGCGCGGTGCGCGGCGCATCGTGATTTTTTCGGGCGCGGGCTTGTCCAAGGCCTCGGGCATCCCGACCTACCGCGACGCCGACGGCCTGTGGATGAGCCAGAACGCGCTCAAGTTCTCGCACGCCGACGACCTCGCGCGCGACCCGGGCGGCTTCACGAAGTTCTGGGCCCAGCGCCTGTCGCAGATCGAGACCGCGTCGCCCAACCCCGGCCACCTCGCGCTCGCGCAGCTGCAGCGGCTGCGTCCCGCGACCCGGCTCATCACGCAGAACGTCGACGGCCTGCTCGGCAAGGCCGGCGGGCAGGACGTGCTGGAGCTGCACGGCTCGCTGCGCCGCTGGCGCTGCGACCACTGCGGCAACCGCAGCGGCCCCTGGCCCTTCCACCGCTGCCTGCGCTGCGGCTCGCACGCGCGGCCCGACGTGGTCATGTTCGGCGAGATGCTGAACGCCGGCGTGCTGCTCGACGCCCAGGTGGCGGCGCAGGAGTCCGACCTGTTCCTGGTGGTCGGCAGCACCACCATCGTCTACCCGGCGGCCGAACTGCCCAAGCTGGCGATGGCACGGGGGGCGCGGCTGGTCACGCTGAACATCGAGCCGCTGCCGCACCTGGACGATGCGGCGGCGGTGGTGTTGCGGGGGGCGTCGGAAGACCTGTTGCCGAAGTTGGTCGCCGGCATGGCGGGCGACTGAAGCCCTAGCCGGCCCGCACCTTCTCGCGCAGCACGCGCCAGCGCGCGAGGCTCTCGGCGGGCCAGTAGTCCTTGCGGTCGTAGTACGCGTGCACCGCCGGCGCGCCGGGCGGCAGCACCACCCACGGCTGCTTGGACATCGTGAAGATGTGCAGGTCCGGCGGCAGCCGGTCGGGCGTGTCGAGCGTGCCCACGCGGATGAAGCTCACGGCGTCGCCGGCGCCGGCGTAGTGGCTCCACAGCGCGACATGGCAGGCGGGGCAGCGCGCGTACTTCTGGCCGCGCCCGCTGGCCGAGGGCGTGAGCACCAGATCGACCGCGCCCTGCAGCACCTGCACGTGTTCCGGTTCGATGAGCGCATTGAGCGCGAAGGACGAGCCCGTCTCGCGCTGGCACCAGCGGCAGTGGCAGCAGTGCACGAAGAGCGGCGGGGCGTTCAGGCGGTAGCGCACCTGCCGGCAGGTGCAGCCGCCTTCCAGCGGCACGAAGGCGTCGGCCATGGCAGTGGTCGGCGGGCGCTCAGCCCTTCTTGCCACCCAGCAGCACCAGCGCGCCGCCCACTACGATCGCCGCCACGCCGGCCCAGGCCGGGATGTTGATGGTCTGTTTTTCCTTCACCGAGAACTCCAGCGGGCCCAGCTTGGCCTGGTGGGTTTCCTTGGTGAAGCTGAAGCCGCCCAGGCCGAGCCCGGCGATGCCGGCGACGACCAGCAGGATGCCGACGATGCGCGTTGCGTTCATGGGACGGGTCTCCTCAGGGTTGGTTGGAAAGAAGAGAAAAGCAGGTCGCCGACGGTTCAGCGCCGCGGTGCCGCCGTGCGCGGCTGCGGCGGCTCTTGCTGTTGCAGCTGGTCGACCCACTGCACGACCTCGGCCATGGCCGCGTCGCTCGCCGCGATGAGCGCCTTCACGCCGCCGGGCGCGTCGGCGCTGGCGGCGGGGCGGCGCACGGTGAAGGTCCGCTGGCCCATCACGCGGTCGCCGCCGGTGGCGGTGCGGACCAGCGTGGCGCGCAGGCGCACCAGGCCCGTGCTGCTGGCGGGCGCGTCGAAGTAGTGGCTGAACTCGTCGAGCGAGATGCGCAGCGTGTCGGGCACGATGCCCTCGGTGCGCGCGAGCGTCGCGCTTTCTTCGGGGCCGAGCACGGTGCGGCGCTCGGCCAGCGTGTCGCGCAGCCGCTGGCGCAGCAGCTGCGCGGGCGGCAGGCTCCAGCGTGACTGGCCGTAGGGGCGCAGCTCGTTGGCGTCGGCGTAGCCCAGGCGGTACAGGATCTGCGTGCCGTCCAGGCGCGTGTTGCTGTCGAACTCCGCGAGGGACAGCGCCGGCAGCGCGGTGGCGGGCGCGGCAGCGGTGGCAGGTGCGGTGGCCGAAAGGCCGGGGCCGAAGTCGTACAGCGTGGCGCGCGCCGGCTTGTCGGGCAGCATGCCGCAGCCGGCGACCAGCAGCACGCAGCCGAGGCTGGCGAGGGCGGGGAGGGTGTTCTTCATGCGCATGGTTTGTCTGCTCCCGGTCAGTGGCGTGCGGCGGGCGCGACGAAGCCGGGCTCGCCCGGGCCCGCGGCCGCGCCGCCGTTGCCGAACAGCAGCGATTGCGGGTTGTCGTTGATGCTGTCGGCCGCGCGGCTCAGGCGGCGCACCGCGTGCGCGGTGTCGTCGGCCACGCGGTTCACGCGCGGCAGGGTGGCGGCGTTGAACGAGTCGACCGCCTGCGCCAGCGCCTTGGTGCCCTCGCTCAGGCGCTCGACCGGACCGTCGGGTGCGTTGAGCCGGCCCACGGTGGAGTTGAAGTTGTTGGCCACGCGCGAGACATCGCCGGCCGCCTTCTTCACCGTCGACAGCGTCTCGGGCATGGCGGCCAGCGTCGGGTTCAGGCCGGTCTTGACGGTGTTGTCGAGCTGCTTGAGCAGCGTGTTGGCGCTGGCCGAGGCGGCCGCGATGTTCTCCAGCGCGTCGGCCACGCGCTTCTGGTTGGCGTCGGCCAAGAGCGCGTTGGCGCGCTTGGTCACTTCTTCCACCTGGTCGATGATTTCCTCGCCGCGGTCCTGCAGCTTCGCGAGCATCGAGGGCTTGAGCGGAATGCGCGGCGGGTTGTTGTTGTCGGGCTTGAGCGCGACGGTCGATTCGCCCTCGTCGTCCAGCGCGATGAAGGCCAGGCCGGTCACGCCCTGGTAGCTCAGCGTGGCAAAGCTGGAGGTGGTGAGCGGCACGCGCTCGTCGACCGTGATGCGCACGCGCACGTTGCCTTTGGTCTTGGGGTCGAAGTCGATCGAGGTCACCTTGCCGACCGAGATGCCGCGGTAGCGCACCTGGGCCTGCGGCTGCAGGCCGCTCACGGCGTCGCGGGTGGAGAGTTCGTACACGTTGCGCACGGTGTTGTCGCGCGTGAACCAGACCACCAGCGCGACGAGCGCGGCGATCAGGCCGAGCACGAAGGCGCCGGCGGCGAGGGCATGGGCCTTGTTTTCCATGAGGGGACCTACCTTTCGTCAGCGCGCGCGGCCTCGGGCTGCGGCGCGGGTGGTGCTTTGCCGGCGGCGGGCTTGTCGTGCAGCGCCTCCAGGGCGCGCTGGCCGCGCCCGCCGAGAAAGTATTCGTGGATGAAGGGATGCGGGTAGGCGATGACTTCGCGCGCCGTGCCGCTCACGATCACCTTCTGGTCGGCCAGCACCGCGATGCGGGTGCTCAGGTCGAACAGGGTGTCCAGGTCGTGCGTGACCATCACGACCGTCAGGCCCAGCTCGCGGTGCAGGCCGCGCAGCAGGTCGCAGAAGCTGTCGGAGGCCTCGGGGTCGAGGCCGGCCGTGGGCTCATCGAGCAGCAGCAGCGGCGGGTCCATGATGAGCGCGCGCGCGAGCGCCACGCGTTTGATCATGCCGCCCGACAGGTCCGACGGGCTCTTGTTCGCATGCTGCGGCTCCAGCCCCACCATCTGCAGCTTCACGAGCGCGGCGTTGCGGATCAGCTCGTCGGGCAGCAGCTTGAGTTCGCGCAGCGGAAAGGCGATGTTCTCCAACACGCTGAAGGCCGAGAACAGCGCACCGTGCTGGAACAGCATGCCCACGTTGGCCGCGCCGGCCGCGCTGAGTTCGCCCGGCGCCCGGCCCAGCACCTCGACCGCGCCCTTCGTGGGCTTCTGCAGCCCGAGAATCTGCCGCAGCAGCACCGTCTTGCCGGTGCCCGAGCCGCCGACCAGCGACAGCACCTCGCCGCGGTCGAGGTGCAGGTCGAGGTCGCGGTGCACCACCTGTTCGCCATCGGGGCTCTTGAACACGGTCCAGAGCTTGCGGATGTCGACCACGGTGTTCGACGGGGATGTCGCGGCGGCGTTCATCCGCGGAATCCTATGCCCTTGAAGAGCACTGCGAAGAGCGCATCGACCAGGATCACCGCGGTGATCGAGGTCACGACCGACGACGTGGTGCCGCGCCCCAGGCTCTCGGTGTTGGGTTTGACCTTCATGCCGAAGTAGCAGCCGATCAGCGCGATCAGCACGCCGAACACCGCCGACTTGGCCAGGGCCAGCCAGAGGTTGGAGATGGGCACCGCGCGCGGCAAGGCCGACAGGAAATACGAGGGCGAAATGCCCAGCGCCGCATCGGCCGCGAGCATGCCGCCGGCCAGCGCCGCCATCGAGGTCCACAGGCTGATCAGCGGCATCGCGATGGCCAGCGCCAGCACGCGCGGCATCACCAGCCGGAAGCCGTGCGGGATGCCCATCACGCGCATGGCGTCGAGCTCTTCGGTGACGCGCATCACGCCGATCTGCGCCGTGATCGCCGAGCCCGAGCGGCCCGCGATCAGCACGGCGGCCAGCACCGGCCCGAGCTCGCGGATCAGCGACAGCCCGAGGATGTTCACCACGAAGGCCTCGGCGCCGTAGTTGCGCAGCTGCTGCGAGATCAGGTAGGCCAGCACCACGCCGATCAAGAGGCCGACCAGCGCCGTGATGTGCAGCGCCGTGGCGCCGAACTGATAGAGGTGGCCCGAGAAGTCGCGCCACGGCGCGCGGTGCGGCGCGCGCGCCAGCGTGCACAGGTCGAGCGCGAGCTGGCCGATCAGGCCGACGAAGTCGCGCAGCACGACCATCGCGCGCGGGCCGTAGTGGGCCAGTGCGTGCAGCCGGTCGCTCAGCGACTTGGGCGGCTCGTCGGGCGTGGCCACCGTGAACTTCGCCACCTGGTCGAGCACCGCCTGGTGCTGCGGCGACAGCTCGATCGTGGCCGGCCAGGCCTGGCGCCAGTGCTCCCACAGCAGCTGGGCGCCGATGTGGTCGAGCTGGCCGATGGGGCGCAGGTCCCAGGCCCGGTCGTCCGCGGGCGGCAGCGCCGCGAGGTCCCTGGCCAACGCCTCCCAGGCCGGGCGCGTCGACATCGCCAGCGTGGTCCAGCAACCGCTGGCCACGGCCCAGGTGCGGCCGTCCACGTCCTGCGTCTGCGCGCGCGGCGGCGCGAAGGCGTCGTCGGTGGCGGGGGCGTCAGCGGGCGACGGGGTGGTCGACATGGGCAAAGGTGCGGGACAAAACGTAAACAAAGGTCCAAGCGAGAGCGCGCATCGTAACCGCGTGCATCCGGGGCTTGTGTGCGTCTGGCCCTTCGTTTGCGTAGGGCCAGACGCCGTTTTTTTCAGCCAATCTTCAGCTCCAGGCCCGGGCCAGCGCATCCCAGGCGCTGGCGATCACGGGCTCGTCGCGCCGCGCGGCCAGCGAGACGAAACGCAGCGCGCAATCCAGCCGCACGCGGTCGGCCAGCACGAGGCCGTGGGCCTGGCTTTCGCGGATGGCGATCGAGTCGCGCACCAGGCTCAGGCCCACGCCCGACTTCAGCAGGTCGAGCATCGAGGCCTCCTGGTCGACCAGCGCCACGCGCCGGGGCGCCAGGCCGAGCGGGCCGAACACGCGTTCCAGCAAACGGTGGTGCGCCGACTCGGGCGGCGTCGCGAGCCAGGGCAGGGCCGCCAGCGCCTTCCAGTCGCGCCCCAGCACCTGCGGGCCCCAGCCGGCCGGCGCGACCACGCGGTAGCTGAAGCGGGTGAGCGTGCGCACCGCGAGCGGCGCCGGGGCGGCGTCGTCGGGTTCATCGCCCGGGTCGAGGTGAAAACCCACGTCGAGCTCGCCGCGCAGCACCTGCGCCAGCACGCTGCCGCTCATGCCGTGGCGCAGCTCGGTCTCGATCTGCGGCGCGGCCTCGACCAGTTCGCGCAGGAACACGCCCAGCCGCGTGAACTCGGGGTCGAGGATGGTGCCGATGCGCAGCGCCCCGCGCACCGTGACCTGCAGGTTGCGCGCGGCCTGCTGCAGGTCGCCCACGGCCGCCAGCACGCGCTCGGCCTGCGGCAGCATGGCCGCGCCGTCGGCCGTGAGCGCCAGCCCGTGCGGCGTGCGGGTGAACAGCACCAGCCCGGTTTCTTCCGCGAAACGCTTGAGCTGCAGGCTCACCGCAGGCTGCGTCAGGTGCAGCTTCTCGGCGGCGCGCGAGACGTTGCCCTCGCGCGCCGCCAGGATGAAGGCGCGCAGAATCTGGAGGTCCATCGATGACGTAGTCATATAAGACTGATTTATAGCGCCATCGACGCGAATTCATTGGCTTTCTCTTCGTGGATTGGGCCAAATTGCCTTCAGGAGACCCGCACATGTCCATCAGCACCCGAAATATCGACCACCACATCGCCGGCGCCCCCGCCGCCAACACCTCCGGCCGC
This sequence comes from Variovorax sp. GW823-FHT04F07, assembly GCF_058795995.1. Classification (NCBI taxonomy): domain Bacteria; kingdom Pseudomonadati; phylum Pseudomonadota; class Betaproteobacteria; order Burkholderiales; family Comamonadaceae; genus Variovorax; species Variovorax sp. GW823-FHT04F07. Next base: position 180,449 of record NZ_JBXAIG010000007.1, read on the forward strand.
ACGCAGGACGTGACCAACCCCGCCACCGGCGCCGTCACCGGCAAAGTCGGCCTGGCCGACGCCGCGCAAGTGGCCGCCGCCGTGGCCGCCGCGCAGACCGCGTTCCCGGCCTGGGCCGACACGCCGCCGATCCGCCGGGCGCGCGTGATGTTCAAGTTCCTCGAGCTGCTCAACCAGCACAAGGACGAGCTCGCCCACCTCATCACCGCCGAGCACGGCAAGGTCTTCACCGACGCGCAGGGCGAGGTCAGCCGCGGCATCGACATCGTCGAGTTCGCCTGCGGCATTCCGCAGCTGCTCAAGGGCGACTTCACCGACCAGGTGAGCACCGGCATCGACAACTGGACGCTGCGCCAGCCGCTGGGCGTGGTCGCGGGCATCACGCCCTTCAACTTCCCGGTGATGGTGCCGATGTGGATGTTCCCGGTGGCCATTGCCGCGGGCAACACCTTTGTGCTCAAGCCCAGCCCGACCGACCCGAGCCCGTCGCTGCTGATGGCCGAGCTGCTCAAGAAGGCCGGCCTGCCCGACGGCGTGTTCAACGTGGTGCAGGGCGACAAGGCCGCGGTCGACGCGCTACTGGAGCACCCCGACGTCAAGGCCGTGAGCTTCGTCGGCTCCACGCCCATCGCCAACTACATCTACGAAACCGGCGCACGCCACGGCAAGCGCGTGCAGGCGCTGGGCGGTGCGAAGAACCACATGGTCGTCATGCCCGACGCCGACATCGACCAGGCGGTCGATGCGCTGATCGGCGCCGGCTACGGCTCGGCCGGCGAGCGCTGCATGGCGATCAGCGTGGCGGTGCTGGTGGGCGACGTGGCCGACCGCCTGCTGCCCAAGCTCATCGAGCGCACGAAGACGCTGAAGGTGCTCAATGGCACCAACCTCGCGGCCGAGATGGGCCCGATCGTCACGCGCGCCGCGCACGAGCGCATCACCGGCTACATCGCGCAGGGCGAGAAGGAAGGCGCGAAGCTGCTGGTCGACGGCCGCAGCTTCGACGGCAACAAGGCTGGCGAAGGCTGCGGCGATGGCTTCTGGATGGGCGGCACGCTGTTCGACCACGTCACGCCCGAGATGCGCATCTACAAGGAAGAGATCTTCGGCCCCGTGCTGGGCTGCCTGCGCGTCGCGACCTTCAAGGAAGCCGTCGACCTCATCAACGCCCACGAGTTCGGCAACGGCGTGAGCTGCTTCACGCGCGACGGCAACGTGGCGCGCGAGTTCGGCCGCCGCATCCAGGTCGGCATGGTCGGCATCAACGTGCCGATCCCGGTGCCGATGGCCTGGCATGGCTTCGGCGGCTGGAAGAAGAGCCTGTTCGGCGACATGCACGCGTATGGCGAAGAGGGCGTGCGCTTCTATACGAAGCAGAAGTCGATCATGCAGCGCTGGCCCGAGAGCATCGGCAAGGGTGCAGAGTTCGTCATGCCGACTGCGAAGTAAAAAAGGGGCGCCGCACGCGCGGCGCTGCTTCCATCCGAAGAACAACGAGAGACAAAAAGCCAGCCGCCATGAGCGACACCACCTTCGACTACATCATCATCGGCGCCGGCACCGCCGGCTCGCTCATCGCCAACCGCCTGAGCGCCGACAAGACCAAGCGCGTGCTGCTCATCGAGGCCGGCCGCAAGGACGACTACCACTGGATCCACATTCCGGTGGGCTACCTGTACTGCATCGGCAACCCGCGCACCGACTGGCTCTACAACACCGAGCCCGACGCGGGCCTCAACGGCCGCACGCTGCGCTATCCGCGCGGCAAGACGCTGGGCGGCTGCTCCAGCATCAACGGCATGATCTACATGCGCGGCCAGTCGCGCGACTACGAGCACTGGGCTGAGCTCACGGGCGACGAAGGCTGGCGCTGGGAGAACGTGCTGCCGGCCTTTCGCAAGCACGAAGACTTCTACCTGGGCGCCGACGAGATGCACGGCGCGGGCGGCGAGTGGCGTGTCGAGAAACAGCGGCTGCGCTGGGACATCCTCGATGCGTTTGCTGACGCGGCCGTGCAGGCCGGCGTGCCGCACACCGCCGACTTCAACCGCGGCAGCAACGAAGGCGTGGGCTACTTCCAGGTCAACCAGAAGAACGGCTGGCGCTGGAACACCGCCAAGGCCTTCCTGCGGCCCACCTGCTACGGCCGCCCCAATTTCGAACTGTGGACCGGCGCGCAGGTGTCGCGCCTGCTGTTCGAGACGCTGCCCGACGGCACCAAACGCTGCACCGGTGCGCAGGTGTGGGACGGCTCCGAGATGACCACCGCGCACGCCGAGTGCGAAGTGATCCTGAGCGCGGGCGCCATCGGCTCGCCGCAGATCCTGCAGCTGTCGGGCGTCGGCCCGGCCGAGCTGCTGCGCCAGCACGGCATCGACGTGGCGCTGGATGCGCCCGGCGTTGGCGCCAACCTGCAGGACCACCTGCAGATCCGCGCGGTCTACAAGATCGAGGGCGCGCCCACGCTCAACGTGCTGGCCTCGTCGCTGGTCGGCAAGGCGAAGATCGGCCTCGAATACCTGCTCAAGCGCAGCGGCCCGATGAGCATGGCGCCGTCGCAGCTCGGCGCGTTCACGCGCAGCTCGCCCGACCGCGCGTGGCCCAACATCCAGTACCACGTGCAGCCGCTGTCGCTCGACGCCTTCGGCGAGCCGCTGCACAGCTTTCCGGCCTTCACCGCGAGCGTGTGCAACCTGAACCCGACGAGCCGGGGCTCGGTGCGCATCAAGAGCGCGCGTTTCGAAGATGCGCCCGCCATCGCGCCCAACTACCTGAGCACCGAGGAAGACCGCAAGGTCGCGGCCGATTCGCTGCGCGTGACGCGCCGCATCGCGCAGCAGCCCGCGCTCGCGAAGTACAAGCCGCAGGAGTGGAAGCCCGGCGTGCAGTACCAGACCGACGACGACCTCGCGCGGCTGGCCGGCGACATCGCCACCACCATCTTCCATCCGGTCGGCACCACCAAGATGGGCGCCGACGGCGACCCGATGGCGGTGCTCGATGCGCGCCTGCGCGTGCGCGGGGTGCACGGCCTGCGCGTGGTCGATGCGGGCGCGATGCCCACCATCACGAGCGGCAACACCAACAGCCCGACGCTGATGATGGCGGAGAAGGCGGCGGGCTGGATTCTGGAAGACAACCGCAACCGCTGAGCCGGCTCAGCGGCGCGGCTTGGTGCCGCGCTGGGTGTCAGCCGCCAGGCGCGCCCTGGCGCCTTCGAGCATGAGGTCTACGCCGACCTCGAACATCGCATCGGGGCCGGCCTTGCGGTAGCTGGCGAAGGCCTCGGCCAGCAGCGGGCGCGAGGCCGCGGCGGCATCGAGCGCCTGCTGCCGAACTTCCGCATCGGGCGGTGCCGCCTGCTCCTCCAGCCCACGGCGCAGGGCTGGCCGGCGCCGTGCTCTATCTGCTGTGCCTGCCGGTGATGCGCAGGTCGCCTGCGGGGGAGGCTAACTGTCGAAGAACGCCAGCTTGCGTGCCCGCGGCAGCGCCTTGAGCGCGATCTCCGCCCGCAGCGCGGCGCCCTTGTCGGGGTACTGGCGCGCCGCCAGCACGCGCTGCGGTGGACGCGCGCGCGTGAACTTGGCGCCCAGCCCGAAGACATGCTGGAAGAAGCGCTGCTCCACGTCGAGCGCGATGCCCGCGTAGTACACGCCGCCTTCGCATTCCAGCAGGTAGAGCCAATAGGGTGGGAGCGGCGAGGGATCGGGCGGTTTTCGGGGCACGCGCGCATTGTGCGGGCAGGCGCTTATCGTGCGTTGAGCGAAGATGTCACCATGAAGTTCATTCGAAAAACGCACCAAGTCCTTCCAATTTTTCGCTAGGCAAGGGCGCGGGTTTCGCACATATTGGCCCGTTCCTGCTGTCGCATTTCTTCTTCTGTCCTTCTTTCTCCCTGGAGCGTCCATGCCAGAAGCCCAGACCCCCGTGTCCCTTCCCGCCGAGGTCGAACAACTGCTGCATCGCCTGGGCGTGCCCCGCACCGCCCACACCCGCGGCGAGCTCACGGTGCGCTCGCCGGTCAGCGGCGAGGTGATCGCGCAGGTGCCGCAGACCACGGCCGTGGAAGCCACCGGCGCCATCGGCCGCGCCCACGAGGCCTTCAAGGCCTGGCGCCTGGTGCCGGCGCCGCGCCGCGGCGAGCTGGTGCGCCTGCTGGGCGAAGAGCTGCGTGCCGCCAAGCGCGACCTGGGCCGCCTCGTCACGCTGGAGGCCGGCAAGATCCCGTCCGAGGGCGCGGGCGAGGTGCAGGAAATGATCGACATCTGCGACTTCGCCGTCGGCCTCTCGCGCCAGCTCTACGGCCTCACGCTGGCCACCGAGCGCGCCGAGCACCGGATGATGGAAACTTGGCACCCGCTGGGCGTGTGCGGCGTGATCTCGGCCTTCAACTTTCCCGTGGCCGTGTGGTCGTGGAACGCGGCGCTCGCGCTGGTGTGCGGCGATCCGGTGGTGTGGAAGCCATCGGAAAAAACACCGCTCACCGCGCTGGCCGTGCACGCCATCGCGCAGCGCGCCATCGAACGTTTCGGCGACGCGCCCGAAGGCCTGCTCGGCCTGCTGCTGGGTCGGCGCGACATCGGCGAGGTGCTGGTCGACGACCCTCGCGTGCCGATCCTCTCGGCCACCGGCTCCACGGCGATGGGCCGGCAGGTCGGCCCGAAGCTGGCGGCGCGCTTCGCCCGCGCCATCCTCGAACTGGGCGGCAACAACGCCGCCATCGTCACGCCCTCGGCCGACCTCGATCTCACGCTGCGCGGCATCGCCTTCGCGGCCATGGGCACGGCGGGCCAGCGCTGCACCACGCTGCGGCGCCTGTTCGTGCACGAGAGCGTGTACGACCAGCTGGTGCCCAAGCTCGTGAAGGTCTACGGCAACGTGCAGGTGGGCGATCCGCGCGAGGCCGGCACGCTGGTCGGTCCGCTGATCGACCGCGCGGCCTTCGACGGCATGCAGAAGGCCCTGAACGAAAGCCGCGAGACCGGCGCCACGGTGCACGGCGGCCAGCGCGTCGAGGGCATCGGCACGCAGGACGCGTTCTATGTGCGCCCGGCGCTGGTGGAGCTGAAGTCGCACGCCGGCCCCGTGCTGCGCGAGACCTTCGCGCCCATCCTCTATGTGGTGCGCTACAGCTCGCTCGACGAGGCCATCGAATGGCACAACGCGGTCGGCGCGGGCCTGTCGTCGTCGATCTTCACGCTCAACGTGCGCGAGGCCGAGCGCTTCATGTCCAGCGCGGGTTCGGACTGCGGCATCGCCAACGTCAACATCGGCCCGAGCGGTGCCGAGATCGGCGGTGCCTTCGGTGGCGAGAAGGAAACCGGCGGCGGGCGCGAAGCGGGCTCGGACAGCTGGAAGGCCTACATGCGCCGCGCGACCAACACCATCAACTACTCGACGGCACTTCCTCTTGCGCAGGGCGTGACCTTCGACATCGGCGACTGAACAACCCCGGCCCATGGCGCTTGCCGCGCGGCATTTCGCCGCAGCGGCCAGGCAGCGGCCGTACCTATTCCCCCAGAAAAACCACCAGGAGACAGCAAAGATGAAGATGCAACTGAAGACCCTCGCCACAGCCGCGCTGCTTGCGCTCGCCTTCGGCACCACTGCCACCGCGCAGCAGGCGCCCACCGGCGGCACGCTCGACAAGATCAAGGCGAGCGGCAAGGTCGTGCTCGGCGTGCGCGAAGCCTCGCCGCCCATGGCCTACATGCTGGGCGCGGGCGAGAAGTACGTGGGCTACCACGTCGAGCTCTGTGAGCGCGTGCTGAAGGACATCACGCCCAACGCCAAGCTCGAATACATGGCCGTGACCGCGCAGAACACCATCCCGCTGGTGCAGAACGGCACGCTGGACATCGGCTGCGGCCCCACCACCAACAACACCGCGCGCCAGCAGCAGGTGGCCTTCGCGCTCACCACGTACGTGAGCGAGGTGCGCATGGCCACCAAGGTCGACTCGGGCATCACCACGCTCGACCAGCTCGCAGGCCGCAACGTGTCGGCCTCGACCGGCACCACCGCCGTGCAGCTGCTGCGCAAGCGCGAGCGCGCGCAGAACGTCTCGTACAACACCATGCTCGGCAAGGACCACCTGGAGAGCTTCCTGCTCATGGAATCGGGCCGCGCCGATGCCTTCGTGCTCGACGACAACCTGCTCGCCGGCATCATCGCGAACTCGAAGAACCCCACGGCCTACCGCATCACCGGCGAGGCGCTGGGCTCCGAGCCGATCGCGCTGCTGTTCCGCAAGGACGACCCGGCCTTCAAGGCCGCGGTCGACGATTCGCTGCGCAAGCTCATGAAGAGCGGCGAGCTCGAGAAGATCTACACCAAGTGGTTCGTGGCCGCGATCCCGCCGAAGAACACCAGCCTCAACCTGCCGATGAGCCCCGCGCTCAAGCAGCTCGTGCTCGAGCCCAACGACAAGCCGCTGGAAGCCTACGCGAAGTGACAGACGCCGTCGTGTTCTCGCCGGCGCAACGCGTGCGCGCCATCCAGGTCTCGGAGATCCTGCGCATCACCGACCATGCGCAGGCGCTCAAGCGCGCCGGCCGCCCGGTGATCGTGCTGGGCGCGGGCGAGCCCGACTTCGACACGCCCGAGAACATCCGGCATGCGGCCTCGCAGGCCATTGCGCGTGGCGACACGCGCTACACGGTGCTCGACGGCAGCCCGGCGATGAAGGCGGCGGTGCAGCTGAAGTTCAAGCGCGACAACGCGCTGGACTTCGCGCTCGACGAGATCAGCGTGAGCGCGGGCGCCAAGCAGGTGATCTTCAATGCGCTGATGGCGAGCCTGAACCCGGGCGACGAAGTGATCCTGCCCGCGCCGTACTGGACGTCTTACGCAGACATCGTGCAGATCTGCGGCGGCGTGCCGGTGTCGGTGGCGTGCGGCGAAGAGAACGGCTTTCGCCTGACGGCGGCGCAGCTGCGGGCGGCCATCACGCCGCGCACGCGCTGGCTGTTTCTCAACTCGCCGTCGAATCCGAGCGGCGCGGCCTACAGCGCGGCCCAACTGAAGCCGATCACCGACGTGCTGCTCGATCACCCTCACGTCTGGGTGCTGGCGGACGACATCTACGAACACATCCTCTACGACGGCCTCGCGTTCGCAACGCCGGTGGCTGTGGAGCCGCGCTTGCGCGAACGCACGCTCACGGTGAACGGCGTGTCGAAGGCTTATGCGATGACCGGTTGGCGCGTGGGCTACGGCGCCGGCCCGCGCCCGCTGATCGCGGCGATGGCCGTGGTGCAGAGCCAGTCGACCTCGTGCCCGTCGTCGGTGAGCCAGGCCGCGGCGATCGAGGCGCTCACCGGCCCGCAGGGCATCGTGGCCGAGCGCTGCGCATCCTTTCAACAGCGCCGCGACTTCGTCGTGGCCGCGCTCAACCGCACGCCGGGCCTGCACTGCCGCGTGCCCGAAGGCGCCTTCTATACCTTCGCAAGCTGCGCCGGCGTGCTCGGCAAGCGCACCCGCAGCGGCGCGCTGCTGCAGACCGACAGCGACTTCTGCCGCTACCTGCTGCAGGATTTCGAGGTGGCGGTGGTGCCGGGCAGCGTGTTCGGGCTCGCACCGTATTTCCGCATCTCGTATGCGACGTCGATGGCGCAGCTCGAAGAGGCCTGTGCGCGCATCGCCGCCGCCTGCGCCGCGCTTTCCTGACCTCTCTTCTTCATCCCACTGGAACCCTCATGACTTCCTCCCGCACCGGCGGCCAGATCCTGGTCGACCAGCTCATCACCCACGGCGTCAAGCAGCTTTTCTGCGTGCCCGGCGAAAGCTTTCTGGCCGTGCTCGACGCGCTGCACGACGCATCGATCGACGTGACGGTGTGCCGGCAGGAAGGCGGCGCGACGATGATGGCCGAGGCGCAGGGCAAGCTCACGGGCCAGCCCGGCATCTGCTTCGTCACGCGCGGCCCCGGCGCCACCAACGCGGCGGCGGGCGTGCACATCGCGCACCAGGACTCGACGCCGCTTCTGCTGTTCGTCGGCCAGGTCGCGCGCGACGCGATGGGCCGCGAAGCCTTCCAGGAGCTGGACTACGGCGCGGTCTTCGGCACGATGGCCAAGTGGGTCGTGCAGATCGACGACCCGGCGCGCGTGCCCGAACTCGTCTCGCGCGCTTTTCATGTCGCGACCTCGGGTCGGCCCGGCCCAGTGGTGATCGCGCTGCCCGAAGACATGTTGACCGAAGCCGCCATGGTGGCCGATGCGCTGCCGTATGCCGTCACCGAAACCTATCCGGGTGCGGCGCAGATCACCGAGCTGCAGCAGCGCCTGTCGCAGGCGCAGCGGCCGGTCGTCATCCTGGGCGGCAGCCGCTGGTCCGAAGCCGCGACGCAGCAGTTCGCGCAGTTCGCCGAGGCGTATTCGCTGCCCGTGTACTGCTCGTTCCGCCGTCAGATGCTGATGTCCGCCGAGCACCCTTGCTACGCGGGTGACCTGGGGCTCGGCGCGAACCCGCGCATGCTGGCGCGCATCCGCGATGCGGACCTGGTGCTGCTGGTCGGCGGGCGTCTGTCGGAAGTGCCGTCGCAGGGCTATGAACTGTTCGCGATCCCGCAGCCGAAGCAGGCACTGGTCCATGTGCACGCCGATGCCGACGAGCTCGGCAAGCTCTACCGCCCGACGCAGGGCATCCACGCCACGCCGCAGGCGTTTGCCGAAGCGGTGTCTGCGTTGCGTCCGGCGTCGCCGCCCGTGTGGCAGGCCGAGACGAAGACCGCACGCGAAGACTTTCTTCGCTGGAGCGATCCGGCCGCGATCCGCATCCCCGGTCCGCTGCAGATGGGCGAGGTCATGCAGCACCTGCGCGAGGTGCTGCCGGCCGACACCATCTTCTGCAACGGCGCGGGCAACTTCGCGACCTGGGTGCACCGCTTCTGGCCGTTCCGCGCGTTCGCGAGCCAGCTCGCGCCGACCAGCGGCTCGATGGGCTACGGCCTGCCGGCCGGCGTCGGCGCCAAGCGGCTGTGGCCCGAACGCGAGGTGGTCGTGTTCGCGGGCGACGGCGATTTCATGATGCACGGCCAGGAGTTCGCCACCGCCGTGCAGTACGGCCTGCCGATCCTCGTCGTGCTGCTGGACAACGGCATGTACGGCACGATCCGCATGCACCAGGAAAAGCACTACCCCGGCCGCATCAGCGCCACGCAGTTGAAGAACCCCGACTTCCGCGGCTATGCCGAGGTGTTCGGCGGGCACGGCGAGCGCGTGACCACGACGGAAGAGTTCGGCCCCGCACTCGCGCGTGCGCGTGCCAGCGGCAAGCCGGCGATCCTGCATTGCCTGCTGGACCCGGAGGCGATCACGCCCGCGAGCACGCTGCAGTCGATCCGCAAGGCGGCGCTGGCCGCGAACTGAGGCTACGTCAACGCAGGCCGCCGACGTAGCGCGGCGGCGGCGTGGGCGGCAGGCCGTCGGGCTGGCGCGCCGCCAGGCGCGCGGCGCGGGCCAGCGGCTCCATGGCCTGCTCGAGCCGCGTGGCGAGCTGGTCGAGTTCGTCGTCCTTGGTCTCGGCGGCGTGCTGGCGCGTCATGCGCACGATCTCGGCGGCGTACTCGGCGTTGGTGGCCATCCATTCGGTGTCGGTCACGCGCCCGTGCTTTCGCCGCAGTGCCACGTGAAGGCGTGCTGCAAGCGCGATGCGTTCGCTTTCGGACATGGATGGCATGGCGTCTCCCTCGGGTGGTCAGGCTCCCAGGTGTTCACGATGCTGAGCAAGATCGAGGCCCACCAGTTCGCTCTCGGGGTCGACGCGCAATCCGACCAGCACATGCACCAGGAACAGCACGATGGCCGTGCCGGCCGCGCTGTAGATCGCCACGCTGGCGACCGCGATCGCCTGCGTCAGCACATTGCCCGCCGCGCCCGAGATGCGCGGGTCGGCGAACACGCCCGTGAGCAGCGCGCCCACGATGCCGCCGATGCCGTGCACGCCGAACACGTCGAGCGAGTCGTCCGCACCGAGCAGGTGCTTCAGGCCCGTGGCGCCCCAGTAGCAGGCCAGCCCGGCGATGGCGCCGATGGCCAGCGCCGACAGCGGCGTGACGAAGCCGGCCGCCGGCGTGATCGCCACCAGCCCCGCCACGAGGCCGGAGCACAGGCCCAAGAGCGAGGGGCTGCGGCGCACGATCCATTCGCCGACCATCCAGCTCATGGCGCCAGCCGCCGCCGCGATGTGCGTGACCAGCATGGCCAGGCCGGCGCGCCCGTCGGCCGCCACCGCCGAGCCGGCATTGAAGCCGAACCAGCCCACCCACAGCAGGCCCGCGCCCGTCATGGTGAGCGCCAGGCTGTAGGGCTCGAAGGCCTCGCGCCCGTAGCCCCGGCGCGGCCCGAGCGCATAGGCGCACACCAGCCCCGCGATGCCCGCGTTGACGTGCACCACCGAGCCGCCCGCGAAGTCGAGCGCACCCATCTGCGCGAGCCAGCCGCCCGGCTCCCACACCCAGTGCGCGACCGGCGCGTACACGAGCACGCTCCACAGCAGCGCGAACCACAGCAGCGCCGCGAAGCGCATGCGCTCGACAAAAGCGCCGAGCACCAGCGCGGTGGTGATGATCGCGAAGCTCAGCTGGAACATGGCGTAGACCGATTCCGGCACGTTCGGCGCCACATGGCTCACGGCCACCTGGCCGGCCTCCTTCAGGTACTCGAAGCCTGAAAAACCGATGCGCGAGAGCTTGCCCAGCCAGGGCCAGCCGGGCGTGAAGGCCAGCGAGTAGCCGAGCGCGAACCAGGTCAGCGAGACCACGGCGGCGATCGCCACCACCCCGGCCATGGTCGCCAGCACGTTCTTGCGCCGCACCATGCCGGCATAGAAGAGCGCGATGCCGGGCAGCGTCATCAGCAGCACCAGCGCGGTCGAGGTCATCATCCAGGCGGTGTCGGCCGCGTTCAGGGAGGCTTGGGGTGCCAGCAGGGCCATGACCGTTTCTTCTTGGAGTGGTGGACAAGAGGCCTGTGTGCACGAGTCATGCCATCTTGTTAACTGACTGAAACACTTTGGTTTCCCAACCGGGAGGTCGAAGTAACACGAAGCGGGTAATTCCTAATGCACCGGGCGGGTGCGCGCTTGCACAATCTGCGCACTCGCGACGGGCCCTGCTCGTACTGCCGAGGGTCCGAGGAGACAAGCTTCCGATCGATCAACAAGAACATTCTTCAAAGGCTCCGTACGAGATGCCTGTCTGATATTTGAAAAGCGCCGCTGGTCGGCGCTTTTTTTTGCCTGTTCGCAGCGCGAATGCAGGCCCTTTCCTCCAAGCCAAACAGGCCTCTTGGCCAGCCGGTACCGGCCACCACAGCTATCGTTTCGATAGCGATTCCGGTGAGACAATCGCCCGCATGGAAATGCTGGTGGTCACGGGCGCCTCACTGCTCGCGGGTTTTATCGATGCGATCGTGGGCGGCGGCGGGTTGATTCTGGTGCCGGCCCTTTTTGCGGTGTTTCCGGGCGCGCCGCCGGCCACGCTGCTGGGCACCAACAAGAGCGCGTCCATCTGGGGCACGGCGGCCTCGGCGGCCCAGTTCAGCCAGCGGGTGCAGATGCGCTGGAGCGCGATGTGGCCGGCCGCGCTGCTGGGTTTCGGCGGCTCGATGCTCGGCGCCTGGACCGTCACGGTCTTCCCGGGCGACTTCCTGCGCCGGGCGCTGCCGGTCATCCTGCTGGGCGTGCTGGTCTACACGCTGGCACGCAAGGACATGGGCCGGCTGCACGCACCGCGCTTCAGCGGCCGCGCCGAGACGCTGGCGGCCAGCACCATCGGCCTGACCATCGGTTTCTACGACGGCTTCTTCGGGCCGGGCACGGGCAGCTTCCTGGTGTTCCTGTTCGTGCGCTGGATGGGCTACGACTTCCTCAACGCCTCGGCCTCGGCCAAGGTCATCAACACTCTGACCAACGCCGCCGCGCTGATCCTGCTGGCCGCCAAGGGGCACGTCTGGTGGCACTACGGGCTGGTGATGGCCGTGGCCAACGTGGCCGGCAGCCTGGTCGGTACGCGCGTGGCGCTGAAGCATGGGGCGGGCTTCGTGCGGATCGTGTTCATCGTGGTGGTGAGTGCGCTGATCCTGAAGACGGCTTACGACGCGTTCCTGAAATAAAAAAGCCCCTGGCGTCCGGCCAGGGGCTTTTCTTTGAGGGCACCGAGGTCAGTCCTCGACAAACGCCTCTTCGCGTTTCGCCTTGATCGCCGGCAGCAGCACGATGGCCAGCAGCAGCGCCGCGGCGATCAGCAGGCCCGCCGACAGCGGCCGCGTGACGAACACGCTCCACGCACCGCGCGACAGGAGCAGCGCGCGCCGCAGGTTCTCTTCCATCATCGGCCCGAGGATGAAGCCCAGCAACAGCGGGGCCGGCTCGGTGCGCAGCTTCAGGAACAGGTAGCCGATGAAGCCGAAGATCGCCACCATCCACACGTCGAAGGTGTTGTTGTTGGTCGAGTACACGCCGATCGCGCAGAACAGCACGATGGCGGGGAACAGGAACTTGTAGGGCACCGTCAGCAGCTTGATCCACATGCCGATCAGCGGCAGGTTCAGGATGATCAGCATCGCGTTGCCGATCCACATCGAGGCGATCAGGCCCCAGAAGAGCTCCGGGTTGCTGGTCATCACCTGCGGGCCGGGCTGGATGTTGTGGATCGTCATCGCGCCCACCATCAGCGCCATCACGGCGTTGGGCGGGATGCCCAGCGTCAGGAGCGGAATGAAGGAAGTCTGCGCGCCGGCGTTGTTGGCCGACTCGGGCGAAGCCACGCCGCGGATGTTGCCCTTGCCGAAGGCGACTTCGCCGGGGCGCATCTTGATCTTCTTCTCCAGCGCATAGGCCGCGAAGGCCGCCAGCAGCGCACCGCCGCCCGGCAGGATGCCCAGCGCCGAACCCAGCGCCGTGCCGCGCAGCACGGCGGGCGTCATGCGCTTGAAGTCGTCCTTGGTGGGCCACAGGCCCTTGACCTTGTGCGTGAACACCTCGCGCTCGTCGTCGGGCTGCGAGAGGTTGCCGATGATTTCGCCGTAGCCGAACACGCCCATGGCGATCACCACGAAGCCGATGCCGTCGGTGAGCTCGGGAATGTCGAAGCTGAAGCGCGCCACGCCCGAGTTGACGTCGGTGCCCACGATGCCCAGCAGCAGGCCCAGCACGATCATCGCCACCGCCTTGAGCAGCGAGCCCGAGGCCAGCACCACCGCGCCGATCAGGCCCAGCACCATCAGCGAGAAGTACTCGGCGGGGCCGAACTTGAAGGCCAACTCGGTCAGCGGGGGCGCGAAGGCGGCCAGGATCAGCGTGCCGACGCAGCCCGCGAAGAACGAGCCCAGGCCCGCCGCGGCCAGCGCAGGGCCTGCGCGGCCCTGCCTTGCCATCTGGTAGCCGTCGATGCAGGTGACCACCGAGGACGACTCCCCGGGCAGGTTCACCAGGATGGCCGTGGTCGAGCCGCCGTACTGGGCGCCGTAGTAGATGCCGGCCAGCATGATCAGCGCCGACACGGGCGGCAGCGCGTAGGTGGCGGGCAGCAGCATCGCGATGGTCGCGACGGGGCCGATGCCCGGCAGCACGCCGATCAGCGTGCCCAGGATGCAACCGACCAGGCAGTACAGCAGGTTGGTGAAAGTGAAGGCGACGCCGAAGCCGGTCGCCAGGTTGTGGAACAGTTCCATGGCGGTGTGCTCCTCAACCCGAAATGAACGTGGGCCAGACCTGGATCTGCAGCTTGAGCGCCCAGATGAAGGCCACATAGCTGCCGGCTGCCAGGATGGTCGCCAGCACCAGCACGTCGCGCAGCTTGAAGTGCTCGCCCGCCATGCTCGAAATGATCGTGAGCGCGTAGATCGCGATGATCATGCCCATCGCCGGCAGCCCGACGCTGGGCAGGCCGCCCAGCAGCACGCCGAAGGCCAGGTTGGCGCCGAGCACGAAGGCCAGCGGCTTCCACGCCCATTTGCCGATCTTGTCGCCGTCGGCGCTCTCGACCACCATGGCCTGGAACATGATCAGCGCGCCCAGCAGCGCCAGCAGGATGCCCAGCATCAGCGGGAAGTACCCCGGCCCCATGCGGGCGCCGTCGCCGATGGTGTAGGTGGTGGCGCCGATGGCGAACGCGCCACCGACGGCGGCGAACATGACTCCTGAGAAGAAGTCCGCCTGTCTCTTGATTTGCATTGTCTCGACCCTCTGTTTTCGAAGGGACGAGGGTCGTCGCCAGCGGCTGACCGTCGGCTGACCAGCGCGGTACGGACAAATGCTTACAGGGAAAGTACGGGCTCTCCCCCAGGCTTCGCGCACTTCGTGTCGCTGCGCCAACCCCCTTCCGGGGGCAACACCAGCGGCCCGGAGGGCATGGCTCTCCCCCAGTCTTCGCGCACTTCGTGTCGCTACGCCAATCCCCTTCCGGGGGCAACACCAACGGCCCGGCGAAGCCGGTTCCGTGGTGTTCCACGAAGGGGCGGGGAGTGAGGGGGAGGGTTGGGGGCCGGAAACGAAAAAAGCTCCCGAAGGAGCTTTTTATTCATTCAGAGCGCCGAGGCGCTCATGAGTGCGTGGGGGAGGGCTTAGTAGCCGCCGCGGCCACCGCCGCCGCCGCCGTAACCACCGCCGCCACCGCTACGGCCGCCACCGCCGCCGCCGTAACCGCCGCCGCCGCCACCACCGTAGCCGCCGCCGCCACCACCGCCGTAGCCGCCACCACCGCCGGTGCGGGGGGGACGTGCTTCCATCGGACGGGCTTCGTTCACCGTCAGGGCGCGGCCCTGCAGCGATGCGCCGTTCATGCCTTCGACAGCTGCGAGTGCTTCAGCGTCCGTGCCCATTTCGACGAAGCCGAAGCCCTTCGAACGGCCGGTGTCACGTTCCATCATGACCTTGGCGCTGACGATCGAGCCGAACTCGCCGAAAGCCTGTTCCAGGTCGTTGTCACGCACGGAGTAGGCGAGGTTGCCCACGTAAAGTTTCTTGCCCATGGAGGGACTCCTAATTCAAACCAAAAAAACACAAAGCGATGGAGTCCCAGAATCACAACAAACTAATGCGCTGTGGCGCGAAACTGACCGATCACCAAATTACGTGCACGGGAGCCGAAGCTCGCAGACACGTGAGCCGGATTATCCGGCCCGATTTCCGAAAAAAGGGGGGAAATCTTGTGTTATCGAGAAACATTCCGACCCGACGGGCGGTTTCGCAACGGTTTCAGGAGGTCGGACAGGCCGTTGTGGTCTATTTCATGCATCAAAGCGAGCAGCCGGCCAATTTCTCCCGCGGGAAAACCCTCGCGCGCAAACCAGGTCAGGTAATTTCCGGGCAAATCGGCAATCAACGTGCCCTTGTGCTTGCCAAAAGGCATTTCGAGCGTCACCAGGCGCTGCAGGTCTTCGGGGTTCATGCGCTGTTCAGCCGCCTGCGCGCTTGACCGTGTGGCCCTGCTTCACGAGGGCGGCGATGACGACTTCGCGGTGATCGCCCTGGATCTCCACGGTGCCGTCCTTCACCGTGCCGCCCGTGCCGCAGGCTGCTTTCAGCTGCTTGCCCACGGCCGCCAGCGCCGCCGCGTCGAGCGGCAGGCCCTTGACCACGGTCACGCCCTTGCCCTTTCGGCCCTTGGTCTCGTGCGATACGCGGACAATGCCGTCCGTGGCCGCCGTGCGGGCCTTCGCGAGTTCCTTGCAGCGGCATTGCGCCATCGGGGCGCCGCAGTCGGGGCACATGCGCCCGCCCGCCTCGGTGGAGTACACCAGCGTGCTGCCGGTGCGGCTGTTCTTCATCGTTCCCATTCGATCCGTCTTTCTTTCGATCTCTCTCTTTTTCCCGGTGCCCGTTCCATGCCATTCGATACCCTGGGCCTGACCCCCGCGCTCGCGCAAGCGGCCGCCGCGAGCGGCTTTGCCGCGCCGACCGCCATCCAGGCGGCGGCCATCCCTGCCATTTTGCAGGGCCGCGACCTGCGGGGCTCGGCACAGACCGGCTCCGGCAAGACGGCCGCATTTTCCCTGCCGCTGCTGCAGCGCCTGGCCGCCGAGCCCGCCTCGTCGGCGTCGCGCCGGCTGCGCGCGCTGGTGCTCGTGCCCACGCGCGAACTCGCGGCTCAAGTGGGCGAGACGCTGGAAGACTTCGCTCGGCACCTGCCCGAGCGCCTGAAGATCGTCGTCGCGGTCGGCGGCGTCTCGATCAACCCGCAGATGATGCGGCTGCGCGGCGGCGCCGACATCGTGGTCGCCACGCCCGGCCGGCTGCTCGACCTGGTCGAGCACAACGCGCTCGCGCTCGATGCCGTGTCGACGCTCGTGCTCGACGAGGCCGACCGCCTGTTCGACCTGGGCTTTGCCGAGGAACTGCAGCGCATCCTGGCGCTGCTGCCCGCGCGGCGCCAGAACCTGCTCTTTTCGGCCACCTTTCCGATCGCCATCCAGGCGCTGGCCGACGACATGCTGCACGACCCGGCCCTGGTCGACGTGCAGGGCGAGCCCGGCACCCGCCCCGACATCGTGCAGCGCGCCATCGAGGTCGACGCCGCCCGCCGCACCCAGCTGCTGCGCCAGCTGCTGAAGGATAACGAAGGCACCTGGGACCGCGTGCTGGTGTTCGTCGCCACGCAGCACGCCGCGCAGACCGTGGCCGAGAAGCTGTACCGCAACGGCATCTACGCCGTGCCCTTCCACGGCGACATCGCGCAGGGCACGCGCCGCGACATCCTGGCGCAGTTCAAGCAGAGCCGCTGGGACGTGGTGATCGCCACCGACCTGGCGGCGCGCGGCCTGGACATCGCGCAGCTGCCCGTGGTCATCAACTACGACCTGCCGCGTTCGCCCACCGACTACATCCACCGCATCGGCCGCACCGGCCGCGCGGGCGCGAGCGGGCTGGCGATCAGCTTCGTGAGCCCGGCCACCGAGGCGCACTTCCGCCTCATCGAGAAGCGCCAGGGCCAGCGCGTGCCGCGCGAGCGCATCGCGGGCTTCGAGCCGGTCGAGACGGCGCCGGTGGTGGTCGACACCTCGGGCAACGGCGGCATCAAGGGCGCGCGGCCGAGCAAGAAGGACAAGCTGCGCGCCGCCGCGGCGCTGGCCGCCGCCTCGCAGCGCGACGACGCCGAGCCGAACGACTAGCCAGCGCTTCGAATCCGCATCGCCCCGCCCTGTCTGGCGGGGAGCGATATGTATCATCCCTCGCAATCAAAAGAGGAGCGAGGATGAGGAATGTCGTGAGCAGCGGCGCGGCGAATGTTCGTCGCGTACGGGGATGGCTTGGCCGCGGATGGGTTGCGAGCGCAGCCGCATTGGTCTTGATCGGCTGCGGTGGCGGTGGAGGCGGCGGGGGCGGCTCGGCGTTGCCTCCGCTTGTCATCGGGGGCGGCAATCCGCCCGGCGCGACTTCATATGTGATCGGTGGCGAGGTGGCTGGCCTTTCGGGCGCAGTCGTCCTGCAGAACAACGGGTCCGATGACCTGAACCTGAGCGCCAGCGGCCCCTTCAAATTCGCCAAGCAAGTCCCCGCAGGAAATCCCTATGCAGTGACCGTGGCACGTCAGCCCACCGGTCAGACCTGCGCGGTCAATGGCGGCGTCGGCTCCGCAGCGGGACCTGTCGACAGCGTGCGTGTCGTGTGTTCCCACCAGACATTCGAACTCGGCGGCACGGTCTCGGGGCTGACGGGCACGGTGGTGCTGCAGAACAATGACGGGGACGACCTGAGCCTGAGCGGAAGCGGGAGTTTCCGGTTTGCGTCCGTTCTTCCGCTCGGCAGTGCCTATCGTGTGACGGTGCGCACACAACCGGCATCGCAGACCTGCACGGTCGCGCAGGGAGAAGGGCGTGTGGAGGGCGTCGTCGGCAGCGTTGCCGTGACCTGCGTGAATGTCGGTCCCCCACCTGTGCCTTCGGTGCCCACGGGTCTGAGCGTCGGCTACGACATCAAGACCTACAAGTTCGCCTGGAACGCCAGTGCAGGGGCCACGCACTACCGGTTGTTCGAGGCGTCCCTGGGCCTGTTCATCACGCCGAAGGTCGACAACATCGGCTCGACGAGCTACGAGTACCAGGACGCACTTCTGTTGTCGAGAGCGGACGTGGTCTTTCCCCCCGTGTTTGGGGTGGCCGCATGCAACGCCTCGGGCTGCAGCGCGGTGTCTTCGCCGCTGCAAGTTGATCTAAGCAAGGCCATCGGCTATTTCAAGGCGCCGGTGTCCAAAATCGGAAGTTCCTTTGGGAACCGGGTCACGCTCTCCGGAGACGGCAAGGTCATGGCCGCGGCGACGGCCAGGACGGGCGAAGTGCATGTGTTTTCGCGTGCCGGAACCAACAAATGGCGAATGCAAGCGACGCTGACGGCTGCAAATGCCGACATCGACGACGAGTTCGGCGCCTCCTTGAAGCTGTCCAGGGACGGCTCGGTCCTGATTGTTGGCGCACCGAGCGAGGCCAGCGTTTCAGGTGACCCTTCCGACAACAGCCAGGTGGGGGTAGGTGCCGCGTATGTCTTCGAGCGCTCGGGCGACAACTGGACGCAGCAGGCCTACCTGAAGGGGTCAGCGCACCGCGGGAACTTCGGCAGGGATGTGTCCATTTCCGATGATGGGCGCACGGTGGCGGTGGGAGCCCCTCACGACGTGAGTGATGTGAACCACGGATATGCCTATGTCTTCCAGCGCAACGGCGGAGCATGGGCGTTGGAGGCCAGGGTGCAGGCGCACAACCGTGATCTGGGCGACCAGTTTGGCGGCGCGGTGGCCTTGTCCAGAGACGGCAAGGTGCTGGCCGTGGGTGCGATCGGCGAGTCGAGCGGAGCCGTCGGCAATGGTGCAGACAATTCGGCCTTGTTGGCTGGCGCGGTCTATGTGTACGGGGCGTCGAGCGGGACGTGGACGCAATCGGCGTACCTCAAGGCGGGGACACCGCAAGCTTTCGCTTTCTTCGGCAACGCGGTTGCGCTGAACGCCAACGGCAGCCGCTTGGCCGTGGGCTCTACGGGCGAAACGAATGCGGGCAAGAGCGTGGGGGGATTCGATCCCTCTTCGCCTGTCGTGCAGTCTGCCGGGGCCGTGTTTACGTTCACCCGCAACGCCGATGCGTGGCCACTCGAAAGCTACGTTAAGGCCTCCAACACACATGCATCAGCCGTTTTCGGTTTGTCCGTGGCCTTGTCGGCGGACGGCTCATTGCTGGCCGTAGGGTCTTCGGGCGACAGCGCGGATTCTTCCGGCATCAATGGCAATCCCACGCCTGGAAACACCTTCCTTTCCGGTGCTGTCCATCTGTACGACAACCGGCACGGCAGCTTCATGCATCAAGCGTTCATCAAGGCACCGAACGTCGAGATGGCGGACATGTTTGGACTCTCCGTGGCCATGTCTGGCGATGGGTCCCTGCTGGCCGTGGGCGCCCCTCGTGAAGATGGTGGAACCACAGGCATCAATGGCAATCAGGCAGACAACAGCGGCCCGGAGTCCGGCGCGGTCTACCTGTACTGAGGCTTGTTGATCGGCGGTTGCGGGTGGGTGGAGGGGAGCCCTGGGCTCCCCGACATCCGATCGGCTACACCCACCCCAGCTGCCGCGCCGCCAGCTCCTTCATGATCTCCTCGGCCCCGCCGCCGATCATCATCACCTTGACCTCGCGGTAGATGCGCTCGCTCACCGTGCCGCGCATGAAGCCCATGCCGCCGAGGATCTGCACCGCCTGGTCGGCGCAGAACTGCACGCCCCGGCCTTGGTCGACGTGCAGGGCGAGCCCGGCACCCGCCCCGACATCGTGCAGCGCGCCATCGAGGTCGACGCCGCCCGCCGCACCCAGCTGCTGCGCCAGCTGCTGAAGGACAACGAAGGCACCTGGGACCGCGTGCTGGTGTTCGTCGCCACGCAGCACGCCGCACAGACCGTGGCCGAGAAGCTGTACCGCAACGGCATCTACGCCGTGCCCTTCCATGGCGACATCGCGCAGGGCACGCGCCGCGACATCCTGGCGCAGTTCAAGCAGAGCCGCTGGGACGTGGTGATCGCGACCGACCTGGCGGCGCGCGGCCTGGACATCGCGCAACTGCCCGTGGTCATCAACTACGACCTGCCGCGTTCGCCCACCGACTACATCCACCGCATCGGCCGCACCGGCCGCGCGGGCGCGAGCGGGCTGGCGATCAGCTTCGTGAGCCCCACCACCGAGGCGCACTTCCGCCTGATCGAGAAGCGCCAGGGCCAGCGCGTGCCGCGCGAGCGCATCGCGGGCTTCGAGCCGGTCGAGACGGCGCCGGTGGTGGTCGACACCTCGGGCAACGGCGGCATCAAGGGCGCGCGGCCGAGCAAGAAGGACAAGCTGCGCGCGGCGGCCGCGCTGGCCGCACAGGCGGGCGGTGGGGAAGACGCGGACTGACGCGGACTGACGCGCGTCAGGCGTCAGCCGGCATGAAGGGATGCCGGCGGGTGCTTCGAATGGCTTTCCGCTTCCGTGCGTTGCACGCTATGCGTGCTGCTTGCCGAGAAAGCTCGCCATCAGGTCCACCGGCAGCGGAAACACGATGGTCGTGTTCTTGTCCGCGCCGATCACCGTGAGCGTTTCCAGGTAGCGCAACTGGATGGCCTGGGGCTCCTGCGCCAGCACGCGCGCGGCCTGGAACAGCTTCTCGGACGCCTGCAGCTCGCCCTCGGCATGGATCACCTTGGCGCGGCGTTCGCGTTCCGCCTCGGCCTGCCGTGCGATGGCGCGGATCATGGATTCGGTGAGGTCGATCTGCTTGATCTCGACGTTCGACACCTTGATGCCCCATGAGGCCGTCTGCACGTCCAGCGATTCGCGCACATCCAGGTTGAGCTTTTCGCGCTCGGCCAGCATGTCGTCCAGCTGGTGCTTGCCGAGCACCGAGCGCAACGTGGTCTGGGCCAGCTGGCTGGTCGCGTTGAAGAAGTCCTTGACCTCGATGATGGCCTTGGCCGCATCGACGATGCGGAAGTAGACGACTGCGCTGACCTTCACCGACACGTTGTCGCGCGAGATCACGTCCTGCGTCGGCACTTCGAGCACCACGGTGCGCAGGTCGACGCGCACCACCTGCTGGATGGCCGGGATCACGAACACCAGCCCGGGCCCTGCCACCTTCGAGAAGCGCCCCAGGGTGAACACGATGCCGCGCTCGTACTCCCGGAAGATCCAGATCGCCGAAAAGAGCAGCGCCGCCAGCAGGACCAGAACGACGGCGCCGATGCCATAAGTGAAAGAGAGCATGGTGATCTCCCGCGACTCAGCAAAGGTGCTGAACGGTTGGACACCCGCTGCGCAGCGGCGTTCCGGCCGGGCCGGAAGAAAGGTCGGCGCCGCCGCTACACCCACCCGAGTTGGCGCGCCGCCAGCTCCTTCATGATCTCCTCGGCCCCGCCGCCGATCATCATCACCTTGACCTCGCGGTAGACGCGCTCGCTCACGGTGCCGCGCATGAAGCCCATGCCGCCGAGGATCTGCACCGCCTGGTCGGCGCAGAACTGCATGGTCTGCGTGGCGTGGTTCTTGAGCAGGCAGACCTGCGCCACCCACTCGGGCGCGTTGATGCGGCCCGCCGCTTCGTGCGCATCGCCCTCGGCGGACACGGCCTCGAGCCAGGCCTCGGTCGAGGCGATGCGCATCTGCATGTCGACCAGCTTGTGGCGCACCGCCTGGTGTTCGATGAGCGCGGCGCCGAAGGTCTTGCGCTCGCGCGACCAGGCCAGCGCTTCGTCCAGGCAGGCCTGCGCGAAGCCCAGCGCGCCGGCCGCGAGCCCGACGCGCTCGCCGTTGAAATTGCCCATGACCATGCGAAAACCCGCGCCCTCGTCGCCGAGCAGGTAGCGCGCGGGCACGCGCACGTTGTCGAAGTGCAGCGTGGCGGTGTCGGAGCACAGCCAGCCCATCTTCGCGAGCCGCGTGCGCGAAAGGCCGGGCGTGTCGCCCGGCACCAGCAGCATCGAGAGCCCGCCCGCGCCGCGGGCTTCGCCGGTGCGCACGGCCACGGTGATCCAGTCGGCGCGCATGCCCGAGGTGATGAAGGTCTTCTCGCCGTTCAGCACGTAGTGGTCGCCGTCGCGCTTGGCCGTCGTGCGCACCGCGGCCACGTCGGAGCCGCCGCCGGGTTCGGTGATCGCGAGCGCGGCGATCTTTTCGCCGCGCAGCACGCCCGGCACGACCTCGCGGCGCACCGCGTCGCTGGCGTGCAGCACCACGGGCGGCAGGCCGATGTTGTGCGAGAACAGGCTCGCGAGCACGCCGCCGCTCTGGCCGTGGCGCGCGAGCGCGACCCAGGCCGGCAGCTTGAGCGCATACGAGGCGGGCGTGCCGCCGAGTGCTTCCGGGTAGCCCAGGCCCAGCAGGCCCAGCTCGGCCGCGCGGGCGTACAGCGCGCGCGGGAATTCGCCGGCCTCGTCCCAGGCCTGCACGTTCGGTGCGATCTCGGCCTGGGCGAAGCGGCGCACCGTGTCGGCGAGCGCTGCACGGTCGGCCTGCAGTTCCGCGTCCATGGCGTGCCCGGTCAGCCGCGCGGCGGGCGCTTGGCGATGCCCATGGTCTTGGCGAGGATGCCGAGCATCACCTCGTCGGCGCCGCCGCCGATGGAGCCCAGGCGGCCGTCGCGGTACAGGCGCGAGACGCGGTTCTCCAGCGTGAAGCCCATGCCGCCCCAGAACTGCAGGCAGGTGTCGGCCACCTGGCGCGTGAGGCGGCCGGTCTTGAGCTTGGCCATCGACGCGAGTTCGAGCACGTCTTCGCCCTTCACGTGCAGGTCGCAGGCGCGGTAGGTGAGGGCGCGCAGCGCCTCCACCTCGGTCTTGAGTTCGGCCAGCTTGAACTGCACCCACTGCTGGTCGGCCAGCGTGGCGCCGAACATCTGGCGCTGCTGCGCCCATTCGATGGTCTGCGAGATGCAGTCGTCCATCGGTGCGAGCGAACTGGCCGCGCACCACAGGCGCTCTTCCTGGAACTGCTGCATCTGGTAGACGAAGCCCTGGCCCTCCTCGCCGATGCGGTAGCGTTGCGGCACGCGCACGTTGTCGAAATAGATGAGGCCGGTGTCGCTCGAGTCCATGCCGATCTTGCGGATCTTCTTGGCCTTCTCGATGCCGGGCAGGTTCATCGGCACCATCACGAGCGACTTGTTGCGGTGCACCGGGCCTTCGCTGGTGTTGACCAGCATGCACATCCAGTCGGCCTGCAGGCTGTTGGTGATCCACATCTTCTGGCCGGTGATGAGGTAGTCGTCGCCGTCCTTCTTCGCATAGGTCTTCAGGCCCGCCACGTCGCTGCCCGCGCCGGGCTCGCTGACACCGATGCAGCCGACCGTGTCGCCCGCGATGGCGGGCACCAGGAACTCGCGGCGCAGTTCGTCGCTGCCGAAGCGCGCGAGCGCGGGCGTGCACATGTCGGTCTGCACGCCGATGGCCATCGGCACGCCGCCACAGCTGATGTGGCCCAGCCCCTCGGCGAAGGCCATCGCGAACGAGTAGTCGAGCCCGGCGCCGCCGAAGGCCTCGGGCTTGTTCAGTCCCAGCAGGCCGAGGTTGCCGAGCTTCTTGAAGACCTCGTGCGCGGGAAAGATCTCGGCCTCTTCCCATTCGTCGACGTGGGGGTTGATCTCCTCGTCGATGAACCGGCGCAGGGTGTTCTGCATCTCGAGGTGTTCATGGGTGTACTGCATGGCGGGTCTCCGTTCGTTCGTTCGCTCGTTACTTGTCCTGGAACACGCGCGGTGTCTGCGCGAGGTGAAAGCCGTCGTAGGGCCGCACCGCGGGGCGCTGCTGCGCCTGCGCGTCGGGCAGTTCCATCGGCCAGCCCATGCGCGCCTGCGGGCGCGCGCCGTCCACGCGCAGCACGGTGCCGCTGATGAAGGCGGCGGCCGGGCCCAGCAGGAAGGCGATGGCGGCGGAGGTCTCGGCCTCGTTGCCGAAGCGGCCCGCGGGCACGGTCTTGCGCATGGCGCGCAGCATGTCGCCGGCCTCGGGCGGGTAGTGGTCCATGCCGCTGGAGGCGATGTAGCCCGGCGCCACGGCGTTCACGCGCACGCCGCTCACGGCCCATTCGGCGGCGGCGGTCTCGGTGAAGCTCACCATGCCGGCGCGCGCGGCGCCGCTGTGGCCCATGTTCGGCATCGACCCCCAGATGTCGGCCACGATGTTGACGATGGCGCCGCCGTGCGCCTGCATGCTCTGCAGGTAGCACTCGCGCGCCACCAGGAAGCCGCCCGTGAGGTTGGTGTGGATCACCGCCTCCCAGCCCTTGGCCGAGATGGCGGCCAGCGGCGTGATGTACTGGCCGCCCGCGTTGTTGACCAGCCCGTCGATGCGCCCGTGCGCTGCGACGATGGCCTTCACGGCGTCGCGCACGGCGTCTTCCTGGCGGATGTCGAAGGCCTGCGTGCTGGCGTTGCCGCCGGCCGCTTCGATCTCGGCGCGCACCGCGTCGAGCTTCTCGGGCTTGCGGCCGACCAGCACGACGTGGGCGCCGAGCGAGGCCAGTTCGTGCGCGGTGCAGCGGCCGATGCCCGAGCCGCCGCCGGTGACGACGATGCATTGCCCGGCGAACAGGCCGGGCGCGAAGACGGAGCGGTAGTGGGATGCGTTCATTCGACAGGTTCTCGAAAAAAGGGAGAGGCCTTCAGGCCTCGGCGATCTCGGCCACGATGTGGCGCGCGGCCACCTGCGTGCCCACGGTCACATGCAGCGCCGCGACGCGGCCCGCGCGCGGTGCGCAGTGCACGTGTTCCATCTTCATGGCTTCGAGCGTGACCAGCGGCTGGCCTGCCGAGACGGTGTCGCCCTCGGCGGCGAGCAGCGCGACCACGCGGCCGTTCATCGAGGCGCGCAGCAGGCCGTCGCCGCCGCCCGCGTCGGCGCGCGGAACGGCCACGTGCGTGAGGTCGTCGAGGCGGTGGGCGCGGCCGTCGAAATGGAAGTCGACGCGTTCGGCGCACCGCACGACCTGCGCCTGCGCGGCCACGCCGTCGCAGGCGAAGCGCAGCAGGCCGTCGTCCGACAGCGCCAGCAGCGCGAGCGTGGTCGGCGCGGCGTCGTCCAGCACGACCTCGAAGCGCGCTGCGCCGCGCGGCGTCACGCGCGCTGTGTGCACCGCCCCGTCGAGCGCAAAGCGCAAGGCGTTGGGCAGCGTGTGCGCCAGCGGCGAGGGCCAGCCGCGCGCGCCGGTCTGCAGCAGCAGGGCCGCGAGCAGGGCGGTGCGTGTGTCGCTCGCGGTGTCGGCGGCCAGCAGCGCGTCGAGGTGGTCGCCGATGAAGGCGGTGGTCGCACCGCCGCCCGCGAACACCGGGTGCGCGAGCGCGCGCTGCAGCAATGCCTGGTTGGTCGGCAGGCCCAGTGCGACCGTGTCGCGCAGGCCCGCCAGCAGCCGCTGCCGAGCTTCGTCGCGCGTGCGGCCCGAGGCGATGAGCTTGGCGATCATCGAGTCGTAGAAGGGCGGCACTTCGGCGCCGTCGCGCAGCGCGTGTTCGGTGCGCAGAGCCGGTGACGTGCGCCATGCGCTCAGCGTGCCGCTCT
The DNA here is from genome assembly GCF_058795995.1 of Variovorax sp. GW823-FHT04F07. Taxonomy (NCBI): domain Bacteria; kingdom Pseudomonadati; phylum Pseudomonadota; class Betaproteobacteria; order Burkholderiales; family Comamonadaceae; genus Variovorax; species Variovorax sp. GW823-FHT04F07. Next base: position 205,950 of record NZ_JBXAIG010000007.1, read on the forward strand.
GCGGCAGGAAGCCCTGCTGCGGGTCTTCGGCGCACAGGCGCACCTCGATCGCATGGCCGGTGATGCGCACATCGTCCTGCACCAGCGGCAGCGGCTCGCCGGCCGCCACGCGCAGCTGCAGTTCGACGAGGTCCAGCCCCGTCACCGCTTCGGTCACGGGATGCTCCACCTGCAGCCGCGTGTTCATTTCCATGAACCAGTACTGGCCTTGCGCGTCGAGCAGAAACTCGAGCGTGCCCGCGCCTTCGTAGGCGATGGCCTTGGCGGCGGCCACGGCGGTGGCGCCCATGCGCGCGCGCAGCGCGGCATCGACGGCCGGCGAGGGCGCTTCCTCGATCACCTTCTGGTGGCGCCGCTGCACCGAGCAGTCGCGCTCGCCGAGGTGGATCGCATGGCCGTGGCGGTCGGCAAACACCTGGATCTCGATGTGGCGCGGCGCGACGATGGCGCGCTCCAGGATCACGGTGGTGTCGCCGAAGGCATGCAACGCCTCGGACTGCGCACTCTGCAATTGCTCGGCGAAGGCGCCGGCCGAGGCCACGAGCCGCATGCCGCGCCCGCCGCCGCCGGCCGTGGCCTTGATCATCACGGGCCAGCCGATGCGTTCGGCCTCGGCGGCCAGCGTGGCGGTGCTTTGATCGTCGCCCTGGTAGCCGGGAATGCACGGCACGCCGGCCGCCTGCATGAGCCGCTTGGCGCCGGCCTTGTCGCCCATCGCGACGATGGCCTCGGGCGAAGGGCCGATGAAGACCAGCCCCGCATCGCGGCAGGCCTGCGCGAACGCGGCGTTCTCGGCGAGGAAGCCATAGCCCGGATGCACCGCGTCGGCGCCACTGGCACGGGCCGCTGCAACGATCGACTCGATGTTCAGGTAGCTCTGCGCGGGCAACGGCTCGCCGATGCACACGGCCTCGTCGGCCTGGCGCACATGCTCGGCGTCTGCGTCGGCGCGCGAGTACACGGCGACCGTGCGGTAGCCCATGGCGCGCGCGGTGTGCATCACGCGCACGGCGATCTCGCCGCGGTTGGCGATCAGGATCTTGTGAAAGGTGCTCATGGCCGTGCCACCGAAAACTGCATGGGTTGCGGCGCACGCGCCTCGGCGTCGCGGCAGATCGACAGCGCCTCGGCCAGCACGGCGCGCGTGTCGCGCGGGTCGATCACGCCGTCGTCCAGCAGCAGCGCGCTGGTGGTGAAGACGCTCATCTGGCGTTCGAAGCGCTCGACGATCTGGCGCTGCATCGCGTCGATCTTGTCGCGATCGACGGCACCCTTGCGGGCCATGCCGGCCTCCATCACGATGGCCATGGTCTGCGCCGCCTGCTCGCCGCCCATCACGGCGGTGCGTGCGTTGGGCCAGCTGAAGCAGAAGCGCGGCGCAAAGCCGCGCCCGCACATGCCGTAGTTGCCCGCGCCGTACGAGGCGCCGCAATGCAGCGTGATCTGCGGCACGTTGGCGCTGGTCACGGCCTGGATCATCTTGGCGCCGTGCTTGATGATGCCGGCCTCCTCGTGCGCGCGGCCCACCATGTAGCCCGTGATGTTCTGCAGGTAGACGATGGGCGTGCGCGACTGGCAGCAGGCCTGGATGAAGTGCGTGGCCTTGGTGGCGCCGTCGGAATCGATGGGGCCGTTGTTGGTGATGATGCCCACCGCATGCCCTTCGAGGCGGATGTGGCCGCAGACCGTGGCGCTGCCGTAGTGCTCGCTGAAGGCCAGGAACTCCGAGCCGTCGGCGATGCGCGCGATGACCTCGCGCATGTCCACCGGCCGGCGGCCGTCGGCGGGCATGAGGCCCATCAGCTCTTCGGCGTCGTGGCGCGGCGGTGCGAAGGTGCGCGGTGCCTCGTCGCGCGCCCAGTCGATGCCGCCGAGGATGGCGCGCGCGATGCGCAGCGCGTCGCGGTCGTCCTCGGCCAGGTAGTCGCCCAGGCCCGAGATGTGGGTGTGCATGACGGCGCCGCCCAGTTCTTCCTCGGTGGCGATCTCGCCGGTGGCGGCCTTCAGCAGCGGCGGCCCGGCCAGGAAGGCCCGGGTGCGGTCGCGCACCATCACGATGTAGTCCGACAGGCCCGTCTGGTAGGCGCCGCCCGCGGTCGAGGAGCCGTGCGTCACCGTCACCACAGGCAGGCCCGCGGCCGAGAGCCGCGCGAGGTTGCGGAAGATGTTGCCGCCGCGCACGAAGTCCTGCACGCGGTACTGCATGAGGTTGGCGCCTGCGCTTTCCACCAGCTGGATGAAGGGCAGCTTGTTCTCCAGCGCGATCTCGTGCAGGCGCAGCTGCTTGTCCAGCCCCATGGGCTGCAGCGCGCCGGCGTCGATGCCGGAGTCGGAGGCGCTGATCATGCAGCGCACGCCCGCCACGCGCCCGATGCCGGCGATCAGGCCGCCGCCGGGCACGCTTTTCGAAAGGTCGGGGTTGTCCTGGCCCAGGCCTGCGAGCGTGGCCAGCGGCAGGAAGGGCGCGCCGGTGTCCAGCAGCAGCGCGAGGCGTTCGCGCGGCAGCAGCTGGCCGCGCCTGGCGAAGCGCTCGGCCGAGGCGCTGGAGGCGGCCACGGCGCGGGCTTCGTGGGACCGGACCTGGTCCAGCAGCGAGAGCATGCTGGCGCGGTTGGCCTGGTAGGCGTCTCCGGCGGTGTGCAGCCGGGATTCGAGGAAGGGCATGGGGGTCTGTGCGGTGCGCGCGTGTCGTTTCGCACAGACTTTAGGAGGCGGGCCCCCGGCCCGCTTGCGCCAACTAGCTGGGGCGCACGCGCCGTTGTGCAGCGGGCGCGGCGTCGAGGCTGCTGCCCGTGACCACCCAGTAGATGAAGATCAGCACCGCGCCGGCCGTGCCGAACACCGTGAGGCCCATGTAGCTGCCGCCCAGCGAGAGCGCGTCGACCGGGGCGGCCGCCGTGCAGATCATGCTGGCCGCGCTCATGCCCACGTAGTGCATGGTGCACACCGCCACGCCCATCACGGCGGCGGCGGCCACCTGGTGGCTCAGCTTGCGCAGGTTGAAGGCCAGCCACAGGGCCGCGGCGGCGGCCGTGATGGCGATGACCACCGACAGCGCGACCATGCTGAAGTCGAAGCTCATCGTGGCCCGCATGTTCATCGCGAACATGCCCATGTAGTGCATCACGCACACGCCCAGGCCCGCCAGCAGGCTGCCCGCCAGCCAGCCCGAGCGGCTGAACTTGGCGCGCCCGCCCGCCAGGTACAGCGCAATGCCCGAGATCAGGATGGCCGCCACCAGCGACACGATGGTCAGCGGCATGTTGTACGCGATGCCGAAGGGCAGCCGGTAGGCCAGCATGCCGATGAAGTGCATCGACCAGATGCCGATGCCCCCCAGCGCCACCGCGGCGCAGGCCACGATGGCCAGGTTGGGTTTGCCGTCGGCACCGACCATGCGCCCGGCACAGATCAGGGCCACCAGCGAGCCGAAGAAGGAAATGACGAACGAAAGCGCGACCAGCCCCAGGGAGTATTCGGGCGATAGCACTTGGCCTACGACGAGTGGAGTCATGCGATGTCCCTTCGGAAAGAGCGCTTCGCAGACCCCGACTGCCCTATGCGATCGGAACGCTGCGACGCGTCCCGACCAGTTTGTAATATGTGTTTATAAAAGTAAACAGAAACTTGTACTAATTGTTACCCTGAATGACAGGCCGAATTCGATAGATCGAATTGTTCCTGTCGGCCGCCACGTAGACCGTGCCGTCGCGGCCCACGGCCACGCCCGTCATCACGTACGGCGGGGGCAGGCCGGGCCCGGCGGCCAGGCCGATGGGCAGGTTCTCGGCGACGGTGCGGCGGGTGCCGGTGGCCGGGTCGATCTCGACCAGCCGGCGTGCCGCGCTCTCGGCCACGATGAAACTGCCCCACGGCGTCTGGGCCAGGCCCTCGGGCAGCGCCAGCCCGTCGGCCACGGTGCGCAGGGGCGCGCTGGCGTCCAGCGGAATGCGCAGCAGCTTGCCGGCCGCCTCGGTCACGTAGAGCGCGCCGTCCTGGCCGACCACCAGTTGCACCGGGCCGTTCAGACCGCTGGCCAGCACTGACTTCTCTGCAAACTTCGGCCCACTGGCGCGCGTGATGCTGCCGGTGGCGAGCTCGGCGTAGATCACGCTGCCGTCGGGCATGGGCAGCGCGTCGAACGGGGCCTTCAGGCCGTGGATCGTTTCCACCGTCTTCAGCGTCTGGCGGTCGACCAGCTGCACCGAGCCCGTGAACCATGAGGTCAGCGCGAACAGCCTGGGCGACAGCCCGACCGCGAAGGGGTAGTCGAGCTCGGGGTCGCGCTGCATGCGGAACACGTCGCGCACCTCGCCGGTGCGCACGTCGACCTGCCGGAAGCCGAAGACGTCGGCCACCCACAGGTCGTTGCCGTCGATCTTCAGGCCCGCGGGCACCGCCACCTTGCCGCTGGTGAGCGTGCGCAGCTCGCCGGTGGCGGGGTTGAAGGCCTGCACCTCGTTGTTGGCCATGTTCGAGACGTAGATGGTCCCGTCGGGTGCGATGGCGAGGTTGTCGAGCGACGGGCGCAGCTGCTTGGCGACGGTCTTGCGGCCCGAGGCCAGGTCCACCTTCACCAGCTCGCCGCTGCGTGCATCGACGACCCACAGGTTGCCCTTGCCGTCGAGGTTGGCGGCGGCGGGGATCTTGAAGCCGTCGGCGATCACGGTCAGATTGCCGTTCGCCGGGTCGATCTTCACGACCTGGCCCTTGAACCACAGCGGGCCGTAGAGCAGGCCGTCGGGCCCGACCTCGAAGCCGTTGAAGCCGCCCATGTCCTTCTTGATGAGCCGGGGCGGCTGCTTGCCTTCGCGGTCGATCTCCCACAGCGCATCGCCCAGGAACACCTGCGAGGCGTAGAGCTTGCCGTTCTTGCGATCGAAGTCGAGGGAGTTCAGGCCGGGCAGGTCCTTGGCGAGCACGCGCAGCGGCGCGCTGTCGTTCTCGCGGTAGCGCAGCATGCCCATGAGGTAGTTGGTCCAGGCCAGCTCGCCCTTCGGGCCGACCGCGATGTCGTCGGCCTGGCCTTCGGGTGCGTCGATCAGCACCTTGGCGGCGCCGGTCTGGCGGTCGACCTCCCACAGCGTGTTGCCGAGCACGGAGCCCGCCAGCAGCCGGCCCTTCGCATCGATGGCCAGGCCGTGCACGCCCGCGAAGGACGACGGGGCCACGAGCACTTCGGGCGCGGCCCAGGCGGCGGGGCGCTTGGGCGGTGGCGACAGCGAGCTGCAGGCGGCGAGCAGGGCGAGGGCGGCGGTCAGCGCGGCAGCGCGGATCGTGCGACGGGGCATGGCGATCTCCTCTGGGGTTGGCGTTGTGGATGCGGCAGTGCGCCCGCAGTCTAGGAGCCGGAGGAGGCCGCGCAGTCGCTCGCGAGACTGGATGCGGACTTTCGTCCGCTGCGGATAACCCGCAGCGCCCGATGATTCTTCAGCCGCGCAGCAGCTGCGTCGCCGTGTGGATCAGCAGCCCCACCAGCCCGCCCACCAGCGTGCCGTTGATGCGGATGAACTGCAGGTCGCGCCCGATGTGGCGCTCGAGCTCGTCGGTCATCTCGTGCGCGTTCCACTCGCCCACGCGCTCCTCGATGTAGCGGCGGATGTCCTCCCGGTAGCGCTCGATGGCCGCCGGCGCGGCGGCTTCGAGTTGCTCGTTGATCCAGGCGCGGATCGCCGCGTCGTTCTGCAACCGCTGGCCCAGCGCGCCGGCCATGGTGGCGATGCGCTGGCGGATGGTCGAGTCGGGGCGCCCCAGGTCGTCGTGCAGCCAGCCCAGCAGCTCGCCCCACAGGCCGTGCAGGTAGTCGCCCAGCGCGGGGTGCGCGATGAGCTCGGCGCGGATCTGCTCGCCGCGCTGCTGGAACTCGGGGTCGAGCTTCAGGCGCACCACGAAGTCGTCCACGAAGTGGTCGAAGCGCCGGCGCATCGGGTGGTCGGGCTCGGCCGCCAGTTCGGCCAGCGTGCGCGCGATGGCGGCCACGATCTTGCGCGTGGCGAGCTTGGCCGCCACCTGGTCCAGGCCCACGTAGCGCAGCGTCTTGATCTCGCGCGCGATGGCCTCGGTGATGTGCGCCTGCACCTCGTCGCCGTCGAGCAGCTCGGCCACCTGCTGCAGCACGTCGTCCAGCAGCGCCTGGTGGCGCCCGCCGGCCGTGAGCGCATCGAGTGCCTGGCCGGTGAGGCGCGAGAGGTCGATCTTGGCCAGGCCGGCCGCCGCGGCGCGGCCCATGAAGTCGCGCACCCGTTCGTCGTCGAAGGCGGCCAGGCCGTAGCGCGTGGCGGCCACGCCCCATTCGCCGAGCCGCTCGCCGCTGGCGGGCCGGGCCAGCCACTCGGCGATGCGTCCCGCCGCATCGAACTGGCGCAGCTTGGCCAGCACCTGGGCGGTGCTCAGGAAGTTGTCGCAGATGAAGCCCGCGAGCTTGGCGCCGATGCGGTCCTTGTTGCTCGGGATGATCGCCGTGTGCGGAATCGGCAGGCCCAGCGGGTGGCGAAACAGCGCCACCACCGCGAACCAGTCGGCAATGGCGCCGACCATCGCGGCCTCGGCAAAGGCCGCCACGTAGCCCCAGGCCGGGTGCTGGCCGTGCAGCGCGCTGGCCAGCGCATACAGCGCCGCCGCCGCGCACAGCAGGCCGAGCGCGACGCGTTTCATGCGTTGCAGTGCGCCGCTGCCGTGGTCTTCAGCCAATGGTGTGCGAGGTCGCGAGGCGCTCCATGAACAGCTCGCAGCGCGCGAGCTGCTCAAGACTCACGAACTCGTCGGGCTGGTGCGCCTGCTCGATGCTGCCGGGGCCGCACACCACCGTGGGGATGCCGGCGTTCTTGAACAGGCCCGCTTCGGTGCCGAAGGCCACCAGCGTGGTGCGGTCTTCGCTGGCCAGGCGCTGCGCGAGCAGCGTGACCGGGTCGCCGGCCGCACCCAGGAAGCTCGGGATCTCGCAGATCGTTTCGAACTTGAAGCCGGCGTCGGGCGCCACCTTCTTCATGGCGGGCTCGATGCTCGCGGCGTACGCCAGCACGTCGGACTGCATGCGCTTGGCGTCGGCCGTGGGCAGGTCGCGGAATTCGTAGCGGAACTCGGCGTCGCGCGGCACCACGTTGTCGGCAATGCCGCCGTGGAACTGGCCCACGCTGGCGGTGCTGAAGGGCACGTCGAAGCCGTCGTAGCGCGGCTCGCTGCGCTCGAAGTCCTCGGCCATGTCGCGCACCTTGCCGATCACGCGCGCGGCCATCTCGATGGCGTTGACCGACTTCGGCGTGAGCGACGAATGCGCCTCCTTGCCGCGCACGCAGCACTTATAGCGGTACACGCCCTTGTGGGCGATGGCCGGCACCATGCTGGTGGGCTCGCCCACGATGCAGGCCAGCGGCTTGATGCCGGCGTCGCGCATGTCGGCAATGAGTTCGCGCACGCCGAAGCAGCCGATCTCTTCTTCATACGTGAAGGCGAAGTGCACGGCGAAGGGCGCGTCGCCCTCGAGGAAGCGCTGGGCGTTGGCCAGCGCGATCGCGATGTAGCTCTTCATGTCGGCCGAGCCGCGGCCGTACAGGCGCTCGTTCTGCACCACGGCCGACAGCGGGTCGACGCTCCAGGCCTGGCCGTCCCAGGGCACCGTGTCGGTGTGGCCCGAGAGGATCACGCCGGCCGGCTTGCCCTCGCCCAGCGTGGCGAACAGGTTCGCCTTGGTGCGCTCGGCGTTGTAGGTGATGCGGCTCTTCACGCCGAGGGCGGCGAGGTGCGCCTGGGCGAAGTCGATCAGCTCGAGGTTGCTGTTTGCGCTCACCGTGTTCATGCGAACCAAGGTTTGCGCCATCAAGAGGCTCTGGGGAGAAAGCGTGTGCTGCATGCAACAGATTGTCCGGGAAGTTGAACGCCCGCGCAGATGGGTATCGGCGTTGTCACGCACAGCGGGTAGCCTGCCTCCTCTTTTTTCTTTGTTTGGATGGAGAAGACAACATGCGCATGTCCCTGCAGATCACCCTGACCGCCGCGGCCGCCCTGAGCCTGGCCGCCTGTGGCACCACCGGCCCGGCGGCGAACAAGCTGCTCACGCTGGACGGCAACCCGCCGCTGGTCATCGCCCACCGCGGCGCCTCGGGCTACCTGCCGGAACAGACGCTGGAGTCGTACGCCCGCGCCATCGAACTGGGCGCCGACGTCATCGAGATGGACCTGGTCTCCACCAAGGACGGCGTGCTCATCGCCCGCCACGACCCCAACCTGGCCATCAGCACCGACGTGGCCAAGCACCCCCGCTTCGCCTCGCGCAAGAAGACCATCCAGGTCGACGGCGAGACCCAGACCGGCTGGTTCAGCAACGACTTCACGCTGGCCGAGATCAAGACCCTGGGCGGCATCTCGACCGACGCGGAGCGCCCGCAGGAATTCAACGGCAAGTTCAAGGTCGTGACCTTCCAGGAGATCATCGATTTCGCCAAGGCCAAGACGAAGGAAACCGGCCGCACCATCGCGATCTACCCGGAAACCAAGAACCCGACCTACTTCCGTGACCTGGGCATGCCCATGGAAGACAAGGTCATCGCCGCCATCAACGCCGCCGGCTGGAACAGCAAGACCGCGCCCATCTACGTGCAGTCGTTCGAGCCCGGCAGCCTCAAGTACATGAAGAGCAAGGGCCTGAACACCCGGCTCATCCAGCTGATCGACGGCGACGGCATTGACATGAAGACCGGCGCCATGACCTACGCCGTGCCGGTCGACCGCCCCTACGAGTGGACCAAGGCCGGCGACAAGCGCAACTTCGACGTCATGGTCACGCCCGCCGGGCTGGCCGAGATCAAGACCTACGCCGACGGCATCGGTCCCTGGAAGCGCTACATCGTGAGCGTCAAGGGCACCGTGGGTGCCGACGGCAAGGTGGTGGACGTCAACAAGGACGGCAAGATCAACGACGCCGACGCCACCTCGATGGCCCCCACCACGCTGATCGCCGACGCCCACAAGGCGGGCCTGTTCGTTCACCCCTTCACGTTCCGTAACGAATCGCGCCGGCTCGCGTCCGACTACAACAAGGACGGCAAGAACGAATACGCGGTCTATTACAAGCTCGGCGTCGATGGCGTGTTCACCGACTTCACCGACACCGCGCTGGCCGCGCGCGCCGAGTACCTGAAGAGCATCGGCCGCTGAGGGTTTGCCCGGCACGGTCTTTGCGGCGCTGGACGCAAAGCCTAGACTGTGTCCTATGAAACTCATCGACTCGCTCGTCACGCAGGCGGCCGGCATCGCGGCCGTCCGGCGTGACCTTCATGCCCACCCTGAACTCTGTTTCGAAGAAGTCCGCACCGCCGACGTGGTGGCAGGCAAGCTCACCGAATGGGGCATCCCCATCCACCGCGGCCTGGGCACCACCGGCGTGGTCGGCATCGTCAAGAACGGCACCAGCAACCGCGCCGTCGGCCTGCGCGCCGACATGGACGCGCTGCCCGTCACCGAGCTCAACACCTTCGCCCACGCCAGCCAGCACCACGGCAAGATGCACGCCTGCGGCCATGACGGCCACACGGCGATGCTGCTCGCGGCGGCCCAGCACCTGGCCAACCACCGCAATTTCGACGGCACCGTCTACCTGATCTTCCAGCCGGCCGAAGAGGGCGGCGGCGGCGCGCGCGAGATGATCAAGGAGGGCCTGTTCGAGCAGTTCCCCATGGACGCCGTCTTCGGCATGCACAACTGGCCCGGCATGAAGGCCGGCCAGTTCGCCGTGAGCCCCGGCCCGGTGATGGCCTCGGGCAACAAGTTCCATGTGAACGTGGTCGGCAAGGGCGGCCACGCCGCGCTGCCGCAGACCGGCATCGACCCGGTGCCGATCGCCTGCGAGATCGTGCAGGCCTTCCAGACCATCCTCACTCGCAAGATGAAGCCGACCGATTCGGCGGTGATCTCGGTCACCACCATCCATGCCGGTGAGACCAACAACGTGATCCCCGACAACTGCGAGCTGTCGGGCACCGTGCGCACCTTCTCGCTCGAGGTGCTCGACATGATCGAGGCCAAGATGAAGCAGATCAGCGAGCACATCTGCGCCGCGCACGACGCCACCTGCGAGTTCCGCTTCGAGCGCTACTACCCGCCGACCATCAACACCGAGGCCGAGGCCGACTTCGCGCGCCGCGTGATGGGCGGGATCGTCGGCCCCGAGAACGTGCTCAAGCAGGAGGCCGCCATGACCTCGGAAGACTTCGCCTTCATGCTGCAGGCCAAGCCCGGCGCCTACGCCTTCATCGGCAACGGCGACGGCTCGCACCGCGACGTGCACCACGGCGAAGGCCCGTGCACGCTGCACAACGCGAGCTACGACTTCAACGACGACCTCATCCCGCTGGGCGCGACCTGCTGGGTGCAGATCGCCGAGCAGTTCCTGAAGCCCGGCACCGGCGGCGCAGCGGCATGATCGGCATCGGCGAGGCCTTTTCGCCGCGCTACGCCCAGGCGCGCCAGAAGTTCCTGCAGGGCTGCGTCAGCGCCGGCCTCACGGTCGAGCCGCACGCGCACCCGCTCAAGGGCCGCGACGGCGAAGAGCTGTCGATGGACGTGGCGCTCGACGGCGACGCCAACGCCGAGCGGCTGCTCGTCGTCACCAGCGCCTGCCACGGCGTCGAGGGCCACTGCGGCAGCGGCGTGCAGGTGTTCGCGCTGCACGACGCCGAGTGGCGCGAGAAGGCCAAGGCGCAGGGCGTGGCGGTGCTGTACGTGCATGCGCTGAACCCGCACGGCTTTTCGTACGGCCGCCGCGTGACGCACGAGAACGTCGACCTGAACCGCAACTTCCTCGACTTCTCGAAGCCCGTGCCGGTGAACGAGCCCTACGCCAAGCTGCATCCGCTGCTGCTGCCCGACACCTGGCCGTCGACGCCGGACAACCAGGCCGCGATCGAGAAGTGGATCGAGAAGCACGGCGCCACGGCCTACCAGGCGGCTGTCACCAGCGGCCAGTACCAGTTCGACGACGGCCTGTTCTTCGGCGGCAAGGCGCCCACCTGGAGCAACAAGACCATCCGCAGCGTGCTGCGCCGCCATGCAGGCCATGCGAAGCGCCTGGCCTGGATCGACCTGCACACGGGCCTCGGCCCCAACGGCCTGGGCGAGCGCATCTTTGCCTGCCGCGACGACAAAGTCGCCTATGCTCGCGCCAACGCTTGGTGGGGCACGCCGGCGGCGCCCGTCACCTCGATCTACGACGGCTCCTCGACCTCGGCGCTGCTGCGCGGCCTGATGTGGGACGCCGTGTACGAAGAGTGCCCGCAGGCCGAGTACACCGGCATCGCGCTCGAATACGGCACGCTGCCGATGCTCGAAGTGACCGGCGCCCTGCGCGCCGACCACTGGCTGCACAAGCACCCGGACGCGCCGGCCGATCTGGCCGATGGCATCCGCGCGCGCATGGTGGAGGCGTTCTACACGGACAGCGACGCCTGGCGCGGCCAGATCGTGAGCCAGGCGCGGCAGGCGATGTTCCAGGCGGTGGACGGCCTTTCGGCCTGACCGCACCCCAGCCGCGTGCCCTCGTGCCCAGGACACTGGGTGCTTCCCGCAGCGAAATCAAGGAGGAGGGCGAAGCCCGGGGGACATTCGCGGAGGGAAGTACCCGGTGGCCTGGGCACGCCCCCCGAACCAGAGCGCGAAAAAACTAAGTCCGCACCCGCCCGTCCGCAGTCAGCATCGACAGCTCGACAAACTTCGAAGCCACATGGCTCTTCGAAGAGAACGACACCTCGAAGCCGCCGAACTGCTGCCGCTCGATGCTTTCCAGCCCCGCGATCAGCCCGTCGCGCGTGCCCTTGCCGCCCGGTGCGCGGCGCAGCCCCTCGGTCAGCACCTTGGCGGCCAGGTAGCCTTCCATGCTCGAGAAATTGGCGCTCGCGCCGCCGCCGGCCTTACGCACCGCTTCGGTGAACTCGCGCGCCAGCGCATTCGCCTGGTTGTAGGGCGAGGGCACCACCTGCGTGACCATCACGCCCGCCGCCTCCTTGCCCAGCTCGTCCGCCAGCGCCTGCGTGCCCACGAACGAGAGGTTGAAAAACACGCCGCCGTAGCCCGCCTTGCGCATCTCTCGGATGAACGCCGCGCAGGCCTTGTAGGCACCGACCTGGACCACCGCGGCCGGCTGGCTCGCCATGATCGTCTTCACCGCCGCGGCCACGTCGGCCGAGTTGCGCTCCACCGTGGCCAGCGCCACCGGCTTGAGTTCCTGCTGGGCCAGCGCCAGCGTCACGCCGTCGAGGCCGGCCTTGCCGTAGGCGTCGTTCTGGTAGAAGACCGCGATCTTCTTCATGCCCAGGTGGGTGAGCTGTTTCACCATCAATGCCGTCTCGTCGTTGTACGAAGCGCGCAGATGGAACACGTTGCGGTGAAAAGGCTCGCGCAGTGACATCGCGCCCGTGAACGGCGCGATGAACGGCACCTTGTCCTTCACCGCCAGCGGCAGCGCGGCCAGGCTGGTCGGCGTGCCGATGTAGCCGAACAGCGCGAACACGTCCTCGCCGATCAGCTTCTGTGTGTTGGCCGCGCAGCGGTCGGGCTCGTAGCCGTCGTCCAGGTTCTTGATGACCACGTCGCGCTGGCCCGGCTGGGCGTTGTGCTGGTCCAGGAACAGCTTGGCGCCCTGGTGGAACTGGATGCCCAGCTGCGCGGCCGGCCCCGTGAACGGCGCCGACTGGCCCAGCACCAGCGGCGTGTCGCCCTGCGCCCGGGCGATGCCGAAGCCGCCCAGCGTGGCGGCGGCCGCCGTGGCGATCGAAAAATGCCTGCGATTCAATTGCATCGTCATGGTGAAATCCTCCCTCTGCCCTGTGTGTTGATACTCAAATTAGACTTGTCCGATGGCCCACGCAACGGATTCCCTTCTCGACACGCCCGACGCCTCCGCACCTTCCACGGTGCTGGGCGCCTGCCCGCACGATTGCCCCGACACCTGCGCGCTCGTCACCACCGTCAAGGACGGCGTGGCGGTGAAGCTGCAAGGCAACCCCGCCCACTCGCACACCGGCGGCGTGCTGTGCACCAAGGTGTCCCGATACATCGAACGCAATGACCATGCCGAGCGGCTCGTGCAGCCCCTGAAACGCGTCGGTCCCAAGGGCAGCGGCCGCTTCGAGCCCGTCTCGTGGGAGGCTGCATTGGACGATATCGCCGCGCATCTTCGGGGATTGCAGTCGGAACCGGAAGCAATTCTCCCCTACAGCTATGCGGGCACCATGGGCCTCGTGCAGGGCGAATCGATGGACCGGCGCTTCTTCCACAAGCTGGGCGCCTCGCTGCTGGACCGCACCATCTGCTCGATGGCGGGCGGCGAAGCCATGGTCTACACGCTGGGCGCCAAGGTCGGCATGCGCATCGAGTTCTTTGCCGAGGCCAAGCTCATCCTGATCTGGGGCAGCAACTCCATCGCCAGCAACCTGCACTTCTGGCGCCATGCCCAGGCCGCCAAGCGCGCCGGCGCGCGGCTGGTGTGCATCGACCCGCGCAAGACCGAAACCGCCGACAAGTGCGACGAGCACATCGCGCTGCTGCCCGGCACCGACGCCGCGCTGGCGCTGGCGCTCATGCACGAGCTCATCGTGCACGACTGGCTCGACCACGACTACATCGCCAACCACACGCTGGGCTGGGAGCAGCTGCGCGAGCGCGCGCTGCAGTGGCCGCCGTCGCGCGCCGCCGAGGTCTGCGGCATTCCCGAAGCACAGATCGTCGCGCTGGCCCAGGCCTACGGCACGACGAAGCCCGCCGCGATCCGCCTGAACTACGGCATGCAGCGCGTGCGCGGCGGCGGCAACGCGGCGCGCGCCATCGCCTGCCTGCCGGCGCTGGTCGGCGCCTGGCGCGACCGCGCGGGCGGCCTGCTGCTCAGCAGCTCGGGCCACTACCCGGTCGACCGCGCCGCACTGCAGCGCCCCGACCTGCTGGCCGGGCGCAAGCCGCGCACGATCAACATGAGCACCATCGGCGATGCGCTGCTCGACACCACCAAGCCCGTGAAGGCCCTCGTGGTCTACAACAGCAACCCGGTCGCGGTGGCGCCCGAGTCGGCCAAGGTGGTGGCGGGCTTCGCGCGCGAAGACCTTTTCACCGTGGTGCTCGAGCAGTTCCGCACCGACACCGCCGACTACGCCGACTACCTGTTGCCTGCCACCACGCAGCTCGAGCACTGGGACATCCACTGCAGCTACGGCCACACCGACGTGCTGCTGAACCGCCCGGCCGTCGCGCCGCGCGGCGAGGCCCGCAGCAACGCCTGGGTGTTCCGCGAACTGGCGCGCCGCCTGGGTTTCGACGAGCCCTGCTTCTCGGAGAGCGACGAGTCGTTGTGCCGCACCGCCTTCGCCGAGAAGGCGATCGATTTCGAGCAGCTGCGCGCGCAAGGCTTCACCAGCCTGAAGCTGGCCGAGGCGCCGTTCGCCGAAGGCACGTTCCCCACGCCTTCGGGCCGCTGCGAGTTCTTCAGCGAGCGCCTGCAGGCCATGGGCATGGACGGCCTGCCCGACCACGTGCCCAACTGGGAGCCGGCCGGCAGCTCGACCGAATTCCCGCTGGCGATGATCTCGCCGCCGGCGCGCAACTTCCTCAATTCGACCTTCGTCAACGTGACCAGCCTGCGCGCCATCGAGGTCGAGCCGCTGCTCGAGATCCATGCCGACGACGCCGCCGCGCGCGGCATCGAGCACGGCGCGACGGTGCGCGTGTTCAACCAGCGCGGCGAGCACCGCTGCCGTGCCGAGGTGTCGCGCCGCGCGCGCCAGGGCGTGGTGCACGGCATGGGCATCTGGTGGCGCAAGCTCGGCATGGACGGCACCAACGTCAACGAGCTGACCAGCCAGCGCCTGACCGACATCGGCCGCGGCCCGACCTTCTACGACTGCCTGGTGCAGGTCGAAAAGGCGTGATGCGACGGCTGCGCGCGCCCGCGCTGGCATTGGCCGGCGCGCTTTTTTTGAGCGGCTGCGCCGACCTCGGCTACTACTGGCAATCGGCCAACAGCCACCTCGACATCCTGCGCGCGGCCAAGCCCGTGCCCGAATGGCTGGCCGACCCGGCCGTGGGCGCGCCGCTCAAGGCCAAGCTCGAGCTCGCCCAGCGCATCCGCCGTTTCGCATCGAGCGAACTCGGCCTGCCCGACAACGCGAGCTACACCTCGTATGCCGACCTGCACCGCCCCGCGGCCGTGTGGAACGTGGTGGCCGCGCCGCCGTACTCGCTCACGCTCAAGAGCTGGTGCTTCCCGGTCGCGGGCTGCGTGGGCTACCGCGGCTACTACGACGAAGCCGCCGCGAAAACCGAGGCCGAGGCGCAGAAGACCAATGGACTCGAAGTGGCCGTGTACCCCGTGCCGGCCTACTCCACGCTGGGCTGGATGAACTGGGCCGGCGGCGATCCGCTGCTGTCCACCTTCATCGGCTACCCCGAGGGCGAGCTGGCGCGCCTCGTGTTCCACGAGCTGGCGCACCAGGTGCTCTATGTGCCGGGCGACACGGTGTTCAACGAGTCGTACGCCACGGCCGTCGAGCGCATCGGCGGCGCGATGTGGCTGCAGCGCGAGGCCGGTGAGGCGGCGCGCGCCGAGTACGCGCAGTTCAATGCACAGCGGCAGGACTTCCGTGCGTTGGCGCTCAACACGCGCCGCGCGCTCACGCAGGTGTACGAGTCGCCCGAAGCCAAGGCCAAAGACTGGACGAAGGTCGAGGCGCAGAAGCAAGCCGCCATGGCCGACTTCCGCGAGCGCTATGCCGCGCTGAAGGCCGCATGGACCGGCCCGCGCCAGAACGCTTACGACGGCTGGGTGGCGCGCGCCAACAATGCAGCCTTCGGTGCGCAGGGCGCGTATGACGACCTGGTGCCGGGCTTCGAGGCCCTGTTCGAACGCGAGGGCCGCGACTGGCCGCGCTTTTACACTGCGGTGCGGCGCATTGCCGCGCTGCCCACGACGGAAGAGCGCCGCAGCGCCCTGCAGGCCGCCACGGGTATCCTGCACACCCATGCGCGCCACGGCCGCACACACGACAACAACGGAGACGACGGTGCCTGACATCCAAATCGAACGCAACCACACGCTGGGCATTGCCGGCGCCCGCGAAGTCGCGCGCCAATGGGTGCATCAGGTCGAGCAGGACTACGGTCTCGAATGCACCTACACCGAGGGCACCGACTGCGACCGGGCCCAGTTCAGCCGCGCGGGCATCGACGGCACGGTGGAGGTCACGGCCGACACCTTCCGGCTCGAGGCGACGCTGGGTTTCCTGTTCAGCAGCTTCAGCGACCAGATCGAGCAGAAGATCTCGCGCAACCTCGACGCGCTGCTCGCCGAACCGCAGGGCGGCACCCGCTTCGCCTGAGGCGGAGGTTTTTCTTCTTCAGGCGATGGTGTAGCCGCCATCGACCGGCAGCGCCACGCCGCTGACCATCGACGCGCCGTCTGACAGCAGGAACAGGATCGGCGCGACCACTTCGTCGACCTGCGCGAAACGTCCCAACGGAATGTTCTGGAGCGCTGCCGCGCTCTTGGCCGGATCGGACCATGCCTGCTCGGCCATGGGCGTGAGCGTGACGGTCGGGTTCACGCTGTTCACGCGGATGCCGTACGGCCCGAATTCGAGGCACAGCGCACGCGTGACGGCGTCCATCGCCGCCTTCGAGGCGCTGTAGCAAAGGTGCGCGTCGAGCGCGACCAGCGAGGCCTGGCTCGACACGTTGACGATGCTGCCGCGCACGCCGGCCGCGATCATGGCCCGGCCGCAGCGCGCGGCCACGAGCGCTGCGGCGCGTGCGTTGACGGCCATCACGGCGTCGAAGCTCCCGGCCTGCAGGTCGATGGCGCGCTCGATGCGTGTGGTGCCAGCGCAGTTCACTACGAGGTCGAACGCGGGCAGCGGGGCGAGCGCCTCTTCCAATGCGGTGACGTCGGCCACGTCCAGGGCCAAGGGCAGGCAGCCGGACTCGGCTTGCAATGCTCCCAGCGCGTCGGCGTTGCGGCCCACGGCGGTGACTTGTGCGCCTGAGTGCGCGAGCTGTGCTGCGACTGTGCGGCCGATGCCGCTGCTGGCGCCTGTCACGAGGGCGCGCTTGCCTGAGAAGTCGTAGGTGGGTGTCATGGTGTTCTGCTCATCAAAGGTTGTGGTTCAGGGCGTGTGCACAGGCCACCGGGTACTTCCCTCCGCGAATGTCCCCCGGCCTGCGGCCTCCTCCTTGATTTCGCTGCGGGAAGCACCCAGTGTCCTGCGCACGGGAAGCGGCGCTGGTGTGCAGCTGCTCAACGACCGCACTGCCCACGCTCACGTCGATGCGGTGCCTTGCGCAGCGAAATCAAGGAGGAGGGGCGAAGCCCCGGGGGACATTCGCGGAGCAAGGTACCGCGTCGGCGGGAGCGTCGCCCTGAACGGCGAATGCGTCATCCCAACCGATGCATCGCATCACGCAGCGCCGGGTACAGGGAGGTGTAGATCTCGAAGCGCTCCCGGTAGACCGCCTGCGCCGCAGGCTCGGGCCGCGCGCGTTCCACCAGCGTGACCCAGCCGCGCTCCGCGGTGGCCGCATCGACCAGCCCGGCACCGAGCGCCGCGAGCATCGCCGCGCCGAGGGCGGCCTCGACCTCTTCCTCGATCGTGAACACGCGGTAGCCCGTGACGTCGGCCACGATCTGCATCCACAGGTCGGAATGCGCGGCGCCGCCGACCACGATGAGGCGATCGTCCAGCGGCTGGCCGCTGCGCCGGCCGGCCTCGATGTTGTGCTGCAGCGCGAAGCTCACGCCTTCGAGCACGGCGCGGTACAGGTGGGCGCGGCTGTGCGCGAGCGAGAGGCCGAGGAAGGCGCCCTTGGCCTGCGCGTCCCAGATCGGGCTGCGCTCGCCCATCAGGTAGGGCAGGAAGACGAGGCCGTCGGCGCCGGGCGGCACGTCGACCGCGCGGCGTTCGATGAGGGCGTGCGCGTCTTCGCCGGTGCGCGCGGCCTCGGCCACCTCGGCCTGGCAGAAGGCTTCGCGGAACCAGGTGACGGCCGCGCCGGCCGTGATCGCGCCGCCGAACACGTAGCTGCGGTCCGCGCCGCGGTACACGTGCGGCATCGTGATGAGCTGGTGGCGCGCGTCCACCGTCGGGCTCACGAAGCCCCAGCACATGCTGGTGCCGATCATTGCGACATGGTCGCCGCTGCCGATGACGCCCGCGCAGAAGGTGGCCACCGCCGCATCGACGCCACCGGCCATCAGCGGCATGCCTTCGCGCAGGCCCAACTGCGCGGCCCACTCGGCGCTCAGGTGGCCCACCACCTCGCTCGATTCGACGAGCCGCGGCGGCATCATGCGCGCCGGAATGCCGAGCATGTCGAGCGCCTGCGCCGACCAGCGCCGCCGCGCCGCGTCGTACACGCCACCGATGTTGCCGGCCGAGCTGTGGTCGACCGCGAGCTGGCCCGTCAGCCGCCAGTTGATGTAGCTGTTGGGCGGCAGGAAGTGGTGCGTCTTCGCCCACACCTCGGGCCGGTGCTCGCGCAGCCACAGCATCTTGGTGAAGCCGTAGTAGCTGTCGACGCCGTTGCCTGTGATGGCCTGCAGCCGCGCCACGTCGACCGTCGCGTTCACCGCGTCGACCTCGGCGGTGGCGCGGCGGTCCATCCAGATGAGGCAGGGGTGCAGCGGGCGCATGGCCTCGTCGACCGGGATGCCCGCGCCGCCGTAGAGGCTGCTCACACACATCGCAGCGATGTCGGTGGCCGCGATGCCGCCTTGCGCCACGCAGGCGCGCACGCTCTCGCACACGGCGTCGAGCCAGACCTCGCAGTCCTGCTGCGCCCACAGCGGCTTCGGCGTCTCGGGCTGGTAGGCCACGCTGGCCTGCGCGTGCACCTTGCCGTCGATGCCGACCAGCAGGCACTTGGTGCTCTGCGTGCCGATGTCGACGCCGATCACGTATTTCATGACGCAGCGCCCGGCGCGCGGGGCTCGGGCTTGAGCAGCACCTTGATCGAATCGAGCGAGTTGGCCAGCGCGAAGGCATGCTCCCATTCGGTCAGCGGAAAATCGTGCGTCACGATGCCCTTCGACGTGACGAGCCCGCGCGCCAGCAGGTCGATGGCGACCGGGTAGCAATACGGGCCCAGGTGCGCGCCGCGCACGTCGAGTTCCTTGCGGTCGCCGATGATCGACCAGTCGGCGCTGGTCTCCGAGCCGAACACGCTGAACTCGACAAAGCGGCCGAGCTTGCGGATCATGTCCAGGCCCTGCGTCACGCCGATGGGCGCGCCGGTGGTCTCGATGTACACGTCGCAGCCGTAGCCTTCGGTGAGGCCCTTGACGATGGCATCGGCGTTCTCGGTCTTCGGGTTGATGACCACGTCGGCGCCGTACTGCTTCGCGAGTGCCAGGCGCTCGGGAACGAGGTCGATCACGATGAGCTTCTTCGGTGTCTTGAGCGCTGCCACCTGCGTCATCATCAGGCCGAGCGGGCCGGCACCGGCGATCACCACCACGTCGTCGAGCTGGAGTTCGCCGCGGTTCACCGTGTGGATCGCGCACGCCAGCGGCTCGATGATGGCCGCGTCTTCCAGCGAGATGCCGTCGGGGATCTTGTGCACGCGCGAGGTCGGCGGCAGGCGCATGTAGTCGGCCATGCCGCCATCGGCCACGGCGCGCTGGAAGCCGAAGATGTGGTGCACCTCGCACATCCAGTACTTGCCGCTGGTGCAGAAGCGGCACTTGCCGCAGGGCACGATCTGTTCGGCGATCACGCGGTCGCCTTTCTCCACGCCGAAGTGTTCGGCCGCACCTTCGCCGAGCGCCTCGACATAGCCGAAGAATTCATGGCCGGGAATGACCGGCGCCTTGACCCACGAAGGCTGGCCGTCGCCGCCCCAGAACATCTTCGCGCCCGAGTGGCACTTGCAGTCGGAGGCGCAGATGCCGCAGGCCGCGATGGAAATGAGCAGTTCGTTCGGGCCGATGACGGGCATCGCGACGGTTTCGAGGCGGTAGTCCTTGGGGCCGTGGCACACGACGGCCTGCATGGCGGCGAGTTCCCCGATGG
This sequence comes from Variovorax sp. GW823-FHT04F07, assembly GCF_058795995.1. Classification (NCBI taxonomy): domain Bacteria; kingdom Pseudomonadati; phylum Pseudomonadota; class Betaproteobacteria; order Burkholderiales; family Comamonadaceae; genus Variovorax; species Variovorax sp. GW823-FHT04F07. Next base: position 225,986 of record NZ_JBXAIG010000007.1, read on the forward strand.
CGCCCGTGGCGCCGGGTTGGAGCTTTTGATAAGACATGGATTCCTTGAGATCAGGAGGGGTGCGAAGAAGCGGAGGAGAAGAGGTCAGCGGCGGGCTTCACGGCTGATGAAGATGGCGAGCAGCACGATGCCGCCCTTGATGATCAGTTGCAGGTACGGCGACACGCCGATCATGTTGAGACCGTTGTTGAGCACGGCCAGCAGCAGCGCCCCGACCAGCGTGCCCACGATGGCGCCGCGGCCGCCCGCGATGGACGTGCCGCCCATCACCACCGCCGCGATGGCGTCGAGCTCGAAGCCCACGCCCACGCCGGGCTGGCCGCTGGTGACGCGCGCGGCCTGCACGATGCCCGCGATAGCAGCCGTGAGGCCGCTGAGCACATACACCAGCAGCTTGTAGCGCGACACGCGCACGCCCGACAGCCGCGTGGCTTCCTCGTTGCCGCCGATGGCGTACACGTAGCGGCCGAAGGGCGCCATGTTGAGCAGCACGTAGGCCACGAGGTAGGTGGCCAGCATGATGAGGATCGGCACCTTCAGGCCCGCGAGCGTGCCGCTGCCCAGGAAGGCGAACGACTCGGGCAGCCCGTCGATCGGGTAGCCGCCGGTGTAGATCAGGGCGATGCCGCGCGCGATACCCATGGTGGCCAGCGTCACGATGATCGGCGGCATGCGCAGGTAGGCCACGCAGTAGCCGTTGAACAGGCCGATCACCGCGCCCACGCCGAGACCGAGCGGCACGGCGAGCACGGGCGGCAGGCCGAAGTGCACCATCAGCCCCGAGGCCAGCGTGCCCGACAGCGCCACCACCGCGCCCACCGACAGGTCGATGCCGCCCGTGAGGATCGCGGCCGTCATGCCCACCGCGATGATCGCGTTGATGGACGACTGCAGCGCGATGTTCTGCAGGTTGCTCGCCGAAAGGAAGTTGTCGGTCGCCACGATCATGAAGACCGAAATGGCGACCAGGCCGACCAGCGGCAGGAAGGCCGTGGAGCGGCGCAGCTGCGTGAAGAACCCGCCCGCGGGCACGGGGGGCGTGGGATGGGTGGCGGTGGCAGTCATGAGGGGCTCCCGGAGGAAGAGGGAAGGGAGGGAGAGGACGACGTCGCGTGGCGCATGATTTCGCCCGCGTTGATCGCGTCGCCCGTGAGCGTGGCCACGATGGCGCCGCCCGAGAACACCGCGACGCGGTCGCACAGGCCGACGATCTCGGGCAGCTCGCTGGAGATCATCAGGATCGACTTGCCCTGGCGCGTGAGTTCGCGCATCAGCTGGTAGATCTCGGCCTTGGCGCCCACGTCGATGCCGCGCGTGGGCTCGTCGAAGATCAGCACGTCGCAGTCGTGGCCGAGCCAGCGCGCGATCACCACCTTCTGCTGGTTGCCGCCCGACAGCGTGGCCACGCGGGTGTCGATGCCCGGCGCCTTCACGCCCACGCGGCGCGAGAGTTCATCGGCCGCGCGTTTCTCGGAAGTCGTGTCGACCACGCCCGCGCGGCGGTGTCGCCCGAGGTTGTTCAGCGAGATGTTGAAGCGGATCGTGAAGTCGGTGATCAGCCCTTCGACCTTGCGGCTTTCGGGCAGCAGGCCGATGCCGTGCGCGAGCGCCTGCGTCGGGTCGTCCAGGCGCACGGGCTGGCCGTTGCGCAGCACCGTCTTGCGGTGCACGCGGTCGGCGCCCATCATGCCCAGCGCGAGTTCGGTGCGTCCCGAGCCCACCAGCCCCGCGAAGCCGAGGATCTCGCCCGCGTGCAGGTCGAAGCGGTTGACCGGGCCGTCCTTCACGAGCTGGATCTCGGGCACCTCGAGCACCTTGCGGCCGTTCGGCGCGGGCTGCGGCTTGGGCGGAAAGCTCTGTTCGATGCGCCGGCCCACCATCATCTCGACCAGCGCGTCGACGGTCGTGGCGGCCACGTCGACATGCCCGGCATTGGCGCCGTCGCGCAGCACGCTGATGCGGTCGCACACCTCGAAGATTTCATCGAGATGGTGCGAGATGAAGATCATCGCCACGCCCTTGAAACGCAACGCGCGCATCACCTTGAACAGGTGCTCGGCCTCGTTGGGCGTGAGCGTGGCGGTGGGCTCGTCGAGCACCAGCAGCCGGGCCTTCAGCGACAGCGCCTTGCCGATCTCGACGAACTGCTGCTGCGCCACCGAGAGCTGGCAGATCGGCACGCCGAGGTCGATCTGCACGCCCAGTTCGTCGAACACCGCGCGGGCTTCGCGCTGCATGGCCGCCTGGTCCATGAGGCCGAAGCGGTTCGTGCGGTAGCGGCCCAGGAAGATGTTCTCCACCGCGTTCAGGTACGGCACCAGGCTGAACTCCTGGAAGATGATGCCGATGCCCGCCGCGATGGCGTCGCCGTAGCCGGCGAAGTGGCACTCGGTGCCGTCGATGACGATGCGGCCCTCGTCGGCCTGGTGGATGCCGCCGAGGATCTTCATCAGCGTCGACTTGCCCGCGCCGTTCTCGCCGAGCAGCGCGTGCACCTCGCCGTGGCGCACCGAGAGGTCGATGTTCGACAGGGCCTTCACGCCCGGGAAGCGCTTGGACACGCCTTCCAGCCGCAGCATCTCCCGGGGTGGTTCGTACGTGACGGTCACGGGCGGCGCGTCCGGCAACTTACCAGCTGAAGGTCTTGGCGCCTTCGGCGTCGATGAGCTTCACGTCGACCGGCACGGCCGCGGGCACGTTGGCGCCCCACTTCTTCGCCAGCGCGATGCCGATGGCCAGGCGGATCTGGTCGCGCGGGTACTGCGCGGTGGTGGCGATGAACTTCGAGCCCGCCTTCTGCATCGCCTTGATGGCTTCGGGTGCGCCATCGACGCTGGTGAGCTTCACGTCCTTGCCGCTGGCCTCGATGGCCGCGAGCGCGCCCATCGAGCCGCCGTCGTTCACGCTGAACACGCCCTTGAGGTTCTTGTTGGCCTGCAGGATGTTCTCGGTCACGGTGAGCGCGGTGGCGCGCTCCTGCTTGCCGTTCTGCGTGCTCACGACCTTGATGCCGGGGTACTTGGCCAGCGCCTCGCGGCAGCCCTTCACGCGCTCCAGGATCGGCACGACCGGGATGCCGTCGAGGATGGCCACGTCGCCTTTCTCGCCGATGTTCTTCGCGAGGTACTCGCAGGCCAGGCGGCCGGCGTCGAGGTTCTTGGAACCCACGAACGAATCGACCGGGCCTTGCGCGTTGGCATCGACCGCCACCACGATCACGCCGGCCTTCTTGGCCGAGCGCACCGCGGACTGCACGCCGGCCGAGTCGGTCGGGTTCAGCAGCAGGATGTCGATCTTCTTCTGGATCATGTCTTCCACGTCGCCGATCTGCTTGGCCACGTCATGGCGCGCATCGGTGGTGACCACGGTGGCGCCGATGCTGGCGGCGGCTTCTTCCAGTGCCTGCTTCATCGTCACGAAGTAGGGGTTGTTCAGTTCCTGGAAGGTCATGCCGATGCGCAGCGGCTGCTTGGGCGCCTGGGCCAGTGCGGCGGTGGTGCCGCAGGCCAGGGCGGCGACGAGGGCGGTGGCTTTGAGAAGGCTCTTCATTGGGTTGTCTCCTTGAGGTTGGTTGTGTGACGGTCTGCAAAAAACGCGGGCAAAGGGGCGCCCTGCGCGGCGCGGAGTGCGCCGCGCCAGGAACGACGCGGGGAACACGGGGCGGCGCGCTACGGCGGGCTGTTGGCGGCGCGCGATGCAGCGAGCTGCATGCGATGGAAATGGCGGAACTTGGTCGGCGGCATGCGCTTGTGCAGCAGGAACTGCCGGTTGAAGTTCGACACGTTGTTGAAGCCGACGTCCATGCAGACGTCGAGCACGGGCTTGTCGCTGTTGGCGAGCAGCTCGCAGGCGCGGCCGATGCGCAGCCGGTTCACGTAGCGCACGAACGACTGCCCCGTGTGCTTGCGGAACGACCGCGAGAACGCGCTCGGGCTCTGGCCCACCAGCTCGGCCAGCATCGGCTCGCGCAGCTCGTCGCCCAGGTTGGCGGCGATGTGCGCCAGCACGTTGTTGATCGCGTGCGACATGAAGGCCTTCGGGTCGGGCGTGAACGCGGGGCTGGCCAGCCGCTGGCGGTCGTCGCTGGCCACCAGCAGTTCGAACAGCGACAGCAGCAGCACCACGCGGCGCAGCCCGCGCGCCTCGAGCAGCGCTTCCATGATCGGCTTGGCCGCGGCGGCGGTGGCGGCCGAGAAGAGCAGGCCGGAGGCCGACTCGGCCAGCAGCGGCTCGATGCGGCGGAACTCGGGGAAGGTGGCCGCCATGTTGCGTACCAGCGCGGCGGGGAACTGGATCACGATGCCGCGGCGCTCGACGCTCTGGCCGGCGGGCACGTCGCTGATCCAGTTGTGCGGCAGGTCGGGGCCCATGAACACGAGGTTGCCCGGCTCGAAGTGGCCGACGTGGTCGCCCACGAAGTACACGCCCTGGGTCTCGACGATCAGCTGGATCTCGTACTCGGGATGGAAGTGCCAGCGCACCGTGCGATACGGATAGCCGTGCGCCCAGGCGGTGAACGATTCGTCACCTTGGACTTCGACGATTTCCAGATCGGGTTGCATGGCCGGCGGTCTTTCCTCTGTGGTGGTGGCCCCGGGGTGGGGTGAGGCGGACTGTACGAATCGCTCCGGATGCCAACAACCAGCGTTGGGGTGCGCAACTGATACTTTTTTGAGTCGCGGTCCTGCCTGGTAGTGAAGGGCGCGACGACGCGCTGCGCTGCAGCAAACCCCTTTCTCCTCGGGGCGTGGCGCATGCCGGAGCGCAATTGCTGCGGTGCAAAAGAGCCGCTTCGCGCCGTGTCAAGATTTCATAGGTGTTTTCCCGGCCCGATCCGGCATCCGGGGCGGCACGGCACACTCGCAAGCCATGACGCAAAGCTCTCTTTCCCCTCCGGCCGCGGGTCCGCTGGCCGGCCTCAAGGTCGTCGAACTCGGGCAACTGATCGCCGGCCCGTTCGCGGCGCGCACGCTGGCCGACTTCGGCGCCGACGTGGTCAAGATCGAACCGCCCGGCGCGGGCGACCCGTTGCGCACCTGGCGGCTGCTGAAGGACGGCACCTCCGTCTGGTGGCAGGTGCAGTCGCGCAACAAGCGCTCGCTGGCGCTGGACCTGCGCCAGCCCGAGGCGCAGGCCATCGTGCGCCAGCTCGCGGCCGAGGCCGACGTGCTGGTCGAGAACTTCCGCCCCGGCGCGATGGAAGGCTGGGGCCTGGGGCCCGACGAACTGCTGGCCGCCAACCCCGCACTCGTGATGCTGCGCATCAGCGGCTACGGCCAGACCGGCCCCTATCGCGACCGCCCCGGCTTCGGCGTGGTGGCCGAAGCCATGGGCGGGCTGCGCCACCTCACGGGCGAACCGGGTCGCGTGCCGGTGCGCGTGGGCGTGTCGATCGGCGACACGCTGGCCTCGCTGCACGGCGTGATCGGCGTGCTGATGGCGATGCAGCACCGCCACGCCACCGTGAGCGCCGAATTTCCGAAGGGCCGGGGCCAGGTGGTCGACGTCGCGCTGTACGAGGCGGTCTTCAACTGCATGGAAAGCCTGCTGCCCGAGTACGCCGAATTCGGCGCGGTGCGCGAGGCCGCCGGCAGCGCGCTGCCGGGCATTGCGCCCACCAACGCCTACCGCTGCGCGGACGGCGGCTACGCCATCGTCGCGGGCAACGGCGACAGCATCTTCAAGCGGCTCATGGCCTGCATCGGCCGGCCGGACCTCGCAGCCGACCCGGCGCTGGCCGGCAACACGGGGCGCGTGGCGCAGGTCGGGATGCTCGATGCCGCCATCGGCGACTGGGCCGCGCAGCGCACGGTGACCGAGGTGCTGGCCGCGCTCGATGCGGCGCATGTGCCGGCCGGGCGCATCTACACCATCGCCGACATCGCGGCCGACCCGCACTACGCCGCGCGCGGCATGCTGCAGGAGGTGAAGATGCCCGACGGCAGCGCGCTCGCGGTGCCCGGCTTCGTGCCCAAGCTGTCGCTCACGCCGGCCGGCCACCGGCGCAATGCGCCGGCGCTGGGGGCGGACACGCAGGCGGTGCTGGAGGAGATCGGGTTGAGCGCCGGGCAGATCGCCGCGTTGCAGGAACGCGGGATCGTCGGTTGATCGACGCGGAGGATCAGCCCCGGAGGGACTCGATCAGGTCGATGTACTTCTGCTTGGCTTCGTCGGCGGTGGCGCCCTTCTGGGCGGTCCACGCGTCCCACTTGGCGCGCGCGACGATGTCGCTGAAGCTGGGCTTCTTGGCGGTGTTGTCGCCTTCGGTCGCCTGCTTGAACAGGGCGTAGATCTTCAGCAGCGTCGGGTTGTCGGGGCGCTCGGCCAGCAGCTTGGAGTTGGCCTGGGCGGCTTCGAATTGGGCGTTGAGGTCGGACATGGCGGTCGGGAAGAAGGTCAGAAACCGCGCATCTTAAATGGATTGGTACCAAGTGGTACCAATCGTGAGCATCCAGGCCCTTCAGTCCGTCAGGCCGGCGCGCGCCAGCTCCACATCCAGCCGCTCCCGCGCATCCGCCGGCATCAGCGCTGCCGCCTTCTCGTACAGCCCGTTCGCCTCCCCAAGGCGCGACTCGCCGTGCAGCATCAGCAGCGCACGCGCGTACTCCATCATCCCGGCCGCCGACTGCGGGTGCAGCGCCAGCCCGCGCTCGAACAGTTCGATCGAGGTCTCGGCGCGCACGCCGTACGTCATGCGCCCGACCAGCGCGCCGACCTTGTCGATCACCTCGGCGTGGAAGGCGGCCAGTGCGAGGTGCGCGTCGCCGTGCTCCGGCTGCAGTTCGATCACGTGCTCCAGCGCGCCCTTGAGCTTGGTGCCCAGGCCCTGCGCCAGGGCGCGGGCCACGCTGATGCCCTGGCTGTAGCGGCCAAGGGCGTAGGCCTGCCAGTAGAGCGCCTGGCAGTTGTCGGGCTCGGCGGCGACCTGCGCGCCGGCGCGCTCGATCACCTGGCGGAACATGGCGAGCCGCACGGCCTCGCGCGGCTCCAGGTAGTTGGCGTAGATCGCGGTCGCCTGGTTGGCGAGCGCCAGGCCGTCGGGGCCGTGGCGCAAGCCGAGGGTGGCGGCGCGTTCGAACTCGCCGCTGTGGTACAGCGCCCAGCCTTCGGCCAGCGGCGCGTCGGGCGCGGGCGGCGGCAGTGCGTGGCCGGCGTGCAGGCGCTGCCAGTGGGCGAGCAGGCTGCGCGCGTCGTAGCGGGGCACGTCGGGGTAGGGAAGGGGCGTCCAGGGTTCGGTGCCGGCGGTGGCCGTGGCCGCGGCAGGGCCGGCGGACAGCAGCGAGAGCGGTTTGAAATCGGAGTGGGGCATGGATGTTCTAGGCCGCCATATCGACAGTGGGTGGCACGGGGCTGGGGTTGCTGGCGGCGCTTTCGCCGTTGTAGGCATTGCTCAGCGCCAGCAGGTGGCGGCGCTGGTCGCGTGCGAGGTAGGGCGCGAGCAGGTGCAGCGTGTGGTGGCCGCCGCGCATGAGCGCGCCCTGCGCGTGCGCGGGCTCCAGCGCCTGGCGCGGGTTGCGCACGTATTCGTAGCTGAGCCAGTAGGTCAGCACCACGACCATGCTCTGGGCCAGCGTGTCGACCTCGTGCGCGTCGATGTCCAGGTGGCCGGCACGGCTCAGGCCGGCGATCAGCTGGCGGATGGCGCGCGCCTTGTTCTTGAGCACGAGCTGGAACTGGGTCTCCAGGTGCCGGTTCTTGCTCAGCAGGTCGTTGAGGTCGCGGTACAGGAAGCGGTAGCGCCAGATCAGCTCGAAGAGGCTGTGCATGAAGAACCAGGCGTCCTCCACGTCGTGCACGCCCTCGCTGGCGTGCAGCAGCTCGTTGAGCTCGGCTTCGTAGCCTTCGTAGAGCTTGTTGATCAGCTCTTCCTTGGCGGGGTAGTGGTAGTAGAGATTGCCGGGGCTGATGTTCAGTTCGCCGGCCACCAGCGTGGTCGACACGTTCGGTTCCCCGAAGCGGTTGAACAAATCCAATGCAGCTTCGAGGATGCGTTGCGCAGTGCGGCGTGGCGCCTTCTTTGCCATGTCGGTGCCCCCGTGGTTTCTCTTGGTCTTGGGGGCACTCTAGCGCATGTGCGCTGCACCATGAACGGTGCGGGACATGTTTTGCGGCGCTGAATTTTTGTGCAGTGCCGCAATTACAGAACGATGTCAGCCGGCCTTGGGGCGGCGCAGGGTCTTCTTGGCGGCGGAGGCCGGCGCGGCCTTGCGCGCGGCGGACTTGCGGGGCGCCGTGGCGGCGGTCTTGGCGTCGCGCTGCTTGAGCTGGGCCTCGAGCGCCTCGACGCGCGCCTGCAGCGCGGCCACGTCGGCGGCCGAGGGCACGCCGAGCTTTTCGAGCGCGCGCGCCACGCGGTCTTCGAAGATGTTCTCGAGCTTGCCCCACTGGCCGGCGGCCTTGGTGCCGAACTCGCTGGCGAAGCCGGCCATGCGCTGCTGGGCTTGGGCCAGGGTTTCCTCGGCGGCCTGCTGGGTCTTCTTCTGCATGCCGGCGCCGTCCTTGACCAGCGCCTCGAAGGCCTTGCTGCCTTCCTGCTGCATCTTGGCGAAGGCGCCGAGGCCGGCCAGCCAGATCTGCTGGGCCGAGTCCTTGATGCGGTCGGTCTTGTCGTTGCTGTCGTCGTCTCGGGAGGTGGCCATGCGGTGTGTTCCTTGGGATGCAATCACACGACTCTAGCCGCCCGGGCGCGCCGTGGTTAGGGCGCGCCGCCTATCCCCGCGCCCCGGATCAGGGCGTGCCGCCGGCGGCGCGGCTGGCGTCCAGGTGCGCCTTGGCGCGCTCGGCCAGTGCCATTTCGCCGGGCGTGCCGGGCACGAAGGCTTCCACCGGCAGCGGCCGGCCGTGCGAGTCGACGGAGACGAACACGATCAGGCATTCGGTGGTCTTTTCCATCACGCCGCCCTTCATGTCGCCGCTGCGCACCTCGACCGAGATGTTCATGCTGGTCTTGCCGGTGTAGGCCAGGCGGGCCTCGACCTCGACCAGGTCGCCGATCATGATCGGCCGGTGAAAGCGGATGCTGCCGATGAAGGCGGTGACGCAGTAGCGCTTGGCCCAGCTGGTGGCGCAGGCGTAGCCGGCCTCGTCGATCCACTTCATGACCGTGCCGCCGTGGACCTTGCCGCCGAAGTTGACGGTGCTGGGTTCGGCCAGGAATCGGAGGGTGATGGAAGACATGGGGCGCCTTTTTTCTGTGGGCTGTGGGTGGGGAGCCGCGATTATGCGAGCGCCCGGGCGTCCTTTGGCGCCCGCCCGCCGCTGTTCAGCTGCCGCTGAACAGCTGGGCCAGCGTGCGGCGCAGCCAGGCATTGCCCGGGTCGGCATGAAAGCGCTCGTGCCAGTGCTGCTTGACCGCGTAGGCCGGCAGCGTGAAGGGCGGCGCCAGCACCTTCACTGGCTCCTGCGTGGCCAGCACGTTGCCCAGGATGCGCGGCACCACCACGATCAGCTCGGTGTGGGCCACGATGCGCGCCACGCTCAGGAAGCTCGACAGCCGCACCACCACGTTGCGCTTGAGGCCCAGGCGCGCGATGGTGGTGTCGACGATGGCGTGCCCCGTGCCCGAGCTGGACACCACCGCGTGCGCCTCTTCCTCGAAGCGCTTGCGCGTGAGCTTGGCGCCGATGCGCGGATGGTTCTGCGCCGCCAGGCAGACGAAGTTCTGCATGAACAGCACCTGCTGGTAGAAGCCCGCGTCCAGCTGCGGCATGAAGCCCACGGCCAGGTCGACGTCGCCGTCCTGCAGGCGGCGGCCGCTGTGGGTGGAGATGATCTCGGTCTCGATGTGCACGCCCGGCGCCGCATGGCGCAGGTGGTCGAGCAGGCCGGGCAGCAGCACCACCTCGCTGATGTCGGTCATGCAGATGCGAAAGCGCCGCTGCGCGCGCGCCGGTTCGAAGCTGCTGCGGTTGCCCTGCGCCTGCGTCAGCTGTGCCAGCGCCTCGCGCAGGTTCGGGTAGATGCGCTCGGCGTGCGGCGTGGGCTGCATGCCCTGCGCGGTGCGGGTGAACAGGCGGTCGTCGAAGTGCGCGCGCAGCTTGTTCAGCGCCGTGCTGGCCGCCGCCTGCGCCATGCCCAGGCGCTCGGCCGCCTTGGTGACGTTGCCGGTCTTGTAGACCTCGTCGAACACGGCGAGCCATTCGAGATCGAGCTTGGACATGGGGTGAGGCGGGACGGAGCCCTGAAGGCGAAAGGCACCATTATCGAAATTTCGAATTCCGTGTATTGGCACGAGGTCTTGAGGAAATAGTGGTGCGGGTCAACAATGCCGCCAACGGAGACACCGACCCCCATGAACCCCGCTTCTTCCCAGGCCGCCAGCGCACCGGCCAACGCCGCCGAGCGCCGCGACTACTACGCCCGCATCCGTCCGCTGAACCTCTCGCCGCTGTGGGAGTCGCTGCACGTGCTGGTGCCGCGCGAGCCCGCGAGCCCGTGCGTGCCCGCGCTGTGGCGCTACGACGAGATCCGCCCGCTGCTCATGGAGTCGGCCGACCTCATCACCGCCGAAGAGGCCGTGCGCCGCGTGCTGGTGCTCGAGAACCCGGCGCTGCCCGGCAACGCGTCGATCACGCAGTCGATCTACGCCGGCCTGCAGCTCATCATGCCGGGCGAGGTGGCACCGTCGCACCGTCACGTGCAGTCGGCGCTGCGCTTCATCGTGGACGGCAAGGGCGCCTACACCACCGTGGGCGGCGAGCGCACGACGATGCACCCCGGCGACTTCATCATCACGCCCTCGTGGGCCTGGCACGACCATGGCAACGAAGGCATCGAAGGCGTGACCGAGCCGGTGGTCTGGCTCGACGGCCTCGACATTCCCATGCTGCGCTTCTTCGACGCCGGCTTCGCCGAGAACGACGACGCCAAGGTGCAGCACGTGGCGCGCCCCGAAGGCCACAGCCTGGCGCGCTTCGGCCACAACATGGTGCCGGTGCGGCACGACCACACCTCGGCCACCTCGCCGATCTTCAACTACCCCTACCTGCGCAGCCGCGAGGCGCTGGCCCAGTTGCAGAAGCAGGAGGCGCCCGATGCCTGGCTCGGCCACAAGCTGCGCTACATCAACCCGCTGACGGGCGGCTCGCCGATGCCGACCATCTCGACCCAGCTGCAGCTGCTGCCGAAGGGCTTCGCGGGCCAGGCGCACCGCGCCACCGACGGCACGGTCTACAGCGTGGTCGAAGGCCACGGTACGGCCGAAATCGCCGGCCAGCGTTTCGACTTCGGCCCGCGCGACACCTTCGTCGTGCCCTCGTGGGCGCCGTTGCGCCTGTCGTCGCCGAACGAAGACACCGTGCTCTTCAGCTTTTCCGACCGCCCCGTGCAGCAGGCCATGGGCATCCTGCGCGAAGCCTTTCTCGAAGACGCCTGAAAGCGCGGCGACCCTCTTCTTTCTTTTTCTTGTTTGTCTGATGTGCCGTCCCACGCGGCAGGAGCTTCCATGTCCTTCGTCTTCACACCCCCTTCCATCGTCGGCCTGCCCATCGTCGGCTCCGACCAGCAGTTCCCCGTGCGCCGCGTCTACTGCGTGGGCCGCAACTACGCGGCGCATGCGCGCGAGATGGGCTTCGACCCCGACCGCGAACCGCCGTTCTTCTTCTGCAAGCCCAACGACGACGCCTCGGTCGTGCCCGTCGCCGAAGGCGCCACCGGTGCCGTGCCGTACCCCTCGCTCACGAGCAACTACCACTACGAAGCCGAGCTGGTGGTCGCCATCGGCAAGGGTGGCAAGGACATCCCGGTCGACCAGGCCGCCAGCCACATCCACAGCTACGCCGTGGGCCTGGACATGACGCGCCGCGACCTGCAGATGAAGATGCGCGAAGCCGGCCGCCCCTGGGAGATCGGCAAGGCCTTCGACTTCTCGGCCCCCATCGCGCCGCTGCGCACGCTGGCCGACGTGGGCGAGATCAACGCCGGCGCCATCACGCTCGAGGTCGATGGCCAGGTGCGCCAGAACAGCGACATCACGCACCTGATCTGGTCGGTGAACGAAGTCATCGCCAACCTCTCGACGCTGTTCGCGCTGCAGCCCGGCGACCTGATCTTCACCGGCACGCCCGAAGGCGTGGGCGCGGTGAAGCCGGGCCAGACGATCAAGGTCAGCATCGAGCGCCTGCCCTCGCTCACGGTCCGCATCGACTGAGCGTCCCGGCCCGCGCATGACCCTCTCGAAGCAACCTCCTTCCGTGCTGCTCGTCGGCGGCGGCATCGGCGGCATGGCCGCCGCGCTCGCGCTCGCACGCCTGGGCGTGGCCATCGACCTGCTCGAACAGAGCGCCGTCATCGGCGAGATCGGCGCCGGCCTGCAGCTCGGCCCCAACGCCTTTGCGGCGCTCGACGCGCTGGGCGTGGGTGAGGCCGTGCGCCGCAGCTCGGTGTTCACCGACCGGCTCGTGATGATGGACGCGGTCGACTGCAGCGAAGTGGCCTCGGTGCCCGTCGGCGAGGCCTTCCGCGCGCGCTTCGGCAACCCGTATGCCGTGAGCCACCGCGCCGACCTGCACGGCGCGATCCACGAGGCCGTGAAGCAGCATCCGCTGATCCGCTTCCACACCTCGGCGCAGGTCGAGGCGATCGACATCGGCGCGCACGGCGTCACGGCCGTCACGCGCGATGGCCGCCGTTTCCAGGCCGATGCCATCGTCGGCTGCGACGGCGTGAAGTCGGTGGTGCGCGCCAAGCTCATCGGCGACGCACCGCGCGTGTCGGGCCATGTGGTCTACCGCGCCGTCGTGCCTGCCGCCGACATGCCCGCCGACCTGCAATGGAACGCGCCCGTGGTCTGGGCGGGCCCGAACTGCCACCTCGTGCATTACCCGCTGCGCCACGGCGAGCAGTACAACCTGGTCGTCACCTTCCACAGCCGTGAAGAAGAAGAGTGGGGCGTCACCGACGGCAGCAAGGACGAAGTGCTGTCGTACTTCGAAGGCGTGCACGCACGCCCGCGCCAGCTGCTCGACCGCCCGACTTCGTGGCGCCGCTGGAGCACCGCCGACCGCGACCCGGTCGAGCGCTGGAGCGACGGCCCGGCCACGCTGCTGGGCGACGCGGCGCATCCCATGATGCAGTACCTCGCGCAGGGCGCCTGCATGGCGCTCGAAGATGCCGTGACGCTCGGCGAGGCCGTGAAGGCCTGCGACTTCGACATGACCGCCGCCTTCCAGCGCTACGAACAGGCCCGCATCGCACGCTGCGCGCGCGTCGTGCTGTCGGTGCGCGAGATGGGGCGGCTGTACCACGCCCAGGGCGTGGAGCGCCTGGTGCGCAACAGCCTGTGGACCGGGCGCACGCCCGAACGCTTCTACGATGCGGTCGAATGGCTGTACGCCTGGCGACCCGAGCACTGCCTGGGCGATGCGCCCGCGCCGCGCTGACACGGTTTTTCTGCGATACCCCACCCACGAGGCCGAAGGCCCAGGAGACAACCCATGAACTTTCCGCACGCATTGCTGACGACCGCCGTCCTGGCCCTGACCGCCGCTTCCGGCGCCTGGGCGCAGGGCAGCGACTACCCGAGCAAGCCGGTGACGCTGATCACCCCGTTCGCGGCCGGCAGCGGCCCCGACGCGGTGCTGCGCCTCGTGTCCGACAAGCTCTCGCGCCTGTGGAATCAGCGCGTGGTGGTCGACAACCGGCCCGGTGGCGGCGGCTTCATCGCCATCGACCAGGCGCGCCGTGCCGCGCCCGACGGCTACACCTTGCTGCAGCTGGACAGCGAGCACATCGCCGCGCTGCCGCACCTGTACAAGTCGCGCAACTTCGTGACCCTGCAGCACTTCGACCCGGTCGCCTCGCTGTTCCGCACGCCCTTCTTCGTGGCCGTGGGCACCGAGTCGAAGTGGAAGACCATGGGCGACCTGATCGCCGCCGCCAAGGCCAACCCCGAGGGCATCGTCTACGGCTCGTGGGGCGTCGGCAGCCCGGGCCACCTGGGCGCGCAGCAGCTCGAGGCGCTCACGGGCATCCGCATGCGGCACGCGCCGTACCGCGAGGTGTCGCAGCTGTATTCCAACGTGGGCACCGGCGAGGTGCCGTGGGCCTTCGCAAGCATCCCGTCGAGCCAGGGCATCTACAAGGCCGGCAAGCTGCGCTACATCGCCGTGGCCGCGCCCAAGCGCATCCCGCAGATGCCCGACGTGCCCACCATGGCCGAGGCCGGCGGCCCGGTTTCGCTGGAGGTCAATTCCTTCGTGTCGCTGCTGGCGCCCAAGGGCGTGTCGGCGGCCGTCAAGGCCAAGATCAACGCCGACGTGGCCAAGGTCATCGCCGACCCCGACATCCGCGCGCGCTTCGACACCTTCGCCTTCGAGCCGCTGGCCTGGTCGCCCGAGGAGATCGAGCGCAACGCCGAGGCCAAGTCGAAGGTGTACGGGGAGCTGGTGCGCCGGGGCAACATCAGCCTCGACTGACGAGGGTGCGCCTTGCCCAGGGCTCGGCGCGCCAGTTAAGCTGGCTCTCTTTGCATTTTTGTTTACCTTTTAACTGTCTTTTCCCATGCAAGCCACCAAGAGAGCCCTCCTGATCGCCTGCGGCCTGGCCGCCACCGCGGCGCTGCCGCTGTCCGCCAGCGCCGACACCCCCGCGTGGCCGACCAAGCCGATCCGCCTGCTGGTGGGTTTCCCGGGCGGCTCCACGCCCGACATCGCGGCGCGCACCATCGCCGAGCCGCTGTCCCGCGCGCTGGGCCAGCCGGTCGTGGTGGATAACAAGGCCGGCGCCTCGGGCAACATCGCGGCCGACCAGGTGGCCAAGGCCACCGACGACCACACGCTGGGCATCGTCATCAACGGCAACCTCACGTCGTCGAAGATGCTGTACCCCAAGCTGCCGTACGACCCCGCGAAGGACTTCACCTACCTGTCGCTCATCGCCACCGCGCCGCTGGTGCTCGTGGCGCAGAACAGCCTGCCCTCGGGCACCGCCTTCTTCGACGCTGCGCGCCAGGCCGGCGACAAGTGGAACTACGGCTCGGTGGGCGTGGGCTCGGTCGGCCACCTGGGCATGGAACTGCTCAAGAGCCGCGTGAACGGCTTCAAGCCCGAGCACGTGCCCTACCAAGGCAACCCGCAGGTCGTCACCGGCATGCTGGGCGACCAGGTGCAGATGGGCCTGATCCCGCCGGGCGTGGCCATGCCGCAGATCCGCGCCGGCAAGCTCAAGGCCGTGGGCCTCACGGGCGGACGCAGCGCGCTGGTGCCCGAGATCGCCCCGCTGGCCGACGCCGGCGTGAAAGACTTCAACCTCGAGGTGTGGGTGGCGCTGCTCGGCCCGGCCAGCCTGTCGAAGCCCGCGCAAGCGCGCATCAGCCGCGAGATCGAGATCGTCATGAAAGACCCCGACGTGCGTCGCAAGCTCTTCGAGCAAGGCTGGCAGGCCGTGGGCACCTCGCCGGACGGCATGCGCACGCGCGTGAAGGAGGAGGCGGCGATCATGAGCAAGATCATCGCCACCCGCGGCATCAAGATCCAGTGATGACAACGACGACGCAGCAACCCACCCTGACCGAACCGGCGCGCGCGCTGCCGGTGTTCGGCGACTTCGACGTAGTGGTGGTCGGCGGCGGCCCCGCCGGCATTGCCGCCGCCGTGAGCGCCGCGCGCCACGGCGCGCGCACGCTGCTGGTGGAGCGCTACGGTTTTCTCGGCGGCATGGGCACCGCGGGCGGCGTGACCAACTTCGCCGGCCTGTACGGCAAGCGCCGGGGCGAGATGACGCAGCTGGTGCGCGGCGTGGTCGACGACCTCATCGACCGCATCGCCGGCTTCAACGGCATGAATGCGCCGCAGAACGGCATGGGCGGGCGCATCTGCGTGCGCTCGTACGACACCTCGGCCTACAAGCTGGCCGCCGACCAGCTGCTCGAAGCGGCCGGCGTGCAGATGCTGTTCCACGCGTATGCCGCGGCGGTGCTGCACGACGGCAGTCGCATTGCCGCGCTGGTGGTCGAAACGAAATCGGGCCGCCAGGCGATCCGCGCCAACGCCTTCATCGACGCCAGCGGCGACGCCGACGTGGCGGCCTTCGCGGGCGTGCCCTTCGAGGTGGGCGACGGCCACGGCAGCGGGCTGTTCCCGACCACCATGTTCCGCATCGGCCAGGTCGACGCGCCGGCCGCGCTGGAAGCGGTGGGCGAGTTCTCGGCCATCAACGGCTTCATGGCGCGCGCCGAGCAGCAGCATCCGGGCAAGTACAGCTTTCCGCGCGAAGGCGCGATCCTGCGGCCCAACAAGGACCCGCGCGAATGGCGCGCCAACGTCACGCAGATCCGCAACGCCGAAGGCCGCGCGATGAACGGCGTCGATGCGCGCGAGCTCAGCGACGGCGAGCTCGAAGGCCGACGCCAGATCGCGGCGTACTTCAAGTTCCTGCAGGCCGAGGTGCCGGGCTTCGCGCCGTCGGCCATCGTGGAGATCGCGCCGCAGGTCGGCATCCGCGAGACGCGGCGCATCCAGGGCCTGTACGCGCTGGGCCGCGAGGACATCCTCGGCTCGGCCACCTTCGACGACACCATCGGCCTGAACGCCTGGCCGATGGAAATGCACGCCGACGGCCGCATCGAGTGGGCCTTCCCGCGCGACGAAGCCAACGCCTACAACCACCTGCCGTGGCGCATGCTGGTGCCGCAGACGCTCGACAACCTGCTGGTGGCCGGGCGCTGCGCCTCGATGACGCACGAAGGCCAGTCGGCCGCGCGCGCCAGCGGCGGCTGCTTCGTGATGGGGCAGGCCGCGGGCACGGCGGCGGCCTCGCTGGGCAGCGGGCGCTTCGCGGCGATCGACGTGGCGGCGCTGCAGAAAAAGCTGGTGGCCGACGGCGTCGACCTGGACCATTGAGAAGGTGTGAACGAATCCGCCATGCCCGCTCATCCCGCCCAGACACGCCCCCTCTGCGTTGCAAATGCTCGCCATAGCCCGGCTATGGCTGCGCTTTGCGCCTTGAGGGGGCGCGCCTGGGCAGGCTGCTCGGCCACGCCGGATTCATTCACACCTTCTGAGCGCGGCGCGGCGCTAGAGTCCGGGGCTGGATGAACTCGAACCCCGGACACACCGTGCCTCTTTCTTCTTCGCTGTCGACCCCCGCGCGTCGGCTCTTCCTGGCGCTGGCCTGCGCCGCCTTCGGCCTGCTGCAGGTGGGCTGTGCCAGCACCCCCGAGGGCGACCCCGTCCACGGCAAGGACCGCGTGCTGAGCTTCGTCGCGGCAAAGGACGGCCGCAAGGTCGCCATCGCCGGCGACAAGTACCACTACGTGTTCGACGGCGACCCGTCCGTGGCCGCGCTGCTGCGCTGGGACGGCCGCACCAAGGTCATGCCCGCGCTCATCGGCGAACTGAAGGTGGCGCGCAACCAGAGCTTCGAAGGCCAGTACGTGCTGATGGCCTTCGACGCCGACCTGACCCCTGAAGACCGCAACTTCCTCGTCCAGACCGGCTTCGCGAAGGCCGAGGTGAAGTACGGCGACCGCACCGGGCCGGTGCTGCGCTACTTCGGCACGGTCTACGGCAAGCGCTACGCGGCGGTGGCGCTGAAGTCGGCCGACACGGTCGATTTCTCGCGGCGCCAGTACCTGAAGTACGTCGAGCAGGAAACGCTCAGCGGCCCCTTCACCCAGGCCGCGCGTTCGCCGCTGGCGTACGGCGCCGACGGCGCGATGCTGCTGGGCGGCGTGCCGGTGCGCATGGTGGATGGCGGCACCGATCACGGCTGCAGCGTGCGCCTGATGCTGGACATCTGCTTCTTCAAGTAGGCCCGCCGGGCGCTGCTGACCGGGCCGCGACAGCGCGCGGGCCCGGCCTTTGCTATCGTCGTGGATTGCTTTTCTGCGCCGAATCCCTTCCCCCGATGACCCCCGAACCCGTCCTTGCCGCCCGCCTCGTTGCCGACCTCGTCGCCCTCATGCAGCTCGAACCCCTGGGCGGCGACCGCTTCCTGGCCCAGAGCGAGGACATCGGCACGCCCGCCGTCTTCGGCGGCCAGGTGCTCGGCCAGTCGCTCATGGCCGCCAGCCTCACGGTGGGCGCCGAGCGCCCGGTGCATTCGATGCACGCCTACTTCCTGCTGCCCGGCGAGCACGCGCCCATCGAGTACAGCGTCGACCGTGTGCGCGACGGCCGCAGCTTCACCACGCGCCACGTGGTGGCGCGCCAGCAGGACCGCATCATTTTCGAGATGTCGGCCTCGTTCCAGACCGTGGACGAGGGTGTCGAGCACCAGTTCCCCATGCCCGCCGTCGAAGGCCCCGAGGGCCTGACCAGCGAGCTCGACCAGCGCATCGCGCTCGGCGACCGCCTGCCCGAACCCTGGCGCTCCAAGGCCATCCAGCCGCACGGCATCGAGTACCGGCGCGTCGACCCCGAAGACCTGCTGCGGCCCGAGGTGCGTCCCACCGAGAACCAGAGCGCCATCTGGATGCGCGCCATCGCGCCGCTGCCCGACGACCTGACGGTGCACCGCGCGCTGCTGGCCTACGCCTCCGACCACGGCCTGCTGCGCGCCGCCATGCTGCCGCACGGCCTGAGCTTCATGAGCGGCCAGGTGCGCCCCGCCAGCCTGGACCACGCGATGTGGTTCCACCGCGATTTCCGTTTCGACGACTGGCTGCTCTACGTGGTCGATTCGCCCAGCGCGGGCGGCGCGCGCGGCCTGTGTCGCGGCAGCCTCTACACGCGCGACGGCCGCCTCGTGGCCTCGGCGGCGCAAGAGGGCATGCTGCGCATCCGCAAGCCGGGATCGCCGCGCACGCCGATCACGGGCTGAAAGTCCCGCCTCTTTTTTCAACATCCACTCGTTCACCCTGGCCATGAAGATCTTCTTCTCTCCCGCGTCTCCCTTCGTGCGCAAGTGCATGGTCGTGGCCCACGAGCTGGGCGTGGCCGACCGCATCGAGAAGCTCCCGAGCGCCGCCGGCCCGGTGAAGCGCGACGCCCGCATCCTGCCGACCAACCCGCTGGGCCAGGTGCCGACCTTTCTCACCGACGACGGCCAGGCGCTGTTCGACAGCCGCGTGATCTGCGAGTACCTCGACACCGTGCATGCCGGCGGCCTGTTCCCGGCCAGCGGGCCCGCGCGCTGGGCGCGCCTGACCGAGCTGTCATTGGCCGACGGCATGACCGGCGCCGCGCTGCTCGCGCGCTACGAGACCATGCTGCGCCCCGAAGCGCTGCGCTGGAGCGACTGGACCGACGGCCAGCTCGACAAGGTGCGCACCGGCCTCGAGTGGCTGGAAGCGGCGGCGCCGTCGTTCGGCGATCGCGTCGACATCGGCACCATCGCCTTCGGCTGCGCGCTGGGCTACATGGACTTCCGCTTTCCTTCGGTGGACTGGCGTGCCCAGGCGCCGAACAGCGCGAAGTGGTTCGCCGTGTTCAACCACCGGCCGTCGATGCAGGCCACGTTGCCGACGGCCTGAGCGATGACGTTCGACGATCTCTCGCGCCGCACCGGCATCGAAATTCCCCCGCTGCTGCAACAGCTCCTCGCCAGCGGGCCGCCCGATCTGGTCGGCTTCCCCGACTTCGAGTGGCTGGACGCCGAACAGGCGGCCAACGACCTCGATGAGTGGCTCGACGCCAAGTGGCAGGACGGCCGTCGCTTCCTGCCCTTTGCGCAATCGGGCGCGGGCGACGCCTACTGCCTCGTGCCGCTGGACGGCGGCGCCGTGGGCGTGGCCTTCGTGTGGCACGACGACGAAGAAAGCAGCGTCGGCCACGGCTCGTTCGCCGATTTCGTCTGCGCGAAATTCCTGGAAGCCTTTGTCGACCTGAGCTACCTCAGCGACTGGGACCTGTCCGAGCCCGAGATGGCCGAGCGCATCGCGGCCGACGTGGCCACCGTCACGGCTTTCATGGACGACACGGAAACCGCCGCCTACCTGCAGGCGCTGAGCCGGCAGCCGCTGGTGTCGCGGCCTTTCAAGACGGGCCCGCGCGCCAGGCCCGAGCAGGTTCCCTCGCTGATGCCGCAGGCCGAGTTCGACGAAGACCTGAAGCGCTTCACCCTGCAGGACAGCGCGCCTTTCCCCGTGAAAGCGCGCTGGGACATCGAGGGGTAGGCTACGGGGTTTCATCCGAAGGAGGAACCCACCATGTCAGATCAGAAAGTAGCCATCGTCACCGCCGGCGGCAGCGGCATGGGCGCCGCTGCGGCGCGCAAGCTCGCGGACGACGGCTTTCGCGTGGCCATCCTGTCCTCGTCGGGCAAGGGCGAGGCGCTGGCGCAGGAACTCGGCGGCCTCGGCGTCACCGGCTCCAACCAGTCGAACGACGACATCCAGCGCCTCGTGGACAAGGTCATCGCCGAATGGGGCCGCATCGACGTGCTCGTGAACAGCGCCGGCCACGGCCCGCGCGCGCCGATCCTGGAGATCAGCGACGACGACTGGCACCGCGGCATGGACGTCTACTTCCTGAGCGCCGTGCGCCCCGCGCGCCTCGTGGCGCCGCACATGGTGAAGCAGGGCGGCGGCGCGATCATCAACATCTCGACCTTTGCCGCCTTCGAGCCCGACCCGGTGTTCCCGACCTCGGGCGTGTTCCGCGCCGGCCTCGCGGCCTTCACCAAGCTCTTCGCCGACCAGTACGCGAAGCACAACGTGCGCATGAACAATGTGCTGCCCGGCTTCATCGACAGCCTGCCCGAGAAGGACGTGTTCCGCGAACGCATCCCGATGGGCCGCTACGGCCGCAGCGCCGAGATCGCCGCCACCATCGGTTTCCTGGCCTCCGAGGGCGCGGGCTACATCACGGGGCAGAACCTGCGCGTCGACGGCGGCATCACGCGCTCGGTCTGAACCCGGCCACGGCGCCCATGACCGTCCCCGCCCCGGTGCACCAGCACATGGACCGCACCCTTGCGTCCTACGAAGCGTCCGCGCGCGACTACAACGCGATCGTCGCGGGCCACCGGCCGCCCGAGATCGAGGAGGCGGTGCGCCGGATGATGCAGCTGGTGCCCGCGGGCGGCACCGTGCTCGAGATCGGTTCGGGGTCGGGGCAGGACGCCGACTTCGTCGAATCCCTGGGCGGCGTCGTGAGGCGCACCGATGCGGTCCAGGCGTTTCTCGACCTGCAGGCCGAGCGCGGCAAGAAGGGCGAGCTGCTCAATGTCGTCACGGATGCGCTGGGCGGGCCCTACGACGCGGTCCTTGCGATGTGCGTGCTGATCCATGTCGATCGCGCGCAGATCGCGCCGGTGCTGCGCAAGGTGTTCGACGCACTCACGCCTGGCGGGGTTTTTCTCGCGGCCATGCGCATCGGCGAAGGCGAGACCCTCGGCGACTACCAGACCGTGTACTGGTCGAAAGACGCGTTCGCCGACGCGCTGGCGGCGGCGGGCCTTGACCTGCAATGGGACAGCCAGTGGATCGGCCGCGACGATGTGACCTGGGCCAACTTCCTGGCGTGCCGTCCGCGCTAGCAGCGAGCGGACGAACGCCGGCTCACACGCCCAGGTAGCGCGTCCACAGCGACCGGTCGGCGTCGAGCGCGGCCGAGTCGCCCTGCCACACCACGCGTCCGCGCTCGAGGATCACGTGGCGGTCGGCCAACGGCAGCAGGCGCTGCACGTACTTGTCGACCACCAGGATCGCTTCGCCTTCGGACTTCAGCGTGGCGATGCAGTGCCAGATCTCCTCGCGGATCACCGGCGCCAGGCCTTCGGTGGCTTCGTCGAGGATCAGCAGGCGCGGGTGTGTCGACAGTGCGCGCGCAATGGCCAGCATCTGCTGCTCGCCGCCCGAGAGCTGGTTGCCCGCGTTGGCCTTGCGTTCCGACAGGCGCGGAAAGAGCTTGTAGAGCGCCTCCACGGTCCAGCGCGGCGCGCTGCCGGGCCGGGGCCGTGCGAAGGCGCGCAGGTGCTCGTCCACGCTGAGGTTGGGGAACACATGGCGCCCCTCGGGCACGATGGCCATGCCGCGCCGCGCGATCGCGTCGGGCCGGTGGCCGCCGATGGCCGCGCCGCAGAACTGCACGCCGCCGCGCATCGGCGCGATGGTGCCGGTCAGCACCTTCAGCAGCGTGCTCTTGCCCATGCCGTTGCGACCCAGCAGCGCCATCACTTCGCCCGCGCCGACGCGCACGTCGATGCCGAACAGCACCTGGCTGGCGCCGTAGCCGGCTTCGATGGCGGTGGCCTCGAGCAGGGTGGATGTCGTGGTCGTCGTGCTCATGCGTGTCCTTCCGCTTCGGTGCCGAGGTACACGGCTTGCACATCGGGGTGGCCCCGCACTTCGTCGGCCGTGCCGCTCATCAGCACCTTGCCCTGCACCAGCACCGTGAGCCGGTTGGCGAGGCGGAACACGGCGTCCATGTCGTGCTCGATGAGCAGGATGGCCATCGATGCGCGCAGCGATTCGATGAGATCGACCATGCGCGCCGACTCGTCGGGGCCCATGCCGGCCATCGGCTCGTCGAGCAGCAGCAGTTTGGGTTCGGCGGCCAATGCCAAGGCCACGTCGAGCGCGCGCTGCGCGCCGTGCGGCAGCGTGCCCGCGATGCGGTGGCGCTCGCTGCCCAGGCCCACGCGGTCGGCCAGCGCATGGGCGCGGTCGACCAGGTCGCGTTCGTTCGCACGCGGTGCCAGGAAACGCAGGCTGCTGCCCGCATGGGCCTGCGCCGCGAGCATCAGGTTGTCGTGCACCGTTTCCTTGGCGAACACGCGCGTCACCTGGAAGCAGCGCGACATGCCGGCGGCCACGCGCTGGTGGTCCTTGTAGGCCGTGATGTCCTGCCCGTCGAGCATCAGCCGGCCCGCGTCGGCCTCCAGCAGGCCGGTGATGAGGTTCACCAGCGTGGTCTTGCCCGCGCCGTTGGGACCGATGAGCGCATGCACTTCGCCGCGCTCCACCGTGAGGCTCACATGGTCGGTCGCCAGCAGGCCGCCGAAGCGCTTGACCAACCCTTCGATTCTGAACAGGCTCATGGCTTGGCGCTCCCTGCGGCCGTTGCAGCGGAAGCCGCTGCTGCTGCGACCGTGCGGCGTTTCGTCGACAGTGCGGCGAGGCCGCGCGGGGCCCAGAGGGCGACGGCGATCAGCAGCAGGCCCAGCGGCATGTGCCAGTGTTCGGTGTGCTGCTTGAGCACTTCCTCCAGCACCAGCCAGACCACGGCGCCCACCGGCCCGCCCCAGCTGCGGCCCAGGCCGCCGATGACGACCATCACCACCAGCGTGGCCGACTGCGTCCAGTGCATGGTCGCCGGGCTCACGAAGCCGTTGCCGCCGGCCAGCAGCGCGCCGGCCAGCCCGGCGATCGCGCCCGCGAGGGTGAAGGCCACGAGCTGCAGCCGGAACACCGGGTAGCCCAGCGCGCGCATGCGCGTCTCGTTGTCGCGGATGCCCATCAGCGCATGGCCGAAGCGCGCCTGCGTGGCGCGGTGCAGCCACCACAGCGCGAGCGCCACCACCACGAGCACCACCCAGTAGAAGGTCGATTCGTTGCCCAGGTCCAGGCCCGGCAGCAGCGTGGGGCGCGACATCAGCGTGTAGCCGTCGTCGCCGCCGTACTTGCGCAGCGACACGACGACGAAGTACAGCATCTGCGCAAAAGCCAGCGTGGTCATGATGAAGTACACGCCGCGCGTGCGCAGCGCCACCGTGCCGATCAGCGCGGCCACGAGGCCCGCCACCAGCGCGGCCAGCGGCCACAGGATCCAGGCCGACATCACGCCGGCGTCGCTGAGCGCCACCACCGTGTAGGCGCCCATGCCGATGAAGCCCGCATGCCCGAGCGCCACCATGCCGCCGAAGCCGAGGATGAAGTTCAGGCTCGCGGCGGCCAGCGCGACGACGAGCACGCGCCGCACGAAGCCGATGTAGAAGTCGAGCCCGAACAGCGGCGCGACCAGCGGAAAGGCCGCGAGCGCCACGAGGAGCAGCCCGAGGCCGAAGGTGCGTGACGAGGGTTTCATGCGCGGGCGGAGAAGAGGCCCGAGGGCCGGAAGATCAGGACGACGACCATGAGCGCGTACATCGCCACCTCGGCGAACAGCGGCCCCAGGTCGGCCGCCGTGGCGGGTGGCAGCGTGGCGCGCAGCAGCATCGGCACGAAGGCGCGGCCGATGGTGTCGACCACGCCGACCAGCAGCGCGGCCACGAAGGCACCGCGCACCGAGCCGATGCCGCCGATCACCAGCACCACCAGCGCCGGGATCAGGATGGCTTCGCCCATGCCCACCTGCACCGCGACGATCGGGCCCATGAGCGCGCCGGCCAGCGCGGCCAGCGCCGCGCCGAGCAGGAACACGCCGTTGAAGATGCGGCCCACGCGCACGCCCATCAGCTCGGCCATCGGCCGGTCGGACGCCCCCGCGCGCACCCGCATGCCGATGCGCGTGTGGTTCACCAGCACGTACAGCGCCAGCGCCATCAGCAGGCCGCCCGCGAGCACCACGAGGCGGTACGAGGGGTAGGGCAGGCCGTCCATCAGCTCGACCGGTCCCGAGAGCGCGGCCGGCGTGGGCGCCATCACGGGCGAGGGGCCCCAGATCATCTTGACGATGTCGTCGGCCACCAGGATCACGCCGAAGGTGGCGAGCACCTGCGCCAGGTGGTCGCGCTTGTAGAGGCGGCGCATCAGCAGCACCTCGATCAGCAGCGCCACCACCACGGTGACGAGCACCGCGACGACGATGGCGGCGGCGAACGAGCCGGTGCGCGTGTGCGCCTCGGCCGCCACGTAGGCGCCGGCCATGAACAGCGAGCCGTGCGCCAGGTTCAGCACGTCCATGATGCCGAACACCAGCGTGAGGCCCGCCGCCAGAAGAAAGAGCATCAGGCCGTAGCCGATGCCGTTGAGCAATTGCTCGAGGACGAGGATGCCGCTCATGAAAAGACGAGCCGCATCACTTCATGTTGCACTTGGCGGCGTAGCTGTCTCCGTAGTTCGTGAGAACCGTGTTGATCAGCTTGTTCGTCACCTTGCCTTGCGCGTCCTTGCCTATCACGCGCAGGTAGAAGTTCTCGATGGGAAAGTGGTTGTTCGCGTACTTGAAGGTGCCGCGCGTCGAGGCGTAGTTGGCCTTCTTCAGGGCGGCGACCACGGCGTCGCGGTTCTGCGCGTTGCCGCCCGATTGCTTCACGGCGGCGTCCATCGCGAGGATCGCGTCGTAGGCCTGCGCGGCGTACACCGACGGGTAGCGGCCGTTGTATTCCTTGCGGAAGGCCGCCACGAAGGCCTTGTTGGCGGCGTTGTCCAGGTCGTGCGCCCAGTGCGAGGTGTTGAACAGGCCGAGCATGGGCTCGCCCACGGCGCCGATCACGTCCTCGTCGGCCGAGAAGCCGCTGGTGACGAGCGTGATGTCCTTGGACAGGCCCGCGCCCACGAACTGCTTGATGAAGTTGATGCCCATCGCGCCGGGCAGGAAGAAGTAGATCGAGTCGGGCTTGGCCGCGCGCAGCTGCGCGAGTTCGGCGGCGTAGTCGATCTGGCCCAGCTTGGTGTACAACTCGTCGGCCACCTGGCCCTTGAACTGGCGCTTGAAGCCGCCCAGCGCATCCTTGCCGGCCGGGTAGTTGGGGGCGATGAGCACGATCTTCTTGAACGCGCGGTCTTGTGCGAACTTGCCGGCGGCCTCGTGGAACTGGTCGTTCTGGTAGGCGGTGCCGAAGAAGTAGGGGCTGCACTGCGCACCGGCGAACTGGCTCGGGCCGGCGTTGGCCGACAGGTAGGGCACCTTGGCGTTGAACAGCGTCGGGCCCACGGCCAGCGCCACGTTGGAGCCGATGGGGCCGCTGAAGATGTCGATCTTGTCGCGCTGGATCATGCGGTCGACCAGCTGCTTGGCCTGGTCGGGGCTGCCGGCCATGTCGGCCTGCACGAACTCCACGTCCTGCCCGCCGAGCTTGCCGTTCAGCTGCTTGATGCCCAGCGCGAAGCCGTCACGCGCCTCGGCGCCCAGGGCCGCGAAAGGCCCCGAGATGTCAAGGGCCAAACCCACCTTGACCGGCGCGGCCACGGCCGACACCGAGGCCCCGAGGGCGGCGCCGCAGAGCAGCAGCGAGATCAGGGTGCGCGGCAGCGCGGGCGATTTCAGGAACGTGGGGCGCATCGGGTTCTCCGGCTAGGGAAGGGTTGAGACAACTGAACTGTTGATAGTTAAATACTTTAGCCGTAAACAATTCGGTGTCAACGGTACTAGCACGAATGGTGCCAGTGAACCGTGTCGCTTCCGTCGCGTCGGTCTCTTCCAGGAACACCGCGGAACCGGCTTTGCCGGGCCGCTGGTGTTGCCCCCTGCAAGGGGGTTGGCGTAGCGACACGAAGTGCGCGAAGACTGGGGGTTAGCCAAAAGGACTTGCTGTGGCGAACCAGAGGCCGATGCCCGTTGCGATGATGAAGGCCCCGTCGGTCACGCCCGCGACCAGGAAGAACTTGGTCTGCAGCGTGTCGACCAGCTCGGGCTGGCGCGTCGTGCCTTCGAGGAACTTCTGGCCCACCAGCGCGATGCCGATGCACGAACCCAGTGCGGCAATGCCGATCAGCAGGGCAACGGCGAGCGGGAGGATGTTGAAGCCGGTCATGGTTTTTTCTCCTGGTTGATGAATCGATGGACCCACTGTTCCAGAACGGGTGCATCGAATCCATGACGCGGGAGGTCATGCGCCAGACGAAAAAAAGGCCGGCCGTCGAAACGGCCGGCCTGGGCTCAGGCGCGAAGCGGGGTGCTTACGGCAGCTGTGTCCAGTTCTGGTTGTTGCCGCCGTTGCAGGTCCAGGTGATCAGCGCCGTGTCCTGCGTGGTCGAGCCGTTCGGCACGTCCAGGCACGAGCCCGAGGCGCGGTTGCGCACCGTGCCGCCCACCAGGCTCCACTGCGCCGTGTTGCCCGACGAGCAGGCCACCTGCACGACGGCCGCGTTCGTGGTCGCCGTGCCGTTCTGCGCCAGGCACAGGCCGCTGTGCTCGGCGATGAACTGCACGTAGCCGCCGGTGATCGGCGTCATCGTGAATTTCTCGTTGCCCGCGTTGCCGCACGGCCACTGCACCGCCGTCGCGCCGCTGGTGGTCGAGGCGCCCTTGATGTTCACGCACATCGTCGGGTTGAGGTCGGAGCGCAGCCGTGTGACCACCGCCGGGGCGGTGTCCTGCGAGCGCACGTACTCGCGCAGCGCCACCACGTCGTTCGCCGGCAGGCTGGACGCGTTGCCGTGGCCGCCCGCGAGCAGGTCCTGCAGCGTGGCCGCCTGGCCGTTGTGGAAGAACGCGGTGGTGTTCCAGGTGCCCGACAGGGTCGGCGTGTCGAAGCCCACGCCCGCCAGCGGCTGGTTGCTGCCCTTGCCCGACGAGGCCTGGATGGTGCCCACGTCGTGCCGCAGGCCGTCGCGGAAGGTGGCGCCCGTGTGGCAGGTGGCGCACTGGGCCGTGTTGAACACGGTCTGTCCGCGCACCGCGTCCACGCTCAGGCTGCCGTCCGCGGCGCGCGCCGGGCTGCGCATGTACTTGTTGAGCGAACCCAGGTACACGGCCAGGTCGTCCAGCTGCGCGCTCTTGCCGGCCTTCGGGGCGCCCAGCGGGGCCTGCGTGGCGGTCCAGTCGGCATTGCTCAGGAAGCCGGTGCCGCCGAACTCGTTGCGGATGTCGTTCTCGAAGTCCTGCACCTCGTCGAAGTTGGCCGTCCAGTGCAGCTTGCCGTGGCTGGTGCCGCGCCGCCCCTGCAGGCTGATGGTGCGGCGCAGGCCTTCGCCGCGCTGGGTGAAGTCCCACACCATGCCGTCGTCGCCGCCGTCCGCGTGGCAGCTGGCGCAGGAGATGTAGTTGTCCTTGCTCATGCGCCGGTCGGCCGCGTTGTAGAACACCTGCTTGCCGCGCAGCGCCGCGGCCGCCATCGGCTCCTGCGCCACGGTGGCCACGTTCTGCAGGAAGATCGCCGCGTTGGTCTCGGCCGACAGCACCTTCGCCACGTCGTGCACCGACACCGAGCGCGCCAGGAAGTTGTTCACGAACAACCGCTTGCGCGCCGCATCGAGGTACAGGCCATGCGGGGCGCTGCTGGCGTTGATCTCGCCGCGAATCGCGCGGGTGTAGCTGTCGACGATGGCGACGCGGTTGCCTTCCATCTGCGCCACGAACAGGTAGTCGCCGGCGGGCGAGTACAGCGCGGCGCGCGCGGGGGCGCGGTCGTCGAAGTCGATCTGCTCGGAGAACACCTCGGCGGCGCTTTGCAGGTTCACCTGCGACAGGATCGAGCGCACCGTCTGGTCGTGCGGCAGGTCCTTGCCGTCGCGGAAGCGGCCGCGCACGATGTTGTCCTTCTTCGAAGGCAGCACGGCACGCGAGCCGTCGGGCGAGATCACCACCTGGCTCAGGTAGTTGGCCACGCCGCGCGCGCGGCTCTCGGTGTCGACGGTCGTGGTGTCCACCGGCAGCGGGATGGTCTGCAGCGCGGTCAGCGACTGCAGGTTGACCTTGTGCAGCTGGCCGCCCGTCATCTTCGACTTGAAGCGCGTGACGTAGGCCGCCTGCGAGTCGGCGCTCACGGCGATGCCGCGCACGCCGCCCTCGAGCGCCAGCGCACCGGTGGTGGCGCCGTTGCTGGGGTCGAAGCTCATGAGCACCGACTTGCTTTCCAGCGTGAGCAGGCCCTTGGCGCCGTTGGGCGTGAAGGCCACGCCGTACGGGCCGCTGCCGTAGGCCAGCGGGATCGACACCGACTGCGAGCCGTCGGCGGCGTTGAGCGCCACCAGCTTGTCCTCGCCCTGCACCGCGACCCAGATGCGGCCGTCGGGGCCGACGGCCAGCGTCTTGGCCTCGTCGCCGACGCGCACTTCCCACAGCTTGGCAAGGGTCTGCGCGTCGATGGCGGCCACCGTGCCGCTGTCGGGGTTCACCGAGTACACCCGGCTCGCATCGCCCGCGATGTTGGTCGTGTGCGTGGGCGCGGTCGCGGTGACCGGCGCGATGACGGTCACGTTGTAGGTGTAGTAGGTCTCGCGGCCGCTGCTGTCCTTCACCGTCAGGGTCACCGTGTAGTGGCCGGGGGTGGTGTAGGTGTAGCTCGTGTTCGGCTGGTTCGAGAAGGCCGTCTGCGTGCCGTTGCCGAAGTTCCAGCGGAACTGCACGCCGCTGGCGCCGAGCGTCGCGGGGTTGAAGCTCAGCTGGCCGTTGACCAGCTTGGGCCCGCCGCCCAGGCCCGGGTCGCCGATGATGGCCTGGCCGCGCAGCGTGTCCACCTCGGCCTGGCCGAGCACGCGGCCGTACACGCGCACCTCGGCCAGCGTGCCCTTGAAGAGCGCGGTGTTGCCCTGGATCTGGCCCATGACCTGGAACTTGGTCGACAGGCCCTTGGTGCCGGTCGGTCCGGTCGACGTGGTCTTCACGCCGTCGACGTACACCGCCTGCGCGCCCGAGGCCGCGTCGCGCGTGAGCACGACGTGGTGCCAGTTGCCGTCGTTCACGGCCGCGGTGGAGGTGGTGCCGCCGTCATTGCCCACCGAGAGCTTGATGCGCCCGCCGGTGTCCAGCCAGCCCCAGAACACGTCGTCGGTGCCGCCCGACTGGTCACGACCGAAGATGCCGGGCGCGGTCCACGAGTTGGCGGCGCCGGCCTGCGTGGTCTTCATGTAGAAGCTCAGCGAGGCGGTGCTGCCCAGCGCGCTGGCCACGGTGTCGTTCTTCAGCGGCACGCCCGCGGTGCGGTTCGCGAAGTTCAGGCCGATGCTCTCGAACGCGTCGCCGGTGGCGGGCGTGCCGTTGTTGGCGCCGATCTGGTCGCCCAGGTTGCCCGTCAGCGGCCAGTGGTGCATCAGGTTGATGTCGCTGGCGTTGCCGGTGTTGAAGGTGGAGCGGTAGTCGGCGCCGATGGCGTTGCCCGCATAGTCCTTCACGCCGTTGGCCGGCAGGAACACCTCATAGCTGGTGCCCGGCAGCAGCGGCTGCGCGGGATGGAAGTTGACGATGCCCAGCTGCACGCTGTAGGTGCCCGCCAGCGTGTTGCCGCCCACCGGACGCACGATGAAGGTGTTGCTGTTCACGCTCTCGGGCAGGATGTTGTCGGTCATGCCCAGGCCGATGCGCGAGCTGAGGGCCTGCTGCTTCGCACCGTTGGCGGGCGAGACCTGCTTCACTTCGGGCTTGGTGGTGTCGGGGTCCACCGCGTGCACGACGAAGCCGCTGCCCGAGCCGTGGTCGTTGCCCACGAAGACGAGGTTGCCGAACATCGCGACCTGGCCGTTGTCCGAATGCGAGAAGTTCGGGTCGTCTTCGCGCAGGATGCTGCCGCGGCCCACCTCCACGTGGTTGAGCGGGTTGCTCACGTCCACCTTGTGGATGCGGGTCTGCGCGCCCTGGATGACGTAGTTGTCCTGCGTGGCGCAGTAGAGCTGCTCGTCGATGACGAGCCGGTTGTCCTCGGCCACGAAGCGCGAGCGGTCGCTCAGGTCGTAGCTGTACATCTTGGCGCCGCTGCCGCGCGCAGAGGCGTGCACGCTCTTGCCGTCGAAGCAGGTCGCGTAATAGAACGGCGTGGCGCCGGCGATGGAATCGAGCACCTTGGGGTTGAGCGGGTCGGAGATGTCCAGGCTCGCGAAACCGCCGTTGCTTTCCATCGCGGTCAGCACCATGTGGTTGCCCATCGTGAAGATCGGGCCGAGCCGGAAGCCGCCGAGTTCGCCGGTGGGCACCGGGTTGGGCTTGCCGGCGCCGCGGTTGGCGACCACCGCGTTCGCGGGGTCCGTCGCGTCGACGATGAACATGCCTCGGCCGGCCGAGGCCACGTACAGGTAGGGCGCCTGCCACCACAGCTGCCAGGACACGTTCTCGTAGTCGCCCGAGTTGACGCCGGGCAGCACCAGCTTCTTCACCTGCTTGATGTCGTTGATGTCGGTGAAGTCCCAGAACTCGACGCCGTTGATGCTGGGCAGTACCACGTAGGTCTTGCCGCCGATCTTCGCGGTGCCGAAGGAGTGCGTCTCGCGGAATTCCTTGGTGCGGCCGCCTGTCGCGTCATCGGGCTCGTAGATCTTCTTGACGAGCCTGATCTGGCGCGGGTTCGACACGTCGTACAGCAGGAAGCCGCCGGGGCCGAGGCCGCTGTCCGGCGCGAAGGAGGTGAGGAAGTAGCCGTTGACCATGATGCCGGCGTTCATGCCGTAGTCCTTGCGGCCCGGGTACGTGGCGGGCACGTCGCGCGCCTCGTAGGCGTCGCTGTGCGCCGGGTCGAGCGGGTGCGCGGCGCTGGTGATCATCGACACCGGCTTGAACAGTTCCGCCGAGGTGTAGGTGAGGTTGCCCAGGCCCGGCCCCTGCAGCGGGAGCGGGTCGGCCACGACGGCGGCAGCCGCCGTGGCCATCTTGTTGAGGGTCGTCATCGGACTGACCCCGGTGATTGCCGCATGCGTCAGCAATGTGACGCACGGCACCAGGAACGCCATCAGGAAATACCGGATCTTCATCGTCGCCTCCAGGTTGTTTGAAGTTCGCAGGGAACCCTCTTGTCCTTGGTTCTCTCGAGTCACTCGGTCGCTTGCTGGGAAAGCGCACGCGCAGGCGCGCCCCCGGCGGGCAACGCATGCGTTGTCCGCCGTCCACTTCTTCTTCTGTCTTGCTCTCCCGCTGGTTGGCGCCGGCGCCTTCCGCGTGGAAGGCACCGGCGCCTGGGCGCTCTTATTTCACGCCGCCCGATTCGTAGAGGTTCCAGGCCGCTTCGGCGCTGGCACCGTCGTGGATCATGGCCATCAGTGCGCTCACCACCGCCGAGGGGTTGGCGTGCTGGTAGACGTTGCGGCCGTACACCATGCCGACGGCGCCCTGGTCCAGGAGCACGCGCGAACGCGCGAACACCTGCTGCAGGTCTTCGCGCCCGCCGCCGCGCACGAGCACGGGGCAGCGCGCGGCCTGCACCACGCGGTGGAAGTCGGTGGCATCGGTGGTGGGGTCGGCCTTGACGATGTCGGCGCCCATCTCGCGCGCCAGGCGCGTGAGCGTGACGATCTTTTCGGCGTCGCCGTCCACCATGTAGCGGCTGGTGGCCGTGGGCGCCTGCATCACGAGCGGCTCGATCATGAGCGGCATGCCGTAGCGGTCGCAGTCGGCGCGCACGCGGGCGATGTTCTGCACGCACTGGCGGAACAGGTCGGGCTCGTCGGGCAGCATGAACAGGTTGACGACCACGCAGGCCGCGTCCCGCTGCACGGCGGGCAGCACGGGGTCGTCCTGGTTCTGCAGCACGGCCCACATCACGCGGTGGTGCACGGCGTTGTAGGGGTTGCCCATGTCCAGGCGCATCACCAGCGCGGGGCGATCGCGCCCGGGCCGGTCCTGCAGCAGGTCGGACTGCCCGTAGTTCAGCTGGATCGCGTCGGGCTTCGCAGCCACGAGCTTGTCGATCACGCCGGGCATGTCCTCCAGGCCGTCCAGGAAGGTGGGTTCGTTGCACACGCCGTGGTCCAGGGCGATGTCCAGGCAGCGGCCGTTGTGCAGCAGGCGGTTGAGCCGCGCGGTCTTGTCTTTCGACATGAAGGAAGAACTCCGTGTTGAGGAAAAAGGAAGGGAAGAAATGCGCGCGCTCAGGCGAGCGCGTCCAGGTGGCGCTTGGCCGCAGCGTCGATGAGCTGCAGGGCTTCGCCGTCGAGCACGACCGCACCCGCGCCGGCGTTTTCAATGGCCTGCTGGCGCACGCGCGCACCGCACAGCGCCACCGAGACGGTGCCGCGGGCCACGGTCCAGGCGATCATCATCTGGCCGAAGGAGCAGCCCAGGTGCGTGCGCAGCGGCTCCAGCGTGTCGAAGAAGGCCTTCAGCTTCGCGCGGTTGGCTTCGCTGAAACGCGGGTTGGTGGCGCGCTGGTCGTCGCCCTTGAACTCGCGCGCGGGGTCGATGGGGCCGGCCAGCAGGCCCAGCGCCAGCGACGAGTAGCCCAGCACCGCCACGTTGTGCTCGGCGCACAGCGGCGCCAGCGTGGTCTCGATGCCGCGGTCGATGAGGCTGTAGAGCTCCTGCGCGGCATCGACGGGGCCGTGCTTGAGGTACTCCGAAAGAATTTCGGGCGTCGCGTTGCTCACGCCGATGGCGCGGATCTTTCCCTGCTTCTTGAGCGCCAGCAGCGCGTCCATGGTCTCGGCCACGGGCGTCGTGTGGTCCTGCCAGTGCGTGATGTACAGGTCGATGTAGTCGGTCTGCAGGCGCTTCAGGCTCTCTTCGCATTCATGGAAGATCGAGTCGCGCCCGAGGTAGCGGTACACCGGGTGGCCGTCTTCCTCGAAGAAGTGCGTGCCCTGCTGCGTGTGCCACACCAGGCCGCACTTGGTGGCGATCACGGCCTCGTGGCGACGGCCCTTCAGAGCGGTGCCGACGATGCTCTCGGAGCGGCCCAGGCCGTAGGCCGGTGCGGTGTCGATCAGGTTCACGCCCGCATCGAGCGAGGCCTGGATGGCGATCACGGCAGCGGCGTTGTCGCCGCCGCCCCACATCCATCCGCCCATGGCCCAGGTGCCCAGGCCGATGGCCGAGCATTCGATGCCCGAGGGGCCCAGGGTTGTCTTCTTCATTGGGGTTGCGCTGCTCATCGCTTGGTCTTTCTCGTGTTCAGGATGTGGTCGATGGTCACGGCCGCGAGCAGGATCAGGCCCTTGATCACGTCCTGCCAGTAAGGCGACACGTCGAGCAGGATCAGCGAGCTGGTCACCACCGACAGCAGGGCCAGGCCGAGCACGGCGCCGAGCACGGTGCCCGAGCCGCCCTTGAGGCTGGCGCCGCCGATCACGGCCGCGGCAATCACGTTGAGTTCCATGCCCATGCCGAAGGTCGGCGTGGCGGCGCCGAAGCGCGCCGTGTAGATCACGCCGGCCAGGCCCGCCGAGGCGGAGCACAGCACCGTGACCCAGAACTTCACGCGGCCCACGCGGATGCCGGCGTACAGCGCGGCCTTCTCGTTGCTGCCGGTGTAGAACACGCGGCGCAGCAGGGTGGAGCGGCGCAGCACGAAGTCGCTCACGATCACGATGGCCAGGAAGATCAGGATCACGGCCGGCACGCCGAACAGCGTGCCCTGGCCGATGAACTTGAACTCGGCCGGCAGCGAGAACAGCGACTGCGGCGTGCCCTGCGTGAGCGCCAGGCACAGGCCGCGCACGATCACCATGAAGGCCAGCGAGGCGATGAAGTGGTTCAGCCCGATGCGCGTGACGCAGCCGCCGATCATGGCGCCGATGAGGCCGCTGGCGCCGATGGCCACCAGGCTCGCGAGCCACGGGTCCATGCCCATGAGAAAGAGTTTGCCGGTCACCACCATCGCGAAGCACACCACCGAGCCCACCGACAGGTCGATGCCGCCGACGATGAGCAGGATGGTCATGCCCACCACCACGATGCCTTCGATGGAGAAGGACAGCAGCATCGCGCGCACGTTGTCCCAGGTGAGGAAGTAGGGCGATGCGAAGCTCATCGCGACGCACAGCGCCACGATGATCAGCACCAGCCCGGCCTCGCGCATGCTCGTGAGCTTGTTGGCCTGCTTCACGGGGTCTCCTGTTCGGCGGGGTTGCAGGGAGCCGGCCGTGGCCGTGGCCGCGGCGCCTGCGTCGATTCTGGTCGGAAAGTTCATGCCATTGCCTCTTCGGGTTCGCAAAGTCCGGAGGCCAGCCGCAGCAGGGCTTCCTCCGTCATCTCGTCATGGGCCAGTTCGCCCGCCAATCGCCCTTCGCGGATCACCAGTGCGCGGTCGCACAGGCCGATGATCTCGGGCAGTTCGGAAGAGATCACCACCACGCCCACGCCCTGGTCGGCCAGGTCGCGCAGGATGTGATGAATCTCGGATTTCGCGCCCACGTCCACGCCGCGCGTGGGCTCGTCCATCAGCAGCACTGCGGGCTGCGTGGCCAGCAGCTTGGCGATCGCCACCTTCTGCTGGTTGCCGCCCGACAGGCTCGACACCTCGATCGCCACGCCGTCCGACTTCAGGTTGAGCTTGGCGCCCAGCTGCACCGCGAGCCGGTGCTCGGTGGCGCGCTGCAGCAGGCCCAGGGCCGAGCTCACGCGGCGCAGCGCCATCGACGAGATGTTCTGCGCAATCGGCAGGTCGAGGAACACACCCGCCGCCTTGCGGTCTTCGCTGAGGTAGGCGATGCCTTCGCGCAGCGCGTCGCTGTACTTGCGGATCGACAGCGTCTTGCCGTTGAGCCGCACGGCGCCGCGCCGCGCGGGGCGCAGGCCGCACACGGTCTCGGCCAGCTCGCTGCGCCCGGCGCCCATGAGCCCGGCAATGCCGAGGATCTCGCCGCGCTGCAGCGTGAAGGAGATGCCGTGCACGCGCTCGTCGTCGGCGATGTTGTCGACTTCGAGCACGGGGCCGGCGTTGGCATCGGCAGCGGCGGATTGCTTGGGCGGGTAGTAGTTGCCCAGGTCGCGCCCGACCATGCGGCGCACCAGCTCGTCGGGCGTCATGCCTTCGAGCGGGCCGCTGTGCACGTTGCGTCCGTCGCGCAGCACGGTGGCGCGGTCGCAGTGCGTGAAGATCTCGGCCATGCGATGGCTGATGTAGATGATGCCGATGCCCTGCGCCTTGAGGTCGTGCAGCACCCGGAAGAGCGCGGCCGACTCGTTGTCGGTGAGGGCGGCGGTGGGCTCGTCGAGGATGAGCACCTTGCAGTCGAGCGTGAGCGCCTTGGCGATCTCCACCAGCTGCTGGCTCGAAATGCTCAGGTCGCGCACGAGCGCGGCCGGGTCGATGTCCTGGCCCAGGCGCGCCAGCACTGTCGCGGCGCGCGTGTTCAGCGCGGAGAAGTTCAT
This sequence comes from Variovorax sp. GW823-FHT04F07, assembly GCF_058795995.1. NCBI lineage: Bacteria > Pseudomonadati > Pseudomonadota > Betaproteobacteria > Burkholderiales > Comamonadaceae > Variovorax > Variovorax sp. GW823-FHT04F07. The sequence continues at coordinate 261,703 of NZ_JBXAIG010000007.1, forward strand.
CCACGCCTGCTTGCCGGCGTTGATTTCCGGCATGAAGATGTTCTCGGCCACGGTGGCGTCGGCGCACAGGGCGATCTCCTGGTGCACGAGGCCGATGCCCAGGCGCATGGCGTGGGCGGGGCCGTCGATGACGACCTTCTGGCCGCACAGCACGATCTCGCCTTCGTCGGGTTGGTGGATGCCGTCGATGATGTTCATCAGCGTCGACTTCCCCGCGCCGTTCTCGCCGCACAGGGCGTGGATCTCGCCGGCCTGCAGCGAGAAGTCCACGCCCGAGAGCGCGCGCGAAGCGCCGAAGCGCTTCGCGATGCCGCGCAGTTCAAGCAATGCGGCAGGGGTGCTCACTCGCCGATTCCCTTGGTGCCACGGCGGGCGAGGTACTTGTCCCAGTAGAAGTCGTCGGCGTTGGCCTTGCTGACCACGGCCAGGCCGTTGTCCAGGAAGGGCACCGACATCGGGTTGGTGCCGTTGCGCTTGGCGTCGTTCATCGGGTCGATGAGGCCCGGGTTCTTGGCCAGGAACAGCATCATCATGCCCATGTAGCCCTGCATGCCCTGGTTCGGGTTGATGGCGCCGAACACGTCGCCCGACTTGATCATGTCCAGGATCTTGGCGTTGACGTCGCAGCACATCACCTTGATGTTCTTCTTGGTCTCGACCTTGGCCTGCGCCGCGCCGAGCGCCGAGTTGGCCTCGGGCATGAAGAGGGCGCCCAGGTTCGGGTTGGCCTGCGCCAGGCTCAGCACGGCCTGGTAGGCCTTGTTCGGGTCCTGGTTGCTGGCGGCGCGGCCGACCAGCTTCATGCCCGGGTGCTTGGCCTTCATGCGGTTGACGAAGGCGGCGATGCGGCGGTCGTGGTTGTCCTGGCCCGGGTTCTCGAGCACGGCGTACTCGCCCTTGCCGTTCAGCGAGGCGGCGATGGCGTCGGCCGCCTGGTTGCCTTCGCGGTCGTTGTCGGAGGTGATGAACGAGGTGCGCTTGGAGTTGGGCGAATCGGCCGCGAAGGTCACGACCGGGATGCCCATCGCGGCGGCGCGGTTGATGGGTTCGATGAACGGGTCGGGGTTCATCGGGTGCAGCAGGATGCCGGCGGGCTTGCGCGCCAGTTCCTGTTCGAACGATGCGAGCTGCTTGTTCACGTCGTACTCCGGCGTGCCGGTGTAGCGGGTGCGAACGCCCAGCGTGCGGCCGAGCTGCTTCATCATTTCGTAGACCGGGAACCAGTACTCGACGCCCGAGACCATCACGTTCATCACGTAGACGTCGCTGGCATTGCCGCGCAGGCCGGCACCTGCCGCGGGGGCTGCGGCTTGCTGTTGCGCGAACGCGCTCGCACCGGCCAGGCCGATACCGGCGGCGGCCGCGGACTTCAGGAAATTACGCCTCATTCTTTGTCTCCTCACGTTGACTGGCAGAGCTTTCGGCCCGCCGTTGGGTGGCGGACCTGTGGACCGTGGTGTCACGACAGTTGTTATGACAGGCTAGAATGTAATGGCGGGCCGTTTCTCCCGATAACTAGGGGAAACGCTACTGGTGACAGCCTTTTTTTCCGCCGAAGCTGTTATGACATGAAGACCAAAATACTGATCGGCATCGACATGGGCTCGAGCAGCCTGAAGGCGCTGGCCCTGGACGCGGGGAGCGGGCGCAGCCTGGCCGTGTCGCGCCTGCCCCTGCGGCATGCGCGGCTGCCCGGCGGCGGGTGCGAGGTGGGCGCGGCGGCGATCCGCGCGGGGCTGACCCACGTGCTCGGCGACGTGGCGCGCCAGCTCGGCCCGCGCGCGGCGGACGTGTGCGCCATCGGCTGCACCGGCCACGGCGCGGGCCTGTACGCCCTCGATGCACAACACGAACTCGTCGGCGGCCGCGCCGTCGCCTCCACCGACCAGCGCGCCGATGCGCGCGCGCTCGCCCTCTCGGCACGCCATGGCGACCGGCTGTTCGCGGACGTCGGCTGCCGCCCCTGGCCCGGCCAGCCCACGGTGATCGCGGCCGAGCTGCTGGGCGCCGACGCCGTGCAGCGCGGCGAGCTGCACCGCCTGCTGTTCGCCAAGGACTACCTCGGCTTTTTGCTGACCGGCGAGATCGCCACCGACGCGAGCGATGCCAGCACCGCCGGCCTGCTCTCGCTGGCCACCGGCGACTGGTCGCCCCTGGCCTTCGAGGTCGCGGGCATCGACGGCCTCGGGCCGCGCGCCTTCGGCCCGCTGGTGCCCAGCGGCCAGACCATGGGCCGGCTGCGCGCGGCCGAGGCGGCGCTGTGCGGCCTGCCCGCCGGCATTCCGGTGGCGATGGGCGCCATCGACCTGCTCGCCTCGATGACCGCCATCGGCGCCGAAGACCGCGGCCGTGCCGTGTCGGTGCTGGGCACGTGGTGCGTCAACGCCGTCATCGGCCCGGTGATCGACCCGCAGCCCGAGGTCGCTGCGCTCGTCAACTTCGGCCGCACGCGCGAGCGCCTGTACATGGAGAACAGCCCCTCGTCGATGGCCAACATCGCGTGGCTGGCCGGCGCGCTCGGGCTGCCCGATGCGCGCGCCGTGGTCGACCTGGCCATGGGCGTGCCGCTCGGCGCGAACGGGCTGCGCTTCTTGCCCTTCATCAACGGCGGGGGCGGCATCACGGCCGGCTTCGTCGGGCTCAAGAGCCACCACACGCCCGCCGACATGGCGCGCGCCGTGGTCGATGCCGTGGCCGCGCTGCATGCGCGCCACACCGCGCGCTTGGCGTCGCAGGGCCTGCCGGTGTCGGCCTCCAGCGTGCTGGGCGGCGGCGCCAGCGATGCGCGCCTCGTGCGCCTGCTCGCGGCACTGCTGGGCCACCCGGTCGAGCGCTGCGCCGACGACGAAACCGGCGCGCGCGGCGCCGCCCTCTATGCCGCGATGTCGCAGGACCTCGACGACGCGGGGCCTGCCAGCCCGCTGCGCGCGCCCTGCGAACTCATCGAACCCGACGCGCGCGACGCGCGGGCCCATGCCGATTTCAACGCCGAATTCAACGAACTGATCGATCGCATGTCTCCTGTCTTCAACCATCTCGCGGGCGGTGCGTCATGAGCGCTTGGCAACTGCCTTTCGTCCGTCCGGCTTCGCTGGAGGGCCGCCACTTTTCGACCGTGATCGTCGGCGCCGGCATCAACGGCGTGGGCGTGTTCCGCGACCTGTCGCTGCAGCGCGTCGATTGCCTCATCGTCGACAAGGGCGACTTCGGCGCCGGCGCCAGCAGCGCGCCCTCGCGCATGATCCACGGCGGCCTGCGCTACCTGGAAAACGGCAGCTTCTCGCTGGTGGCCGAGGCCACGCGCGAGCGCAACCTGCTGCTGCGCAACGCGCCGCACCTGGTGCAGCCGCTGAAGACCGTGGTGCCGCTGTCGAGCTTCTTCGGCGGGCTGCTGAGCAGCGCGCTCAAGTTCTTCGGACGCACGCCGCCGCAGCGCACGCGCGGCCTGCTGGCCGTGGCCGCGGGCCTGCGCCTGTACGACCTGCTGGGCCGCCGCCAGCGCGTGATGCCGGGCCACCGCATCAGCCGCGTGCCCACGAACGACCGCCGCCTGTTCCGCGCTGCGATCCGCTGGACCGCCACCTTCTTCGACGCCTGGATCAGCCATCCCGAATGGCTGATCCTCGAGCTCATCGGCGACGCCTGCCGCGACCAGCCGCGCTCGGTCGCGTCCAACTACTGCCGCGTGACAGGCTGCGCGGGCAACATCCTCACGCTGCGCGACGAGATCACCGGCGCGCTGGTGCGCGTCACGGCCGACACCGTGGTGAACGCCACCGGCGCCTGGCTCGACCGCAGCGCGGCCGTGCTCGGCGGCGCCGGCCCGCGCGTGATGGGCACCAAGGGCTCGCACCTCGTGCTCGACCACCCGGCGTTGCGCGACGCGCTCGACGGCCGCATGGCCTACTTCGAGGCGGTGGACGGGCGCGTGTGCATCGTCTATCCGTTTCTCGACCGCGTGCTGGTGGGCTCCACCGACATCCCGGTGGAAGACCCCGACCAGATCGTCACCGAGCCGGCCGAGATCGACTACCTGATCGACGTGCTGCGCGAGGTGTTCCCGAACATGGCCTTCGACCGCCAGCACGTGATCTACACCTACGTCGGCGTGCGCCCGCTGGCGCGCTCCGACGCCGACAAGCCGGGCCAGATCTCGCGCGATCACTCGGTGGTGGTCGACCCGCCGAGCGCCACGCGCGACGTGCCCATCGTCGGCCTCGTGGGCGGCAAGTGGACCACCTTCCGCGCTCTGGCCGAAGAAGCCACCGACCACGTGCTGCGCCACCTGGGCCGCTCGCGCACAGCCTCGACCGAGTCGCTGCCCATCGGCGGCGGCGCCGAGCTGCCGGCCGACGCGGCCGCCATCGAGCGCTTCATCGACAAGATGACGGCCGGCTCGGGCCTGGGCCGCGCGCGCGCGCTGGGCCTGCTGCGCCGCTACGGCTCGAAGGCGCTGCCGCTGGCGCAGCGCCTCGCGGCCTCGGGCGATACGCCGCTGCGCCACGCGCCCGAGTACTCGGCGGCCGAACTCTCGTACCTGTGCATGGAGACCGGCGTCGTGCACCTGGACGACCTCGTGATCCGCCGCACGCTGCTGGCCATCCGCGGGCTGGTCACCGACGAGGCGCTCGCCGAAATCGCCGGCGTGGCCGCCGAAGCCCTGGGCTGGGACGCGGCCCGCGCGCACCAGGAACTCAGCGCCTGCGCCGCCGCACTGCGCGAGCGGCACGGCGTGCGCCTGCAGCCGGTGGCGGCCCACGAGCCGACGCCTTCCGCTTTCGATGCATCATTGATGGCCAGCCCCGTCCTCGGCCCGACCTAACGTGACCCTTTCCACCGCCCCCGACACCGTGTCGACGACCTCGCTCGACCGCAACTCCGAATCGCCGCTGTGGGCGCAGTTCCGCGACGCCATCCGGCTGCAGATCCTGCAGGGCGTGCTGCCCATCGGCGCCAAGCTGCCGTCCGAGGCCGAGCTGGGCGAGCAGTTCGGCATCTCGCGCATCGTGGTGCGCGAGGCGCTCGCCGACCTGGTGCGCAACAACCTCATCTACAAGATCAAGGGCCGTGGCGCCTTCGTGTCGGCGCGCGAGCGCGACGAAGACTTCGTCTCCACCGTGCTGGGCTTTTCCGACGAGATGGAACGCAAGGGCCGCTCGGTGCGCACGCAGATCCTCGTGCAGGAACTGCGCGCCGCCACCGCGCAGGAGGCCGCCGCGCTCGGCCTCACCGAAGACGCGCAGGTGGTCGGCCTCAAGCGCCTGCGCAGCGTCGACGGCGAGCTGCGGCTGCTGGTCGAAACGGCCGTGCCGGCCGACCTCGCGCCGGGCCTGCACCGCACGCGGCTGGACGACCGCTCGCTGTACGACGTGCTGCGCCGCCAGTACGGCGTGCGGCTGGTGCGCGCCGAACGCTGGATCGATGCCGTGCTGCCCGACGCGGAAACCTGCCGCCTGCTCGACCTGCCGCAGCCCGAGCCGCTGCTGCGCATCGAATCGATCGCCTACGGCGCCAACGGCCGGCCGCTGGAGCACTACCGCGCGCTGCACCGCTGCAAGACCAGCCGCCTGCACGTGCAGACGACGACCTGAGCTCAGGCCTTCGCGCTGCTGCGCGAAGGCAAGAGCACCGAGGCGATGGCGACCATCATCAGCGCCACCGCCACCCAGTCCTGCCAGTGCACGACCTCGCCGAGCCACACGGCGCCGCTGAACACGCCGAGCACGGGGATGAACATCACGCTCAGGGTCGAGGCCACCGGCGGCAGGCCACGCGCCAGGTAGAACCAGGCCGCGTGCGCGAAGCCGAAGATCAGCACCGCGTTGTAGGCGATCGATCCCCAGGTCACGGCGCCCGGCGAGCGCCATTGGTCGCGCTCGAACAGCAATGAGAGCACCGTCATCACCACGGCCGTCATGGCCGTCATCCAGAACGAGAGCGTGAGCGTGGGCAGCCCGATGCGCGTGTGGCGCAGCAACTGCGTGCCCAGCGCCCAGGTGGCGGCGGCCACCAGCGCCAGTGCCACGTAGCCGGGGCGGCCCGCGAAGTCGGTGAGCTCGTGCCACAGCAGCAGCCCGACGCCGATGGCGCAGGCGCCCACGCCGGTCCAGGCGCGGCGCGTGAGCACGGCCGAGAACAGCAGCGCGCCGATGACGGCGGAGAACACCGGCATCGTGTAGCCCAGGATCGCGGCGCGCCCGCCCGAGAGCGCCTTCACCGCGAGGATGATGCAGGCGTGCCAGACGAACATGTTGGTCGCGCCCAGCCACACCAGCTCGGGCCACGCGCTGCGCGGCACGCGGAACGGCACCTTCATCACCACCAGCGCGATCGCCAGCACGGGCACGCCCAGCCAGATCGAAATCGCGCGGAAGGCCAGCGGCGGGTAGTCGGCCACGCCGAGCTTCATCACCGGCCAGTTGAAGCCCCACGCGAGGGTGAGGAGCACAAGAAGAACGAACTGGCGCGGCGTGAAGGAAGGCATGGGCCGCGATTGTGGCGCGGCCCGCGCATTCGTGCTGGCGGTGCGGCTACAGCAGGCGCTTGAGGTAGCGACCCGTGTGGCTCGCCTCGTTCGCCGCGATGTCTTCCGGCGTGCCTTCGCCCACCACCGTGCCGCCGCCGGCACCGCCTTCGGGGCCCATGTCGATGAGCCAGTCAGCAGTCTTGATGACGTCCAGGTTGTGCTCGATGACGACGATGGTGTTGCCCGCGTCGCGCAGCTGGTGCAGCACCTTGAGCAGCAGTTCGATGTCGGCGAAGTGCAGGCCGGTGGTCGGCTCGTCGAGGATGTAGAGCGTGCGGCCCGTGTCGCGCTTGCTCAGTTCGAGTGCGAGCTTCACGCGTTGCGCCTCGCCGCCCGAGAGCGTGGTGGCCGACTGGCCGAGCTTGATGTACGAGAGGCCCACGTCCAGCAGCGTGCGCAGCTTGCGCTCGATGGTCGGCACGGCTTTCAGGAACTCGTGCGCGGTCTCGACCGTCATCTCGAGGATCTGCGCGATGTTTCGGCCCTTGTACTGGACCTCGAGCGTCTCGCGGTTGTAGCGCTGGCCGTGGCAGACCTCGCAGGGCACGTACACGTCGGGCAGGAAGTGCATCTCGACCTTCACCACGCCGTCGCCCTGGCAGGCCTCGCAGCGGCCGCCGGCCACGTTGAAGCTGAAGCGGCCCGGGCCGTAGCCGCGCTCGCGCGCGGTGTTGGTCTCGGCCATCAGCTCGCGGATCGGCGTGAACAGGCCGGTGTAGGTGGCCGGGTTGCTGCGCGGCGTGCGGCCGATGGGCGATTGGTCGACGTTGATGACCTTGTCGAAGTACTCGATGCCTTCCACCGACTCGTGCGCAGCCGGCTCTTCGTGCGCGCGGTACAGCGTGCGCGCCACGGCGGTGTAGAGCGTGTCGTTCACCAGCGTCGACTTGCCCGAGCCCGACACGCCCGTCACGCAGGTCAAGAGGCCCACGGGGAAGGCCACGCTCACGTTCTTCAGGTTGTTGCCGGTGGCGCCGACCACGCGGATCTCCTGCAGGTCGGTCTGCGAAGCCAGATGGGCCGCCTCGCGCGCGGCGCGGCGTTCGGCCGCGGGGCTCTGCGGAAAGCGCGAGGGTTTCTTGCCTTCGTTGAAGGCCGGCTTCTTCACGGCCGGCAGCCAGGCGGTGCGGTGCTTGGGCACCTCGATCTTCTTCACGCCCGAGAGGTACTGGCCGGTGAGCGAGTCGGGGTTGGCCGACACCTGGGCATACGTGCCCTGGGCCATCACGCGCCCGCCGTGCACGCCGGCGCCGGGGCCCATGTCGATCACGTGGTCGGCGGCGTGGATCATGTCCTCGTCGTGCTCGACCACGATCACGCTGTTGCCGATGTCGCGCAGGTGTTTGAGCGTGCCGATGAGGCGGTCGTTGTCGCGCTGGTGCAGGCCGATGCTGGGCTCGTCGAGCACGTACATCACGCCCGTGAGGCCCGAGCCGATCTGCGACGCGAGGCGAATGCGCTGCGCCTCGCCGCCCGAGAGCGTTTCGGCGCTGCGGTCCAGGCTCAGGTAGTTCAGGCCCACGTCGTTGAGGAATTTCAGGCGCAGGCCGATCTCGCGCACCACCTTGTCGGCGATGTCGGCCTTGGCACCGCGCAGCTTGAGCGTGCTGAACCAGGCGTAGGCGTCGCGCAGCGTGAGGTGGCTCAGCTCGAAGATGGCCATGCGCGGCGGCTCGCCGCCGTTTGCGCCCACGTGCCCGGCGTCGTCCACCAGGAACACGTTGCGCGCCTCGCGCCGCAGCCGCGAGCCGCCGCAGTCGGGGCAGGGCTGCTGGTTGCGAAAGCGCGCGAGGTCTTCGCGCACCATCACCGAATCGGTCTCGCGGTAGCGCCGCGTCATGTTCGGGATGATCCCCTCGAAGGGGTGCTTCTTCGTGAGCTTCTTGCCCGCGAAGTTGCCCGACTCCATGGTGTAGTTGAACTTGATCTCTTCGCCGCCCGAGCCGTGCAGCAGCGTCTGCTGCACCGAGGCCGGCAGCGATTCGAAGGGCGCGTCGACGTCGAACTTGTAGTGCTTGGCGACGCTCTCGACCATGCTGAAGTAGTAGCCGTTGCGGCGGTCCCAGCCCTTGATGGCGCCGCTGGCGATCGACAGTGACGGAAACGCCACCACGCGCACCGGGTCGAACACCTCGCGGTGGCCCAGGCCGTCGCAGCTGGGGCAGGCGCCCACGGGCGAGTTGAACGAGAACAGGCGCGGTTCGAGCTCCGACAGCGAGTAGTGGCAGATCGGGCAGGCGAACTTGGCGTTGAACAGGTGCTCCTTGTCGGGCGCGCCCGCAGCGCCATCGGCGCTGCCTTCCGGCTTTGCGCCCAGCTCCAGCGCAATGGCGCGGCCCTCGGCCAGGCGCAGCGCGGCCTCGAAGCTCTCGGCCAGGCGCTGCTGCATGTCGGGGCGTGCGCGCAGGCGGTCGATGACCACGTCGATGTCGTGCTTCTCGGTCTTCTTGAGCTTGGGCAGGTCGTTGTATTCGTAGGTCTGCCCGTCGACGCGAAAGCGCACGTAGCCGGCCGCCTGCATCTCGGTGAAGAGCTCGAGGAACTCGCCTTTTTTCTCGCGGGCCACGGGCGCCAGGATCATCAGCCGCGGCTCGTCGGGCAGGGCCAGCACCGCGTCGACCATCTGCGACACCGTCTGCGCCTGCAGCGGCAGGTGGTGGTCGGGGCAGAAGGGCGTGCCGGCGCGGGCGTACAAGAGGCGCAGGTAGTCGTGGATCTCGGTCACCGTGCCCACGGTGGAGCGCGGGTTGTGGCTGGTGGCCTTCTGCTCGATGCTGATGGCGGGCGACAGGCCCTCGATCACGTCGACGTCGGGCTTGTCCATGAGCTGCAGGAACTGCCGCGCATAGGCCGAGAGGCTTTCGACGTAGCGCCGCTGCCCCTCGGCATACAGCGTGTCGAACGCCAGGCTCGACTTGCCCGAGCCCGACAGGCCGGTGATCACCACCAGCTTGTTGCGCGGGATGTCGAGATCGACGTTCTTCAGGTTGTGGGTGCGCGCGCCGCGGATGCTGATGCGCTGCTGGGCGAGCAGGGCGCCAAGGTAGGCGTCACGCTCCGGGGTGTCTTCAGTGGTGGGTGAATTCAAGGGGTGCGGTCGTCCGAGGGCAACCGGACATGATAGAGGCGCCGGCTCCGCCTGTCATGACCAGGGGATGGACGGCGGCGGACGCCCCCGCCCAGGCTGGCCGGCGCCGGGCCGATTTCGGCTCAGGCAGAATGGAGGGTTCCTCTCAACCTCCTCCTTCATCTACTTATCAGGGGCAGTGCATATGGCATCGGTCAATAAAGTCATCGTCGTCGGCAACCTGGGGCGCGACCCCGAAATGCGGACATTCCCGAGCGGCGATCAGGTCGCAAACGTCACCGTGGCCACCACCGATCGCTGGAAAGACAAGCAAAGCGGTGAGATGCGCGAAGCCACCGAATGGCACCGCATCGTGTTCAACGGCCGCCTGGCCGAAATCGCCGGCCAGTACCTGCGCAAGGGCTCGCAGGTGTACGTTGAAGGTTCGCTGCGCACGCGCAAGTGGACCGACAAGGACGGCATCGAAAAATACACCACCGAAATCCGCGCCGACCAGATGCAGATGCTGGGCAGCCGCCAGGGCCAGGGCGGCCCGTCGGGCGGTCCGGAAGACGACGGCGGCTACTCGCAAGGCGGGGGCGGCGGCGGTGGTTATTCGCAAGGTGGTGGCGGTGGCGGTGGTGGCGGCGGTGGCGGTTACGCCCCGCGTGCTCCCGCAGCCGCACCGCGTGCCCCGGCACCGGCGCCGCGCCAGGCTCCGGCCAAGTCGTCGTCGGGCTTCGACGACATGGACGACGACATTCCGTTCTGAAACCGGCTCCTCGAGCTTTTCAATGAAGGCCTGCCTTTTCGAAGGCAGGCCTTTTTTTTGCCCTTTTTATTTCGACTTCTCTCCATGGGCGGTCGTGCCCGGGAAAGTGCTGTTTTGCCAAGGAAATGCAGCCTCTTTGTTCGTCTGGCCGTTGAGCGCAGGGGAAGCGTTTGACGTGAGCCCCTTTTCGACGGCAATGACTGTGTTCAGAGGGGCAATTCCCGGCGGCAATCGACCCATTGGCTCCGGCCGTTCTGCTGAATAGCGCCGTGCAGCAGCGCATCGCTGTCGGCCGGTTCGCCGCGATTGGTCCGCCTCGGCGCACGGAATTGGTCCTTGTCCCGCACCGTGCGGCGTCGGAGCATGCAGGCCATAGAACACCGAGACAAGCACGACATGCAGAGCGCCGCCTCCCACTGCCCGCCATCGACCGTCGCACGCGCCGAAGTCCAGGCCCTGCGGTCCTCGAAGATCCGCGAGGTCGCCAATGCGGGCATGGACCGCAAGGACATCCTGCCTTTCTGGTTCGGCGAGCCCGACGAGGAGACGCCGGACGAGATCTGCGGCGCTGCGATCGCAGCCCTCGAGAACAGGCGCACCTTCTACGTCCAGACGCTGGGCGAGCCCGCGTTGCGCGAGGAGATCGCCCGCTACCTGTCGCGCTGGCATGGCCCGATCGGCGTCGAACGGGTGGCGGTGACGAGTTCGGGCACGCATGCGCTGATGCTGGCCCTGCAGGCGCTGCTGAACCCCGGCGACCGCGTCGTGGCCGTGACGCCGTTGTGGCCCAACCTGGTCGAGATGCCCAAGGTGCTGGGCGCGCACGTCGAGACCGTCGCATTGCAGTTCACCGCGGCGGGGTGGGTGCTCGACGAGCAGCGCCTTCTGGAAGCGCTTCGGCCGGGCACCCGCGCGCTGCTGCTGAACGCGCCCAACAACCCGACGGGCTGGACCCTTTCGCGCGAGTCGCAGGAAGCCATCCTCGCGCACTGCCGGCGCCTGGGCATCTGGATCGTCAGCGACGATGTCTACCAGCGCATCAGCTTCGATGCGCCGTGCGCGCCGTCCTTCCTGGACATCGCGACGCCCGAGGACCGGGTCATCAGCTGCAACTCCTTTTCCAAGGCCTGGCGCATGACCGGATGGCGCCTGGGCTGGATCGTCGTGCCGCCGGCGATGCTGGGCGACATCGGCAAGCTGATCGAGTACAGCAGCACCTGCGCGCCGCCTTTCGTGCAGGCGGCGGGGGTGGTCGCCCTGTCGCGCGGGGAGGAGGCCATTGCCCGCACCGTCGAGCGGCTGCGCCAGGGCAGGGACCACCTGGCGGCGCGCCTGGGGAGCGTGCCGGGGGTCGAGCTCGCCGCGCCCGCCCGCGGCGCGATGTACACCTTCTTCCGTGTCGACGGCGTGACGGACAGCCTCGCGTTCTGCAAGCAGCTCGTGGCCGAGGCCGGGCTGGGGCTGGCGCCCGGCGTGGCCTTCGGCCCCGAGGGCGAAGGCTACCTGCGCTGGTGCTATGCCAGCGGCACGGCGCGCCTGGACGACGGCGTTCGCCGCCTGGCCGCCTACCTGGAACACCACCCAACCACACGATGAGGATGCGATGAACACCCAAGACATTGCGGGCGCCCTTTGGCAAGCCATGGAAGACGGACGCCACATGCCGTCGGAATGGGCCGGGAAGTTTTCCCTGCAGCAGGGCTATGAAGTGCAGTTGGCCTTGTTGCAAAGGCGCCTGGCCAGGGGCGAGCGGCAGACGGGCTGGAAGGTCGGCCTCACCGCCGAGGCCATGCGCGTGCAGCAGCAGGTGCACGAGCCCTGCTTCGGCTATCTGCTGGAAAGCGGCCGGCATGCGAGCGGCCAGGCCTATCGCTTTTCCGAACTGATCGCGCCCGGCTTCGAGAACGAGCTGTGCCTGACCATCGGCAAGACGCTGCGCGGACCCGGCGTGAGCCTGGAGGAGGTCGCTGCCGCCGTGACGCACGCGGCACCGGCCCTGGAGATCGTGGAGGTCCGCGGTCCGTTTGCCGGCAACCTGGCGCTGGCCATGGCGGACAACGCGCAGCAAAAGGCCTATGTGACGGGGGCGGCCGTGCCGCTGACGGCCGACAACCGCGACCTGGCCGGCGCCAACGTGACGGTGCAGGTCGATGGCGCCGTCAGCGAGACGGCCTCCGGCTCGGCGGTCATGCAGGGCGGCGGGCTGCTCTCGGTGCTGTGGCTGGCGAACAAGCTGGCCGAATTCGGGCTGGCGCTGGAGGCCGGAATGCAGGTGATGTCCGGCTCCTTCACACGGCAGTACCGCGCCTCGCAGGGCATGCGGGTGCATTCCTCGTTCGACCGCTTCGGCACGGTCGCCGCGAACTTCATCTGAGGCAAGAGGTCGCCATGGATCTGGGAATCAAGGGCAAGACGGCGCTGGTGTGCGCCGCGAGCAAGGGGCTGGGCCGGGCGTGCGCGTTCGCGCTGGCGGAAGACGGCGCATCGCTCACCATCGTGGCGCGCGGCGCGCAGGCGCTCGAGGCCACCGCCGACGAAATTCGCGAGGCCACGGGCGTGCACGTGCGCACGGTGGCCGCCGACGTCACGACGGTGCAGGGGCGGGCGCTCGTCCTCGAGGCCTGCCCCGCGCCGGACATCCTGGTGACCAATGCCGCGGGCCCCAAGCCGGGCGACTTCCGCCAATGGACGTGCGACGACTGGATGGTGGCGCTCAACGCCAACATGCTGACACCCATCGAGCTGATCAAGGCGACGGTGGACGGCATGATGGATCGCGGTTTCGGCCGCATCGTCAACATCACCTCGTCCTCGGTGAAGGCGCCCATCGACATCCTGGGCCTGTCCAACGGCGCGCGCAGCGGGCTCACCGGCTTCGTGGCGGGCCTGGCGCGGCGCACGGCGCATCGCAACGTCACCATCAACAACCTGCTGCCCGGCTCGTTCGCCACCGACCGCCTGCGCGCCACGGTGGAGGCTGCCGCGGCCGGGTCGGGGCGATCGTTCGAGGCCGAGCAGACCGAATGGCAGGGCCGCAGCCCGGCCGCGCGCTTCGGCGATCCGATGGAGTTCGGCCGTGCCTGCGCCTTCCTGTGCAGCGCCCATGCCGGCTACATCAACGCACAGAATCTGCTGCTCGACGGCGGGGCCTATCCCGGGACCTTCTAGGCGAAGCGCCAGCACCGTTCAAAAGGAACTCACTTGAGCGACCCCCAACGACAACAGGGCAGGCAGATCGTGTCTGCCACCGGCATCGAGAAACGCTTCGGCGCACTGGACGTGCTGCGCGGCATCGACCTGTGCGCGCACGAGCACGACGTGGTCACGCTGATCGGTGCCAGCGGCTCGGGCAAGAGCACCTTCCTGCGTTGCCTCAACCTGCTCGAAGTGCCCGACGCCGGCACCGTCGCCATCGATGGCGAGGAGATCCGCATGCGCCGGTCGTCGGCAGGGCAGGCGAGCCCTGCCAGCAAGAGCCAGGTGAACCGGTTGCGCGCGGGCATCGGCATGGTGTTCCAGAACTTCAACCTGTGGAGCCACATGACCGTGCTGGAGAACGTGGCCATGCCGCCCATGAAGGTGCTGGGGCTGTCGCGCCGCGAAGCGACGGAACGGGCCGAAGCGCTGCTGGCGAAGGTCGGGCTCGGCGACCGGCTTCGGCACTATCCGGCCCATATCTCGGGCGGCCAGCAGCAGCGCTGCGCGATCGCCCGCGCGCTGGCGATGGAGCCCAAGCTGCTGCTGTTCGACGAGCCCACGTCGGCGCTCGACCCCGAGCTTGTGGGCGAGGTGCTGAAGGTGATCCGCCTGCTGGCCGAGGAGGGCAGGACCATGGTGATGGTCACCCACGAGATGGCGTTCGCACGGGAAGTCTCGAGCGAAGTCGCCTTCCTGCACAAGGGAAAGATCGAGGAACGCGGGGCACCTGCCGATGTGTTCGGCAACCCGCGCAGCGAGCGTTGCCGCAAGTTCCTCGACAGCGTTCTGTAGCCACGAATTCACAAACCAACTGGAGTCGAGATGAAGCAATGGTTGTCCGCAGGCCTGCTGGCCCTGTGCTCCCTGGCCGCCGTGGGCCGCGAGATCAAGGCCGGGGTGCAGTGCACCTATCCGCCCTTCAACTACCGCGATGCGTCGGGCGAGCTGAAGGGTTTCGAGATCGACATCGCCCGCGAGATCGGGCGGCGGATGAACGCCGACGTGCAGTTCGTCTGCCTGGGGTTCGACGGCCTGATTCCGGCGCTGCTTTCCAGGAAGATCGACGTCGTCACGTCGAGCCTGTCGATCACCGAGGCGCGCAAGAAGAGCATCGACTTTTCAGTTCCCTACCGGGCCTCCACGGCGCGCTTCGTGGGCCGGAAAACCGGGGGGCTGCTCCCGATGAAGCCCGACAACACGCCCAACGTCGGTGCACTCAAGGGCAAGGCGGTGGGCGTGCAGCGGGCCACCACGAACGACAGCTACCTCGCGGGCGAGTTCGCCGGCGTCGAGATCACGCGCTACGACTCGGCCGAGAACATGCTGCTGGACCTCGTGGCCGGCCGCATCGACCTCATGCTCGTGAGTCCCATGAAGGTTCGCACCGACTTCCTGGAGAAGCCGGAAGGGCGCAACTACGAGTTCGTCAGCCCCGAGATCGAGGCGCCCAAGTACCTGGGCGAAGGCGTGGCCGTCGGCTTGCCCAAGGGAGCCACGGCGCTGCGCGACGAGATCAACGCGGCGCTCAAGGGCATGTTTGCCGACGGGACCTTCAAGGCGATCAACCAGAAGTACTGGAGCTTCAGTGTGCTGCCCACGGTCTGGCACTGACGCCGTCGCGCCGCCGAATCCGCTCATCGATTTCTGACGACACCATGGACATGTTCAACGGCTGGGGGCCGACCATCGCGCAGGGCGCCTGGACGACCGTGGAGGTGGCGCTGGTGTCGTCGGTGTTCGGCATCGCGCTGGGGCTTCTGGGCGCGGCGGCGTGCCTGTCCCGCTTCAAGGCGGTGCGCTGGCTGGCCGAGGCCTACATCACGGCGATACGGGGCATCCCGCAACTGCTGCTGATCCTGATGGTGTACTTCGGCAGCACGGTGGTCTTGAGCCGGCTGCTCGCGCTGGTCAGGCCCGACGCGGGCATGGTCGAGATCCCGCCGTATCCAGCGGGTGTGTTTGCACTGGCACTGATCTTCGGCGGCTACGCCTCGGAGGTGTTCCGTGGCGCGCTCACGGCCATTCCCCGCGGGCAGGTGGAGGCCGGCATGGCCGTGGGCATGAGCACCCTGCAGATCTTCTTCGTGATCCAGTGCCCCCAGATGCTGCGGCTGGCGCTGCCGGGCCTGGGAAACATCTGGATCTCGACGCTCAAGGACACCTCGCTGATCTCCATCGTGGGGCTGAGCGAGCTGATGAAGGCCTCTGAACTGGCCACCAGCGACACGCGCCGCGCCCTGTTCTTCTACCTCAGTGCCGGCGCCATCTACCTCACGCTGACCGTGCTGAGTTCGCTCGTGCTGCATCAGCTCGAGCGCCGCGGTGCCCGTGGCGAAAGGACGGCCTGACCATGGATGTCGAACTCATTGTCGAGAGCCTCCCGGTGCTCTGGCAGGGCGCGCTGCTCACGCTGGAACTCTTCGCGATCACGATGGTGCTCGCGACGCTGCTGGCGGTGCCGCTGGCCATCGTGCGCGTCCAGAAGGCCTGGTGGCTGCGCTGGCCCGTCGAGGTGTTCTCGCAGGTCTTCCGGGGAACGCCGCTGCTGGTGCAGATCTTCATCGTGTACTACGGCATTGCCCAGATCGATGCGGTGCGCGACAGCTGGGCCTGGCCCTACCTGCGCAAGCCGTACTGGTGCGCCGTCATCACCTTCGTGCTGAACACGACGGCCTACGCCGTGCACATCTTCCGCGGGGCGATCCAGGCGGTGCCGCACGGGGAGGTCGAGGCCGGCCAGGCGTTCGGGCTGTCGTTCGGTGCGCTGTACCGCCACGTCATCCTTCCGCGAGCGATGCTGCTGGCGCTGCCGGCCTACGGCAACGAGGTGATCAAGACGATCAAGCGCACCTCGCTGGCCAGCGCCATCACGCTGTCGGAGCTGACGGGCGTGGCCAACACCCTGGTGGCGCGCACCTTCGCCCCCTACGAGATCTTCATTGCGGCCGGGTTGATCTACCTTGCCTTCGCGTTCGCCGCCAACCACCTGGTGCGGCGGCTGGAGCACCGCATGTCTCGCCATCTTCGCCACTTGCCGGCGCAGCACGGCACCGGGCCCATGCCCACTTGATCCAGGAGACCGCGTGTCCACTTCTTCCGTTCCCGAGTCGGCGATGGCCGAATTCCTCGCCTTCGCCCATGGGCTGGCCGACGCCAGCGGCGCCATCCTGCGCGAGAACCTGTACAGCCGCAGGGGCTTCGAGTCCAAGGAGGACGACAGCCCCGTCACCGTCGTGGACAAGCATGTCGAGCAGACGCTGCGCACGCTGATCCGCCACCGCTATCCCTCGCACGGCATCCTCGGCGAGGAGTTCGAGGGCCAGGACCTCGATGCCGAGTACGTCTGGGTGCTCGACCCGATCGACGGCACCAAGGCCTTCATCACGGGCATTCCCATCTACGGGACGCTGATTTCGCTGGCGCGCCACGGCACGCCGATCATCGGCGTGATCGACCACCCCATCACCAACGACCGATGGGCCGGGGCGCAGGGCCAGCCGTCCACCTTCAATGGCCAGCGCATCCGCAGCCGCGAGTGCCCGTCGCTGGCCGACGCGCTGGTGTCGTGCAGCAACCCGGAGCCCTTCGGGCCGCGCGAGCGCGAGGCGTTCGAGACGCTGCGCAGCGCCGCCAAATGGTGCGTGTACGGATCGAGCTGCTATGCGTACGGCTGCATCGCCAACGGAACGATCGACATCGGCATCGACTGCGGCCGCCACCGCGAGGTCGACTACTGCGCGCTGGTGCCGGTGATCGAGGGCGCCGGCGGCGTCATCACCGATTGGGAGGGGCGTCCGCTCACGATCTACTCCGGCAACCGGCTGGTCGCGTCGGGCAACCCCCGCCGCCACGAGGAGGTCCTGCGCATGCTTGCGGGCGCCTAGCGCGGGCGACCGGGCCGTATATTCGAAGGCCGCCGCAGCCTGTCCGGCACGGGCGGCATGGAGATCTCGTATGCCGCGGCACTTCAACTACCCGACCTGGAGTTCGCTCTCGCTGGACCGCAGCGGCTCCGATCCGCTGCACGTCCAGGTGTTCGAGCAGATCCGCCAGGCCATCGTGCAGGGGCGGATCTCCAAGAACTCGCGGCTGCCGCCCACCCGCCAGCTGGCCGCGGAACTCGGCGTGTCGCGCAACACCGTGGTCCTGGTCTACGAGCGGCTGCTGGCCGAGGGCTATGTCAGCGGCCGCGTCGGGGCGGGCACCTACATTGCCGCTGTGCTGCCCGAGGAGCGCAGCGCGCCGGCCGGAGCGCCGTCGAATGCCCCTGTCGCCGCGCCGGCGCCCCGGCACATCTCGCGGCGCGCGCAGGCGATGTCCGAACTGGCGCTGCCGCCCGAGCGCAATGCCACGTTCGACCTCAGCCCGACCGTGCCCGCGCTCGACCAGCTGCCGTTCGAGCAGTTCGCCAAGGTCTCGTCGCAGTACTGGCGCTCGGCGCCGGCCGCGGAGCTGGGCTACGGCTCGCCGATGGGGCTGCCCGAACTGCGCCAGCAGATCGCGGACTATGTGGGCGAGGCACACGGCATTTCCTGCCTGCCGGACCAGGTGCTCGTGGTCGACGGCACGACGCAGGGCTTCGTGCTGGCAGGCCAGGTGCTGACCGACCACGGCGATCGCATCATCGTGGAAGACCCGGGCTACATCACCCGGCTTGCCGCCTTGATGGGCTTCGGCGCGGACCTGGTGCCCGTGCCCATCGACCTGCAAGGCCTGGACAGCAGCCGGTTCGACAGCCATGCGCCCGACGCGCGGCTGATCGTGGCGTCGCCCACCAACCAGTTCCCCTTCGGCAGCACGATGCCGCTGGAGCGGCGCCTCTCGCTCCTGCAGTGGGCGCACGAGCGCAACGCCTGGGTGATCGAGTACGACTTCAACAACGCCTTCCATTTCCGCGGCAGGCCGCTGCCTCCGCTGGCGGCGCTGGACCACGGGGGGCGGGTGATCTACATCGGGAACTTCAACCGTTCCATCTCGCCCGCGCTCAACCTGGCCTACCTGGTGGTCCCGCCCGACCTGGCGGACGCCTTCGCCTGCGCCACGCAGATCTTCTCGTTCAAGGCGTCCATGCCGACCCAGGGCGTGGTGGCCGACTTCATGGCGAGCGGGCAGCTGGCGGCCCACATCCGGCGCATGGGCGTGCGCTATCGCGAACGCGCGCAGCTCATGGAGCACTGCTTCAGGACGCTGGTGGGGCGCGATTTCGAGCTGTCGACCACCGGCTCGGGGCTGCACCTGTCGGCCATCTCGCGCACGCCGATCGACGATGCGGCGGTCTCTCAGGCGCTGCTGGCGCACCGCATCGACGTGCCCGCGATCTCCGCCTACTGCCTGAGCGAGCAGGTCCGCACCGGCTTCGTCTTCGGGTTCGGCAACACGCCCGCCGAGCGGATCGCCCCGGCGTTGGCGCTCTTCGGAAGTGCGGTCGCGAACGCCTGAAGCTCGTTCACTGCCCTTCAATTGTTTCGAATCCGTGAACACCGCGGTTCGTTTTGCTACGGGTTTTTACCTAGATCGAGGCACACAATTCATCTCACGGACCAGCCCTCAAAGCTGATCTGGGTGAACAGGGCCCCGAGCGAGGTGGCCGCCCTCCGAAAAAGAACAGAGGGGCGGTGACCCACCCAAGACCGGTTCGACATCCGAAGCAAGAACTTGAACTGAATTGAAGAAGGAAGAAATCCAAATGACCGCCTCGAAGATCCTCTCCGCCGTTGCTGTTGCCCTGATGGCCGTTGCCGGCGCCGCCCATGCCGAAAGCTATGAAGGCGTGCATCAACTGACCTCGGCCGCCAGCCGCGCCGACGTTGCCGCCCAAGCCGTCGTGGCCGCGCACAGCGCCAACCCCTACGCCACCGGCGCCAACGCAGGCCCCGCGCAAGTGATCGTGTCGACCGCCAGCCGCGCTGCCGTGCGTGCCGACGCTGTCGCCGCCGCACACAGCGCCGACCCGTACGCCGAAGGCGCTTCGTCGGGCGTGGCCCCGATCGTCGCCAGCACCGTCGACCGCGCTGCGGTTCGCGCCGCAGCCCGCGCTGCCGCCCACGGCGACGCACTGCCGCTGTAAGCAACAGCCAGAACGCTTCGCCGACGGGATCGGCGAGCGCTCCAGGTCTTCATGAAAGCCGGCCCTGCCACTGCAGGGCCGGCTTTTTTCATGGGCCATGACCGTGAATTCTTGGCCGAAAGTCACATTGCCTTGGCCTTGCGCATCCCTCATGATTTGGGCGCGGGAGGGATGGCCGCCAGAGCGCATGCTTTCGCATTAACGCATCGCCGTGGTGCGGACACGCGAGAATCGAGCGTCGTTCCGACCGCGAAAAATGAAAGCACGATCCGTCGCCAACCAAGCGACGACCCACTACGCATGGCCCTCACTCTCGACCCCGAAGACACGCGCGGACGCATCCACGACCTGGTGTGGAGCGGCTTCCATGCCGATGCCGACATCGGCTGGATGATCACCGACGAGTACCTCGATCCGGATGAGCTCACGCCCGAGGACCGCGCCTGGATCAAGGCCGAAACCACGCGCGCCTGCGCCGCCAAGCGCGCCGCCGAGGCGCAGTGGCCCGCGCAGACCGAGTACGACCGGCTCGAGGCCGTGTTCGCGCAGCTGCGCAGCGAAAAGATCATCGCCCTGCACCGCGCGGGCAACACGCTGTCCGACGGGCACGACGACGTGCGCGAGCAGTGGCGTGCGGCGGGCCGGCTCGAGTCCGGCATCCGCGGCTGCTGCTTCTATCACGCACAGGACCTGGACGGCGCCGTGCGCAACGGCCGCCTGTACCTCGCCTTCAGCGGCGGCATGATCCCTGAGATCGCGCAGCGCGAAGCCAACACCGTCGTGGTCGGCCGCCGCATCGTCGAGCTGCTGCGCGACGCCGGCTTCGGCGCGCAATGGAGCGGCAACATCAACGAGCGCATCGAAGCCGACCTCGGCCAATGGCGCAAGCGAGGCCCCGCCGCGTGAGTGCGCAGGCCTGGCAGCCGCCGCGCCGCATCGACGCGATCGACTTCTGGCTGCGCTCGCGGCTGCTCGCCACGGCTCACGCCCTGCGCGAAACCCTGCGGCCCTCGGCCCGGCGCTGGCCCAGCGGCGCGCACACTCTGGCCGACGCGCCGGTGCTCGCGCAGTACCGAACTCCCTTGTGGTCCGACGGCCGGGCCGACGAATTCCCCTTGGTCGCCGGCAAGGTGCACAACCTGCGCGTGGCGCGGCCGGCCTTCGACGCCATCGAGGTGCCGGCCGGCGAGGTGCTGAGCTTCTGGCGCCAGCTGGGGCGACCGGGCGCCGGGCGCGGCTTCGTGGTCGGGCGCGAGGTGCGCGGCGGTTGCGTGGTGCCGACGCTGGCCGGCGGGCTGTGCCAGCTGTCGAACGCGCTCGCCACCGTGGCCGTGCGCGCGGGCTTCGAGCTGGTCGAGCGCCACGGCCACACGGCGCGCATCGAGCAGGCGGATGCGCCGGACAGCGACGCGGTCGATGCGACGGTGTTCTGGAACTACGTCGACGTGAAGCTGCGCGCCCGGCACGCCTGGCGGCTCGAAGTGGCGCTGACTGATACGGAGCTCGTGGTGCGCATCCGCGCGCGCACGCCGCGGGCGGTGCCGGCCGAGCCCGTAACGCTGCGGCGCACGAACGACGACGCGCCCACCGCGTTGCCGCTGGCACGCGGCTGCCTGAGCTGCGACCAGACGGCGTGCTTCCGCCATCGCCCGCCGGTCGATGTCGGCGCCGAAGGGGGCACCGCCGTGCTCGTCGATGGCTGGACGCCGGAGTTCGCACACCACCTGCGCGAGGCGCATCCGCAGGCGCAGCGCATGCAGCCCGTGCCGCTGCGGCTCGCGTTCTGGCGCGTGCCTGCTGTGGGTTGGCATCGCGAGCCCGCGACGAACGCAGCGGTGACCACGCCCTGGGCGGTGAGCCTGCGCCGTGCCGTGTGGCAGCGGCTCTGGGCGCGACAGGCGGGCCGGCGCCAGGCCAGCCTGATCGACGGCCAGCGCTGGCTCGCGCAGGCCTTCGCCGCGCGGCTGGTACCTGCGCACACGCATCTGGTGGTCGAGCAATCGCTGCTGCCGCACCTGCAGCGCCTTGGCGCGCTCGACGGGCGCCGCATCACGGTGCTGGCCAGCGCCTTGCCGATGGCCGACATTGAAAAGAAGCTCGATGCCGCATCGCAGCGCTGGCCCGGCGACGCCACCTTGCGCGACTTCCGCGCCGATGCATCGCTGATGCGCGACGAGGCCCTGGCGCTCGCGCGCGCGGCGGTCGTCGTCACGTCGCATGCCGCGGTGGCGCAGGCCATGACGCAGTACGCGCCGCAGGCCACGCTGCAGCGGCTCGACTGGGCGCTGCCGCAGGTGAAGACGACGCACAGCAAGCGCGAAGAACCACCGCTCGTCGTGTTCGCCGCCAGCGCGCTGGCGCGCAAAGGCGCGCGCGAACTTGCTGCCGCGCTGCAAGGCTGGCCGTGCCGCCTGCGCGTGCTGGGCGCGCCCTCGGACGATGCGCAGCTCTGGCAGGGCATCGAACAAATTCAACACATGAACTGGCAAGGCGACGGACTGGCCGGTGCCAGCGTCGTCGTGCTGCCCGCGCATGTCGAGCACGCCCCGCGCGCATTGCTGCGCGCCGTGGCGGCCGGCGTGCCCGTGGTGGCATCGACGGCCTGCGGCCTGGCCGGCGTGCCGGGCGTGCACGAGGTCGCACCCGGCGACATCGACGCCCTGCGCACCGCCTTGCAGCAGGCTGCCCGCCTGACCTGAACGGAGAACAACCCCCGTGGCATCGATCGAACAGGCCCGCGCGGCCCTGGCTTCCCATGGCGCGCTGGCGCCGCAATCCGCCGCCGAGCACTGGCACGGCGAGCTGGCCTTGCCCGCTGCCCTCGCCACCTTCTACGAACAGGTCGGCCCGCTCGGCGAGTGGGTCAACGAGCGTGTGGGCTACGCGGGCCTCACAGTGCCGACCACCGGCAACCCGTTCAGCATTCCCGCGCTCTCGCGCCTGTGGCAGCTGCAGGCGGGCTACCGCTGGCACGGCATCACCGGCGAGCGCATCGCCGACTGGCCCGACCATTGGCTGGTGGTGGCCGACCAGGGCGCCGATCCGTTCATCTTCGACCTGCGCACCGGCGCGATCCAGTTCGCGATGCACGGCACGGGCGCCTGGGAGGAAGACGAACCGCTCTTTGCCGACATCTTCGAGATGGCCGCCTGCCTGGGCACCATCGGCCAAGTGTGGGACGAAGCGGGCGACGCCATCTTCACCGACGAGGACGACTGCGAGGTCGACCCGGTGCACCGCGCGCGCCTGGTCGAGCGCCTCGTGCCGCTGCTGGGGAGCGCCGCGGCGGCCGAAGGCATCGTCGACGTGTTCGGCTGGCAAGACAAAAAAGAAAACACATGAGCATCGATCTGCAGACCCTCAAATGCGGCGAGTGCGGCAGCAGCGCGCTGCGCCGCACCGGCCTGAACGAATACACCTGCGCGCACTGCGGCTCGATGTCGCTGGTGGAAGACGACGTGTCCGACCGCCTCGAGCGCGTGCTGCAGCAGGTCAAGCACCACGCCGGCCAGCAGATCGCCGCCGAACAGGCGCTGCGCCAGAAGCAGATGGTGCGCACGATCGGCTTCGTCGTGATCGGCTTTCTCGGCGTGGCGGTGGCCGTCCAGGTCGCGATGCTGCTGTTCGGTTCGGGCCAACGCAGCGATACGCCTTCGGTGGCGCGCGCGATCGTCGATCGCACCATCGCGACCGACGGCCTGAAGCTCTCCGAGCCGCGCCAGGTGCTGGTCGGCGAGCGGCCGAAGCTGCTGGTGCTGGCGCGCAACGAGACCGGCCGGCCGCTCGAGCGGCCCGGCCTGAAGGTGGTGTTCCACGACGGCGACACGCGGCTGAACGAGCGCAACGAAAGTCTGCCGATCGACGTGCTGATGCCCGGCGAGTCCGCGCCCGTGCTGGTCGACCTGCCCTCGGGCCAGAACGTCACGCGGCAGGACGTGACGGTCGAGAAGCTGTCCGAACCGCGCAGCGCCGCCGAAGGGCCGCGCCTGGCGTTCTCGCGCGTGCGGCTGGTGCAGCAGGGCGAGCGCGTGCGCCTGGTCGGGCGCCTCGTGCATGCGGGCGCCCCCGGCACGCCGGCGTTCGGCAGCGTCGAGGCGCTGGTCACGCTGTACGACGACGCGGGCCAAGTGACTGGCGTCGGCCGCGGCCATGCGCCGGGGTCCGAGCTGGCGCCCGGCGCACGCACGGCGATCGATGTCGATCTCAGCCGCTTCGGCCGCGGCGCCGCCATCGCGGCGTGGGACTACCGCATCGGCTACCGCACGGTCACGCCCTCGGGCGCGCGCACGACGGTGCTGAGCGCCGACCGCGTGATCCGCACGGCCGGCGCGCCGGAGGCCTTCCACCCCGACCTGCGGTTGGGCACCGAAGACCTGCTGGCCGACGACAGCGAGCGCTTCGACCCGCGGCAGCTCGAACTGCTGCCGCTGGTGGCGGGGCGCAGCACGATCCAGCGGCCGCTGTTCATGACCGAGCTGGTGAACCGCAGCGCCGACGCCATCGCCATCGCGCCCGGCGCCGTGATCTCGCGCTTCGGCGGCAGCACGGCCGACGGCACCACGCGCCTCGATGCGCTGGCCTACCTGTACCCGGGCGAGCGCTTTCCGATCCTGCTGGAGCCCAAGGCCGTGGACCGCATCACCCAGACCCGCGTCGAGTGGAAGCCGATGCGCCGCGCCGCACTGCCCGGCCCGCGCAAGCCGCTGGAGGTGCAGGTGACGGGCACCCAGGCCGGCACCGGCAGCGTGCTGCTCAACTTCAGCCAGCGCTTCAGCTACAAGAGCGTCGAGGTCACGGGCACGGTGAAGAACCCCGGCACGGCCATTGCGGCCAAGGTGCGCCTGTGGGTCAGCCTGCGCGACCGCAACGACCAGCTGACCGGCTTCAAGCTGATCGAGAACCTGCCGGCCATCGCGCCGGGCGAGAGCGTGCCCTTCCAGGTCCATGTGACGCAGCACGGGCGCGATTTCGCGAGCGTCGCGACGCTATACCAAACCGAATAGCCCCGCGCGTGACGGCATCGGGCGGTTCGCGCCATGATCGCGCCATGATTCCGCTTTCGATCCTCGACCTTTCCCCGATCACCGAAGGCAGCGATGCCGCGCAGTCGTTCCGCAACTCGCTGTCGCTGGCGCAGCACGGCGAGAAGCTGGGCTACACGCGCTACTGGCTGGCCGAGCACCACGGCATGCCGGGCATCGCGAGCGCGGCCACGGCCGTGCTGCTGTCGCACGTGGGCGCGGGCACTTCCACCATCCGCATCGGCGCCGGCGGCGTGATGCTGCCCAACCACTCGCCGCTGGTGATCGCCGAGCAGTTCGGCACGCTGGAGTCGCTGTACCCGGGGCGCGTCGACCTGGGCCTGGGCCGCGCGCCCGGCTCCGACCAGCGCACCGCGCGCGCCCTGCGGCGCAACCTGGAGTCGGACGCCGACCAGTTCCCGCAGGACGTGATGGAGCTCATGGACTTCATGTCGAAGAACCCGCAGCAGGCCGTGCGCGCCGTGCCCGGCGCGGGGCTCGAGGTGCCGGTGTGGATCCTCGGCTCGAGCACCTTCGGCGCGCAGCTGGCCGCGCACCTGGGCCTGCCGTATGCCTTTGCCTCCCACTTCGCGCCGCAGCAGATCATGCAGGCCATCCAGATTTACCGCGAGACCTTCAAGCCCTCGGCGCAGCTGAGCAAGCCCTACGTGATGCTGGGCTTCAACGTGTTCGCGGCCGACACCGACGCCGAGGCCGAGTTCCGCGCCACCTCGTGGCAGCAGGCCTTCGTGAACCTGCGCAGCGGCCGCCCGGGGCGCCTGCCGCCGCCGGTGGAGAACTACCGCCAGAAGGTCGGCCCGGCCGAGAACGCGCTGCTCGACTCGGTGCTGTCGTGCTCCGCGGTGGGCTCGGTCGAGACGGTGAAGCAGGGCGTGGAAGCGTTCGTGGCGCGCACCGGCGCCGACGAACTCATGATCACCTCGCAGGTGTTCGACCACGCGGCCCGGCTGCGCTCCTACGAGCTGCTCGCCGAGGCCTTCGGTCAGAAGAAGTCGTAAAGCCTAGGCCCGCTTGCGGGCTTCCTCGTCCACGAGGTCTTTCTTCGAGAGCTTGCCCACGGCGGTCTTGGGCAGCTCGGCGCGGATCTCGAGCGCGCCGATCATCTCGTGCTTGCCCAGGCGGTTCTTCAGGAAGGTCTTGAGCGCGTCGAGCGTGAGGTCGTTTGCGCCGTCCTTCAGTTTCACGAAGGCCTTCGGCGACTGGCCGCGGTACTCGTCGGGCACGCCGATCACGCAGACCTCGGCCACCGACGGGTGTTCGTACACCGCCTCCTCGAGCACGCGCGGGTACACGTTGTAGCCGCCGCACAGCAGCATGTCCTTGGTGCGGTCGACAATGTACAGGTAGCCGTCGGCGTCCATCTTCGCGACGTCGCCGCTGCGGAAGTAGCCGTCGGCGGTCATCGACTCGGCGGTGGCCTTCGGGTTGTTCCAGTAGCCCTTCATGACGTTCGGGCCTTGCACGCACAGCTCGCCGGGCTCGCCGAACGCGGTCACGTCCTTCGTCGGGTCGTCCAGGCTCACGAGTTTGATGCGCACGCGCGGCAGCGGCATGCCGCACGAGCCGGCCTTGCGCACGCCGCGCGCGGGCGTGAAGGTGCCCACGGGCGAGGTTTCGGTCATGCCCCAGCCTTCGTTGAGGTGGCAGCCGGTGAGTTCGAAGAAGCGCTGCTCCACCTCCACCGGCAGCGGCGCGCCGCCGGAGCCGCAGAACTTCAGCGAGCGCAGGTCCATCTCTTTCGCCTTGGGGTGCGAAAGGATGGCGGTGTACATGGTCGGCACGCCGGGGAACACGCTGATCCGGCTGGCCGCGAGCTCGTTCATCACCGCGTCGACATCGAAGCGCGTGTGCAGCACCAGCGCCGCGCCCAGGCGCACGCCCAGCAGCATCGCGGCGCTGAGCGCGAAGATGTGGAACAGCGGCAGCACGACCAGGAAGCGCTCCTTGCCTTCGTCGAGGATCGGCGGCTCGCCGCGCGTCGACTCGTAGTACTGCGCCGAGGCCGACGTGAGGTTGGCGTGCGTGAGCATCGCGCCCTTGGGCAGGCCGGTGGTGCCGCCGGTGTACTGCAGCACGACGATCTCTTCGGCCAGGTCGCCCAGCGGATAGGTCTGGTGCGTGCCTTCGCTCTGGAGCAGGTCGGTGAAGCGCACGTGGCGGTCGTCAGTGGGCACCGGTGCGATCTGGCCGGCACCCTGCAGCTGGGCCTGCACCTTGTCGCCCGCCGCGCCATAGTCGCCGAGGCTGCCGACCACCAGCGTCTTCAGGCGCGAGCTGTCGAGCAGGCGCGCCATCAGCGGGTAGAGATTCACGAGGTCGAGCGTGACGAGGATGTCAGTGCGGCTGTCCTCGATCTTGTGGGCCAGCACGCGTTCGGCGTCCAGCGGCGAGTAGTTCACCACCGTGCCGCCGGCCTTGAGCACGGCGAAGAAGGCGATCGGGTAATGCGGTGTGTTCGGCAGGTACAGGCCGACATGCACGCCCGGCTTCACGCCCAGGTCCTGCAGGCCCTTGGCGGCGCGGTCGACCGCGTCACCAAGCTGGCGGTAGCTGAGCGACTGGCCCATGAACTCGACGGCCGAATGGTCGGGCCAGCGCGCGACCGCCTCGTCGAGCATCTGCTGGACCGGCTTGACGGGCAGGTCGGCGTCCCAGCGCATGCCGGACGGGTAGTTGCGCGTCCAGGGGGTGGGGTCGCCAGAGGGGGAAGGGGTCGCCATGCGTGTGTCTCCGCTGTGTTTCGAGGCACTGTAGCGCCGGCCTTTCGCATCGTGGAGTGGCGGCTGACAAGCCGGCGACACGGGTTTTCCCGATTTCCCACACGCCGGATGCCCCTGTCGCCGGGCTGGGACAATGGCGGGCTTATGGCAAAACAACGGATCGTGGTCGGGCTGAGCGGCGGGGTGGACTCCGCGGTCACCGCGCACCTGCTCAAGCAGCAGGGGCACGAGGTGGTCGGCATCTTCATGAAGAACTGGGAAGACGACGACGACAGCGAGTACTGCTCGTCGAACATCGACTTCGTGGACGCCGCCAGCGTGGCCGACGTGCTGGGCATCGAGATCGAGCACGTCAACTTCGCCGCCGACTACAAGGACCGCGTGTTCGCCGAGTTCCTGCGCGAGTACAAGGCCGGCCGCACGCCGAACCCCGACGTGCTGTGCAACGCCGAGATCAAGTTCAAGGCCTTTCTCGACCATGCCATGCGGCTGGGCGCCGAGAAGATCGCCACCGGCCACTACGCGCGCGTGCGCCTCGACGAAGCCACGGGCCGGCATGAGCTGCTCAAGGGGCTCGACAACTCGAAGGACCAGAGCTACTTTTTGCACCGCCTGAACCAGGCCCAGCTGTCGAAGACGCTGTTCCCGGTCGGCGAGCTGCACAAGACCGAGGTGCGCCGCATCGCGGAAGAAATCGGCCTGCCCAACGCGAAGAAGAAGGACTCGACCGGCATCTGCTTCATCGGCGAGCGGCCGTTTCGCGACTTCCTGAACCGCTACATCTCCAAGGAGCCGGGCCCGATCAAGGACGACCGCGGCCGCAAGCTCGGCGAGCACCAGGGCCTGAGCTTCTACACGCTGGGCCAGCGCCAGGGGCTGGGCATCGGCGGCGTGAAGGAAAAGGGCGCGCAGCGCGGCGCTGGCGACCATTCGCCCTGGTTCGTCGCGCGCAAGGACGTCGAGAAGAACACGCTGTGGGTGGTGCAGGGGCACGACCATCCGTGGCTGCTGTCGTCCGAACTGAAGGCGGACGACGCGAGCTGGGTCGCCGGCGAGGCGCCCACCGCGGGCGCCTACGGTTCGAAGGCGCGCTACCGGCAGGCCGACGCGGCCTGCGAACTGGGCGAGGGTGCCAACGGCGCCTTCAGCCTGCGCTTCGGTGCGCCGCAATGGGCGGTCACGCCGGGGCAGTCGGCCGTGCTGTACGACGGCGAGCGCTGCCTCGGGGGCGGCGTCATCGTCTGAACCGGCCCTAGCGCGGCTGCCGCACGCTGTCTTCGGTGTGGATCAGCGCGAGCGGATGCCGCTTGCCGGCCAGGTAGTCCTCGACGCAGCGCAGCAGCAGCGGGCTGCGATGGCGCGCCACGCTGGCGCGGATCTCGTCCACGCTCATCCACAGCGTGCGCACGATGCCTTCGTCGAGCGCACGACCTTCCTCGCGCGCGCCCAGTTCGCCGGTGAAGGCAAAGCGCATGTAGGTCACGTCGGGCTGCTCGGCCGAGCGCGCCATGTACACGCCGAGCAGCGCGGTCGGCGTGAAGGCGTGGGCCGTTTCCTCGAGCGTTTCGCGAATGCAGCCGTCCTCGGGCGACTCGCCGGGGTCGAGGTGGCCGGCCGGGTTGTTGAGCTTCAGGCCGTCGTCGGTCTGCTCTTCGACGAGCAGGAAGCGGCCGTCTTGCTCGATCACCGCGGCCACGGTGACATTGGGTTTCCAGCGTGTGGGCATCGTGGGCGCGAGTCTATCGGCATCTCGGCTATCGCACGACATAGCCGCTGAAGCGCCAGATGCGGTCGGCGTCGAGCCGGAAGCTCACCCGTTCGCGCAGCGTGCGCTCGGGGGTGTTGCCGAAGCGGGTCTCGTACTCGACGCTGACGTACTGGCCGGCCGCATCGGCGTCCGGGTCGGTCACCACCTGCCGGTGCACGGCCACCCAGGTGCGCTGCTGCGGCCCGCCGAGCGGGGCGCGGCTTCTGGCCACCTTGCTGGCGAAGTCGGTGCGGGTGATGCGCTTGCGGGTGGCGGGCGTGGCGCCGTCCCACAGCTCGCCGGCTTCGTTTCTGTCGATCATCTGGATCGCCTGCAGGCCGCCGCGCACCATATCGCTGGCCTCGACGTCTTCAGCGAGGGCGGGGAACAGGCCGCTGCACAGCAGGAGCAGCGCGGCCAGGAGGAGCCGGGGCATGGGGAAGGGCACTTGTTCGGACGGAACAAGTTGGAGGCCGACGGGGAGGAGGGGTTCCCCGCCCGGCCTGCCGGGGCGAGCGCTCAGCGCGCGTTGGAAGCTGCAGCGGCGGGCCGTGTGTCGACCTCGATGGTTTCCAGCCGGTAGCCCAGGCCGTACACCGCCAGCAGCAGGAAGCCGTTCGACGGACGCAACTCGAGCTTGGTGCGCAGGCGCGACACGTGGGTGTCGAGCGAGCGCGACAGCGCCTCGACCCCCAGCCCCCAGACCGCCTCGTGCAGGTGCTCGCGCGAGAGCAGGCGCCCCAGGTTCTGGAACAGGAAGAGCGCGAGTTCGTACTCGCGGTTCTTCAGTTCGACCAGCTCGCCGTGGACCCGGATGGTGCGCGAGGGCGGAAAGAAGTGGTACGGGCCGAACACCATTTCGGGCTCGTTGCGCGAGGGGTAGGCGCGGCGCAGCAGGGCGTTGATGCGGGCCTCGAACTCGATCGGGCGCAGCGGCTTGGCCATGAAGTCGTCGGCGCCGACATTGAGGCCTTCGACCATGTCGCTGTCGTCGTGGCGCTCGGTCACGAACAGGATCGGCATGCGGCTCTTGTAGTCCTGCCGGATCGTCTTGACGACGTCCGGGCCGTTCATGTCCGGCAGGCGCCAGTCGAGGACCAGCAGGTCGAAGGTCTCGCGGCGCATGGCGTGCAGCAGCGCCTTGCCGGCGGCGTACGTGTGGCACTCGTGACCGAGGCTCGCCATGGATTGGTTGATCAACCGGAGTTGGTCCGGCTCGGTGTCGAGTACTGCAATGCGCATTCCATTCCCTTGTTCCGCCCTGTGTGGACCTCTATGTGTCCGCAATATGAATCGAAGTGTATCTATCTGCGTCTGAAATCATTGCTGTGAATTGCTATTAATTCACGCAAATTGATTTTATGTATGTGGTTCAATTGCTAATTGAATCCAATTGGTGTTAGTTGATTGCAATCTAGAACCAGAGCGAGCGAAGGCGCCACAAGCGCTTCTGCGGCGGTCACCCGTGTTTCCCCCGGGGTCGTACCGGCCGCCAATTTGCTATCAATTAAATAGCTACATGTGCAGTGCCTGCGGGCGTTGAGCAGCAAAAAGAACGCGGCATTCTGGCGACAGGTGCGCTTGTAATCTTGCTGTAAGCTCTGCCCGCAATCCGTGCTGCCCCTTCCCCCTGAGGAGAACTCTATGTTGATAGGCGTGCCTGCCGAGACAGCGGCTGGCGAAACCCGAGTGGCCGTTACACCCGAAACGGTGAAGAAACTGGTGGCCTCCGGGCATACCGTGCGTGTGCAGGCCGGTGCCGGCATTGCAGCCAGCGTCACCGACGCGGCGTACCAGACGGCAGGCGCCGAGATCACCGATGCGGCCGGGGCGCTCTCCGCCGACATGGTGCTCAAGGTGCGCACGCCCAGCGACGCCGAGGCGGCGCAGCTGAAGGCCGGCGCGGTCGTCATCGGCATGCTCAATCCTTTCGACGCGGCCGGCCTGCAGCGCCTGGCCGCCGCGGGTGTCACGGGCTTCGCGCTCGAAGCCGCGCCGCGCACCACGCGCGCCCAGAGCATGGACGTGCTCAGCTCGCAGGCCAACATCGCCGGCTACAAGGCCGTGATGATCGCGGCCGACAGGTACCAGCGCTTCTTCCCCATGCTGATGACCGCCGCCGGCACCGTGAAGGCCGCGCGCGTCGTCATCCTGGGCGTCGGCGTGGCCGGCCTGCAGGCCATCGCCACGGCCAAGCGCCTGGGCGCCGTCATCGAGGCGTCGGACGTGCGTCCGAGCGTCAAGGAACAGATCGAGTCGCTGGGCGGCAAGTTCATCGACGTGCCTTACGAGACGCAGGAAGAGAAAGACGCGGCCGAAGGCGTCGGCGGCTACGCCCGCCCGATGCCCGCCAGCTGGCTCACGCGCCAGCAGGCCGAGGTCGCCAAGCGCGTCGCGCTGGCCGACGTGGTCATCAGCACCGCGCTCATCCCGGGTCGCGCCGCGCCCACCCTCGTCACCGAGGACATGGTCAAGTCGATGAAGCCGGGCTCGGTGATCGTCGACATCGCGGCCGGCAAGGGCGCCGACGGCATCGGCGGCAACTGCCCGCTGTCGGAGGCCGACAAGACCGTGGTCAAGCATGGCGTGACCATCGTCGGCGAAACCAACCTCGCGGCGCTGGTGGCGGCCGACGCGTCGGCGCTGTATGCGCGCAACGTGCTCGACTTCCTCAAGCTCGTCGTCACGAAGGAAGGCGCGCTCAAGATCGACCTCGAGGACGACATCGTCGCCGCCTGCCGCGTCACGCAGGACGGCCAGGTCACGCGCAAGTAAGAGCAGGCTGCCTTCCATGAACCGCACCATGCTCCGCGCGAAGCTGCATCGCGCCACCGTGACCGAAGCCGACCTGCACTACGAAGGCTCGTGCGGCATCGACGAAGACCTGCTCGACGCGGCCGACATGCGCGAGTACGAAAAGATCGAGCTGTACAACGTCAACAACGGCGAGCGCTTCTCGACCTACATCATCAAGGCGGCGCGCGGTTCGGGCGCCATCTCGCTCAACGGCGCGGCGGCGCGCAAGGCGCATGTGGGCGACCTGCTCATCATCTGCACCTACGCCCCCATGACCGAGGCCGAAGCCGCCGACTACAAGCCCAAGGTGGTGCTGCTTGGCGATGCCAACCGCATCAACGAAGTCAAGAAGCTCTGACAGGGCACGCAAGACCGAACGAGGAGAACACAACACCATGGAAATCGTTTCGCACACCGTCATCAACCTGACCATCTTCGTGCTGGCCATCTATGTCGGCTACCACGTGGTCTGGACCGTCACGCCCGCGCTGCACACACCGCTCATGGCCGTGACCAACGCCATCTCGGCCATCGTGATCGTGGGCGCCATGCTGGCCGCCGCGCTCACCACCACGCCGCTGGGCAAGACCATGGGCGTGCTCGCCGTGGCGCTGGCCGCGGTGAACGTCTTCGGCGGCTTCCTGGTCACGCGCCGGATGCTCGAGATGTTCAAGAAGAAAGACAAGAAGGCCGCCCCCAAGGCCGCAGAGGGAGCCGCCAAGTGAGCATGAACCTCGTCACGCTGCTGTACCTCGTTGCCAGCGTCTGCTTCATCCAGGCCCTGAAGGGCCTGTCCCATCCCACCACCTCGATCCGCGGCAACATCTTCGGCATGACCGGCATGGCGATCGCCGTGCTGACCACCATCGCGCTGGTCCACGGACAGGCGCGCGCCCTCAACGTCGACTTCACCACCGGCATCGCCTGGGTGCTGGCCGCCGTCGTGGTCGGTGGCGGCCTCGGCGCCTTCATGGCCAACAAGGTCGAGATGACCAAGATGCCCGAGCTGGTCGCCTTCATGCACAGCATGATCGGCCTGGCCGCGGTGTTCATCGGCGTGGCCGCGGTGGCCGAGCCCTGGGCCTTCGGCATCACCGCCGCGCCCGTGGCGGCGGTCGTCGGTGCGCGCACGCCCGATGGCGCGGTCCTCTTCGAGGGCTTCGTGCGTCATGCCATTCCCTACGGCAACCGGCTCGAGCTGTTCCTGGGTGCGGCCATCGGCGCCATCACCTTCAGCGGCTCGGTCATCGCCTTCGGCAAGCTCTCGGGCAAGTACAAGTTCCGCCTGTTCCAGGGTGCGCCGGTGCAGTTCTCGGGCCAGCACATGCTGAACCTGGTGCTGGGCCTGGCGACCATCGCCCTGGGCCTGGTGTTCGTGGCCACCGAAAGCTGGCCGGCGTTCTTCGCGATGCTGGCGCTGGCCTTCGTGATGGGCGTGCTCATCATCATCCCGATCGGCGGCGCCGACATGCCGGTGGTGGTGTCGATGCTCAACAGCTACTCGGGCTGGGCGGCGGCCGGCATCGGCTTCAGCCTGAACAACGCGATGCTGATCGTGGCCGGTTCGCTGGTGGGCTCTTCGGGTGCGATCCTGAGCTACATCATGTGCAAGGCCATGAACCGCTCGTTCTTCAACGTGATCCTGGGCGGCTTCGGCGGCGAGGCAACCACCGCCACCGACGGCGCCAAGGAACAGCGCCCGGTCAAGAGCGGCAGCGCGGACGATGCGGCCTACATGCTGTCCAACGCCGAGACGGTGATCATCGTGCCGGGCTACGGCCTGGCCGTGGCGCGCGCCCAGCACGCCGTGAACGAACTGGCCGAGAAGCTCACGCACAAGGGCGTCAAGGTGAAGTACGCCATCCACCCCGTGGCCGGCCGCATGCCGGGCCACATGAACGTGCTGCTGGCCGAGGCCGAGGTGCCCTACGACCAGGTGTTCGAGATGGAGGACATCAACGGCGAGTTCGCGCAGGCCGACGTGGCGATCATCCTGGGCGCCAACGACGTGGTGAACCCGGCCGCGCTCACCAAGGGCACGCCGATCTACGGCATGCCGATCCTGGAAGCCTACAAGGCCAAGACCGTCATCGTGAACAAGCGCTCCATGGCCGCCGGCTACGCGGGCCTGGACAACGAGCTCTTCTACATGGACAAGACCATGATGGTCTTTGGCGATGCGAAAAAAGTAGTGGAAGATATGGGCAAGGCCATCGAATAGGCCGAAGGTCCGTGCCCGCGATGCGGGCCTGATCGTCGCGGCGCCTCACGTGCGCCGTTTTCGTTTTTAAAAACTCATCCGACTCCGAGGAGACACATCCATGACCGAACGCCCCTGGCTCAGCAGCTACCCGCAAGGCGTGCCCGCCGACATCGACGCGTCGCACTACCCGTCGCTGGTGGCGCTCATGGAGGAGAGCTTCACCAAGTACGCCGACCGCACGGCCTACAGCTTCATGGGCAAGGACGTGAGCTACGGCGAGACCGACAAGCTCAGCAAGGCCTTCGCGGCCTACCTGCAGGGCCTGGGCCTCGTGAAGGGCGACCGCGTCGCCGCGATGATGCCCAACTGCCCGCAGTACCCGATCGCTGTGGCGGCCATCCTGCGCGCCGGCCTGATCCTGGTGAACGTGAACCCGCTGTACACGCCGCGCGAACTCGAGCACCAGCTCAAGGACTCGGGCGCCAAGGCGATCGTCATCATGGAGAACTTCGGCACCACGCTGCAGCAGTGCATCGCGAGCACGCCGATCAAGCACATCGTGCTGGCCTCCATGGGCGACCGGCTCGGCTTTCTGAAGGGCGCGCTGGTCAACTACGTGGTGCGCAACGTCAAGAAGCTGGTGCCGCACTTCAGCCTGCCGGGCGCGGTGCGCTTCAACGATGCGCTCGACAAGGGTGCGGGTGGTTCGCTCAAGCCCGTGGCCACCGGCCCCGACGACGTGGCCGTGCTGCAGTACACCGGCGGCACCACCGGCGTGTCCAAGGGCGCGGTGCTGCTGCATCGCAACGTGATCGCCAACGTGCTGCAGTCCGAAGCCTGGAACGAGCCCGTCATGGCCAAGGTGCCGGCCAACGAGCAGCCCACCAGCGTGTGCGCGCTGCCGCTGTATCACATCTTCGCGTTCACGGTCGGCATGATGCTGAGCATGCGCACGGGCGGCAAGCTGATCCTGATCCCGAATCCGCGCGACATTCCCGGCGTGCTCAAGGAACTGTCCAAGCACACCATCCACAGCTTCCCGGCCGTCAACACGCTGTTCAACGGGCTGGCGAACCACCCCGACTTCAACACCGTCAACTGGAAGAACCTGAAGGTCTCGGTCGGCGGCGGCATGGCGGTGCAGGCCGCGGTGGCCAAGCTCTGGCTCGAGAAAACCGGCTGCCCCATCTGCGAGGGCTACGGTCTCTCGGAAACCTCGCCCTCGACCACCTGCAACCCGACCAACAGCACCGCCTACACCGGCACCATCGGCCTGCCGCTGCCGAGCACCTGGCTCAAGCTGCTCGACGACGACGGCAACGAAGTGCCCACCGGCGAGCGCGGCGAGATCGCCATCAAGGGCCCGCAGGTCATGGCCGGCTACTGGCAGCGCCCCGACGAGACCGCCAAGGTCATGACGCCCGACGGCTACTTCAAGAGCGGCGACATCGGCGTGGTCGACGAGCGCGGCTACTTCAAGGTGGTCGATCGCAAGAAGGACATGATCCTGGTGTCGGGCTTCAACGTGTACCCGAACGAGATCGAGGACGTGGTGGCGATGCTGCCCGGCGTGCTCGAATGCGCCGCGGTCGGCGTGCCCGACGACAAGACCGGCGAGGCCGTGAAGCTCGTCATCGTTAAGAAGGACGAGTCGCTCACCGAAGCGCAGGTGCGCGAGTACTGCCGCGCCAACCTCACGGGCTACAAGCAGCCGCGCGTGATCGAGTTCCGCACCGACATGCCCAAGACACCGGTGGGCAAGATCCTGCGGCGCGAACTGCGGGATAGCAAGAAGTAGTAAGGGTTCCGCCCGGGTGGGGCCGGGGCATCGATCTTGCATATTCGCGGGTCGATGCTCAGATTCATTTACGTTCGCCTAGGCTTGCTCGTGCCGACCTTCATCGGCATGACGCTGCTGGCCTTCTTTCTCATCCGGCTGGTGCCGGGTGACCCCATCGAGACGATGGCCGGCGAGCGCGGGATCGACCCCGCGCGCCACGCCGAGCTGCGCACCGCCATGGGCCTGGACAAGCCCCTGCTCGTGCAATACGGCATCTACATCGGCCGCGTGCTGCAGGGCGACCTGGGCAAGTCGCTCATCACGCAGGACACGGTGATGAGCGAGTTCCTCGCGCTCTTTCCGGCCACCGTCGAACTCGGCGTGTGCGCGATTCTCTTCGCGCTGCTGCTCGGGCTGCCGGCCGGCATCGTCGCGGCGGTGCGGCGCAATTCGATCTTCGACCACGGTGTGATGGCCACGTCGCTCACCGGCTACTCGATGCCGATCTTCTGGTGGGGCCTGCTGCTGATCCTGTTCTTCTCGGTGCAGCTGGGCTGGACGCCGGTGTCGGGTCGCATCTCGGTGCAGTACTTCGTCGAGCCGCAGACCGGCTTCCTGCTGATCGACGCGCTGCGCGCCGGCGAGACCGAGGCTTTCTGGTCGGCGCTGCACCACCTCATTCTTCCGGCCATCGTGCTGGGCACCGTGCCGCTGGCCGTCATTGCGCGCATGACGCGCTCGGCCATGCTCGAGGTGCTGGGCGAGGACTACATCCGCACCGCGCGCGCCAAGGGCCTGTCGCGCTTTCGCGTGGTGGGCCTGCAT
The DNA here is from genome assembly GCF_058795995.1 of Variovorax sp. GW823-FHT04F07. Classification (NCBI taxonomy): domain Bacteria; kingdom Pseudomonadati; phylum Pseudomonadota; class Betaproteobacteria; order Burkholderiales; family Comamonadaceae; genus Variovorax; species Variovorax sp. GW823-FHT04F07. The sequence goes on from NZ_JBXAIG010000007.1 coordinate 298,446, forward strand.
GCGCTGCGCAATGCGCTGATCCCGGTCGTCACGGTGATCGGCCTGCAGATCGGCGTGCTCTTCACCGGCGCGATCCTCACCGAGACCATCTTCTCCTGGCCCGGCGTCGGCAAGTGGCTCATCGAGGCCATCGGGCGGCGCGACTACCCGGTGCTGCAGGGCGGCATGCTGCTGCTGGGCGGCATCGTGATGCTGCTCAACCTGCTGGTGGACATCGCCTACGGCGTCATCAACCCGCGGATCAGGCACTGAGTCGATGACGAGCAACACCCACGCCGTTCCCCCCGGCTCGCAGGCCTCGGCGCCTCCCGGTCCCTGGCGCGAGTTCTGGACCGCCTTCTCGGCGAACCGGGGCGCGGTCATCGGTCTCGTCACCATCGTGGTGCTGCTGCTGGTGGCGCTGTTCGCACCGTGGATCGCGCCGCATGCACCGAACGAAACCAACGCCGCCGCGTTCCTCAAGCCGCCGGCCTGGCAGGACGGCGGCTCGTGGACCTACCTGCTGGGAACGGACGCCATCGGGCGCGACATCCTGTCGAGGCTCATGCACGGCGCGCGGCTGTCGCTGTCGATCGGCGTCGCAGTGGTGGCGCTGTCGGTGGTGGTGGGCGTGGTGCTCGGGCTCGTCGCCGGCTTCTTCCGCGGCGCGCTGGAGATCGCGATCATGCGGATGATGGACATCATCCTCACGATGCCCAGCCTGCTGATGGCCATCGTGATCGTCGCGATCCTCGGGCCGGGGCTCGTCAACGCCATGCTCGCGGTGGCCATCGTGGTGCTGCCGCACTACGTGCGCATCACGCGCGCCACGGTCATCGCCGAGGTCTCGCGCGACTACGTGACCGCGGCGCGCGTGAGCGGCGCCAGCACGCTGCGCCTGATGTTCCGCGAGGTGCTGCCCAACTGTTCGGCGCCGCTGATCGTGCAGGCCTCGCTGGGCGTCTCGACCGCCATCCTCGACGCGGCGGCGCTCGGCTTCATCGGCCTGGGCGCACAGCCGCCGTCGCCCGAGTGGGGAACGATGCTGGCCGATGCGCGCGAGTTCGTGCTGCGCGCGTGGTGGGTCGTGACCTTCCCGGGCCTCGCCATCCTTGCGGCCGTGCTGGCCTTCAACCTGCTGGGCGACGGGCTGCGCGATGCGCTCGACCCCAAGCTCAAGCGCTGACGCAAAGGAGAGCACAGATGCCTTTGCTGGACATCAAGGATTTGCACGTCGAGTTCCCCACGCAAGGCGGCGTGCTGCACGCCGTCGACGGCGTGAGCCTCACGCTCGAAGAGGGCGAGGTGCTCGGCATCGTCGGCGAGTCGGGCTCGGGCAAGAGCGTCACGATGATGGCGCTCATGGGCCTCGTCGGCTTCCCGGGCCGCGTGCGCGCGGACCACATGCGCTTTGCGGGCAAGGACTTGCTCGGCATCTCCGACAAGGCCCGCCGCACGCTGGTCGGCAAGGAGGTCGCGATGATCTTCCAGGAGCCGACCACCAGCCTCAACCCCTGCTTCACCATCGGCTTCCAGCTGATGGAAACGCTGCGCCTGCACCTGAAGCTCGACAAGCGCGAAGCGAAGAAGCGCGCCACCGAGCTGCTCGAACAAGTCGGCATCCCCGCCGCCTCGTCACGCCTGGGCAGCTACCCGCACCAGCTCTCGGGCGGCATGAACCAGCGCGTGATGATCGCCATGGCCATCGCCTGCAACCCGCGCCTGTTGATCGCCGACGAGCCGACCACCGCGCTCGACGTGACCATCCAAGCGCAGATCCTCGACCTGCTGCGCGACCTGCAGAAGGAGCGCGGCATGGCGCTGGTGCTCATCACGCACAACATGGGCGTGGTCAGCGAGATGGCGCAGCGCATCGCCGTGATGTACGCGGGGCAGGTGATGGAGCACCAGCGCGTCGACCGCCTCTTTGCGTCGCCGCAGCATCCCTACACCGAGGCGCTGCTCGCGGCGCTGCCCGAACGCGCCGCGCCCGAGGGCCGGCTCGCCACCATCAGCGGCGTGGTGCCCGGCGTGCACGACCGGCCCGCGGGCTGCCTGTTTGCGCCGCGCTGCGGCTACGTCACCGAGCGCGCCTGCCAGGTGCGACCGGCGCTGCGTGCGTGGCAGGGCGCCGAGGTGCGCTGCCACTTTCCGCTCGGCGAGCCGGGTCGCGCCGAAGCCATCGCGCACGACCCGCCGTGCGCGGCCATCGCGGAGGTGCTGCCATGAGCGACGCATCGCCGCCGGAGATCGTCGCCGAGGCGCGCAACCTGCAGCGCACCTACGCCGTGCGCCGCGGGCTGTTCCGCGCGCCGGCGCAGCTGCGCGCCGTGGGCGACATCTCGTTCCGCCTCGAACGCGGGCGCACGCTGGCCGTGGTGGGCGAGTCGGGCTGCGGTAAGTCGACGCTCGCGCGCATGGTCGCGCTGATCGAGAAGCCCACCGCCGGGCAGCTGACGCTGATCGGCGCCGATGCGGTGAGCCCGCCGCATGAACGCAGGCGCGAGCTGCGCCAGGCGGTGCAGCTGGTGTTCCAGAACCCGTACGGCTCGCTCAACCCGCGCAAGAAGATCTCGGCAGTGCTCGAAGACCCGCTGGCCATCAACACCACGCTGAGCAAGCCGGAGCGCGCCGAGCGCGCGCGCGAGATGCTGGCCCGCGTCGGCCTGCGCCCCGAGTACGCCAACCGCTACCCGCACATGTTCTCGGGCGGCCAGCGCCAGCGCATCGCCATCGCGCGCGCGCTCATGCTGTCGCCGCGCCTGCTGGTGGCCGACGAGCCGGTGTCGGCGCTCGACGTGTCGATCCAGGCGCAGGTGCTGAACCTGCTGGCGGACCTGCAGGCCGAGCTGGGCCTGGCCTACCTCTTCATCTCGCACGACCTGGGCGTGGTGCGCCACATCGCGCACGACGTGCTCGTGATGTACCTGGGCCATGCGGTGGAGCAGGGCCCCAAGTCACGCATCTTCGCGCGGCCGCTGCATCCGTACACGCAGGCGCTGCTGGCCTCGACGCCGGGGCTGAGCAGCCAGCGCATCGTGCTCAAGGGCGAACTGCCGTCGCCGTTGAATCCGCCTTCGGGCTGCGTCTTCAGCACGCGCTGCCCGCACGTGCAGCCGCGCTGCCGCGAGGAGCGCCCCGCGCTGCGCGCGCTCGACGAGCGGCTGGTGGCCTGTCACTACGCCGAGCAGTTTCTCGATGGCGCGCCGGCCGTGCGCGCCGATGGTCCCGTGCTCGCCGCGTCCTGAAGAAGAGTGGAGTGGCGATTTTTTCAACCCTGTCTCGAGGAGTCCCCATGAAGACCCAGTCCTCCGTTTCGCGCCGCTCACAAAAGCTGGCGCTCCTGGCACCGGCAGCGCTCACGGCCCTTACCCTGGCCTGCGGCGCCGTGTCAGCCAAGACGTTGGTGTACTGCTCCGAAGGAAGCCCGGAAAACTTCTACCCGGGCATGAACACCACCGGCACGTCGTTCGACGTGACCACGCAGGTCTACAACACCGTCGTCGAGTTCGAGCGCGGCGGCACCAAGGTGATGCCGGGCCTGGCCGAAAAATGGGACATCTCGGCCGATGGCACCGTGTACACCTTCCACCTGCGCAAGGGCGTGAAGTGGCACACCACGAGCAAGAGCTTCAAGCCCACGCGCGACTTCAACGCCGACGACTTCATCTTCATGCTCGAGCGCCAGTGGAAGGAGAGCGACCCCTTCTTCAAGGTCACGAGCCAGAACCACTCCTACTTCAACGACATGGGCATGCCCAAGCTGCTGAAGTCGGTGGACCGCATCGACGACCACACGGTGAAGATCACGCTCAACCAGGCCGAGGCGCCGTTCCTCGCGAACCTGGCGATGCAGTACGCGGGCATCCAGTCGAAGGAATACGCCATCGCGATGCTGAAGGCCGGCACGCCCGAGAAGGTCGACCAGGACCCGGTCGGCACCGGCCCGTTCTACCTCGTGCAGTACCAGAAGGACGCGATCATCCGCTTCAAGGCCTTCCCGCAGTACTGGGGCGGCAAGGCCAAGATCGACGACCTCGTGTTCGCGATCACGCCCGATGCCTCGGTGCGCTGGGCCAAGCTGCAAAAGGGCGAGTGCCACGTCATGCCGTACCCGAACCCGGCCGACCTCGACGCGATCCGCAAGGACCCGAACGTACAGGTGCTGGAGCAGCCGGGCCTGAACGTGGGCTACCTCTCGTACAACACGACGAAGAAGCCCTTCGACGACGTGCGCGTGCGCAAGGCCATCAACATGGCGATCAACAAGAAGGCCATCATCGACGGCGTGTACCTCACGACCGGCGTGGCCGCGAAGAACCCGATCCCGCCGACGCTGTGGTCCTACAACGATGCCGTGAAGGACGACCCGTACGACCCCGAAGCGGCCAAGAAGCTGCTGGCGCAGGCCGGCTTCCCCGACGGCTTCAGCACTGACCTGTGGGCCATGCCGGTGCAGCGCCCGTACAACCCGAACGCCAAGCGCATCGCCGAGCTGATGCAGGCCGACCTGGCCAAGATCAACGTCAAGGCCGAGATCAAGAGCTTCGAGTGGGGCGAGTACCGCAAGCGCCTGCAGGCCGGCGAGCACCAGATGGGCATGCTGGGCTGGACCGGCGACAACGGCGACCCGGACAACTTCATGTACACCCTGCTGGGCTGCGCCTCGGCCAAGTCGGCCAGTGGCAGCAACATCTCGAAATTCTGCTACCAGCCCTACGAAGACCTCGTGGTGAAGGCCAAGAGCGCGACCAAGCAGTCGGAGCGCGACGCGCTCTACAAGAAGGCGCAGGTCATCTTCAAGGAGCAGGCGCCGTGGTTCACCATCGCGCACGCGGTGCAGCTGAAGCCGGTGCGCAAGGAGGTGGTCGACTTCAAATTGAGTCCGTTCGGCCGCCACACCTTCTACGGCGTGGACATCAAGTAAGCCGTGGTCGCTGCGCCCATCGCCATCGTCGCGGCCATGCACGAGGAGCTCAGTGCGCTCCTCGCGCGCATGCCCGACGAGCAGCGCGTGCGCGTGGCCGGCCGCGACTTCTGGGTCGGCCACCTGCAGGGCCAGCCCGTGGTCGCGGTGCTGTCGCGCATCGGCAAGGTCGCGGCGGCGGTCACGGCCACGGTGCTGCTCGAGCGCTTCGGCGTGCGGGCGATCGTGTTCACGGGCGTGGCGGGCGGGCTGGCACCGGGCGTGAATGTCGGCGACGTGGTCGTGGCGACCGAGCTGCTGCAGCACGACATGGACGCCTCGCCGATCTTTCCGAAGTACGAGGTGCCGCTGATGGGGCGTTCGCGCTTCGCGGCCGACGCGGCCATCGGCGATGCGCTGGCGGCGGTGGCCGAAAGCACCTTGCGCGATCCGGTGAGTCTGGTGGGGCAGAAGGCGGTCGATGAGTTCCATCTGCGGTCGCCGAAGGTCCATCGCGGCCTGCTGATCAGCGGCGACCGCTTCGTGTCGACCACCGCGGAGTGTGGGGCCCTGCAACGCTCGCTGCCCGATGCGCTCGCCGTCGAGATGGAGGGCGCGGCGATGGCGCAGGCCTGCCACGACTACGGCGTGCCCTTCGCGGCGCTGCGGACCATCTCGGACCGCGCCGACGATGCCGCGCACGGCGACTTCACGCGCTTCGTGGCCGAGGTGGCGAGCCGTTACAGCCTCGTGCTCGTCGACGCCTGGCTCGCCTCCCTGCCGCGCGACGCGGCCTGAAGAACCTGCCTACGGCGCGAGCCGGCGCAGCTGCGGCAGGTCGCGCAGCAGCGGCGGGATCGACAGCGCCAGCAGCAGCGCGGCCAGCGGCACGACGCAGATGAAGCCCACGTGCTTGAAGCCCAGGGCGCCCACAGCGCCGCCGAGCACGAACATGGCGACCAGTCCGCCGCAGCGGCGCAGCCGGCTGCGGTCGTGGCGCACCGGCAGCGGCGTGGACGGCGCGCGCCGGTTCCAGTAGAGCATCTTGCCCAGCTCGATCCCCACGTCGGTGATGTTGCCGGTCATGTGGGTGGTGCGCGTGCTGCCGCCCGAGGTCTTCGACGCCACGGCGTTCTGCAGCCCCATGATGAACGACAGCAGCAGCACCGTGAGCGGCACCGCGAACGGCGTGGCCCAGGTCAGCGTGATGGCGCCGGCGAGCCCGAACGGGAACATCAGCGCGGCCTCCAGCAGCAGGGGCAGCGCGTACACGCCATGCAGCCGGTGCTGCCGCGCCCAGTTCACCAGCACCGCGCAGACCGCGGCGCCGCTCACGAACGCCAGGATCGCGCCCAGCGCGTTCAGCAGCAGCGTGAGGTTGCCCAGCACCATGCCGTCCGCCAGCTGCGAGGCGAAGCCGGTCATGTGCGAGGTGTACATGTGCAGCACGAGGAAGCCGCCCGCATTGATGGCGCCGGCGTTGAAGGCCAGCAGCAGCCCGAGCGCGGTGTTCGTCGACGGCGCGCGGTGGCGGTTGGTGAGGAAACGAAGTCTGCGCACGGGGCTCTCCAGGTCAGCTGCCTGCCGGCAGCCACTCTAGCACCCAGTACAGCGACTACTTGAGCCAGCCGCGCCGGCGGAAGTACCACATCGGCACCAGCGCGCTCGCGGCCATCAGCGCGATGGCGTAGGGGTAGCCCATGGCCCAGTCGAGCTCGGGCATGAACTTGAAGTTCATGCCGTAGATGCTGGCGATCAGCGTGGGCGGCAGCAGCGCGACGCTGGCCACCGAGAAGATCTTGATGGTCTTGTTCTGGTTGATGTTGATGAAACCGACGGTCGCATCCATCAGGAAGTTGATCTTGTCGAAGAGGAAGGCCGTGTGGTTGTCCAGCGATTCGATGTCGCGCAGGATTTGCCGCGCCTCTTCGAACTGCTCGGCGTTGAGCATCTTGCTGCGCATCATGAAGCTCACGGCGCGGCGCGTGTCCATCACGTTGCGGCGGATGCGGCCGTTCAAGTCTTCCTGCCGCGCGATGGCGCCGAGCACCTCGCCGGCCAGCTCGTCGCTGACGTTGCCCGACAGCACCTTCTTGCCCGCCACCTCGAGCTCGTCGTAGATGTTCTCCAGCGTGTCGGCCGAGTACTCGGCGTCGGCGTCGAAGAGCTTGAGCATCACTTCCTTGGCGTCTTCGATCAGCCCCGGCGCGCGGCGTGCGCGCATGCGCAGCAGGCGGAACACGGGCACGTCCTCGTCGTGGATCGAGAACAGCACGCCGCGGCTGCGCAGGTCGGTGTTGTGCTGGTTCAGGATGAAGGCGACGCGCACCGTGCGCGGGTCTTCGTCGTCGTCGATCAGGAAGTCGGAGCGGATGTGCAGCTCGCCGTTGTCTTCCTCGTAGAAGCGGGCCGACTCCTCGATGTCCTCGTCCATCGCGTCTTCGGGAATCGAGAGGCCGTAGTACTGCTTGATCCAGCGCTTTTCCTCGAGCGTGGGCGACTCGAGGTCGACCCAGATCGGCTGGAACTTGGAGAGCTCTTCGAGCGACTCGATCTCTTCCTGGACGAGGCGGCCGTTGGCGAGCGTAAAGATGTTGAGCATGGGCTCACTCCCGGGGGTGACTGAACGATGGGCGAGGGCGGGGCGCTTTCAATTCCCGCGGACCCGGCGTCAGTACATCACGCGCAGCGTCGCCAGGGAGTTGAAAGCTGCCGAGACGGGGCGGTTTCCAAGGGGAGTCTCCGGTTGCAGCGAGGCGCGATTATGTCACCGGCCACAGGGCGACAAGGCACTCGAACTGGACGGACATACAGTAAAGTCGTGCCCATGCAGACCCCTGCGTCCCCCGTTCTTTCCACCCCCCCGAAGACGCAAGCCGAGCGCCTGGCCGCGGCGCTCGCCGCGCTCAACGACGACCAGCGCGCGGCGGTCGAGCATGGCGTGGGCGCGGCGGTCGGCGCCGACCACCGGCCGCTGCTCGTGATCGCCGGTGCCGGCTCGGGCAAGACCAGCACGCTGGCGCACCGCGTGGCGCACCTGATCGCGGACGGGGTCGATCCGCAGCGGCTGCTGCTGCTCACCTTCTCGCGCCGCGCCGCGCAGGAAATGGAGCGCCGCGCGGGCCAGGTGCTGGCGCGCGTGCTGGGCCTGAAGTCGGAGCGCCCGCCCGCGCTGCCGTGGGCCGGCACCTTCCACGGCATCGGCGCGCGGCTGCTGCGCGAATACGCCGCGCAGATCGGGCTGGACGAGAACTTCACCATCCACGACCGCGGCGACGCCGAAGACCTCATGGGGCTGGTGCGGCACGAGCTGGGCCTGTCGTCCACGGTCAACCGCTTCCCGCGCAAGGGCACCTGCCTGTCGATCTACTCGCGCTGCGTGAACACGCGCGCGCCGCTGGCCGCCGTGCTGAAAGACAGCTTTCCCTGGTGCGCCGAGTGGGAGGTTGAGCTCAAGACGCTCTTCGGCGCCTACGTCGAGGCCAAGCAGCAGCAGAACGTGCTCGACTACGACGACCTGCTGCTCTACTGGGCCGAGATGGTCGCCGAGCCCGCGCTGGCCGCGCATGTCGGCGCGCGCTTCGACCACGTGCTGGTCGACGAGTACCAGGACACCAACCTGCTGCAGGCCGAGATCCTGCGCGCGATGAAGCCCGACGGGCGCGGCGTGACGGTGGTGGGCGACGACGCGCAGTCGATCTACTCGTTCCGCGGCGCCACGGTGCGCAACATCCTCGACTTTCCCTCGCAGTTCTCGCAGGCCGCGCGCATCGTCACGCTGGAGCGCAACTACCGCTCGACGCAGCCGATCCTCGACGTGTCGAACCGCGTCATCGCGCAGGCCGCCGAGCGGCACGCCAAGACGCTGTGGACCGACAAGCCCTCGGCCGGCAAACCGGTGCTGGTGCTCGTGCCCGACGAGGCCGGGCAGGCGCGCTGGGTGGCCGACAAGATCCTGGCGCACCGCGAGGGCGGACTGGCGCTGAAGTCGCAGGCGGTGCTGTTTCGCACCTCGTCGCACAGCGCGGCGCTCGAGCTGGAACTGGCGCGGCGCAACATCCCGTTCGTGAAGTTCGGCGGGCTCAAGTTCCTCGAAGCCTCGCACGTGAAGGACCTGCTCGCCGTGCTGCGTTTTGCGCAGAACCCGCGCGGGCGCATGGCGGGCTTCCGGGTCACACAGCTCATTCCCGGCGTGGGCCCGGTCACCGGCACGCGCCTGCTCGACGCGATGGACCAGGCGGCCGACCCGGCCGCGGCCGTGCGCGACTTCGTGCCGCCGTCGGCCGCGCGCGAACAGTGGGCCGACTTTGCCCAGGCCTACGCCGCCTTGCGCGCGCCGTCGCTGCAGTGGCCGGCCGACGTGGAGGTGGCGATGCAGTGGTACCAGCCGCACCTGGAGCGGCTGTACGAAGACACCTCGGGCGTGCGGCGTGCCGACGTCGAGCAGCTGGCGCGGCTGGCGGCCGGCTATGGCTCCCGCGAGCGCTTTCTCACCGAGCTCACGCTCGATCCGCCCGAAGCCACCAGCGACCGGCCCGGCCCGCCCTCGCTCGACGAGGACTACCTGATCCTGTCGACCATCCATTCGGCCAAGGGCCAGGAGTGGAACTCGGTGCACGTCATCAACGTGGTCGACGGCTGCATGCCGGCCGACGTGGCACAGGGCGCGCACGAGCTGGAAGAAGAGCGGCGCCTGCTCTACGTGGCGATGACGCGGGCCCGCGATCACCTGCACCTGGTGATGCCGCAGCGCTTCCACATCACACAGCAGGCGGCGCGTGGCGACCGGCACCTGTACGCCAACCGCACCCGCTTCATCACGGAGTCTGACCTGGCGGGCTTCGAGCTGCAGACCTGGCCGCCGCCGCCGGTGCTGCCGCCCGCCGTGCCGCCACCGGCCGCGGTGATCGACCTGCGCAACCGCATGCGCGCCGCCTGGCGCTGAACGGGCCGGCCCTTCGGGCGGGAGGGACACTGCGCGCTGCACATGGAAACACTTGCTTCCAATGTGCCGCAACGGCATGCCACTGCACGGGGACAGCTATGGAATCAATAGCGGATTAGGGCATGCAATACACCGGCCCGTCACTCGGGCAAGCCCCGGTATTGCAATACCGTGACAGCTTGGGCATAGTGAATCCGACCGCCCCCTTTCTTCATCTCCCTTCCTCTTCTCCCTCTCTCCCAACCTCACCTGTTTCGCCGGCCACGCTTCATCCCGGAGCGCGGTCATTTCCCCAACCGTCAATTCTCAGGAGGTCATTCATGAATTTGACGATCAGCGGTCATCACCTCGACGTCACACCTGCCTTGCGCACCTACGTCACGAGCAAGCTGGACCGGATCACGCGACATTTCGACCAGGTGGTCGATGTCAAGGTGATCCTCACGGTGGAAAAGCAGAAGGAAAAGGAACGCCGCCAAAGGGCGGAGTGCAACATTCACGTCAAGGGCAATGACATGTTCGCGGAATCGAGCCACGCTGATCTGTACGCCGCGGTCGATGAGCTGGTCGACAAGCTCGACCGCCAGGTGGTCCGCCACAAGGATCGCTTGCAGGACCACCATCACGTGGCGCCCAAGCGCGTGATGTAAACGCCGGGCCCCGCGCCCCGCATCTCAGGCCGCCTTCGGGCGGCCTTTTGTTTGTCCGACCACATTGGTGGGGCTTTGCAAGGGCCTCCAGAGGAAGCGACGCCTCACGGCAACACATGTAGACGAAAGTAATTAGGGGGACTGGGGGTTTTTACCGAGGAGGTGCATAATCGCCCCGCTCTGACCCCACCATGAATCGCCTCGCGTCCATCCTGCCGCCCGCTCAAGTGCTCGTGAGCGTTGACGCCACCAGCAAGAAACGTGCTTTCGAAGAAGCCGGCCTGCTGTTCGAGAGCCTTCACGGTCTGGGCCGTGCCCTCATCACCGACAGCCTGTTTGCGCGCGAGCGCCTCGGCTCCACCGGTCTGGGCCACGGGGTGGCCATTCCCCATGGCCGCATCAAGGGCCTCAAGGCGCCGATGGCCGCGGTGTTCCAGCTGGCGAACCCCATCGGCTTCGACGCTCCCGACGAGCAGCCCGTGGCGCTGCTGATCTTCCTGCTGGTGCCCGAAGCGGCCACGCAGAAGCACCTCGAAATCCTGTCTGAAATTGCCGAGTTGCTGAGCGACGCCGGCCTGCGCGAGCAGATCAAGTCCAGCACCGACGCCGCCGCGCTGCACGGCCTCATCGCCGGCTGGCAGTCGACCCAGGTCGCCTGAGCGCCCGTGCCGGGCCTGCCGCTGCTGCTGATAAGCTGCGGCGACGCTTTTCTCTCTCTCCATCCTGACCAGAATGCCGGCGTCTTGCGCCGGCCGCCGCACGCATGAAGCCGACCGTCATCAGCGCCGATGCCATGTTCGAGGAGTTCCGCGGGTCGCTCCGCTGGGAATGGCTCGCGGGCCTGGGTGCCTCGGAGCGCCAGTTCGACCCCGACGTCATCAGCCGCGCGCAGTCGGCCGCCGACCTGGTCGGCTACCTGAACTACATCCACCCGTACCGCGTGCAGATCCTCGGTGCGCGCGAGGTGGCCTACCTCACGCGCGGCAGCAAGGAAGACTGCGTGCGCCGCATCGGGCGCATCGTCACGCTGGAGCCGCCGATGCTGGTGCTGGCCGACGGCCAGGCCGCGCCCGACGAGCTGCTGTCGATCTGCGAACGCGCCCAGCTGCCGCTGTTTGCCACGCGCGAGTCGTCGGCCTTCGTGATCGACCTGCTGCGCGCCTACCTGTCCAAGCACTTCGCCGAGCGCACCTCGATGCACGGCGTGTTCATGGACATCCTGGGCATGGGCGTGATGATCACGGGCGAGTCGGGCCTGGGCAAAAGCGAGCTCGGCCTGGAGCTGATCTCGCGCGGCAACGGCCTGGTGGCCGACGACGCGGTCGACCTGTACCGCATCAACCAGAACACCATCGAGGGGCGCTGCCCCGACCTGCTGCTGAACCTGCTGGAGGTGCGCGGCATCGGCCTCCTGGACATCCGCGCGATCTTCGGCGAGACGGCCGTGCGCCGGAAGATGCGCCTGAAGCTCATCGTGCACCTCGTGCGGCGCGACAGCTTCGAGCGCGACTACGAGCGCATGCCCTCGGCGCCGCTCACGCAGGACGTGCTGGGCATCCCGGTGCGCAAGGTCATCATCCAGGTGGTGGCGGGGCGCAACATCGCCGTGCTGGTGGAAGCCGCGGTGCGCAACTCGATCCTGCAGCTGCGCGGCATCGACACCTATGCCGACTTCGTGGCGCGCCACCACAAGGCGATGGAAAGCGGGCGCGACCCGGACTGACGCAGGCAAGAAAAAAGCCCTTCGAAACGAAGGGCTGCTTTCTGCTTTCGCGGGGTGGCTGGCGTCAGCGCTTCTTGACGCAGTCGCCGCACAGGCCGTACAGCGACATGGCGTGGTCCTGCAGGACCCAGCCCTTGTCCTTGGCGATCATCTGCTGGCGCCGCTCGATCTCGGCGTCGTAGAACTCCTCGACCTTGCCGCACGAGGTGCAGACCAGGTGGTCGTGGTGCGTGCCTTCGTTCAATTCGTAGACTGCCTTGCCGCTTTCGAAGTGGCTGCGCTCCAGGATGCCGGCCTGCTCGAACTGCGTGAGCACGCGGTACACGGTGGCCAGGCCGATGTCGGAGTGTTCGTTGAGCAGCACGCGGAAGACGTCTTCCGCGGTCATGTGCCGCTGGCTGCCGGTCTGGAAGATCTCGAGGATCTTCAGTCGCGGCAAGGTGGCCTTGAGGCCGGTGTTCTTGAGTTCGTCGATGTTGGCCATGATGGTTCCTGCGCCCTGGGCTGAGGCCGGGCCTTCAGGCTCGGCCGCTACAATGTTCGATCATATCGCTACCCCCTCTTCTCCCATGCCTGCCATCCTCCAACGCCGGCCCTGGTTGCTGGTTGCTGCCATTGCGGCGACGCTCGCCCTCGGTGCCTGCAGCGGTTTCAGCGAACGCACGCGTGGCGCGCTGTCTGCCGTCACCCCCTACAAAGTCGAAGTGGTGCAAGGCAATTTCGTGTCGAAGGAACAGGTCGCGGCACTCAAGCCCGGCATGTCGCGCCAGCAGGTGCGCGAAATCCTCGGCACCTCGCTGCTGAACGACGTCTTCCACGCCAACCGCTGGGACTACGTCTTCACGATCCGCCGCCAGGGCGTCGATCCGCAGGAGCGCCGCCTGACCGTGTTCTTCAACGGCGAACTCATGGACCGCTTCGAGGGCGACGAGATGCCCAGCGAAGAAGAATTCGTCGCCACGCTCGACACCCGCCGCAAGAGCGGCAAGGTGCCGCAGCTCGAGGCCACCGAAGAAGAGCTCAAGAAATACGCGCCCAAGGCCGACAAGAAAGCCGACACCACCGGCACCCCGGCAGCCCCCATGCCCGCGCTGCCGGCCGCCTACCCCCCGCTCGAAGCCGCGCGCTGAGCGTGCGCGGCAGGGCTCCGGCGGCGGCCACCCCTCCTGCGGGCGGTGCCCGCCGGACCGGTGGGGTGGCTTTTGTCGGTGTCCATGGCTCCCGTAGGGACTTTTCAACGACCGAATCCCCGTGACTGAACCGACCACCACCCCCACTTCCGATTCTTCTTCTTCCGCTCCCGCGCTGCGCCGGGTGGCGATCGCCGGCGCCTCGGGCCGCATGGGCCACATGCTCATCGAAGCCGTGCGCAACGCGCCCGACTGCCGCCTGGCCGGCGCGCTCGACATCGCCGGCAGCGCCGCCCTCGGCGCCGATGCCGCGGCCTTCCTGGGCTTCACCAGCGGCGTGCCCATCGTGGCCGACCTGCGCACCGGCCTGCAGGACGCGCAGGTGATGATCGACTTCACCCGCCCCGAAGGCACGATGGCGCACCTGGCCGTGTGCCGCGAGCTGGGCGTGCAGGCCGTGATCGGCACCACCGGCTTCAGCGACGCGCAGAAGGCCGAGATCGCCGAGATCGCCAAAGACATCGCCATCATGATGGCGCCCAACATGAGCGTGGGCGTCAACGTCACGCTCAAGCTGCTCGACATGGCCGCCCGCGCCATGGCCACCGGCTACGACATCGAGATCGTCGAGGCCCACCACCGCTTCAAGGTCGATGCGCCCTCGGGCACCGCGCTCAAGATGGGCGAGGTGATCGCCGATGCGCTGGGCCGCGACCTCAAGGACTGCGCCGTGTACGGCCGCGAAGGCATCACGGGCGAGCGCGACCCGTCGACCATCGGCTTCGCCACCATCCGCGGCGGTGACATCGTGGGCGACCACACCGTGCTGTTCGCGGGCATCGGCGAGCGCATCGAAATCTCCCACAAGTCGTCCAGCCGCGTGACCTACGCGCAGGGCGCGCTGCGTGCGGTGCGCTTCCTGAGCGGCCAGCGCAGCGGCCTGTTCGACATGTTCGACGTACTCGGCCTGCGTTAAGCCAGGCGCACAAAACCAAGGACGCGGATGAGCGTGCTCGAACTGCTGACCCACGGTGACGGCGTCAGCCGTTCGGTGGCCGCGCTGCTGCTCGCGATGTCGATCGCCAGCTGGGTCGTGATCCTCTGGAAAGCCTGGCTGCTGCGCGGCGGCACGCGCGACGTGCTGCGCAGCATCGCCGCCTTCTGGCAGTCGGCCACCCTGGTCGAGGCCGAGCAGAAACTCCAGGCCTTCGACCGCGCCGAACTCGTGCGCCCCGCCGTGGCCGCGCTGCGCCAGGCCGCCACCGAAGCCCCCGGCGGCACGCTGGGCGCCACGGTCGACCGCAACCAGCGCCTCACGCGCGTGCTGCGCGGTGCGCTGCACGGCGCGCTGCGGCGCCTGCAGGCGGGGCAGATCCTGCTGGCCACCGTGGGCGCCACCGCGCCCTTCGTCGGCCTGCTCGGCACCGTCTGGGGCATCTACGGTGCCCTGGCGGGCATCGCGGGCCAGACCGGCGGCTTCACCATCGACAAGGTGGCCGGGCCGGTCGGCGAGGCGCTTGTCATGACGGCCTTCGGCCTCGCGGTCGCCATTCCGGCCGTGCTGGCCTACAACGTGTTTGGCCGTGTGGTGGGCCGCGTCGAGGCCGAGCTCGAAGGCTTTGCGCACGACCTGCTCGGCAGCTTCGGCGAAGCGCCGGCACCCGCCGCACCGCCGCCCGCGCGGCCGATGCCCGTCTAAGGCGCAGCACACACCATGGCCTTCGGACGCACCTCACTGGGCAGCAGCGCCGCAGGCGGCGGGCGGGCCATGGGCGCGGGTGGGCAGCGCCCGCTGTCCGACATCAACGTCACGCCGCTGGTCGACGTGATGCTGGTGCTGCTGGTGATCTTCATCATCACCGCGCCGTTGATGGCCAGCTCGATCAAGCTCGACCTGCCGCAGACCGACGCGGGCCAGCCCAACGACACGCCCAAGTTCGTGAGCCTGTCGGTCGATGCGTCGGGCAAGGTCTTCCTGAACGACAAGCCCGTGACCGACGAAGAGCTGACGGCCCAGCTCGAAAAGGCCGCCGCCGACAGCAAGGACACCGAGGTGCAACTGCGCGCCGACCAGACCGTGCCCTATGGCAAGGTGGTGGCGCTCATGGGCATCGCGAACAAGGCCGGGCTGAGCCGCATCGGCTTTGTCACCGAGGCCGAGGCGGCCCCCGCCAAACCGCGCTGACCTTGCGGGCCCGGCCCGCTCGCCTCAGCCGAGCACGACGGGCTTCGTGTGCCAGATCTCGTGGGCGTATTCGGCGATCGTCCGGTCCGACGAGAACGCGCCCATTCCCGCCACGTTGAGGATCGCCATGCGCGTCCAGGCCTCCGCGTCGCGGTACAGCGCATCGACCTCGGCCTGCTTCGCGACATAGCTCGCGTAGTCGGCCAGCAGCAGGTAGTGGTCGCCCCAGTTCACGAGCGCGTCGTAGATGCCCTGGTAGCGCGCCGGCTCGCCCGGCGAGAACGCGCCATCGCGAATGGCATCGAGCACGCGTTTCAGTTCGGCGTTCTCCTCGTAGATCTCGCGCGGCTGGTAGCCGCGCGCGCGGATGTCGGCCACCTCGGGCGTGGTGTGGCCGAAGATGAAGATGTTCTCGGGGCCGACGTTCTCGCGCATCTCGACATTGGCGCCGTCGAGCGTGCCGATGGTGAGCGCGCCGTTGAGCGCGAACTTCATGTTGCCGGTGCCTGAAGCTTCCGTGCCCGCGGTGGAAATCTGCTCCGACAGGTCGGCCGCCGGCATGATGATCTCGGCCAGGCTCACGCTGTAGTTCGGCAGGAACACCACCTTCAGCAGCTTGCCCACGCGCGCGTCGGCGTTCACGGTGGTCGCCACGTCGTTGATGAGGCGGATCACCTGCTTGGCCATCGCATAGGCCGAGGCTGCCTTGCCCGCGAACACGACCACGCGCGGCACGATGTCGGCCGGCGTGCCGCTGGCCTGCGCATCGAGGATGCGGTGATAGCGCGCGATCACGTGCAGCACGTTGAGCAGCTGCCGCTTGTACTCGTGGATGCGCTTGACCTGCACGTCGAACATCGCGTCGGTGTCCAGGTCGAGCTTCAGGTGCTCGCCGACCCAGTTGGCCAGCCGCAGCTTGTTCTCGCGCTTGGCATGGCGAAAGGCGCGCACGAAGGCGGGCTGCGCGACCATCGGGCGCAGCGCTTCGAGCTGCGACAGGTCGCGCCGCCAGCCCTTGCCGATGCGCTGGTCGAGCAGCGCGGCCAGCGGCGGGTTGGCCTGGGCGAGCCAGCGGCGCGGCGTGACGCCGTTGGTCTTGTTGTTGAAGCGCTCGGGAAAGATCTTCGCGAAGTCGGCAAAGATCGACTGCTTCATCAGCTCCGAGTGCAGCCCCGACACCCCGTTCACCGAATGGCTCGCGAGCACCGCCACGTAGGCCATGCGCACGCGGCGCTCGCCGGTCTCGTCGATCAGCGAGAGGCGGCGCACCAGCTCGACGTCCTGGCCGTGCGTCTGCGTCACGGCGGCCAGGAACTTCGCGTTGATGTCGTACAGGATCTGCAGGTGGCGCGGCAGGATGCGCCCGAGCATCTCGACCGGCCAGGTTTCCAGGGCCTCGTGCATCAGCGTGTGGTTGGTGTAGCTGAACACCTTCTGCGTGTGGCCCCAGGCCACGTCCCACGCCAGGCCGTGCTCGTCGAGCAGCAGGCGCATGAGCTCGGGCACGGCCAGCACCGGGTGCGTGTCGTTCAGGTGGATGCTGACCTTGTCGGACAGCTGGTCGAAGCTCGTGTGGTTGCGCAGGTAGCGGCGCAGCAGGTCCTGCACGCTGGCGCTGCAGAAGAAGTACTCCTGGTGCAGCCGCAGCTCGCGGCCCGAGGGCGTGGAGTCGTCGGGGTAGAGCACGCGCGAGACGTTCTCGGAGTGGTTCTTGCTCTCCACCGCCGCCATGTAGTTGCCGCGGTTGAAGGCCGACAGGTCGATCTCCTCGGTGGCGCGCGCCGACCACAGCCGCAAGGTGTTGGTGGCCTGCGTGCCGTAGCCGGGAATGATGGTGTCGTAGGCCACGGCCAGCACGTCGTGCGTGTCGACCCAGTCGGCCGCGCCGTAGGGCGCGTTCTTGCCTTCGCGCTTTTGCACGTGGCCGCCGAAGCGCACGCGGTAGTTCACCTCGGGCCGCTGGAACTCCCACGGGTTGCCGCGCGTGAGCCAGTAGTCGGGCGTTTCGACCTGCTGGCCGTCGACGATGCGCTGGCGGAACATGCCGTACTCGTAGCGGATGCCGTAGCCCATGCCGGGCACGCCGAGCGTGGCCATCGAATCGAGGAAGCAGGCCGCGAGCCGGCCCAGGCCGCCGTTGCCGAGCGCCGCGTCGGGCTCGCGCTCGGCCAGCGCCGCCATGTCGACACCGAAGTCGGCCAGCGCCTCGCGCACGGTGCCGTACAGGTCGACGGCGAGCAGCGCGTTGGTGAAGGTGCGCCCGATGAGGAACTCCATCGAGAGGTAATACACGCGCTTGAGGTCCTGCGCGTAGTTGGCGCGCGTGGTCGTCATCCAGCGCTCGACAAGCTGGTCGCGCACGGCCAGCGCAGTGGCGTGCAGCCAGTCATCCTGGCTGGCGGCCACGGGGTCCTTGCCGACGGCGTAGATCAGCTTGTTGGCCACCGCGCGCTTGAAGGCGGCAACGTCGCGGTCGGGGTGGTCGTAGGCGAAGTCCTTGATCGTCATGGGGGCGTTCCCGGAGTGGGTGGTGGGGTGTGGGGCGGGGGCTTCAGGCCAGCGCCCGTTGGTACACATCGATGTACTGCGCCGCTGCCGTGCCCCAGTCGGCCGGGCGCCGCATGGCGTTGCCGCGCACGCGGCGCCAGTCGGCGGCGCGCTCGTACAGCGCGAAGGCGCGGCGCAGGGCGCGGTCGTAGTCGGCGTCCTCGAAGCGGTCGAACACGAAGCCGGTGGCGGCGCCGCTGGCCATGTCTTCCAGCGTGCAGTCGACGACGGTGTCGGCCAGCCCGCCGACGCGGCGCACCAGCGGCAGGCTGCCGTACTTCAGTCCGTACATCTGCGTGAGGCCGCAGGGCTCGAACAGCGAGGGCACGATCGTCACGTCGCCCGCGCCGAAGAGCTGGTGCGCCAGCGTCTCGTCGTAGCCGATGGTGACGCTCACCGAGGCGGGCGCCGCCGCCGCGCGCTGGCGGAAGGCCTCTTCGAGCCAGCCTTCGCCGCTGCCCAGCAGCGCCAGCTGGCCGCCCTGCGCGAGCAGCGTGTCGAGGCCGCCGAGCACGAGGTGCAGGCCCTTCTGCTCGGTGAGCCGGCTCACCACGATGAACAGCGGCGCGTCGGGGCGCTCGGCCAGCCCCAGCTGGCGCTGCAGCACCGACTTGCAGCGCGCCTTGCCGGCCATGTGGCGGCCCTCGGGCGTTTGGTAGCCCTGCACCAGCGCGGCGTCGGTGGACGGGTTCCAGACCTGGTCGTCGACCGCGTTGAGGATGCCGCTGAGCACGCCGGCGCGCTGGCGCAGCAGGCCGTCGAGGCCGCAGCCCTGCTCGGGCGTCTGGATCTCGAGCGCGTAGGTCGGGCTCACGGTGGTGAGCTGGTCGGCGAAGTACAGGCCGCCCTTCATGAAGGAGATCTGGCCGTGGTACTCCAGCCCGTTCATGTGGAAGGCCGGCGCAGGCAGGCCGAGCTCGGCGAAGTGCCAGGGCGCGAACACGCCCTGGTAGGCCAGGTTGTGCACCGTGAACACGCTGCCCGTGCGCGGGCCGCCCGCGCGCCGCGCGAAGGCCAGGTAGGCCGGCGCGAGCGCTGCGTGCCAGTCGTGCGCGTGCACGATGTCGGGCCGCCAGCCAGGGTCGAGCCCCTGCGCGAGCTGCGCCGCCGCCCAGCCCAGCAGCGCGAAGCGCCGGTGGTTGTCGCCGTAGGGCTGGCGCGTGGTGTCTTCGTACGGATTGCCGGGCCGGTCGTAGAGCGCGGGCGCGTCGATCACGTAGGTGGGAATCGGCGGCGCGCCGGCGATGGCGACGTGCCCGGCGCGCAGGCCGAAGCGCTCGCCCCAGGGCGCGGTGAACTCGGCCACCGGCGTCAGGTCGCGCACGCCGGCCACGATGGCGGGAAAGCCCGGCAGCAGCGCGCGCGCCTCCTGCCCCGCGGCCATGAGCGCCAGGGGCAGGGCGCCGGCGATGTCCGCCAGGCCGCCGGTCTTCAGGAGGGGAAACAGCTCGGCGCTGACCTGGAGGATGCGCATGGTGGTGCGGTCGATCAGGCGGCGGCCGCGGGCGCGGGGTCCGGTGCGAGCCGCTTGAGCATTTCGCGCGTGACCAGCACCACGCCGGTTTCCGTGCGCTCGAAGCGGGCGGCGTCGGCTTCGGCGTCTTCGCCGATGACCGTGTCGTCGGGGATCACGCAGCCGCGGTCGATCACCACGCGGTTCAGCCGGCAGCCGCGGCCCACTTCCACATCGGGCAGCAGCACAGCTTCGTTGATCTCGCAGAAGGAGTGGATGCGCACGCCCGAGAACAGCACCGCGCTGCTGATCTTCGAGCCCGAAACGATGCAGCCGCCCGAGACGATGGTGTTGACCGTCATGCCGTGCTTGCCCTCGCGGTCGAGCACGAACTTGGCCGGCGGCAGCTGCCGCTGGTAGGTCCAGATGGGCCAGTCCGTGTCATAGATGTCGAGCTCCGGGGTGATCGAGGCCAGGTCGAGGTTGGCTGCCCAGAATGCATCAATCGTGCCCACGTCGCGCCAGTAGGCCTTGGCGTCGGGCCCGCGCGAGGCGCGCGTGACGCACGACATGCTGAACGGATGCGCCAGCGCACGGCCCTCGGCCACGGCGCGCGGGATGATGTCCTTGCCGAAGTCGTGGCTCGAGTCGGGGTTGGCGTTGTCTTCCTCGAGCAGCCGGTACAGGTAGGCCGAGTCGAAGATGTAGATGCCCATGCTGGCCAGCGCCAGGTCGGGGTGGCCGGGCATGGCGGGCGGGTCGGCGGGCTTCTCGAGGAAGCTGGTGATCTGGCGGCCGTCGTCCACCGCCATCACGCCGAAGGCCGTGGCCTCGTGGCGCGGCACCTCGATGCAGCCGACCGTGCAGCCCAGGCCGCGCTCGGCGTGGTCCTTGAGCATGATCGAGTAGTCCATCTTGTAGATGTGGTCGCCGGCCAGCACCACCACGTAGTCGTGCGGCGTGGAGCGGGTCTGGATGATGTCCAGGTTCTGGAACACCGCGTCGGCCGTGCCGCGGTACCAGTGCTCGTCGCCCATGCGCTGCTGCGCGGGCAG
This sequence comes from Variovorax sp. GW823-FHT04F07, assembly GCF_058795995.1. Lineage (NCBI taxonomy): Bacteria > Pseudomonadati > Pseudomonadota > Betaproteobacteria > Burkholderiales > Comamonadaceae > Variovorax > Variovorax sp. GW823-FHT04F07. The sequence continues at coordinate 319,019 of NZ_JBXAIG010000007.1, forward strand.
CACGTCGACCATCTCGTTGAGCTCGGCGCGCAGGAAGCTCCAGCCGCGCTGCAGGTGGCGCATGAGCGAGTGCGACTTGTACTGCGTGACCACCGCCATGCGCCGGATGCCGGAGTTCAGGCAGTTGGACAGCGCGAAGTCGATGATGCGGAACTTGCCGCCGAAGTACACGGCCGGCTTGGCGCGCCGGTCGGTGAGCTGCTTGAGGCGGGAGCCCCGGCCGCCGGCCAGCACCAGCGCGATGGTGCGGCGGACCAGTTGATGGGCCTGCAGGGGGGGCTGCGGGGCTTGCGTGCCCTGGGTGTTGAGCTTGTCCATCTGTGTCTCCGTTCGTTCGTTCATTCGCTTGTATTGAATTCGTCGTCTTCAGAGTGTCCGCACCGAGTCTGGCACTGCGCCGTGGGCTTGGCTCCTACGTTCTTGCAAGCCAGAGGCTCGAAACCGGCACCTCCACCGCGCGGCCCAGCAGGCGGGGCGCGGCGCGCAGGGCGTCGGGGTCTTCGGCATCGGTGGCCAGGCAGCAGTGCCAGTCGCCGTCCGGCAACGTGAAGGCGACGGGGCTCGGGCCCGTATTCACCAGCACCAGCCAGGCGTCCTCGGCATTCCCGAACAGGATCGCAAGGGCCGTGCCCGCGTGCCAGTCGGCCGGTGCCATCGGCTGGCCGTCGGGGCGCAGCCAGCGCAGGCCCGGCGGGGCGCCGTCGGCCGGCGGTTCGGCTGGCCACCAGCGCGCGCTGCGCAGCGCCGGCGCCTCGCGGCGCAGGGCGGTGAGCCGCGCGACGAAGGCAGTCAGGCGCGCGCGTTCGCTGGCCGGGTCGGACAGCCCGATCCAGCCGAGCCAGGTGGTCTCGTTGTCCTGGCAGTAGGCGTTGTTGTTGCCGCCCTGGCTGTGGCCGAGCTCGTCGCCGGCCAGCAGCATCGGCGTGCCCTGGGACAGCAGCAGCGTGGCGAGCAGCGTGCGCTGCAGCCGCGCACGCATCGCGCGCACGGCGGGGTCGTCGCTCGGGCCTTCGACGCCGCAGTTGGTGCTCAGGTTGTGCGCATGGCCGTCGCGGTTGTCTTCGCCGTTGGCGAGGTTGTGGCGCTGCTCGTAGCTCACGAGGTCGCGCAGCGTGAAGCCGTCGTGCGCGGTGATGAAGTTGACGCTCGCGGTCGGTGCGCGGCCGTCGTGCGCGAAGCTCGCGCTGGAGGCGGTGAAGCGGTGTGCGAAGTCGCCCAGGCCGGCGGCGCCCTCGCGCCCCTGGCGCAGCCAGAAGCCGCGTTGCGTGTCGCGGAAGCGGTCGTTCCATTCGAGCCAGCCGGGCGGGAACTCGCCGAGCCGGTAGCCGCCGGGGCCGATGTCCCAGGGCTCGGCGATGCGCAGCGTGCGCGACAGCACCGGGTCTTGCGCGATGGCCGCGAAGAAGGGCGCGCGCGCATCGAAGCCACGCTGTGCGTCGCGGCCCAGCACCGGGGCGAGGTCGAAGCGGAAGCCGTCGACGCCCATCTCGCAGGCCCAGAAGCGCAGGCTGTCCATCACCAGCTGCAGCACGCGCGGCTCGCCGAGGTTCAGGCAGTTGCCCGTGCCGGCCCAGTTCTCGTACAGGGCGCGGTCGTCCGGGCGCAGGTGGTAGTACAGGGCGTTGTCGATGCCGCGCAGCGAGAGCGTGGGGCCGAGTTCGTCGCTTTCGGCGCTGTGGTTGTAGACCACGTCGATCACCAGCTCCATGCCGCGCGCATGCACCGCATCGGCCATGGCGCGGAACTCGCTGGCGGGCGTGGTGCCGGGGCGGCCGCTCCAGAAGCGCGCCTCGGGGGCGAACCAGCCGATAGTGTTGTAGCCCCAGTGGTTGGTCAGGCCCTTGGCGAGCAGGCGCTGTTCGTCGGCGCGGTGCTGCACGGGCATGAGGCTGAGGGTGGTGATGCCCAGGCGTTGCAGGTGGTCGAGGAGGGCGGGTTCTGCGAGGCCTGCGTAGGTGCCTCTTAGCGGTTCGGGTACGCCCGGGTGCTGGTGGGTGAGGCTGCGGATGTGGAGTTCGTAGAGGACGCGGTCGGTGGGGGGGATGTGGGCCTGACCCGTTGTTTTGGGTGTGTTGCTGGGGGCTGTGACGCGGGCTTTGAGTGCGATCGAGCCGTTATCTCTGTGGTCGCGTTGGGTTGGGTCTGTTGGGGTGTGGCCCAGGAAGAGGTCGCTGCCGTTGTAGTGGCCGAGGATTTCTCGGGCGTAAGGGTCGAGGAGGAGCTTGGCGGGGTTGAAGCGTTTCCCCTCATGGGGTGCCCACGGGCCATGGACTCGGTAGCCGTAGATCAGGCCGGCTCTTGCGTTGGGAAGCAGGCCGTGCCAGATGCCGTCGGTGCATTCTGGAAGCGGCAGGCGCTGTTGTTCGTTCTGGCCTGTGCTGTCGAAGAGGCAGAGTTCTACTTTGCTTGCTGTTGGCGCTGCGATGGCGAAGTTGACGCCTTGCTGTGACGGGGTTGCGCCTAAGGGGAGGGGGGTGCCTGGGCTCAGCATGTTGCTTGTGCTCCTGGGCGTTTGCTTCCCGAGGCCGGGACTCGCCCCGGCGGGCGACTCACTTTCTTTTGCTTCGCCAAAAGAAAGTAAGCAAAGA
>NZ_JBXAIG010000008.1:0-270405 GCF_058795995.1 Variovorax sp. GW823-FHT04F07
GTACTTCCCTCCGCGAATGTCCCCCGGGGCTTCGCCCCTCCTCCTTGATTTCGCTGCGGGAAGCACCCAGTGTCCTGAGCACGATGGGCGCGGTCGTTGTGCGGGCTGATCCACACGTGCTCTGAACACGCTCACGTCGATGGGGTGCCTTGCGCAGCGAAATCAAGGAGGAGGGGCGCAGCCCCGGGGGACATTCGCGGAGCAAGGCTCCCCGTCGGCGGGAGCGTCGCCCTGAACAGAAGTCCTCAGTGATTCCGACGAGGAATCCCCGCCGTCTGCGCCACGCGCTGGTACTTGGTCGCCGGCTTCAGCACCATGCCTTCGGACAGCGTGTCCACCATCGCGCGCTGGATCTCCTGCCACGGCGTCTGGCTCGCGGGAATCGGGTAGCCGCCCTTCGCTTCGAGGTCACGGGCGCGCGCTTGCAGCACGGCGTCGTCGACGAGCATGTTGACGGTGCGCTCCTTCAAATCCACGCGCACCTTGTCGCCGGTCTGCAGCAGCGCCAGGCCCGCGCCTGCGGCGGCTTCGGGCGAGGCGTTGAGGATCGACGGCGAGCCCGAGGTGCCCGACTGCCGACCGTCGCCGATGCAGGGCAAGGCCGACACGCCGCTCTTGAGCAGGTGCGAGGGCGCGCGCATGTTGACCACTTCCGACGAGCCCGGGTGCCCGATGGGGCCGACGCCGCGCATGAACAGGATGCAGCTCGCATCGATGTCCAGCGACGGGTCTTCGATGCGGGCTTCGAAATCTTCCGGGCCGTCGAACACGATGGCGCGGCCCACGAAGGCGTCGGGGTCGCCGGCCTGGCTCAGGTAGCGCGCGCGGAACTCGTCGGAGATGACGCTGGTCTTCATGATCGCGCTGTCGAAGAGGTTGCCCGACATCACGAGGAAGCCGGCGTTCTCGCGCAGCGGTTGGTCGAAGGGGCGGATCACGTCGGCGTCTTTCACCGGCGCGTCGGCGCAGTTGGTGGCCAGGGTGTGGCCGTTGACGGTGCGCGCGTCGGTGCGGATCAGGCCGTGGCGGTGCAGCTCGGCGACCACCGCCGGCACGCCGCCTGCGCGGTAGAACTCCTCGCCGAGGTACTTGCCGGCGGGCTGCATGTCGAGCAGCAGCGGCACGTCGAGGCCGACCGTTTCCCAGTCCTGGATGTTCAGCTCCACGCCCGCGTGCTTGGCGATGGCGATAAGGTGGATCGGCGCGTTGGTCGAGCCGCCGATGGCCGAGTTGACGACGATCGCGTTCTCGAAGGCAGAGCGCGTGAGGATGTCGGAGGGCTTGAGGTCTTCGCGCACCATGTCGACGATGCGCCGGCCGGTTTCGTAGGCCATCTGGCCGCGCTCGCGGTACGGCGCGGGAATGGCCGCGCAGCCGGGCAGGCTCATGCCCAGGGCTTCGGCCAGGGCGTTCATGGTCGAGGCCGTGCCCATCACGTTGCAGTGGCCGGCCGAGGGCACGGTGGAGCCCACGAGGTCGATGTAGCCGGGGAAGTCGATGCTGCCCTTGGCGAACAGCTCGCGCGCCTTGAACAGCGTGGTGCCGGTGCCGGTGCGCTGGCCTTCGTGCCAGCCGTTGAGCATGGGCCCGCCCGACAACACGATGGCGGGAATGTTGGCGGTGGCCGCGGCCATCAGCGCGGCGGGCGTGGTCTTGTCGCAGCCGGTGGTCAGCACCACGCCGTCGATCGGGTAGCCCGTGAGGATCTCGACGAGCCCCAGGTAGGCCAGGTTGCGGTCGAGCGCGGCCGTGGGACGGCGACCGTTCTCCTGGATCGGGTGCATCGGGAATTCCATCGCGATGCCGCCCATCTCGCGGATGCCTTCGCGCACCCGCAGCGACAGCTCGCGGTGGTGGCGGTTGCAGGGCGTGAGGTCGGAGCCACTTTGCGCGATGCCGATGATCGGCTTGCCCGACTGCAGCTCTTCGCGGGTGAGGCCGTAGTTCAGGAACCAGGCCAGGTGCAGGACCGAGAGTTCGCTGTGTTCGGGGTTGTTGAACCAGGCGGCGGAGCGCAGGGGGCGGGGTGTCGTCATGGCGTCGGCTTTCAGGGTGGTCGGCGAACGCGCGCGGCGGCCCCCTGCGCGGCATGGCGGTGGGCCATGGCGGTGTCGTGGGTGTCTCCGGCGCGTTCTTGTTGTGCGAATACGTTGGCGAGAGGGAGCTTAGGTTTTCGCCTTCGCCAAAGCCAATGAGATCGGTTGAGGATCGGTATAAGCGCGCCAAATACACCGCCAACCGCCCTGTTCGGGCGCCGCTTTTAGAATGTTTCCGGTGAGTGCTCTACCCTCCTCCCTCCCCCCCGCCGAACGCCGCCCGATCCGTGAACTCCCCGACGAGCTGATCAGCCAGATCGCCGCCGGTGAAATGGTCGAGCGCCCCGCCTCGGTGGTGCGCGAACTGCTCGACAACGCGCTGGACGCCGGCGCGCGCCAGATCACCGTGCGGCTCGCCTCGGGCGGCGTGCGGCTGATCTCGGTCGAAGACGACGGCCTGGGCATTCCGCGCGAGGAACTCACGGTGGCGCTGCGTCGCCACGCCACCAGCAAGATCGCGAGCCTGAGCGACCTCGAGACGGTCGGCACCATGGGCTTTCGCGGCGAGGCGCTGGCGGCCATCAACGCGATCGCCGAACTCAGCATCCTCTCGCGCTTCACCGGCGCCGACAGCGCCTACGTGCTCGATGGCGGCACCGGCGAGCTACGGCCGGTGGCGCGTTCGGTGGGCACCACGGTCGAGGTGCGCGAGCTGTTCTTTGCCACGCCCGCGCGGCGCAAGTTCCTGAAGACCGACGCCACCGAGCTGGCCCACTGCATCGAGGCCGTGCGCCGCCATGCGCTGGCACGGCCCGAGGTGGGCTTCTCGGTCTGGCACGACGGCAAGTTGATCGAGCAGTGGCGCGCCGCCGCCACGCCCGAGCAGCGGCTGGCCGATGCGCTGAGCGACGACTTCGTGTCGCAGAGCGTCTCCGTGCTGCGCGAAGGTGGCCCGGTGCGCGTGGTCGGCCGTGCCGGCATTCCCGACGCGGCGCGCTCGCGCAACGACCAGCAGTTCTTCTACGTCAACGGCCGCTTCGTGCGCGACAAGGTGCTGTCGCACGCGGTGCGCAGCGCCTACGAAGACGTGCTGCACGGCCAGCGCCAGCCGGTGTACGTGCTGTACCTGGAGATCGACCCCGCGCGCGTCGACGTCAACGTGCACCCGACCAAGATCGAGGTGCGCTTTCGCGACGGGCGCGAGGTGCACCAGGCGGTGCGCCACGCCATCGAGGACGCGCTGGCCGCGCCGCGCGCCGGCGATGCCCTGGCACCGGCCGACGCGCCGCCGCAGCCCTTCTTCAAGCAGACCCCGCTGCCGCCGAGCGCCAGCTGGTCGCAGCCCGCGATCCCGTTCCAGGCGCGCGAGCGCGGTGCCGGCGACTTCGAGGCCATGTGGCCGCGGCGCACCGAGGAACAGGGACACGCGCCGGTCACGGCCCCGTCGCAGTGGCAGACCGAAGCGCCGGCGATGTCGTTCCGCGCGCCGGTCGGATTGCCCGACAGCGAGGCCCTGGCCCCCATGCCAGCGCCGGTCATGAACCAGGACGCCTGGCCGCTGGGCCGCGCGCTGGCCCAGCTGCAGGGCATCTACATCCTGGCCGAGAACAGTCAGGGCCTCGTGATCGTCGACATGCACGCGGCGCACGAGCGCATCGTCTACGAGCGGCTCAAGACCCAGCTCGACGGCGCGGCCATCACGAGCCAGCCGCTGCTGATTCCGGCCACCTTCGCGGCCACGCCGCAGGAAGTGGCCACGGCCGAGGCCTGCGCCGAGGTGCTGCCCACGCTGGGGCTGGAGATCACGCCCTTCTCGGCCCGCACGCTGGCCGTGCGCGCCGTGCCCGGCACGCTGGCCGACGGCGACCCGGTGGAGCTGGCGCGCAGCGTGCTCGCCGAACTGGGCCAGCACGACGCGAGCACCGTGGTGCAGCGTGCGCAGAACGAGCTGCTGTCGACCATGGCCTGCCACGGCGCGGTGCGCGCCAACCGCAAGCTCACCATCGACGAGATGAACGCCCTGCTGCGCCAGATGGAAGCCACCGAGCGCTCCGACCAGTGCAACCACGGCCGGCCGACCTGGCGCCAGCTGTCGATCCGCGAGCTCGATTCGCTGTTCATGCGCGGGCGCTGAGCCTCAAGGTTTCGCGTCATCGGCGGCCACGCCGACATGCCGCAGCGTGACGGCGGCCAGCACCGCCAGGACCGCGATGCTGACGGCGCTGGTGGCTGCAGCGGCATTCAGTCCCGCGAGGAAGGCGGCTTGCGCCTGTTCGAGCACGCCAGCGGGCAATTCATGCGCGACCGCCGTGGCGCCGGCCAGGCTATCCGATACGGCGCGTTGAAGGTTCACGGCCATGCCGTCGATCGACTCGCCCATCCGCGTGCGGTACACCGCCGTCGTCAGGCTGCCCAGCGTGGCGATGCCCACGGCCAGGCCCAGCTCCTGCACCGTTTCGGACAGGGCCGAGGCCGAGCCGGCCTTCTCGGGCGGCGCGGCGCCCACCACCAGGTCGGTCCCCAGCGCGGCGATGGTGCCCAGGCCGAGGTACACGAGCGAGAACGCGGCCGTCACCCACGCGATGCCATGCGGCGTGCGATCGAGCTGGCTCAGCATCAGGTAGCCCACGACCGACAGCCCCAGCGCGCCCGCCATCACATGGCCCGGCCGGACGCGCCGCGCCAGCAGCGGCGCCGTGATGCCGGCCACCAGCATCGCAAGCGCCGGCGGCCCCATCCACAGCCCGGCCTCCAGCGGTGACAGGCCCGCCACCAGCTGCAGGTACTGGGTCACCAGCAGCATCGTGCCGCCGACACCGACCAGCCCCACCAGCAACACCACGAGCGCGACGCTGAAGGCCCGGCTGGCGAACAGGCCGAGGTCGATCAGCGGATGGCGCAGCCGCCGTTGCCGCCGGACGAACCCCAGCGCGAACGCCAGCCCGCCGACGAGCGCCAGCACGGCCCCGACACCGATCCCGTCCTTCGCGACCTGCTTGATGCCGTAGACCACCGGCAGCAACGCCAGCAGCGACAGCGCGACGCTGGGCAGATCGAGCCGCCCCTGCTGCGGCGCGCGGTACTCCGGCAGCAGGAACGGCGCTGCCACCAGCAGCAGCCCGACCACCGGCAGCGCCACGAGAAAGGCCGCGCCCCAGCCGTGGTGCGCGAGCAGCAGGCCGCCCACCACGGGCCCGGCCGCCATGCCGAGCGCGAACATCGTCGCCCACAGCCCGATGGCCAGCGCGCGCTGGTGCGGGTGCAGGAACATGTTGCTGATCAGCGCCAGCGTCGACGGCATCAGCGTCGCGCCCGCCACGCCGAGCACGGCACGTGCGGCGATCAGCTGGTTGGCGCTGGTCGAAGAGGCCGCAATCACCGACGCCACGCCGAACGCCGCCGCACCGACCATGAGCAGCTTGCGCCGTCCGATGCGGTCGCCCAGCGTGCCCATCGTGACGAGAAAGCCGGCAATCATGAAACCGTAGGCATCGACGATCCACAGCGCCTGCGCGCTCGTGGGGCGCAGGTCCAGGGCCAGCGCGGGCAATGCGAGGTGCAGCAGCGTGAGGTCGAGCCCGAGCAGCAGGGTCGGCAGCGCCAGCAGCGCGAGCCCCGTCCATTCGCGGGCGCCGGCGCGGCCTTCGCGCCTCGCGGCCGGAAGGTGGTCGGAAAGGGAAAGTGAATCGCAAGGTGCGGTCAAAAGAGGCCTCCGGGTGCGCGTTCGGGTTGCGGAAGCCCCATCTTCAGGACAAGATCATCACATTACAATTTAATCGTTTATCCTATTACTGGAGATAACAGGCTTGATCGAACGCAGCCTCAGCCGCACCAAGAACGAGCTGTCGGAGTTCCTCACCCGGCATCGCCGCAAACTCACGCCCGCCGATGTCGGCCTGCCCTCGCAGGGCCGGCGCCGCACGCCCGGCCTGCGGCGCGAAGAGGTCGCGGTGATGGCCGGCGTGGGGCTCACCTGGTACACCTGGTTCGAGCAGGGGCGCGAGATCCAGGTGTCGCAGAAATTCCTGCTCGGCGTGGCGCATGCCCTGAAGCTGGACGACGCCGAGTGCAGCCACCTGTTCCTGCTGGCCCACAAGCGCCCGCCGCCGCCCGAGGCCCATCAGCAGGCGTCGGTCACGCCCCGCATCCAGCAGCTCATGGACGAGCTGCCCACCCGCCCCGCCTACGTGTTCAATCTGCGCTGGGACGTGGTGGCCTGGAACACCGCGGCCGACGCGCTCTTCGGTTTCAGCGCGCGCGAACGCGAGGCGCGCAACCTCCTTCGCATGGTGTTCGCCGACCCCGAGCTGCGCCGGCGCCTGCCCGCCTGGCGCGACGATGCGCCCGGGCTGCTGGCGCAATTCCGATACGACTTCGCCATTGCGCCCGACGATCCGGCCATGCTGGGCCTGGTCGCGGACCTGAAAGCGCTCTCGCCCGACTTCCGCCGCTGGTGGGACACCCCCGACAGCGCGTCCGCCCGGCGCGGCCTCGGATGCGTACAGACGGCCGACAGCGGACCGTTGGAGTTTCACCACGAAACACTCGTGGTCGACACGCACCGGCACCTGCGGATGGTGGTGTATTTCGTGCAGCCGGCGCCGGCCTGAACACCGGGGCCTGTGCGGCAGATAAGCGCCGTCAGCGCCGTTTTTGAGGGTTTTCGAGGGTTTTGTGGCGTCATCCACGGTGCGGGCACGCACGTTGCATGGTCTCGTGCCAGGCGCCGGCGAGCGCTGCACAGGGGGAGCTGACACGCGATGCCGACGCGTTTCAGAAAGCAAGCAGATGAACTTTCGGCCGACTTTCGCTGTCCCTCCACCCCATGATCAAACGCTGGCCCCTCCTCGCGTCCATCTTTTCGCTCTGTGCCCTCCTGGCAGCCGGATGTTCGACCCTCGACGAACGCCAGCGCGAATGGATCTTCCAGCCCAGCGACCGCAGCTGGGGCAATTCGGCCCAGATGACCGAAGGCATGCAGGATGTCTGGATCGACTTCCAGTCGTCCATCACCGGTGAACCGGCGCGCCTGCACGGCCTGTGGCTCGGCGGCGCCCCCGAAACCACCGAGACCCCCGTGCTGCTGTACCTGCATGGTGCGCGCTACAACGTGGCCGGCTCGGCGCCGCGCATCCAGCGCATGCACGAGCTGGGCTTCTCGGTGCTGGCCATCGACTACCGCGGCTTCGGCAAGAGCTCCAAGGGCCTGCCCTCGGAAGCCTCGGCCCGCGAAGACGCCCGCGCCGCCTGGACCTGGCTGGCCGCACGCCATCCGCGCCAGCACCGTTACATCTTCGGCCACTCGCTGGGCGGCGCCATCGGCATCGACCTGGCAGCCACGGTGAACGACGAGAGCGGCACCATCGTCGAAAGCACCTTCACCTCCATCGCCGACGTGGCGAGCAGCTTCAAGTGGGGCTGGCTGCCCTTCGGCCCGTTCATCACGCAGCGCTTCGAGGCGATTCGCACCGTCAAGGACATCGGCGCGCCGCTGCTCGTGGTGCACGGCACCGCCGACAGCCTGATCAACCCGACGCTCGGGCGCAAGCTGTACGACGCGGCCACGGTGCCCAAGATGTTCGTGCTGGTCGAGGGCGGCTCGCACCACAACACCAACTCGGTGGGCGCGACGCAGTACCGCGCCGCGCTGTCGCAGCTGTTTCGCATGAAGCCCGAGGACAGCAGCACCGTGGCAGACAGCCGGCCGCAGCCGCGGCTGGTGTCGCCGCGGCCCGCACAGCCCTCATTGCCTTCCGCGGCACTGTCGCCGCAAGAGGTGCGGGGCGAGGCGCACACGCCCGCCCCCGCCGCCATCTAGCCCGCCTTTTTCAGGCGAGTCCGTTCCCGCGTCAGGCCGAGGCCAGGTCGAACGGCAGCTGGCGCAAGGGCTTGCCCGTCAGCCGCGCCACGGCATTCGCGAACGCAGGCGCCAGTGGCGGCAGGCCGGGTTCTCCCATCCCCTTGGGCGCATCGGCGCTGGGCACGATGTGCACGTCGAACTCGGGCACCTGCGTGATGCGCGCCACGCTGAAGTCGCCGAAGTTGCCCTGCTGCACGACGCCGTCCTTCAGCGTGATGGCGCTGCCCTGCAGGCAGGTCGACAGCCCCATCACCGCCGCGCCCTGCACCTGCGCTTCCACGCTGCGCGGGTTCACCGCCAGGTTGCAGTGCACGCCCGAGGTCACGCGGTGCAACACGGGCTGGCCGTCCTTCACCGACGCTTCGACCACATAGGCCACCACCGACTCGAAGGACTCGTGCACGGCCACGCCCCAGGCGCGGCCTTCGGCCAGCTTCTTCTTGCCGTAGCCGCTCTTGTCCACGGCCAGTTGCAGCGCGGCGCGGTGGCGCGGGTGCTTGTCGCCGAAGAGGCTCATGCGGTAGGCCACCGGGTCCTGCTTGGTCGTGCGGGCGATCTCGTCGATCAGCGTCTCCATCACGAAGGCGGTGTGCGTGGAGCCCACGCTGCGCCACCACAGCACCGGCACGTTGACCTGCGGGTGATGCACCGTGAGGCGCATCGGCACGGGGTACGGATCGCGCATGCCCTCGACGGCCGTGGCGTCGATGCCGTCTTTCACCATGGAGCCGGCGAACACCGTGCCCGCCGTGATCGACTGGCCCACGATCACGTGGTCCCACGCGAGGATCTTGCCGCGCGCGTCGAAGCCGATGCGTGCGCGATGCAGGTGCATGGGGCGGTAGTAGCCGCCCTTGATGTCGTCCTCGCGGCTCCACAGCAGGCGCACGGGGGCGTCCTTCAGGCCGGCGGCGCGCGCGGCCTTGGCGATCTCGCAGGCCTCGACGACGAAGTCGCTCGAGCCCACGAAGCGCCGGCCGAAGCCGCCACCCGCCATCTGCACGTTCACCTTCACCTGCGCGGGGTCGAGCTTCAGCGTGCGCGCCGCGGCCTGGCCGTCGAGGTCGGCGGACTGCGTGCCGACCCACAGCTCGGCGCGGCCGTCCGACAGCTTCACGGTGCAGTTCTCCGGCTCCATGGGCGCGTGGGCCAGGTAGGGAAACACGAACTCGGCTTCGAGCTTGTGCGGCGCGCCGGCCAGCGGCGCCATGTCGGCGTCGAACTTGCGGTTGCCGGGGCGGCCGGCGAGTTCGCGGTACTGGGCCAGTTGCTTGTCGCTGTCGACCTTCTCCACCGCGTCGGTGTTCCACTGCAGCTTGAGCGCATCGCGGCCCTGCTTGGCGGGCCAGTAGCCGTCGGCCACCACAGCCACGCCTTCGGCGCCGCGGTCCAGCGGAATGCGCAGCACGGCCTTCACGCCCTTGACGGCGCGCGCCGCGCTGTCGTCCACCGAGGCCAGGCGGGCGCCGAACACGGGCGGATGCGCCACCACGGCCGTGAGCTGGCCGGGCTGCTTCACGTCGATGCCGAAGTCCTGTCGCCCGCTGCTCTTGGCGCGTGCGTCCAGGCGTGTGGTCGGGCGGCCGATGATCCGGAAGTCCTTCGGGCTCTTGAGCGTGACCGTCTCGGGCACCGGCAGCGCCATGGCCGCTTCGGCCAGCTCGCCGTAGCCCGCCTTGCGCCCACCCGGACCGATGACCGTGCCGGCCTGCGTGCGCAGCGTGGCCACGTCGACCTTCCAGCGCTGCGCCGCGGTCGACAGCAGCATGGCCCGTGCACGCGCGCCCAGTTCGCGGTACTGCGTGTAGCTGTTCTTGATCGAGTTGGAACCGCCGGTCAGGTGCATGCCGAACAGCGGGTCGGCGTAGGCGGCATCGTTGGTGCCATTGCGGCTGCGCACCAGGGCCCAGTCGGCATCGAGCTCCTCGGCCAGGATCATCGGCAGGCCGGTCTGCACGCCCTGGCCGAACTCGAGGCGGTTGATGGTCACCGTGACCTCGCCGTTGGGCGCGATCTGCACGAAGGCCGAGGGCTGTTGCGTCGGCTTGAGCGCACCGCCGGCCTTGGCCGGGCCGCCGGCCTGCGCCATCGCCAGGTGCGGGAAGGCGCCGAGCACGAGGCCGCCGGCACCGGCCATCTTCAGGAAGCTGCGACGGGGCAGCGTGGCGGCCGCGTCGGCGTCATCGGTCGCAGGCTGGGCCATCAGGCGCTGCAGCGCGCGCGGCAGGTCGTTGTAGTCGATGTTTGGCAGCATGTCGTCGGCTCCTTCAGGCGAGAGTCTTGGCCGCATCGGCCACGGCGGCGCGGATGCGGGCGTAGGTGCCGCAGCGGCAGATATTGCCGGCCATGGCCGAGTCGATCTCGTCGGTGCTGGGCTGCTTGCCCTTGGGCAGCGACTGCAGGAAGGCGGTCGCGCTCATGATCTGGCCGCTCTGGCAGTAGCCGCACTGCGCGACGTCGTGCTTGACCCACGCAGCATGCACGGCAGCGCCCACGCGGTCGCTGCCGCCGGTCACGGCTTCGATGGTGGTGATCTTCTTGCCCTCGGCCGCCGCGATGGGCGTGATGCACGAGCGGATGGCCTGGCCGTCCATGTGCACGGTGCAGGCGCCGCACAGCGCCGCGCCGCAGCCGAACTTGGTACCGGTCATGCCCAGCGTGTCGCGCAGGGCCCAGAGGATGGGGGTGCCGGGGTCGGCGTCGACCGTGTGGTCACGGCCGTTGACGTGGAGCGCGCTCATATGGGTTTTCTCCGTGGGTAGGTGGGATGGGTCGGATTCACTTGGCGCCGTCGAGCACCCATTGCGCGAGCGCCTGCAGGTCCGCGTCGGGCACCTGGGCTTGCGCGGGCATGGGCATGGCGCCCCACTTGCCCGAGCTGCCGGCCTTCATGCTGGCCGCCAGCTGCGCGGCCGTGCCCTTGCCGTCGCCGTAGCGCGCGCCGATTTCTTTCCAGGAAGGGCCCACCACCTTCACGGCGGCTTGGTGGCAGGCCACGCACGCGTACTTCTGCGCCAGCGCGGTGCTGGCAAAGGCGGGCGCGGACCCGGCGGCGCTCACGCCGATGGCCAGTGCGGCCACGAGCGAGGCGGTGATGCGATGCGGATGTCGTTCGTCGTGGGTCATTTCTTTTTTCATCATCGTGGAGGGGAAGCACGGTCCTCGCGCCGCGCGCGGCAGGACTTCACGGCGGCCAGTCTCCGACGAAGCGCCCACGGCCACTTGCCCAATCCGCGCGCGTTCTTGCCTGAAACAACGAGACTGCGCCAAAAACGCCAAGCGCATGAGAAGCGCCCGCTAGACTTTGCGCAAGCACCCGAAAGGATTCAGATGGAAGTGCTACAGCCGACGCAGCCAGACGATTCGGCCGTCCTCGGTGCCCTGGCCACGGCCGTCGGGCGCATTGCCCGAAACGACGGCGACCACGCCACCGCCATTCCCGAGCTCTCGCTGCACCGTCGCAGCGCCGCGACCGAGCCCGTGCATTGCATCTACGGCTTCGGCCTGGGCATCACCGTCGGCGGACAGAAGCGCGCGGCGCTCGGCGACGAGATCTATGAATACGGCGCCGGCCAGTCGCTGCTGATCACGGCCGACCTGCCCGTGGTGGCGCACGTCACCCGCGCCAGCGCGGCGCAGCCCTTCCTGGGCCTCATGATCCGGCTCGATCCGCGCACCATCGTGCAGGTGGCGACCGAGATGGCACTGCCGCCGCCGTCCAGGGAACCCCACAACCAGCGCGCCCTGTCGCTGGGCGCGCTCGACCCGACGCTGCTGGGCACCGTCACGCGGCTCGTCGAGCTGCTGGCCGAGCCCCGGCTCGTTCCGCAGCTCGCGCCGCTGCTGCAGAAGGAAATCGTCGTGCGCCTGCTCGCCGGGCGCCACGGCCCACAGCTGCAGCGCCTCATGACCGTGGGTTCGCCCAGCCAGCAGGTGGCGCAGAGCCTGGCGTGGCTCAAGATGAACTTCAGGAAACCCGTGCAGGCCGACGAGCTGGCCGCGTCCGCGCACATGAGCCCGTCGACCTACCGCCAGCACTTCCGCGCCGTGACCGGCATGAGTCCGATGCAGTACCTGAAGCAGCTGCGCCTGCAGGAAGCGCGGCAGCTGATGCTGAACCAGAACATCGATGCCGGCACCGCCGGCGTGCGCGTGGGCTACGAAAGCGCCTCACAGTTCAGCCGCGAGTACGCGCGTCTGTTCGGTGCGCCGCCGCTGCGCGACATCCGCCGGATGCGCGACGCGACCGCCGTCGCCTGAGCACTGCGTCGCAGGCAAGCCCCGGGCAGCCGCCGGCGTCCCAGACAAGCCCCGTGCAGCGGCCCGGCGCGTGCCATTTGCTACCCTCGACGCATGCCCCCCGCTTCCCCTGTTTCCCCGCGCTACATCGCGCTCGCCGGCCCCACCGCGTCCGGCAAGACCGCCGTCGCCCTGGCCGTGGCCCAGCTGCAGCCGGTCGAGATCGTCAGCGTCGACTCGGCGCTGGTCTACCGCGGCATGGACATCGGCACCGCCAAGCCCACCGCCGCCGAGCAGGCCGCCGTGCCGCACCACCTGATCGACATCCTCGATGCGCGCGACAGCTACAGCGCCGCCGCCTTCGTGGCCGACGCCACGCGGCTCATCGACGCCATCCGCGCGCGCGGCGCGCTGCCGCTGCTCGTGGGCGGCACCATGCTGTACTTCAAGGCGCTGTTCGACGGCATCGACGCCATGCCCGCCGCCGACCCCGCCGTGCGCGCGCGCCTCGATGCCGAAGCCGCCGCGCTCGGTTGGCCCGCCATGCATGCGCGGCTGGCGCAGGTCGACCCCGTCACCGCCGCGCGGCTCGCGCCACAGGACAGCCAGCGCATCCAGCGCGCGCTCGAGGTGTGGGAGAGCAGCGGCCAGCCGCTGTCGAGCTTCCACGCGAGCGACACCAAGGCCGCCAAGGCCGTCGACGGCGGCGTGCTCGTGTCGCTTGAACCCGAAGACCGCGCCTGGCTGCACGGGCGCATCGCCGAGCGCTTCGACGCCATGCTCGCAGCCGGTTTTCTCGACGAGGTGAAGGCGCTGCGCGCACGCGGCGACCTGTCGCCCGACCTGCCCTCGATGCGCTGCGTCGGCTATCGCCAGGCCTGGGAGATGCTCGACGCCTGCGGCGACGCTCCGCCGGACGCAAAGGCGCTGGGCGAGTTGCGCGAGCGCGGCATCGCCGCCACGCGCCAGCTCGCCAAGCGGCAGATCACCTGGCTGCGCAGCATGCCGCAGCGCACCGTGATCGCCTGCGACGCGCCCGACGCGGTGCAGGCCGCCGTGCGGCACATCGCACAGATCGCACGCGGGGCGACGCCCGCATGACCCTGCACCTCTCCAACCTCGGCAAGCACTACGGCGACGCGCCGGTCTTCGAACACGTGAGCCTGCAGGTCGCGCCCGGCGAGTTCGTCGCCATCGTCGGCGAGTCGGGCGTGGGCAAGTCGACCCTGCTCAACTGCATGGCCGGCCTCGACACTTGGGACGAAGGCAGCGTGTCGCACGACGGCACCGACATCGGCGCGCTCGACGGCGAGGCCCGCGCGCTGTGGAGGCGCCAGCACGTGGGCTTCGTGTTCCAGGCCTTCCACGTGCTGCCGCACCTCGACGTGGCGCAGAACGTGTCGCTGCCGCTGATGCTGCTGGGTCGCCCGCGCGAAGACGCGCGCGTGGCCCACATGCTGGAGGCCGTCGGCCTGCCCGGCATGGGCGCGCGGCTGCCGCAGACGCTCTCGGGCGGCCAGCTGCAGCGCGTGGCCATCGCTCGCGCGCTGGTGCACCGGCCCGCGCTGCTGCTGGCCGACGAGCCCACCGGCAACCTCGACCCCTCCACCGCCGCGAAGGTGATGGACCTGCTGATCGGCCAGACGCGCGAGCACGGCGCCTCGCTGGTGCTGGTCACGCACTCGGAGAGCGCGGCGGCGCGTGCGGACCGGTTGCTGCACCTGACGGCGAGCGGTATCCGGGCCTGAGAAGAATCAGCCGATCAGCGACGCGTAGCGCGACAGGTCCACGTTCCCGCCGCTGATCACGATGCCCACGCGCTGGCCTTCGATGGCCTTCGCAGCCGCGATGGCGCCCGCGAACGCGAGGCATCCCGTCGGCTCCACCACCATCTTCATGCGCTCGGCGAAGAAGCGCATCGCCTCGACGAGCTGCTCGTCGGTGACGGTGAAGATGTCATCGACATCCTTTTTGATGATGCCGAAGGTGTACTCGCCCAGGTGCTGCGTCTGCGCGCCGTCGGCGATGGTCTTGGGCGTGTCGATGTGCACGATCTTCCCGGCGCGCAGCGACTGCTGGCCGTCGTTGCCGGCTTCGGGCTCCACGCCGTAGACCTTGCAGGCGGGCGACAGCGCACGCGCCGACAGTGCCGAGCCCGACAGCAGCCCGCCGCCGCCGAGGCACACGAACAGGTGATCGAGCGGGCCGCTCTCTTCGATGAGTTCCTTCACCGCCGTGCCCTGCCCCGTGAGCACATCGGGGTGGTCGTAGGGCGGAATCATCGTCATGCCGCGCTCCTGCGCGAGCCGCTTGGTCAGCGCCTCGCGGTCTTCGGTGAAGCGGTCGTACATCACCACTTCGGCGCCGTAGCCCTTGGTGGCGGCAACCTTGGCGGCGGGCGCGTCCTTGGGCATGACGATCACGGCCGGCATCGACAGCAGGCGCGCCGACAGTGCGATGGCCTGCGCGTGGTTGCCCGACGAGAAGGCGATGACGCCGCCCTTGCGCTGCGCCGCGTCGAACTTCGACAGCGCATTGAACGCACCGCGGAACTTGAACGCGCCCATGCGCTGGAAGTTCTCGCACTTGAAGAAGAACTGCGCGCCCCAGCGCTCGTTGGCGGTGGTCGATTGCAGCACCGGCGTGCGGTGGGCATGGCCTTCGAGCCGCGCGGCCGCGGCGATGACGTCGTCGTAGGTAGGGAGTTGCATGGGTCGAGCTTAGCGGCGGCGTGCCGTTCCTTGCAGCCCCGATGGGTAAAAACCCGGGGATGCGCCCCGCCGCCGAAGTCCGTACTCTGTATACAGAGTTCAGAAAAGGCCCGTCATGCCCGCCCAGTTGCTCAGCATCGAAGTCGCTCCCGACCTCGTCGACCAGGTCTACCGCGCCCTGCTCGGCGCCATCAGCAGCGGCGCGCTCGCGCCGGGCGAGCGGCTCACGCAGGAGGACATCGCGGCGCGGCTCGCGGTGTCGCGCCAGCCGGTGCTGCAGGCGCTGCGGCTGCTCAAGAAAGACGGCTTCGTGCAGGACGCGCCCGGGCGCGGTGTGCTGGTGGCGCCGCTGGAGGCCGAGGCGATGCGCAAGGTCTACCAGGTGCGCGGCGCGCTCGACGTGCTGGCCGCTCGGCTGGCGGCGCTGCAGCGCTTTCGCATCGACCCGAAGCTCATCGAGCGCGGCCGGCGCGCGGCGCGCGGGCGCAATGTCGAAGCCATGATCGATGCCGACGTGGCCTTTCACAAGGCCATCTACGCCGCCTCGGGCAACCCGCTGATCGGCCAGAGCGCCGACCCGCACTGGCGCCACCTGCGCCGCGCGATGGGCGCGGTGCTGCAGGCCGAGCCGCAGCGCGAGTCGCTGTGGGGCGAGCACGAAGCCATTGCCGACGCCATTGCCGCCGGCGACGTCGAACGCGCCGCGCGCCTGAGCGACGAGCACGTCTCGCGCGCCAGCGACGCGCTGGCCGAGCGGCTCGCGCAGCAGCTGGCGCGCAGGGCATCCGCATCCCCCACCAAAAAAGGAGACAAGGCATGAAGCTGACCCCCGAGCAACGCACGCAGTTCGAGCGCGACGGCTACCTGTTCTTCCCCGGCCACTTCTCGCCCGAAGAGACGAAGGTGCTGACCGAGGCGGTGCCCAACCTGTACAGCAAGCGCGCGGCCTTCAACGTGCGCGAGAAGGGCTCCGACGCCGTGCGCACGAACTTCGCGGCGCACCTCATCAGCGAGCCCTTCGCGCGGCTGGCGCGGCACCCGCGCATGGTCGAGCCGGTGATGGACCTGTTCGACGAAGCGGTCTACATGCACCAGTTCAAGATCAACGGCAAGATGGCCTTCGAGGGCGACGTGTGGCAGTGGCACCAGGACTACGGCACCTGGCTCAACGACGACCTGATGCCCACCGAGCGCGCGATGAACGTGGCCATCTTTCTGGACGAAGTGACCGAGCACAACGGTCCGCTGATGTTCATTCCGGGCAGCCACCGCAAGGGCGTGGTCGATGCGAAGCATGACCTCACGACCACCAGCTACCCGCTGTGGACGGTCGACAACGACCTGATCCGCCAGCTGGTCGACCGCGCGGGTGGCACGCAGGGCGGCATCGTCTCGCCCAAGGGGCCGGCCGGTTCGATGATCCTGTTCCACAGCTGCCTCGTGCATGCCTCGGGCAGCAACCTCTCGCCCTTCAACCGCGTGGCGGTGTACCTGAGCCTGTGCGCGGTCAGCAACCACATCCGCCGCCACCAGCGGCCCGAATACATCGCGCACAGAAACTTCGCGCCCATCGAGGTGCTGCCCGACGACTGCCTGCTGACGCCCTACCCCGTCGAGGTGCCGTGGAAAGACGGCCTGCCCGACAGCGCGCTGCGCACCTCGCCCGACGTCATCGAAACCGTGGAAGCCTGAACGCCATGAGCCTGCACACCCGCCTGCAACAGCGCGCCGCCGAAGGCCGCCCCATCCGCATCGGCCTGATCGGCGCCGGCAAGTTCGGCGCCATGTACCTGGCGCAGATTCCGCGCACGCCCGGCGTGCAGCTGGTCGCCATTGCCGACCTCTCGCCCGCCGCCGCGCGCGTCAACCTGGAGCGCGTGGGCTGGCAGGCCGAGCGCAGCAACGCCGGCTCGGTGCAGGAGGCGCTGAAGACCGGCGCCACCTGGATCACCGACGACTGGCAGGCCGTGACGCGCGAGCCGTCCATCGATATCGTGGTCGAGTGCACCGGCAACCCGGTCGCCGCGGTCGACCACTGCCTGGACGCCTTTGCGCACGGCAAGCACGTGGTCAACGTGACGGTCGAGGCCGACGCCTTCTGCGGCCCGCTGCTCGCGCACAAGGCGCAGCAGGCCGGCGTGGTGTATTCGCTGGCCTTCGGCGACCAGCCCGCGCTGATCTGCGACCTGGTCGACTGGGCGCGCACCTGCGGCTTTCCCGTGGTGGCGGCGGGGCGCGGCCACAAGTGGCTGCCGCACTTCACCGAATCGACGCCCGAAACCGTGTGGGGCAACTACGGCCTCACGCCCGAGCAGGCGAAACGCGGCGGGCTCAACCCGAAGATGTTCAACAGTTTTCTCGACGGCTCCAAGCCGTCGATCGAAAGCTCGGCCGTGGCCAACGCCACCGGCCTGGGCGTGCCTTCCGACGGCCTGCTCTACCCACCCGCGAGCGTGGAAGACATTCCCTTCGTCACGCGTCCGCGCAGCGAAGGCGGCGTGCTGGAACGCAAGGGCATGGTCGAGGTGATCTCGTCGCTCGAGGCCGACGGCCGCAAGATTCCCTACGACATCCGCATGGGCGTGTGGGTCACGGTCGAGGCCGAGACCGACTACATCAAGAACTGCTTCGAGGAATACAACGCCCACACCGACCCGAGCGGGCGCTACTTCACGCTGTACAAGCGCTGGCACCTGATCGGGCTCGAGGTGGGCATGTCGGTCGCCAGCGTGGCGCTGCGCGGCGAGCCCACCGGCGTGGCCACCGGCTGGAACGCCGACGTGGTCGCCACCGCCAAGCGCGACCTCGCGGCGGGCGAGATGCTCGACGGCGAAGGCGGCTACACCGTCTGGGGCAAGCTGCTGCCGGCCGAGCGCTCGCTGCGCCTGGGCGGCCTGCCGCTCGGGCTGGCGCACAACGTCAAGCTCGTGCGCCCCGTCAAGAAGGGCCAGAGCCTGAGCTGGGCCGACGTGGCGATGGACACCACCACCGCCGCCTACCGGCTGCGCCAGGAAATGGAAACGCTGTTCACGCCCGCGGTGCGCGCCCACGCGGCCTGAGCGCGGGGCCTGGCGCCCACGTTGCGCCAAAGAGCGAACAGATCAAGAATCTTCTGCTCGGCACCGGTCCGGTGTCGAAATGACCGGTTGCGGGCCGTCATTGTGGTGAGCGATCTTGCTCGGCAAGCTTTTCCTTCACGGAGAAACACCATGCAGTACATGTTGATGTTCTACCAACCCGCGGCCGAATTCGAACAACGCAACGACGCCTCGTCGCAGGCCTACCGCGCCAGCTGGGTCGCGTACGCCGACGCGGTGCGCCAGTCGGGCATTTCGCTCGGCGGCCACGGCCTGCTGCCGCCCATGACCGGCACCACGCTGCGCGTGCGCGGCGACAAGCGCCAGGTGCAGGACGGCCCCTTCGCCGACACCAAGGAACAGCTCGGCGGCTACTTCGTCGTCGACGTGCCCGACCTCGACGCCGCGCTCGAATGGGCCGCGCGTGCGCCCTGCGCCGCCAGCGGCGGCGTCGAAGTGCGGCCGGTCTTCACCGCCACCGCAGCGGCGGGCGCGAGCCAGACGTGACCACCCCGGCGGCACATCACGCCGCCGAACGCGCGGCACGCGAGTCGTACGGGCGGCTGCTGGCCATCCTGTCCGCCCGCACGCACGACATCGCGGCCTCCGAAGACGCCCTGGCCGACGCCTTCGCCCGCGCGCTCGAGCGCTGGCCCGCCGACGGCGTGCCGGTGCAGCCCGACGCCTGGCTGCTGAGCGTCGCGCGGCACCGCAAGCTCGACGCCTGGCGCCACAGCCGCGTGCAGGACGACGCCACGCAGACCCTGCTGCTGCTCGCCGGCGAGATGGACGAGGCCGACCCCGATGCGGCCACCGTGCCCGACGAGCGCCTGCGCCTGCTGTTCGTCTGCGCGCACCCCGCCATCGACGCCGCCGCGCGCGCGCCGCTCATGCTGCAGACCGTGCTCGGGCTCGACGCGGCGCGCATGGCCGGCGCCTTCCTCACCTCACCGTCCGCGCTGGGCCAGCGGCTGGTGCGCGCCAAGGCCCGCATCCGCGCGGCCGGCATTCCCTTCGAGTACCCGCAGGCGCGCGACCTGCCGCACCGGCTGCGCGACGTGCTCGACGGCATCTACGCCGCCTACGGCACCGGCTGGGACGACGTCGACGGCGCCGACGCCCTGCCGCGCGGCCTGACGACCGAGGCCATCGACCTGGGCCGCATCCTGTGCCGCCTGCTGCCCGCCGAGCCCGAGCCGCTGGGCCTGCTCGCGCTGATGCTGTTCTGCGAGGCGCGCACCGCGGCCCGCCGCACCGAGGCCGGCGCCTACGTGCCGCTCGACCAGCAGGACATCACGCGCTGGGACCACGCGCTGCTGGCTGAGGCCGAGCACCATCTGCGCATCGCGTCGGCCATGCAATCGCTCGGGCCCTACCAGCTCGAGGCCGCGATCCAGTCGGCCCACTGCGAGCGCCGCGCGGGCGCACCGGTGCCGCCCGAAGTGCTGGTGTCGCTGTACGAAGGCCTGCTCGCGCTGCGGCCCAGCATCGGCGCGCAGGTCAGCCTGGCGTGCGCGCTGGCGAATGCGCGCGGGCCCGAAATCGGGCTGCGCGCGCTCGATGCGATTCCATCGGACGAGGTGGCGAGCTACCAGCCGTTCTGGGCGGCGCGTGCGCACCTGCTTGCGGCCGGTGGCGCGCGCGTGGCGGCACGGCAGGCCTACGACCGGGCGATCGGGTTGAGCAGCAATGGGGCGGTGCGGGCGTACCTGCACGCGATGTCGGAACGGGCCTGAGGCAACGCGCGCTCAGCGCGCATTGAAAGTGCGCGGAAACAACGCGGCCTGCGATCGGTCTCGCAGCCGGTAGCCCATGGCGGGCCGGCCGAGGCTGCCCGCCACCATGCCTGCTTCTTCCATGAACCCACCGTCCAGCATCCGCTTGCGGAAGGCACTCTTGTCGATGTCACGGCCCAGCACGACCTCATAGGCATGCTGCAGCGACGGCAAGGTGAAAGGCTCTTCCAGCAGGAAAGCCGGCAGCGAGGTGTATTCCACCTTGCTGCGCAGACGGGCAACGGCCGCCTCGAGCAGTTCTCCGTGGTCGAACGCCAGACGTTTGCGCATGGCCGCATCGACCTCGAACCACGCCACCTCGGCGGCGTTGGCGCCGCTTCGCAATTGCATGGCCTGCGCCGGGATGAGTGCATAGAAGCAGTGCGTGGCCGACCACCCGCGCGGATCGCGCTGCGCCCCGCCCCAACTCCCGAGCTGCTCGAGATAGGGCGTGACCACGCCGGTCTTCTCGCGCAGCTTGCGCAATGCGCAATCGAGCAGCGAGGCATCTTCATCGGTGTTGACGAAGCCGCCCGGCAATGCCCATTTGCCAGGAAACGGCTCGTTGCTGTCGGCCGCTCGTTTCACCAACAAGACCTGCAATGCGTCGTCCAGCACAGTGAACATCGCCACATCGACAGTGACCAACGGGCGGGAAAAGGTCAAGGCAGGGAACGTTGAAGCGGGCATGGTCACGATCAGCTTGACTCCGGATTTATTAGTTGTACTATACAACCCATCATTAGTTGTACAGAGCAACTCAATGAGATCGCAAGAAGAACAACAACGAGAGGAACCCAGAACAATGAACAAGCAGACCACGCCGCTTCCCACCGAGCCCCATCTCGCCCAACGCGAGCGCTGGCCGCAGGACGGAAAGCACATCCTGGCGCATCACGATGCCCAGTCCGTCATCGTCTACCAGGCCTACCGCCCCGCCATCGGCGAATACGCGATCCGGCATGGCCGTCTCGACGGAGCGGACTTCAGCCTTTCACGGATGAGCTGGATCAAACCGAACTTCCTCTGGATGATGTATCGCTCCGGCTGGGGCACCAAGGAAGGCCAGGAGGTCACGCTCGGGCTGCGGCTGCGCCGTGCGTTCTTCGAACGGGTCGTGCGCGAGGCCGTGCCTTCGACCTTCGATGCCGAGCGCTATCCTGATCGCGATGCGTGGCAGGAGGCGGTCAACCGTTCCGAGGTTCGCCTGCAATGGGACCCGGACCACGCACCGGCAGGCAACAAGCTGGAACGCCGCGCGATTCAGTTGGGCCTGCGGGGCCGAACGCTCGCTGCGTTTGCAAATGAAGAACTGCTCGAGGTGATCGACATGCGCGCCTTCGTGGACGCCCAACGCCCGATGGCGCAGAACGACAACCCCGGGCTGCAATTGCCGGTCGAGCATGTGCTCGACTTCGAATCCTGAGGACCACACGAAATGACGACGAACAGACCCCACGCGCTGCGCAGCAACGAAGACCTGCTCGCGCACATCGCCCAAGGCCACAAGATCGACTGCCTGTTCTTCTGGGGCCACCAGGTCCCGAAGGACGGCAGCATCGGCAAGAGCTGCTTCAGCCAGTGGTACGAGGCGCCCTTCACTGTCGAAGGCGTCACCTACCGTACCGCCGAGCATTTCATGATGGCTGGCAAGGCGCGGCTCTTCGGTGACGCGGCCACCTGCGAAAAGATCATCGCCGCGCGCACGCCCGGCGAAGCAAAGAAGCTGGGGCGCCAGATCGGCAACTTCGATGAAGCGGCGTGGCTCGAAGCGCGCTTCGACCTCGTGACGCGCGGAAACGTCGCGAAGTTCTCGCAGAACGCGGCGCTCGGCGCGTACCTGCTCGGTACCGGCCGGCAGGTGCTGGTCGAAGCGAGCCCCGTCGATGCGATCTGGGGCATCGGCCTCGCTGCGACGGACGCGGCAGCGCAAGACCCGCGCACCTGGAAAGGCCTGAACCTGCTGGGCTATGCGCTGATGGCGGCCCGCGACGAACTGGGGGCGGCCCCATGAACGCGGCGCGCTACCAGGGGTGCCTGCTCGGGCTGGCCTGCGGCGATGCGGTGGGCACCACGCTGGAGTTCCGCACGCGCGGCACGTTCGAGCCCGTCACCGACATGCGCGGCGGCGGCCCTTTCGGCCTGATCCCCGGCGAATGGACCGACGACACCTCAATGGCGCTGTGCCTCGCGGCGAGCCTGATCCATTGCCAGGGCTTCGATGCCACCGACCAGATGAACCGCTACTGCAACTGGCGCAGCGTGGGCTACATGAGCAGCACGGGAAGCTGCTTCGACATCGGCTTCACGGTGTCGGGCGCCCTCACCCGCTACCTCGCATCGGGCGATCCGTTCGCGGGCGACCCCGATCCGCGCACGGCAGGCAACGGCGCGCTGATGCGGCTCGCGCCCGTGCCGATGTTCTACGCGCCGAGCGCCGAAGCCACCTGGCGGCAGGCCGGCGAAAGCACACGCACCACGCACGGCGCGCAGGAGGCTATCGAGTGCTCGCAGCTTTTCGCGTTGCAACTGCGCGCAGCGCTGCAAGGCGAAAGCAAGGCGGCGATCCTTGCCACCGTACCGTTGGCGCCCTTGAGCGAGAAGGTCGCGGCGCCGGCACGCGGCGACTACGCCTCGAAGCCGATCGAACGCATCAAGGGCTCCGGCTATTGCGTCGAATCGCTCGAAGCAGCGCTCTGGTGCTTCGCGCACACCGACTCGTTCGAGCAGGCGGTACTCGCGGCCACCAACCTGGGTGACGATGCCGACACCACCGCGGCGATCTGCGGCCAGATCGCAGGCGCGTTCTACGGCGTGGACGGCATTCCCGCCGGCTGGCTGCGCCAGCTCGTGATGCGCGACGAGATCACGCAGATGGCCAACGACCTGCTCGCGCTGGCGCAACGCTGAACGCGCCCGCGCTCAATCCGACGTCACGGCAGCGGCGGCCCCCACCCGCCGCCCTTCAAGCCGGCTGCCACCCTGCGTCAGCGTGACGCCGATCACCTCGCCGCCATCCCCACGCCGGAACACGAATTGCGCGCCGATGGCCGTCACCGCAAAACGATCAGGCCCCGTGGGCGTGAGGAGGTTGTAGCCCTTGCCCGATTCGCGCGCCAGCAAACGCCCGTCGCGCACGGTGAAGCCCAGCACCTGCGCCTTGCCGACGCGGAACTCGCCCGCGTAGTCGGCCAGGCGCTTCGGATCGATCGGCACTTCCGTCGTCGGCACCGGGTAGCGGCTCTTGCCGATGGCGAGCATCACGGGCTGCAGCGGCGCGCGCTGGTTGCTGGCCAGCACGATGAGCGCCTCGCCGGTGTCGGGTGCCAGCAGCCAGAGCGTGCGGTAGCCCTCGGTGACGCCCGCGTGGTAGTAGGTGCGCCGGCCGGTCTCGGGGCCGCGCACCATCACGGCATAGCCGATCTCGGCGCCCTCGTAGCGCGCGAGCGGCGTGAGCAGGCGCGCGGCGGCCGGGCCCAGCGGGCCGTGCGCGCCGGCGAGGATGGCGCGGCTGAAGGCCAGCATGTCGGCGGCGGTCGAGCGCAGCGCGCTGGCGGGCGCGTAGGCATGCATGTCGAAGCGGCGCTGGCGCTGGTCGCCCGCGAACGGCGGCGCCATGCGCGAGGCCTTGTCGCCGAGCGGGATCACGGTGTCGTTCATGCCCAGCGGCTCGGTGATGCGCGCACGCACCAGCTCGCCCCACGAGGTGCCGTAGCGCAGCGCCAGCAGCTGCCCGAGCAGCGCCATGCCGAAGTTGCTGTAGCGCGCCTCGCACGGCGCCGCGACGCCCGTGAGGTGGATGCGCGCGAGCGCGGCCCAGAACATCGGCAGGTCGAAGCTGCGGAACTGCTCGGCCAGCGCGGCGCCGCCGGTCACGCCGTCGGCCATCACGGGCAGGCAGCCGGTGTGGGTGACGAGCTGCCGCAGCGTGATCGACGCCACGGCGGGCGGCACGCCCTCGGCATGGCCGGCCAGCAGCTTGCCCACGCTGTCGTCGAGCGCCACGTCGCCGCGCTCCACGGCCTGCGCCAGCAGCAGGCCGGTGAAGACCTTGGTGACGGAGCCGATCTCGAACATCGGCTGCTCCGCGCTGGCCGGCGCAATGGCGCGCGCCACCAGCGGCTCGGGGTTGTGGGCGATGCCGTAGGCGGCCTTGTCGCCGCGCAGCACGCCGACCACCAGCGTGCCGCGCTCGGCGCCGAGCGCGGTGCGGGCCAGAACGGCAGGGTCGCTGGCGAGCGAGAGGGGTGCGGAGGGTGCGGCCGGCGGTGCGAGTTGCGCGCTCGCCGCGCCCGCGAGCCAGGGCACGAGAAGCCAGGGTGCCAGCCAGCGGCGGCACCAGGCGGAGGGCAGAAGCCGCATCGTCGGAATCCTCGGGCGTGAAGTCGTCATCGTCGAAAGAGCCGCCATCCTGCCACGGCGGCCACAATGACCCCATGCGTGCATTGCTTTCGACCTTCTCCTTGCAGGAACTGCGCCACCACCCCTGGCGCAACGCGGCGGCCGTGCTGGCCGTGATGCTGGGCGTGGCGCTGGCGTTCTCGGTGCAGCTCATCAACGCCTCGGCGCTCGACGAGTTCTCCAGCGCGGTGCGCTCGGTGAACGGCCAGCCCGACCTCGAGGTGCGCGCCGCGCAGGGCAGCTTCGACGAGGCCGTGTTCGGCCGGCTCGCGCGCCGGCCCGAAGTGGCGCTGGCGAGCCCGGTGCTCGAGTTCCAGGGCCTTGCGCTGAGCGGCGACGGGCGCCAGGTGCCGCTGCGCGTGATCGGTGTCGATGCGCTCGCGCTGCCCACCATCGCGCCCGCGCTGATGCCGCAGTCGGTGGCCGGTGCGGACCGCTTCGCGCTGTTCGCGCCCGGCCATGTGTTCCTCAACGCGGCGGCGCGCCAGGCGCTGCAGCTGCCGCTGCAGCCCGCGACCGGCGAGAGCCTGCAGCTGCGCAGCGGCGCCGCGTGGCAGCGCCTCGCAGTCTCTGGCCATGTGACGGCCGGCGGCGCGGCGCTGGCGGTGATGGACATCGCGGTCGCGCAGGAGCTGTTCGGCCCGCTCGGGCAGTTGAGCCGCATCGACCTGCGACTGGCGCCAGGCACCGACCGCGCGGCCTTCGTGGCCACGCTCGAGAAGTCGCCCGACTGGCCCGCAGGCCTGAAGTTCGCCGAGCCGGGCGATGCGGCCGAGCGCGTGAGCAACCTGTCGCGCGCCTACCGCGTCAACCTCACGGTGCTGGCGCTGGTGGCGCTGTTCACGGGCGCGTTCCTGGTGTTCTCGGTGCTCGCGCTCAGCGTGGCCAAGCGCGCACAGCAGTTCGCACTGCTCGGCGTGCTGGGCCTCACGCCGCGCGGACGGCTGCGGCTGGTGCTGGCTGAATCGCTGGTGCTCGGGCTGATCGGCAGCGCCGCCGGCCTGGCGCTGGGCACCGCGCTCGCGGCCTTCGCGCTGCGCGTGCTGGGCGGGGACCTGGGCGGCGGCTACTTCGAAGGCGTGGCGCCCCGGCTGCACTGGAGCAGTGGCGCCGCACTGCTGTACGGCGGACTCGGCGTGGTGGCCGCGCTGGTGGGCGGCTGGTGGCCCGCGCGCGCCGCGCAGGCGCTGCCCGAAGCGCAGACGCTCAAGGGCCTGGGCGCCGCGCCCGCGCAGGGCCGCCACCACTGGCTCGCGCTCGGGCTCATCGGCGCGGGCGCGGCGCTGGCCAACCTGCCGGCCATCGGCGGCATTCCGGTGGCGGCGTACCTGTCGGTGGCCTGCCTGCTGGTGGGCGGCATCACCGCCCTGCCCTGGCTGATCGCGCTGCTGTACGACCGCGTGGCGCCGGCGTTTGCGCGGCGCGTGCTGCCGATGCTCGCCGTCGAACGCGCGCGCCGCATGCGCGGCACGGCGGCCGTGGCGGTGAGCGGCGTGGTCGCGAGCCTGAGCCTGGCGGTGGCGCTCACGGTGATGGTCGCGAGCTTTCGCGAGTCGGTCACGCACTGGCTCGACGTGGTGCTGCCGGCCGACCTGTACGTGCGCGCCACCTCGGGCGGGCGCGGCAGCGGCAACAGCGGCGGCACCAGCAGCACCGACACCGCGACCTTCGCGCCGGCCTTCGTGCAGGCGCTGGCGCAACTGCCCGGCGTGGCGCGCACCGGCACGCTGCGCACGCAGTCGCTGCAGCTCGACCCCGCGCAGCCCGCCGTGACGCTGATCGCGCGCAGCCTCGAAGGCGGCGTGGTGCGCGGCCTGCCGCTGGTGGGCGAGGCGCTGCCGGTGCCGCCCGGCCAGACCGGCATCTACGTGAGCGAGCCGATGGTCGAGCTGTACGGCGCGAAGCCGGGCACGGCGTTTTCGCCGCTGGCCGATGCGATGCGCACGGCGACGCCGCAGGTGTTCTTCGTGGCCGGCGTGTGGCGCGACTACGCGCGGCAGTTCGGTGCCATCGCGATGGACGCGCGCGACTTCGAGCGCATCACCGGCGAGCACGACGTGAGCGACGTCGCGCTGTGGCTCGCGCCCGGTGCATCGGAGGCCGAGGTGCAGGCGGCTGTGCGCAAACTCGCATCGCGAACATCACGCGACGGCGCGGTCGAACTTGCCTCAGTCGGCCAGATCCGCGCCACCTCGCTGCGCATCTTCGACCGCAGCTTTGCCGTCACCTACTGGCTGCAGGCCGTGGCCATCGCCATCGGCCTGTTCGGCATCGCGGCCAGCTTCAGCGCGCAGGTGCTGGCGCGGCGCAAGGAGTTCGGCCTGCTCGCGCACCTGGGCTTCACGCGGCGGCAGGTGCTGGCCGTGGTGGCCGGCGAAGGCGCGGCCTGGACCGCCATCGGCGCGGTGGCCGGGCTGCTGCTCGGGCTGGCCGTGTCGGTGGTGCTGGTGAAGGTGGTGAACCCGCAGAGCTTCCACTGGAGCATGGACCTGCTGGTGCCCTGGGTGCGGCTGCTGGCGCTGTGCGTGGCCGTGGTGGCGGCCGGCACGTTCACGGCGTGGATGGCGGGGCGTGCCGCGGCGGGGCGCGATGTGGTGCTGGCGGTGAAAGAGGACTGGTAGCGCCCGACATCCGCTGGACCCGTTCCACGGTCTCCTTCTCGCCAGCCGGGCGGCAGGTCTTCGGTGGCCAGGTGATCGGTGTCGCCAAAGGCCTGCCACTGGCCGTTGGCTCCCTTGCGGGCCGGTCCGTCGGTCGCAACGCGCCCGGCCACGGCCCTTGATCGCGCGAACACGCCCTAGCCATCGCGGCTAGTGCGCCTGCGCCCCTGTCGCACGACGATCACCAAGGGAACGGATTGCGCCGTGACGCCTTCGGCGGATCGCTCCGTTCCGTCACCCAAGGAGATCGCGACATGCAGGTCGAACGCAGCGTCTATCGTGAGGACCACGAGACATTCCGCACCACGGTGCGCCGCTTTCTCGAACGCGAGTGCGTGCCCCACCAGGCCGATTGGGACCGCGACGGCCAGGTCAGCCGCGAGGTCTGGCTAAAGGCCGGCCGCGAGGGCCTGCTGTGCACCACGCTGCCCACCGAATACGGCGGCGGTGGCGGCGACTTCGGCCACGCGGCCATCATTGCCGAGGAGATCGCGCACGCAGGTGTCGGCGGCCTGTCGATCGGGCTGCATTCGGACATCGTGGCGCCTTACATCCACCGCCTGGGCACCGAGGCGCAAAAACGGAAATGGCTGCCGGGCATCTGCCGCGGCGAGCAGATCCTGGCGGTGGCCATCACCGAACCGGGCGGCGGCTCGGACGTGAAGTCGCTGCGCACCACCGCCGTGCGCGACGGCGACGACTACCTCATCAACGGCAGCAAGACCTTCATCAGCAACGGCTTCCTCAGCGACCTGGTGGTCGTGGTGTGCAAGACCGACCCAGCCGCCGGCGCCAAGGGCGTGAGCCTGGTCGTGGTCGAGACGGACCGCCCCGGCTTTCGCCGCGGCCGCAAGCTCGACAAGGTCGGCATGCGCGCCCAGGACACAGCCGAGCTGTTCTTCGACAACATCCGCGTGCCGGTAGCCAACCGGCTGGGCGACGAAGGCAAGGGCTTCGCCTACCTGATGCAGGAGCTGCCGCAGGAGCGTTTCATGATCGCCGTCAGCGCCGCGACCAAGCTCGAGCGCCTTCTCCAGCAGACCCTCGACTACGTGAAGGACCGCCGCGCCTTCGACCAGACCGTGTGGGACTTCCAGAACACGAAGTTCAAGCTGGCCGACATCAAGGCCCAGTCGGTGGCGCTGCGCACGATGGTCGATTACTACCTCGCGGCGCACATGAGCCGGCGCCTCACGGTGGAAGAAGCCGCGATCGCCAAACTGTTCGCCACCGAGACGCTGTGGAAGTGCATCGACGACATGGTGCAGCTGCACGGCGGCTACGGCTACATGCTGGAGTACCCCATCGCACGCGCCTTCGTCGACATGCGCGTGAGCCGCATCTACGGCGGCACCAGCGAAGTGATGCGCGACCTGATCTCGCGCAAGCTGTAGGCCGGGCAAGCCGGCATTTAAACAAGGAGCATCTTCATGATCGACAGGAACATCATCGGCATGGCTTTCCCGCCCTTTGCCATCACCGCCGAAGCCGGGCAGCTGCGCTTCTTCGCCAAGGCCATCGGCGAGACCGATCCGGTCTACTTCGACGAGTCCGCCGCGCGCGATGCCGGCCACCCCACCTTGCCGCTGCCGCCCACCTTCCTGTTCTCGCTGGAGCTCGCGCGTCCGCCGAGCAACTGGCGCGAAGAGGCCGGCATCGAATTGGCGCGCGTGCTGCACGGCGAGCAGTCTTTTACCTACCGGCGCATGGCCCATGCGGGCGACACGCTGCACTTCGACAGCCGGGTCACCGACGTCTACGAGAAGAAAGGCGGCGCGCTCGAGTTCGTCGTCATGGAAACCCGCGTCACCAACCAGCGCTCGGAGCACGTGGCCGACATCCGCAAGGTGCTGGTGCACCGCAATGGCTGAACAACAAAAGGAACACCCGATGAAGACCCTGAATTTCGACGCCCTCGAACCCGGCGACACCCTACCCCCACTGGCACTCGCCCCGATCAACCGCACGACCCTGGCGCTGTTCGCCGGCGCATCGAACGACCACAACCCGATGCATATCGACCTGGACTTCGCGCAGCGCGGCGGCATGCCCGACGTGTTCGCGCACGGCATGCTGTCGATGGCCTACCTGGGCCGCCTGCTGACGCAGTGGGTCGACCAGCGCAAGGTGCGCCAGTTCAACGCGCGCTTCGCCGGCATCACGCACCTGGGCCATGCCATCACCTGCACGGGCGAGGTCATCGAGAAGTTCGAGGCCGGCGGCGAGGAGCGGGTGAAGGTGGAAATCCGCACCACCAACCAGGACGGCGAGGTGAAGATCCTGGGCGACGCAGTCATCGCGCGCTGACCCGGCCCGAACGTGGTCCCCGGTGCCACGGCGCCGGGGACCGCGCGATCGATCACTGCATGAAATTCGGCCCGGCCAGCTTGACCAGTTCGCGCGTGCGCACCGATTCGCTGGCGATCATGGCGCTGAACGGCTCCCGCCCCGTGCCGGCAAACTCCCCACCGCTGATGCGCACCACCTGCTCGCGGAACGCGGGGTCTGCGGCCGCGCGCACCATCAGTGCCTCGAACTTGCCGGCAATCGGCGCCGGCGTCTTGGCACGGATCGCAAAGCCGATGAAGGTGAAGAGCGTGTAGTCGGCCACTCCACCTTCCTGCACGGTGGGCACTCCCGGCATCAACGCATGGCGCTTGCCCGACGACACACCCAGCCCGCGCACCTTGCCCGAGGCGATCAGCGGCGCCGCGCCGCCGACGTCGGTCAGCGCCGCATCGGCCACGCCGCCGATCACGTCAGCGATGGCCTGCGAGGCGCCCTTGTAGGGAATGGCGTTGAACTTCACGCCCGCCCGGCGCGCGAGGTCCAGCGCGCCCAGTCGGTACGAGTTGCCGTAGACACCGATGCTGACCGACCCCGGCGCCTTGCGGGCCGCATCGAGCAGGTCGCCCAGCGTCTTGAACCGCGAGTCAGGCGATGTCACCAGCACGGCCGGAATGCGCACCAGGTCGAGCATCGGCGTCAGGTCTTCCACCTTGTAGGGCAGGTCCTTGATGACCAGCGGATTGATCACCATGGTGCTGTTGCTCACGAGCACCACCGAATGGCCGTCCGCCGGCGCGCCCAGCAGGTTCTGCGTGCCCACGACAAGATCGGCGCCGGGCCGGTTCTCGACGAAGGTCGCCTGCCCCGAGACGGCCCTGAACTGCTCCGCCATCAGCCGCGTGAGCGTGTCGCCGCTGCTGCCGGGCCCGATGGGCACGATGAAGCGCACCGCGCGAGAGGGATACCCCTCGTCGGCCTGGGCCTGCGAGAGCATGGGAGCGGCCACGGCCAGGGCCAGCCACACGGCACCGATCTTCTTGTTCATGTCTTGTCTCCTTGGGGGGTCTTCACGTGAGCGCGAGTGCGGCAGCGCGCGCGGCCTGGTCGTGCGCGTCCTGCTGCGCCTGCATCTCGCGCCACAGGATCTTTCCGGTCGCGGTCTTGGGCAGGGCCTCGACGAACTCGACCAGGCGCGGCACCTTGTAGGCCGACAGGCGCGTGCGCGCCCATTCCGTCACCGCCTCCGGCGCCAGCGTGCCGCGCGCCGCCGGACGCAGCACGACGAAGGCCTTGACGGTCTCGCCGCGGCGCGCATCGAAGGCCGAGATCACGCAGGCCTCCTGCACCGCCGGGTGGCCGTACAGCGAGGTCTCGATCTCGGCGGGCCAGATCTTCAGGCCCGCCGCGTTGATCATTCGCTTGAGCCGGTCGGTGACATAGAAATAGCCGTCTTCGTCGTGATGGCCGATGTCGCCGCTGCGCAGGAAGCGCTTGCCGTCGATCTCGATGGTCGCCGCCGCCGTGGCCTCCGGCTGGTTCCAGTAGCCCTCGAACAGGGTGGGCGCGTGGATCACGATTTCCCCGGGGTGCGCGGGCCCCAGCTCCGCGCCCGAGTCCGGATCGATCACGCGGGCATCGCAGTTGATGTGCGGCACACCCGCGCACTGGCGCCGCGCCGCCTGGGGCGGGTTGATGTGCGAGGCGCCGCAGGCTTCCGTGAGGCCGTAGCTTTCGATGAAGGACAGCCCCAGCCGTTCCTCGATCTTGCGGATCAGCGCCTCGGGCATGGCCGTGGCGCCGCCATAAAGCCGCCGCAGCGACGACAGGTCGCGCTGCGCGATGTCGGGCCGCGAGAACACCTCGGCCAGCATCGGCGTGACGGCGCACCAGGCGTACAGGCGCAGCCGCTCGATCAGCTCGACCACCGCATCACCATCCCAGCGCGACAGCAGCACGACGGTGCGCCCGACGTAGATCGCCAGGTTCATCACGTTCATGCCGGCCAGGTGGCTGGCCGGCAGCACCAGCAGCTCGGACTGGTCGGCCTGCTCCGACAGCCACTGCACGCGCTGCAGCGATGCATGGGCAAAGTTGCGGTGCGTCAGCATGGCGCCCTTGGGCTTGCCGGTGGTGCCCGAGGTGTAGGCCACCACGGCAAGGTCGCCGCCCCCGCCCTGCATCGGGGTCGGCGCGATGCCTGCCGCGAGCGCGCCGGAGAACGTGTGCAGCCCGGGGCCGGCCAACGGCCGCCGCGCTTCGCGCACGAACTCGGGAATCTCGAGGAAGGGCACATCCTGCGGCCGGCCGGCCAGCTCGGAGACCGCGCCGACCACGCAGCCGTCCAGGCGGTTGTCGTCGAGCAGGGACTGCGCCCTGTCCATCATGTCCTGCGTGGCGATCAGCACCCGCGCGCCGGAATCGCTGGCGTAGTAGGCGACCTCCTCGGCGGTGCTCATGGCGTTC
This sequence comes from Variovorax sp. GW823-FHT04F07, assembly GCF_058795995.1. Classification (NCBI taxonomy): domain Bacteria; kingdom Pseudomonadati; phylum Pseudomonadota; class Betaproteobacteria; order Burkholderiales; family Comamonadaceae; genus Variovorax; species Variovorax sp. GW823-FHT04F07. The sequence continues at coordinate 31,512 of NZ_JBXAIG010000008.1, forward strand.
ATCGCCACCACCACGGCATCGCACCGCAGCACCGCGTAGTAGGCGATGACGAACTGCGGGCAGTTCTGCATCAGCAGCATCACGCGGTCGCCGCGCCGCACGCCCAGCCGCTGCTGCAGGTAGCCGGCCAGCGCCAGTGCATCCGCATGCAGGCTGCGGTAGCTGGTCGAGCGTCCGTAGTAGGAGATCGCGACCTTGTCCGGCGCGGCCTCGGCGCTTCTGGCGAGGTGGCTGAACAGGTTGCGATCGGCCACTTCCAGCGTCTGCGGAACGCCGGCGGGCCAGTGTGCGTAGTGGCGGGTCAACCGTGCCATGAAAGCTGCCTTGAGGCGTGCCTGGCTAGAAGCCGCCGCGCCCGCCGCCGCAGATCAGCGTCTGGCCGGTGACGTAGTTCGACTCCGGAATGCAGAACATGTAGACCGAGCCCGCCGCTTCCTCGGGCGTGCCGGGGCGGCCCAGCGGAATCTCGCTGCTGGCGCGCTCGATGGTCTCGGGCCGCACGCCGATGCGGATCTCTTTGCCCTCGATCTGGATTGTCTTGGCCTCCTTCACGGGCTGCGTGAGCCGGGTGGCGATGAAGCCGAAGGCCACGCAGTTCACGTTGACCTTCATGCGGCCCCATTCCTTGGCCAGCGTCTTGGTCATGCCCACCAGGCCCGCCTTGGCCGCCGAGTAGTTGACCTGGCCCGTGCTGCCCTGCGTGCCCGAGATCGAAGAGATGTTCACCACCTTGCGAAACACCTCCTTGCCGTTCTCGGCCTCGGCCTTGCTCACTTCGCGAAAGTACGGCTGCGCGGCGCGCAGCACCTGGAACGGCGCCTTCAGGTGGCAGTCCAGGATCGCGTCCCACTGCTCATCGCTCATCTTCTGGATCACGTTGTCCCAGGTGTAGCCGGCGTTGTTGACGATGATGTCGATGGCGCCGAAGGCGTCGAGCGTCGCCTTGACGAAGCTGGTGCCGAAGTCCGGCGCGGTCACGCTGCTGGCGAACGCAACGGCCTGGCCGCCGGCGGCGCGGATCTCGGCCACCACCTCTTCGGCCGGTGCGGCGTCGAGGTCGTTGACCACCACCTTGGCGCCTTCATGGGCGAGCTTCAGCGCGATGCACCGGCCGATGCCGCGTCCTGCGCCGGTGACCATGGCCACTTTGCCTTCGAGATTTCTGTTCATGCTTGCTTTCTCCTGTGGATGGAATTTCAAAAGGCGGCCACCACGGCTTCGCCGAGGATCTTCACGTCGCCGTTCTGGTTGGCGCACTGCACTTCGACACGCAGGCGCGGCTCGCCTTCGTGCGCGAAGCGCTCGGTCACGCGGCCGGTGCACAGCGGCACGTCGTGCACCTGCGTGATGCCGGTGAAGCGCACATGCAGGCGCCGCAGCCGCTCCTGCCCCGCCCAGTTCGTGACCAGCCGTCCCACGTAGGCGGCCGACAACATGCCGTGCGCGAACACGTCGTCCAGGCCGGCATTGCGGGCGAAGTCGATGTCGATGTGAATCGGGTTGTGGTCGCCCGAGGCGCCGGCATACAGCGCCAGCGTGGTGCGGGAGATCGCGGGCAACTGCAGCGCGGGAATGCTGTCGCCCACCTGCAGGTCTTTCAGTGCCGGGGTCGTCATGTGGTCATGCCTCCGCAAGCTGGCGTTGCACGAGGGCCGTGCGCAGGTCGGCGATGTGCACGCCGTTCTGGTTGGTCACGCGGGTCTGCTTCACCAGGAACTCCAGCGCGCCGCCCTTCTTGTCGTAGACGTCGACGATCTTCGGCTCGTAGCTGAGGACATCGCCGGCATAGGCCTGTGCGTGGTACTCGTAGCTTTGCTCCGCATGCAGCAGGCGCTTGAGGTCGATGCGGGCCAGGTCCAGCAGCGCGCGCGTCTGGAACAGCCGGCCTTCCAGGCACGACAGGAAGGTGGGCGGCACGCGCAGCGCGCGGTGGCCGGCGTCGCGTGCGGCCGACGCATCGAGGTAGGTGGCATCGGTCTCGCCGATGGCCTGCGCATACGAGCGCACGGCGCCCTCTTCGACGGTGAGGCTGCGCTTGCCGAGGGCGTGGCCGATGAGGTTGCGGTCGAGCATGTCGCCTCCCCGCTCAGTTGCGGCCGTACAGCGTCACCACGCAGGCGCCGCCCAGACCCAGGTTGTGCTGCAGCGCGAGCGTCACGCCGTCCACCTGCCGCTGGTCGGCCGTGCCGCGCAGCTGGTGCGTCAGTTCGTAGCACTGCGCGAGACCGGTGGCACCGAGCGGATGGCCCTTGGACAACAGGCCGCCCGACGGGTTGGTCACCACCCGCCCGCCGTAGGTGTTGTCGCCGTCCTCGACGAACTTCTCGCCCTCGCCCACCGGGCACAGGCCCAGTGCTTCGTAGGTCAGCAGTTCGTTCTGGGCAAAGCAGTCGTGCAGCTCGCAGACGCGGATGTCCGCGGGATCGACGCCAGCCTTCTCGTAGACCTTGTTCGCCGCCGCCTGCGCCATGTGGAAACCGGCGTAGCTGATCATCGAGGGCGGATCGAAGGAGGCGACCGGGTCGGTGGTCATCGCCTGCGCAAGGATCTGCACGTCGCTGCGCAGGCCATGCTTCTTCGCGAACTTCTCGGACACGATCAGCGCGGCGGCCGCGCCGCAGGTCGGTGGGCAGGCCATCAGGCGCGTCATCACGCCGGGCCACATCACCTTGTCGTTCATCACGTCCTCGGTGCTGAGCACGTTCCTGAAGATCGCCAGCGGGTTGGCGGCGGCATGCCGGCTGGCCTTGGCGCGGATGGCGGCGAAGGTCTGCATCTTCGTGCCGTACTTCTGCATGTGCTCGCGGCCCGCGCCGCCGAAGGTGCGCAGGGCCTGTGGCAGCTCGGGCACATCGGCCGTGAGGTCGCTCACGATGTGCGAGACGCGGGCCCGCGTGCGGGGCCGGTCGTCCCAGTGCGATTTGAGCGCGCCGGCCTGCATCTGCTCGAAGCCCAGTGCCAGCACGCAGTCGGCGTCGCCCAGCGCGACGGCCTGGCGCGCCAGGTACAGCGCGGTCGAGCCGGTCGAGCAGTTGTTGTTGACGTTGACGACCGGAATACCGGTGAGCCCGACTTCATACAGCGCCGTCTGCCCGCAGGTCGAGTCGCCGTACACGTAGCCCACGTAGGCCTGCTGCACCAGCTCGTAGCCGATGCCGGCATCGGCCAGCGCGCGGCGCACCGCATCGGCGCCCATGTCGGTGTAGCTCGGGCTCGCACCGGGCTTGGCAAACGGGATCATGCCGACACCGCCGACCAGGACTTTTTCACTCATGGTTTCTCCAGTTCAGTAAGGGGGAAGAAGGAAGGAAAGTTGCAGGCAGCGCGGTGCCTACAGCTTGCGTGCGATGAGGTCGCGCATGACCTCGTTGGCGCCGCCCACCACGCGCGAGACGCGGTAGTCGGTGAAGGCGCGTGCGATGGGGTACTCCAGCATGTAGCCGTAGCCGCCGTGCAGCTGCACCATGTCGTCCAGGCACTTCCACAGCGCCTCGGTGGCGTACATCTTGGCGATGGCCGCCTCCTGCACGCTGAGCTTGCGGCGCAGGTGTTCGCCCAGGTAGTAGTCGACCAGCGTGCGCACGGCCACCGACTGCGCCTTGACGTCGGCCAGCTTGAACTTCGTGTTCTGGAAGTCCCACACGGTCTGGTTGAAGGCGCGGCGGTCCTTCACGTACTCGAGCGTGAGGCCGAGCAGGCGCTCCAGCGCAACAGCGGCATACAGGGCGATGATCAGGCGCTCCTGCGCCAGCTCCTGCATGAGGTAGGCGAAGCCCTGGTTCTCTTCGCCCAGGCGATTGGCCACGGGAACGCGCACGTTGTCGAAGAACAGTTCGGCGGTGTCGGCCGCGGGCTGGCCCACCTTGTCGAGCTTGCGGCCGCGGCGAAAGCCCGCGCGGTCGGCCTCAACCATGATCAGGCTCACGCCCTTGGCGCCGGCGGCCGGATCGGTCTTGCACACCAGCAGCACCATGTCGCAGCTCAGGCCGTTGCTGATGAAGATCTTGCTGCCGTTGATGACGTAGTCGTCGCCGTCGCGCACGGCGGTGGTGCGGATCGCCTTCACGTCGGAGCCGCCGCCCGGCTCGGTGATGCCCACCGCCAGGATCTGCTCGCCGCGGCAGATGCCCGGCAGCCATTGCTGTTTCTGCGCTTCGGTGCCCAGGCGCACGATGTACGGCGCAATGATGTCGGAGTGCAGCGAGAACCCCGCGCCCGACACACCTGCGCGATGCACCTCTTCGAGCACGACCGCCGCATGGCCGAAGTCGCCGCCACCGCCGCCGTATTCGGCCGGCACCGTCACGCACAGCAGGCCTTCGCGGCCGGCCTGGAGCCAGGTCTCGCGGTCGATCCGGCCGGCCTGGTCCCACGCCGCCTGGCGCGGCACGCACTCGCGTTCAAAGAAGCGCTGTGCGCTGGGCCTGAGCATTTCGTGGTCTTCGCGAAAGACCGTGCGATTCACATCCACTGGGAGCTCCTCTCGATGCGTCTGTTGATGGAACTTCGGCGTTGGGGAAACCGGTCGCCTTGGGGTTCATGATCGCCACTCGCCGCGCAAGATTCACTAGCCGTAATGGCGAGTCGGCGCACGCATTCAGTCCATCTTTGCGCCCGAAATCCGAACGAGCTTCTCGATGACCGGCCCGCTGGCTTCGAAGCCCTCGCGCGCCTCCTTGGCACTGTTGCCAACGCCGATCAGGCCGAAGACCTGGAACCGCGCCTTGAGCTGCACGGTTTGAATGGCCGCCCTCGCCTCCTTCTCCAGACGGGCGAGCACGGGCGCCGGGGTGCCCGCGGCCACCATCATGGTCAGCCCGCCGATGATCTTGAACTCCGGGTCGCGAAAGCCGGCCTCGATCAGCGTCGGCACGCCCGGCAGGTCGTCGAGCCGCTGCTCGCCCACCACGGCCAGCGGCCGCAACTGGCCGCTCGCGAAGTGCGGCGACAGGGAGCCGGCCGTGGCGAAGGCCCAGGGGATGTGGCCTCCGATGAGGTCCTGGATCATGGGCGCCTCGCCCTTGTAGGGCACATGCGACATGCCGAGTTGCCGTGATTCGCCGAGGTAGGAACTCATCAGGTGCCCGGACGAGCCCACGCCATAGGAGCCGTAGCTGACCTTGCCTTTGTTGGACCTGGCCCATGCAATGAACTCCGTCATGTTCCTGGCAGGCACATCCTTGTGCACCGCCAGCACCAGGCTCGCATCGCAGATGTGCGTCACGAAGGCGAGGTCCCGGCGCACGTCGTAGGGCACCTTCGAGAACGTGTGGTGCGCGTAGTAGATGGGCGTGGTGTGCGTCACCAGCAGCGTGTAGCCATCGGCGGGCGCGCGCGCGACGAGCTGCGTGGCCAGCATGCCCGACGCGCCGGGCTTGTTGTCGACGACGATGACCTGCCCCAGCGCCTTGCCCATCGCGTCGGCCAGCGAGCGTGCAATGGCATCCGACGCGCCGCCGGCCGGCGCGGGCACGACCATGGTGATGGAACGGGTCGGAAAACCCTGGGCGAAGCCCGGAGCGCTGCACGCCAGGGCGGCGGCGAGCACGAAGGTCTGGATGCGGTGCATGGCGGGTTCCTCGCCGGACGCACGGTCCGGACAGATGGCAAGACGGACAGGTCGAACGCGAAAGGGCCGCCGGCGCGCTACTCCGGCTGAAGGCCCGTGGTCGTGATGTAGTGCTTCCAGCGCGCCTGGTCTTCGCGGATGGCCTTCGTGAACTCAGCCGAGGCCGCCGGGTAGGCCGCCGTGCCGCGCCGCGCGAAATGCGCCTGGGCTTCAGGCGAAGCGACGAACTCCACGGCCAGCAGCGAGAGCTTGTCCACGATGGGCCGCGGCGTGCCGGCCGGGGCGAACAGGCCCAGCCAGCTCGTCAGCGTGGCATCGCCCAGGCCCAGTTCGCCCAGCGTGGGCACATCGGGCAGCGCCGCAACGCGCACCGGGCTCGACACCGCCAGTGCCCGGAGCTTGCCGCCTTCCACCTGCGGCACGGCCTGCGACACTTCCAGCATCGCGTAGTCGATGGTGCCGGCGAGCAGGTCGGGCAGCATGCCCGACGAACTCTTGTAGGGCACGTCCAGCGCCTGGACCTTCGCCAGGCCGTTGATCGCCGCGGTCATGACCTTGTAGCCCGATGTGCTGGTGCCATAGCTGAGCTTTCCGGGATGGGCGCGCGCGGCCGCCAGCAAGGCGTCCAGGCTGCGGTACGGCGACGTGGCTGGCACCGTCACCACGATGGGGACCACGGACATGCGCGCGATCGGCAGCAAATCCTTGTTCGCGTCGTAGGGCAGGCTCTTGAACATGTAGGGGTTGGCGGCCACGGCGCTGGCCACCGCCAGCAGCAGCGTGTAGCCGTCGGGCGCCGCCTTGGCCACGTGGTCCGACGCCAGGATGCTGTTGGCGCCGGGCCGGTTCTCTACATAGAACGACTTGCCGGTCTTGTCGCTGAGGTACTTGGCGGCCAGCCGGGTGAAGTCGTCGACCCCGGTGCCCGCGCCGCTGACCGACACGATGCGCACCGGCCGGTCGGGGTAGGCCGCGGGCTGCGCCGTCGCCGAGGCGGCAAGGCCCAGCAAGGCCCCCCACAGGCTGAGCCGCAGGACCCGCCGGTGCAGGGTGGTGGCATCTTGCGAGTGCGTGAACATGGTCTTGTCTCCTGGTGAAAGTCGGAAAGCCGCAACGACGAGAACCGTCTGAAAAACTCAATGCCTGCCGTACAGCGTGACCACGCACGCGCCGCCCAGGCCCAGGTTGTGCTGCAGCGCGAGCCGCGCACCCTCGACCTGGCGCTGGTCCGCGGTGCCGCGCAACTGGTGCGTCAGCTCGTAGCACTGCGCCAGGCCGGTGGCGCCCAGTGGATGGCCCTTGCACAGCAGGCCGCCGGACGGATTGGTGACGACACGGCCGCCGTAGGTGTTGTCGCCGTCCAGCACGAACTGCTCGGCACCGCCTTCGGGGCACAGGCCCAGCGATTCGTAGCTCAGCAGCTCGTTGTGCGCGAAGCAGTCGTGCAGTTCGACCACCGGGATGTCCCGCGGATCGACACCGGCCTGCTCGTAGACCGCGCGCGAAGCGCGCTGCGCCATGTAGGCGCCGACGAAGCCTTTCATGGTCGGCGGCTCGAAGGACTCCTGCGGGTCCGTGACCATGGCCTGCGCCAGGATCGCGACGTCGGTGCGCAGGCCGTGCCGCCGCGCGAACGCGGGCGAGCAGACGACCGCGGCGGCCGCGCCGCAGGTGGGCGGGCAGGCCATCATGCGGGTCATCACGCCCTCCCACATGACCTGGTCGTTCATGACGTCTTCGGTCGTCACGACCTTCCTGAACAGCGCCAGCGGGTTGTTCGCCGCATGGCGGCTGGCCTTGGCGCGGATCGCGGCGAAGGTGGACATCCGCGTGCCGTAGGTGCGCATGTGCTCGCGGCCCGCGCCGCCGAAGGTCACCAGGTTGCGCGGGATCTCGCCGGCATCGCCGCACAGCGCGTCCTGGATCGGCAGCACGTCGCCGCGCGGAATCGGGCGATCCGGAAAGTTGGAGCGCGTGGCCCCCGGCTGCATCTGCTCGAAGCCCAGCGCCAATGCGCACTCGACCTGCCCGCTCTGTACCGCGGCGCGCGCCAGGTAGAGCGCGCTGGAGCCGGTGGCACAGGCGTTGTTGACGTTGAACACCGGAATGGCCGTGCGGCCCACGCGGTACAGCACGCCCTGCCCGCAACTGGTGTCGCCGTAGACATAGCCGGCGAAGGCCATCTGCAACTGGCCGTAGCCAATGCCGGCGTCGGCCAACGCCAGGCGCACGGCATCGCCGCCCATCTCGAGGTAGCTGGGGCCCGCGCCGGGCTTGGTGAAAGGCACCATGCCCACGCCGGCGACCAGAACGTTGTCAGTCATGCGGTTGTTCCCTTGCGATTCAGGAGGTGGACCGCCCGGCCGCCATGCGGTCCCAGTCGTAGCGGAAGGCACCGTCGCGCGCGAAGTCGGCCACGGCCTGGGCGTGATAAGGCGTCTGCATGGCCACGGCCTGCGCGCTGGCCTCGGCCGTGAACATCGCGGCGCAGTCGGTCTCGAAACTTCGGTTGACCAGGTTCTTGGTCATGCCGGCCGCCTCGCGCGGGCCTGCGCACAGGCGCTGCGCGAACGCCCTCGCCTCGGCCTGCAGCGCATCGTCCGCATGGACCGCATGCACGAGGCCCCAGGCCTGCGCCTCCTCGGCCCCCAGGCGGCGCGCCGTCAGCATGAGCTCCTTCGCGCGGGACAGGCCCACGATGCGCGGCAGCGTGTGCAGCAGGCCGAAGTCGGGCACGGCGCCCAGGCGCGCGAACGAAGCGCAGAACACCGCGCGCGTCGATGCGAGCACGAAGTCCGCCTGCAATGCCAGGCCGAAGCCCGCGCCGTAGGCCGGCCCGTCGACCGCGGCGACCACCGGCACCTCGAGTTCGCGCAGGCGGGTCAGCCACTGGTGCGCCTTGCGCAGCCGGCCGCGCATGTAGTCCGCCGTCGCCACGTTCGGATCGGTCAGCCGTTCGCGCATGAACTTGACGTCGCCGCCGGCCGAGAAGCTGCCGCCCGAGCCGGTGATCAGCAGCACGCGGATCTCGCGGTCGCTCTCGACGCGCGCGATCACGTCGGCATAGTCCATCTGCAGTTCGGTCGACAGCGCATTGCGCAGCGCCGGTCGCTGGTGACTGAGTTCGGCGATGCCGCCTTCGATGCGCAACTGCGACGCACGCAGGGTTTCGGTGGTGTCGTTCATGTCTGTGGTTCCTGGTTCAGTTCAGGCTTGGCATAGCGCTCGCGCAGCGCGCGCTTGTAGAGCTTTCCGGTGGGAAGGCGCGGCATCTCGTCGATGAAGTCCACCGAGCGCGGCAGCATGTAGCTCGCGACCTTGCCGCGCAGGAAGGCGATGAGCGCTTCGGCCAAGGCCGGCGTGGGCGCCACGCCGGGCGCGGGCTCGATGACGGCCTTCACGGCCTCGCCCATCTCGGCATCGGGCACGCCGATCACGGCGGCGTCCTGCACGCTGGGGTGCAGGGCCAACGCATCCTCGATGGCCTGCGGGTAGATGTTCACCCCGCCCGAAATGATCATGTAGAAGAGCCGGTCGGTCAGGTACAGGTAGCCGTCCGCGTCCAGGTGGCCGATGTCGCCGATCGCGGTCCAGTTCGGGTGCCGTGGATGCTGGGCCGCGCGGGTCTTGTCGGGGTCGCGGTGATAGTGAAAGGGCAGCTTGTCGCGCTCGAAATAGATCAGCCCGTCCTGGCCCGCCGGAAGCTCATTGCCGTCGTCGTCGCAGATGCGCAGCACGCCCAGCACGGCACGGCCCACCGAGCCGGGGTGCGCGAGCGCTTCGCGGCTGTCGATGGAGGTGAGGCCGTTGCCTTCGCTGCCGCCGTAGTACTCCACCACGATCGGGCCCCACCAATCGATCATGCGGCGCTTGACCTCGGCAGGACACGGCGCCGCGGCATGGATGGCCACGCGGTGGCTGGACAGGTCGAAGGCTTCGCGGGATGCGTCCGGCAGCTTCAGCAACCGGATGAACATGGTCGGCACCCACTGGCTGTGGGTGACGCGGTAACGCTCGATCAGCGCCAGCGACTCGACCGCATCGAACTTGGGCATGAACACCACGGTGCCGCCGAAGAAGTGCGTGTTGGTCGCATAGGACAGCGGGGCTGCGTGGTACAGCGGCGCCGTCGACAGGTAGACCGAATCGGCGTCGAACTTGTACCGGTGCATCATCATCAGGCGCGGGTCGGCCACGTCGTCGTCGAAGCGCGCACGGGCCGCCGCGCGCACGATGCCCTTGGGCCGGCCGGTCGTGCCGGAGCTGTACAGCAGCGTGCCGCCCACCCACTCCTCGGCCAGCCGCTGCGCCGGCGCGCCGGCCACGGCTTGCTCGTAGGACTCCCACCCGGGAATGACGCCGTCGATCATCAGCCGCCGCGCGCAGTGCGGCGTGGTGCCGGCCAGCTCGGCCGCGACACCGGCCATCGCGACCGAGGAGACCAGCACCTGCGCACCGCTGTCCTCCACGATGTAGGCCACCTCCCCCGCCGTGAGGAACCGGTTGACCGCCGTCAGCAGCAGCCCCGAGCGAAAGGCCGCCCAGGCGACCTCGAAGCAGCGCATGTGGTTCTCCAGCAGCATCGCGATGCAATCGCCGCGGCGCAGGCCCTGGGCGTACAGCACCTGTGCGAGCCGGTTGGAGCGTTCGTCCAGTTCGCGGTAGCTGAGGCGCTCGCCGCTGCTGCCGTTGATGACGGCGGGCTTGTCCGGCGTCAGGGCGGCAAAGTCTCCAAGGTAGTTCGCCGTTTTCATGCGGTGCCTCCTGGGGCGGACCGGTGTACGCAGTCCTTGTTCATGTCACGCGTTCGACGCATTCAGCTGGCCGCTCAGGTCGGCATTCGGCGCCGCGCGCGCGACAAGGCCGGGCAGCACCTCGCCCAGCTCGGCGACGGTCCAGCGGCTGTCCTTCTGCACGTGAGGACCGGCGCGCCACCCTTCGGCCACCGTGATGCGCCCGCCCTTGGCGCCGAACACTCGGCCGGTGACGGCGCCGGAATGCACGCTGCCCAGCCAGACGACCAGCGGCGCCACGTTCGCTGCGTCCAGCGGGTCGAATCCGGCGGCGCCGGCCGGTGCCTTGGGGTTGAGCTGGCCGCTCTTGAACAGGTCTTCCGTGAGGCGGCTCATCGCGGTCGGGTAGATCGCATTGACCGTCGCGCCGTAGCGCTCCAGCTCGCGCGACGCGACGATGGTCATGTTGGCGATGCCGGCCTTGGCCGCGCCATAGTTGGTCTGGCCAACGATGCCGTACAGCCCGGACGACGAACTGGTGTTGACGACGCGCGCCACGCGCGGCCGGCCGGCCTTGGCCTCTTCGCGCCAGTACGCGGCGGCATGGCGCATCGGCGCGAAGGTGCCGCGCAGGTGGACGCGGATCACGGCGTCGAAATCGTCGATGTCCATGTTCACGAGCGTCTTGTCGCGCAGGATGCCAGCGTTGTTGACCAGCACGTCGAGCCCGCCGAACGCGGTGATCGCGGCCTCGATCAGCCGCCTGGCGCCCTCCCAGTCGGACACGTCGTCGGTGTTGGCCACGGCCTCGCCGCCCATCGCGCGGATCTCGGCCACCACTTCCTGGGCCGGGCCGTTCATGGCGCCTGTGCCGTCGGGCCTGGCGCCCAGGTCGTTGACGACCACCTTCGCGCCCTGGCGCGCGAATTCCAGTGCGTATTCGCGGCCGAGGCCGCGGCCGGCGCCGGTGATGACGACCACGCGGTCCTTGCAGAGCTGTTGCATCTCCATTCCTTTCGTTTCGCTGGGATCGATGTGCCGGACCGGGCGGTCCGCAGCGGCAGCCGCCTGACAGGCGCTGCCGCATGCATCGATGATGCGAAGCCGAAGGCCGCGAGCCACTAGCCGCGATGGCTAGCCGGTGTTCAGTGCAGCCTGGGGGTTTCCCGGACCAGCGAGAGATCGCGCATGCGCGCAACCGCTTCGTCGCGCTCAGCGACGCCCAGCTTGCTGTAGATCTTGCGCAGATGCCACTTCACGGTGTGGGGCGTGACGCCCAGCACGCGGGCAATCTTCTTGTTGGGCATGGCTTGCGCCACGAGGTCGAGCACCTCGCGCTCGCGCTCGTTGAGCAGGTCGACGGCCACGCCTTCGGCTGCGGCGCTCTTGGCCATGCGGACGGCCGCACGTGCGCGTCGCGTGGCCGCGGCCGCCTCCAGCAGCCGCCGCGCATAGAACGCAAGGACCGGGTCGAGCGCCGCATCCGCCAGCAGCGCATCGAGGAGCGACGGCACGTTCGCCGATACGTCCAGCAGGCTGCGCACGAGACCGAGCCGATGGCCCAGCCGCAAGGCTTCGATCGCCTGCTCACGCGCGGGCCGCGGGTTGCCGCGCCCCGACTCCGCGATGGCCAGTTGCAGCCGAAGGGCCGCCAGGATGCGCAACCGGCCAGCCGATTCGGTGCACGCCACGAGGGGCTTCAGGCAATCGACGGCGCCGTCGAAGTCGTTCCAGTGCAGGCACATGTCGGCACGCGCACGCTCGGTGATGCGCCAGGTTTCGGCGGCCGTGCCCTTGCCCGCATCGGCATGGCGCACGTTCAGCACCTTGATCCGATCGAACACCTGGTCGGCCTGCGCGGTCTCGCCTTGCTTGAGGTACAGGCGCAGGCGCAGGACCAGCGCATGCGCGAGCAAGCGGTCCAGGCTGTGGCGCACGGCGTAGTCCTCCAGGTGGTCCAGGTGGTCGAGCGCTTCGAGGCGACGGCCCGCCAGCCAGTGCGCGCACGCCAGGACGACAAAGGCACGCAGCACCGCATCGGGAATCGAGGCGCGCTCCAGCACCTCGATGCGAGGCTCGAGCAGGCTGCAGGCGGCCTCGAGTTCGTTCCACTCGTAGAGCACGTCGCTTTGCAGGCCCGCGGCCATGCTGGCCACGCCGATGCGGGCGGCGCCGTGTCCTTGCGCCTCCTGCAGTACCGCGCGGAACAGGTGCTCCGCTTCAGTCATGCGGCCTTCGAGCGCAAAGCTCATGCCGGCGAGGCAGCGCGCGATCAGGCCGCGCCCGGTCGAGGTGCCGTGCTGCTGCGCGGCCTCTTCCAGCAGCGCGCGGGCTTCGGCGTAGGCATCGCGGTACATGTGCACCCAGGCCAGCAGGTGGTTGCGACCCGCGAAGATGGCCTGCGCGTCGTCGGGAATGGCTTCGAGTTGCGGCGCGATCGCCAGCAGGGTCTCGGTGTCGTCGCGCTGAAGCGCCAGGCCGCCGCGCAGCAGCGTGAGACCCCGGCGCTGCAGTGCGTCCAGCGTGTCGAATTCCGCCTCCAGCTGCGAGATGCTGCCCTCGAGCGCTTCGATGTCGCGCGCATACAGGCGCAGGTAGGCCGCCACGAGCCGCAGCCCGAAGCGCGCCTGCACCTGGGCCATCGGCAGCCGCCGCATGAGGCCGCCCAGCGAGGTCAGTTCGCCCCGGGCCAGCAGGTCGGACGCGCAGGCCTCCACGATGTCGGCTGCCGCGTGCGCATCGCCCGCCAGCACCGCATGGCGCACGGCTTCGTCGAAGTGCCCGTGCGCCTCGAACCAGCGCCAGGCCGCGCCGTGCAGCGCACCGCGTTCCTCGCCCGGCAGCCTTTCCAGGCGCGCCAGAAGGATCTCGCGCAGCAGCGGATGCACGCGATACCAGGTCTCGCGGTCGTGGCTGCTGACCTGGCTGATGAACAGGTTCTCGCTATCGAGGCGCGCCAGCCGCAACGCCATGTCCGCACCAGCGTGCGGCAGCACCAGCAACGCGGCGCACAGGGAGGCGCAGAAACGGTTGCACAGGGCCAGCCGCGTGAGCAGCGCCAGCTCATCGGGCGGCAGGTGCGCCAGCACTTCGCCTTCGAAGTAGCTGGCAAAGGCCTGCGCGTCGCGCACCTGCACCCGGGCATACGGGGCGCCGCGCTTGGCCTGCATGTCGACCACGAACAGCTGCAGGCCGGCCACCCAGCCATCGGTGAGCTCGTGCAGCACCTGCACGTCGCGCTTGTCGACGCTGGCCAGCTGCTCGCGCAGGAAGCGCTCGGTTTCCTCGGCGGTGAAGCGCAGGTCGCGCAAGTCGAACTCGCTCACGAGGCCCTGGGAGCGCAGCCGCGCGAACGACAGCGGCAAGGCGGTGCGCGAAGCGAACGCCAGGTGCAGCCGCGGCGGTGCGTAGTCGAGCAGCCATTGCAGCACCTGGAAGATGCGCGCGTCCTCCAGGTGCTGGAGGTCGTCGAGCATCAGCACCAGCTCCCGCGAGCGCGACGAGATGGCCTGCACGACCGTGATCACGGCATGCTCGAGCGCAGACTCGTCGCTGTCCCGCCCCATCAGCAGCGCCGCCTCGCGCACAGCGTCGGGATCGACCTCGCCGATGCTGGCCAGCAGGCAGTCGAAGAAGCGTGTCGGCTCGCAGTCTTCGGCGGACAGCGACAGCCAGGCGACATCGAAGTCCAACGCCAGCAGGGCCTGCCGCCAGGCCACCAGCGTGCTGGTCTTGCCGCTGCCCGCGGGCCCCTGCACGACCACGCAGCGCTGGCGCCGGGCCTCCAGCAGCCGCGCCTGCAAGGCGTCGCGCGGCACCAGCCGGCGCGACGGGCGTGGCGGAAGCAGCTTGGTGCTGGCGACCGGTTCGATCCTGCGATCCGGCACCGTCGCAAGGCTGGGGTTCAAGGATTCATCCATGGACACGAAGGAAGAGACTCCCCGCAGTATGGAGCGCCGATGCGCAAGTCAGCGTCGCGCGATGCGCCATTCGGCGGCGATGGCGGCGAGGTCGGCGTCCGGCGATTCCTGGGGCGCCCTGGGCATGGCGGGCACGGTGCGGCTGAAGCGCGGCGCCGGGGCCGGTTGCACCACGCCCTCGACCTCGATGAAGGTGCCGCGCGCCTTCATGTGTGCGTGCTGCGGCGCCTCGGCAAAGGACAGCACCGGCGCAAAACAGACATCGCTGCCTTCGAGCAGGTCGCACCACTGTTGCCGCGTGCGCGACTTGAAGCGCTGCGCGATCTGCACCTTGGCCTGTGCCCATGCGCCGCGGTCGTGCTGGTCGCCGAGCGCTGCGGCATCGAGGTCCAGCTTCTGCAGCAGCTGCGCATAGAAGCGCGCCTCGATCGGGCCGACCGAGATCCATCCGCCGTCCTGGCATTCGTAGACCTCGTAGAAAGGCGCGCCGGTGTCCAGGATGTTGGTGCCGCGGCGTTCGTCCCACAGCCCCGCGGCATGCAGGCCGTAGAAGGAGGTGGCCAGCGAAGCCGCGCCGTCGACGATGGCTGCATCGACGACCTGGCCCTGGCCGGAGCCGCGCGCTTCCAGCAGCGCCGCGAGCACGCCCATCACCAGGTAGAGCGCGCCGCCGCCCATGTCGCCAGCCAGGGCCAGGGGAATCGAAGGCGCCTGGTCCTTGCGGCCGATGGCGTTCAGCGCACCGGTGAGCGCGAGGTAGTTCACGTCATGGCCTGCCGCATGCGCGAGCGGGCCGGTCTGGCCCCAGCCCGTCATGCGGCCGTACACGAGGCGTGCATTGCGCGCGAGACAGATTTCAGGCCCGAGCCCGAGGCGCTCCGCCACGCCGGGCCTGAACCCCTCGATCAGCACGTCGGCGTTCTCCACGAGTTCCAGCACCTGCTCGACGGCAGCGGGCTGCTTGAGGTCGAGCATCGCGCATTGGCGGTTGCGCAGCAGCAGGTTGTACTTGGCCGGGCGCTTGACGCCCAGGTCGGCCGCCTCGGTGCGATCGATGCGCAGCACCGTGGCGCCCAGGTCGGCCAGCAACATGCAGGCCATGGGGCCCGGGCCGATGCCGGCGAGCTCCACGATCCTGATTCCTTGCAAGGGTCCCATTCGCTTGTCTCCTTCGATGCGTGGCGACTGCGTGCCACGCGGATTGGTCAAAACTCAGGCCAGGGCCGGCGCGGACAAGCGCAGCCGGACGAAATCGAACAGCCCGTCGGGTTGCGCGAGCAGGGCCTCGCCCAACAGGCGCGCGCACTGCGTCTCCGTGCCCGGCACGGCCCGCCACTCATGCAGGCGGCGCGTGTACAGGCCGAGCACATGTTCCTCGGTGATGCCGATGGCACCGAACACGGCGTGCGCTATGGCGCAGACGCTGCGCGCCGCCTCGCAGGCCCGCAGCTTCGCGGTGGCCGCCAGCAACGGATCGGGTTGCACGCCCGCAGCGCTGCATCCCAGGCGTGCGGCCAGCGTGGCCGAATGCGCCTGCTCGCCCAGCACGCTGAGTTCCTGCTGCACGGCCTGGAACTGCGCGATCGGCCGACCAAACTGCTTGCGGTCGCGCGCGTAGTCGGTCACCAGTTCGAGCACGCGCGCCATGGCGCCCGCCATGCCTGCGGCGTGAAGTGCGTTGCAAAGCGCCACGGCATCGGCCGCGCCCGCATCGAAGCGCACCACGGCGAGATCAGGTTTGTGCCACTGCAGGGTGGCCGAAGCCTGCGGGCGCCATGCACCCGGCGTGGCCGTTGCACGATCGCGCGGCAGCAGCAGCCACTCGCCTTGCCAGCTCACGAGCACCTGATGCGCGAGCGCGCCACCGGGCACGTCGCGGCAAACGACGGAACCCGCGTCGCCGGGAACACCCGGTGCGATCGCGATGGGGCCGGCGCCGCGCCGCTCGCCATGCCCAGCCGCAGCCAGCAGTGCGCGCGCAACGGCGGTCTCGCCGAAGGGAAGCCCGAGCCCGGCCTTGCCGGCGGCGAACACGAGCGCGAACAGCTCGCGCAGCGACAGGCCCGCGCCGCCCTGCGCTTCCGCCACGAGTGCATCGGTGTAGCCGAGCGCATCGATGGCCTGCCACAGCGCGTCGGTGGGCGCGCCGGCTTCGACGGCGCGCAAGGTGTCGTCCGTGCACAGCGCGCGCAGCGGGCGTTCGAATTCGTCAAGGAGTGTGTCGTCCATCATGTGTCCTTGTGTGCGGCGCTGCTAGCGAACGCCCAGCCCGCGGGCGATGATGCCGCGCATGATCTGGCGCGTGCCGCCGCGCAGGGAAAAGCTCGGCGCCAGTTGCGTCACGTAGGCCAGGGTCTGCAGCAGGCCGGCCGACGGCACCAGATGGCCGGGCGCATCGAAGGCTTCCTCGATCCATCCGGGTATCGCCTGTTCGAACTCGGTGCCCAGGTCTTTCACCAGCGAGGCCTCGAACGCGGGATCGAGCCCACGGCCCAACTGCTCCGCCACCGCCAGCGACATCGCGCGCAGCACCGCCATGCGCGCGGCGATGCGCCCCGCGATGACCTGCACGCCGGCGGCCGGGGCCGGGCCCTGGCGCAGTTCGGCGAGCCAGGCTTCGGCGAGCACGAGGCTGGAGTAGATGCGTTCGGGTCCGCTGCGCTCGAAGGCCAGTTCGGCCGTCACCTGTTGCCAGCCCGCGCCCTCTTCGCCGACCAGCGCATCGGCTGGCAGCTCGACATCCTCGAAGAGCACCTCGCAGAAGTGTCCGTCACCGCTGAGATCGCGGATCGGCCGCACGGTGATGCCCGGCAGCGTCAGGTCGACCAGCAACTGCGACAGGCCCTTGTGCCGGTCTTCCGACGTGCCCGAGGTGCGGACCAGCGTGCACATGTATTGCGCGCGGTGCGCATTGGTCGTCCAGATCTTGCGACCGTTCAGGCGCCAGCCGGTGGCGGTGGGAACGGCCCGCGAGCGGACACCGGCCAGGTCGGAGCCGGTGTCGGGCTCGCTCATGCCGATGCTGGTGAAGAGTTCGCCGCGCGCGATGCGCGGCACGAAGAACGCGCGCTGCGCCTCGCTGCCGTAGCGCAGGATCAGCGGCGCGGTCTGCCGGTCCGCGATCCAGTGGGCCGAGACGGGTGCGCCCGCGGCGAGCAGTTCTTCGAGCAGCACGAAGCGCGCGAAGCTGCTGCGCCCGGCGCCGCCATAGGCCTGGGGCAGCGTCAGGCCGATCCAGCCCTGATGCCCGAGCGCGCGGCTGAAGTCGGCGTCGAACCCCATCCAGGAGCGCGCCCGCACGGCCGGCGCGACACCGCGCAGCGCCGACTGCAGAAAGGCGCGCACCGGCGCGCGCAAGGCCTCGTCCTCCGGTGGAATCGCGACCAGCGAAAACGATTGCAGGGTATTCAATGGTGTGTCCTCACAGATGCTTCATCGGGTTTTGCCCGCTTCGGTCGGGCAGGTGCAAGCGCCATAATCCGCGTGGCTCCTGCACCGTTTGGCAGCCGCAGCGGGCCACCCGTTACTGCCGCAATCACCGAGACATTCGCCCCCATGGAGCTTCGCCAACTGCGGCAGGTCGTCGTCCTGTCGGAGACGCTCAACTTTCATCGCGCCGCAGAGCGGCTGCACATGGCGCAGCCGCCGCTGTCCACCTCGATCAAGAAGCTCGAGGAAGAACTCGGCGTGCTCCTGTTCGACCGGCTCTCCACCGGCCTGCGGCTGACCGCCGCCGGCGAAGCCGTGCTGCAGAACGCCAAGCGCGCGCTGTTCTTCGTCGACGAGGTCCGCCGCGCGGCCCGCGACGGCGTGGCGGGCGAAGAAGGCCTGCTGCGCATCGGCTTCGTCGGCTCGGCCACCTATTCGCTGATGCCGCAGATCGTGCGCAGCTTTCACCGCCAGTACCCGCGCGTGGATCTGGAGATCGAGGAATCGACCACCACCGATCTGCTGCGGCGCATCGAGGACCACTCGCTCGACCTCGCATTGGTGCGCTATCCAGTACTGACGCCGACCGCAGCGGAACTCACGGTGCTGCAACTGGACCACCTGGTGCTGGCCGTGAGCGCCGATTCGGCCTTCGCGCAGCGCAGCGAGATCGCCATCGCCGAGCTGGAGGGCGAGCCCTTCATCGCGTACTCGCGCACGCTGGTGCCCACCATGCATGTGCTGACCATGCAGGTGTTCCAGGATGCCGGCGTGCAGCCGCGCATCACGCAGGAGGCGGTGCAAGTTCAAACGATCCTCGGCCTGGTGGAAAGCGGCCTCGGCATGGCGCTGGTGCCGGCGGTGGTGCAGCGCTACGCCAGCAACGGCGTGCGCCTGATCCCGCTGACCGACATGCCCTCCAAGTACACCGTGGGCATCGCGATGGCCACGCTGCCCGACGCCTTGACGCCGGCCGCACGCAATTTCATCGCGGTGGCGCATGCTGCTGTCCAGCCTTCTGCAACGCGGCCACCGACTCAGTCTTCGTAGCCGATGTTGGCAGTCTTCACGATGCGCCGGGTCTTCTCGATCTCGGCACGTTGGAACTCGCCGAAGGCCTGCGGCGCGCCGTAGAACACCGCCCCGCCCTGCAAGGTGATGAAGGTCCTGGCCTCGTCGCTATCCATCAGCTCCTTGATGGCCTGCGACGCCCGGGTGAGCACGGGCTCGGGCACGCTCGCGGGAAAGAACACGCCGGTCCAGGCATAGGACTCGTAGCCGGGCGTACCGCTCTCGCTCACGGTCGGCACCTGCGGCAGTTCCTTGATGCGTTCGTTGGCGGCGACGGCCAGCGCACGCACCTTGCCGCCGCGCAGCAGCGGCATCACCGCGCTGACCTCCGCCATCGTGTAGTCGATGTTGCCGCCGGCCAGGTCGGTCATGGCCGCCGAGGTGCCCTTGTAGGGCACGGCCGTGGCCTTGATCTGGTTGCGCTCGTGCAGCAGTTCGAGCGCGACGCGGTAGGTGGCAGTGCCGCTGCCGAAGTTGAGCTTGCCCGGCGCCTGGCGCGCAGCCACCACCAGGTCTTGCAGGGTCTTGAAAGGCGAGCTGGCGGGCACGACCAGCACCATCGGAAAGCGGGCGATGCGCGCCAGCGGCTGGAAGTCTTTCACCGCGTCGTAGGGCAACTGCCGGAACACGGCCACGTTGGTCACCATCGGCGAGTTGCTGGCGACGAACATCGTGTAGCCGTCGGCCGGTGCGGTGGCCACGGCGCGCGCGGCAATGAAGCTGTCGGCGCCGGGCCGGTTGTCGACGAGGAAAGGCTGGCCGAGTTTTTCGCTCAGGTGCCGGGCCAGGAAGCGGGCGGTGGTGTCGGCGCCACTGCCGGGCGGCAGCGACACGATGATCTTGACGGGCTTGTCCGGATACCCGGCCGCGGTCGCCAGCGCGGCGGCGCAGCCCAATGAAAGCGCCAGCAGCCAGCGCGCGAGGAAAGGGGTCTTCATGTCTCTGGTTCCTTGTCGTTGTTGTCCGGCTCGCCGGTCGCAGGTCCGATGCCTGTCTTCTTATTCGGCCTCGACGCCCGCGGCCTGCACCGCGCCGGCCCAGCGCTTGAGCTCCGCGCGCAGGTAGGAGCCGAACTGCTCGGGCGTGGAAGACTGGAGCAGCACGCCTTGCGGCTCGAACTGGCCACGCAGGCCCGGGTCGGCCACCGCCTTGTTGACGGCTTCGTTGAGTGCCTTGACGATGGCCGGCGGCGTGCCCTTGGGCACCAGCAGGCCGTGCCAGGTGGGGGCGTCGAAGCCCGGAATCAGCGACTCGCCCAACGCAGGCACGCCGGGCAGCACGCCGATGCGCGCCTTGCCGGCCACGGCCAGCGCGCGCACGCGGCCATCGCGGATGAAAGGCAGCGACGAGTTCACGGCGTCGAGCAGGAACTGGGTCTGTCCGCTCATGAGGTCTGCCATGGCGGGTGCGGTGCCCTTGTAGGGCACATGCATCGCATCGAGCTTCAGGGCCTGCAGGAACAGCGCGACACCCAGGTGCGTGACGTTGCCCTGCCCGCCCGAGCCGTAGGCGAGCTTGCCGGGCCGCGCCTTCATGTACTGCACGAACTCCTCGATGTTGGCGACGGGCAAGCTCGGGCTTGCCATGAGCACGGTCGGGATCAACGCGGGCAGCGCCACGGGCACGAGGTCGCGCAGCGTGTCGTAGGGCAGGTTCTTGTGCAGCGCCGGGCTGATGGCCAGGCCCGACGAGTGGTACAGCACCGTGTAGCCGTCCGGTGCCGAGCGGGCCACGAACTCGGTCGCGATGTTGCCGCTGGCGCCGGTGCGGTTGTCGACGACCACCGGCTGCCCCAGCAGTTGCGAGAGCTTGAACCCGATGGCGCGTGCCACGACGTCGGTGGGCCCGCCCGCAGCGTAAGGCAGCACCAGCCGGATCGGCTTCTGCGGCCAGGCTTTGGGTTCATCGGCCGCGCGGGCCAGGGGCATCGCTGCGAGCGCACCCGCAGCGGCAAGGATGTGGCGCCGGTGAAAGGACATGTTCATTCCCCGCTGTCAGGCGCGCGCCGCGGCACGGGCCTTCGCCGCATCGAGAAAGGCATCGAGCGCGGACTCGTGTGCGGCGGTGTGGTGTGCCAGCGCCTGGAAGCCTGCCGACATCTCCAGCACCGTGTCGAGCCGCGCATGCTGTGCCTCGCGCAGCAGCCGCTTGGTCATGCGCAGGGCGTGCGACGGATTGCTGGCGATGCGCTGCGCGAGCCGCAACGCAGTGGGCATCAGCGCATCGGGCTCGACCACATCGGAGACCAGCCCCCATTGCAGGGCCTGCGCGGCATCGATGGGATCGCCGGTGAAGGCCATCTCGCAGGCGCGCGACATGCCGACCGCCCGGGGCAGCAGCCACGCGCCGCCGTCACCCGGAATCAGGCCGAGCTTGACGAAGCTTTCGGCGAACACGGCCGTGCGGGACGCGATGCGGATGTCGCACATGCAGGCCAGATCGCTGCCCGCGCCGTAGGCCGGCCCGTTGACGGCCGCGATGGTCGGCACTTCGAGGTTGCACAACGCCAGCGGCAGGCGCTGGATGCCGTCGCGGTAGGCGTAGCGGCTATGCACCGGCTCGCCGAGCCCGCTGCCGATGGTGTCACGTAGCGTCTTCAGGTTGCCGCCCGACGAGAACGCCGTGCCCGCGCCGGTCAGCACCACGGCGCGCACGGACAGGTCGCGGTTGACGGTGTCGCACAGCGCGATCAGCGACTCGACGGCATCTGCGTCGGACAGTGCATTGCGGGTCTGCGGACGGTTCATCGTCACCACGGCCACGCCGCCGTCGCGTTCGATCTTGAGGAAGTCTTCCATGTCAGTGCGCCTTCTTTTCGTCTGCCGGCTTCATGCGCATCATGCGCAGCGGCGTGTAGGTGAGGACGGTCTTGCCATCCTGGTTGAGGACCGAATTGCGGGTGCGCACGAGGCCGCGTCCCGGCTTGGCGGTGGGGCGTCGCTCGATCACTTCGCATTCGACATGGATCGTGTCGCCCACGAAGGTCGGCGCGGCGATGTCGAGCTCTGCATTCAGGAACGCGAGGCCCGTGCCCTGCATGGACGGCGTGATCAGTCCTTCGGCGAAGGCATAGACCAGCGCGCCCGGCACCACCCGGCCCGCGATCGCCATGTGCGCCCGGTCGCTGGTGTCGGTGAACAGCTCCTCGTTCAGCCAGCTCAGGTTGATGAAGCTCACGAGGTCCGCCTCGGTCACGGTGCGGGCACGGGAACGAAAGCGCGTGCCCGATGGCAGCTCGTCGAAATAGAAGCCGGTGTTCAGCTGGATCAAGGGTTCGCTCCGTTCAGGTCCATGCGACGGCAGTTCAACTCGCTTCGGAAATCAGTTCGGCGGGCAACAGGGTGGCGCCCTGCGCAGCCAGCGCTTCGATCTGCGCCGCGCTGTAGCCGGCCTCGGCCAGCACCTCGGCGCTGTGCTCTCCGAGCCGGGGCGCCTGGCGCACCACCGCGGGGGGCGAATCTGACCATCGCGTCGCGATCGCCATGGCGCGCAGGCGCCCTTCGCTGGGGTGTTCCACGGTTTCAAAGAAGCCCACGGCCTTGAGATGCGGGTCGTCCATCAGCGACTCGAGGGTGTGCATCGGCATGACGGGGATGTCGGCGGCTTCGAGCCGTACGGTCCAGTCGGCCGATGTGCGGGTCTTCATCACCTGGCCCACCAGCTGGTACAGCTCGCCGATGTTCTCGGTGCGCCGGCCGATGGTGCTGAAACGCGGATCGGCCTCCATCTCCCGCGACTTGCCGATCAGGCCGAAGAAGGTCTTCCACTGCTTGTCGTTGTAGATCAGCACGCACAGATGACCGTCCAGCGTGGCATAGGGACGGCGGTGTTCGTTGAGCAGCCGCGCGTAGCCGGCAGGCCCGATCGGCGGCTCGAAGGTGCAGCCGCCCATGTGGTCGCCCAGAACGAACTGCGCCATGGTCTCGAACATGGGCACGTCGATCGATTGCCCCCTGCCCGTGCGTTCGCGGTGGAAGAGGCCCGCCGACACGGCGTTGGCCGCGCTCATGCCCACGATGCGGTCGACCATGGCACTGGGCACGTAGCGCGGCACGTCGGCGCCCGCGCGCACGCCCAAGGTGGGAATCGCGGCCGCGCCCTGGATCAGGTCGTCATAGGCCGGCTTGGCCGCATAGGGCCCGTCTTGCCCATAGCCGTACACGCCGACATACAGGATGCGCGGATTGACGGCAGCAATGGCGGCGTAGTCCAGCCCCAGGCGCGCCATGGCCTGCGGCCGGACGTTGTAGATGAGCACGTCGGCATCGGCGGCGAGCCGCAGCAGCGCCTCGCGGCCGTCGGGCTGCTTGAGGTCCAGCACCACGCTGCGCTTGCTGCGATTGGCGTGCAGGAAGATGCCGCCCATGCCGGGATTGCGGCCGGGCCCGATGCCGCGCACCGTGTCGCCGCCGGGCGACTCGATCTTGATGACGTCGGCGCCCAGGTCGCCGAGGATCTGGGTGGCATAGGGGCCCATCAGCACCGCGGTCATGTCGATGATGCGCACACCGTCGAGGGGTCCGCTCATGGGGCCCCCTGGCTTTTCGAAGCCGGTATCGCGGTGCGCGAAAGGAAGCGACCCGCCGCTTCTGTCCTTGTGTCCATTCGGTCTCCCGTATCGTTGGAACGATGCTAGGGGAACCGGTGTTGGCCGTGAAATACCGTCTTCATGTCGGGCGATACGCGTTGGGTATCGGGTGCTCGATCGGACAGATCGTGCGTCCCGCAACCGCTCCCACCCGAACGCCGGCGAGATCGGCAGCAGCAAGTTGCTACCGGTCCGGCGCCGCCCGCAGGCGGGATTTCATTTCTCCAAGCGTGGCGCGCCGGCGCGCATCGGGGCAACGACTTTCTCCTGCCATCGCCGCGAAAGACCGCGTCGCGGCGAAGCGCCTTCCGCCCGCACGGTGTGACCGGACGCATGCGCGCAGTAGTCCAAGGCCTGGCGAAGTGCCGTGTCCACCCGGCGCAGGGAAATGCAATGCCGGTCGGCCACGTCCTGGCGGGTCATCTCCTCGATCTGCAGTGCCACGAGCACCGAGCGATGCCGGTGCGAAAGCCGCTGCATCGCCTGCTCCACGGCCTCCACGGCCGAACGTGCCTCGGCGATGGCATCGGGGCCGGGCGCGTGATCGGCCAGGAGATCGAGGGCCGTATCCCATTCGCCCACGTACTGCCAGGACCGGTCGCTGCGCAGGCGGTCCATGGCCAGGTTGCGCGCCGTTCGATAGACATAGGCCCCGGGACTGCGCACGGGCTCCGATGCCGCCATCTCGCCCAAACGCAGCCAGGCCTCGTGCAGGCACTCGCTGGCCTGATCGGAGCAGCCGAGATCGCGGGCCAAGCGGCGATGCAGGTACGTGTAGTTCGCCGTCAGGAACGCCCGCAGCACGACGCCGGTGGGCTCGCCGTGACCCGCGAATGGCCCTTGAAAACAAGGACCGGGATCGAACTCAGCCGCGGACATCGTCTTACTTGCCGGCATGGCGCAACCTGGTCTTCTCAGTTTCTGTCAGCAACGACATCACCGACGCGTCGAACTGGTTGCCGTGTCCAAAGACCTGCACAGGATTGGCAGGGTCGTACCGAGGCGAAGTGCCCGCTTGCGCGCCGGGGCGTGGCGGCGACGATGCACCCGCACCGCCCGACGGCAGGCTGTCGTTGCCGAAGCCCAGCACCCGCACCGTGAAGACCGAAGGCAGGTTCTGCCGTGCCGCGGCCCGCTCCTGACGCATGGACTCCTGCGCCGCCATGGCCGCCGCCGACGCCGCCGCGCTGGCGGTGGTCAGTGCCCCGATGTTCACCGCGGCCACCACCGGCAGCCCGGTCGTTTCGCCCTTGACCTGGATGTTGTCGGCGTTGCGCACCTGCAGCGCGGCAATGTTGAGGTTGCTGGCGACCCGGATGCCGGCATCGCCCGCATCGATGGTGCCCCGGGGCGCGACCAGGTCCACGTCGCCTTCGCCCACGGTGCCGATGCCGGCGCCGCTCATGTCGCGCTTTTCCTGCACGGTGATGTTGCCGTCTGCGTCCGACGTGACTTCCGGCGCCTGCGGGATGCGCACCGTCTTGGCGCCGCGGCCGGCGTCGATGTCGCCCTGGCTGGACCACAACACCTGGTCGCTGCCCAGCGGCTCAGCCTGCGAGACGAAGGACAGGATGCGCGAACGGTTCACGATGATGTCCCGGTCGGTGAACACATTGACCTGCCCCGGCGAGGCCAGCGTGACCAGACCGTATCCGTCCGGCACCACCGCGCCCAGCCCCGCCACCTGCAGGCCGCCGCCGGGAGTGAAGACGTTGATGTCGCCCCCCTGGTGGGTGCGCGCCGCCATCCGGGTCGCGGCGATGCTGCCCACGCCGGACCAGCTGCTGCGCCAGTTGTCCGGCAGGTCCGCGGCGTAGCGAACGGGCTGGCCTTCGGCCGTCGCACCGCGGAACAGCGTGTCGATGGCCGCGGAGCCGCGACGGTAGCCGCCGTTGATCGGACCGTTCTGCCCAGCGCCCCCGTTCTGGTCGCGCCCTCCTTCGCGCAGTTCATAGACAAAGACCTGGCGCAGGAACTGCTCGCGCACCAGGGGCGGCAGTTGCCGGTATTGCTCCCACGCCTGCTGCGGGCTCAGCTTGCCGTCCGCAGTGCCGGTGAGGCTGGCGACCTTGTCGGCACCGAGCATGCCTTCCACGAAGGACACCAGGCCCCGGCGCGCCAACTTGGCCAGGTCGCCGCGGTTTTCCACCCCGTCGCTCAGGTACAGCGGCGCCACGGTGCCGTCGGCCAGGGTGGTCTTCAGATAGTCCGGCATGGCGGCCACGTTGGCCGGGTTCAGGTAGGCCCGCTCGAAGGCGTCGTAGCTGGCGGCCTTGTT
The DNA here is from genome assembly GCF_058795995.1 of Variovorax sp. GW823-FHT04F07. NCBI lineage: Bacteria > Pseudomonadati > Pseudomonadota > Betaproteobacteria > Burkholderiales > Comamonadaceae > Variovorax > Variovorax sp. GW823-FHT04F07. The sequence continues at coordinate 57,100 of NZ_JBXAIG010000008.1, forward strand.
CATGCCGGCCATCAGGGTGATGCCGGCGCCCTCGGCGGGCAGGGCCTTGATGACGTTCGATTCTTCGCCGAGCGGCGTTGCCGACACGTAGTCCCAATAGCGATTGGCATTGGTGTACAGCGACAGGTTGTTGCCCTGGATGTCGCGCCCGGCCAGCAGCAGCAGGGATCCCGGCCCTTGCAGCGCGGTGCGGCTGCCCCTGTCGTAGTAGTAGGCCGCCGCGTCGCCGCTGTATCGCGCATAGCGGTGCGACAGGAGCCTGTTGGCGACAGCCAGGATGTCGTTGCCCGCCGCCAGCATGGTGGTGTCGGTGGGGCGCAGGTTGCGCGCGCTGAGCTCGAAGTTGCGGATGTCGGTGCCGGCCTGCACGTGCACCGATTCCGACGCGATCAGATTCAGGTCGCTGATGGAACCGGTCGCCGCGTACAAGCGGCTGGGCGTGAAGTCATGCACCTGCATCGGCAGCACATCGGGGTTGTCGAACAGCTCCATGCCATTGAGGCTGTTGGTCAGGAACGTGTTCGTCACCGAGAAGCCGCCATAGACCGACTTCAGCGGCGCGCCGAACGCCGATGCCCCGCCCAGCGTGATCGTGAAACCCATCCACGGCCGGAATATCGACGGCCACTTGTCCAGCGTGGTCTGGGTCATGACGATGGCACCCGTGTTCTGCAGGCTGCTGCCGCGCAGGAAGCGCAGGTCTTTCGCGGCCAGCAAAGACAGGTCGCTGCTGTTCGCCGGCGCCATCGCCAGCAGGCCCGCGACGTCGATGTTGCCGCTCAGGGCCGACACGCTGACCTTGGCCGGGTACAGGCCCACCATGTCCGTCTGGAGCTTGGTGTCCGTCATGCCGCTCACCAGCCTGGTGGTGTTCTCCGTGTCGTTTCCTGCCACGAATTCCGACTGGTTGACCAGGCGCACGTTGCCGCCGGTGGACACCAGGCTGACGGCGCTGCGCTCTGTCTGACTGCTCATGAACATCGCATGGCTGGACGCGCCGCTGGTGTCCCGGTCGGCCTGGTCGACGTAGGCACGGCGTATCTGCATCGGGTCGATCACGGTCTGCAGGACCAGGTCGCCCAGCGTCTGCAGCTTGAGCGTGGCGTCCGACAGCGCCAGCACGGGCGCGATGTCGTAGGAATAGGCGGTGTTGGGCCAGCTGCTCGAGATGCCGGTCAGGGCATAGCCGGAGGCGCTTGCGCCGGCTTCGATCTCGCCGGCGCCGCGGCCCACGTAGTACTGGCCGGCCTTCAGGGTGCCGCCCGCCGCCACCTGCAGCTGCCCGCCGTTGCGGGTCACCGTGGAGGCCGCGGCATCGCCAGCGGAACGCCCGCCCGTCACGCGCATGGTGCTGGGCAAGGCCACCACCAGGTTCACCAGGTCGCCGCCCGCCGACAGCTTCACGTTGCCGCCCCCCAGCGCGCCCAGGCCCTGCTGGAAGCTGGCGTGGTTCACCCACCAGCTCGGTTGCTGGCCCCGGGCGGACATGACCGGCGCCCAGCTCTCGCCCATGTTGTACGCGTCGTAGTAGCCGGTGGGACTGCTGAGATCTCCGCCATAGCGGCCCTGGCGGAACAGCCATTCGGTCAGGATCTGGTCCGAACGCGCGCCCTGCACGGTGGGCGCACGCACGCTGCCCTGGACCGCGACATCCACGTGGCCACCTGCGGTGCCGTACTGGGCATCGACGCTGGCGGTGTCGAAGCCGCCGCCCAAGGTGGGATCGGCCTCGGCCCGGCCTGCGGTGTACAGCGCGGACTCCTTGTGCGCCAGCACGAGGTCGCGCCCGGCGCGTACCGTCAGGTCGCCGCTGCCGGTGCGCACCAGCTTGCCGGCGCCCGACTCGGTGCCGGCCGTGCCCACGCGGATCGTGCCGGTGTCGGCTGCAAGCGCGCCCGATGGCCGCGTGGCCAGTGCATCGACCGACCCCAGGTCCGCGCCCGCCACCAGGCGCAGGTTCCACGACGCGGCCTGCTGCAGCCGCGCCGCCCGGCCCGCGCCGTTGTCGCGGCCCGCCACGTCGAAGCCGTCGCTCAGATGACCGTCGATGTTCAGGTTGCCGCCGGCGCGCAGCGTGAGCGTGCCTTCGCGGTGCGCCGCACCGAAGCTGTCGAACAGGTTCCAGTCGCGGCCCAGCGTCAGGTCGCCCGGGCTGGTGATCTCGATGCCCGCCGCCAAGGTGTAGGCGGCGGCGTTGCCGCCCAGCCTCGCCAGGATGCCGGTGTGGCCTGCAAAGGCATTGGCCTCGGCGATCGCTTGCGGGGCCACGGATTCCACCGTGCCGTCCGTGCTCGCATGGCGGCGCACGCCTTCGAGCACCGCGGAGCGCGCGCCCTGCACGGCGGCGTTCAGCGCCGTGACGTTCAGGCCGTCGTTGCCTGCGGTGCGCTGCGCCCGCAGTCGCAGCTTGCCGCCTTCGCCGCCGCTCAGGTCCAGCGTGCCGCCGGCCAGGTTCAGTTGGCCGTCGACCGCTTCCAGGTCGATGCGGCTGCTGCCCAGGCCATCGATGGCGTCGGTGGCATGGGCCGCCAGCACCGCGCCAGGCTGCATCGTCAGCCCTGCCCCGCCGACCAGGCGGATGCTGCCGCCGTAGGCCGCGTGGGCCTCGACGCGCGCCGTGCCGTCGACAGCAATCACGCCGCGGTCGGTGATGACTTCGAAGTCGGCCACGCGCGTGGTGCCCGCGATCGTGAGGTCGCCCTGGCGGACGCGGAACTGGCGCGAGCGGCTGAAGCCCGCATCGTTGAGCGTTCGCGCCAGCGCGCCGAAATCGTCCAGCCGATCGATGGCCAGCGCAAAGTTGCCACCGTTGCCGCCGGCACCGGCCTGCGCTTGCACAGTGCCACCGAAGTGGACCCGCCCGCCGGCCGATGCATCCACCGTCAGGCGGCCGGCGTCGCCACCGCGCGGATGGGCCGACAGGTCCAGCAGGCTGCCCGGGGCCAGGTCGATCAGGCCGCCTCGCGTCGCCAGGCTGATCTGGCCGGCATCCACGTACTGGGCCGCGTCGAAGAAGACTTTTTCCAGGCCGCCCGCGTGCAGGCGGCCCTGCTCTGCAACCGTCAGGTTGCCCGTGCCGGCATCGACCGCAATGCTGCCGCCCAGCGCCAGCACCGGCAGCGCCACGGTCACGCCCTGGCCCGACAGGCTCAGGCGCGCGCCCAGGCTGGCGCGGCCCAGTGATGCCATCTCCTGCGCATCCAGCTGCGCGTCTTGCTGCAACACCAGTTGGCCCTGCGTTCGCAGGGCCTGGTCAGCGCCGGACACCCCTTGCAGCACCGGCGTGCGCAGCGTCAGCGCCGCCGCACCGGCGTCCAGGCTCCCGGTGCCTTCGCCGGCGATGCGCCGGCTGGCCGACAGCAGCACCTGGTCGAAGCCGGACATCGTCTTGTCGCCCGCGCCGAGCACCAGCTCGCCTGCCGACAGTTCGAGGCGACCACCGCCTGTGCCCGCGCTGCCGAGCGACGCGCCCGTGTTCTGCAGCGTCAGGTGGGAGGCCTGCACCTGCACGGCATCGGCGCCATGCCCCCGCAGGGCTGCGGCGTCGAACACCACCTGCGCCAGGCCGCGCATGTCCAGCGAGCGATAGAAGTCCAGGCTGCCGTAGCTGTGCAGCGTCAATGACTGCGCGCGCGACAGCTGCGCCAGGGCGTCGGTGTCCAGCACCAGGCCGCCGCTGCCGCCGCCGATGCCGATGCGGCTCGCGGCCACCGACAAGGCCTTGCCCGACAGCTGCGCGCCCGCGGCCATCTCGGTGTTGTTGGTGGCGTCGAGCAGCAACGCCTCGCCGCCCTGCAGCAGCGCGCCGGCGCCGATGCGCACCTGGCCGCCGACCGTGGTGTCCACGTTCTCGCGCAGCGCCCGCACGGCCTGGCCGCTGCTCACGCGCACCAGCGCACCCCAGTCTTTGGAGGGTGTGACGATGTGGTCGTCGCTGGTGTCGTTCGGCGTGTTGTTGTCGCTCCATACGGCCGCCACCTGCGGCTTGAGCACCAGGTTCGCCTCGTCGCCCGACGCGGCGCCGTGCGCGCGCAGCACGCTGCCCGACTCGATCGACACCGCATTCGCCGCGGCCAGGATCACCTCCGGGCCGCTCAACGCGGTGCCTGCCGTGTTGCGCAGCACCACGTCGCTGGCGGCCACGTCCACCTGCAGGCCGCGCACATTGCCCGTGCGCGTTCCGCCCACCAGCAGGCTGCCCGCGCCGAAGCGCGTCAGGCTGCCGGCATCCACGACCAGGTAGCCGTCGGCGCGCAGGTCGCTGCTGTCCTGCCCCGCGCCGACGATCGCGATCTTGGCGGCGGCAATGTCCACCAGGCTGCCGCGCCCGCCCGCATCGGGTTGCGCGCGCAGCTCGCCGTCCAGCGTCAACGCGCGGTCGGCCTTGAACACCACGGCGCCGCCATCGCGCGCCAGGCGCGGGGTCACGACGTCCTGCCCTGTGAGGCGGTATTGCGTCAGCTTGAACGCATCCGATGAGAAGAAGGCGTTGCCCCGCGCTTCGTTGTATTCACTGACCTTGCGCACCAGGCTGGCGGGCAGCACGCGCCAGCCCGAGGCCGTGGCATCGCGCGCGCCGCTGACCGTGTTCTGTTCCCGCCCGGCCACGATCGTCGAGCCGTCACGCAGGCTGACCACCTCGCCGCGGGACGCGGCCCACGCCGGCAAGGCCTGGCCCGTGCTCTGCACCGCGAAGGCGCCGGGCAGCAGCGCATAGCGCGCCGGCAGGAGCGTGTACCAGCCGGCCCCCAGGCCGCCGCCGGCCAGCCAGACCTTCTGGCCCGCGGCACCGCCCGCCACGGGCGAGAGGCCCTGGTAGCCCGGCAGCACGGCGTACATGCCGGGCAGCGTCAGCACGTCGTGCGAGCCGCCCGAGCCGGGCACGTGCTCCCACGCATGCAGGTCGCCGCCGCCCGCGATGTCCACCACCGCCCCCGCGGCCATGGCCACATCGGGTGCCTGCAGGAGCACGCGCTTTTCCGGCAGGGACGACAGATAGCGGTTTTCGTCCAGGGAACTGGCATCGCCGGCATTGGCGCGATTGCGGCCCTGCGGGTTGGCCGGGTCCAGCCAGTATTCGGCGTTGCGCAGGCTGCCGTAGAGCACGTCCAGGCCCGCGCCGGACACTGAGGTCAGGCTGTTCGTGCCCAGCGTCAGGCGCTCGCCGGCATTCAGCGCGATCTGCCCGAAGGGCGCGCGCAGCACGCCGTCCTGCTCGATGACGGGCGCGTTCAGCGTCAGGCTGCCGCCGGCCGACAGAGGCGCTGCGGCACTCCCATTGCCGCGCACGGTGATGGAGTGGTCCGAGTTGATTCGCGCCGTGACGGCCGTGGCCGGATAGACCTGCGCGGCCTTGATCTCCAGCGCGCCACCCACGTCCAGCGTGGCCCGCAGCTGGGGGTCGTCGTAGTCGGTGCCGCCTTCGCTGTAGGCGCCCGCCACGAAGCGCAGGTCGCCGGTTTCCAGCACCGTGCGTTCGAAGCCGCGCAGCTTGACGTCGACGGGCGACGCGGACTCGCCCTTCGCACCCCTGCCTGCGATGTCGATGGCCTGGGTGGCCGACAGGATCAGTTCGCCCGCATTGCGGGGCGTGGCGCCGACCGCGCCCACCGCACCTGTCAGCGGGTTCAGTTGCAGATGGTGGGCATGCAAGCGCACCACGCCGCCCAGCCCGTCGCTCTGGATGACTGGGGCGGTGATGCCCAGGCGGCCGGCGACGCTCAGGTCGACGCCGCCGGCCAACTGCACGCCCACTTGCGTGGAACGCAGATCGACCGCCGAGAAGCCCGTGTCCTGCAGCGCCTTCGCCGACACGTGCAGGGTGCCGTCCGAAGTGGCGATGTTGCCGATGTGGATCTTGTGGCTCAGTGCCGTTCCGGTGCCGCTCCAGAAGTACTTGTTGAGCAGTTCGACCACCCGCTTGTCGATGCTCACGTCGTGCTCCCACGGCGCCCTGTCGGCGCCCGGTCCGGCGGCCAGCGCCGCGCCCGCGTCGAGGACGAGCCCCTTGCTGCTGGACACCGACGTCGGCAACGTGGTGTTGATCGCGGTGCGCATGGCGCTGCTCATCTTGACGTCGCCGGCGTACTCGTCGCGCACGTCGAGGTTGCCGCTGGTGCCGATGATCCGCGCGTACTTTTCTCCGTTGAACGTGTACGTGCCGGTGGGGCTCTTGTAGTAGAGGAAGGAGCCGATGTCCGGCGCCACCAGGTCCCCGGACGCACGCCCGGCCTCGCTGGTGTCCGTGATGGACAACGACCCGCCCGCCGCCTGCGCATTGCCGCCGTGGGCGCGCAGCCTGGCATTCATGGCGCCGCCGGCGGCGGCCTCCATCGCGACCGCGCCGCCGTCGCTGCCCAGTTCCTGGTCCACGCGCCGCAAGGCGCCGAGCGCCCCCGTGCCGCGGTCCCAATACGCCACCGTGCCCCGCGCGCCCGACACGTCGATCAGCGCACCGGCCTGCGCGTCCAGCGTGCCGGCGCTCAGTGTGACCGTGCCGCCCGGCAGCACCTTGCCCTGGGGCAGGCGCATGGCCGGGTCGTGGAAGATCTGCGCCACGCCGGGCAGCAGCAACTCGGCCCCGTCGGCCAGCGTCAAGGTGTTCTTGGCGCGGATGTTCAGCGTCCCGGCCGGCGCCTGAAGGCGGCCCGCCACCCGCACGGAAGCCTGCCCGGACCCGTCCGCGTTCAGCGAGATCGTGCCGCCGGGTTCTGTCCGGATGCTGGCGTTCGCGTCGATGCGGATGCCGCCGCCGGTCGCGCCGGTCGCCAGCGACAGGCCACCGGGCGCGCGCGCGGCGCGGCGCTGTTCGCTCAGTTCGTCCAGTGTCTTGGGGGCCAGCACCTCGCCCAAGGCGCTGCCGCTGGGCAGCGTGCGCAGCGTCGATACCGCGGCGGGCATGTCCCAGCTCGTGGGCTGGATGTGCACCTGTGCGCCTTCCGCGACCACGACGTCCCCGCCGAGCGAACGGATGCCGATCGTGCCGAAGCCGCGCTCGGCGTACAGGGTCTGCGGCAGGTGCAGCGGCTTGGCTGCGCCCGATGCCTTCCCGCCCGTGGCGTCGGCCGCGGGCGCGGCGCCGCCCACCTGCACGTCGCCGATCGCCGTGAGGGTGAGCCGGGACGCATCGCCCCCCGCCCAGCCGCGCAGGTCCAGCGTCTCGAGCGCCGCGTTGTCGAACGCCGTCAGGCTGATCGCCCCGCCGTTGCCTGCCTTCACCTTGCCGGCCTTGCCGCCCGCCGTGACACCGGACAGCCAGCCGCCGCCGGACACGTCCAGCGCCGCGCCGGCGGCCACCTCCACGTTGCCGTACACCGTGCCCAGGCCCTCCTTCATCGGGGTCCCCAGTGCAATCGAGCCGCCGTGGATGGCGCGGCCCAGCGTGACGCCTTGGCCGGTGTCGTTGACCCACTGGCCCGCGACGCTCAGCAGGCTGTTCGCCCCCAGGCGCAGCACGCTGTCCGCCTTGCCGCCGGCGCTCAGCGCAATGGAGCCGCCCGGGGCGATGAGCTTGCCCTGGATGTCGAAGTTGCCGGGGATGCCCTGCCCGTCGTAGACCGCGGCCGTGAAGCGCGCCCCCGGCTGCAGAGTCACCACCGCGCTGTCTTCCAGCACGAAGCCGGTGTTGAGGTTCAACTCGATGGCGCCCAGGCCCGAATGGCTCAGCCCCGCGGCGGACAGCCAGGTGGTGCGGCCCACACCCGCGCCAGCGCCGGGGGATTGCCCTTCCGGCTCGGTCAGGAAGGCGTCCTTGCCCAGCGGGCTGTCGATGCTGAAACCCGCCGGCAGCAACGCGGGCTTGTCGCTGATGACGACCTGGCCCAGGGTCCACATGCCCTCCTGCGCGCGGTTGGAACCCACCGTGAGGCGGCCGGCCCGAGGCAGCTCGGACACTTCCTGCACCCGGTCGCCTGGCTGCACCGAGCCCCTGAACTCGCCCTCCAGGATGAAGGCGCTGCCGGCACGGATGTCGATCGAACCGGCATTGCGGCCTTCTTCGTAGCCCGGCTCCCAGCGCCGCCCCGACAGCATCGGATTGACATAGGTCTGCGTGACGCCCCAGCGCGCATGCGCCTGCAGGTACTGGCCCGCGATGCCCGTGTAGGTCATGTCCGCCGGCGCGGACGACATCGTGTAGGTCCGCCCGTCCGCGCCGCGCAGCAGGGTTTCCGTGTTCCAGCCGTCGCTGTAGCGCACCGAGCCGCCGGACACATCCAGGATGGAACCGGGCCGCGTGATCACCGAACCGTTGGACTGGATGGTGATGTCGCCGCCTCGCGCCGCCAGCTCCGACAGGCCGACCAGGCCGTTGCCCACCCAGCCCGTCACGTCCGCCAGCGGGGTGCCGACCCAGACGCCCTTGAGCGCCTTGCCGGACTCGTCGGTGACCCATTCGACGCCCGCCATGAGCCCCTTGAAGGCACCCGACCTGCGTCGATCCACGATGACCTTCCGGCCGTACAGCCAGGTGTTCGCCTGCAGGTGGGAGTCGCGCAGTTCGTTGATGCGCAGTTCGGCCTCGACGAAGTTGCTGGCCATGTCCACCGGCATCTGCATCAGCCCCGCGGTGCTGACGGTGGCGTGTTCACCGATGAGGATGCGGCTGCCGTCGCCCACCTGGGTGTTGCGCTGCAGGGCCGCAGGGTTGGCCTGGGCCTGGATGTCGATGTGGCCCGCGGCGGCGGTGACCTGGGCGCGGGTCTGCACGTCGATCGTCTTGCCGTAGAGCTCGATGCGCCCGGGCTGGTAGCGGTTGGCCAGCGAGCCGCTTTCGATCCGCGTGGTGTCCTGCCAGTCGTTGACGACCTGGGTGATGCTGTCCGGCCCCAGGGTCAGCGTGCCGCCCGACCAGGCCGTCAGGCGCGGGACGTCGGCCGCCAGGTTGATGTCGATGTTGTGCACGCCCTGGCCCCAGGCGCGCAGGCGGATGGAGCCCGTGCGGTTGTTCAGCGCGGTGCTGGCCTGCAGGATGCCGCCCTGGTGGATCTCGCGCGACACCATGGTGATGTCGCCGTGATCGGCCTGGACGATGCCGGTGTTGTGCACGCTGTAGCCGACCTGGGCCGCGCGCTGCTCCATCAGCGGCAGGATGTCGGACACGATGCGCCCGATGAGGTAGGGCTGGAAGGCGGGCGCCGTCTGCGGGTTGATCAGGAACTTGGCCGGAAAGAGCCAGGGCCGCACCGACGAGGTGACGGCATCGAAGCCGCGCACGGTGGGGCTGATTTCCTTGGCTTCCAGCCACACGTTTTCGCCGGCGCCCAGCAGCGTCTGGCCACTCGGCGTGCGGATGCTGCCCGCGTTGCTGACCTTGGGCGCGAACATCAGCACGTGGCCGCCCTGGCCCGTGATCTGCGCACCGGCCGCCACCTTCACGTCGCCCGGCGGCTTGCCCGGATCGAAGGCCGGGCCCATGTCGGCGAACTGCACGTTCGAATCGGCCGGCATCTGCTTGGAGTTCTCGCCGAAGGTGGGAATGCCGACGCCCACTTCGAGGCCGCTCCAGTAACCGGGGTCACCCGATTTCGCGCCCAGGCGCGTGTTGAGACCAACCTTGAACTGTTCGTCGCTGAGCTTCAGGCTGGAGGCGACCAGGTTGCGCACGTTGACCTGGCTGCTGCCGGTGAACAGGATGCCGTTGCGATTGATGAGGTAGACGCTGCCCTCGGCCTCGATGCGGCCGGCGATCTGGCTGGGTCGGCCGCTGGGGTCGTTGATGCGGTTGAGCGCGATCCACTCGTTGGCGCCGGTCTTGGCGTGGGTGCCTGCACGCTGGTCGAACTTCACCGTCGTGTTCTTGCCGACGTTGAAGGTCTCCCAGTTCAGGATGGCCTTGTCGGCGGTCTGCTCGATGGTGACCGTGGTCCTGCCGTTGGCTGCGGACTGGACGGGGTCCCTGGCGTTGAGCCAGCCGGCGGTCAGCGAATTCGTGTCGACCTTCAGGCCGCCTTCGGCCAGGCCGTCCGGCGCGGACTCGCCGCTGGCCAGCGCCTCGGCCCGCTTCTGCGTCTGCTGTGCCTGCTGCGCGGCGATCGCGCGCGCGGCCAGGTTCAGGTTGGTGATGGACGTCTGCAGCTGCTGGCTCGCCGCCGACGACGGCTGCATCGGGTGGATCAGGCTGGACGCCGGCGCGCCGTTCGGCAGCTTGCCCGTGGCGATCGCGCCCGCCTGCGCCGCGCCCTTGTCGGCGAACCACGCCGGACTGAACGCCCGCTGGGCGTGCGCGCTGCCGAGGACCCCACCGGCGGCCAGCGCCACCGCGATGGCCCGCGCGAGAGGCGCCATCCTGAAAACCTGCTGCACCGCGCGCGCCGGTCGATTCTTTTCGTTGCACCCACTGATGGTCATTTCTCGTTCCCGCCGAAGTAAAGCCTGTGCCGAAGGGGCTGTGCGCGTCGCGCAGGCCAGCCCCATTCAAGAAGCCCCTGCGATGGCGATCGAAAGCCAACGCGACAGGAGCCGTCAGTTTCTTGACGGGACGGAAACGTCGAATTCCAGAAGAATATTTTTGGCCTCGTTGTGGGCGCGCGCTTGCCGCTGCGGCCTCGGTCCGGAAAGTCCTTGCAGATCAACGGCGGGGACGCACTGCACCTCGGCAAAGTCACGAAAGCTTCACAGTGGCTGCGCACGACCACCATGGGAAGCCGCGACATCGAGACAGGGTCACCACCCAACCCCGAGGTCCACCTCTAGCTCAGGACCAGCACGCCGGCAGGGAGCGACCGGGCGTTCAAACCGAAGGAGCGCTGCATCTGGAGCAAGGCCAGATCGAGGCGGTCGAGCTTGAAGGTCGCGGTGACCGTTTTCCCTCGCAGCGCATCCACCATCAGCACCACACGCCCGGGGCGGTAGCGATTGATCTCGTCCAGCACCGCCGACAAGGGCGCCTGCTTGAACACGAGTTCACCGCGCCGCCAGGCAGAAGCCACCTCGGGGTCCGCGGCGGCGATGCCGCTGATCGAGTGATCGCGGTAGACCGCTTGCTGGCGTGCCAGCAGCACACGGTCGCCGGCCGGATGCTCGATGCGCACGCGCCCCGCCAGGCAGGTCACGCACACACGCCCTTCCAGGCGGCTGATCTCGAAGCGCGCCGATTCGCCAATGCTGCGGCCGGCGCCGGCCACGACGCTGAAGGTGCGCGCACTGGGCAGCATCTCGATCGCCGCTTCGCCGTTCAGCAACTCCAGCCCCTCGGCCTGGTCGTCCGAGGCCACCCGGCGGATGCTGGTGCGGGTGTTCAAGGTCACGTCGATCTGGTCGGACCACGCGATGGCACGCTGCTCGCCGGCGGCTGTGCGCCAGTCCGCACGCCATTCATTGGCCGCGGGCCACAACCCCAGGGGCGAATAGACCGCCACCCCCGCGACACCCGCCGCGGCGGCTGCGCCCGCCACGCCCAGGAAGGCCCGGCGGCTCGCCGCGGGCTTGCGCAGGGTCTCGCGGTGAAGGCTCGCGGCTTCGGCGTCGGTGCGCACCAGCCGGTTCAGCGCGGGCTGAAGCACGCGCCACTGCTGCCGGGCCTCGATGAACGCTGCCTGATGCAAGGGACTCGCGTCACGCCAGCGGCGGAACGCCTGGGCCTCCCACTGCGTGGCGGCGCCCGAATGCAGCTTGCGCACCCACGCGCGCGCGTCTTCGCGCAGCGTCTCGGGAAGCGTCGGTGGTGAAGGGTGCGTCGTCATGTCGGTTTCAGGGGCCCCGTACTTGGTAGACGGTTGCCGACACCGCAATCCGCAAACTATTTCTTCGTGCCGTCATGAAGACCTGCCAGAGCGCGGTTCCAGCCGCGAGAACAGAAGATCCTGCGCGGCCTTCAGTTCGTACTCGACGGTCCGCACAGGAATGCCAAGCCGCGTGGCCACGTCCCGCTGGGACCAGCCCTCCAGGCGAACCAGCAGCAGGATTTCGCGGCGGCGCGGCGGCAGGCGCGACAGCAGGCCATCCAGCGCCTCCAGCTGCGAACGGGCTTCGGCGACCTCGGCAGGACCGGGCGCCGGGTCCGGCAGCTCATTCATCAGCATGTCGATGTCGTCGGACAGCAAGACCTGGCTCTGTGCGCGCCGGACGTCGATGGCCAGGTTGACCGCCATGCGCAGCAGGTACGCCTGGGGTGTGGCAATGGGACCCGCCATGGGCTGGCTGCGCTCCAGCTTCAGCCAGGTTTCGTGCAGGGCGTCTTCCGCCAGTTCGCGATTGCCCAGCCGCACGGCCAGACGTTGCCTGAGCTGCTCGTAGCGTTGCACCAGGAAGCTGCGCAGCAGCGGGATGACGTTCTCCGTCATGCGTCAGTGCACCGTGGCACAGCGGGGCCCGGGCAACACGTCGTGCGGGAGGATGGCCAGCGTGAGCGGCAGCGCCAGGTCCGCCGGCGGAGGATGGTCCATCTTCAGAGGGGCCAATGCCGCGAGCATGGCGGCGTCCCGCGCGGGGTCTCCCGAAGACGACACCAGGCGGGCCTGGCTGATGCGGCCCGACGCGGTCACCTGCAGTTGCAGGATCGCGCGGTAGTGGCCGGGGGCCGTACGCAGATCGGCGCACAACGCGTCCCAGACACGGGCCTGGACCAGGGCGTCGTACCCGCGTGGCGAACCGGCGGTCGACGCCACCCCAGGCGCCGCTGCGACGCGCTTCAGGATGAAGGCACCGGAAAGCTGCGTGTCCACGTCATCCGCAGTGAAACCCGTGCCGGCCAGCAAGGCCCGCAAGGCGGCATGCGGCGCATGGCGCCCGCGCACCGGGGCGGACGTTCGCCCCGCCACCCACTCGTCGATGAACATCACCGATCGGCCCGACACCGCGGCGTACTGCGCCAGGGCAGCCGCCAAGGGCTGCGCCGGCAGATCGAAGTCCAGCATCTGCGATTCGGACGACGCGCGGGTGGCGGCATCTGCCGACTGCACGTCGGTGCCCGCGGCCACGGCCTTCGCTGTCGATCCCCAGGCGATGCAGACGCACACTGCCGTGCACGTGAGGCCAGAGACGAAGGCTCGCACGAGCCTGTCGTCCCCGCCCCGGCCCAAGCCCCGTCCAACCACTCGCCCACGACCACCATGCGCTGAAGTCAACAAGGAAGAAGTGGATCGTGTCAGCAAGCTTGTGGGCAGTATTTCAACTCCTGCAAGCATCACATCGGCGAATGACGACCGCGTGACGAGCGGCATGGCCGGGCGCGCCGCGGCGGGGCGCGGGCAGCGCCCTCTTGCGTTGCCGGTCCTGCTAGCGCCCCGGCGTCAGCTGGATCCGTTCCACCGTTTCCTTCTCGACCGCCCCACGGCTGTAGACCAGCGGCACGTACTTGCCCTCGAGCCACAGCGGCGCCAGGTCGCGGTAGTTCGGGCTGTCGGGGTTGCCCGACTGGCCCGGCGTGTTGATGACGCGCGAGGCGTCCCAGTTGCCCACGTCGAGCACCATGCGGAACGACGCGCCCGAGGTCAGCTTGTAGTCGTTCGCGCGGTAGGTGGCCGCCATCGGCGTGAACGACGAACCGGACATCGGCCAGTCGCCCACCTCGAGCTTCTTGCGCGTGGCCGCATCGACCACGCCGCCCAGCGGATGCCGGAACTCGGCGCGGTGCAAGGCGCCCCACTTCCACGCCGCCGGGTCGGGCCCGAGCTTGGCGGACAGCTCCTGCATGGCGGCGGGCAAGGTCGTCAGCAGCAGAGCATCGCGCTGCGCGTTGCTCACCCAACCGGACGGGTTCTCCAGCAGCAGCACCATGCGCGTGTTGTCGCCGGGCGCGGCCAGCGCGGCACCGGCATCGCCCGCTCCCGCCTTGAGCACGGCCTGGCGCAGGAACTTGCTGCTCCACACCTCGTACAGCGCGGCGGCCGCGCTGTCGCGGTCCATGGCACCGTCCCAGCCCTGCAGCAGGCGCAGCGCCGCCGCGGTCTGGGCGTCGTCGCTGCGCTGGCCGGCCAGCAGCTTCAGCAGCCGCTGCGCCGGCGTGGCGACGATGTCGTTCTGCATGCGCTCCGAGTCCTCGATGGTGAAGCGCGACCCCGCCGCCACCTTGGCCGCGAACAGTTCCTTGAGGCGCAGCGCGCGGGCCGCGTCGCTCCACTCGTAGCCCACACCCTTCTTCGCAGCCGGATGGTCGGGCGGGATGTTGTTCTCGTTGGCCGTGACCACATAGCCGCGCGCGGGGTTGAACTCCGAGGGCAGCTCGTCGCCGTTGCGAAAGCCCGACCATTCATAGCGCCCGTCGCCCGGCACGGGCATGAGGCCGTCCCAGTTCGGGCGGATCGGCGTGAGCCCGCCCGGAATCCAGCCGACGTTGCCGCTGCTGTCGGCATACACCTGGTTCTCGCCCGGCGCGCCCCAGCGGTTCATGGCCGCGCGGAACTGGTCCCAGTTGCGCGCGCGCATGTAGTCCATCGAACCGAAGTACGGCGCCATGCCGGGCTCCAGCCAGGCAGCGCGCAAGGCGAAGGCACGGCGCTTGCCGGGCTCCGCGACCAGCACGGGGCCGTGGCGCGTGAAGGTGTTGACCACCTCGCGCGGCGCGCTCTCGCCCTTGACCGCGATGCGTTCGGTGACGCGCGTCATCGGCTCCCAGCGGCCCTGGTAGCGGTACTCCTCGGGGTTGGCCGGGTTGAGCTCGTACACGTACAGGTCTTCCTGGTCCATGTAGAAGCGCGTGAGGCCGAAGGCGATGGTGCCGTTGTGGCCGATCGACAGGCCCGGCAGGAAGGGCTCGCCGGCGCCGATGGCGTCCATGCCGGGCGCGCTCAGGTGCGTCATGTAGCGCAGGCTCGGCGCGCCGTGCGCGCGGTGCGGGTCGTTGGCCAGGATGGGCCGGCCCGTGGACGTGAGCTTCGGCGCGATGACCCAGTTGTTGCTGCCGTAGGCGGCCGTGGGATCACCCTGCGCCGCCTCGTCCTGCTCGGCCTTCGCGGCGATCGCCTCGGCACTGCCGGGCAGCAGCGCGACCGGCGCGGAAGACGCGCCCGCGTTCATGCCCACGCGCGTGTTCTCCTTGGTGAAGCGCGGCGCATCGGTCGCCCGCAGGTAGGCCGCGCGCAGCTCCGCCGCGGGAAGGCTGCAGGGATCGAAGCCCTCGGGCACCTTAGGCGTGACCGGCGGATCGAGCTCGCGGCGCAGCCAGTCGGCCTTGACGCCCGGCGCGCCGGCGCAGAACGCGCGTGCGCGGTCGACCTCCGACGTGAAGTTGAGCGTGAGCCCGTGGTGACGGATGCGCACCACGTCCTCGGGCGACCACGTGGCCGGCTGGTAGCCCAGCAGCGCGAACTCGGTGGGCAGCAGCGCGGGCTGCGCACGCACCTGCGCCACGTAGGCATTGACGCCGGCCGTGAAGGCCTCGGCCACGCGCTTGGCGTCGGAGCCGTAGGCCAGCCATTCGCGGTACATGTCGCCGCGGTAGAGCACGGCGCGCGCGGCGCGGTCGCTCTCGACCCAGGCGGGGCCGAAGTCCTTCGCCATCTCGCCCAGGCCGCGCTTGCGCCACAGGTCCATCTGCCAGAGCCGGTCGCGCGCGGCGATGAAGCCCTGCGCCACGAAGGCGTCGTAGAGCGTGCCGGCGTACAGGTGCGGCACGCCCCAGCGGTCGACCAGCACTTCGGCGGGCTTCTCGAGGCCGGGCACCGCGAAGGATGAGGAGGGACGCGTGGGCGTGTTCACGCCCGGGGCGTTGGACGCACACCCTGCGAGGGCGAGGACCGCCAGCGACACGGCGCCCAGGGAAAGCCGATGGTTCATTCTCTTCATGCAGTTCGTCTCCGGTCTTGTTGTGGATTGGCAGCGGGCAGTATCCCGATTTCTGTCACCCGCCGGGTTACAAGGCATGACTTGTAGACTGGCGCGCTATGCAGCCCACCACCCCTTCAACCTCCTCCTGCGACAGCTGGCTCGCCGGCGCGATCCGCCGCATCGAAGCCGACTACCAGCGCAGCGCCGACACGCACCTCATTCCACTGCCGCTGCCCGCGCTGGCCGCGCACGGCATCGACCTGTACCTGAAGGACGAATCGACGCACCCCACCGGCAGCCTCAAGCACCGGCTCGCGCGCTCGCTGTTCCTGTACGCGCTGTGCAACGGCTGGGTGCGCGAAGGCACGACCATCGTCGAAGCGTCGAGCGGCTCCACCGCCGTGAGCGAGGCCTACTTCGCGCGGCTGCTGGGCCTGCCCTTCATCGCCGTGATGCCGCGCAGCACCTCGCCCGAGAAGGTGGCGCAGATCGCCTTCTACGGCGCGAGCTGCCACTTCGTCGACCACGCCGCGCAGGTGTACGACGAGGCCCGTGCGCTGGCCGAGCGCACCGGCGGCCACTACATGGACCAGTTCACCTACGCCGAGCGCGCCACCGACTGGCGCGGCAACAACAACATCGCCGAGAGCATGTTCCAGCAGATGGCGCGCGAGCGGCATCCGGTGCCCGCGTGGATCGTGGTGGGCGCCGGCACCGGCGGTACCAGCGCCACCATCGGGCGCTACCTGCGCTTTCGCTGCCACGACACGCAGGTGTGCGTGGCCGACCCCGAGGGCTCGGTGTTCTCGGCCTACCACCGCAGCGGCGACACGACGCTGACCGCGCCCGGCTCGCGCATCGAAGGCATCGGCCGCCCGCGCGTGGAGCCCAGCTTCGTGCGCACGCTGGTCGACCGCATGCTCGAGGTGCCCAACCTCGACTCGGTGGCCGCCATGCATGCGCTGTCGGCGCTGCTGGGCCGCAAGGTCGGCCCGTCGACCGGCACCAACTTCGTCGGCATGCTGGCCGTGGCGCACGAGATGCGCGCGGCCGGCCAGCAGGGCTCGATCCTGTCGCTGCTGTGCGACGCGGGCGAGCGCTACCTGCCGAGCTACCACGACGCCGACTGGGTGCGCAACGCCTTCGGCGACATCGCGCCCGCGCAGCAACGCATCGACGCGCTGGTGGCGGGTTGATGATGGCCCTGCGCGCACCTAGCGGCCTCATCGCGCGGCGGCAACTCTTGCTGCTCGCCGCGCTGGCCGCCTCGGGCGCGCCGCATGCTGCCTGGGCCCTGCCCGCGAAGGCGCTGCAGTTCCCGCGCGACTTCGGCAGCCACCCCGAGCTGCGCACCGAGTGGTGGTACATCACCGGCCACGGCCAGACCGCCACGGGGCGCGCGTTCGGTTTCCAGGTGACCTTCTTCCGATCGCGCGTCGACGCCACGCAGGCCATGCGCTCGGCCTTCGCGGCCAAGCAGCTGGTGTTCGCGCACGCCGCCGTCACCGACCTCGAAGGCCGCGTGCTGCGGCACGACCAGCGCATCGCACGCGCAGGCTTCGACGTGGCCTCGGCCAGCGAGGCCGACACCGACGTGCGGCTGCGCGATTGGTCGCTGGTGCGCGACGCCGGCAGCGGCGCCTACACCGCGCGCATCCCCGCCGGCGAATTCACGCTCGACCTGCGCTTCGCGCCGTCGCAACCCGTGCTGCTGCAGGGCCGCGAAGGCCTGTCGCGCAAGGGCCCCGAGCCCGAGCAGGCGAGCTACTACTACAGCGAGCCGCAGCTGCAGGCGCAGGGCCGCCTCACGCTGCAAGGCCAGGCCCCGTTCGAGATCGCCGGCACCGCCTGGCTCGACCACGAATGGAGCGAGGCGCTGATGCACCCCGAGGCCGTGGGCTGGGACTGGATCGGCATGAACCTCGACGACGGCAGCGCGCTCACCGCCTTCCACCTGCGCCGCCGCGACGGCAGCGCGCTGTGGTCGGGCGGCTCGTTCCGCCCGCGCGGTGGCGCGGCGCGCATCTTCCAGCCCGGCGAGGTGCGCTTCGACGCCCTGCGCAGCTGGACCAGCCCGCGCACGCGCGCGAGCTACCCGACGCACTGGCGCATCGACACGCCCGCGGGCCGCTTCGAGGTGCAGGCCCTGCTCGACGACCAGGAACTGGACAGCCGCGGCTCCACGGGCGGCGTGTACTGGGAAGGCTTGAGCGAGCTGCGCGATGCGCAGCAGGGCCGGCACGTGGGGCGCGGTTACCTCGAGATGACGGGCTACGCGGCGCCGCTGCGGCTGTGAGCCGACACACAGCGCGATGGGCTACTTCACGCCCTGGCTCAGCGCCTGCGCCGTGTTGCGCGACAGCGCGCGGACGTGGTCGTCGATCGCCGAAGCGACGGGCGCGAACTCGGCAGTGCTCAACCGCTTGAGGTCGCGCGGCTCCTGGAAATCCTTGAGCTGCCGCACCCGTTGTCGCTGCTGGGCAAGCATCGGCTCGTAGGCTGCGAGGTTCAGCGGCGGGTCCATGACGAAGACCTTGGCTTCGATCGCGGGCACCGCGTAGTACCGCGTCGACCCCAGCATGCCGCGCGTGAAGAGGCCCGAGTTCTGCATGACGCTCTCGCCACAGGGCCCGCCGGTGCACTCCAGGCGCGCCTGCGTTTTCGTCGCCTCGACGAGGACCACCGCGGCAATCTGGTCGTCCTTCAGCTTGCGTGTCGCCCACGCCTGCGCAGGATTCGCGATCCAGCGATCGTGCTTGAAGACGGCCAACGCGTTGACGGAGGTCGTGGCAAAGCTCGTCAGCCGCACCACCTGGAAGCCGGCCTTTTCGAGCTCCGACGTGAAGGCCTCGTAGACCTTGGCCGTGGGGTTCCAGGGGAACGGGTACGTGGTCGAGAAGTTGTTGAAGACGGTCGTGCCCACGTGCATGTGTTCCGCAGACGCGGTGGGGATGCGCACCAGCAGGCCGACCTTCGCGCCCTTCGCGAGCTGGCCGCCGTTCGGCGGCAGCGGCGGTGGGGTCATGCACCCTGTCAGCGCGAGCGCCACGAAAAGTGCGAGCGGCCGTCTGCGCATGGGGGTCTCCTCCATCTTCTTGTCGGTGTAGGCCTGTGCGGCCGGGTGCGGATGATTGTGCCGAGCGCCGCATGCGGCGTCGCCACGGGAACCGGTGGTTTTGGACAGCGTCGGCTTGTCAGTGCCGATGAGGGCCGCACCTCACGCCGAGACCGTCACCCCATTGCGCGCCAGCACCGCCAGCAGCTTCGGAATGTCGGGCGCCGGCCCGACCGGAATCTCGCGGTCGATGGCGGTGAACATCTGCGCGGCCATCGCGTCCTGCCCCGTGATCTCGAGCATCTGCCCGCCGCCCTTGCCGTAGTGAAAGCCGTGCACCGTGCCGCGCGGCACGTGCACCAGCGTGCCGGGCTGGCACCGATGCGCCTGGCCGTCGCAGAGGAATTCGACCTCGCCGCCGAGCACGTAGAACGATTCG
The DNA here is from genome assembly GCF_058795995.1 of Variovorax sp. GW823-FHT04F07. Lineage (NCBI taxonomy): Bacteria > Pseudomonadati > Pseudomonadota > Betaproteobacteria > Burkholderiales > Comamonadaceae > Variovorax > Variovorax sp. GW823-FHT04F07. The sequence goes on from NZ_JBXAIG010000008.1 coordinate 76,299, forward strand.
TCCCAGTCGTGGCTGTGCGGTGGCGGGCCCGTGCCTTCGTCGCCGCGCTGGAAGGTGACGCCGTAGCTCTGCGTCGAGGCATTCGACGCCAGCACCGTCACCTGCGTGCCGAGCACGTTCAAGGGCGTTTCGCGCCGCTCGGGTGGGAGGACAAAGTACGGAAGAAGGGCCATGGCCGGCTCCTCGAAGTGGGAGCCGGATTCTGCGCCCCGTGCACGGGGGGCACAAGCGGTGGCGCTGCAGGGAGGGTAACCACCCCGCCGCCGCGCCACCTGCATCGCTACTTCGCGCGGCGGCGCTCGATGAAGGCGATGATCTCGCCCATGATGCCCTTGCGGAAGGCCAGCACGCAGATCACGAAGATCAGGCCCGTGACCATGGTGACCGACTCGCCCAGCGTGTTGAACCAGTCGACGGTCGTGATGCGCGCCAGGAAGTTGCCGAGTTCGCCGATCTTGTTCTCGAGCAGCACGACCACCGCCGAGCCCACGATGGGGCCCGACAGCGTGCCCAGGCCGCCCACCAGCGTCATCAGGATGACCTGGCCCGAGGCGGTCCAGTGCACGTCGGACAGCGTGGCAAAGCCCAGCACCAGCGTCTTGAGCGAACCGGCCAGGCCCGACAGCGCGGCCGAGATCACGAAGGCCAGCAGCTTGAAGCGGCTCACGTCGTAGCCCAGCGAGAGCGCGCGCGGCTCGTTTTCCTTGATGCCCTTGAGCACCTGCCCGAACGGCGAATGGATGGTGCGCACGATCAGCAGGAAGGCCGCGACCACGATCACCAGCGCCACGTAGTACATGGTGAGGTCGTTGGACAGGTCGACGATGCCGAAGAGCTTGCCGCGCGGCACGCCCTGCAGGCCGTCTTCGCCGCCCGTGAACTTGGCCTGCAGCGCGACGAAGAACATCATCTGCGCGAGCGCCAGCGTGATCATCGCGAAGTAGATGCCCTGGCGACGGATGGCCAGCACGCCGAACAGCCAGCCCAGCAGCGCGCCAGTGAGCGTGCCCGCGATCAGGCCCAGCTCGGGCGTGAGGCCCCAGACCTTGATCGCATGGCCCGCCACGTACGCGGAGCCGCCCAGGAAGGCCGCGTGGCCGAAGGACAGCAGGCCGGTGTAGCCCAGCAGCAGGTTGAAGGCCGCGGCGAACAGCGCGAAGCACATGAGCTTCATCACGAACACCGGGTAGGCGCCGAAGAACGGCGCGAGCACCAGGGCGACCAGCAGCAGCGCGTAGACGACGGTGGAGATTTTTTTCATGTTCATGCCGCTCGCCTTATTTCTCTTTGCCGAACAGGCCGGCGGGGCGGATGAGCAGCACGATGACCATGATCACGAACACAACCGTCGAAGAAGCCTCGGGATAGAAAACCTTGGTGAGCCCTTCGATGACGCCCAGGCCCAGGCCCGTGAGGATGGCGCCCATGATGGAGCCCATGCCGCCGATCACGACCACCGCGAACACCACGATGATGAGGTTCTGCCCCATCAGCGGCGACACCTGCATCACCGGCGCGGCCAGCACGCCGGCGAAGGCGGCGAGCGCACAGCCGAAGGCGTAGGTCAGCGTGATCATCAGCGGCACGTTGACGCCGAAGGCCTCCACCAGGCGCGGGTTCTCGGTGCCGGCGCGCAGGTAGGCGCCCAGGCGCGTCTTCTCGATCACGTACCAGGTCGCAAAGCAGATCACCAGCGAGGCCACGACCACCCAGGCGCGGTAGTTGGGCAGCACCATGAAGCCCAGGTCGGTGGCGCTGGAGAGCAGCTCGGGCGCATCGTAGGGCAGCCCCGACACGCCGTAGACCGAGCGGAACACGCCTTCGATCAGCAACGTGAGGCCCAGCGTGAGCAGCAGGCCGTAGAGGTGGTCGAGCTTGTAGATCCAGCGCAGCAGCAGCCGTTCGATGACCACGCCGAACAGGCCGATGAGGACCGGCGCGGCGATCAGCATCACCCAGTAGTTGACGCCCAGGTACTCCATCGCCATCCAGGTGAGGACGGCCCCGAGCATGAACAGCGCGCCGTGCGCGAAGTTGATGACGTTGAGCAAACCGAAGATCACCGCCAGCCCGAGGCTCAGGATGGCGTAGAACGAGCCGTTGACCAGCCCCAGAAGGAGCTGGCTCAACAAGGCGGGAAGGGAAATGTTCATAAGCGTTTCAACGAACCCGGGCGCCGCAAGGGCGCCCGCGGGAGGTCACTTCCAGAGGGCGCAGCGGCTTTCGGCCTTGGTCGTGAAGACTTCTTCGCCCTTCAACTTCTGGACCACCTTGTAGTAGTCCCACGGCTGCTTGGATTCGGCCGGCGACTTGACCTGCACCAGGTACATGTCGTGCACGAAGCGGCCGTCGGCGCGGATGCTGCCCTTGGCGTAGAAGTCGTCGATGGGCGTGGACTTGAGCGTGGCCATGACCTTGTCGGCATCGACCGTCTTGGCGGCCTGCACGGCCTTCAGGTAGGTCATGGTGGCCGAGTAGTCGGCGGCCTGGATGTCGGTAGGCATGCGCTTGGTCTTCTCGAAGAAGCGCTTGCCGAAGGCGCGCGTCTTGTCGTCCAGGTTCCAGTCCCAGCTGGTGGTGAGCAGCAGGCCTTCGGTGTTCTTCAGGCCCAGGCTGTGCACGTCGGTCACGAACACCAGCAGGCCCACCATCTTCATGCTCTTGGTGATGCCGAATTCTTTCGCGGCCTTGATGCTGTTGATGGTGTCGCCGCCGGCATTGGCCAGCGCCAGCACCTGCGCCTTGGAGTTCTGCGCCTGCAGCAGGAAGGACGAGAAGTCGGAGGTGTTGAGCGGCGCCTTCACCGAGCCCAGCACGGTGCCGCCCTTTTCCTTCACGACCTTGGTCGCGTCGGCTTCGAGGGCCTGGCCGAAGGCGTAGTCGGCGGTCAGGAAGTACCAGCTCTTGTCGCCACGGCCGATCACGGCCGCGCCGGTGCCCTTGGCGAGCGCGACGGTGTCGTAGGCGTAGTGCACGGTGTAGGGCGAGCACTGCTCGTTGGTGAGCGCCGAGCTGCCCGCGCCGTTCACGACGAAGACGCGCTTCTTCTCCTGCGCCACCTTGGCCATGGCCAGGGCCGTGCCGGAGCTGGTGCCGCCGAACAGCATGGTCAGGCCCTGCGTGTCGATCCACTCGCGCGCCTTGGAGGCGGCGATGTCGGCCTTGTTCTGGTGGTCGGCCGTGAGCAGCTCGATGGGCATGCCGTTGACCTTGCCGCCGAAGTCGTCGATGGCCATCTGGATCGCCAGCGCGCCGTTCTTGCCTTCGACGTCGGCGTACAGGCTCGACATGTCGGTGACGAAGCCGATCTTGACCTTGTCCTGCGCCTGGGCGGCACCGGCGGCCAGCGCGGCGGCGGCGAAAACGGCGGAGAGAGCGAATGTGGTGGTCTTCATGGATGTTGTTCCTGTGGGGTGTTCGGTGGTGTCACTTCCAGAGCGTGCACTTGGACTCGGCCTTGGTGGTGAACACCGTGTCGCCGGGCAGCTTCTTCACGAGCTTGTAGTAGTCCCACGGCGTCTTCGATTCGGCAGGCGACTTGACCTGCATCAGGTACATGTCGTGCACATAGCGGCCGTCGGGGCGGATCTGGCCGGTGCCGAAGAAGTCGTTGAGCTTCATCTTCTTGAGCTCGGCCATGACCTTGTCGGCATCGTCGGTCTTGGCGGCGTCCACGGCCTTGAGGTAGGTCATGGTGGCCGAGTAGTCGGCGGCCTGGATCTCGGTGGGCATGCGCTTGGTCTTGTCGAAGAAGCGCTTGGCGAACTTGCGGGTCTCGTCGTTCAGGTCCCAGTACCAGCTGGTGGTGAACTGCAGGCCTTCGGTGTTCTTCAGGCCCAGGCTGTGCACGTCGCTCAGGAAGATCAGCAGGCCGGCCAGCTTCATCGACTTGCCGATGCCGAACTCCTTGGCGGCCTTGATGCTGTTGACGGTGTCGCCGCCCGCGTTGGCCAGGCCCAGGATCTGCGCCTTGGAGTTCTGCGCCTGCAGCAGGAACGACGAGAAGTCGGACGCATTGAGCGGATGGCGCACCGCGCCCACGATCGTGCCGCCCTTGGCCTTCACGACGGTGGAGGTGTCGGCTTCGAGCGCGTGGCCGAAGGCGTAGTCGGCCGTCAGGAAGAACCAGGTCTTGCCGCCGCCGTCGACCACCGCGGCACCGGTGCCCTTGGCGAGCGCGACGGTGTCGTAGGCGTAGTGCACGGTGTAGGGCGAGCACTGTTCGTTGGTGAGCGCCGAGGAGGCCGCGCCGTTGTTGAAATACACGCGCTTCTTCTCGGCCGCGACCTTGGCCAGCGCCAGGCCCACGCCCGAGTTGGTGCCGCCGAAGACCATGCTCAGGCCTTGCGTGTCGATCCACTCGCGCGCCTTCGAGGCGGCGATGTCGGGCTTGTTCTGGTGGTCGACGGTGAGCAGCTCGACCGGCTTGCCGGCCGCCTTGCCGCCGAAGTCGTCGATGGCCATCTGGATCGCCAGCGCGCCGTTCTTGCCTTCGAGGTCGGCGTACAGGCTGGACATGTCGGTGATGAAGCCGATCTTGACCTTGTCCTGGCCTTGCGCCTGGGCGGACGCGGCGAGCGCCAGTGCGCTGAAAGCCAGGGCGAAAGCGGTGAGCTGATTTTTCATGGATGTCTCCGGCAGTAGCAAGAAGGGGTGAAAGAACTCAGACGCCGAGCAGCTCGGTCAGCACGGGCATCTTGGCTTCGAGCTCGGCGGCGCCGAACTTCTCGACGATGCGGCCGTGCTCCATCACGTAGAAACGGTCGGCCAGCGGCGCGGCGAAGCGGAAGTTCTGCTCGACCATGACGATGGTGTAGCCCTTGGCGCGCAGCGTGGTGATCATGCGGGCCAGCGCCTGCACGATCACGGGCGCCAGGCCTTCGGAGATTTCGTCGAGCAGCAGCAGCTTGGCGCCGGTGCGCAGGATGCGCGCCACGGCCAGCATCTGCTGCTCGCCACCCGACAGGCGCGTGCCCTGGCTGTGGCGGCGCTCGGCCAGGTTGGGGAACATGGCGTAGATCTCGTCGACCGACATGCCCTGCCCCGCGCCCTTGAGCTCGGGCGGCAGCATCAGGTTTTCTTCGCACGAGAGGCTGGCGAAGATGCCGCGCTCTTCGGGGCAGTAGCCGATGCCCAGGTGCGCGATGCGGTGCGTCGCCATCGAGACGGTCTCGACGCCGTTGACCTTGATGCTGCCCTTGCGGGCGCCGGTGAGCCCCATCACGGCGCGCATCGTCGTCGTGCGGCCCGCGCCATTGCGGCCCAGCAGCGTGACGACTTCGCCCGGCTGCACGACCATGTCGACGCCGTGCAGCACGTGCGATTCGCCGTACCAGGCCTGCAGGCCCTTGATTTCGAGTGCAGCGGTCATCAGTGAGCCCCCTGCATTTCGCCGTCGGTGGTGCCCATGTAGGCCTCCATCACCTGCGGGTTCTTCGAGACTTCGGCGTACGGGCCTTCGGCCAGCACGGCGCCGCGCTGCAGCACCGTGATGGTGTCGGCGATGGTCGAGACCACGCTCATGTTGTGTTCGACCATCAGGATGGTGCGTCCGGCTGACACGCGCTTGATGAGCTCGGCCACGCGGTGCACGTCTTCGTGGCCCATGCCCTGCGTGGGTTCATCCAGCAGCATCAGCTCGGGCTCCATGGCCAGTGTGGTGGCGATCTCGAGCGCGCGCTTGCGGCCGTAGGGCAGGTTCACGGTCTGTTCGTCGGCCAGTTCTTCGAGGCCCACCTCGGCGAGCAGTTCGCGGGCGCGCGCATCGAGCGGCTTGAGCGACTTCTCGCTCTTCCAGAAGTGATACGAGGTGCCGAGCTTGCGCTGCAGGCCCAGGCGCACGTTCTCGAGCAGCGTGAGGTGCGGGAACACGGCGGAGATCTGGAACGAGCGGATCACGCCGCGCCGCGCGATCTGCGCCGGGCGTTCGCCCGTGATGTCGTGGCCGTTGAACAGGATCGTGCCGGCCGTGGGCTCGAGGAATTTGGTGAGCAGGTTGAAGCAGGTCGTCTTGCCGGCACCGTTGGGGCCGATGAGCGCGTGGATCGAACCGCGCTTCACCGAGAGGTCGACCTTGCTGACCGCGGTGAATCCCTTGAATTCCTTGGTGAGCTGGCGTGTTTCAAGAATGACGTCGCTCATCTCGCGGCGTCGTCCGTGTGCGGAAAAAAGAAATCGGTCATGCGGTCCATCTCAATGCGCCACCATCGAGCGCGGACCGATTGTTGGTGGCTGCTATGCAATTGCATACTGGGGCAAATGCCTATGCTGCACTGCAACCATTCACAGAGTGCGCACCCTCTGAGCGAGCGACTGTCGTCCCGACGACATTGCGCACCGCAGCACGCCCATGTGCGAACGCGCGATGCATGCACGCGCACCGTCATGAGGATGTCGGGCACGCATGCACGCTTCGTGAAAAACTGGCGTGCCCGCTGCGCTGCCACGATGCGCTTTCACCCGGATTGAATCCATCACCGCCATGCCGAACTTCCGCTCACCCGAATTCCTCGCCGACCACATCGCCCACACGCTGGCGTTCTACGCGCCGCGCAGCCGCGATGCCTCGGGCGGCTTCTTCCATTTCTTCACCGACGACGGCACGGTGTACGACCGCCGCACGCGCCACCTCGTGAGCAGCACGCGCTTCGTGTTCAACCACGCGATGGCGTGGCGCCGCTTCGGCCGGCCCGACGATCTTGCGGCGGTGCGCCACGGCCTGGCGTTTTTGCAGACCGCGCATGCGCAGCCGAATGGTGGCTATGCATGGCAGATCGACTGGGATGGCCATCAAGCCACCGTGCAGGACGGCACGCAGCACTGCTACGGCCTGGCCTTCGTGCTGCTGGCGCACGCGCATGCGCTGATGGCCGGCGTCGAGGAAGCACGCGCCGGCCTCGCGCACACCCGCGACCTGATGGAGCAGCATTTCTGGGAGCCGGCGCACCAGCTGTACGCCGACGAGGCCACGCCCGCCTGGCAGGTCGGCCCGTACCGCGGCCAGAACGCCAACATGCACGCCTGCGAGGCGATGCTCGCGGCCTACGACGCCACGCGCGAGCCCTTCTACCTCGAGCGCGCGCGCACGCTCGCCGAAAGCATCACGGGCCGGCAGGCCGCGCTCGCCGACGGGCTGGTGTGGGAGCACTACCGCGAGGACTGGTCGGTCGACTGGGACTACAACCGCGGCGACAAGACCAACATCTTCCGGCCCTGGGGCTTCCAGACCGGCCACCTCACGGAATGGGCCAAGCTGCTGCTGCAGCTCGAGGGCCACCTCGGACCCGGCGCGCCGGGCACCGAATGGCTCGTGCCACGCGCACGCCACTTCTTCGACACCGCGATGCAGCGCGGCTGGGACGCCACGCACGGCGGGCTGGTCTACGGCTTCGGGCCCGACGGCGCGGTGTGCGACGGCGACAAGTACTTCTGGGTGCAGGCCGAAAGCTTCGCCGCCGCCGCCCTGCTCGCGGTGCGCACGGGCGATGCCGGCTACTGGGACTGGTACGACCGGATCTGGGCCTACAGCTGGGACCACTTCGTCGACCACGCGCACGGCGCGTGGTACCGCATCCTCACGCCGCAGAACGCGAAGATCAGCGTCGAGAAGAGCCCGGCGGGCAAGACCGACTATCACACGATGGGTGCGTGCCACGACGTGCTGAAGGCGCTGGGACACGGCGTGAAGTAGCCACGCGTGTCGTCACGATCCGCACAAATCTTGTGCGGCCACGCATCTACCCCGCAGCGCGCGGGCTGCCTACGCTTCAGGCCTTCTTCCACTCACGCAGAGAACGCATGAAGCACCCCAGCATCCGCAGCCTCACCGGCGCCGTGCCCACGAGCCGTCTCGATCCCGCCGCCACGGCGCTGATCGCGATCGATTTCCAGAACGAGTACTTCGACGGGCGCATGCCCATTCCCGACGGACTGGCCGCCCTGCGCCAGGCGCGGCGCCTGATCGATGCCGCCGACCGGCATGCGATGCCGGTGTTCCATGTGCAGCACGTGGCGTCCGCCGACAGCCCGATCTTCGCGGAGGGCAGCCACGCCTTCGGCATCCACGACGAACTGCGCCCGGCGCCGCAACACGCCGTGCTGCGCAAGGCCACGCCGAGCGCTTTCGCCGGCACCACGCTCGAGGCCGAGTTGCAGGCGCGCGGCATCACGACGCTGATCCTCACGGGCCTCATGACGCACATGTGCGTGTCGGCCACCGCCTTCGATGCCGCACCGCGCGGCTACCAGAGCCTCATCGTGGGCGACGCCTGCGCGACGCGCGACCTCGACCTGGAGGAAGGCGGCGTGCTGGGCCATCGCGAGCTGCATCGCGCGGCGCTGCGCGGCGTGTCGGACGTGGTGGCCGAGGTGCGCTCGACCGAGGAGGTGTTGCGGCTGCTGGAGGCGAAGGCCTGAACGGCCTCAGTCGCCGCCCTGCCCGTCCGCGGGCAGGTAGCGCGCGGCAGCAAAGTCGACAAACGCCCGCACCTTCGGCGACAGGTGCCGGTTCTGCGGATAGAGCGCGTACAGGTTCAGCGGCTGCTGACGGAATTCGGGCAGCACGCGCACCAGTTCGCCGCGCGCCACAGGGTCGCGCACGAGGAACGCCGGCGATGCCGCCAGCCCCGTGCCCGCCAGCGCGGCGCTGCGCAGCACGAGCCCGCTGTTGGCCTGCAGCCGCCCACCCACGTCGACCGTGCAGACGCTGCCGTCCGGCGCGGTGAAGCTGGGCTGGGCGGCCTTCGCGGCCAATGAATAGTTCAGGCAGTCGTGCCCCGCCAGGTCGGCGGGCGTGCGCGGCGTGCCGCGCCGCTGCAGGTAGGCGGGCGATGCCACCCACCACTCCTCGAAGCTGGCAAGGCGCTTGACGATCAGCGTCGAGTCCGAGAGTGCATACGCCAGTCGCAATCCCACGTCGAAGCCCTCTTCGATCAGGTCGACGAAGCGGTCGTTGCAGACCAGGTCGGCCTTGACCTGCGGATGCGCGTCGAGAAAAGCCGGCAGCCACTGCGCCAGCTCCTCCAGCCCGAAGGACATCGGCGCGTTGATGCGCAGCAGGCCCGTGGGCTCGATCTGATGCTGCGCCACGACCAGCGCCGCGGTCTCGACCTGGTCGAGGATCTGCCGTGCGTGCTCATAGTAGGTCTGCCCCGCCTGCGTGAGCGCGAAGCGGCGCGTGGTGCGGTTCAGCAGCTGCACGCCCAGCGCCGTTTCCAGCTGCTTGACGTGGCGCGAGACCACCGTGTGCGACACGTCCATCGCGTCGGCCGCGGCGGTGAAGCCGCCGGCCTCCACGACGGCGCGGAACGCCTTCATGGCCGCGAACTGGTCCATGCGCGAGCGCTGCCTGTCGTCAGTGCGCGCCGGCGGCCGCGTCGCCGCCCGCGCCGCCCTTTTGCGGCCGCGCCAACCACACCAGCGGAATCAGCAGCAGGAACAGCACCGCCGAGGCATAGAAGATGTCGTTCGTCGCGAGCATGAACGACTGCTGGTCGACCAGGCGGTTGATCTGCCCGAGCACCTGCTCGGAACTGAAGCCGCTGCCGGTCAGCCCCGAGATGGCGCTGGTGGCCGCGCTGTTGCCCGGGTTCACCGACTCCACGAGCTGCGCGTGGTGCAGCGCCGCGCGGCTGTCCCACAGCGTGGTGGCGATCGAGGTGCCCATGGCGCCCGCCGTGATGCGCAGGAAGTTCGACAGCCCCGACGCGGCCGGAATGCGGTCAGGCGTGAGGCCCGACAGCGTGATGGTCACGAGCGGGATGAAAAAGAACGCCATCGCGATGCCCTGGATGATCGTCGGGATGATGATCGTCACGAAGTCGGCCTGCGTGTTGAAGTTCGAGCGCATCCACAGCACCAGCGCGAACACGAGGAACGAGAAGGTCGCGTAGCGGCGCGGGTCGATCTTGGACACGGTGAGGCCCACCACCGGCGAGAAGAAGATCGCCAGCAGCCCCACGGGCGCCATGATCATCCCCGCCTGCGTGGCGGTGTAGCCCATCCACTGCTGCAGCCACAGCGGCAGCAGCACCACGTTGCCGAAGAACAGGCCGTAGGCAATGGCCGTGGCCACCGCGCCCGACCAGAAGTTGCGGCGCTTGAACAGCGACAGGTCGACCACCGGGTGCTTGTCGGTCAGCTCCCAGACCAGGAAGAACGCGAAGCCGACCACGGCCACCACGGCCATCGTGACGATCTCGGCCGAGTGGAACCAGTCGAGCTCCTTGCCCTTGTCGAGCATGAGCTGCAGCGATCCGACCCACAGCACCAGCAACGCCAGGCCGATGGCGTCGATCGGCACCTTGTGCGTCTTGCTCTCGCGCTTGTGGTACAGCGTCCAGGTGATGGCCGCAGCCACGATGCCCACCGGGATGTTGATGTAGAAGATCCACGGCCACGAGATGTTGTCGGTGATCCAGCCGCCGAGCAGCGGCCCCATCACCGGCGCGACCAGCGTGGTCATCGACCACATCGCCATGGCCAGGCCGGCCTTGGCCTTCGGGTAACTCGACAGCAGCAGCGTCTGCGACAGCGGGATCATCGGCCCCGCCACGAAGCCCTGCAACGCGCGAAACAGGATGAGCGTGGTCATGTTGGGCGCCAGGCCGCACAGCAGCGAGGCGACCATGAACAGGATCACGCTGGCCATGAACAGGCGCACCTGGCCGAAGCGCTGGGTCATGAAACCCGTGAGCGGCACCGCGATGGCGTTGGCCACCGCGAAGCTGGTGATGACCCAGGTGCCTTGCGTGGTGCTCACGCCGAGGTCGCCCGAGATGGCCGGCAGCGACACGTTCGCGATCGACGAGTCGAGCACGTTCATGAAGGTGGCGGCGGACAGCGCGACCGTGCCCCAGACGCGGGCGGAGCCCTCGAGCGGGGGGTGCGCGATGTAAGCGGGAGCAGCAGTGGCCATGGCGCGGGCTGTGAGGGTTCAGCGGCCGACGGCGATCAGCCCGGCTGGCCCTGCGTGGCGACGTGCGCGGCCGGCGCAGCGTTGGAGGCCGCCGGACGGCTCACCGCCGCCGTGGGCGTACCGCGGCCGAGGTTGGCGGCCACGATGCGTTCCACCTCGGCGTCGGCGCCGCGGTCGAGCTGGCTGTAGACCTGCGTCTGCGCGAAGGCGGTGCTGCGCGGCGCGTCGGCCAGCATCTTGCCGGTCTTCTGCGTGATGTCGATCTCGGCGTCCATCGACAGGCCGATGCGCAGCGGGTTGGCCTTGAGCTGCTCGGGGTCGAGCGCGATGCGCACGGGCACGCGCTGCACCACCTTGATCCAGTTGCCGGTGGCGTTCTGCGCCGGCAGCAGCGCAAAGGCGGCGCCGGTGCCCACGCCCAGGCCGGCGACCTTGCCGGTGTACTCGACCTTCTTGCCGTACACGTCGGCGGTGAGCTTCACGGGTTGGTCGATGCGGATGTTGCGCAGCTGCACTTCCTTGAAGTTGGCGTCGACCCACAGCTGGTGCAGCGGCACGATGGACATCATCGGCGTGCCGGCGGCCACGCGCTGGCCCAGCTGCACGGTGCGCTTGGCGACGTAGCCGTCGACCGGCGCGGGCATGGCCACGCGCTGCGTGGCGAGGTAGGCCTCGCGCACCTTGGCGGCGGCGGCCAGCACGCTCGGGTGCTGGGCCACGCTGGTGCCTTCGGTCAGCGACTGGTTGCTGGCCAGCGCTTCGCGCGCGGCGACCACGCCGGCCTGTGCGGCGGCCAGTGCGCTCTTGGCGTTGGCCAGCTGCGTCTCAGCGTGGTTGAGTTCTTCCTTCGACACGGCGCCGTTGCCCGACAGCGCGCGGCGGCGCTGCAGGTCGTCCTGCGCCTTGGCGATGTCGCTCTGGGCCTTGGCGATATCGCTCTGGCGCAGCGTGACCTGCGCGGCCAGCGAGCCGTTGTTGGCGTACAGCGTACGCACCTGGCGCACGGCCTGCGCGAGCGCGGCCTCGGCCTGCTCGAGTGCGACCTTGGCGTCGGCCGGGTCGAGCTGCACCAGCGGCTGGCCGGCCTTCACGAAGTCGGTGTCGTCGGCGCCGATGGCCATGACGGTGCCGCCGATCTGCGGCGTGATCTGGATGACGTTGCCCTGCACGTAGGCGTTGTCGGTGTTCTCGTAATGGCTGGCGACCAGCCATTCGTACAGGCCCCAGCCGCCGCCGGCGACCAGCACCACGGCGGTGAGCGCGGTGAGTGCGCGGCGGCGCTTGCCGTTGCCCGCGGGCGCGTCGGGCGCGTCTGGCGCTGCGGTGGTGGGCACGGGGGAAGCGGATGTCGGAGTGTTGTTATCGCTCATGATGGAGTTCTTTCCGAAGAAGGCGGATCAGCAAATCAGTTCTGGGTGGCGACCGCCGGGGCCGCGGCCGTGGCGGTGGCCGGCGGCTGCCAGCCGCCGCCCAGGGCGCGCGCCAGGCCCACCTGCGTGTCGAGGGCGCGGGCCGCCAGGTCGACCGCGAGGCGGCGCTGGGCCAGCACGGCGGTTTCGGCGGTCAGCACGTTGAGGTAGTTGCCCAGGCCCGCGCGGTAGCGCTGCACGGCAATGTCGTAGGCGCCTTCGGCGGCCGTCTGCGCGGCGCGCTGTTCGGTCTGCTGGCGCGTGATCGACTGCGCGCTCGACACCTGGTCGGCCGCATCGCGCACGGCGTCGAGCACGGTGACGTTGTAGCTTTCGATGGCCACGTCGAGGTCGGCCGACTTGCCGCGCAGGTTGGCGCGCAGGCGCCCGCCTTCGAAGATCGGCAGGTGGATGGCCGGGCCCACGCCCCACTGCTCGCTGCCCGACTTGAGCAGCTTGCCGAAACCCAGGCTCTGGAAGCCGGCAAAGGCCGTGAGGTTCACGTTGGGATAGAACTGGGTCTTGGCATTGGCCACGTCGCTGGTAGCCGCTTCGACGCGCCAGCGCGCGGCGGCGATGTCGGCGCGGCGGCCCAGCAGGTCGGCCGGGATCTTCGCCTGCAGCGCCATCGGCTTCACGCTGGCGAGCACCGGCGGCTTGAGCGAGGCCGACACGTTGGGCTGGCCCACGAGCGCGTCGAGCGCGTGCTGCTGCAGCGCGATCTGCTCGTTGAGCGCTTCGATCTGCTGGCGGGCTTCGGGCAGGCCGCCTTCGCTCTGGCGCAGTTCGAGGCGGGTGTCGAGGCCCGCCGAGACGCGGTCGCGCACCAGCTTGAAGGTCTCGTCGCGCTGGGCCAGCGTGCGCTTGGCCACTTCGACCTGTTCGTTCAGACGCGCCCACTGGAAGTAGCTGCGCGCCACGTTGCTCGCGAGCAGCACGCGCGCGGCATCGGCGTCGGCCGCAGCGGCATTGGCCGCGCCGAGGGCGGTGTCGAGCGCGCTGCGGTTCTTGCCGAAGAAGTCGAGCTCCCAGCTCGCGCCCAGCTGCAGCAGGCCGATGTTCTGCGTCGAGCCGCCCAGCGGCGCCGGGTAGATGTAGTTGCTGTTGAACTTCTGGCGGTTCAGGTTCAGGTCGGCGCCGACCTTGGGCAGCAGCGCCGCGCCGGCGATGTCCGCCGAGGCCTGGGCGCGCACGAGGCGCGCACGCGCGACCTGCAGGTTCGGGTTGCCGGCCACGGCCTGGTCGACCAGCGCATTGAGCTGGCTGTCGCCGAAGGCCTGCCACCACTGGCTGTCCAGGCTGGGCACGGACGCGCGCGCAGGGTCGGCTGCGATGCCGAGCGTGGTCGCGTCGCGCAGCGTGGCGTGCGAGCCGATGCCGGCCATGTCGGCGCAACCGGCGAGCGCGACCACCGCCAGCGCGGCGGCCACGACAGGCGTGCGGCGCAGCGCACGCACGGCGAAAGACTCAGTCATTCTTCTCTCCACGGGCCGCGAGGCCCTGTGCGTTGTCGAGGATGCGGCGCAAGTAATCCTTGAGCTGCTCCCATTCTTCGAGGCTGAAGCCGGCCAGGTACTCGTTCTGCACCCGGCTCAGCACATAGGGCACTTCCTTCGCGGCCGCGCGGCCTTCGTCGGTGAGTTCGATGTTGACCACGCGGCGGTCTTCGAGCGAGCGCACGCGGCGGCACAGGCCCTTGGCCTCGAGGCGGTCGAGCAGGCGCGTCATGGCGCCGGTGTCGAGTTCGCAGGCGCGGGCCAGCTCGGCCACGGTGGTGGCGGCGCCGACGTGCAGCTTGTACAGCGGCACCCACTGCGGGTAGGTGGGGCTGCCGGGCTCGCACATGCGCGTGCCGACGGTCTGGCCGACGGACGTGACGATGCGGCGCATCAGGTAGCCGATGCTCTCTTCGGCGCGGTAGTCCTCGGCGCGATAGAAGTCGGCCGGCGGGCGCACGGCCTCGTCGGGCGTCGGAGGGACCGGGGAAATGGGGGCATCGCTCATGCCTGAAATATTAGTTGTCATGGCAATTACTGTCAAGGCGACCTTTGTGAGGGCAAGGGCTCGGTAGAATTCGCGCCCATGGCTTCTTCCCCTCCGTCGTCCTCCGCAGCCAAGGGTTCGCCCCGCTCGCTGTCGGGGTTGCGCCCCTTCCTTCGCCCCTACCGCGTGCAGATCGTGCTGGCGGGGGTTTTCCTGGTGATGGCGGCGGTCACGACGCTGGCTTTCCCTATCGCCCTGCGCAGCCTGATTGATGGCGGCCTGGTCAGCGCCGACAAGGGCGCCCAGACCATGGCACTGCGCGAGCACTTCGGCGCCCTCTTCGCGGTGGCCGTGGCGCTGGGCCTGTTTTCGGCCGCGCGCTTCTATACGGTGAGCTGGCTCGGCGAGCGCGTCACGGCCGACCTGCGCAACGCGGTCTACGGCCATGTGCTGCAGCAGAGCCCGGCCTTCTTCGAGACCACGCAGACCGGCGAGGTGCTGTCGCGCCTCACGGCCGACACCACGCTGGTGCAGACGGTGGTCGGCTCGTCGCTGAGCATGGGCCTGCGCAACGCCGTCATGGGCGTGGGCGCGCTGGCGGTGCTGGTCTGGACCAACCCTTATGTGATGGTGCAGGTGCTGGGCATCCTGGTGCTGGTGGTGCTGCCGAGCATGTGGTTCGGCCGCCGGGTGCGCAAGCTCTCGCGCGCCAGCCAGGACCGCGTGGCCGACTCGAGCGCCATCGCGGCCGAGGTGCTGAACGCCATTCCGGTGGTGCAGAGCTACACGGCCGAAGGCCGCGAGGCCGACCGCTTCAAGGGCTCGACCGAGAACGCCTTTCATACCGCCGTGCGCCGCACGCGCGCGCGCTCGGTGCTCGTGGCCTTCATCATCATTGCCACCTCGGCCGCCCTGCTCTGGGGCCTGTACGAAGGCACGCAGGCCGTGCTGCGCGGCGACATCACGGCCGGCCACCTGGGCCAGACCGTGGTCTACGTGGCGATCCTGGCGAGCGCCACCGCGGTGCTCGGCGAGGTGTACGGCGACTTGCTGCGCGCGGCCGGCGCCACCGAGCGCCTGATGGAACTGCTGCATGCGCCGACGGCCATTGCGTCACCCGCACGGCCGGCGGTCGCGCCCGTTCCCGCCGCGGGCAGCGCCATCCGCTTCGACGCGATCACCTTCCACTACCCTTCGCGGCCGGGCACGCCGGCGCTGCGCGACTTCAGCCTGGACATCGCGCCGGGCGAGACCGTGGCGCTGGTGGGATCGAGCGGCGCCGGCAAGAGCACGGTGTTCCAGCTGCTGCTGCGCTATTACGACCCGCAGTCGGGCCGCATCGTGCTCGATGGCGCATCGCTCGATGCGCTCGCGCTGCACGACCTGCGCACCCGCATCGGCCTCGTGCCGCAGGACGCGGTGATCTTCTCGGCCAGCGCCTTCGAGAACATCCGCTACGGCCGGCCCGAGGCCACTGCCGACGAGGTGCACGCCGCGGCGCGCGCCGCCTTCGCGCACGACTTCCTGCAGGCCCTGCCCGAGGGCTACGACACCTTCCTGGGCGAACGCGGCGTGCGGCTGTCGGGCGGCCAGCGCCAGCGCATCGCGATCGCGCGGGCCATCCTGAAGAACCCGCCGCTGCTGCTGCTGGACGAAGCCACCAGCGCGCTCGACGCCGAGAGCGAGCGCATGGTGCAGGCTGCACTCGAATCGGCGATGGAGAACCGCACCACGCTCGTGATCGCCCACCGGCTGGCGACCGTGCAGAAGGCCGACCGCATCATCGTGCTGGACCACGGCGGCATCGTCGAACAGGGAACGCACGCGGCGCTGGTGGCGCAAGGCGGCGTGTACGCGCGGCTGGCCGCGCTGCAGTTCACGGCCTGAGCGGGCCGGGCCGGACGGGCTCGTCGAGCCGGTCGGTTACTGCAGGGTTTCTTTCAGCGCCGCCGGAATCGGCAGCGCCATCACCGGAATGCCTTCGTCGAGCAGCGCCTCGGTCTGCTCCGGCGTGGCCTGGCCGCGGATGCCGCGCTCGGCGGTTTCGCCGTAGTGCATCTTGCGGGCCTCGTCAGCGAAGCGGTCGCCGACGTCTTCGGTCTTGGCCAGCACTTCGCGCACGGCGCGCATCCAGCGGGCTTCGGGTGAAGTCGCGCTTGCGGATACTTGCGTGGAAGGCGTTGCGGGTGCCGCCGGCGCGCGGGCCGCGTCGCCGCGCCCTTCTTCCTTCGGCGCCTTGGCGTTGCTCAGGTTCAGGCGGGGCGCGCTCAGCAGCTTGACGATGGCGGTGTCGCCGCAGACCGGGCACTCGACAAGGCCGCTGGCGAGCTGGCTGTCGAACGCCTCGTTGGACGCGAACCAGCCCTCGAAGCCGTGGCCGTGCGTGCAGCGGAGATCGAGGACCTTCATGCGCGGATTATCCCGCGCCGCCTTGCGAGGCTGCGGCCTGCCAATCCAGTGCCCATGCGCCCGACAGGACGTTCTGCAGCCACAGGGCGCAGGTGAGCGTCTTCGCGTCGGTCACGGTACCGTCGCGGCACCAGCCGATGAGCTCCTGCGGCGTGGCGGTGAACACGTCGAGAAACTCGCCGTGGTCGAGCTGGCGCTCGCCCAGCGAGAGGCCGCGTGCGAAGTAGATGTGGATGATTTCGGTCGAGTACGCCACCGCCAGGTGCGTGGCACCCGCATGCGCCCATTCGCGCGCGGAGTAGCCGGTTTCCTCGAGCAGTTCGCGCTGACCGCACAGCAGCGGATCTTCGCCGGCGTCGAGCTTGCCCGCGGGAAACTCGACGATCACCTGGTCCACCGGGTAGCGGAACTGGCGCTCCAGCACCACGCGGCCGTCGTCGAGCAGCGGAATCACCACCACCGCGCCGGGATGCACCACGTACTCGCGCGTGGCGCTGTGGCCGTCGGGCAGGCGGATGGTGTCGCGCTTGGCATGCAGGAACTTGCCCTTGAAGAGCTCTTCGCTGCTGACGAGCGCTTCCTTCAGATGCGAATCGGGTGCAGGAGAAATCATGTCGGTCAGTGCCTGTGCTTCATCAGGTAGCGCCAGGTGAACCCCGGGAAGGCCAGCACGACGAACAGCGAAGCCGTCACCGCGTAGAACTCCCAGCCCTGCGCGGCGATCTGCCCTGCCCTGCGCTCGAACAGCAGGCCGATGCCGCCGGCGATGAAGTACAGCACCACCAGTTCGCCGAAGCGGATGGCGAGCGACTTGTGCGCGGTCGACAGGGGCACCGCCCCGAACAGGCGCTCATTCAGAAACGGCAGGTTGGCGGCCACCAGGGCCACCAGCAGCACCACCCAGACCGACGCGGTTTGCGACACCGTGTTGCGGACCGCGTCAGTGGGCCAGCGTGGCCGCGATGGCGTCGTAGCACAGCGTCATCAGACCGCCGGGCAGCACGCCAAGAATCAGGATCAGCGCGCCGTTGATCGTGAGCACGGTGCGCACGTCGAACGAGGCCGACACGGTGGTCGCCGTGACGGGCGCGTCGAAGTACATGACCTTGACCACGCGCAGGTAGTAGAACGCACCGATCAGCGAGGTGATCACGGCGAACACGGCCAGGCCGATGTAGATGGCGGCGCCCGAGGCGATCAGCGCCTGCAGCACGGCCAGCTTGGCGTAGAAGCCAACGAGTGGCGGCAGGCCGGCCAGCGAGAACATCGCGATGGCCATCACGCCGGCGTACAGCGGGCTGCGCTGGTTCAGGCCGGCCAGGTCGGTGATCTCTTCGCTTTCGAAGCCTTCGCGCGCCAGCAGCAGGATGATGCCGAAGCTCGCCAGCGTGGTCAGCACGTAGGTCACGACATAGAACATCGCGGCGCTGTAGGCGGCCTGCGCGTTCTGCGTGCCCTGCAGGTCGGAACCCGCCACCAGGCCCAGCAGCATGAAGCCCATCTGCGCGATGGTCGAGTAGGCCAGCATGCGCTTGAGATTGCTCTGCGCGATGGCGGCCAGGTTGCCGATCACGAGCGATGCCACCGCCAGCACGGCGAGCATCTGCTGCCAGTCGATGGCCAGCGGCTGCAGGCCGTCGACCAGCAGGCGGATGATGATGCCGAAGGCAGCCAGCTCGGGCGCGGCGCCGATCAGCAGCGTGATCGCCGTCGGCGCGCCCTGGTAGACGTCGGGCACCCACATGTGGAACGGAGCAGCACCGACCTTGAAGGCCAGGCCCGCCACGATGAAGACCAGGCCGAACACCAGCACCTGGTGGTTCACCTTGCCGGTCGAGATCGCCTTGAACACTTCGTTCAGGTCGAGCGAACCGGTGGCACCGTACATCATCGACAGGCCGTACAGCAGGAAGCCGCTGGCCATTGCGCCGAGCACGAAGTACTTCATGGCGGCTTCGCTGGCCACCGCGTTGTCGCGGCGCAGCGCCACGAGCGCGTAGCTCGAGAGCGTGAGCAGTTCCAGGCCGAGGTAGATCAGCAGGAAGTTGCTGCCGCCGATCATCACGAACATGCCCAGCAGCGCCAGCATGCTGATCGTGAACATCTCGCCGCCGCGCAGCATCTCGCGGTCGGCCGCATAGGGACGGCCGTAGACCAGCGTCACCATCAGGGCCAGCGAAGCGAAGCACTTGAGCCAGTTGCCCATCGAGTCGCTCACCACCATGCCGCCGAAGCCGTAGGAGGTCTTGCCGCCGACAGCGGCCAGGCCCGTGAGCACAGCCACCGCCGCCAGCGTGAGCAGCGTCAGGATGTAGGTGCGGGTGCGGCGCGGGCTCGTGTCCGACAGGTCGACCAGCGCAATGATGCAGGCCATGACCAGCAACACGATTTCGGGGTAGATCGTCACCCAGCTGAGTTTGTCAATCATCTCGTTCTCTTCTTCAGCGTGGCATCAGACGGGCAGCTTCGAAATCGCCACGTGGCGAAGAAGCTCGACGACGGAGGCATCCATCGCGTCGGTGAAAGGCTTCGGATACAGGCCCATCCACAGCACGGCGATGGCCAGCAGCGAGAGCATCAGGAATTCGCGGGCGTTGATGTCCTTCAGTTCCTTGACGTGGTCGTTGCCGACCGGGCCCAGGTACACGCGCTTGTACATCCACAGGGTGTAGGCGGCGCCGAAGATCAGTGCGGTGGCAGCGCCCAGGCCGACCCAGAAGTTGGCCTTGACGGCGCCCAGGATCACCATCCATTCGCCCACAAAACCGGCGGTGCCCGGCAGGCCGCAGTTGGCCATGGCGAACAGCAGCGCGAACGCGGCGAACTTGGGCATGGTGTTGACCACGCCGCCGTAGTCGGCGATCTGGCGCGAGTGCACGCGGTCGTACAGCACGCCGATGCCCAGGAACATGGCGCCCGACACGAAGCCGTGGGCAATCATCTGCACGATGCCGCCGGACACGCCGAGCTCGTTGAAGATGAAGAAGCCCAGCGTCACGAAGCCCATGTGGGCCACCGACGAGTAAGCCACCAGCTTCTTCATGTCCTGCTGCACCAGCGCCACCAGGCCCACGTAGATCACGGCGATGAGCGACAGCGCGATCATGAGCCAGGCCCATTCGTGCGAGGCGTCAGGCGCGATGGGCATCGAGAAGCGCAGGAAACCGTAGGCACCCAGCTTCAGCATGATCGCGGCCAGCACGGCCGAACCGCCCGTGGGGGCCTCGACGTGCACGTCGGGCAGCCAGGTGTGGACCGGCCACATCGGCACCTTGACGGCGAAGGCCGCGAAGAAGGCAAAGAACAGGAAGGTCTGCGCGGTCGAACCCAGCGGCAGCTTGTGCCAGCTCAGGATGTCGAAGCTGCCGCCCGACTTGTTGTACAGGAAGATCAGCGCGACCAGCATCAGCAGCGAGCCGAGCAGCGTGTACAGGAAGAACTTGAACGCCGCGTAGATCTTGTTCGGGCCGCCCCAGATGCCGATGATCAGATACATCGGGATCAGCGTGGCTTCGAAGAACACGTAGAACAGGATGCCGTCGAGCGCCGAGAACACGCCGATCATGAAACCCGACAGGATCAGGAACGCGCCCATGTACTGGTTCACGCGCTCGGTGATCACTTCCCAGGCCGAGATCACGACCACGACCGTGATGAACGAGGTCAGCAGCACCAGCCACAGCGACATGCCGTCGATGCCCAGGTGGTAGTTGACGTTGAAGCGCGAGATCCAGCTCGTCTTCTCGACGAACTGCATCGCGGCGGTTCCGTTCTGGAAGCGCGTGAACAGCGGCACCGTGACCAGGAAGCTCACGATGGCACCGACGAGCGCGACCCAGCGCACGCCCTTGGCGTGCTCGTCGCGGCCAAACGCCAGCAGCACGGCGCCGAATGCGATCGGCACCCAGATGGCAAGGCTCAACAAACCCATTTTTCTTTTTCTCCAGCGTTCGGGCTCAACGTTTGAACCAGACGAAGTACGTCATCAGGATGAAGATGCCCAGCAGCATCGCGAAGGCGTAGTGGTAGATGAAGCCCGACTGCAGCCAGCGCACGACGCCGGCCACGCGACCCACCACCTTCCAGGAACCGTTGACGAGCGCGCCGTCGATCAGCGCCTGGTCGCCGCCCTTCCACAGGCCCGTGCCGAGCAGGCGCGCACCGCGGGCGAGGATGTTCTCGTTGATCCAGTCGAGGTAGTACTTGTTCTCGAGCAGGTTGTAGATCGGGCTGAAGGCGCGCTTGATGGCGGCCGGCAGCGCCGGGTTCATCATGTACATGTAGTACGACAGCGCCACGCCAGCCAGTGCCAGCCAGAACGGTGCGGTCTGCAGGCCATGGATCGCCATGGCGACCGGGCCGTGGAAGGCTTCCTTCAGCTCGCCCATCGCGTGGTGCTTGGCACCGTCCACGAAGATCGCGTCCTTGAAGAAGCTGCCGAACAGCATCGGGTCGATGGTCATGAAGCCGATCACCACCGAGGGGATCGCCAGCAGCACCAGCGGCAGCCAGACCACCATCGGCGATTCGTGCGGCTTGTGGGCGTCGTGGCCGTGGCCATGGTCGTCGTGTCCGTGCGCGTCGTGCGCATGGTCGTCGTGGTGTGCGTCCGGGTTCTGGTCGTAGCGTTCCTTGCCGTGGAAGA
The DNA here is from genome assembly GCF_058795995.1 of Variovorax sp. GW823-FHT04F07. Lineage (NCBI taxonomy): Bacteria > Pseudomonadati > Pseudomonadota > Betaproteobacteria > Burkholderiales > Comamonadaceae > Variovorax > Variovorax sp. GW823-FHT04F07. Next base: position 97,660 of record NZ_JBXAIG010000008.1, read on the forward strand.
CCAGGAAGTACATGCGGAACGAGTAGAACGCCGTCACGAACACGCCGGCCAGCACCGCGTAGTAGGCGAACTGCGCGCCCCACAGGTGGCTTTCGTGCACGGCCTCGATGATGCTGTCCTTCGAGTAGAAGCCCGAGAAGAACGGCGTCCCGATAAGGGCGAGCGAACCCAGCAGCGAGGTGATCCAGGTGATGGGCATGTACTTGCGCACGCCGCCCATCCAGCGGATGTCCTGGTTGTGGTGCATGCCGATGATCACCGAGCCTGCGCCGAGGAACAGCAGCGCCTTGAAGAACGCGTGCGTCATCAGGTGGAACACCGCGACCGAGTAGGCCGAGGCACCGAGCGCCACCGTCATGTAGCCCAGCTGCGAGAGCGTGGAGTACGCGACCACGCGCTTGATGTCGTTCTGGATGATGCCCAGGAAGCCCATGAACAGCGCGGTGATGGCGCCGATCACGAGGATGAAGCTCAAGGCCGTGTCGCTCAGCTCGAACAGCGGCGACATGCGCGCCACCATGAAGATGCCGGCCGTCACCATGGTCGCCGCGTGGATCAGCGCCGAGATGGGGGTCGGGCCTTCCATCGAGTCGGGCAGCCACACGTGCAGCGGGAACTGCGCGCTCTTGCCCATCGCGCCGATGAACAGGCAGATGCAGATCACCGTGATGAGCATCCACTCGGTGCCCGGGAAGGTGATGCCGGCCAGCGTGTGCGCCTTGGCGAAGGCTTCGCCGTAGTTCAGCGTGCCAGCGTAGGCGGCGATCAGGCCGATGCCCAGGATGAAGCCGAAGTCACCCACGCGGTTGACCAGGAAGGCCTTCATGTTCGCGAAGATGGCCGTGGGCTTGTTGAACCAGAAGCCGATCAGCAGGTACGACACCAGGCCCACCGCCTCCCAGCCGAAGAACAGCTGGAGCATGTTGTTGCTCATGACGAGCATCAGCATCGAGAAGGTGAACAGCGAGATGTACGAGAAGAAGCGGTTGTAGCCGTCGTCTTCTTCCATGTAGCCGATGGTGTAGATGTGGACCATCAGCGACACGAAGGTCACGACGCACATCATCATGGCCGTGAGGCCGTCGACCAGGAAGCCGACTTCCATCTTCAGGCCGCCGACCATCATCCATTCGTAGATGGTCTGGTTGAAGCGGGCACCGTCGACGATGACCGACTTCAGCGTCATCGCCGAGATCACGAAGGCGACGAACACGCCCAAGATGGTCAGCGAATGCGTGACCTTGCGGCCGATGTGGTTGCCGCCGAACTTCGTGCCGAACAGGCCGGCAAGTGCGGCGCCGACCAGGGGTGCCAGCGGCACGGCCAGCAAGGTGGATGCGGAAAGGGTTGCGCTCATACTGCTGTCAACCCTTGAGCGAGTTGAGTTCGTCGACGTTGATGTTGGACTTGTTGCGGAACAACAGGACCAGCAGCGCCAGGCCGATGGCCGATTCGGCCGCCGCCACCGTCAGGATGAAGAACACGAAGATCTGGCCGTGCATGTCGCCCAGGTAGTGCGAGAAGGCCACGAAGTTCATGTTGACCGCCAGCAGCATCAGTTCGATGGCCATCAGCAGCACGATCAGGTTCTTGCGGTTCAGGAAGATGCCGATCACCGACAGCGCGAAGAGCATCGCGCCGAGCGAGAGAAAGTGTCCGAGCGTGAGCGTCATGCCTTGTTTTCCTTTGCAGCGGCATCCGCTGCCGGGGCCTCAACCACCGGCTCGGCCGCACGCGTGACGGGCATCTGCACGATGCGCACGCGGTCGCGCGCCTTCACGCGCACCTGGTCCGACGGGTTGACGTACTTGCTGTCCTTGCGGGTGCGCAGCGTCAGTGCAATGGCGGCAATGATGGCCACCAGCAGGATGACCGCGGCGATTTCCAGCGGGTAGAGGTATTCGGAGTACAGCAGCTTGCCCAGCTCGAGCGTGTTCGAGCTGTTGGGCGAGGTCGTCGCCATGGCGCGCGGGCCTTCGCCCAGGCGGAAGCCGCCCATGAGCACAGCCGCCATTTCGAGCGCGATGAGCGCGCCGATGCCGGCTGCCAGCGGGAAGTGCTTCCAGAAACCCTCTCGCAGGCCGTCGACGTCGATGTCCAGCATCATCACGACGAACAGGAACAGCACCATCACGGCGCCGACGTACACCAACACGAGCGAGATCGCAAGGAACTCGGCGCGCAGCAGCAGCCAGATGGCCGAGGCCTGGAAAAATGCCAGCACCAGGTACAGCGCGGCGTACACGGGATTGCGGGAGGTGATGACGCGGAAGGCTGCAAACAGCAGCACCGCGGCAAACAGATAGAACAGACCGGTCTTGACGTCCATTGGGATTCGATTGGTACGGGTTTCGAGCGGAGCCGGCTCAGCGGTACTTGGCGTCGGCCGCCTTGTTCGCCGCGATTTCTTTTTCGTAGCGGTCGCCCACAGCCAGCAGCATGTCCTTGGTGAAGTACAGGTCGCCGCGCTTTTCGCCGTGGTATTCGAAGATGTGCGTCTCGACGATCGAGTCGACCGGGCAGCTCTCTTCGCAGAAGCCGCAGAAGATGCACTTGGTCAGGTCGATGTCGTAGCGCGTGGTGCGGCGCGAGCCGTCGTCACGCACGTCGGATTCGATGGTGATCGCCAGCGCGGGGCACACGGCCTCGCACAGCTTGCAGGCGATGCAGCGCTCTTCGCCGTTCTCGTAGCGGCGCAGCGCGTGCAGGCCGCGAAAGCGCGGCGACAGCGGCGTCTTCTCTTCGGGGAACTGGACGGTGATCTTGCGCGCGAAGGCGTACTTGCCCGTGATGGCCAGGCCCTTGAACAGTTCGAACAGCATGAAGCTGCCCAGGAAGTCCTTGAGCGAGAACGGAGCGGAGGCCAGCTTGGAGGTGCGTCCGAGCCCTCCGGCGGCGTGTGAAGCAGTCATGATGTCGTCGCTTCCTGCTTATTTCCAGATGTTGAACGGCGTCTGCATCCAGCCACCGACCACGACCAGCCACACCAGGGTGACGGGAATGAAGATCTTCCAGCCCAGACGCATGATCTGGTCGTAGCGGAAGCGCGGGAACGTCGAGCGCACCCACAGGAACATGGTGACCACGCAGAAGGTCTTCAGGCCCAGCCAGATCCAGCCCGGAATGAAGCTCAGGAACTCGAACGGCGGCAGCCATCCACCGAGGAACAGCACCACGGTCAGGATCGAGACGAGCCACATGTTGGCGTACTCGGCCAGGAAGAACATCGCGAAGCTCATGCCCGAGTACTCGATCATGTGGCCGGCCACGATTTCGGATTCGCCTTCCACCACGTCGAACGGGTGGCGGTTGGTTTCGGCGAGACCCGAGATGAAGTACACAACGAAGATCGGCAGCAGCGGCAGCCAGTTCCACGACAGGAAGCCAATGCCCATGTCTTGGAACATGCCCTTGCCCTGCACCGTCACGATGTCGGACATGTTCAGGCTGCCCGTGACCATCAGCACCACGACGAAGCAGAAGCCCATCGCGATTTCGTAGCTCACCATCTGTGCCGAGGCGCGCAGCGCGCCCAGGAAGGCGTACTTCGAGTTCGAGGCCCAGCCGGCGATGATCACGCCGTACACCTCGAGCGAGGTGATGGCCATCACGAACAGCAGGCCGGCGTTGATGTTGGCCAGCGCCACGTCGGGACCGAAGGGAATCACGGCCCATGCGGCCAGCGCCGGCATGATGGTCATGATCGGGCCGAGCAGGAACAGGCCCTTGTTGGCGACCGTCGGAAGGATGATTTCCTTGGTCATCAGCTTGAGCGCGTCAGCGATCGGCTGCAGCAGGCCCAGCGGCCCGATGCGGTTCGGGCCCACGCGGATCTGCGTGAAGCCGATGGCCTTGCGTTCCCACAGCGTGAGGTACGCCACGGCCAGCATCAGCGGGATCACGACGACGATGATCTTGATCAGCGTCCAGACCACGGGCCAGACGACGGACGTCCACCAGCCTGCGGCGACCAGCCCCTGGCCGAAGCCATGAATTGCGTCGATCATGCCAAGGCCTCCTCGGCACGAGCGGGTGCGGCCGATGCGCTGTGGCGCGCGTCGGCGGTCAGCTGCAGCGACGGTGCGCGGCGCACGATCGAGTCGAGCTGGTAGATGCTCGCGACCACGGGCGCAGCCACGACGCCGCTGGCCGCGACGGCCTTGGCGGACGTGGCGTTGCTCAGCGCGTTCGCCGGCACGGTGCCCTTGTCACCGACGGTGGCCAGCACCTCGGCGGTCGATTCGAAGGCGAAGCCCGGCAGGCCGAGCAGGTTCGCCAGCACGCGCAGCACCTTCCACGCCGGACGCGTTTCGCCTTGTGGCTTCACGACGGCATGGAAACCTTGCAGGCGGCCTTCGGCATTGACGAAGGTGCCGGGCGTTTCGGTGAACGGGGCGATGGGCAGCAGCACGTCGCTGAACTCGAGGTTGGCCTTGAAGGGGCTCAGCGTGACCACCATCTGCGCATTGCCGATGACATCGGCGGCGGCAGCACCGGCGGCCGAGTCGAACACCGGCTCGGTGTTCAGCAGCAGCACGGCCTTGAGGCCGGAGCCGGCGGCGAGCATGCGGCCGGCATCGAGGCCGCCGTTCTGCGGGAAGGCGCCGACGAGCTGTGCGCCCACGGTGTTGCCCGCTTCGGTCAGGTAGCCGACGGTGGCGCCGGTCTGTGCGCCGATCCAGTTTGCGAGGGCCAGCAGGCTGCTGGCTTGCGCGTGGTGCGCGGCGGCATTGCCGAGCAGGATCGCCTTGCGTTCGCCGCTCAGCAGCGAGGCTGCGATGGCTTGCGCGACGGCGTCGGGTGCGTTCTTCGGTGCCAGCGGCGCGGCAGCGCCGTTGGTCTGGCCGATGGCCGCAGCCACGGCGGCCAGCGCCTCGACCCACTGGTCGGCTTCGACGATGGCCGCTTGCGCCACGTCGATGGCCCAGGCACCGCGATCGGCCATGAGGCTGGACGAAGTGATCACCGACAGCGCGGCGCCCTTGCGCACGGCCTGGCGGATGCGCTGCGCGAACAGCGGGTGTTCCTTGCGCAGGTTCGAACCGACGACCAGCGCGCGCTGCACTTGCGTGAGCGAGGCGATCGAGGTGCCGAGCCAGCGCACACCTTCGAAGGCCGTGAATTCGGCATTGCGCAGGCGGTAGTCGATGTTGTCGCTGCCGAGTTCACGCGTGAGCATGGCGGCGAGCTGCAGCTCTTCGAGCGTGCTGTGCGGGCTGACCAGCGTGCCGATGCTTTGCGCGCCGTGGTCGGTCTTGATCTGCTTGAGGCCGTTGGCAACGTACTCGAGCGCCGTCTGCCAGTCGACCTGCTGCCATTGGCCGCCCTGCTTCAGCATGGGCTGCGTCAGGCGTTCCGTGCCGTTGAGTGCTTCGTACGAGAAGCGGTCGCGGTCGGCGATCCAGCATTCATTGACGTCTTCGTTCTCCAGCGGCACCACGCGCATCACGCGGTTGTTCTTGACCTGGACGATCAGGTTGGCACCGGTGGAATCGTGTGGGCTCACCGACTTGCGGCGCGACAGTTCCCAGGTGCGAGCGCTGTAGCGGAACGGCTTGCTCGTGAGCGCGCCGACCGGGCAGATGTCGATCATGTTGCCCGACAGCTCGGAGTCGACCGAGTCGCCGAGGAAGGTTTCGATTTCGGAGTGCTCGCCGCGGTGCGACATGCCCAGCTCCATCACGCCGGCCACTTCCTGGCCGAAACGGACGCAGCGCGTGCAGTGGATGCAGCGGCTCATTTCTTCCATGCTGATCAGCGGGCCGACGTCCTTGTGGAACACGACGCGCTTTTCTTCTTCGTAACGCGAAGAAGAGCCGCCGTAGCCCACGGCCAGGTCCTGCAGCTGGCATTCGCCGCCCTGGTCGCAGATGGGGCAATCCAGCGGGTGGTTGATCAGCAGGAACTCCATGACGGACTGCTGGGCCTTGATGGCCTTGTCGCTCTTGGTGCGAACGATCATGCCCTGCGTGACGGGCGTGGCGCAGGCCGGCATCGGCTTGGGCGCCTTTTCCACGTCGACCAGGCACATGCGGCAGTTGGCCGCAATGCTGAGTTTCTTGTGATAGCAGAAGTGCGGGATGTAGGTGCCCGCCTTTTCGGCCGCATGCATCACCATGCTGCCTTCGGTCACTTCGACCTTCTTGCCGTCGAGTTCGATTTCGATCATGTCTGTGTTTCTTCTCGCACTCAGGCCTTGACGGGCGCCGTCGGGACGTGACCCGGGATCAGGGCCTCGAACTCATGGCGGAAGTGCTTGATCATGGCGCGCACGGGCATCGCTGCCGCATCGCCGAGCGCACAGATGGTGCGGCCCATGATGTCGCCGGCCACGGAGTCCAGCAGCTGCATGTCGCTGGGCTTGCCCTGGCCGTTGTGGATACGGTCCACCACGCGGTAGAGCCAGCCCGTGCCTTCGCGGCAGGGGGTGCACTGGCCGCAGGACTCGTGCATGTAGAAGTACGAGAGGCGCTTGAGCGACTCGACCATCGAGCGGCTGTCGTCCATGACGATCACCGCGCCCGAACCCAGCATGGAGCCGGCCTTGGCGATGGAGTCGTAGTCCATGGTGCAGGCCATCATGATGTCGGCCGGCAGCACCGGCGACGATGAGCCGCCGGGGATCACGGCCTTGAGCGTGCGGCCCTTGCGCACGCCGCCGGCCAGCTCGAGCAGCTTGGAGAACGGCGTGCCCATCGGCACTTCGTAGTTGCCGGGCAGCTCGACGTCACCGCTCACCGAGTAGATCTTGGTGCCGCCGTTGTTCGGCTTGCCGCACTCGAGGTAGGCCTGGCCGCCGTTGCGGATGATCCAGGGCACCGCCGCGAAGGTCTCGGTGTTGTTGATGGTGGTCGGCTTGCCGTACAGGCCGAAGCTGGCCGGGAACGGCGGCTTGAAGCGCGGCTGGCCCTTCTTGCCTTCGAGCGACTCGAGCAGCGCGGTTTCTTCGCCGCAGATGTAGGCACCGAAGCCGTGGGCGGCGTGCAACTGGAAGTTGTACGTGCTGCCCATGATCTTGTCGCCGAGGTAGCCGGCGGCGCGCGCTTCTTCGAGGGCGGCCTCGAAGCGGTCGTAGCTCTGGAAGATCTCGCCGTGGATGTAGTTGTAGCCCACGCTGATGCCCATCGCATACGCGGCGATGGCCATGCCTTCGATCACGATGTGCGGGTTGAACTGCAGGATGTCGCGGTCCTTGCACGTGCCGGGCTCGCCTTCGTCCGAATTGCAGACGAGGTACTTCTGGCCCGGGAACTGGCGGGGCATGAAGCTCCACTTCAGGCCGGTCGGGAAACCCGCACCGCCACGGCCGCGCAGGCCCGAGGCCTTCACTTCGGCGATCACCTGGTCGGGCGTGAGGCCCTCGGTGAGGATCTTGCGCAGCGCCTGGTAGCCGCCGCGCGCTTCGTAGTCGGCCAGGTGCCAGTTGGTGCCGTCCAGGCCTGCATAGATCTGAGCGCCGATGTGGCGGTCATGGAAGCAGGTCTGGACACCGGTGGCCTGGAATTGCGAGAGAACCTGTTCGGGCGTCATCACGAAGCCTCCCCTGGCTTGGCACTGCGCAAACCGTCGATGAGCTGGTCGAGCTTGTCGTTGCTCATGAAGCTGCACATGGTGCGGTCGTTGACCAGCATCACGGGCGAATCGGCGCAGGCGCCCAGGCATTCGCTCTGCTGCAGCGTGAACAGGCCGTCGGCCGTGGTCTCGCCCATCTTGATGCCGAGCTTCTTCTCGAGGTGCACGAGCGCGGTGACGCCATCGCGCAGCTGGCACGGCAGGTTGGTGCACACGTTGAGCTTGAACTTGCCCACCGGATGCTGGTTGTACATGTTGTAGAAGGTCGTCACCTCGTGCACGGCGATGGGCGCCATGCCGAGGTAGGCGGCGATCTCGCGCTCGCGCTGCACGCTCACGAAGCCCTCGTCCTGCTGGACGATGGCCAGGCAGGCCATCACGGCCGACTGCTTGCCGGCTTCGGGGTACTTCGCGACCTCGCGCGCAAAGCGCTCGAGGATGGCAGCCTTCAGCGGCGCTGAGGGCGCCGCGTCATGGTGATGGGTTGAGGAAGTCGTCATTCGCTCTTTCTCACCTGTCGATTTCGCCGAACACGATGTCCATCGTGCCGATCACCGCGACAGCGTCGGCGATCATGTGGCCGCGCGACATTTCGTCGAGGGCAGCGAGGTGCGGGAAGCCCGGGGCGCGGATCTTCAGGCGGTACGGCTTGTTGGCGCCGTCGCTCACGAGGTAGATGCCGAACTCGCCCTTGGGATGCTCGACGGCGGCATACGCCTCGCCTTCGGGCACATGGAAGCCTTCGGTGAAGAGCTTGAAATGGTGGATCAGCTCCTCCATGTTCGCCTTCATCGATTCGCGCGCGGGCGCGGCGACCTTGTGGTTGCTGGTGATGACCGGACCCGGATTCACGCGCAGCCATGCCGAGCACTGCTGGATGATCTTGTTGGCCTGGCGCATTTCTTCCACGCGAACCAGGTAGCGGTCGTAGCAGTCGCCGGTCTTGCCCACGGGCACGTCGAACTGCATCTGGTCGTAGACGTCGTAGGGCTGCTTCTTGCGCAGGTCCCATTCGACGCCCGAGCCACGCAGCATCGGGCCGGTGAAGCCCAGGTTCAGCGCGCGCTCCGGCGTGACCACGCCGATGCCCACGGTGCGCTGCTTCCAGATGCGGTTGTCGGTGAGCAGCGTCTCGTACTCGTCGACCATCTTCGGGAAGCGCTTGCAGAAGTCGTCGATGAAGTCGAGCAGCGAGCCCTGGCGGTTCTCGTTGAGCTTCTCGATGGCCTTCGCATTCTTGATCTTGCTGACCTTGTACTGCGGCATCGAATCCGGCAGGTCGCGGTAGACGCCACCCGGACGGAAGTACGCCGCGTGCATGCGCGCGCCGGACACGGCTTCGTACATGTCGAACAGGTCTTCACGCTCGCGGAAGCAGTAGATGAGCATGTTCATCGCGCCGCAGTCCAGACCGTGCGCACCAAGCCACAGCAGGTGGTTCAGCAGGCGGGTGATCTCGGCGAACATCACGCGGATGTACTGCGCGCGGATCGGCACGTCCAGGCCCATCATCCGCTCGATGGCGAGGCAGTAAGCGTGCTCGTTGGACATCATCGACACGTAGTCGAGGCGGTCCATGTAGGGCAGCGACTGGATGAAGGTGCGCGATTCGGCGAGCTTCTCGGTCGCACGGTGCAGCAGGCCGATGTGGGGGTCGGCACGCTGGATCACTTCGCCGTCCAGCTCGAGCACCAGGCGCAGCACGCCGTGTGCTGCGGGGTGCTGGGGACCGAAGTTGAGTGTGTAGTTCTTGATTTCGGCCATATCTGTCAGTGCAAACCGCCGCCGTAGTTGTCTTCGCGGATCACGCGCGGCGTGATTTCGCGCGGCTCGATCGAGACCGGCTGGTAGACCACGCGCTTCTGCTCTTCGTCGTAGCGCATTTCGACGTGACCCGACACCGGGAAGTCCTTGCGGAACGGGTGGCCGATGAAGCCGTAGTCGGTCAGGATGCGGCGCAGGTCGTCGTGGCCGTCGAACACGATGCCGTACAGGTCGAAGGCTTCGCGCTCGAACCACGTGGCAGCGCTCCAGACGGGCTGGAGCGAGTCGATCACGGGCAGGTCTTCGCTGGTCGCGAACACCTTCAGGCGCACGCGCTGGTTGAGGCTCACGGAAAGCAGGTGCGAGACGACGCCGTAGCGTTCGCCCTGCCACTCGCCTTCGCGGTAATCGGAATAGTCCATGCCGCACAGGTCGATCAGCTGCTCGAAGCGGCAGCCGGGCGCATCGCGCAGCAGGAGCGCCGCGTCGATGTAGTCGGCAGCGCTGACCACGACGGTCACTTCTTCGAGCGCGATCGTCACGCTCTTGGCCTTGGCACCGAGCGTCTCGGCGATGGTGGCGCGCAGCACCTCCGGCGAAATTGCAAAGTCAGTCATCGTCGGCAATCTCTCAGGCGCGGGCAATGGTGTTGGTGCGGCGAATCTTCTGCTGCAGCTGGATCACGCCGTACAGCAGTGCTTCAGCGGTGGGCGGGCAACCCGGCACATAGACGTCGACCGGCACGATGCGGTCGCAGCCACGCACCACGGAATAGCTGTAGTGGTAGTAACCGCCGCCGTTCGCGCAGGAGCCCATCGAGAGCACCCAGCGCGGCTCGGGCATCTGGTCGTAGACCTTGCGCAGCGCCGGCGCCATCTTGTTGCACAGCGTGCCGGCCACGATCATCAGATCGGACTGGCGCGGGCTGGGGCGGAACAGCATGCCGAAACGATCGATGTCGTAGCGGGCAGCGCCCGCGTGCATCATTTCGACCGCACAGCATGCGAGGCCGAACGTCATCGGCCAGAGAGATCCGGTCTTCGCCCAGTTCACGACCGAGTCGTAGGTCGTGGTGACGAAGCCTTCTTTGAGAACGCCTTCAATGGCCATCGTGTAGCTTCCTTGTCATTCCCAGTCGAGCGCGCCTTTTTTCCACTCGTAGACGAAGCCCACGACAAGGATGGCGAGAAAGATCATCATGGCCCAGAAGCCAACAGCGCCGATTTCCTTGAGCGCAATGGCCCACGGAAAGAGAAAGGCAATCTCGAGATCGAAGAGGATGAAGAGAATCGCGACGAGGTAATAGCGCACGTCGAACTTCATGCGCGCATCCTCGAAGGCTTCGAAGCCGCACTCGTAGGGCGCGTTCTTCGCAGCGTCGGGCCGATTGGGCCCGAGGATGTATCCGATGACTTGCGGGGCGACGCCTACGCCGACCCCGACCAAAATGAACAAAAGGACGGGAAGGTAGGAATCGAGGTTCATCGAGAAATTTTCACCGCTTGCCACCGACAGAAGAGCCTCTGGAAAGAGATCTTCTGCCGGTGAGATTTGGTGCGGTCGGCGAGACTCGAACTCGCACAGCTTTCGCCACTACCCCCTCAAGATAGCGTGTCTACCAATTTCACCACGACCGCGGTTTTTAACTGTCCAGATGGCATGAGGTGCCGTTGAGGCATTTGGCTTTCTGAACAGATTTAGAGTTTACCCTGAAATGAAGCCGTTTCTCACGAACGGCTGCATGAAAACAACCTGATTACTTGGCCGGAATCTGGCCAGGGCCCGAAACGGGTGCAGCAGGCGCCGAAGCAGCCTTCGCAGGTGCTGCTGCAGCGGGGATTTCGCCCGCAGCGCCCGTCGCAGGCGCGGCCGGTGCAGCAGGCGCACCCACGGCGGCGCGCTCCAGCAGGCTGCCGCCGCCCGCAGGACGTGCGTGGCTGAAGTAGGCCAGCAGCAGCGTGCAGGCGAAGAACACCGCAGCCAGCACGGCCGTCGTGCGCGAGAGGAAGTTGGCACTGCCGCTGGCGCCGAACAGGCTGCCTGCACTGCCGCTGCCGAAGGCCGCGCCCATGTCGGCACCCTTGCCGTGCTGGATCAGGATCAGGCCGATCATTGCCAGCGCCGCCAGCATTTGCACGCCGACCAGAAGATTGAGGACCACGTTCATTCGTTCTTACTCCTAAGTGATGGCTGCCGTTGCCGCGATCAGCGTGCAGCGGCAGAAATGATCTGCAGAAAGTCGGGCGCCTTGAGCGAGGCGCCACCGATGAGGCCGCCGTCGATGTCGGCCTGCGCCAGCAGTTCGGCGGCATTTGCCGCGTTCATGCTGCCGCCGTACAGAATCTTGATGCCCGCGGCGTGTTCGCTCGCGGCATGGTGCAGTTGCGCACGCAGCACGGCATGCACCGCCTGCGCCTGTTCGGGCGAAGCCGTCTTGCCCGTGCCGATGGCCCAGACCGGCTCGTAGGCCACGACGATCTCGCTGATGCAGTGGCCGTTCACATGGATCACCGCAGCCAGCTGGCGCTTGACGATCTCTTCGGTCTGCCCTGCTTCGCGCTGTGCCAGCGTCTCACCGACGCAGACGATCGGCGTGATGCCATTCGCCAGCGCCGCCGCCGTCTTGGCCGCCACGACGTCATCGGTCTCGCCGTGGTACTGGCGACGCTCCGAATGGCCGACGATCGCATAGCGCACGCCGAAATCCTTCAGCATCGCCGCCGACTGCTCGCCGGTGAACGCACCTTGCGGGTGCGCCGAGATGTCCTGCGCACCAAGGGCCAGCGACGGCGTGCCCGCCAGCAGCGATTGCAGCTGGGCGAAGTACGGCGCAGGCGCGCACAGTGCAACACCGCAGGCCGCGGGGCTGGCGGCCAGCCCTTGCTGCAGGGCCTTCACCAGCGCCTCGTTGGCGGCCAGGCCGCCATTCATCTTCCAGTTGCCGGCAATCAGTTTCTTGAAGGTTGTCATCGCGTTGCTCGTCTCACCAAGTCAGCACGATCTTGCCGATGTGCTGGTTCGATTCCATCAGGGTGTGAGCCTGGGCCGCGCCGCTGGGCTCACCTGCTGCCGCATAGGTGCTGTGGATCACGGGCTTGACCGCGCCGCTTTCGAGCAGCGGCCAGACCTTTTCGCGCAGCGCCTTGGCAATGGCCCCCTTGAACGCCACCGACCGCGGACGCAGCGTCGAGCCGGTGATCGTGAGCCGACGACGCAGCACGAGGCCCGCGTTGATCTCACTCTTCACACCGCCCTGCACCGCAATGATCACGAGCCGGCCGTCTTCGGCCAGGCATTCGATCTCGCGCGCCACGTAGTCGCCGGCCACCATGTCGAGCACCACGTCCACGCCCTTGCCGCCCGTGAGCTGCTTCGCCACTTCGACGAAATCGCTCGTGCGGTAGTTGATCGCGTGGTCGGCGCCGAGTTTCAGGCAGGCTTCGCACTTGTCGTCGCTGCCGGCCGTGACGATCACGGTCGCGCCAAGCGCCTTGGCGATCTGGATCGCCGTGACGCCGATGCCGCTCGAGCCGCCCTGGATCAGCAGGGTCTCACCCTTCTGCAGGCGGCCGCGCTCGAACACATTGCTCCAGACGGTGAAGAAGGTCTCGGGCAGCGAGGCCGCCTCGATGTCGCTCCAGCCCTTGGGCACCGGCAGGCATTGCGCCACGGGCGCCACGCACAACTCGGCGTAGCCGCCACCGGCGACCAGCGCGCACACGCGGTCGCCGACCTTGAAGCCCGCCTCGGCCAACGCCTTGGCGTCGCCCGACACGATCTCGCCAGCCACTTCAAGGCCCGGCAGGTCGGAAGCGCCGGGCGGCACGGGGTAGTGCCCCATCCGCTGCAGCACGTCCGGGCGATTCACGCCGCTGGCCGCCACGCGGATCAGCAGCTCACCCTCGCCGGCGACCGGATCGGGACGTGCAGCGACGCGCAGCACCTCGGGGGCGCCGTACGAAGTGATCTCAATGGCTTTCATGGGGTCTCCGAGACTCGGATGCCCGCACAGGGGCGGGCATCAGTGGCTGTCCACGAGAGGCGACGGCACTGGGCCGTCGCGCCTCACTGCTTACTCCTGCGGTTCGCGCGGCGCTTGCTGCTGCGACTCGCCGGCGGGCTGCTGTTGCTGCTCGCCGCGGGGCTGTTGCTGCTGGTCGTTGAAGCGCGGTGCGCGCTCGCCACGATCACCACCACGGTCGCCGCCGCGATCGCCACGGTCCGAACGCTCACGGCGGTCGCCACCACGGTCACCGCGATCGCCGCGGTCTTCGCGCGGCGGGCGCTCGCTGTATTCCATGCCGGCCGGACGCTCGGTCAGAGCCTTCATGGACAGCTTGACGCGGCCCTTTTCGTCGGTCTCGAGAACCTTGACCTTCACGATCTGGCCTTCGCTCAGGTAGTCGGTCACCTTCTCGACGCGCTCGTGCGCGATCTGGCTGATGTGCAGCAGGCCATCCTTGCCGGGCAGCAGGTTGACCAGCGCGCCGAAGTCCAGGATCTTGGTGATCGGGCCTTCGTAGACCTTGCCGATTTCGACTTCAGCGGTGATCTGCTCGATGCGCTTCTTGGCGAATTCGGCCTTTTCCGGATCGGTCGAGGCGATGGTGATGGTGCCGTCTTCGTCGATGTTGATCGTCGTGCCGGTTTCTTCCTGCAGGCCACGGATCACGGCGCCGCCCTTGCCGATCACGTCGCGGATCTTCTCGGGGTTGATCTTCAGCGTGGTCAGGCGCGGTGCGAACTGCGACACGTCGGCCTTGGCCTCGCCCATCGCTTCTTGCATCTTGCCCAGGATGTGCATGCGCGCTTCCTTGGCCTGTGCCAGTGCGACCTGCATGATTTCCTTGGTGATGCCCTGGATCTTGATGTCCATCTGCAGCGCGGTGATGCCGTTGGTCGTACCGGCCACCTTGAAGTCCATGTCGCCCAGGTGATCTTCGTCGCCCAGGATGTCGGTCAGCACCGCGAAGCGGTTGTCTTCCTTGATCAGGCCCATGGCGATACCGGCCACGTGCGCCTTCATGGGCACGCCGGCGTCCATCATCGAGAGGCAGCCGCCGCAGACCGAAGCCATCGACGAGGAGCCGTTCGACTCGGTGATTTCCGACACCACGCGGATGGTGTACGGGAATTCTTCCTTGGTCGGCAGCACGGCGACGAGCGCGCGCTTGGCCAAGCGGCCGTGGCCCACTTCGCGGCGCTTGGTGGAACCCATGCGACCCACTTCACCGGTGGCGAAGGGAGGCATGTTGTAGTGGAACAGGAAGCGGTCTTCGTACTCGCCGGCCAGCGCATCGATGCGCTGTGCGTCGCGCTCGGTGCCGAGCGTGGTGACGACCAGACCCTGCGTCTCGCCGCGCGTGAACAGCGCCGAGCCGTGGGTGCGGGGCAGCACGGAGTTGCGGATTTCGATGGGGCGCACGGTGCGCGTGTCGCGGCCGTCGATGCGCGGCTCGCCTTGCAGGATCTGGCCGCGCACGATGCGCGATTCGATCGCGAACAGCAGGTCGCTGACCTTGCCGGCGTCGAACTCGGCGCCTTCGGCCTTCAGTGCCGTGAAGACGCTGGCATTGGCTTCGCGCAGGGCTTGCGTGCGGGCTTGCTTGCTGCGGATCTGGTAGACGGCGCGCAGCTTTTCTTCGGCCAGGCCGTTGATCTTGGCGATGAAGTCTTCGTCCTTGGCTTCAGGCACCCAGGTGCCTTCCTTGAGCCATTCCGGCTTGCCGGCGTCGCGCACGAGGTCGTGAATCGCGTTGATCGCGATGTTGGCCTGCTCGTGACCGAACACCACGCCGCCCAGCATGATTTCTTCGCTGAGCTGCTGGGCTTCGGATTCGACCATCAGCACGGCGGCTTGCGTGCCGGCGACGACGAGGTCCATCTGCGAATCCTTGCGGGCCGTGGGGCCCGGATTCAGCACGTACTGGCCGTTGATGTAACCCACGCGGGCGGCACCGATCGGGCCGCTGAACGGGATGCCGGAGATCGACAGGGCGGCGCTCACGCCGATCATGGCGGCGATGTCGGCGTCGACTTCAGGGTTCAGCGACACGGTGTGGATCACCACGTGCACTTCGTTCAGGAAACCTTCGGGGAACAGCGGGCGGATCGGACGGTCGATCAGGCGGCTGGTCAGCGTTTCGTGTTCGCTGGGCTTGGCTTCGCGCTTGAAGAAGCTGCCGGGGATCTTGCCGGCGGCGTAGGTCTTCTCGATGTAGTCGACGGTCAGCGGGAAGAAGTCCTGGCCGGGCTTGGCGGTCTTGGAAGCGACCACGGTCGCCAGGATCACAGTGCCGTCGATGTCGACCAGCACGGCGCCGGTCGCCTGGCGGGCGATTTCACCGGTTTCCATGACGACGGTCTTGTCGCCCCATTGGAAGGACTTGGTGATTTTGTTGAAGAGGCTCATTATTGCTCCTATTTTGATAGCGAATCACACAGGATTCGCAAGGGGCGGAGGCTGCTCAGAACACGATGCCATTCCAGCGAAGCTCGGGGCGAACTTCATTGGAATGACACAGCTTCGCTCTGTTGGGCACTCCGAAAGTGGATCGCGAAGTAAAAAACGCCTGAGCTAGCGGACTAACCCAGGCGTTTTTTCATGCGATTCGAATTACTTGCGCAGACCCAGCTTGGCGATCAGCGCGGTGTAACGCTCAGCGTCCTTGGACTTGAGGTAGTCCAGGAGCTTGCGACGGCGGCTGACCATGCGCAGCAGGCCGCGACGACCGTGGTGGTCCTTGGCGTGCGTCTTGAAGTGGGGGGTCAGCTCGTTGATACGAGCGGTCAGCAGTGCGACTTGCACTTCGGGGCTGCCGGTGTCGTTGGCTGCACGGGCGTTGTCCTTGACAACTTCGGCCTTGATGGAGGCTGCGATCATGTTGAATTTCCTTGTTCCGGGATGTTTGACTTGCGGTGAGCACTGGAACTGCCCTCACCGTGCGCCTTGCGGCATGCAAAGCTTTGGGAGTATACATCGGCCGGCTTGACCGCTCCTTCCCGCCGCCTTCCGTCAAGCGAAACCAGCCCCACGGCCCCCAGCACACAGGTGGCGCCGGCGACCTGGGCCCACCCCACCGCCTCCCCCAGCCACCACGCCGCCAGGACCAGCGCCGACACCGGCATCAGCGCCGTGAACAGCGCCGCCTCGGCACCGCGCAGCCGGGCGGCGCCCGCGTACCAGAGCAGGAAACCCGCCACCGTCGGCACCAGCGCGTAGTAAGCCACCCCGGCCAGCGCCTCCGCCGGCACCGGCTGAAGCCAGGCGCGCTCCAGCAGCGCCGGAACCACGGACAGCAGCAGCCCCAGCGCGACCATCGCCGTCGATTGCACGAGCGGCGCCAGCGGCACGCGCAGCCGCTTGTTGAGCAGGATGAACAGCGACTCGAGCGCCACCGCCCCCAGCACCAGCAGGTTGCCAAGCAGCGCGGTCGACGTGCGCGCCCCGCCCCCGTCGCCCGAACGCAGCGTGATCGCCAGCACGCCCAGGCTCGCGAGCACGATCCCGCCCACTAGGTAGCGCCCCGGCCGCTCGCGCAGCGCCAGCACGGCCACCAGCGCGGCCATGGCCGGCAGCGTGCCGGTCACCACGCCCGCATCGGCGGCCGGTGCCCAGCGCACGCCCAGGATCAGCAGCACCGTGTAGCCCACGCTGCCCGCCGCCGCCTGGCACAGCAGCAGCACGGCGTCGTGGCGGTCCGGGCGCGGCCAGCGCACGCGCATGACCCCCATCAGCGCCACGAACACGGGCAGCGCCAGCGCAAAGCGCAGCGCGGTCGCCGTGAACGGCGGCAAGCCGCTCGCGATGAGCTTGCTCGCGACCACCGTGCTGCCGACCGTGACCATCGCGAGCGCGCACAGCCACATTCCCTTGCTTCGTTCCGACATGCTGATCGCCTTCCGTTTTGCAGAAAGCTCGAGCGTCTCCCGCCAGGGGCGCGGCGGTCTTGAACGAAATTGCAGGAATCGAGCTAGCGCGCCGCCGCATACGCCCCGGGCGTGAAGCCCAGGAAGCGCACGAAGGCCCGCGTCATGTGGCTCTGGTCAGAGAAGCCTGCGCCGGCCGCGGCATCGGCCAGCGCCCTGCCCTGCGCGATCAGCCGGCGGGCGCGCGACAACCGGCATTGCTGCAGCCAGGCATGCGGCGGCAGGCCGAAGGCGGCTGCAAAGCCGCGCAGCAACTGGTAGCGGCTCAGGCCCGCCTCGCGCGCCAGTTCGGCGAGCGTGGGCGCGTGGATGCAGTCGTCGGCGATGCGTGCACGCGCACGCTCCATCGCTGCCGGCGCCACGCGCTTCGGCGCCTCCGGAGCCCGCGCGCCGGGTGCATCGCGCAGCAGTTGCAGCACGCCCTGCTCCAGCGCCAGCGCGTCGTCGCCTTCGACGACGGCCGCGAACAACCGGTCGAAGCCCTGCCGCAGCGCCGGATCGCTCAGCACCGGCCGCGTCAGCTCGAACCCCGTCGGCACCCCGCCCGACAGCAGCGTGGGCGCCAGGTGCAGCATGCGCCAGGCCCGCGCTTCGCCGCGCATCGCGACGCCGTCGTGCACCTCGCCCGGATTCACCGTGATGACATCGCCGCGCACCGCCTCGACCGCGCCACGCCCGCTGGCCGAGCGCTGTCCACCGCGGTCCATCACGCCGATGCCGAACACGTCGTGCATGTGGCGCGGAAAGCTGCGCTTCGATTCAGCCGCGATCGCCTGCAGGCCCGGCAGCGCCGATCCGCGGATGCGCACGGCATCGACGGGCGCAGACCTCAAGGCCATGCCGGAAAGCCTCAGCGCGCCTGCTTGGCCAGCCAGCCGCGCAGCCGCTCCACGCCCTGCACCAGCCGCTGCGGATCTTTCGACGCAAAGCACCAGCGCAGCCAGCCCTGCGCCTCGGGCGCGAAGGCATTGCCCGGCGCGAGCCCCAGGCCCGCTTCGGCGACCAGGCGCTTGGCGAGCTCGAGCGAATCGCCGAAACCTTCGAGCCGGAAGAAGGCATACATGCCGCCCTTGGCCGGCGCCACCTGCACGCCCGGCACCGCCGCCAGCAACGGCACCAGCGTGTCGCGGCATTGCTTCAAGTGCGCGACCACGCGCGGCGTGATGTCGGCCGTGTGCTCCAGCGCCGCGATGGCGGCACGCTGCGTGAACACGCTGGCGCACGAGGTGTTGAACTCGATCAGCTTGCCGATGCCGTCGACCATCGCCGGCGGCAGCACCAGCCAACCGAGGCGCCAGCCGGTCATGAGGAAGCTCTTCGAGAAGCTGTGCGTCACGACGAGGCGATCGTCGGGCGTGGAAATGTCGAGGAAGCTCGGCGCGCACCCGTTCGGCGTGGGCTCGAAGTACAGGCGCTCGTACACCTCGTCGGCCAGGATCCAGGTGCCGGTCTGGCGGCAGTGGTCGAGCACGGCCTGCTGCTCGTCGCGCGTCATCGTCCAGCCCGTGGGGTTGTTCGGCGCATTGACGATCAACAGCTTCGTCTTGGGCATGACCGCCGCGCGCAACGCGGGCAGGTCGAGCGTCCACTGGCCGTTCACCGGCACCAGCGGCACGGTGCGCACCTGCGCGCCCATGATCGCCGGCTGCGCCGTGAGGTTGGGCCACACGGGCGTGACGGCGACCACGTCGTCGCCCGCATCGACCAGCGCCTGCACCGCGAGCATCAGCGCGCTCACGCCGCCCGAGGTGACGGCGATGCGCGAGGCGTCGACCGTCGGGTGCAGGCGGCTGGTGTAGCGCGCGATGGCTTCGCGCAGCTCGGGCAGGCCGAGGTTGTGCGCGTAGAAGGTTTCGCCGCGCTGCAGCGACTCGATGGCCGCCTGGCGGATCACCTCGGGAGTGACCTCGTCGCTCTCGCCGAACCAGAAGGCGAGCACGTCGTCGCGGCCCATGCCGGCATTGGCGACTTCGCGGATCTTCGAGGCTTCGAGGTGGTGGATGGCTTCACGCATGTCGGGGAGTTCCTGTGCTGTCGGGGTCATGCACCTCAGGGGCGCTTCATCTTGCAAGAGGTGGGCTGCTCGGCGCGCTCCGGCGCGATCGTCTTGATCACGCGAAAGCCATAGCCCGAGCCCTCGACGTCGAACTGCACGCCGGGCTTGCCTTGCTTGTCCATCACGCCCACCACGAGTTGCTGCTGGAACTGGTGGTCGGCCGCGCGCATGCGCCCGCGCTGGCCGTACAGGCTCACGTCGGCCTGCTCCAGTGCGCGCGCCAGCGGCACGGCCTCGGTGCTGCCCGCGCGTTCCAGCGCCTGCGCGAGCGACTCGACCAACAGCTGCATGCGCATGTGCACGTAGTCGTCGGCCGGGCGCGGAAAGCGCGTGCGGAAGGCGCGATAGAAGGCTTCGGACTGCGGCGTCTGCACGTTCGGCAGCCAGTCGGCCACGGCGACCACGCGGCCGATGCCCGCGTCGCCGATGGCGGCCGGCGCGCCCAGCGCATTGCCGTAGAAGGTGTAGAAGCTGCCGTTGAAGCCAGCCTCGCGCGCGGCCTTCACGAGCAGCGTGAGGTCGTTGCCCCAGTTGCCGGTGACCACCGCCTGCGCGCCGCTGGCGAGGATCTTGGTGGCGTAGGGCGCGAAGTCCTTCACCTTGCCCATCGGGTGCAGTTCGTCGCCGACGATCTCCACGTCGGGGCGCTGCACGCCCAGCTGGCGGCGCGACTCGCGCAGCACGGCCTGGCCGAAGCTGTAGTCCTGCCCGATCAGGTAGACGCGCTTGAGCGCCGCGTCGTCCTTGACCACGTCCATCAGCGCGGCCACGCGCATGTCGGCATGGGCGTCGAAGCGGAAGTGCCAGAAGCTGCAGCGCTCGTTGGTCAGCACCGGATCGACGGCCGAGTAGTTCAGGAAGATCACGCGCCGCGACGGGTCGCGCTCGTTGTTCTTGTCGATGGCATCGATCAGCGCCGCGGCCGTCACCGACGAGTTGCCCTGAAGCACGATGCGGGTGCCGTCGTCCATGGCCGCGCGCAGCGCCGACAGGGCCTCTTCGTTCTGGCCCTTGCTGTCGTAGCGGTCGAGCTGCAGCGGCCGCGCGCCGCCCGGCAGCTTCACGCCGCCGCGTGCGTTCACGCGCTCCACGGCCCACAACAGGTTGCGGAACACCGCCTCGCCGGTGTTGGCAAACGGGCCGCTCATGCTCTCGATGAGCGCCAGCCGGATCGGGGCGGGCTGCGGGGCCTGGGCGAAGCCGGCGAACGGGGTCGCGCATAGCGCCGCCGCAGCGAATTTCAAGGCCTGGCGGCGCCAAATAAAGGGGGTTTTCATTGTCTTGAAACGCGTGCCGATGCGCCTAGATGAGGTGTCAAGCGGCACTCACGATGGAAAGGCCGCGCAGTGTAAGGGACACACATTCCATGTCCCCATTGTGTTCATTCACCCTGGAGTTTTCGCCATGTTCTTCACCCCCACCCACCGCAGCGCGCATTTCGCTCCCCGTGCCCACGACCGCGCTTTCGAGCGCTTCGTGAACGAGGCCTTTGCCGGCGCCCGCCGCTCGCCCCTGGTCGAGCAGGACGACAAGAGCTGGACCCTGTCGCTGGACGTGCCCGGCCTGTCGCGTGAAGACCTGTCGGTGGCCATCGAAGGCGCCGTGGTCCGCATCGAAAGCAAGGCCGAAGCCAAGCGCCAGATCAAGCTCGCCTACGAGCTGCCGCAAGCCATCGACCTGGCCACCAGCGAAGCCAAGCTGGAGAACGGCGTGCTGACCCTGAAGCTCGGCAAGCTGGTGCCGGCAAGCCAGGTTTCGAACTTGCAGATCAACTAGTCCCGGCGATGCCCCCACGAAGAAAATGTTAGTGACAGCTTGTTTTGACTTTAAACAAGCGCCGTATTCACAATAGTGCCGGATAACGTCACATGATGTGACGATTTATTAGTACTTTCTTCTTCGTGGGCATCTCGTAAACGCATCGAGTTCCCGGGCGGTGCGGACAGCGGGTGTGCCTCAAGGCACCATGAAAACGCACCTGCAGTCAGCCAATGACAACGAACGGTCCGACACGCTCCTGATCTTCCTGCCAGGGGCCTACCTCAAACCCGAAGAGTTCGAGCGCGAGGGCTTCATCAGCGCCGTGCGCGAGCGGCACCTCGCAGCCGACGCACTGCTGGTCGATGCGGACGTCTCCTACTACTACGACCAGACCCTGAGCGAGCGGCTGCACGCCGACGTCATCGAGCCCCAGCGGGCCAAGGGCTACACCTCGATCTGGCTGGTCGGCATTTCCATCGGCGGGTTCGGCGCGCTGATCCACGAACTGGCGCGGCCGGGCTCGGTGGATGGCATCGTGGCGCTGGCGCCCTACCTGGGGCGCCGCGTGCTCGGCGCGGAAATCAAGAAGGCCGGCGGCCTGCGCGCCTGGCAGGCGCCCACCGGGCCGCAGCCCGACGAGGAACCCGACCGCAAGCTCTGGCCCTTCTTCCAGCAATACTTGGCGCCGAAGCCCTCCCAGGACCTGCCGCCGCTGTACCTGGGTTTCGGCCTGGCCGACCGCTTTGCCAGCAACCACAAGCTGCTGGCCGACGCCCTGCCCCCGGGGCGCGTGTTCACGACCGAAGGCGGCCACGACTGGCCCGAGTGGCGCCAGCTCTGGCGCAACGTGCTCGACGTGCTGCCGCTGCCCTCGCTGGGGCGTGCACGGCCGCAGCCGGCTATGCGGTTTCCGGCAGCGGCGTCTCGGGCGTCATCAGCGATGCCATCGGCCATCGCGGCTTGACGTCGAAGGCGTACCGCTCCGAGGCCTGCGACAGGCCTGACTGCAGCCGCATCGCGGCGGCCATGGCGATCATGGCGCCGTTGTCGGTGCACAGGTGCAGCTCGGGGTAGTGCACGCGCACCTTGCGCTTGGCGCAGGCCGCGTTCAGCTGCTCGCGCAGGTTCTTGTTGGCCCCCACGCCGCCGGCCACCACCAGCCGCTTCAGGCCGGTCTGGTCCAGCGCCGCGAGCGACTTCTTCAGCAGCACCTCGACGATGGCCGCCTGCGTGGAGGCGGCGAGGTCGGCCTTGCGCGCCTCGAGCTGGTCGCCGAGCTTCTTGGCCTGCGTGAGCACGGCCGTCTTCAGGCCGGCAAACGAAAAATCGAGGTCGCCGCTGTGCAGCAGCGGGCGCGGCAGCTTGAAGGCCGCGGCGTCGCCGTCTTCGGCCAGCTTCGCGAGCCAGGGGCCGCCGGGGTACGGCAGGCCCATGAGCTTGGCGCTCTTGTCAAAGGCCTCGCCGGCCGCGTCGTCGATGGTTTCGCCGAGCAGTTCGTAGCGGCCCACGCCGTCGACCCGCATCAGCTGCGTGTGGCCGCCCGACACCAGCAGCGCCACGAACGGAAACTCGGGCGGATCGGCACTCAGGAACGGCGACAGCAGATGCCCTTCGAGGTGATGCACCCCCAGCACCGGCTTGCCCAGCGCCACGCCGAGCGCGCAGGCCACGCCCGCACCCACGAGCAGCGCGCCGGCCAGGCCCGGCCCGCGCGTGTAGGCCACCACGTCGATCTCGGCCAGCGAGCGCCCGGCCTCGGCCATGACGGCTTCGGTGAGTGGCAGCACGCGGCGGATGTGGTCGCGGCTGGCCAGCTCGGGCACCACGCCGCCGTAGGCCTGGTGCATGGCGATCTGGCTGTGCAGCGCGTGCGAACGCAGCAGCGGCAGCGCGTCGCCGTGCGACTCGACCAGCGCCACGCCGGTCTCGTCGCAGGATGATTCGATTCCCAACAAGAGCATGGCGCCGAGTGTAGGGGCCGCCCGCCGGCGGCGCCCGCGAAGGGGCAAGCGAGGCACGGAAGTTGCACGAGCGGGATGCGCCCCTTCCGCGCCCCCACGAATGACTTCCGGCCTGAGCTTCCTGATCGCCGCGCGCCGATGCGAGATCGACGCGCTGGACCAGCTCGCGCGCACCAGCGAGCTGGTCGGCGCCATCGGGCGGCTCGTGCATGCGCTGCAGCGCGAGCGCGGCATGTCGAACGTGTTCCTGGCCTCGCACGGCGGGCGCTTTGCCGACCAGCGCGGCCCGCAGATCGCCGAATGCCTGGCGCTCGAGCAGCAGGTGCGCGCCGGCTTCGACCGGCTCGAGGCCGAGCACCACCGCGCGGTGGGCGCCGGCCACGGCGCGCGCCTGTTCAGCCGCATCGCCTGGGTGCTGCCCGGCCTGGACGCCCTGCCCGCGCTGCGCCGGCGCATCGACGCGCTCGAACTCCAGCCCGCGCAGGCCGTGGCCGCCTTCGCCAAGCTGGTGGCCGGCCTGCTGGCGGTGGTGTTCGAGGCGGCCGACGGCGCCACCGACCCCGAGATCTCGCGCCTGCTGGTGGCGATGTTCAACTTCATGCAGGGCAAGGAGTTCGCCGGCCAGGAGCGGGCCTTCGGCGCCGCCGCGCTCGCGCTGGGCCGGGGCGACGATGCGCAGCGCCAGCAGTGGCGCCACCTCATCGAGTCGCAGGAGCGCTGCTTCCAGGTGTTCATCGACTTCTCGGGCGACGCGGTGCGCACGCTCTGGCACGACAGCCAGTCGGACGCCGTGCTGGCCGAGCTCGAGCGCCTGCGTCGCAAGGGCGCCACCTCGGTGCCGGCCGACGCGCTGCTGAGCCAGGCCTGGTTCGACTGCTGCACGCGGCGCATCGACGCCATGCAGACGGTCGAGAACCGCCTCTCGGCCGACCTGCGCGCGCTGTGCGACCACAAGACCGCCCAGGCCCGCAGCGAGCTGGCCGCGTACCGGCAACTGCTCGGCACGCTGGCCCCGCAGGCCGGCGGCGCGCTGTTCTTCGACGATGCCCAGCAGGCGCAGGACGCCACGCCGGCGCAGCTCGGGCGCCACCTCGAACGCTCGGTGCTCGACATGGTCCAGGAGCAGTCGCAGCGCCTGCAGGCCATGAGCGACGAACTCGACACCGTGCGCGCCTCGCTCAACGAACGCAAGATCGTCGAGCGCGCCAAGGGCCTGCTGATGGCGCACCGGCGCCTGAGCGAGGCCGAGGCGCACAAGATGCTGCGCCAGACCGCCATGAACCAGAAGCGCCGCCTCGTCGACGTGGCCGAGTCGATGCTGGCCATGGCCGACTACCTGCCGCTCGAGCCTGCACCGCGGCGCTGACCCGGGCCGCTTGGATTGGTGCAGCGCACAACAACTGTGCGTCGCCCGGGTTAGCGAGCCAGCAGGAACTTTCTCCTGCGCCGGCGCGCCCTGCCAGCTATCTTTTCCATAGCTCCCACCGGCGGCTTCGGGCTGGCACACCGCTTGCATGGAGCTTGTCACAGACCGCAAGGTCTTCAGGCAGGTTGCACCCAACGGCGGGTGCGGCCCACCGAACCGGACAAAGGCGTCCCCATCCCGCAAGGGCTCGTTCACGAGCAGCCCCTGCGCGGTGCGGACGCCTTTTCGTTTTTGTCTTTCACTTCTGGAGCCCCGCCCATGTCCGATCTGCTGCTGAAAACCAAACTGAGCCGGCGCCGCGTGCTGCAGGCCGCCGCCCTCGGCGCCGTGGGCATCGACCCCGCGCTGCGCGCCGCCGTCTGGGCCCAGGGCTCGGACAAGCCCGAGAAGGAAGAAGTGAAGATCGGCTTCATCCCGCTGACCGACTGCGCCAGCGTGGTGATGGCCTCGGTGCTGGGCATCGACAAGAAGTACGGCGTGAAGATCGTGCCCAGCAAGGAAGCCAGCTGGGCCGGCGTGCGCGACAAGCTCGTGAACGGCGACCTCGACATGGCGCACGTGCTCTACGGCCTGGTCTACGGCATGCACCTGGGCGTGAGCGGCCCGAAGAAGGACATGGCCGTGCTCATGACCCTCAACAACAACGGCCAGGCCATCACGCTGTCGAAGAAGCTGGCCGACAAGGGCGCGGTCGATGCGGCCTCGCTCGCCAAGCTCATCGCCAAGGAAAAGGGCGAATACACCTTCGCCCACACCTTCCCCACCGGCACGCACGCCATGTGGCTCTACTACTGGCTCGCCTCGGCCGGCATCGACCCGTTCAAGGACGTGAAGAACATCACCGTGCCGCCCCCGCAGATGGTGGCCAACATGCGCGTGGGCAACATGGACGGCTACTGCGTCGGCGAGCCCTGGGGCCAGCGCGCGATCATGGACGGCATCGGCTTCACCGGCATCACGACGCAGGACATCTGGAAGGACCACCCCGAGAAGGTGCTGGGCTGCACCGCGGAGTTCACGAAGAAGTACCCGAACACCGCGCGCGCCGTCACCGCCGCGATCCTCGAGGCCGGCAAGTGGATCGACACCGGCCTGCAGAACAAGAACAAGATGGCCGAAACCATCGCTGACAAGAGCTACGTCAACACCAGCGTGGACGCCATCAACCAGCGCATCCTGGGCCGCTACACCAACGGCCTGGGCAAGAGCTGGGACGACCCGAACCACATGAAGTTCTACAACGGCGGCGCCGTGAACTTCCCGTACCTGTCGGACGGCATGTGGTTCCTCACGCAGCACAAGCGCTGGGGCCTGCTGAAGGAACACCCCGACTACCTGAAGGTGGCCACCGAGATCAACCGCATCGACATCTACAAGCAGGCCGCCGCCGCCACGCAGACGCCCGTGCCCAAGGACGTGCTGCGCACCAGCAAGCTCTTCGACGGCACCGTCTGGGACGGCAAGGACCCGAAGAAGTACGCCGAGTCTTTCAAGCTCCATGTCTGAGGAGAAACGCACCATGGTCAGCGCTGTCTTCCATTCCCCGCTCGACGCCGTGGCCTCGCAGGTCACCGCGCCCGTGGTGTCCAGGCCCCTGGCGCCCGCCCCCGCTGCGGCCGCTGCGGCCGTTGCGGCGGCGGCACGCGTGCCCCGCACCCGCACGCCCCTCGATCTGCGCGCCTTCTGGATGCGCGTGCTCCCGCCGTTCCTGGGCTTCGGCCTGCTGGTGCTGGTGTGGGAGATCGTGGCCATGAAGAGCACCACCGGCTTCCCTTCGCCGCTGGCCACCTGGCAGCAGGCGCTCACGGTGTTCAGCGATCCGTTCTACAGCAAGGGGCCGAACGACCAGGGCGTGGGCTGGAACGTGCTGTCGTCGCTGCAGCGCGTGGCGCTGGGCTTCGGCCTCGCCGCTGCGGTCGGCATTCCGGCCGGCTTCGCCATCGGGCGCTTCGAGTTCCTCTCGCGCATGTTCAACCCGCTGATCAGCCTGCTGCGCCCGGTGTCGCCGCTCGCGTGGCTGCCCATCGGCCTGCTGGTGTTCAAGGGCGCCAACCCGGCCGCGATCTGGACCATCTTCATCTGCTCGATCTGGCCGATGGTCATCAACACCGCCGTGGGCGTGCAGCGCGTGCCCAGCGACTACATGAACGTGGCCAAGGTGCTCAACCTCAGCGAATGGAAGATCCTCACCAAGATCCTCTTTCCCGCCGTGCTGCCCTACATGCTCACCGGCGTGCGCCTGGCCGTGGGCACCGCGTGGCTGGTGATCGTCGCGGCCGAGATGCTCACGGGCGGCGTGGGCATCGGCTTCTGGGTGTGGGACGAGTGGAACAACCTCAACGTCGCCAACATCATCATCGCGATCTTCGTGATCGGCATCGTCGGCCTGGTGCTGGAGTTCGCGCTCATCAAGCTCGCCACCGCATTCACGTTCGAAGAGGTGAAGTCATGAACGACGATTCGAAGTACATCGAGATCCACAACGTCGAACAGGCGTTCAAGACGCCCAAGGGCCGCTTCGTCGCGCTGCGCGACGTGAACCTGAACGTGGCCAAGGGCGAGTTCGTCACGCTCATCGGCCACTCGGGCTGCGGCAAGTCGACGCTGCTGAACCTCATCGCCGGGCTGACCACACCCACGCAAGGCGTGCTGCTGTGCGCCAACAAGGAGATCAAGGGCCCGGGGCCCGAGCGCGCCGTGGTGTTCCAGAACCACTCGCTGCTGCCCTGGCTCACCTGCTTCGAGAACGTGTACCTCGCGGTCGAGCGCGTGTTCGCGGCCACCGAGAACAAGGCGCAGCTGCGCGAGCGCACCGACGCGGCGCTCGCGCTGGTGGGCCTCACGCCCGCCGCGCAGAAGCGCCCCGGCGAAATCTCGGGCGGCATGAAGCAGCGCGTGGGCATCGCCCGTGCGCTGTCGATGGAACCCAAGGTGCTGCTGATGGACGAGCCCTTCGGCGCGCTCGACGCCCTCACCCGCGCCAAGCTGCAGGACGAGCTGCTCGCCATCGTGCAGAAGACGCACAGCACCGTCGTCATGGTCACGCACGACGTCGACGAAGCCGTGCTGCTGAGCGACCGCATCGTGATGCTCACCAACGGCCCGGCCGCCACCATCGGTGACGTGCTGGCGGTGGACATCGCGCGCCCGCGCAACCGCGTGGCGCTGGCCGAAGACCCGGCCTATGTGCACGCGCGCAAGGCGGTGATCGATTTTCTCTACACGCGCCAGGCGCATGTGGAGAAGGCCGCGGCCTGACCCGGCAGGCACAGCACCACGGGCGTCAGGACATGATGACCTGCAGGCTGTGCTCGTACCACCCCGTGAGGCGCTCGAAGGTGTCCACGAGCGCCTCGCTGGAACGCACCAGCGTGGCGCGCCCCTCGGCACTGTCGAGCGCCTGCACGCCACCGACGAGGCGCAGCCACTCGTCGCGCGCGCTCGCCAGTCCGGCACGGATCTCGGGCGAGCTGAGCGGCGCGCGCTCCAGCTCCAGCAGCGCGGCTTCGAATTCGTTCATGGTCGGCAACAGCCGCTCGCGCGAGGCACCGGCCGCGAGCGTCGAGGCCAGCAGCGCGTCCTTGGCCAGTCGCTGCGCGCGCATGCGCTGCCGTCCGCAGATGTTGACGATGCGCAGTGCGCGCCGCGCACCCGAGGCCTCCAGCGCGTCCGTCAGCGACTCGGCCGCCGACAGCAAGGCCTCGCCGCGCGCGTCGATCGCCGCCAGCCCCTGCGACGCGGGCTTGGCCGCCAGCAGCGCGGCCAGCGCGAGCCACGCGGCCTGCACCTCGCCGAGCGCCTGCACGCCCGCCGGCCCCAGCTCGAGGGCCGTCAGATGATCCAGCGTCTGCTGCACCCGCTCGGTCGACTGCGTGCGCAGCACGCGCGCGCGCTGCGCGTCGATGCCGGCCGCGAGCTGCGCCGCCACGCGCACCAGCCGCTGCGAGAGCATGCGCAGCTGGCCCGCGCGGTTGATCGCCTCGGCCCACTGCGCGGCCTCGATGACCGAGCGCGACACCTCGCCCAGCCGCAGGTTGGCGTGCATCGCGGCGCCGCGCAGCAGGCCGAAGGCCTCGTCCTCGCCGATGCCGCGCGCGGACATCAGCAGGCCCTTGGCGCGATCGACCCACTTGCGCTCGTCCATGCGCGTGCGCAAGGCGTCGAGCTCGGTGCGCAGCGCGGCCTCGCGGGTCCAGCGGGCCTGCGCCTGCGCGGTCAGTGCGGCGAACGCATCGGCGCTCTCGATGGGTACCCACCCGTGCACGCCCGCGGCCACGAGCGCCGCATGCTGGGCGCCGTCCAGCGGCGCGCTCATCACGCCCAATGCACACGGCGGTGCGCCGCCCCAGGGGGCCAGTGCCTCGAGCAGCGCGTCGAGCTGCGGCTCTGTTGCATCCAGATGCACCAGGACCATCGACGGTGCGAGCGCCTGCGTGCGCTGCACCAGCGTGTGGCAGCCCGCGCGCCCGAGCACCGCGACGCCCGCGGCATCGATCGACTGCTGCAGCGACGCCGGCAAGGGCTCGCCTTCAGCGGGTTCAGGGGAAAGGACGACGAGAAGGGACATGGCGGCAAGGTGTGGCAAGGCCCGGGAAGCATAGGCCACGCCAGCCTGCATTCGCAGGCACGCCTCTTGCATCGAAGGGGGCACGGTGTAACGAAGCACCGCTTTGGTGAGGCTGCAGGTTCCTGCATCCAACCCGGCCCTCCTCAGGCCGGGCTCACCCCCATGCCGACGGCATTCGCCGCCGGCCTCCCGACTCCACCCCTGTCCGTCGACACGACCGCTGCCCGGTCGCGCCGCGGCTTTTTGCACCTTTGAACACCATGTCCGGTTTCAGGAATTTCTTGCAGTCAGGCCACAGTCCGACCCTGTTCGCGGCCTTCCTGTACTTCTCGTTCTCCTGCTGCATCTGGGTGCTCAACGGCGCCATGGCGCCCTTCATCGGCGAGACCTTCAACCTCTCGCCCGCGCAGAAGGGCCTGATGCTGTCGGTGCCGATCATCGCGGGCGCGCTCATGCGCTTTCCGCTGGGCCTGCTGTCGCAGTACATCGGCCGCAAGAAGGCCACGCTGGTCGAGATGGGCCTGATCGCCGTGGCGATGCTGTTCGGCTTCTTCTTCGTGAAGAGCTTCAACGACCTGCTCGCGATGGGCGTGCTGCTGGGCATCGCGGGTGCGAGCTTCGGTGTGGCGCTGTCGCTGGGCTCGGGCTGGTTCCCGCCGCAGCACAAGGGCCTGGCGATGGGCCTGGTGGGCGCGGGCAACGTGGGCACGGCCGTGTCGGTGCTGGTGGCGCCGCCGCTGGCCAACTGGCTGGGCTGGCAGGCGGTGTACGGCGTGGCCGCCGTCGCGATCCTCATCCCGATGGTCGTGATGGTGTTCTTCGCCAAGGAGCCGCCGGACGTGGACCCGCACGGCAGCTTCCGCGCACACATCGCCTGCCTGTTCGAGAAAGACGGCTGGGTCTTCAGCCTGATCTACGGCGTGACCTTCGGCGGCTTCATCGGCCTCACGACCTTCCTGCCCTCGTACTACTACGACCAGTTCGGCGTGAGCAAGGTGCAGGCCGGCCAGCTGACGATGCTCGCGGCCTTCATGGGCGCGGCGGTGCGCATCGTGGGCGGCTGGCTGTCCGACCGCTGGGGCGGCGTGAACACGCTCACGGTGGTGCTGCTGGTGGTGGCCGTGGGCCTCGTGCTGGTGGGCTTCTCGTCGGGCTCGCTGGCGCTCACCACGCTGCTGCTCATCGTCTGCTTCGCCGCACTGGGCGCGGGCAACGGCGCGCTGTTCCAGCTGGTGCCGCTGCGCTGGCCCACGAGCACGGCGGTGGCCGGCTCGATGATCGGCGAGATCGGCGCCCTCGGCGGCGGCCTGGTGCCCAACGCCATGGGCCTGTCGAAGCAGTACCTGGGCAGCTACGCCTGGGGCTTCGTGTTCTTCGGCGCGCTCTCGCTGGCGATGCTGGGCGTGATGCGCGTGATGCAGATCCGCTGGACGCGCACCTGGGCCGAAAAAGGCGGACGCGCGCGCGTCACGCCGGCGCCTGCGGTTGCCAAGCCCTCGCCCGTTCGCAAGGCCGCCCGTTCATGAGCCTCTTCGCCCGCCCCCGCTCAACGTGGCAGGAAGAGAAGCCACACGATGAGCAGCACGTTGAACAGCACCGACACGCCGAGCGCGAGCTGGTACAGCGCGAGCGGATCGCGGCGGATCAGCGGCGTGGCGGCGGGCGCGTTCACGGGGCGCGAGGCGCCGCGCTCCAGCGCGAGCAGCATCTCCTCGGCGGTCTCGAAGCGTTCGCGCGGATCGCGGGCCACGGCCTTGCGCACCAAATGGTCGAGCCACACGGGCACGTCGGGCCGCAAGCGCGAGAGCGCGACCGGATCGCGCCGGTAGCGCGCCACCTGGTAGGGCTCGATCTCGCCGTAGGGCAGGTGCCCGCCCAGCCACTGGTAGAGCGTGGCCCCGAGCGCGAACAGGTCGCTGCCCGCATCGGCCACGCCGCCTTCCTCCCACTGCTCGGGGTTGATGTAGCTCGGCGTGCCCGCATGCAGCTCGCGCTGCGCCGCGCCTTCGCGGCCCGAGATCGCCACGCCCAGGTCGAGGATGCGCCAGCGCCCGTCGTCGTCCCGGTGCAGGTTGCCGGGCTTGATGTCGCGGTGGACCACGCCGTGGCGGTGCAGCCGCCCGAGTGCGCGGCTCACCTCGATGGCCGCGGCCACCACCTCGGCCACGGTGCCGCGCGTGCCGTCCTTGCGCATCTGCTCGAGCGTGCGCCCGCCGTGCCAGTCGAACACGATGTACAGCGCGCTGGCGTCCGGTGCGCGCTCGTGCACACGCACGAAGCCGCCGCCCTGCCCCACGCGCTGCCCCAGCCAGGCCTCATGCGCCAGCATCGCGCGCTCCTGCGGGTCGCCGGCGCGCGAGGGGTGCAGGGTCTTGAGTGCGACCAGCTCGCGCGTGACCGGATGGCGCGCCTGGTACAGCAGGTGTACGCCGGTGTCGGCCACCAGGCCGGTGACGACGTAGCCGTCGAGCACGTCGCCCACCTTGAGCCACGGCGGCGGCGCGAGCCGGCGGCCGTCGCCGAGTTCGTCGTCGAGCTGGCGCGCATCGAGCCCCACAACGCGGATCACCAGCGCGGTCGCGTTGTCGCGCGTGCCGGCGTCCAGCGCGGCCTGTACCAGCGCCTCACTCGCGGCCTCGGCGTCGCCCTGCAGCGCGAGCGCGGCCACCTGCTGCGGCTTGAGCACGCCGTGCACGCCGTCGGTGCTGAGCACGAAGCAGTCGCCCACGCGCACGTCGCCCTGCAGGTAGTCGACACGCACCTGGTCGTCCAGGCCGATGGCGCGCGTGAGCCGGCTGCGCATGTCGGGGTGGTCGAAGGCGTGGTCCTGCGTGAGCAGCTGCGCGGGCTCGCCGTCGGCGCGCACGCGCCAGGCGCGCGTGTCGCCCACGTGGGCCAGCGTGTAGCTCTGGCCGTGCAGCACCAGCGCGGTGAGCGTGGTGAGCGCCGTGCCCGCGCCCTCCTGTTTTCCCTGGCGCCGGCGGTTGTGATCGGCCAGCCAGCCGTTCTGCGCGCCGATCAGGCGGTCGAGCGCGGCGGTCGGCTCCCAGGTCGCGGGCGTGGCGAAGTAGTCGGCCAGCAAACCCATCACCGTGGTCTGCGCCGCCTCGCGGCCGCGTCCGCCGCTCGAGACCCCATCGGCAATCGCCGCGATGAGCCCGCGTGCCTCGTCGCCGGCCGGCGCATGCACCGTGCCGGCAAAGTCCTCGTTCGCGTCGCGCGGCCCGCGCTGGCTGCTGTAGC
Source organism: Variovorax sp. GW823-FHT04F07 (assembly GCF_058795995.1). NCBI lineage: Bacteria > Pseudomonadati > Pseudomonadota > Betaproteobacteria > Burkholderiales > Comamonadaceae > Variovorax > Variovorax sp. GW823-FHT04F07. Next base: position 129,939 of record NZ_JBXAIG010000008.1, read on the forward strand.
CGATGTCCACTTCAAAGCTCATGGCGCGATTCTGACCGCGCGCCGCGGGCCGTCGTTCGGTTGATTTCCCTGAAAGGTCCCGCTCCATGAAGAAAATGAAACTCGTGATGGTCGGCAACGGCATGGCCGGCGTGCGCACGCTCGAGGAGCTGCTGAAGATCGCGCCCGACCTGTACGACATCACCGTCTTCGGCGCCGAGCCGCACCCCAACTACAACCGCATCCTGCTGTCGCCCGTGCTCGCGGGCGAGCAGACGGTGGACGAGATCGTGCTCAACAGCTGGGAGTGGTACTCGGACAACCACATCACGCTGCACGCCGGCAAGAAGGTGGTCGAGGTCGACCGCGTGAACCGCATCGTGCGCGCGGAAGACGGCACCGAGGCGCCCTACGACCGCCTGCTGATGTGCACCGGCTCCAACCCCTTCATGCTGCCCGTGCCCGGCAAGGACCTGAAGGGCGTGATCGCCTACCGCGACATCGCCGACACCGACTACATGATCGAGACCGCACGCACGCACAAGAACGCGGTGGTCATCGGCGGCGGCCTGCTCGGGCTCGAAGCCGCCAACGGCCTGATGCTGCGCGGCATGACCGTGACGGTGGTGCACGTGATGCCCTGGCTCATGGAGCGCCAGCTGGACGACGTGGCGGGCAAGCTGCTGCAGAAGTCGCTGGAAGACCGCGGCCTGAAGTTCCTCATGGGCGCACAGACGCAGGACCTGGTCGGGGGTGACGATGGCCGCGTGAAAGCCATCCGCTTCAAGGACGGCACCGAGGTCGCCGCCGACCTCGTGGTGATGGCCGTTGGCATCCGCCCCAATGTGGATCTGGCCGAGAAGATGCGCCTGCACTGCAACCGCGGCATCGTGGTGACCGACACGATGCAGACGGTGACCGACGCGCGCATCTACTCGGTGGGCGAATGCGCAGCGCACCGCGGCATCGCCTACGGGCTGGTGGCGCCGCTGTTCGAGCAGGCCAAGGTGGCGGCCAACCACCTCGCGCAGTTCGGCATCGGCCGCTACCTGGGGTCGCTCACGTCCACCAAGCTCAAGGTGACGGGCATCGACCTGTTCAGCGCCGGCGAGTTCATGGGCGGTGAAGGCACCGAAGAGATCGTGATGAGCGACCCCTTCGGCGGCGTCTACAAGAAGCTGGTGCTCAAGGACGACAAGCTCATCGGCGCCTGCCTGTACGGCGACACGGTGGACGGCAGCTGGTACTTCAAGCTGCTGCGCGACGGCCGCAGCGTGCACGACATCCGCGACAAGCTGATGTTCGGCGAATCGAACATCGGCGACACCGGCCACGAAGGCCACAGCAAGGCCGCAAGCATGCCCGACGACGCCGAGGTGTGCGGCTGCAACGGCGTGAACAAGGGCACCATCTGCAAGGCCATCAAGGAGAAGGGCCTGTTCACGCTCGACGAGGTGAAGAAGCACACCAAGGCCAGTGCCAGCTGCGGCTCGTGCACCGGGCTGGTCGAGCAGATTTTGATGTTCACGGCCGGCGGCGACTACTCCGCCACGCCCAAGAAGAAGGCCGTGTGCGGCTGCACCGACATGAGCCACCAGGACGTGCGCGACGCGATCCGCAAGGAGCACTGGCTCACGCACGACGCCGTGTACCGCGGCATGGGCTGGCGCACGCCCAACGGCTGCGCCACCTGCCGCCCGGCCGTCAACTACTACCTCATCAGCACCTGGCCCAAAGAAGCGAAGGACGATCCGCAGAGCCGCTTCATCAACGAGCGCAGCCACGCCAACATCCAAAAGGACGGCACCTACTCCGTCATTCCGCGCATGTGGGGCGGCCACACCACGCCCGACGAACTGCGCCGCATTGCCGACGCGGCCGACAAGTACAAGATCCCGACCGTCAAGGTCACGGGCGGCCAGCGCATCGACCTGCTGGGCGTGAAGAAGGAAGACCTCGAGGGCGTGTGGAAAGACATCGGCATGCCCAGCGGCTTTGCGTACGCCAAGTCGCTGCGCACGGTGAAGACCTGCGTGGGCAGCGAGTGGTGCCGCTTCGGCACGCAGGACAGCACGCAGATGGGCAAGGACCTGGAGCGCGCGCTGTGGGCCATGTACTCGCCGCACAAGGTCAAGCTGGCCGTGTCGGGCTGCCCGCGCAATTGCGCCGAGGCCGGCATCAAGGACGTCGGCGTGATCGGCGTCGACTCGGGCTGGGAGCTGTACGTGGGCGGCAACGGCGGCATCAAGACCGAGGTGGCGCAGTTCCTCGTGAAGGTGAAGACCGCCGAGGAAGTGATGGAACACGCCGGCGCCTTCCTGCAGCTGTACCGCGAGGAAGGCTGGTACCTGGAGCGCACCGTGCACTACATCGGCCGCGTCGGGCTGGACTACGTGAAGAAGAAGATCCTCGAAGACGCCGAAGGCCGCAAGTCGCTGTGGGAACGGCTGCAGTTCGCGCTCGACGGCGAGCCCGACCCGTGGTTCGAGTCGGCGCAGGCCTCGGTGGATGTGCGGCAGTTTGCGCCGCTGAGCGTGTGATCGGAGCGACCGCTTGAAACGACGACTCTTCATTGCCTCTTCCGCCCTCGCCGCACTCGCCCCGGTGGGCGCCCGTGCGCAGGTGGCCGACCTCAACGACGCCATCAACAAAGCCGGCCGCCAGCGCATGCTGTCGCAGCGCGCGAGCAAGGCCTATCTGGCGCTGGTGCAGAAGGTGGAGCCGCGCAGCGCGCAGCAGGTGCTCGACCGTTCCGTGGCGCTGTTCGAGCGGCAGCTCGGCGAGCTCAAGGCCTTCGCGCCCACGCCAACGCTGCGCGCCACCTACGACGGGCTGGACGGCGCCTGGCGCGCGTTCCGCACCGAACTGGCCGACGCGGCGCCCGGCCGGGACGCCGCCGCGCGGGTCGTCGCGCTCGACGCCGCCGTGCTCGCGCTGGCCCACCAGGGGACGGCGCAGTACGAGGCCGCCTCGGGCAAGCCGGTCGGGCGGCTGGTCAACATCGCGGGGCGCCAGCGCATGCTGTCGCAGCGCATGGCCAAGTGCTACCTGGCCGCGGCCATGCAGATCGACCCGGCCGGCAGCACCGCCGAGATCGCCAAGGCGCGCACCGAATTCCTGGCCGCGCTCGAGCTGCTGCGCAACGCGCCCGAGGCCACCGCGCAGATCCGCCAGGAGCTGGTGCTGGCCGATGCGCAATGGATGTTCTTCAACCGCGGCCTGCAGCGCCTGGACGGTGCGGGCGCCTCGCCCGCGCTGATGTCCGACGTGTTCGTGAGCAGCGAGAACCTGCTCGCGATCATGGACCGCGTGACCGGCCTGTACGCCGAGATCAAGACCTGACCCGCGCCCGCCCCCAAGACAAGAGAGCCCCACCATGAGCGATTGGAAAGCCATCTGCCGCCTCGACGACATCCCCGTGCTCGGCGCCCGCCGCGTGATGCGGCCCGCTGGCCTGGACGTGGCCGTGTTCCGCAATGCCGAGGACCAGGTCTTCGCCCTGCTCGACCGCTGCCCGCACAAGGGCGGTCCGCTGAGCCAGGGCATCGTGTTCGGCACCAGCGTGGCCTGCCCGCTGCACAACTGGGCCATCGGCCTGGACGACGGCTGCGCCCGCTCGCCCGACGAAGGCTGTACGCCCAAGTTCGCGGTGAAGCTCGAAGACGGCGTGGTGCACCTGGACGCCGGCGAGCTGGCCACGCACGCGCTCGACCTGGAGCGCCCGGTCGCCGGGCCGCAGCGCCTGGCCGCCGTGACGGTCCTGTCCCCGGAAGAAGGTTGAGGCCCGCATGACCCAGGAGACGCGCTCCACCTGCCCCTATTGCGGCGTCGGCTGCGGCGTGATCATCGAATCGCAGGGCGACCAGATCACCGGCGTGCGCGGCGACCCCGACCACCCGGCGAACTTCGGCCGCCTGTGCACCAAGGGCTCGACCTTGCACCTCACGGCCAGCGCGACCGTCACGCGCCAGACGCGGCTGCTGCAGCCCCTGCAGCGCCTCGCGCGCAAGGAGGCGCCCGCGCCCGTGGCGTGGGACCACGCGCTCGACCTCGCCGCCGGCAAGTTCGCGCAGGTGGTGCGCGACCACGGCCCCGACGCGGTCGGCTTCTACGTGTCGGGCCAGTTGCTCACCGAGGACTACTACGTCTTCAACAAGCTGGCCAAGGGCTTGGTCGGCACCAACAACATCGACACCAACTCGCGCCTGTGCATGAGCAGCGCCGTGGCCGGCTACAAGCAGACGCTGGGCGCCGACGCGCCGCCGGCCTGCTACGACGACCTGAAGCACGCCGAGTGCCTGTTCATCGTGGGCAGCAACACGGCGTGGGCGCACCCCATTCTTTTCCGCCGCATCGAGGACGCGAAGGCCGCGAACCCGGCGCTGAAGATCGTCGTGGCCGACCCGCGCCGCACCGACACGGTCGAGATCGCCGACCTGTTCCTGCCGATCCAGCCCGGCACCGACGTCATGCTGTTCCACGGCATGCTGCACCTGATGCTGTGGGAAGGCTGGACCGACACCGCCTACATCGCGGCCCGCACCAACGGCTTCGACGCACTCAAGGCCACGGTGCGCGACTGCACGCCCGACACCGTGGCGCAGGTGTGCGGCATTCCGAAGGACGACCTGCTCGCGGCGGCGCGGCTGTTCGCCACCTCGCCCGCCACGCTGAGCCTGTATTGCCAGGGCCTGAACCAGTCGTCCAGCGGCACGGCGAAGAACGCCGCGCTCATCAACCTGCACCTGGCCACGGGCCAGATCGGCAAGCCCGGCGCGGGCCCGTTCTCGCTCACGGGCCAGCCCAATGCGATGGGCGGGCGCGAGGTGGGCGGCCTGGCGAATTTGCTGAGCGCGCACCGCGACCTGGCCAACCCGCAGCACCGCGCCGAAGTGGCCGCGCTGTGGGGCGTGCCCTCGGTGCCCGAGAAGCCCGGCAAGACCGCCGTGGAGATGTTCCAGGCCGCGGCCGACGGCGAGATCCGCGCGCTGTGGATCGCCTGCACCAACCCCGCGCAATCGATGCCCGACCAGGCCACGGTTCGCCGCGCGCTCGAACGCGCCGAGTTCGTCGTGGTGCAGGAAGCCTTCGCCACCACCGCCACCTGCGCCTTCGCCGACCTGCTGCTGCCCGCGACCACCTGGGGCGAGAAGGAAGGCACCGTGACCAACAGCGAGCGCCGCATCTCGCGCGTGCGCCCGGCCGTGCCGGCGCCGGGGCAGGCGCGCAACGACTGGTCGATCGGCGTGGCCTTCGCGCGCCGGCTCGAACAGCAGCTGGGCCGCACCTTCACGCTGTTCCCGTACGAGAGCGCCGAATCGGTCTGGAACGAGCACCGCGAATCCACGCGCGGGCGCGACCTCGACATCACCGGCCTGAGCTACGCGATGCTCGAGAACGCCGGCCCGCAGCAATGGCCGCTGAAGGAAGGCGAGCGCGCCGGTCGCGTGCGCCTGTACGAAGACGGCGTGTTCCCCACGCCCGACGGCCGCGCGCGCTTTGTCGACACGCCCTACAAGCCCGTGGCCGAAGCGCGCGAGGCGCGCTTTCCCTTCTCGCTGAACACCGGCCGGCTGCGCGACCAGTGGCACGGCATGAGCCGCACCGGCACGGTCGGCAAGCTGTTCGGCCACGTGGCCGAGCCCGTGGTGCAGATGAACGCGCAGGACATGGCGCGCCGCCAGATCGCCGAGGGCGACCTGGTGCACCTCACATCGAAGCGTGGCTCGATCCTGCTGCCGGCGCGCGCCAGCGCCGAGATCGGCCTGAGCCAGGCTTTCGTCGCCATGCACTGGGGCGAGGAGTACCTGAGCGGCTGCTCGTCGACTGGCGTGCGTCTCGCGGGCATCAACGCGCTCACCACGCCGGCCTACTGCCCGACCTCGAAGCAACCCGAGCTCAAGCACACGCCCGTGAAGATCCTCAAGGCCGAGCTGCCGTGGTCGCTGCTGGCCATGGCCTGGCTGCCCGCTGGCGACGCGCTCACGGCGCAGCGCGCACTGCAGCCGCTGATGGCGCTGTTCCCCTTCGCCACCTGCGTGCCGTTCGCGAGCAACGCGCAGGGCGAAGAAGAACGCAGCGGCGTGCTCTTTCGCGCCGCCGCGCACGACGCGCCCGATGCCGCGCTGGTCGAAAAAATCGAAGCCCTGCTGGGCCTGCAGACCGCCGACACCCTGCGCTACGCCGACCACCGCCGCGGCCAGCGCCGCGCCGCGCGGCTGGTGCGCCGCGCCGACGGCAGCGCCGGACTCGAGGCCTTCCTGCTGGGCGGCGACACCAGCGCCGAAGCCTGGATCGCCACCCTGCTGCGCGAGGAACTGCCCGCGCAGAGCTACGGCCGCCTGCTGCTGTCGCCGGGCGCCCGCGCGCCGGTGGCCGTGCAGTCGCGCGGCAAGCCGGTGTGCGCCTGCTTCAACGTGACCGACCGCGCCATCGAGGCCAAGCTGCTGCGCTGCACCGGCAGCGCCGACGAGCGGCTGGCGGCGCTGCAGGGGGCGCTGAAGTGCGGCACCAACTGCGGATCGTGCGTGCCGGAGCTCAAGCGCATGGTGCGGGCCACCCCGGCCGAAGCACTGGCCGTGGGGGCATAAGCCGACTCACATTCCGGCATAAGCGTTGCGGGACAATCCGCCTACCCATGGGAATCAGCCACTACATCAAGGAAATCGGCCGCGGCGCGCGGGGCGCCCGTCCGCTCACGCGCGAGCAGGCCTGCGACCTGTTCGGCCAGGTGCTGGACGGCACGGTCACCGACCTGGAGATCGGCGGCTTCTGCCTCGCGATGCGCATCAAGGGCGAAACGCCCGAGGAGATGGCCGGCTTTCTCGACGCCACGCATGCGCGCCTGAACCCCGTGACGACCCGCGGCGGCCCGCTGATCGTGCTGCCCAGCTACAACGGCGCGCGCAAGCTGCCGGTGCTCACGCCGCTCCTGGCGCTGCTGCTGGCGCGCGAAGGCCTGGCGGTGCTGGTGCACGGCAGCGCAAGCGAAACCTCGCGCGTACTGGCATCGAACGTGCTTTCGGCCCTGGACATGCCCCCGATGACCACGCTCACCCCGATCGCCGCCGGCCAGGTGGGCTTTGCCCCGACCGAGCTGCTGAACCCCGCGCTCAAGCGCCTGCTCGACGTGCGCCGCGTGGTCGGCCTGCGCAACCCCGGCCACAGCGTGGTCAAGCTCATGCGCCCGACCACCGGCCCCTGCGTGGTGGTGGCCAGCTACACGCACCCTGAATACGCCCGCACCATGGGCGAGACCTTCGAGCTCACGGGCATGACCGCCCTGCTCTCGCGCGGCCTCGAAGGCGAAGTGGTGTCCGACCCGCGCCGCACCGCGCAGATCGACGGCTTCGTGCGCGGCGTGCGCAGCGAACTCCAGGCCCAGGCCGCCGGCACCGCCGCCGACGTGCCCGGGTTGCCGAAAGAAATCGACGTCGCCACCACGGCCGCCTACACGCGACGCGTGCTGGCCGGCGAGCTTCCCGTGCCCGAAGCCATCGCGACGCAAGTCAGGCACATCACCGAACTGGCCTCCCACGCATGAACACCCCTTCCACCCTCATCACCGGCCGCTGCACGCTGGTGGGTGCCGGCCCCGGCGACCCCGAGCTGCTGACCGTCAAGGCCGTCAAGGCGATCCAGGCCGCCACGGTGCTGCTGGTCGACGACCTCGTGAACGACGCCGTGCTCCAGGCCTATGCCCGGCCCGGCGCGCGCATCGTGCACGTGGGCAAGCGCGGCGGCTGCAAGAGCACGCCGCAGGCGTTCATCGAGCGGCTCATGATCACGGCCGTGCGCGAAGGCGAAACCGTGGTGCGCCTCAAGGGCGGAGACCCGTTCATCTTCGGGCGCGGCGGCGAAGAGGTGGAACACCTGCGCGAGGCCGGCATCGAATGCGCGGTGGTCAACGGCATCACCGCCGGCCTCGCAGCCGTGACTTCGCTCGGCGTACCGCTCACCCACCGCGACCATGCACAGGGTGTGGTGTTCGTCACCGGCCACGCCAAGACCGGCGCCGGCGCGGCCGAAGACCCGACCGACTGGCGCGCGCTGGCCGCCACGGCGCACAACGCCCGCCTCACGCTGGTGATCTACATGGGCGTCTCGGGCGCCGGCCACATCGAGCGCGAGCTGCTGCACGGCCTGCCGGGCGACACGCCCGTGGCCGTGGTGCAGCACGCGAGCCTGCCGCACCAGCGCCACCTCGTGACCACGCTGCAAGGCCTGCAGGCCCGCATCGCCGACGCCGGGCTGGCCAGCCCGGCGGTGATCGTGGTGGGCGACGTGCTGCAGGGGCTGGCTGCAGCCGCGTTGCAGCCGGGCGACGCCGGCCGGTTCGGGACCTAGCGCGCAGCTTCGAGGTGCGTGACGGTCGGCTTGCCCTTCACCACCTCGACATGGAACCGGACCTTGTCGCCGGGCTTGACCTGTTCGAGCATCTGCTTCTCGGCCACATCGAAACCCATCGTCATCGGCGGCATCGCCAGGTTGGGGATGTCGCCGTGCTTCAACACGATCAGGCCGCGGGCCGGGTCGATCTTCTGGACCACGGCATCGGTCAGCATGCCCGGCGCAGACGCCTTCGCGGGCGGCGGCTCGCTCTTCGGCGCCTGGGCCTGGGCGGCACCAGCCAGGCCGGCGATCAGTGCGAAGGCAAGGGGATGGAGAAAGTTCATGAAGTGGCTCCTTGATGAGATGAGGGGTTGGAAACGGCAGACGACAAAGGGGCGCGTCGGCGCAAGAGATACCAGGCCGCGGGCACGACCAGCATGCTCAGCAGCGGCGCGGTGACCATGCCGCCCACCATGGGCGCGGCAATGCGGGTCATCACCTCCGAGCCGGTGCCGCTGCCCCACAAAATGGGCAGCAGGCCGGCCATCACGACGGCCACGGTCATGGCCTTGGGCCGCACGCGCAGCACGGCGCCTTCGCGGATCGCGGCCAGGAGCGTCTCGTCGTTCATCGGCTCGCCGGCATCGAGGCGCCGCGCCAGCGCGTTCTTCAGATAGACCAGCATCACCACGCCGAACTCGGCCGCCACGCCGGCCAGCGCGATGAAGCCGACCGCCGTGGCCACCGAGATCGAATGGCCCAGCGCCCAGATGAGCCAGAAGCCGCCGACGAGCGAGAACGGCACGGCCGCCATCACGAGCGCCGCATCGGTGAACGAGCGGAACAGCAGGTACAGCAGCACGAAGATCACCGCCAGCGTGGCCGGCACGACCAGCTTCAGCCGCTCGGTCGCGCGCGCCAGGTACTCGAACTGGCCGGACCATGACACCGCATAGCCCGCGGGCATCTTCACGGCCTGGTCGACCGCCGCCTGCATGTCGTGGACGGCGGAGCGCAGGTCGCGCCCGCGCACGTCGACGTAGACCCAGCCCGACAGCCGCGCGTTCTCGCTGCGCAGCATCGGCGGGCCGTCTTCGATGGCGATGCGCGCGACGTCGCCGAGCAATAGCTGCGCGCCCTTCTCAGTCACGAAGGGCAGCTGCCGCAGCCGCTCCAGCGAATCGCGGATCTCGCGCGGGTAGCGCACGTTGATCGGATAGCGCTCGCGGCCCTGGATCACTTCGCCCACGTTCTCGCCGCCGATGGCCGTGGACACCACGGCCTGCACATCGGCCACCGAGAGTCCGTAGCGCGCGGCAGCGAGGCGGTCGACATCGACGTCGATGTAGCGCCCGCCGGTGAGCCGCTCCGCCAGCGCCGACGACACGCCGGGCACGCCCTTCACCGCCGCCTCGATCTGCGTGGTGAGCGCATCGATGGTGGCCAGGTCCGCGCCCGCCACCTTGATGCCGACCGGGCTCTTGATGCCCGTGGCCAGCATGTCGATGCGGTTGCGGATGGGCGGCACCCACACGTTGATCAGGCCCGGCACCTTGACGGCGCGGTCCAATTCCTCGATCAGTCGGTCGGGTGTCATGCCGGCGCGCCACTCGCTTCTCGGCTTGAACTGGACCGTGGTCTCGAACATCTCGAGCGGCGCGGGGTCGGTCGCGGTGTCGGCGCGGCCGGCCTTGCCGAACACGCGCGCGACCTCGGGCACGGTCTTGATGAGGCGGTCGGTCTGCTGCAGCAGTTCGGCCGCCTTCGACACCGACAGCCCCGGCAGCGCCGATGGCATGTAGAGCAGGTCGCCCTCGTCCAGCGGCGGCATGAACTCGCCGCCCAGGCGCATCAGCGGGACCACGGTGAGCGCCAGCAGCACCGCGGCGACGGCGAGCGTTCCCTTGGGAAAGCGCAGCACCAGCTCCAGCGCAGGCCGGTACACGGCCATCAGGAAGCGGTTCACGGGGTTGGCGCCTTCGTGCGGAATGCGCCCGCGCACCAGGTAGCCCATGAGCACCGGGATCAGCGTGACAGACAGGCCCGCAGCTGCCGCCATGGCGTAGGTCTTGGTGAAGGCCAGCGGCGAGAACAGCCGCCCTTCCTGCGCCTCGAGCGAGAACACGGGCACGAAGGACAGCGTGATCACCAGCAGCGAGAAGAACAGCGCCGGCCCGACCTCCACCGACGCGTCGGCAACGAGCCGCCATCGCTCCGTCACCGTCGGTTGCCGGCCCTGCGCCGTCTCGAAGGCCTCGATGCGCTTGTGCACGTTCTCGACCATCACGATGGCGCCGTCCACCATCGCGCCGATGGCGATCGCGATGCCGCCCAGCGACATGATGTTGGCGTTGACGCCCTGCCAGTGCATCACGATGAAGGCCGCGAGCACGCCGATCGGCAAGGCCACCACCGCCACCAGCGCCGAGCGCAGATGGAACAGGAAGACCGCGCAGACCAGCGCCACCACGATGAACTCCTCGATCAGCTTGCCGCGCAGGTTGTCGACGGCGCGGTCGATCAGCAGCGAGCGGTCGTAGGTGGGCACGATCTCGACGCCGGCCGGCAGGCCGGGCTTGAGCGCCTCGAGCTTGGCCTTGACGGCCTCGATGGTCGAGCGCGCGTTCTTGCCCGAGCGCATGACGATCACGCCGCCGGCCACCTCGCCTTCGCCGTCGAGTTCGGCGATGCCGCGGCGCATCTCGGGGCCGATCTGGACGGTGGCCACGTCGCGCAGCAGCACCGGCGTGGCGCCCGTCAGGGCCAGCGGGATGGTGCGGAAGTCGTCCAGCGAACGCAGGTAGCCGCGCGAACGCACCATGTACTCGGCCTCGGCAAGTTCGACGACCGAGCCGCCCGAGGCCTGGTTGGCCTTCTGCAGCGCCGCCACGACCGCCTGCTGCGTGATGCCCAGCGCGCGCATGCGATCGGGATCGAGCACCACCTGGTACTGGCGCACCATGCCGCCGATGCTCGCGACCTCGGCCACGTCGGGCACGGTCTTGAGCTCGAACTTGAGGAACCAGTCGTTCAGCGCACGCAGCTGCCCGATGTCGCGCGTGCCCGTGCGGTCGACCAGCGCGTACTCGTAGACCCAGCCCACGCCCGTGGCATCGGGGCCCAGCGAGGCGTTCGCGCCCGCGGGCAGCCTGCCCTGCACCTGGTTCAGGTACTCGACGACGCGCGAGCGCGCCCAGTAGGGATCGGTCTTGTCGTCGAACAGCACGTAGACGAACGAGTCGCCGAAGAACGAGTAGCCGCGCACGGTCTTGGCGCCGGGCACGCTGAGCATGGTGGTGGTCAGCGGGTACGTGACGAGGTCTTCGACCACCTGGGGCGCCTTGCCGGGGAAAGGCGTGCGGATGATGACCTGCGTGTCCGACAGGTCGGGCAGCGCATCGAGCGGCGTGCGCACCACCGACCACCACCCCGCGGCCACCAGGAACAGGGTCGAGATCAGCACCAGGAAGCGGTTGCCGATCGACCAGCGGATGACGGCGGCGATCATCGCTTGGCGCCCTGTGGCATGCGCTGCACGGAGACCAGCTCGTAGCCCGTGGGGCCGCCTTCCTTGAACTCGAAGCGGACCAGGTCGCCGGGCTGGATGTCCGGGAACGCCTCGGGCGTCGCTTTCGCAAAGCCCATCGTCATCGAGGGCCACTTGAGCGTGGCGACAGGGCCGTGCGAGATCGTGAGGCCGTCGGGCGCCACGCTTTCGACCTTGCCTTCGGCCTGGTGCAGCACGGCGGCCGGCGCTGCGGCCGCGGCCGCAGGCGATGCCATGCTGCCCAGCACCGAGCGCAGCCGGGCCTCCGAGTCGATGAGGAACTGGCCGCTGGCCACGACCTGGTCGCCTTCGTTCAGGCCGGAGACGATCTCGGTGTCGTCGCCCAGGTCCGCGCCCAGTGATACGTCGCGCGGCTCGAACGCGCCGTCGGCCTTGCGCACGATGACGACCGCGCGCTTGCCGGTGCGGATCACGGCTTCGGACGGCACGACCAGCCGGGTGCTGGCGGGCCCCGCCACCTGCAGGCGCAGCAGCATGCCGGGCGTGAGCGTGCCGCGCCTGTTGTCCACTTCGAAGCGGGCTTTCAGGGTGCGGGTGGCCGCGCTGACCTCGGGCAGGATCTCGTCGAGCGTGCCGTCGAACGACTGGGCGGCATCGGCCTGGAGCACCGCCCTGACCTTCTGGCCGCGCGCGAGCCGCACGGCCTGCGCTTCCGGAATCTCGGCCACCGCCCAGACCTTCTCCAGGCCCGCGATGCGGAACAGCGTCATGCCGGGCGTGACCGCGACGCCTTCGCGCACGCCCAGCTCGGCCACCACGCCGTCGGACGGCGCGGTGAGCACATAGCGCGCCTGCGCCGTGCCGGTTTCCTCGCTGCGGCGGATGAGCTCGGCGGGGATGGACAGGGCCCGCATGCGATCACGCGCGGCCGCGACGAGGTCGGCGGAAACGCCCGAGCGCTTGAGGGCCAGCCATTCGTTCTGCGGCCCGAGCCATTCAGGCGCGAAGACCGTCGCCAACGCCTGCCCCTTGCGCACGCGCTCCATCGGCGCGCGGACCGACAGGCGCTCGACGTAGCCCGCCACGCGCGTCTGCACGACGACGTTGAGCCGCTCGTCGAACTGCACGGCGCCGACCGCGTCGAAGGACGCGGCGGTTTCCACCCGCCGCACACCGGCATACCGGATGCCGAGGTTCTGCTGGACCGTGGGGCTCACCTGCACGCCGCCTTCGTTGCCCTTGCCGGTGGCGCTGTCGGCGTACATGGGCACCAGCTGCATGTCCATGAAGGGCGACTTGCCGGGCTTGTCGAAGCGCGGGCCCGGCACCATGGGGTCGTGCCAGTAGAGGACCTTGCGGCCGTCAGCGGTGGACGGCATGGTCGCCGACGCCTCCGTGGACGGGGCGGTCGTGCGCCCCAGGTAGAAGGCGCCTGCAGCGAGCAACAGGGCGGCCAGCAACGCTGCGCCGATCGTGCGTGTACGGTTCATGGGGCCCCCTCGGTGGTGAGCGGCCGGAAGGCCAGTTGGACGTGGGTTCTGGCCAGGTCGCGCTGCAGCGTCAGCAGCTTGCGCTGCGCTTCGACTTCGGCATGCCGCGCCTCGAACAGCGTGGCGAGGCTGCCCTGGTTGGAACGGTAGGCCGCCGTTGCGGCCGCCGTTCTCTGGCCGGCCGGAACGACCACGCCCGAGCGGTAGCGGTCGATGCGTTGCTGCAGGCGTTGCGCATCGCTGCGCAGTGCCTGGTACTCGGCGGTCGCGGCCCGGGTGGCTTCGGCCAGGTCGGCCTCGGCTTTCTCGACCAAGGCCAGCTTGGCGGCGGTGTCCCGGTCCTGCCGCTCGCCGGGTGCGATCGGCAGAGGAATGCTCAGACCCACCGACACCATGTCGGCGTAGCCGGTGCGCTGGCCGTAGGCGAGCTCCCAGGTCCAGTTCGGCTTGCGGTTGGACGCGGTGACGGCCGCCGTCTGCCTGGCCACGTCGACATCGCGCTGCATGGCTGCGACCGTGGGGTGCGCGGCCACATAGGCGGCTTCGGAGGGCACGGCGATGGCGCCCGGAGAACGCAGTTCGTCGGGCGGCACGCCGACCCAGCGCTGGAAGGCGACGCTGGCGGCTTCCTGCTGCTGCAGGAGGTCGGCCGTCTCGTCTTCCGCGATGCCTCTGGCGCCGGACAGCGCCAGCACGTCCTGGCTGCTTCCCCCGGCCGATGACAGGCGTGCGCGCGAGGCCTCCAGTTCTTCGTGCGCGTGGTGTTCCATGCGCCGCGCGAGCTTGATGCTCTCGCCAGCGTAGAACGCGTCCACGTACGCGAGCGCGGCCTGCCTGCGGGTGTCGGCCACGGCAGCCTGCACCCGCACCGCCTCCAGGCCGACCGACGCATCGGCGGCGGCCTGCCGCGCGGCGCGCTTGTCGGCGGACAGCCATTCCTGGCTGATGCCGATGCGCTTCATCGTCATCGCATCGCGCGTGGTGTGGAAACGATCTGCGCCCGTCGCGGGCAGGTTGTCGACGCCGATGCGCAACGTGGGGTCGGGAAGCTGCGGGGCCGCGGAGGCCGCCGCCGTGGCACTGGCGACGCCGGCACGGGCGGCGCGGGTGGCTTCGGAACGCCGGGCCGCAAGCTCCAGCGCTGCATCAAGAGATAAGGGGGCCGCCGCCGCTAGGGACGGCAGCAACGCGACAGCCCAGACGGCCGCGCGCGAAAAAGGAAGGGACATGAAAACTCCGCAAACGAACGAGCGAATCGCTGGCAGGCGGACACGCCGCACCAGCACCGGTCAGTCGACGGAGATGTCAGACGCGCAGTCGGCGCGTGGCGAGAAAAACGGGATCGGGCGGTGGATGCTGCCGCTCCGGCACGGCCTGCGGCGGAAGGACATGGCCTTCCGACACCAGCACCAGGGGCATCACCACGAGCTGCACGATGGCCGGCAGCGAAGGCGTGGTCAGCTTCACCGGCTCGAAGGACAGCGACAGGTCGGCGGCATGCTGGAAGCACAGCACCGGCTGGGCCATGTCCATGCCTTCGCAGGGCTCGCCCGACGCCATCATGTCGGCCATCGAACCCGGGCTGTCCGACGCGCCGGGGCAGACATAGCCTGCCAGCGCCAGCTGCGAGAACAGCAGCGACAGGACCACGAAAATCGCGGTCGTGCAGCGACGGAGAGAGCGGCGGGCCATGAGGAGGCGCAGTGTAGCGCCGCCGTCCGGGCGCCGCCTAAAATCCCGCCCGGCCCAACGAACAAGAAGGAAGAGGCAGGGATGCTCGACAAACTCAACGAATTCACCGAAAGCCACGGCGAGCTGCGCCGCGGGCGCGGTCTGGTCACGGGCACCATCGCCTTCAGCCTCGCCGCCCTGTGCTTCCTGGGCGTGCTGGCCTTCCACTTCCCGCAGTACCTGACGACGCCCGAGCTGCGCAAGAGCTACAACGTCGACGTGATGCGCGTCATCCTGCTCACGGCGCTGGTCATCGCGGGCGGGCTCTCGCTGGTCAACATCATCTTCAACCGCTCGCGCTGGCTGTCGTCGGCCGCGTTCCTGCTGGTGGTGGTGTCGGCCCTGCTGGGCGGGCACAAGGTGCCGGTGCACGACTTCGCGGACCACACGCCGTACATCGGGCTCGATTGGTTCATCCTCGACCTGCTGGGCTCGTCGCTGATCTTCATCTTCATCGAGAAGCTCTTTGCGCTGCGCAAGGACCAGCCGGTGTTCCGCGAAGAGTGGCAGACCGACTTTCATCACTTCGTGGTGAACCACATGATCGTGGGCTTCGTGCTGCTGGCCACCAACCTCATGGTGCACAAGCTCTTCGGCTGGGCCGCCAACGACGGCATCCGCGGCTGGGTGAGCAACCTGCCGTTCTGGGCCGGCATCCTGCTGATCATCCTGGTGGCCGACCTCGTGCAGTACTGGACGCACCGCGCCTACCACGAGGTGCCGGTGCTGTGGCGCCTGCACGCCGTGCACCACAGCGTAAAGAGCATGGACTGGATGGCGGGCTCGCGCCAGCACATCCTGGAGCTGCTGATCACGCGCACGCTGGTGCTCGCACCCATCTACGTGCTGGGTTTCAGCAAGGACGTGATCGACGCCTACATCGTGGTGGTCGGTTTCCAGGCGGTGTTCAACCACTGCAACGTGAGCGTGCGGCTGGGCCCGCTGCGCTACCTGATCGTGACGCCCAACTTCCACCACTGGCACCACAGCCAGGACATCGAGGCGCTCGACAAGAACTACGCGGCGCACTACGCCTTCCTCGACTACCTCTTCGGCACCGCGGTGAAGAGCACCAAGCTCTGGCCCGAGAAGTACGGCGTGCTGGGCGACTACGTGCCCAACGGCTTCTTCAAGCAGCTGAAGTTCCCGTTCGTCTGGAAGGGATGACCATGGCCTCCCTTCTTCGCGCCGTGGCGCTCGCCGCGGCGCTGCCGCTCTTGCTCTCGGCCTGCGCCACGCGCATCGAGATGCCTTCCGAAACCTCCGGCCTGCGCCTGCGCGTGCAGAGCTCGGTGATCGCCCCCGGCAACGGCGGCGAGCTGATCGGCGCCGAGGTGCTGGCGCCCGGCGACATCCTGCTGACCTCGATCGCCACGGTGAACTCGTTCGGCATCCGCCTGGGCACCTTCTCGCCGGTGAGCCATGCCGTGCTCTACCTGGGCGACGGCCAGATCGCCGAGGCCGTGGGCACCGGCGTGCGCGCGCGGCCGCTGGCCGAGGTGGTCGACGAAGAGCAGATGGTCGTGGCCTTCCGCGTGCCGGGCCTCGTCGAGGCCGACGTCGAGAAGATGCGCGAGTGGGCGCATTCGCAGGTCGGCACCCGCTACAACACCGCCGGCGTGCTGCTGAACGCGCCCTTCGTGCTGAACCGCCGGCTGTGCGAACTGCCGCTGATTCCCTCGGCCGTCAGCGCGTACTGCATCAGCGGCCTGGCCACGGTGCAACTGGGCGCCAGCCGCAACGACCAGTTCTTCTGCTCCCAGTTCGTGCTGGAGGCCTACCGCCAGGCCGGCGTGCCGATCACCGACGCCGACCCGCGCTGGGTGAGCCCGGCCGACCTGCTCCACATGCGCGAGGGCGACGTGCCCTCGATCGCCGCCACGCAGCCGCTGCGCTACGTGGGCCACCTCAAATACAACCCGCCGCCGGTGCTGGCGGCGGACGGACCCGCTTGAGCTCTTCTCCTTCCTCTTCTTCCTTTGACGTCGTTGTCGTCGGTGCCGGCGCCGCCGGTCTCTTGTGCGCCGCACTGGCGGGCCAGCGCGGCCTGCGCGTGCTGCTGGTCGACCACAGCGAGAAGGTCGGCGAAAAGATCCGCATCTCGGGCGGCGGTCGCGCCAACTTCACCAACCGCGACCTCGACGTGCGCGCCCCGCAGCGCCATTTCGTCGGCGACAACCCGAATTTCTGCCGCTCGGCGCTGTCGCGCTACGCGCCGCAGCAGTTCATCGACATGGTGCAGCGCCACGGCATCGCGTACCACGAGAAGCACAAGGGGCAGCTGTTCTGCGACGGCTCCTCGCAGCAGCTCGTCGACATGCTGCTGGCCGAGTGCGCCGCCGGCAACGTCGAACGCTGGCAGCCGTGCAAGCTCGGCGACATTGCCTTTGTCGACGGGCGCTACCAAATCAGTAGCACGCGCGGACCGATCGACGCGCCCAAGCTCGTGGTGGCCACCGGCGGCCTGTCGATTCCCCAAATTGGTGCGAGCGACTTCGGCTACCGGCTCGCCGAGCAGTTCGGCCTGCGGCTGGTCACGCCCCGCCCGGCGCTGGTGCCGCTGACCTTCGGCGGCGACGCCTGGGCACCCTACGCCGGCCTGGCCGGGCTGGCGCTGCCGGTGCGCATCGAGACCGGCGGCAAGAAAGACAAGATGGCCTTCCTGGAAGACCTGCTGTTCACCCACCGCGGCCTGTCGGGCCCGGCGGTGCTGCAGATCTCGAGCTACTGGAAGCCCGGCGCCCCGCTGACGCTCGACTTCGCACCCGGCATGGACGTGGCCGAGTCGCTGTCCGACGCCAAGCGGCGCTCGAAGAAACGCATCGCCAACGAGCTGGCCGCGCTGGTGCCCTCGCGCCTGGCCGACGCCTGGGTGGGCGAAGACCCGGCCCTGCAGCGCCCGGTCAACGAAGCCACCGACAAGGCGCTGGCGGCGCTGTCCGAGCGCATCGCCCGCTGGCAGATCACCCCCAGCGGCACCGAGGGCTACAAGAAGGCCGAGGTGACGGCGGGCGGCGTCGACACCCGCGACTTGTCGTCCCAGACCATGGAATCGAAGCAGCCGGGCCTGTATTTCATCGGCGAAGTGGTCGATGTGACCGGCTGGTTGGGCGGATACAACTTCCAATGGGCGTGGGCGAGCGCACATGCGTGCGCAACCGCGCTATAATCGCGGGCTAACTCTGGCCTTCCCTCAACGGCCGCAAAAAGTTTTCAGTTGAGGAACCCCGGCTTGGGGCCTCGATCTCCCCCGGCCAAATCCATTTCAACGATTCATCAATGACCACCATCCGCGTTAAAGAAAACGAGCCCTTCGACGTCGCCCTGCGCCGCTTCAAGCGCACCATCGAAAAGCTCGGCCTGCTGACCGACCTGCGCGCCCGCGAGTTCTACGAGAAGCCGACGGCCGAGCGCAAGCGCAAGAAGGCAGCTGCGGTCAAGCGCCACTACAAGCGCGTGCGCAGCATGCAGCTCCCCAAGAAGCTGTACTAAGCAACGCCCAGGGCGGCTGGCCCCGACGAAAGTCCTCGCCAGCGCCCCGTTGCACCAGCCGCGCCAGGGAAACCTGCCGCGGCTTTTGTTTTTTCCGAAAGGTTGCGAAGAATGACTCTCAAAGAACAAATCACCGAAGACATGAAGACGGCGATGCGCGCCAAGGACTCGGAGCGCCTGGCCACCATCCGCCTGCTGCTCGCCGCCATGAAGCAGAAGGAAGTCGACGAGCGCGTGGAGCTGGACGACGCCATGGTCGTAGCCATCGTCGACAAGATGGTCAAGCAGCGCAAGGACTCGATCGCCGCGTTCACCACGGGTGGCCGCGCCGATCTGGCCGACAAGGAAGCCGCCGAGATCAAGGTGCTCGAGGTCTACCTGCCCCAGCGCATGAGCGCCGATGAAACGGCCGCCGCGGTGAAGGCCATCGTGGCCGAACTGGGCGCCTCGGGCCCCGGCGACATGGGCAAGGTGATGGGCGTGGTCAAGACCCGCCTGGCCGGCAAGGCCGACATGGGCCAGGTCAGCGCCGCGGTCAAGGCCGCCCTCACGGGCGCCTGAGGCGGCCACCGCCATGAAGAACGGCAGCAGCAGCCCGCTCGGCGCCGCCCCCGTCGCGACGATCCCGAAGGCCTGCGCCTGCCTGGTCGATGCGCAGGGCCGGCTGCTGGTGTTCCGCCATCCCGAAGACGGCAACATGCAGCTGCCCAAAGGCACCATCGAGCCCGGCGAGTCGCCCGAAGCGGCCGTGCGGCGCGAGCTGCTCGAAGAGTCGGGCCTGGTGTTCGCCGGCCGGCTCGAATCGCTGGGCACGCTGGAGCGCGAATGCGAAGCCGGCGTCGAAGGCAACACGCACCGCCATCCGCAGCGCTGGCACATCTTCCTGATGCGCGACCACCGCGCCCTGCCCGAGACCTTCGAGCACATGGCCACGGGCAGCCCGGAAGAAGAAGGCCTGGTGTTCTCGTTCCGCTGGCTCGAGGCCGACGCGGCCATCGAGGACTTCGCCCTGCCCTACCGCCAGACCATCGAGCGCGTGCGCGCGGCCCTGCTGGCCGCCAGCTGACCGATCACGGGATCAGGCGGACATGACGGCGCGCAGCGCCATGTACGCCCCCAACAGCGCCAGCCCGATCAGGAAGCAGCGCCGGAACACGGCCACCGGCAGCCGCTGCCGCAACCAGGTGCCCAGCACCATGCCGCCGACGGCCGGCACCAGCATCGCCAACGACCCGCCCAGCACCGCCGCCGGGTAGCTTCCGTTGGCCGCCAGCCCCAGGGCCAGCACCATGGTCGAGGTGGTGAACGAGATGCCCATCGCCTGGATCAGCGCATCGCGCTGGAAACCCAGCGCCTGCAGGTACGGCACGGCCGGCACCGCGAACACGCCGGTCACGGAGGTCACCAGCCCCGTCGCGGCGCCCACCACGGGACCCAGCCAGCGCGCCCGTGCGTCGCTCACGTGCAGCTGCCGCCCCGTCAGCCCCCACAACGCATAGATCACCAGCGCCACGCCCAGCGCCAGCGAGGCCCAGGCCCCGGCCGGTACGCCCAGCCACCACGCCCCGGCGAGCGTGCCCGCCACGACACCGGCCTGCATGCGACCGATGCGGCGGAACACCGCGCCGAAGCTGGCGCGCGGTCCGGTCTGCCAGAGGTTGGTGACCAGCGACGGCACGATCAGCAGCGCCGCCGCCTGCGCGGGCGACATCCACAGCGCGAGCAGCGCCATCGCCACGGTCGGCAGGCCCAGGCCGATCACGCCCTTGATCAGGCCGGCCAGCAGGAACACCGCGGCAGCCGCCGCCCACAGGCCCATCGCGTCATTGGAGATCGTCATCGCCGCGGAGTCTGCCGACCGGCGCCTTCACTGGAAATGCGGCTTTCGCGCAGCCAGCCTCAGGCACAGGCTGAGGCTGGCGTGCTACCTTGCGGCCCACCATGCGATTCGATCTGACCGACCTGCGGCTCTTTCTCCACGTCGTCGAAGCCGGCAGCCTCACGGCCGGCGCCGGCCGCTCGCACATGACGCTGGCCTCGGCCAGCCAGCGCGTGCGCGGCATGGAAGACGCCCTCGGCACGCCGCTGCTCACGCGCCATGCGCAGGGCGTGCGCCCCACCGAGGCCGGGCGCACGCTGCTGCACCATGCGCGCGTCGTGCTGCAGCAGATGGAGCGGCTGCGCGGCGAACTCGGCGAGTACGGCCAGGGCCTCAAGGGCCACGTGCGCTTCATGTGCGGCACCTCGGCGCTCACCGAGCACCTGCCCGAGGTGCTGAGCCGCTTCCTGGCCGAGCATCCGCGCATCTCGGTCGACCTCGAGGAACGCGCCAGCCCCGACACCGTGGAGGCCCTGCGCAGCGGTCTGTGCGACATCGGCATCGTCTCCGACGCCATCGACAGCGACGGCCTCGAATGCCACCCCTTCCGCCGCGACGACCTCGTGCTCGTGATGCCGCGCGGCCACTCGCTGTCCGGCCGGCGGCGCGTGCACCTGGCCGAGGTGGTCGACAGCGAGTTCGTCGGCCTGCCCGCCGACAGCGCGCTGCAGCAGCTGATCACCGGGCACGTGCGCGCGCTCGCCAGGCACCTGGCCTACCGCGTGCGCGTGCGCAACTTCGAGGCCGTGTGCCGCATGGTCGAGTACGGCATCGGCGTGGGCATCGTGCCGCAGACCGCGGCCGAGCGCTGCGCCCGTTCGATGAAGATCGCGCGCGCCTCGCTGGCCGATCCGTGGGCCGAGCGCACGCTGATGGCCTGCGTGCGCTCGTCTGAAGATCTGCCACTGAATGCGCGGCGCATGCTCGACTACCTCACCGCGCCACCACCGCCGCCGGCGGACGCTACGCGGAAGTGACCGGCCGCCCCTGCCGTGCACGCGCCGCGACGAAGGCCTCGAAGGCCTCGCGGCTGGTCTTGCGCGGCACGTAGCCGAACTGGGTCTTCAGCGCGGTGTTCAGCAGCACCGGCCGGTAGCGCAGGAAGTCGAGCTGCTCGGGCCCGTAGCGGCTCACACCCAAGGCCGAGCCCGCGGCCAGCGCCGCCTGCAGCACGCCGGCCGGCCAGGCGATGGCGCGCTTGCCCAGGCGCGCGGCAATCTCGTGGATCGTGAGCGCGCCGTCGCCCGCGAGGTTGTAGCAACCGGGCGGCGCGCCGCCGAGCGCATGGGCGATGGCGCCGGTCACGTCCTCGTCCCACACGAACACGAAGGGGCTGTCGCTGCCGCGGATGGCGATCAGCCGCTTCTTCTCGAACAGCGCCGTGATCTGGTTGTCGACGCGCTCGCCGAGGATGGTGCCGATGCGCAGCACCGTCTGCGCCAGCGCGGGGTGCTGCCTGCGGCAGTCGGCCAGCATCTCTTCCACCTGCCGCTTGTGGTCGGCATAGGCGAACACCGGGTTGCCGCGCAGCGGCTGCGACTCGGTGATCCAGGCCGGGTTGTCCGCGTGGTAGCCGTAGGCCGCCCCACTGGACGACACCACGATGTGCCCCACGCCGCATGCCACGCAGGCGTCGAGCACGTTGCGCGTGCCGCCCACGTCGACCGAATGCTCGAAGGCGCGGTTCGAGTCCTTGCCGGGCGTGACGATGGACGCGAGGTGCACCACCGTGTCGATCGCGTGCTCGGCGAGCACGTCGGCGATGCCGTCGTCGCGCACGTCCTGCTGCAGGTAGGCCACGCCGGGCAGCCGCCGCTCCGTGGGCACCTCGCGCACGTCGAGTGCCACCAGCGTTTCGAAGGTGCCCTGTGCGGCCAATGCCGCGAGCACGCTGCGCCCGAGAAAACCATCACCGCCCGTCACCAGCACGCGCCGCGCGGACGCCTTCCAGACCTCGCTCATGGCGTCGCAGGCTTGCGCCCCCACCAGCTCGCCAGCGCCAGGCCCGCGATGATGTCCCAGAAGCCCCACACGCCGGCCACCACGGCCATGCCGCCGAGCCCACCGAAGAAGCTGAAGATCAGCACCAGCCCGAGCCCCGCGTTGCGGATGCCGACTTCGATGGCCACCGCGCGCCGGTCGTAGTCGCCCAGCCCCGAAAGCCGCGCGCACAGGTAGCCGGTGCCGAAGGCCAGCGCGTCGTGGATCACCACGGCCATCAGCACCAGTCCCACGTAGTCGAGGAAGTAGCGCCAGTTGCCCGCGATGGCGCCGACGATGAAGGCGATCAGCGCCAGGAAGCTCAGGATGCGCGCCGGCTTCTTGATGCGCGCCGTGAGCCCCGGCAGCTTGTGCGCGCAGGCCACGCCCAGCACGAAGGGAATGCCGATGATCATCACGATGTGGCCCAGCATGTCGAAGGGGTCGAGCGCGATGGTCTTGAGCAGCACCGAGGCCGTGGGATGCAGGCCGCCCCAGAACGCGAAGTTCAGCGGCATCACCACGATCGACAGCGCATTCGAGATGGCTGTCATCGACACCGACAGCGCCACGTTGCCGCCCGCGCGGTGCGTGAGGATCTGCGAGATGTTGCCCGGCGGGCAGCAGGCCACGAGGATCATGCCCAGCGCGATGCTTGGGCCCGGCTGCAGGATCAGCGTGAGCACGAAGGTCACGGCCGGCAGCACCACGAACTGCGCGCCGATGCCCACCGCCATCGCACCGGGCATGCGCGCCACGCGCTTGAAGTCATCGATGCGCGTGTCCAGCGCAATGCCGAACATCAGGAAGCCCAGCACCACGTTGAGCAGCACCAGCGAGGCCGGGTTGAAGTGCAGGCGGATCTCGTCGACAGGCAGCATGCGCGGAACCCCTTGTAGAAAGACGATCAGTCAGCCAATGCGGCAGCGGCCTGGCGCACGGCCGCGCGGTAGGTGTCCTTGTGCACGTAGTAAGCCATGCGCTCCAGCTGCAGGTACTTGAAGCCGCCCGACAGGTCGGGCGGCGGCCCCTGCACCGCCGTGCGCAGCGCCACGGCCTTGGGCGAGCCCGCCGCCTGCGCGCGGAAGTAGCGCGCCAGCAGCTCGGCCTGCTCGTAGCGCCCCTGCCAGCCGATGCCGCTCGCCTCGATCATGCCGAGCACACCCAGCGTCTCGAAGCGCGGCGAAAAGATGTTGAGGTACAGGCGCGGCGCCATGCCTTGCCAGTTGAGCAGCTCGCGGTCGATGAACGGATAGTGCAGCGCATAGCCCGTGGCCGTGAGGATCAGGTCGTAGTCGCGCGCGCTGCCGTCCTTGAAATGCACGGTGCGCCCGGCGAGCCGCGCGATGTCGGCGCGCACGCCGATGTCGCCATGGCCCACGTGGTGCAGCACCAGCGAGTTCACCACCGGGTGCGACTCGTACATCTTGTAGTCGGGCTTGGGAAAGCCGAAGCGCACCGGGTCGCCGGTGAACCACTGCAGCACGGTGGCGTCGACCTTCTGCTTGAGCCACGGCGGCAGCGGGCGCTTTCCGCCCAGCGTGTCGGCCGGCTTGCCGAACACGTACTTGGGCACGAAGTAGTAGCCGCGCCGCACCGAGATGTCGACGCTGTGCGCATAGTGCACCGCATCGACCGCGATGTCGCAGCCCGAGTTGCCCGCGCCGACGATCAGCACGCGCTTGTCCTTGAACAGTTCCGCGTGCTTGTAGCTGCTGGTGTGCAGCAGCTCGCCGTCGAAGTGGCCTTCGAACTGCGGGTGCTTGGGCTCGGAGAGCGTGCCGTTGGCGATCACCACGCCCTTGTACTCGTCGGTCTCCACGGTGCCATCGGGCGCCTCGACGCTGACGCGCCAGCGCGTGTCGGGCGCGTCGCTCACCGGCTCCACACGCAGCACGCGCGTGCCGAAGCGGAAGTGCGCACGCAGGCCGAAGCGGTCGGCAAAGTCACTGAAGTAGCGGCGCAGCTCGCGGTGGCTCGGGTAGTCGGCCACGGTGTCGGCCATCGGGAATTCGGCGAACTCGGTCGTGCGCTTGCTCGAGATCAGGTGCGCCGAGTGGTAGACCGTGGAGCGCGGGTTGTCGATGTCCCAGAGGCCGCCCACGTCGCCGTGCGCCTCGAAGCCCTGGAACGGAACGCCGAGCTTCTGCAGATTGCGGGCGCCCGCCAGGCCCGAGGGCCCAGCGCCGATGAGGGCGATCTGTTCGTGCGTCGGAACGGTGGCGGCGGCAGCGGAAGACGTCATCGGCGAGGAGGTTCTTTCTGGGAATTCAGGCCGGGGATGGCGGTGGCGCCCGCCTCGCCCACGCGCGGCTTGCGCGGCTGCCCACGCAGGAGGCGGTCGTGCAGCGGCGCGGGCAACAGGCCGAGTGCTCTCGACAGCCAGCCGATGCGCCGCGGCAGCACGATCTTTTCGCGCCGGGCCGCCAGGCCCGCCAGCAGCTGGCGCGCCGCCGCGTCGGCTTCGAGCAGCCCCGGCATCGCGAAGCGGTTGCCGGCCGTGAGCGCCGTGCGGATGTAGCCCGGGCTCACCGTGTGCACCGTGAGCCCCGTGCCGCGCAGCTCGGCGCGCAGGCTTTCGAGATAGCGGATCAGGCCGCCCTTGCTCGCGCAATAGGCGCCGTTGCCCGGCATGCCGTGCCAGCCCGCGATGCTGGCCACGCCCACGAGCGCGCCGCGGCCCTCTGCGCGCATCGGCTGCACGAAGGGCTGGAAGGTGGTGGCCGCGCCGAGCAGGTTGATCTCGAGCATGCGGCGGAACACGGCCAGGTCGTCGGCCTCGGCGGTGTCGTAGCCGCCCGCCACGCCCGCGTTGGCGATCACGAGGTCGGGCGGGCCGAAGCGCTGCATCCAGTCGGCCGCCATCGCCTGCATGGCGGAGCTGTCGGACACGTCGGGCGTGTAGGCCTTGCAGCGCCCGTCACCTTGGGCAGCGAGCGCCGTGAGGCGTGCGGTGTCGAGCCCCACCAGTGCCACGCGCGCACCGCCATCGATCAGCGCACGCGCCAGCGCCTGCCCCAGGCCGCCGCAGGCACCGGTGAGAACGACATTGCGAAACGGCAAGAGCATGGGCAAGGAAGCGCGCAAGGCTGCAAGTGGCAAAACGCAGCCACTGTAGCCGCGCCCTGCCGGCGCACTCCCCAGCGTTTCCCCTTGTCCCGCGCCCTTGCGGGGCGTTCAGGCGGCTTCGGCGGCAGGGAATTCGATCTGGATCTTCACATCCGTGACGCGCCCGGCCGCAGCCTCCTCGAACGCGGCGATGCCGTCCTCGAACGCGAAGGTGCGCGAGATGAAGGGCTTCACGTCGACCTGCCCCGACGCGATGAGCGCCAGCGCGCGCGGGAAGATGTTGGCGTAGCGGAACACCGACTCGATGCGCGCCTCCTTCGCCTGGATCGCGACGATGTCGAAAGGCACCTTGGCGGCGGGTATGCCCACCAGCACGAGGCAGCCGCCGGGGCACAGCAGGTCGAACACGTTGTCGAAGGCGCGCGCGCTGCCGCTGGCTTCGAAGACCACGTTCGCGCCCCAGCCGTCGGTGAGGGCCTGCACGGTGTCGGCGAGGCTGGTGCTGCGCACGTCGACCGTCGTCACCGCCGGGTTGTGGGCGAACAGCGCCAGCTTCTCGGGCACGAGGTCGGCCAGGATCACGCGCGCCGCGCCGCCCGCGAGCGCGGCCAGCGCCGTCATCGCGCCGATGGTGCCGGCGCCGACGACCACCGCCACGTCGCCCGGCTTCAGCGCCGCCTTCTTCGCGGCCTGCAGGCCGATGGCCAGCGGCTCGACGATGGCGCCTTCGCCGAAGCTCACGTTGTCGGGCAGGCGGAAGGTGAAGGCCGCCGGGTGCACCACGTAGGGCGTGAGGCAGCCGTGGATCGGCGGCGTGGCCCAGAAGCGCACAGCCGGGTCGAGGTTGTAGAAGCCTTCGCGCACGGCGCGCGAGTCCATGTCGGGAATGCCGGGCTCCATGCAGACGCGGTCGCCGGGCTTCAGGTGGGTGACTTCGGCGCCCACCTCGGCCACCACGCCCGAGGCCTCGTGGCCGAGGATCATGGGCGCATCGACGACGTAGGGGCCGATGCCGCCGTGCTGGTAGTAGTGAACATCGCTGCCGCACACGCCCACGGTGTGCATGCGGATCTTCACGTCGCGCGGGCCAACGTGCAGCGGCAGCTCGACATCGCGCAGCGTGATCTCGTGCGCCTTTTCCAGAACCAGTGCTTTCATTGCATCTTTCTCAGAGGGTTGAAATGGGGCTGCGCACTCAGTGCATAACGGCGTCCGGGCGCAGCAGCGAAGCGCCCGTCGCGACATCGAACAGGTGCACCTGCTGCGCATCGGCCACGAAGCGCAGCGGCTCGCCGAGCCGGGGGCCCGCCGCGGACGGCAGGAGCACGGCGATCTCTTCGCCGCCCTGCCCCACGCTCACCAGCACTTCGTTGCCGAGGTATTCGATGAGCTGGACCTCGCCGGCAAATCCTTCGCCGTTCGCCCCGGCGGTGTCGAGGTGCAGGTGCGCCGGGCGCACGCCCAGCGTCACGCGCGCGCGGCCTTCGAGCGCGAAGCGGCGCGCATCGACGCGCACCGAGCCACCGCCTCCGCGCAGCTCGCACTGCCCGCCATCCAGGCCGTGCACCGTCATCTCCATCAGGTTCATCGGCGGCGTGCCGATGAAGCCGGCCACGAAGGCCGAGCGCGGGCGCTCGAAGATTTCCTGCGGCGTGCCGACCTGCTCGATGCGCCCGTCGCGCAGCAGCACGATGCGGTCGGCCAGCGTCATGGCCTCGTGCTGGTCGTGCGTGACGTACACGGTGGTGGTCTTCAGCGTCTGGTGCAGCTTCGCGATCTCGATGCGCATGTGGTTGCGCAGCTTGGCGTCGAGGTTCGACAGCGGCTCGTCGAACAGGAACACCTTCGGCGTCTTGATCATGGCGCGCGCAATCGCCACGCGCTGCTGCTGGCCGCCCGACAGCTCGGTGGGCTTGCGCTGCAGGTAGAGCTCCAGGCCCAGCGTGTCCGACACCTCCTTGATGCGACTGTCGATCTCGGCCTTGGGCACCTTCAGGCGCTTGAGCCCGAACGCGATGTTGTCGCGCACCGTCATGTGCGGGTACAGCGCGTAGTTCTGGAACACCATCGCGATGCCGCGCTCCTGCGGCGGCAGGTCGTTCACGCGCTGGCCGCCAATGTGCAGGTCGCCGCCGCTGATGTCTTCCAGGCCCGCGAGCATGCGCAGGATGGTCGACTTGCCGCAGCCCGAGGGGCCGAGGAACACGACGAACTCGTTGTCGGCCACGTCGAGATCGAAGGCGTGGACGACCTGCGTTTCCCCGTAGCGCTTGATGAGGTGGTGACAGCGGATGGCAGACATTTTTTGTTCTGAAGAAAGAGAGGTGATGGCGCTCATGCGGCCTCCCGCTTGCGCTTGAACGCGGCATTGAGAAAACCGCTGAGCACGCCCACCATGAGCAATGGCGGCAGCGACAGCAAGATGACAGAGGCATTCAAGATGCCCCACGGCACATCGCGCCCGAGCTGGCTGAGCTCCGACGCCACGATGGGCAGCGTCTTGGCCTCGGAGGTGGTGAGCATCAGCGCGATGAGGAACTCGTTCCACACCAGCACGAAGCCGAAGGCGATGGCGCCCACCAGCGAGCGCGCGGCAATCGGCAGCGCGATGCGAAAGAAGATCGCGTAGGGCCCGTAGCCGTCGACGCGGCCGGCCTCTTCCACTTCCTTCGGCACCGCCTTGAAGGCCGGAATGGCGAGCCAGATCACGGTCGAGAGCGTGAGCAGCGTGTAGGTGGCGATGAGCGCCACGCGCGAGTCGTACAGCTCCAGCTGCAGCCAGATCACCATGAGCGGAATGGCCACCGCCACCGGCGGCAGGAAGCGCATCGACAGCACGAAGAACTGGATGTCGTTGCCCCAGCGCAGCGGGTAGCGCGCCAGCGCATAGGCGGCCGGCAGGCCCAGCACCGCGCCGATGATCACCGCCGCGCCCGCCACCACGATCGAGTTGACCAGCCCCGCGGCCACGGCCTCGCGGTTCAGCACGTACAGGTAGTTGTCGAGCGTGGGCGTGAAGAAGAACTTCGGCACGGCCGAGACGATGTCGACCCGGTTCTTGAACGAGTTGAGAAAGGTCCACAGCACGGGCACGAGCGCCGAGAGCCCGGCCGCGATGAGTGCCAGCCGCGCCAGCAGCGTTCCGATGGCAATCTTCTTCATGACGGTTTGGTCCATTTCCAGATGTAGGTGAACGCGACCGTCGAGGCGACCATCATCAGCACCGCCATGCTCGACGCGTACGAGATGCGGCCCGATTCGATGAAGCCCTGCGAGAAAGCGTACATGTCGAGCGTCTCGGTCGAGATGCCGGGGCCGCCGCGCGTCATCACGTAGATGAGGTCGAAGGCGCGCAGCGACTCCACCATCTTCACGAAGGCCAGGCTGATGAGCGGCGCCTTCAGCATCGGCAGCGCCACGTAGGCATACACCTCCCAGGTCTTCGCGTGGTCCAGGCGCGCCGCCTCGAAGGGCTGCGGCGGCAGGGTCTCGAGCAGCTTCAGCACGATGACCCCGAAGAACAGCCCCCACTGCCACACGTCGACGAAGGCCACCGTGAGCAGCGCCAGCACCGGGTCGGCGAACAGGTCCAGCGGCTCGCCGGTGATCGCCTTGTACGGCCAGGTGATGAGGCCGAACAGCGGATGGAAGGCGAACTTCCAGACGAAGGCGGCCGACACGCGCGGCAGCAGCACCGGCACGATGAACAGCATCGACAGCACCTGGCGCCAGCGCGGCGTGGCGCAGCGGTGCATCAGCGTGCCCATGAGCACGGCCAGGGCCATGGTGGCGCTGACGGTCAGCACCTCCCACACCAGCGACACGCGCACCGAGTTCAGGAAGCGCCGATCGGAAAAGAGCTGCACGTAGTTGCTGAACCAGACCCAGCCGGTGTCGGCCTGGCCCAGCTCGCGGTCCTGCAGCGAGATGGCGATGGCGAACACCGTCGGCACCAGCGCCAGGACCGCCAGCACGAGCAGCCCCGGCCCGATGAACACGGCCGGCAGCCGTGTGGTGTGGGAACGCATGCTCACTTCTTGCGACGCGCGATCAGTTGCTTGGCGTAGGCGTCGAGTTCGTCGAGCCCGCCCTGGATGTCGGTGCGCGAGCCGGTGATCAGCTCTTCCAGAATGATCCCCCAGCGGTCGCCCAGGTCGGGCCAGGCCGGGTCTTGCCAGAAGTTCACGGCCGTGACCTTGCCGGTGTCGGCCAACGCCTTGCCCAGGTCGGCGCCATAGCGTTTGGCGAACTCGGGGCTGCCGAGCACGCTGGTGCGGTTGAGTTCGCCGAACTGGCCTTGCGCGAGGCGGCGCTGCTCGTTCTCCTTGGACGTGGCCCAGGCGATGAACAGGCCCGCGCACTTCTTCGCCTCTTCGGTCTTGTTGGCGCGCGCGCCGATGGCCAGGCCGTGGCCGTAGCCGCCGCCGGTGAGCGGCGTGGGCGGCACGGCGTAGGCGATCTTGCCGACCACGGTCGACATCTTCGGGTCGAGCGCGTTGCCCGCCAGCGGCGTCGATTCGACCAGGATCGCGACCTTGCCGGCCAGGAAGGCGCCGGTGGATTCGTCCCATCCGCCCGTCTTGGTGCCGGGCGCGGAGTACTTGAAGAGATCGAGGTAGGTCTGGGTCGCCTTCACGGCGGCGGGCGAGTTGAAGACCGGCTTGTCGCCGTCGAACCACTGGCCGCCGTAGCCGCGGAAGAACGGCATCCAGCGCCACACGTTGGCGCCCGAGCCGCGCTGGCCGCGCAGCGCCACGCCGTAGACGCCGTTGGCCGGGTCGTTGAGCTTCTTCACGGCCGCCACGAACTCGTCGAGCGTGGCCGGCGGCTTGATGCCCGCCTTCTCGAGCAGGTCCTTGCGGTAGACCATGAGGTCGCCGCCGCCGGTGAGGGGTGCAAACCAGGCCTGGCCGGCGAAGGTCGCGACCTTCTGGCGGCCGGCGTCGAAGTCGGCGTAGTCGTAGCTGGCCGGGTAGTACGGCGTGAGCGGCACGATCCACTTGGACTGGACGAACTGCGCGACGTTGGCCTCGTCGACGTAGTACACGTGGTACTTGCCGACCGTGGACGCATCGGCGCGCGACTTGGCGCGGCGGTCGTTCTCGTTGAGGTTGTCGATGCTGAACGAGGCGCCGCTCAGGCGCTTGAACTCGTCCTTGGATTTCTCGAGCAGCGTCAGGCCTTCGCGCGGTTGCGACAGGACGCGCACGTCCTCCTTGCAGACCTGCGCCAGTGCGGCGGGCGCCAGCGTGGCCAGCGCGAGCGCGAGGCCGGCCAGACGGTGGGAATGCGGAATCGGCATGCTTGTCTCCTTCGTTGTTCGTGCAAATTGCCGGCGAAATGCCGGCAAATGCAACGAGACGAAGGTTAGGAGGCCGATCCGCGGGGCCTCCTACACGCCCACCGGGCACCTGATACTTTGCTGCCAAGCCGTCTCGGGGTTTAGCCCGAGAGGCAAGTGCGTATCAGTCGGCAATCAGGCAGCGAGTGGCGTGTGCTGCGCGCTGCGCAGGCCGAAACGCTCCTGCGCCTGCTGCCGGTAGGCCGAGGGCGTCATGCCCTTGAGCTGCAGGAAACGGCGGTTGAAGTTCGCGAGGTTCGAGAAACCGACCTCGTAGCAGATGTCGCTCACCAGCCGGTCAGACACCTGCAGCATCTCGCAGGCCTTGGTGATGCGCAGCCGCGTGACGAAGTCGGTGAAGGTGCTGCCCATGTGCTTGTGGAAGTAGCGCGAGAAGCTGCTCTCGGCCATGTTGGCGACGCCGCACACGGTGGGCAGCGAGAGCTCTTCGGCCAGATGGGCATGCAGGTAGTCGAGCACGCGGCGCATGCGGGTGTTGGCCGTGGGGTCCTCGTCGCTCGGGTCGGCGTTGCTCGAGATCTGGCGCCAGTCGCTCCAGCTCGCGAGCTCGTGCAGCAGGCCGATGAACTCCGACAGCCGCGCCATGCCCTTTTGCTTCTGCACGCGCCCGAAGCGCTCGCGCACGAGGTCGCCGATACCGAAGAACTCGATGCCCAGCTTGGCGCGGTCGAGCATCGGCAGCACCGTCTCCAGCTCGGGGAACAGGTCGACACCCTGGCGCAGGGGCGCGTCGCGGAAATGGATCACCATGCTGCGGTCGGCCACGCCCTCGGGCGGCACGTCGTGCGAGATCCAGGTGTGGGGCAGTCGCGCGCCCACCAGGGCGACATAGCCGGGCTCGAAACGGCCGATGTGGTTGCCGACGAAGGCGTCGCCGCTGGTGCGGTTGATGCACTGCAGCTCGTACTCGTCGTGGTAGTG
The DNA here is from genome assembly GCF_058795995.1 of Variovorax sp. GW823-FHT04F07. Lineage (NCBI taxonomy): Bacteria > Pseudomonadati > Pseudomonadota > Betaproteobacteria > Burkholderiales > Comamonadaceae > Variovorax > Variovorax sp. GW823-FHT04F07. Next base: position 161,681 of record NZ_JBXAIG010000008.1, read on the forward strand.
CCAGCAGTCGAAGGGCCAGGGCACGCCGTGCTGCAGGCAGCGCACTGAGCTGCTGCCCGCCGGCTCGAAGCCCAGGCGCGGGTCACGCAAGAGTTCGTGTTCGAGGGCCGGCTTGCGTACGGCGCTGTGTTTGCTCATGTCCTGTCCCCCTGTCCTTGAATGGAGGGGTCGTCGAGCCAGCGCCGTTGCGAGCGGCAGGGCCTGTCAGGCGCCCGCCACCTTCATGCGGTTGACCAGGATCGACCCCGTGGTTTTTGCGCCGAAAGTGTAAGCATCTGCGCCAATCGCTTCAATTCCCATCAACATCTGACGCAAATTGCCGGCAATCGTGATTTCCTGCACCGGATAGGCGATGCGGCCGTTTTCCACCCAGAAACCGCTGGCGGCGCGCGAATAGTCGCCCGTCACGTAGTTGACGCCCTGCCCCATCAGCTCGATCACGAACAGGCCGGTGCCGAGCTTGGCGAGCATGGCGTCGAGGTCGTCGCCGTGCTTCGTGAGGCGCGAACTCAGCGTCAGGTTGTGCGAGCCGCCGGCGTTGCCGGTGGTCTTCATGCCCAGCTTGCGCGCCGAGTAGGTCGAGAGAAAGTAGCCTTCGAGGCGGCCGGCATCGACCACCTTGCGGGCGCGGGTGATCACGCCTTCGTCGTCGAAGGGCGAGCTGCCCTTGCCGCGCAGCACGTGCGGGTCTTCGGCCACGTCGACGTGCTTGGGCAGCACCGGCTTGCCCAGCGAGTCGAGCAGGAAGGTGCTCTTGCGGTACAGCGCCCCGCCGCTCACGGCCTGCACCAGCCCGCCCAGCAGGCCCACGGCCAGCGGCGACTCGAACAGCACCGGGCATTCGGTGGTCTTGATCTTGCGCGACTTCAGGCGGCTGAGCGCGCGCTCGGCGGCGTAGCGGCCCACGGCCTGCGGGCTGGCCAGTTCGTCGGCCGAGCGCATCGAGCTGTACCAGGCGTCGCGCTGCATGTCGTCGCCCTTGCCGGCGATGGGGGCCACCGAAATCGAGTGCCGCGAGCTGGCGTAGCCGCCGCGAAAGCCGTGCGTGTGGGCGCTGAAGAAGTGGCTCTGCTGCGCCGAGACGCCTGCGCCTTCGCTGTTGGTGATGCGCTTGTCGGTCGACAGCGCCGCCGCCTCGCATTCGAGGGCCAGCTTGGCGGCCTGCTCGCTCGTCACGTCCCAGGGGTGGAACAGGTCGAGCTCGGGCTGCACCTTGGCGATGTCTTCCTCGTCGGGCAGGCCGCTCACCGGGTCTTCGGCCGTGAAGCGGGCGATGTCGTAGGCCGCCTGCACCGTGCGGGCGATGGCCGCCTCGGAAAAGTCGGAGGTGCTGGCGTTGCCGCGGCGGTGGCCCACGTAGACCGTGATGCCCAGCGACTTGTCGCGGTTGCGCTCGACGTTCTCGAGCTCGCCCTTGCGCACCGAGACGCTCAGGCCGCAGCCCTCGGAGGCCTCGGCGCCGGCGTCGGTGGCCCCGAGCTTTTTGGCGTGGGCCAGGGCCGAATCGACCAGGTTTTCGAAGAAGGAGCGGCTGTAGGCGAAGCCGGAATCGGCGCGCGAGGAGGATGTCGTCATGTGGTGGCTATGATACTTGCGCCCCCTGTTTCACGTTTTCCCTTCCGCGCCCCCTGTGCGCGTTGCAGCGCCGCACGGCGCGGCCCAGAATCCACCCCATGTCCCGCAAACCCAAAAAAGGCTATTTCGTCCGTGGCCACTTCGTTGCCGAAGGCAGCGAACTCGACCTGGAGCTCAAGCGCGAGCTCAAGGGCGGCACCGACGAAGCCAGCCGCACCGAACTCAAGCGCGAGAGCGCCGAACTGCAGAAACTGGGCGAAGAACTGCTCACCCTGCGTGCCGGCCTGTTCGACGCCCTCCCGTTGAGCGAGAAACTGGTCGATGCCATCGCCGAGGCGAAACGCATCACCAATTTCGAGGGCAAGCGCCGCCAGATGCAGTTCATCGGCAAGCTCATGCGCGCCCTCGACCCCGAGGTGCTCGAGGCCGTGAAGCAGGCGCTGACCGAGCAGAACACCGTGCCGGCCGCCGAAGCCGCCGCGCTGCACGAGGCCGAACGCTGGCGCGAACGCCTCATCGCCGACGACGACGCCCTCGGCGGCTGGATCGAAACCCACCCCGCCACCGATTCGCAGCAGCTGCGCGCCCTCGTGCGCCAGGCCCGCAAGGACCTGAAGTCCGGCCCCGCCGGCGAAGCACCGCGCCAGGGCAAGGCCTACCGCGAGATCTTCCAGCTCGTGCGCGCGCAACTCGCGGTGCACGGCGGCGACGACCACGCCGAAGCGGCTGCGGCGCAAGACCGGGAAGAAGACGCATGAGCGAAGGCTTCGATTCGGTGCGCATCGGCATCGTCTCCATCAGCGACCGCGCCTCCAGCGGCACCTACGAAGACAAGGGCCTGCCCGCACTCAAGGACTGGCTGGGCCGCGCGCTGAAGAACCCCCTCGAATTCGAAGCCCGCCTGATCCCCGACGAGACTGCGCGCATCAGCGCCACGCTCATCGAGCTGGTCGACGCCGGCTGCTCGCTGGTGCTCACCACCGGCGGCACCGGCCCCGCGCTGCGCGACGTGACGCCCGAGGCCACGCTGGCCGTGGCCCACAAGGAAATGCCCGGCTTCGGCGAACAGATGCGCCAGATCAGCCTGCGCTTCGTGCCGACCGCCATCCTCTCGCGGCAGGTGGCGGTCATCCGCGACCAGAGCCTCATCATCAACCTGCCGGGCCAGCCCAAGTCGATCGCCGAGACGCTCGAAGGGCTGAAGGACGCCGACGGCACACAGCTCGTGCCCGGCATCTTCGCCGCCGTGCCCTACTGCATCGACCTCATCGGCGGGCCGTACCTCGAGACCGACGACACGGTCTGCAAGGCCTTCCGGCCCAAGTCGGCCGTTCGCGCCGCACGCTGAGGCGCAGGCCCCCCGGGCCTGCCTGCCGCCGGTTCTCGCGCGGCGGCATTCACCACCGAAGACACATCTTGCTTCGCCGATGCGCGAGGGGCGCGCTCGCGCCCGCATCGCTCGCTCCGGTTTTTATCGGACCCGTCCGATGGTTCCGCACCCCTGTTCTTCCTAGAGTTCCTGACGCCCGGGCCGCCGGATCGAACAGCGTGAATTCGCTGCCCGATCCGATCTTTCTTTCCCCTTTCAGAGCACAGGAACTGCATGGCATCCAACAAGGCAAACGTCTTCATCGACAACAGCCCGAGCATCGATCAGACAGCACGCGCACAGGTCTTCGCACCACAGCCTCCCACCATGGACAGCGTCATCGACGACGCAGGCGACATCATGGGCACCCTCGCCTCCGGCGGCGTCACGGACGACCGCCAACCCGAGTTCCAGGGCCAGGGCACGCCGGGCGACACCATCCTCATCAGGAACCACGGCGTCGAGATCGGCCAGACCGTCGTGGACGAAGACGGCCAATGGGCCTTCACGCCGTCGACCGACATGAATGAAGGCCATCACGCCATCACCATCGTGGCGCGCGACCCCGCCGGCAACGAGAGCGAACCTTCGGGCCCGTTCAATTTCGAGATCGACGTCACGCCACCCAACGCCAGCAAGCTGTCCATCACCGGCGTCCTCGACACCGCAGGCGGCATCACCGGCAACGTGGCCGCCGGCAAGACCACCGACGACACCCGCCCGCTGCTCACCGGCACGAGCACCGGCCAGCCCGGCCACACCGTCACGGTGATGGTCCGGGACAGCACCGGCACCCATGCGCTGGGCGAAGCCGTCGTCGGCGACAACGGCCAGTGGTCGCTGCAGGTCATCTCGCCACTGGCCGCGGGCCTGAACACCTTCACGCTCGTGGAGAAGGACGCGGCGGGCAACGAGACGGCGCCGACGGGGCGCTACCAGGTGACCATCGACACCAGCAAGCCGACGCCCCCGGTGATCGAGCACGTCTACGACGACGTGGGCGTGCCCCACATGCTGGCCCCCGGCGAGGTCACCAACGACGCCCGGCCGACCCTGCACGGCACCGCCCAACCCGGCCATACCGTGACGCTCCACGACGGCACCACCGTCCTGGGCACCGCCGAGACCCGCGCCGACGGCACCTGGGCGTTCACGCCCAAGGACAACCTGAGCGAGGGTGCGCACCACATCACCGCCACGGCCACCGGCCCGGTGGGCCAGACCGGCGACGCAAGCAACGGCTGGCACTTCGAGGTCGACACCCTGGCGCCCACGCAGACCAGCACGGTCTCGGGCATCGGCAAGGACAGCGGCATGAACGCCGACGACCACGCCACCAACGACGGCAGCGCGGGGCGCCTGATGACGGGCCGCCTGAGCGCATCGCTCGCGGCCGGCGAGACCTTGCAGGTGTCCACCGACGGCGGCCAGACCTGGAAGACCGCCTTCGTGAATGGCACGCAATGGAGTGCCCAGGACGACCACAGCCATGCGGGCGACTGGACCGTGCAGACGCGCGTGGTGGACCCGGCCGGCAACGTGGGGCCGGTCAACTCGCAGGCGGTGACCCTGGACACCGCCACGCCCCACGCGCCCACTGCGGTCGTGCTGGGCAACGGGCAAGTGACCGTGAGCTTCGACAAGGCCGCGGTGTCACCGGGCGACCGCATTCACCTGCTCAACGGCAAGCAGAACGTGGACCACCTGCTGACGGCGGCAGACATTGCTGCGGGCGAGGCCACCGTTGCGGTGACCGACGTCTCGCTGAACCTGGCCGCGGCGGTGGTCAGCGCAACGGGCAATCATTCCCTCTACATGGTGATCCGATCGAACGCCGAACAGGAAGATTTCGATGCCGGTGAGACCGTCGAACTTGCGCCGGGACAAACAGCCGATGCCGGCGTGCTGCTCCTGACAAGACAAGACGCGGCGACTGACGCTTCTTCTTCGAACAACGGCATCTTCGACAGCGCCTCACCCGACCACGGGCAGGCATGGCACATCAGCGGCACCACAAACGCTTCACTGAAGGGCAACACCTACAACGCCATCGAATTCGACTGGCGGCACTCCCAGGCCACACAGTCGGTCACCTTCTACGACGCATCGGGCAAGGTCATCTTCGAAGGCAGCTTCGGAGAAAGCCACAGCCTTCCAGCCGATGGCCACGCGAAATTCATCATGCCCGACGGGCTTTCCTTTGCCTCCTTCGACATCGGTACCGGGCTCGTCGACGGCATCGAAACCGACTGGATCGAGGTCGACAACGTGTCCCTCGCCGTGCTGTACCCGCACCCTGAACTGGTGGACATCCCCACCCTGCAGGAAATCCAGGCGGGCTCCGACGTCCACTACGGCGGGGCGGGAGACGACGTGTTCCTGGTCCCCGACGTGTCGTACTTCGAGGGCAGCCATGCGAAGGTCATCGGCAACGAAGGACTGGACACCCTCACCCTGACCGGCGCCGACCAGACACTCGACCTGAGCGCGGTCACGGGCAAGCTCAGCGGCGTCGAAGTCATCGACCTCACCGGCACGGGCAACAACACCTTGAAGCTGTCGCTGGCCGACGTATTGGAGAACGGCGCGGTCGATCAGTTCATTGCCAACGGCCGCGTGCAGATGCTGGTCAAGGGCGACGCCGGCGACGCGGTGACGCTGTCGGACGCGCTGCCCAACGGCACCGACCCCGGCGACTGGGTGAGGGGCGCCCACGTGACCATCGACGGCGTGGTCTACGAGGAGTACGCGCACTCGGGCTTCGACGCGGCACTGATGGTGCAGCAGGGCGTGACTGTCAACCTGCAAAACACCTCTGGCACGTTCAGCGATGCCGGACCCGGGGCAACACCAACGCTCGCCGACAGCGATGAAACACACATCGCCCGGTTCGGTTATGCAGACCGGTTGGAAGACGGCGCGGGTGACGACACCGCCCGCCTCCATGGCGACGGCGACTTCGCGCGCGTCCCTGGCGGCCTGGGCGTCGACACCCTCGTGATGGACGGCAAGGCCATGCTCATCGACCTGTCGGCCCTCGACCTGAAGACGGCGCAGGGCGCGCAGAACCCGGTGTCCTCCGACGGCACGGTGCAGATGCAGGCCACCGGCACCCACGGCGAGGTCGACCCGCTCGACGGCGGCGGGGTCCACGGCAGCGATGCCGCGGTGAGCGGCACCGCCGACCACGTCTACTCCAACCTCGCCGGCACTGCACTGCTGGTCGAGGACAAGGTCCACGTGACGATCCTGTAGCCCCCCACTCGCTGGCGCACCCCGCGCCGCGTGCAGCCGACAACGCGACAGCCGCCCCGTGCAGCTGTCGCGTTTTTTCATTTCTGCCTGGCAACACATCGCCTTGTGCCGTCCTGCACGACTTTGTGCGCGCTTTCGGGACCGGCTTATTCCTTTGCGCTCGGCTTTCAGATTCGTCCGATGGCCTTGCACAGGGCTTCTTTCTAGAGTGCCCTACCCCACCAGACCCCACGATCGGACTGCGTTCGCTCGCATGCCGATGCGGTCTGGTTTCTTCATTTCAGAGCACAGGAATTCCATGGCCTCCGAGCAGACGAACAGCGTCGCCCTTTCCCAAAACACCGACCTCGCATCGACCTTTGCGCCCCCGCCTCTTCATGTGGGCAGCGCCGCCGACGACGCCGGCGACATCCTGGGCAGCATCGCCCACGGCGGCGTCACCGACGACCGCCAGCCCGAATTTGGCGGCCGGGGCACACCGGGCGACACCATCGTCATCCGCGACAACGGCACCGAGATCGGCACCACCGAGGTCGACGCCAACGGCAACTGGACCTTCACGCCCTCGACCGACCTGCTCGAGGGCCAGCACGCCATCACCATCGTCACGCGCGACGACAGCGGCAACGAGGGCACGCCTTCGCCCGCCTTCAACTTCGAGATCGACGTGACCCCGCCCAACGCCAGCCGGCTGAACGTCAGCGGCTTCACGGACAACGTGGGCGGGGTCACAGGCAACGTGATCTCGGGCGGCACCACCGATGAAACGCGCCCGCTGCTCAGCGGCATCAGTAACGGAACGCCCGGCCACACCGTCACCGTGATGGTGAAAGACGCCACCGGCACCCATGAGCTGGGCCTGGCCACCATCGGCGAAAACGGCCAGTGGACCTTCCAGGTCGACACCCCGCTGGCCGCAGGCCTGAACACCTTCATGCTCGTGGAGCGCGATGCCGCCGGCAACGAGACCATGCCGACCGGGCGCTACAAGGTCACCGTCAACACCGACAAGCCGAACGCGCCTGTGATCGACAGCGTGTTCGACGACGTGGGCGGCAAGCAGGGCGACCTGTACATCGGCGACTTCACCGACGATTCCCAGCCCCTGGTCACGGGCAAGGCCGAGGCCAACAGCACCGTCATCGTCTTCAACAACGGTGTGGAGGTGACGCGCGTGCAGTCCGATGCGTCGGGCAACTGGACCTACATGCCGGCGACCCCGCTGGCCGATGGCGGCCACAGCATCAGCGCGATCGTGATCAACAAGGCGGGCATTTCCAGCGTGCCTTCGGCTGCGTTCGGGTTCACGGTGGATGCGACGCCACCGGCGCAGACGGCGACGGTGTCCGACATTGGCAAGGACAGCGGCTTCAGTGGCAGCGACTTCCTGACCAACGACGGCAGCGCCGGGCGCTTGCTGCAAGGCAACCTGTCGGCCGCGCTGGCCAAGGGCGACATCCTGCAGGTGTCGACCGATGGCGGCACGACCTGGAAGGAGGCATTCGTTTCCGGCAGCAAGTGGAGTGCGCAGGACGACAGCAGCCACACCGGTGACTGGACGGTCCAGACGCGCGTGGTGGATGAAGCGGGCAACGCAGGTGTCGTGAAGTCACAAGCGATCTCGCAGGACACCACAGCGCCGATGGCGCCCACCAAGCTCGTGGCCATCAGCGGGGGTATGGAGGTTCACTTCGACCCGACGAATGTCGCGGTAGGGCACAAGATCAGCCTGCTCGTGCGTGGCGATTACTTCGACTACACGCTGACGGCGGCGGACATTGCTGCGGGCAAGTACTTCTTCGCGGACCCCTTGCCGTCCACCGTTCTGGATTTCCAGAACCTGCCCTACAACGTCTTCTCGCATTCCATGACCATTGGCGATTTGACAGTCACGTCTGCTTCCAAGATAAGGGTATTCAGCGTCAGCAGTATGTATGGAACCGTGGGAGCCTGTTTGAGGGTTGAAGAGGGGGCCCCCTATGAACCCATCAAGTATCAGTTCGCGAGCGGAAGAAGCGCCGTCTCCTTCACGCTGGGTGCTCACGACGGAACCGGAACGGTCAAGTTCTATGGCGTGGACGGGAATCTGCTGAAAACCGTTGATCTGTACGACGCGCCCGGTCTCCCGGGCAAATATCAAATCGTGGAATGCACTGCGCCAGTTGGCACGGCGATCGGCTATTTCGTTGTTTCCTCGGCCTATGACGGGGGTGGCCATGTTCTGGACAACATGCGCCTGTCCTCCGCACCGCTGGAGCAGTCGCTCTCGGCCGCCATCGTCGATCCTGCAGGTAACGTGTCGCAGTTCCGGGACGCCAGCACGACAAACGATCCGCTGCAGAGCCAGGTCCTGACCGATGCATCGAAGGGCACCTTGTACGGTGGTTCGGCCAACAACGAATTCGTCGTTTCGAACGTCGCGCACCTGGCTGATTCGGCCATCTCCGGCAACGGCGGCATCGACACGCTCAAGCTGAGCGGCGCCAACCAGACGCTGGACCTGACCGCGCTCGCAGGCAAGGTCAGCTCGGTCGAAATCATCGACCTCACTGGCACGGGCAACAACACGCTCAAGCTGTCGCTGGCCGACGTGATGGAAAACGGTGCCATGAACCAGTTCATGGAGAACGGTCGCGTGCAGATGGTGGTCAAGGGCAATGCCGGTGATGCGGTGACGCTGTCCGACGTGCTGCCCAACAGTATCGACACCGGCGATTGGGTCAAGCAGGCCAACATCTCGGTGTGGGGCGTGGTCTACGAGGTGTACCAACACTCGGGCTTCAAGGCCGACTTGCTCGTGCAGCAGGGCGTGACCGTCACGCTGCAGAACGCAGGCGCCGGCACGTTCCACATCGAACCGGAGGTCGAAGCCCCTGTGCTCGACCACGTGACGCAGACCTACAGCGACAGCGACGACCTGATCATCGCCAGGCTCGGCTTCGCCGACCGCCTTGAGGGTGGTGCTGGCAACGACACCTTCACGAAGGTGGGCACGGGCGACACGGTGCATGGCGGTGCGGGCGACGACGTCATCCGCGTCAACAGCGGCGACTTCGCGCGCATCGACGGCGGCCTGGGCATCGACACCCTCGTCATGGACGGCAAGGCCATGCACATCGACCTGTCGGCCCTCGGCGCAAAGGTGCTGGGCTTCGAGAAGTTCGACCTGGGCACGGGCGGCAACACGCTGGCGCTGAGCACGCATGACGTGCTGGCCGGTGGCGCGCGCGACATGGTCATGGCCGACGGAAAGGTGCAGATGCTGGTCAACGGCGCCAACGGCGATGTGAACCTGCTGGGCGGCAACGACAGCTGGACCCAGGGCGGCAGCGCCACGGTGAGCGGCGTGACCTACAGCGTCTACACCAACCTCGCCGGCACCGCCGAGCTGCTCGTCGAGGACAAGGTCCACGTGACCATCCTGTAAGCCCTCCCCACCGGCGCAACCCGCGCCGGATGCGAGACACCCCACGCGACAGCCGCCTCGAGCGCCTGTCGCGTTTTTCTTTCTTGCCGGCCATCGCCCCGCCCGTCCCAATGGCCTGCATTCCGCAGCCCTTGTTCACCCCCGTGCCTTCCCCGCCGACTTTGTTCGCGCATCAGCGCCGGCTCATGCCTTCGCGCCCGCGTTTCAGATTCGTCCGATGGCCTTGCGTGCCCCTTCTCCCTAGAGTGCCCGATCCCCCAGACCGTGGATCGAACAAGGTGCACAGGCACGCCGATCCGGTCGACTTCTTATTGAGAGCACAGAAACCGCATGGCATCCGAGAAAACAAGCGTCGTTGTCGACGACCAAAAAATTGATTCCGCGACGAGCACCGACGGATGGGCTGTCGCGCCATCGTCGATGCCCCCTGACGAACGCACGCCATTCGAAGCCGACACCGTCCGCAGCGCGCCGACCCGTCCCGTGATCGACGGCGCCCTCGACAACGCCGGCGACATCCAGGACCCGATTGCCCACGGCGGCGTCACCGACGACCGTCAGCCCGACTTCCACGGCCAGGGCACGCCGGGCAACACCATCCTCATCCGCGACCACGGTGTGCTGATCGGCATCACCGAAGTCGCCGAGAACGGCCTGTGGGAATTCACGCCGTCGACCGACCTGCTCGAGGGCCTGCACGCCATCACCGTCGTCGCGCGCAACGCGGCCGGCGAAGAGAGCGAGCCCTCCGCCGCGTTCAACTTCGAGATCGACGTGACCCCGCCCGACGCCAGCCAGCTGGCCATCACCGGTGTCATGGACGCCGTGGGCAGCATCACCGGCAACGTGGCCTCGGGCGGCACCACCGACGATGCCAGCCCGGTGATCAGCGGCGCCAGCTCCGGCGTGCCCGGCCACACCGTCATCGTGATGGTGAAGGACGCCAGCGGCGAGCGCGAATTGGGCCACGCCACCATCGGCGAAGGCGGCCGCTGGACGCTGCAGGTCGATCCGCCGCTGGCCGCGGGCCTGAACGTGATCCGGGTCTACGAGAAGGACGCCGCGGGCAACGAGACCGCACTCACGGCGCCGTACCGCGTGACGGTCAACACCGACGCGCCCTCGCCGCCCGTGATCGAGAGCGTGTACGACGACGTGGGCACGCCGCACCTGCTCCAGCAAGGCGAAGTGACCGACGACGCCCGGCCGGCCCTGGCCGGCACGGCGCAGGCGAACCACACCGTCAGGCTCTACGACGGTGCGACCTTCCTGGGCGAGGTGGTGGCCGACGCCAACGGCCGCTGGACGTTCACGCCCACGGCCGCGCTGCCCGACGGGCCGCGCCACGTCACCGCCACGTCCACCAGCCCGCTGGGCCAGACCAGCGACGCCAGCAATGCCTGGGACTTCGTGGTCGACACCACGCCGCCGCAGGCACCGGTCATCGTGTCGGTGGCCGACGACGTGGGCAGCATCGTCACCCCGAACATGGCCGACGGCGCGACCACCGACGACACGCGCCCCGCCTTCACCGGCACGGCCGAGGCGAACAGCACCGTCGTCGTGTACGACGACGGCGTGGAGAACGGCGCGGTCGACCAGTTCGTGGCCAACGGCCGCGTGCAGATGCTGGTCAAGGGCAATGCCGGCGACGCGGTCGCGCTGAGCGGCCTGCTGCCCGACGGCACCTTCCCGGGCGACTGGGCCGAGAACGGCACCGTCACCCTCGACGGCGTCGTCTACACCGTGTACGCGCACTCGGGCTTCGGCGCCGACCTGCTGGTGCAGCAGGGCGTGACGGTCACGCTGGGCGTGGGCACGACGCTCACCCTCGACAGCCTGGGCAAGGACAGCGGCACCGCCACCGACTTCGTGACCGCCGACGGCAGCGCGGGCCGCGTGCTCACGGGCAACCACACGGTCAAGTTCTACGACGGGTCGACCTACCTGGGCAAGGCCGTGGCCGACGAGAGCGGTCACTGGCGCTTCACGCCCCAGATCGATCTGCCCGATGGCGCATACAACATCACGGCCACCGCCACCAGCCCGCTGGGCCAGACCAGCGATGCCAGCAGCGCCTGGAACTTCGTGGTGGACACGACTCCCCCGACGCAGACCGGCACCGTCACCGACATCGGCAAGGACAGCGGCTTCGACGTCGACGACTACCTCACCAACGACGGCAGCGCGGGCCGCCTGATGATGGGCCAGCTGAGCGCACCCCTTGCCGCCGGCGACACCCTGCAGGTGTCGACCGACGGCGGCAAGACCTGGACGGCCGCTTTCGTGGTCGGCGACCGATGGAGCGCGCAGGACGACAACAGCCACACCGAAAGCTGGACCGTGCAGACGCGCACGGTGGACGAGGCCGGTAATGCGGGCCCGGCGCAATCGCAGGCGATGGCGCTGGACACCGTCGCCCCTGCGGCGCCGACCGAGGTGGCTGTGGTCACTGGCGGCGTGGAGGTTCGATTCAATCCGGCGGATGTGGCTGTGGGCCACAAGCTCAGCCTGATTCTGCGTGGCGATCATTTCGACTATGCATTGACTGCTGCTGATATTGCGGCTGGGAAGGTGTTCTTTGCAGATTCTGGATCTTTGAAAAATACCACCTTTGACGGCCTCCCATCCGACAAGCATTTGAAATCCATGACGATTGGAGATTTGAATATTTCGACCAAGTCATCAATTTGGATTGACGAATTTTCTTCCGCATACTCAAAAAAATATGGAATGGAAGGAAAATATCTACGCATCTACGACATCGGACCAACCTCGGTAACCACATTCACTTTTCCTGAAGGGAAAGAGCATGTCTCCTTTACCCTAGGAGCTGAAAATCTCGCCGGAGATTTTTTGTTTTACGACGCTTCAGGCAAAGAAATTGGACGAGTTGATGCCAGCTTAAACATATATGGATCAAGCAGCGCGGGGGTTTACTTCAAACAGATCTCCTTCACAGCTCCTCCTGGAACAAAAATCCACCACTTCGAAGCAATTGGAATTAATCCGGACTACGGATATTATGTTGACAACTTGCAAACAGGCCCTGCACCGGTAAATCAATTTAATTTTTCGGCGGCTATCGTCGACCCTGCAGGCAACGTTTCTCAATACACTTCACCCCTCCTCCCAGGAAAAGATTCTTTCGAAAATCTGATCAAGATCAATGCAGGCGCCTCGCACACGACCACCAAGGGCGTACAGATCGAGATGGTTCAAGGTTTCGTGGAGCCCTCTAATTACTCCAGCCTGTACCTCTCGTCTCAAGGCATCGTGAGCTTCAAGATTCCCGCGCCCGCCAGATCGGTGGAGATCGAATATGGGAACACGCACGGGGCACCTTACGGCAAGGTCGAGTTCTATTCGGCAGAAGGCGTCTTGCTGGGCACGAAGAACATGGTTGCCCACCCGGATTCGTCGGCCGGCATGGCCAAGATCGGCTTCTCGTCGAACACCCCCATTTCCTACATCAAGGTGTACGGCCAGGACAGCGGAACGGCCCCGGGGGTCAACGACGCCATCCTGATCGGCGACCTGAGCTGGAGCGGCGTCGACACGACCTCCAGTCCTGCGCAGCAACAGACGCTGACCGACGCATCGGCAGGCACCCTGCATGGCGGTTCGGACAACAACGAATTCGTCGTCACCGACATCAAGCACCTGTCCGATTCGGCCATCTCCGGCAACGGCGGTGCCGACACGCTCAAGCTGACCGGCGCCAACCAGACGCTGGACCTGACCGCGCTCGCGGGCAAGGTCAGTTCGGTCGAAGTCATCGACCTCACCGGCACGGGCAACAACACGCTCAAGCTGTCGCTGGCCGACGTGATGGAAAACGGTGCCATGAACCAGTTCATGGAGAACGGTCGCGTGCAGATGGTGGTCAAGGGCAATGCCGGCGACAAGGTGACGCTGTCCGACGTGCTGCCCAACGGCACCGACACCGGCGATTGGGTCAAGCAGGCCAACATCTCGGTGTGGGGCGTGGTTTACGAGGTGTACCAGCACTCGGGCTTCAAGGCCGACTTGTTGGTGCAGCAAGGCGTGACCGTCACGCTGCAGAACGCAGGCGCCGGCACGTTCCACATCGAACCAGAAGTCGAGGCCTATGTGCTCGACCACGTGACGCAGACCTACACCGACAGCGACGACACGCTCATCGCCAGGCTCGGCTTCGCCGACCGCCTCGAGGGCGGTGCCGGCAACGACACCTTCACGAAGGTGGGCACGGGCGACACGGTGCACGGTGGCGCGGGCGACGACACGGTCCGCATCAACAGCGGCGACTTCGCGCGCCTCGGCGGCGGCCTGGGCATCGACACGCTCGTCATGGACGGCACCGCCATGCACATCGACCTGTCGGCCCTCGGGGCGAAGGTGCAGGGCTTCGAGAAGTTCGACCTGGGTGCGGGCGGCAACACGCTCGCGCTGAGCGCGCAAGACCTGCTGGCCGGTGGCATGCGCGACATGGTCTCGGCCGACGGCAAGGTGCAGATGCTGGTCAACGGCGCCAACGGCGACGTGAACCTGCTGGGCGGCAACGACAGCTGGACCCAGGGCGATAGCGCCACGGTGGGCGGCGTGACTTACAGCGTCTACACCAACCTCGCCGGCACCGCCGAACTGCTGGTCGAGGACAAGGTCCACGTGACCATCCTCTAAGCCTGCAGACAGGCCACGCGGCGCCCCATCGGCGCCGCCCCCAAACGCGACAGTTGCCCCGTGCGACTGTCGCGTTTTTTTGTGCCCCGCCCTCGCGTCAGCCCGCCGTCACCGCAGGCCCGAACCCATGGGTCTCCCCCGCCTGCTCGCACGGCACCCGCTCCACCTGCACGGTCGAATGGTGAATGTCGAACGTCTCGGCCAGCAGCGCACGCAGCCGCAGCATCAGCGGTGCCAGGTCGACCACGTCGGGCGTGCACACCACGTGCACGCTCAGGCTCACCTTGCCGCTGGACAGCGCCCACACATGCAGGTCGTGCAGGCCTGCCACGCCCGGCTGCGCCTGCAGCGCGCGCTCGACCTCGGGCAGGTCGACGTCGTCGGGCACGCCTTCGAGCAGCACGTTGAGGCTCTCGCGCAAGAGGCGCCAGGTGCGCGGCAGCACCCACAGGCCGATGGCGACGGCGATCACCGAGTCGACCCAGGCCCAGCCGGTGAAACGGATGACGAGCGCGCCCACGATCACGCCGACGGAGCCGAGCATGTCGGCCCACACCTCCAGGTACGCGCCCTTCACGTTGAGGCTCTCGTCCTTGCCGCTGGCCAGCAGGCGCATGCCGATGAGGTTGACCACCAGGCCGCCGATGGCCACGAGCAGCATCATGGTCGACTGGATCTCGGCCGGCTGCGAGATGCGCCGGTACGCCTCGTAGAGCACGTAGATCGCCACGAAGAACAGCAGCACCGCATTGACCACGGCCGCCAGGATCTCGAAGCGGTAGTAGCCGAAGGTGCGGCGCTTGTCCGCCGGCCGCTTGCCCAGCCAGATGGCGGCCAGCGAGATGGCCAGCGCCACGGTGTCGGTGGCCATGTGGGCCGCGTCGGACAGCAGCGCCAGGCTGCCCGACACCAGCCCGCCGATCACCTCGGCGACGAGGTAGGTCGAGGTCAGCGCCAGCGCCCAGCGCAGCGCCTTCTCGTTGCCACCAGCAACGGCTGTGGCGTGTGAATGCTCATGGGCCATGGGAACCTTGCAGTGCGGGATCGAGAGGTGCGCCGTGTTGCTTCTCTGCGTTGGCTTCCTGCACCTCGTCTTCATCGCGCCGGTGCGCGATGCGGTACAGCAGCGGCAACACCAGCAGCGTCAGCGCGGTCGACGACAGGATACCGCCGATGACCACGGTGGCCAGCGGGCGCTGCACTTCGGCGCCCGTGCCGGTGGCGATGGCCATGGGCACGAAGCCCAGCGAGGCGACCAGCGCGGTCATGAGCACCGGGCGCAGCCGCGTGAGCGCACCTTCGCGAATGGCTTCGTCCAGCGGCAGGCCGCCCTCGCGCAGGTTGCGGATGAACGAGATCATCACCAGCCCGTTGAGCACGGCCACGCCCGACAGCGCAATGAAGCCCACGGCCGCCGAGATCGACAGCGGAATGCCGCGCAGCCACAGCGCGACGATGCCGCCCGTGAGCGCGAACGGAATGCCGGTGAACACCAGCAGCCCGTCCTTCAGGTTGCCGAACATGGCGAACAACAGCGTGAACACCAGCAGCAGCGACACGGGAACCACCACCTGCAGGCGCTGCGTGGCCGAGGCCAGGTTCTCGTACTGGCCGCCCCACACGGTCCAGTAGCCCGGCGGAATGCGCACGGCGCGCATGGCCTCTTCGGCCTCGGCCACGAAGGAGCCGAGGTCACGCCCGCGCACGTTGGCGCTGACCACGATGCGGCGCTTGCCGTCTTCGCGGCTCACCTGGTTGGGGCCGGGCGCGAGGTCGAGCGTGGCCACCTCGCCCAGCGGGATGAAGCTGGTGCGCAGGCCCTCGCCGCCCGCCCCCTTGGGCAGCGCGATTGGCAGGCGGCGGATGGCGTCCAGGTCGGTGCGCAGGGTCTCGGGCAGGCGCACGAGGATGTCGAAGCGGCGGTCGCCGTCGAACAGCGTGCCGGCCTCGCGCCCGCCCACGGCGGTCGAAATGGCGTCCTGCACGTCGCCCACGTTCAGGCCGTAGCGCGCGGTCTTCTGGCGGTCGATGTTCACGGTGAGCATCGGCAGGCCGGTGGTCTGCTCCACCTTCACCTCGGCGGCGCCGGGCACCTTGCCCAGCGCGTTCGACACCTGCGCGGCGGTCTGGTTGAGCACGTCCATGTCGTCGCCGAAGATCTTCACGGCCACGTCGCTGCGCACGCCCGAGATCAGCTCGTTGAAGCGCAGCTGGATCGGCTGCGAGAACTCGTAGTTGTTGCCCGGCAGCTTCTCGACCTCTTCCTGCACGGCGGCCAGCAGCTCGGGCCGCGTGCGCCTGGGCTTGGGCCACTCGCTCTCGGGCTTGAGCATGATGTAGCCGTCGGAGATGTTCGGCGGCATCGGGTCGGACGCGATCTCGGCCGTGCCGGTGCGCGCGAACACGCGCTCGATCTCGGGGAACTTGTCTTTCAGCGTGCGTTCGAGCTGCTTTTGCATCTCGACCGACTGCGTGAGGCTGGTGCCCGGAATGCGCAGCGCCTGGATGGCGAAGTCGCCCTCGCTCAGGCTGGGCACGAACTCGGTGCCCAGGCGCGTGGCCAGCAGGCCCGAGAGCACCACGGCCACCACGGCCGTGGTGATGACCAGCGGCTTGGCATTCATCGCGCGCGACAGCAGCGGCGCGTAGCCGCGCTTGGCCCACAGCATGAGGCGGTTTTCCTTCTCGGCGACCTTGTTGCCGATGAACAGCGCCACGGCGGCCGGGATGAAGGTGATCGACAGGATCATCGCGCCCAAGAGCGCAATCACCACGGTGAACGCCATCGGGTGGAACAGCTTGCCCTCGACGCCGGTGAGCGCAAAGATCGGCAGGTACACGATCATGATGATCAGCTGGCCGAACAGCAGCGGCCGGCGCGCCTCCTGCGAGGCTGCGAACACTTCATGGAAACGCTCGCTGCGCGTGAGCGCCCTGCCGTGTTTCTCCTGCGCATGCGCCAGGCGCCGCACGCAGTTCTCCACGATCACCACGGCGCCGTCGATGATGATGCCGAAGTCGAGCGCGCCCAGGCTCATGAGGTTGGCGCTGACCTTCTGGTTCACCATGCCGGTGAAGGTGAAGAGCATCGACAGCGGGATCACCGTGGCGGTGATGATGGCCGCGCGGATGTTGCCCAGAAACAGGAACAGGATCGTCACCACCAGCACCGCGCCCTCGAAGAGGTTCTTCTTCACGGTGGCGATGGCCTTGTCGACCAGCACCGTGCGGTCGTACACCGTCACGGCCTTCACGCCCGCGGGCAGCGTGCGGTTGATCTCCTGCATCTTCTTGTCGACCGCCTGCGAGACGGTGCGGCTGTTCTCGCCGATGAGCATGAACACGGTGCCCAGCACCACCTCGCGGCCGTTGTCGGTGGCGGCGCCGGTGCGCAGCTCCTGGCCGATGCCGACCTCGGCCACGTCGGACACACGCAGCGGAATGCCGCCGGCGTTGCCCAGGATCACGTTGCCGATGTCTTCCACCGACTTCACCTGCCCGGGCGCGCGAATGAGGTACTGCTCGCCGCGCTTCTCGATGTAGCCCGCGCCCACGTTGGCGTTGTTGCGTTCCAGCGCGGTGACCAGGTCGGTCATCGTGAGGCCGTGCGCCAAGAGCTTCGCGGGGTCGGGTGCGATCTGGAACTCCTTGGCGTAGCCGCCGATGGAGTTGATCTCGGTCACGCCCGGCACGTTGCGCAGCTGCGGCTTGATGATCCAGTCCTGAATCTCGCGCAGGTCGGTGGGCGTGTAGGGCTTGCCGTCGGCCTTCTTCGCGCCCTCTTCGGTCTCGACGGTCCACAGGTAGATCTCGCCCAGGCCGGTCGAGATGGGCCCGATCACCGGCGACACGCCGGGCGGCATGCTCTCGCGCGCCGACTGGATGCGCTCGTTCACGAGCTGGCGCGCAAAGTAGATGTCGGTGCCGTCCTTGAAGATCACCGTGACCTGCGACAGGCCGTAGCGCGACAGCGAGCGCGTCTGCTGCAGGCCCGGCAGGCCGGCCATGACGGTCTCGATGGGGTAGGTCACGCGCTGCTCGGCTTCGAGCGGCGAGTAGCCGGGCGCGGACGTGTTGATCTGCACCTGCACGTTGGTGATGTCGGGCACGGCGTCGATGGGCAGCTTCTGGTAGCTGAAGACGCCGAGCGCCGCCATGCCGAGCACGGCCAGCAGGATCAGCCAGCGCTGCTCGATGGAGAAGCGGATGATGCGTTCGAACATGCGGTCGTCCTCAGTGGGTGTGCGTGGCCGAGCTCTTGCCCTGCTGCGACTTCACGACGAAGCTGCCGCTGGCCGCATAGGCCGCGCCGGGCTTCAGGCCGCCCACGATCTCGATGCGCTGGCCGTCGCTGCGGCCGGTCTTCACGTGCTGCGGCACAAAGCCGCCGGGCACGCGCAGGAACACGGTGGGCTGGTCGTCCACGGTCTGCACGGCTTCGGCCGACACGGTGACGGGCGCATCGGCCTCCGATGCCACCAGCTCCACGTTCACGAACAGGCCCGGGCGCCAGGTGCGCTGCGGGTTGGTGAGCGTGACGCGCGCGGTGGCGGTGCGCGTCTGCGCGCCCAGCAGCGAGCCCACGTACGACACGGTGCCGCGCGCGGCTTGCTCGAAGGAACCGGCGCGGATGGTCACGGCCTCGCCGACGCGCACGAGGTTCAGGCTGCTGGCGGGCACGCTGATCTCGGCCCACACGGTCGACAGATCGGAAATGGTGAACACGTTGACCGCCTCGCCCACCGATTCGCCCAGCGAGATGTGCTTTTCGACCACCATGCCGTCGAAGGGTGCGCGCAGCTCGTAGCGGCCCAGCGCCGACGAGCCGGGCGTGGCGCCCAGCGCCAGCAGCTTCTGGTTGGCGTTGGCCACGGCGATCTGCGCCTCCTGCATGGCCTGCTCGGCCTGCAGGTAGTCCTGCTGCGGCGAGATCTTTTCTTCCCACAGTTTCTTCTCGCGGTCGTGCGTGGTGCGCGCCAGCGCCAGCCGGCGCTGCGCCGTCTGCAGCTCGCTGCGCTGCTCCGAGAGCGCGGGGCTGGAGATCACGGCCAGCACCTGGCCGCGCTTGACTTCCTGGCCCAGGTTGGCCGACACGCTGTCGACCACGCCCGCCACGCGCGGCACCACGTGGGCCGTGCGGTCTTCGTTGAACTTGATCTCGCCGGGCAGCTGCAGCGACGTCTTGATGCGCGCCGGGCCGACGCTGTCGATCGCGATGCCGGCGGCCTTGACCTGCTCGTCGGTGAAGGGGATCTTTTCCTCGTCTTCCTTGTGGGCGTTGGCGGCGGCCTTCTGCGGCTCTGCCGATGCGGGCGTTTCCTTGGCGGGCTCCTTGCCTGCTTCCTTGCCGGCGTCCTTGCCCTCTTCCGCGTGGTGTTCCTTGTCGCCATGGCCTTCGTCATGCGAATGGCCGTGGTCGTCTTCCTTGCCCTTGGCGTGGCCCTTGTCTTCCTCGTGGTGCTCGCCGTCGGCATGGCCGGCGGACTCCGAGTGCCCGCCCGCCTCGGGCTTGGACGGCGCGGTGCGCAGGATGAGCGCGCCGGCAATGAGGCCGGCGAGCAAAACGGCGGCAATGGCGATCCACTGCTTGCGGCCGGCGGACGATGTGCGGTTGTGTGGTGTGGTCATGGTCGGAATCGGTTCGGTGTTCTTCTTCAACGCGCGTTCGGCGTCACGTTCGGCGTCGCGTTCGAGGCGATGTCGTCGCCCTCCGTGCCCAGCAGGCGGTCGAGCTCGCCGGCCGCGCGGTGCGCCTCGGCCAGCGCGACGAGGTACTGGTTGCGCACCTGGAACAGCGTGCGCTGCGCGTCGAGCGCCTCGAGAAAGCTGAACTTGCCCAGCTCGAAGCCCTTGGTGGCGGCGCGGTAGGCGGTCTCGGCGCCGGGCAGCGCGTCGCGCTGCAGCGTCTCGGCGGTGGCGCGTGCGGAGCGCAAGCGCTCGCTGGCCTGGGCCACATCGGCGCCCAGTTGCAGCTCGGCGGCGGCGAGCTCGTCGCGCGCCTTGTCTTCGCGGCTCAGCGCCTCGGCGATGTTGCCGCGGTTGGTGTCGAAGATCGGCAGCGGCACCGACAGGCCCACCACCACCTGGTTGCGCCGGCTGCTGCTCACGGCCTCGCCGCCCTCGCCTTCGGACGCGGGCACGCGCTTGACGCCGAGCGACACGGTCACGTCGGGAATGCGCTTGGCCTGCTCCAGGTCGCTCAGCGCGCGGCGGCGCTCGACCTCGAGCCGGGCCTGCCGCAGCACGGGCGCATCGGGCAGGCGGCGCGCCACCTCGGGCGCGGCGGCCTGGGCCGGCAGCTGGTCGACCGCGCCGTCCACCTGCGTGAAGCGCGGCGACGGGTTGCCCCACAGCGCGGACAGCAGCTGGCGCGACGCGCGCAGCGTGCCTTCGGCCTGCAGCAGTTCGACGCGGATGCCGGCCTCGGCCACGCGCGCCTTGGTTTCCTCGAGCGGCGACACCTTGCCGGCCGCCACGCGGTTGGCCGCGGCGCGGGTGGCGATCTGCGCGAGCCCCACCGAGTCTTGCGCGAGCCGCAGGCGCTCCTGCGCGGTCAGCACGTCGAAGAAAGCGGTGACGGCCGCGGCGCGCAGTTCGGCGCGCCGCGCCGACAGCGCCGACGCCGCCTGGTCGCGCGCACGCTCGGCCGCCGTGACGCGCGCGGCGCGCTTGCCGCCCAGCTCGAGGGGCTGGCTCAGCTGCAGCGTGGTCGTGCGGTTGTTGCGGCGCAGGTCCTCCAGCTGCGTGTCCAGCGTGGGGTTGGGCCAGGCGCCGGCCTGCACCACGGCGCCGTCGGCGGCGGCCTGCTCATGGCGCGCGGCCGACAGGCCCGGGTTGGCCTGCAGCGCCAGCGCCACGGCGGCGCGCAGGGTCAGCGGGCCTTCGGGCTCCAGCGTGCGGGCGGGTGCCGACAGGGACGACGAGGGACCGGCCGCCTGCGGGATCTGCTGTGAAAAGGCCGGGGGTACCGCCAAGGCCAACACGGCCAGCGGCACGAAAAGCGTGCGCATCGAATTCTCCTGGGTTGCGAAACAACGGACGGACGAATTCGGCGAGGAGCGCTCAGCTGATGAGTGAGATCAGAAAAAGAAAAAGGGGCTGTGCTCTCGCCGAATCAGGCGGCGAGCAACCAGTCGGGGCGCACCGGCACTTCGGCGATGTGCGAGGCGAAGCGTTCGGTGGAAGCGGCGCGCAGCGGCTGCGAAGCCACGGGCGCCTGGGCCGGCAGCGCGGCGGCGGTGTCCGCATGCTGGGCCTGCCCGAAGTGGGCGACGATGCAATGGCCGACCGCCGCGTTGGGCTGGCGGGTGCTGTCTTTCTTGGCGCCGTCGCCCGCGTGGGTGCGGTCGGTGCCGCGCGGCTCGTCCTCGTGGTGGCCCCAGTGGCCGCTGCTCTTGTCGCCTTCGTGCAGGCAATAGGCTGCCGACACCGCCCAGCTGTACTGGAAAGGCAAGAGAAACAGCAGGAAAATCAGGAGCCAGCGGCGCATTGTTGACAAAAGTATATCGACGGGGCGTGGCGCGCCGACCAAGAAAAGCCCTGCGAACCGAGGGCCCGGCCCACTGTACGACAGCGTGTCGGCGCTTTGTCCTTCAATAGGATTACTAAATCGTAACCAGCGTCTCGAAAGGCCTTGGGTACGATCCGTACCATGCGAATTCTTGTCATCGAAGACGAACCCAAACTGGGCGATTACCTGAAAAAGGGGCTGGAAGAGAACGGCTACGTGGTCGACATCGCCCGCGATGGCATCGAAGGCCGCTACCTCGCCACCGAGGGCGACTACGCGCTCGTGCTGCTCGACGTGATGCTGCCCGGCATCGACGGCTTTGCCGTGCTGCAGGCCATTCGCCGCACGAAGAACGTGCCCGTGCTGGTGCTCACCGCGCGCGACAAGGTCGAAGACCGCGTGCAAGGCCTGCAGCAAGGCGCCGACGACTACCTGGTGAAGCCCTTCTCCTTCTCGGAGCTGCTGGCGCGCGTGCAGGCGCTGCTGCGGCGTGGCAAGACGCAGGAGCCCACGGTGCTGCGCCTGGCCGACCTGGAGCTGGACCTGGTGAGCCGCAAGTGCATGCGCAACCGCACGCGGCTGGACCTCACGGCCAAGGAGTTCACGCTGCTGGTGGTGCTGCTGCGTCGGCGCGGGCAGATCCTGTCGCGCTCCACGCTCGCCGAGCAGGTGTGGGACATGAACTTCGACAGCGACACCAACGTGGTCGAGGTGGCCATTCGCCGCCTGCGCAGCAAGATCGACGACCCCTTCGACGTGAAGCTGCTGCACACCGTCCGCGGCATGGGCTACGTACTCGAAGACCGCTCCTGGGCATGAGCCCGAAGCCGCATTCGATCCAGAGCCGGCTGTCGTTCTGGTTCGCCGCGCAGACGCTGTCCGGCCTGAGCATCATCTGCCTGGCCATCTACCTCGTGACCGCCTGGAGCTTCGGCGCCAAGCAGCGCGACGCGCTCGACCAGAAGACGGTGCTCGTCGAGCACCTGCTCAAGGAGGCCGAGAAAGGCGGCGACCTCGTCTTTCTGCGGCACAAGCTCGACGACTTCTTCTCGATGCAGGACGACGTGACCCTGTCGATCGCCAACGCCGGCAAGCCGCTGTTCCAGTCCACGCCGCCGCCGCAGGGCCGCTGGCTGCGGCGCGCCATCGTCGTGCCCTGGCAGAACGGCGACTTCCACACCGACCTGTCGGTGCAGGTCGGCGTGAACATCGCGCAGGACTCCCGGCTGCTCGAGCGCCTGGCCTGGACGCTGCTGGGCGCGGTGGTGCTGGGCACGGCGCTGGTGTCGCTCACCGGCATGTGGCTGGTGCGGCGCGGGCTGCGGCCGCTGAAGGCGCTGGCCGAGCGCACCGCGGCCATCACGCCCGACCACGTCCACCAGTCGATCGACCCCGGCGCCTTCGCGCAGGAGCTGAGGCCCTGGATCACGCAGTTCAACGCGCTGCTGGCGCGGGTGCAGCGCGCCTACGTGCAGCTGGAGTCGTTCAACGCCGACGTGGCGCACGAGCTGCGTACGCCGCTGGCCAACCTGCTGGGCTCGACCGAGGTGGCGCTCACGCGCCCGCGCAGCAACGAGGAGCTGCAGGCCGTGCTGGCCTCCAACCTCGAGGAGATGGGGCGGCTGTCGGGCATCGTGACCGACATGCTGTTTCTTTCGAAGGCCGACCGCGGCACCTCGGCGCGCTCGATGGCCCCGGTGAGCCTGGCGGAGCAGGCGCGCGACGTGATCGACTTCTACGACGCCATGCTCGACGAGGCCGGCCTGCGCGCCGAGGTGCACGGCGAGGCCGTGGCCGAGGTGGACGCGGGGCTGATCCGGCGCGCCCTCTTCAACCTGCTGGGCAATGCGATCCGCTTTGCCGAACCGGCCTCGACGCTGCGCATCGAGATTGCGGCCGCTCCTGGCGGAGAACACCACACCATCGCCGTGATCAACCGCGGCGCGCCCATCGATCCCGAGGCCCTGCCGCGCCTGTTCGAGCGCTTCTACCGCGCGGCCCAGGCGCGCGACGGCTCCACGCGCCACCACGGGCTGGGCTTGTCGATCGTCGAGGCGATCGCGCGCATGCACGGCGGACAGGTGTTCGCGTCGAGCCAGGGCGGCGAGACGCGCATCGGGTTCAGCGTGCGCCGCGGCGGCTGAAGGGGTTCAGGGCTCGGCGTGCGCCGCCGTCTCGGCGGGCTTCGGCTTGCGGCCCACGCACAGCGTCATCAGCGGCCCGGTCATCGCGGTGGTGGCCAGCGCCATCACCAGCAGCATCGTGAAGAGTTCGGGGCCGATCAGGCCGACGTCCAGGCCGATCTTGATGACGATGAGCTCCATCAGCCCGCGCGCGTTCATGAGCGAGCCGGTGGCCAGGCTGTCGCGCCAGCTGTAGCCGGCGATGCGCGCGCCCGCCGCGCCGCCCGCGATCTTGCCCACGGTGGCCACGCCCACGATCAGCAGCATCGCGCCCAGGCTGGCGCCCGAGAACGCGTTGGCCGTGGTGCCCAGCCCCGCGAGCGCGAAGAACAGCGGCATCAGCACCACGATGGAGATCGGCTCGATGCGCTCGCTCAGCGAGCGCAGCAGGCGGTCGTCGCGCGGCAGGCAGGCGCCGAACAGGAAGGCGCCGAACACCGCGTGCAGGTGCAGCCACTCGGTCAGCAGCGCCGTGACCAGCAGGCCGATCATGAGCGCGGCCATCAGCGTGGTCGACGGCTCGCCGTCGGGTGCCTTCACGCGCAGCAGCCACGCAAAGGCCGGCTTCAGCCCGAGGAACAGCACCGTGAGCATCACCACCACGCCGACCGTGATCTTGATCAGGCCCGCGTAGCCGTCGCTGGTGCCCACCAGCGCGACCACGAAGGCCAGCAGGATCCACGCGAACACGTCGACCACCGCCGCCGCGCTCAGCGAGAGCTGGCCGAAGGGCGTGCGCGTCATGCCGCGGTCTTTCAGGATGCGCGCCATCACCGGGAAGGCCGTGATCGACAGCGCCGCCGCCATGAACAGCGCGAAGGGCCAGAAGCCCACGCCGGCCGGCGCGAGCGTGGGGTGCAGCGCCGGCGAGATCGCCAGGCCCAGCACCAGCGGCACCAGCACGCTGAGCACGCCCACCGCGCCGGCCGCCTGCAGCTGCGCGCGCATGTTGCGCGTGGCCCGCAGCTCCAGACCCACCACGAACATGAACAGCACCAGCCCCACCGTCGCCAGCGACGACAGCCCCTGCAGCGACTCCTTGGCGAACAGCTGCGCGTGCAGCGACGGGAACAGCAGCCCCATGACCGCCGGCCCGAGCATCAGCCCCGCCGCCATCTCCCCCACCACGCTCGGCTGCCCCACATGGCGCAGCACCCAGCCGCACAGGCGCGCGGTGGTGAGGATGACGACGAGTTGCAGCAGCAGGGTGGTGACGGACATGGCGGGGTCGCGGTGAAAGCGGGAACAGCGGCCGATGTTAGTGCCATCGCCGCCGGTGCCGCACGCGCCCCCCGGGGCTCCCAAGCCCCGCCCGAACTCACTCCTTGGGCATACGCATCAACCGCAACCCGTTCGCCACCACCAGCAGGCTCGCCCCCATGTCGGCGAACACCGCCATCCACATGGTCGCGCTGCCGAACACCGCGAGCACGAAGAACACGCCCTTGATGCCGAGCGCGAGGGTGATGTTCTGCCACAGCACGGCGTGCGAGCGGCGCGACAGGCGGATGGTCTCGGGGATGCGGCGCAGGTCGTCGTTCATGATGACCACGTCGGCCGCTTCCATCGCGGTGTCGGTGCCGGCGCCGCCCATGGCGAAGCCGATGTCGGCCCTGGCCAGTGCCGGGGCGTCGTTGATGCCGTCGCCGGTCATCGCGACGGCGCCGTAGCGTTGCTGCATCGCCTGGATGGCATCGAGCTTTTCTTCGGGCAGCAGGTTGCCGCGCACGTCGTCGATGCCGGCGTGCGCGCCGATGGTCTTCGCGGTGGCGGTGTTGTCGCCGGTGAGCATGACGGGCGTCACGCCCAGCGCGCGCAGCTCGGCCACGGCGGCCTGCGACGAGGGCTTGATGGTGTCGGCCACTGCGAACAGCGCCAACACCGACTTTTCAGATGCCAGCAGCGTCACGGTGCGGCCGGCTTCCTCGTGCCGCTTGAGTTCGGCTTCGAGTTCCGGCGAGCACAGGCCGCGTTCCTCGATCAGCCGGTGGTTGCCCAGCACGTAGGTCTGGCCCGCGTGCGTGGCCTGCACGCCGCGTCCGGGCAGCGCGGTGAAGTCGCCGACTTCTTCGACCGACCCACCCAGGCCCTGGGCGATGGCCTTCGACACCGGGTGGTCGGAACGGCCGGCGATGTTGGCGGCCAGCGCGTAGGCCGCGCCTTCATCCCTGCCCGCCTTGTCGATCAGCACCGACTCGACCAGCTTGGGCTTGCCCTCGGTGATGGTGCCGGTCTTGTCGAGCGCCACGGCCTTGAGCTTGCGCGCCTCTTCGAGGTAGGTGCCGCCCTTGATCAGGATGCCGCGCCGCGCGGCCGAGGCCAGCGCGCTCACGACTGTCACGGGCGTGGAGATGACCAGCGCGCACGGGCAGGCGATGACCAGCAGCACCAGCGCCTTGTAGACCGCCTGCACCCAGGTCCAGCCCAGCAGCCACGGCGTGAGCACCGCGATGGCCAGCGCCAGCACGAAGACGGTGGGCGTGTAGATGGCGGCAAACTTGTCGACGAAGCGCTGCGTGGGGGCGCGCGAACCCTGCGCCTCTTCGACCGCGTGGATGATGCGCGCGAGCGTGGTGTTGGCCGCCACGGCCGTCACGCGGAACACCAGCGCGCCGGTCTGGTTGATGGTGCCGGCGAACACCGCGTCGCCCGCAGCCTTGTCGACCGGGATGCTCTCGCCCGTGACCGGCGCCTGGTCGATGGCGCTGGTGCCTTCGAGCACCACGCCGTCCAGCGGCACGCGCTCGCCGGGGCGGATGCGGGCCACGGTATCGAGCGCCACCGCGTCGGCGCGCACGGTCTGCCAGCTGCCGTCGGGCTGCCGCACCTCGGCCTGTTCGGGCGCGAGCGCGAGCAGGCTCTGGATGGCGTTACGCGCGCGGTCGACGGCGCGGGCTTCGATGAGCTCGGCGATGGCGTAAAGCGCCATCACCATCGCGGCCTCGGGCCACTGGCCGATGATGAAGGCGCCCGTGACGGCGACGGCCATCAGTGCATTGATGTTGAGGCGCCCGCGCACCAGCGCGGCGAAGCCCTTCTTGTAGGTATCCAGGCCGGCCAGCGCGATGGCCGCGAGCGCGAGCCCCATCTCGGCGGCCATGAAGCCCACGCCGTCGAGCGCCAGGAAGGACACGGTCTCGGCCGCGATGGCCAGCACCAATGCAGCGACGAGACGCGCCAGCCCGGTCGACATTCCGGCGAAGCGCGCAGGCTCGGCCTTCTGCGCCGTCGACGATGCCACCGGCTCGGGCTTGAAGCCGGCCTGGCGGATGGCTTCGAGCGCGGCGGGCAGCGCGCCGTCTTCGGTCGTGAGGGCCAGCGTGCGTTCGCTCAGGCGAAAGCGCAGGGCCTTCACGCCCGCGACGGGCTCGAGGGCGCGGCGGATCTCGGACTCTTCGACCGCGCAGTCCATGGTGGGAATGCGAAACAGCACGGCGCCCTTCGGCAGGTCGCCCGGCTCGGCCGACGCCGGCGCACTGCCGCACACGGGGCTGCCACAGCAGGCCGTTGCCGGCGCGGCGGGGGCGTGATCGTGTGCATGGTCATGCGCGTGGTCATGTCCGTGGCTGTGCCCGTGGTCATGGGCGTGGTCATGCGGCGCAGCGCGTGGCACCGGCTGATTCAGGGTGGTCTGATTCGTCATGCATTCATTGGAAACCCTGAAGCAGGTGTAGAGTCAACCGTTGATTGCCACTTCCTTGAGATGCCGCATCATGAAAATCGGTGAACTGGCCAAGGCCACGAACACGCCGGTCGAAACCATCCGGTACTACGAGCGCGAACAGCTGCTGCCCGCGCCCGCGCGCACCGACGGCAACTACCGCATCTACGACGACGAGCATGCCCAGCGCCTGGGCTTCATCCGCCGCTGCCGCTCACTGGACATGACGCTCGACGAGATCCGCAGCCTGCTGAAATTCCGCGATGCGCCGCAGGACGACTGCGGCGAGGTGAACCAGCTGCTGGACGACCACATCGGCCATGTGGCCTCGCGCATCGCCGAGCTGAAGACGCTCGAAAAGCAGCTGAAGGCGCTGCGCCTGCAGTGCGGCGGCCCCGAATCGGCCAGCGCCTGCGGCATCCTGCAGGAGCTGGACACGGCCGCGCTCGCACCCGAGACCTTCGGCCAGCACGCGGGGCACGTGCACGGCACGCTGCACGGCGCCTCCGCCAAGCGCTCATGACGTCGGGCCCGGCGCCACGCTGGGCGATGTCGGGGTCGTGCTTCACCGCCGTCGAGCGGACTTCAATGGTTTGTGTCGAGGCTCTGTGGCCGGGCACCGCGCCGATGCGCATGCGTGCTCGCACGGCTTTTTTTCTCCCTTGGGCAGGGCCTGACGCGCCCACCGGCATCGCGAATGTTCGCGAAGGCGGTGCGGCCGACCCCGGCAGACAATTCCGCCGACCCGGCGCATCCGCCCTGCGACCTTGGGGCCGCGAGCCGGACAGACCTACAACGGAGACACCATGCCGATCGACTTCACCCTCACCCCCGCGCAGCGCGAGTTACAACTCTCGGCTCGCCGTTTCGCGCGCAGCGTACTGACCGAGGTCGCTCCGGCCACGCGCCACCTGCCCACGCCGCTGGCGCGCTTCGTCGCCACGCGTCCGTTCTACGTACAGCTGGTGAAGGCCGGCTTTCTGCGGCGCATCATCCCGATGCCGTTCGGCGGCGAAGGCACGGGCATGCTGGACATGGCCGTGGTGGCCGAGGAGTTCTATCGCGTCGACCCCAACGTGTCGCTCACGATGTTCGCCACGCTGCTGGGCCTGCTGCCCGTGACGATCGGCGGCTCGCCCGAGCAGCAGAAGGCGTTTCTCGGGCCGTTCCTGGAAGGCTCCGGTGCGCCCTTGGCCGCCCTGTGCAACAGCGAGCCCGGCGGCAGCGCCAACTTCGATGCCGCAGCCCCCGGCGAAGGCACGCGCACGCGCGCCCGGCTCGAGGGCGGGCAGTGGGTCATCGACGGCACCAAGCAGTGGATTTCGAGCGCGACCGGATGGGACGAGCAAGGCGCCGACCTGTTGTGCGTGGTGTGCCGCACCGACGCCGACGCGCCGCCCGACAGCGGGCTGTCGGTGCTGGTCGTGCCGCGGCCCGAGGGCGGCATCGTGGTCGAGCGTTATCACGACTCGATGGGCCACCGCGCGCACCTCACGCCCCGCTTTCGCCTCGAGGGCGTGCGCACCGCCCAGGCCAACGTGCTGGGACCGGTGGGCAGCGGCAAGGGCCTGGTGGCCGCCAGCTTCTCGGCGACGGCGGCGCTGGTCGGCGTGTTCGGCACGGCCCTGATGCAGGGGGCCTTCGATTTCTCGTTGCACTTCGCCAAGACCCAATGCCGCGGCGGCGCCCTGCCGATCATCGAGCACCAGGCCGTGGGGTATGCGCTGGCCGATGCCAAGACCGCCATCGAAGCCTCGCGCTACCTCAACTGGCGCGCGTGCCACGCGCTGGACACGCAATCGCCCGCGGCGCTGGAGCTGGCGCTGCAGGCCAAGATCTACGGCTCCGAAACCGCGGTGCGCGTGATCACCGACCTGATGCGCGTGGTGGGCATCGACAGCTACGACCACGACCTGCCGCTGGCCGGCATGCTCCAGGACGCCCTGGTGCTCCCGCTGTTCGACGGCGGCAACATGGGCGTGCGCCGGCGCCAGCTGCACGACCTGCTGCGCTCGCCGGACTACGACCCGCTGACGGCCAGCGGTGCGGCGTGACGGCCGCAGGGCCGACGCTCGCCTGAACGGCGCCAGCGTCGCGGGTCCACACCAGCGTGCCATCGGAAGCAGACCCCTTCCGCCCGGGGACGCCGGGCCGTAGCATTCGACTTCCGTACTGAAGCCCGGCACCCATGCTCGAAGACCACGACATCCTTGTGCTTCAACGCCAGCTCCGACGGCGCCTGTTCGAAGGCGAGCGGGCGATCACCTGGCGACCGGGCCGCGAGCTGGCTGCGCAGCTGCTGCTGTACCTGGACGACCCGCAGGCCTGCTGGCGCATCTCGGTGCAATGGCTGCGCGACACGCTCGACGCCGACCGCGTCGACGCCGGCTTCGGCGGCTATGTCGACGCCAGCGGCCGCCTGCATGACTACGTGGTCGCGGCCGAGGTGCAGCGCCCGTCGCAACCACTGCCTGCGGTGATCGGCCTGCGCTTCAGCGCCGCCAACCCGGGCATCCGCGCGGTCTGGAGCGGCAGCGGCATCGCCCCCATCATCGACGTGTCGCAAGAGCGCAGCTTCACGCAGGAGTTGCGCGCCACGCTGATGCAGGCCGGCACGGCCTCGAAGCTGGCGGTTCCCGTGCACGACGAAGACCGGCCGGTGGGCATGATCTGCGCCGACTGGCACCACAGGGCCCCGCGCTGGAAGCACGCCGTGTGCGACGAGTTGCCGGGCCTGGCCCGCACTGCGCTGGGCCCGCTGCTGAGCGCCGCCCACCGGTTCGCGCAGGCGCAGAGCGAGCGGGCAGGCGCCACCGATCACCCGGCAAACCTCGCGGCGCTGACGCCGGCGGAACTGAAGGTGGCGAAGCTGGCGGCCGGCGGCCTGAGCTACAAGGAAATCGCGCGCCAGCTGGACCGTTCGCTCTCCACGATCGACCACCAGCTGCGCAGCATCCGCGAGAAGCTCGGCACGCGCTCGACGGCGCGCCTGGTGCACATGCTCAGCGAACTGAACACGTCGGCGACGGGCCGCTCAACACCGCTTCAATGAGCGAGGCGTGATGGGGACGCGCACCGCTGAACGCCGGGGCGGCGTCAGCGGTGTCGGCAACCTCAGCGACGTGAGGGTTCCACTTCAAGGGTCAAGGTCACGGCCACCGGCAGGTTGCCCGGCAGGTTGCGCACCCCGCACACCGACCGCGCATGGCCCGCGCGCGCGTCGAACAGGCGGGCCAGCAGCTCGGAAGCGCCGTCGAGCACCTGCGGGTGCTGGGTGAACGACTGCACGCAGGCGACATGGCCTTCGAGCCGCACGACCTGCCGCACCCGTTGAAAACCGCCCAGGTGCAGACGCACCTGCGCCAGCGCATTGAGCACCGCCAGCCGGGCCGCCTGGCGGCCTTCTTCCAGCGTCAGCTCGGCGCCGAGCAGCCCGCGCGGCAGCGGATGCCCCGCCACCACCGGCCCCTG
This sequence comes from Variovorax sp. GW823-FHT04F07, assembly GCF_058795995.1. NCBI lineage: Bacteria > Pseudomonadati > Pseudomonadota > Betaproteobacteria > Burkholderiales > Comamonadaceae > Variovorax > Variovorax sp. GW823-FHT04F07. Next base: position 192,797 of record NZ_JBXAIG010000008.1, read on the forward strand.
CATGGAGACATGCAGCAGGCCCGCCGCCTCGATCACTGCGCGGTAGGCACCCAGCGGCGATGGCGGTTCGGGCAGGACAAGGCCCAGGGCCTGCAGCCGCTGCAGCACCTCGTCGTCCCCGGTCGCACGCGAAGCGTCCATGGCGCGCCCCGCTTCAGCTCGCCCAGGGCTGCAGCACGATGCTGCCCCGCGCCTCGTTGGCGGCGATGCGCCGGTGTGCCTCGGCGGCCTGCGAGAGCGGCAGCACGCTGTCGATCTGCGCACGGACCCGGCCCTGCCTGATCGCGTCGAGCCAGGCGGCGAAGTCCTCGATGTCGCCCACCAGCGTGCCGCGCAGCTGCTGCTGCGCGAAGAAGAAGCGCCGGATGTCGAAGCGCACGTCGGTGCCCGCCATGAACCCCATCGCCACCACGATGCCCATGGGCTTCACGGCCTCGAGGGTCCTGGACAGCACATCGCCGCCGAGGTTGTCGATTGCGACATCGACCCCCTGCCCGCCGCTCCAGGCGCGCACGGGCTCGACGAAATCCTGCGTGCCGGTGTCGATCGCCAGCTCGGCGCCCAAGCGCACAGCCAGCTCGGCGGACGCCGCGTTCTGCACCGTGGTGACGACGCGCGCCCCCAGCGCGCGCGCCACCTGGATGCTCATCATGCCGGTGCTCGACGCGCCGGCATGCACCAGCACCCGGTCGCCGGCCTTGACCTCGCCGACGACCTGCACCGCGCGGATCGCGATCAGCAGCGAGACCGGCAGCGCGGCCATCTGCTCGGCGGGCAGGCCGGTGGTGTCGCGCAGCAGCCAGTGCTCCGGCACGACGATGTACTGGGCATAGGTGCCCGGCATGTGAATGCCGGGAATCGCGTAGCTGGCCGCCGCCGTGACCGGGCGGGTGTCCCACTGCGCGGGGTCGGTCGGGTAGCCGGGCATGGCGATCACGCGCTCGCCCACCGCGAAGCGCGAAGCGCCAGCGCCCAGCGCGGCGACCTCGCCCACCGCATCCGAACCCAGGATGTGCGGGAACGGCAAGGCCGGGGCGATCTGCCCCAGGCGCACATAGTGATCCAGTCGATTGACGCCGACGGCCAGCACCTTGACCAGGACTTCGCCCGGTCCCGGCGCCGGCGTGGCGACGTCTTCGAGTTGAATCTGATCGGGGTCGCCGAAGGATCGGATGACGGCTGCTTTCATGAAAATCTGCTCCTGTCGTGTGGCGGGCACCATGCCTCGCAACGAAACAGGAATGGTAGATTTCACGTCACCAACCCGGAAGTAGTGACTTAAAAGTGCGATAGGGATAAAAAAGTGACCATGAAGAACCGGATGAACCGCGCGGCTCGCACCCCGCGCGTCGCGGCGCCGCCCGGCGACACGCCGTTCGTCCTGCGCGAGGACTGTGCGCAGCGGCGCATCCACTACGTCCTGAACGGCAAGTGGACCTCGATGGTGCTGTACGCCCTCAGCCACGGCGCGATGCGCACCGGGCAGCTGGAGCGCGCCCTGCCGGGCATATCGAAGAAGATGCTGACCTTGACCCTGCGCGAGGTGGAGGCAGGCGGCCTGGTCCACCGCGAGGTGTTCCAGGTCGTGCCGCCGCGCGTGGAGTACGCCTTGACGCCGCTGGGCGAGGTCTTCGTCGAGCCCTTGCGCGCGCTCTATGGCTGGGCGCTGGACCATGCGGATGCGCTCGACCTGCTGGAAGACAACTTGCGGCGAGACAGGGCCGCGCCCGCATGAACGGCGACAGCGCCCTCTGCCCCTCTTCTACTTGCCGATCAGCTGCGTCAGCTTGTCGGCCTCGAACGACTCGCCGCGCGCTGCGTCGCCCGGCACGCAGTCCTTGGTGCCGGGCTGCGCCGACAGCTTCTCGATGGCCTGCCACAACAGCGCGATCTGGTGCTCCTGGCTCGAGGCGTTGTCGATCAGGCCGCGCATGGCCTGGCTCAGCGGGTCGTCGTCCTGCGTGATGCCGTAGGCCGAGAACTTCTGCGGCGCGGCCACGTCGGCGCTCTCGCCCTCTTTCGACGGGATGATGCGCGCCGGAATGCCCACCGCGGTCGCCCCGGCCGGCACCGGCTTGATGACCACCGCGTTGGAGCCGATCTTGGCGCCGTCGCCCACGACGAAGCCGCCCAGCACCTTGGCGCCCGCGCTCACCACCACGTTCTTGCCCAGCGTCGGGTGGCGCTTGGTGCCCTTGTAGAGCGAGGTGCCGCCCAGCGTCACGCCCTGGTAGATGGTGCAGCCGTCGCCGATCTCGGCGGTTTCGCCGACCACCACGCCCATGGCGTGGTCGAAGAACACGCGCTCGCCGATCTTGGCGGCCGGGTGGATCTCGATGCCCGTGAACGCGCGCGCGCAGTGCGCGATGAAGCGGGCCGGCCACTTGAAACCGTGGGTCCAACAGGCGTGCGCCCAGCGATGCAGCACCACGGCATGGAAGCCGGGGTAGACCGTGATCACTTCCCAGGCGCTGCGGGCGGCCGGGTCGCGTTCGAGGATGCACCGGATGTCGGCGCGCAGTCGAGAGAACATCGCTGCCTTTGTTGTCGTTATATCGATAGGGGCCGGGCAGTCTAAAGCCGGGCGTCTTCGCTTACGCGCGATGGGGTTTTGTGACAGTTCAGCTGCCGCGCGGCTCGCGGGTGGCGTCGCTCATGGCCTTGGCGATGCCGCGCAGGATGTGGATTTCCTCGGGCGTGGGCTGCGCGCGGTTGAACAGCTGCTGCAGCCGCGGCATGAGCTTCTTGGGCGCCGCCGGGTCGAGAAAGCCGATGTCCACCAGCGAGCGTTCCCAGTGGTCGAGCATGCCGGCCACGGCCTGCGCGTCGGCCGCCTGCACCGGGGCGATGGCCTCGCGCACGCCGTAGCCGCCCAGCGCCAGACGCCATTCGTAGGCCACCACCTGGATGGCCGCGCCCAGGTTGAGCGAGCCGAACTTCGGGTCGGTCGGAATGGTCAGGGCCACGTTGCAGCGGTAGACGTCCTCGTTGCGCATGCCGAAGCGCTCGGAGCCGAACAGGAAGGCCACGTGCTGGTCGCCCTGCGTGGCCAGCGGCTCCAGGTGCTCGCGCGGCGTGCGCGTGGGCGGGCCGAAGTCGCGCGGGATCATGGCCGTGGCGCACAGGTGGGTCACGCCGTCGAGGGCTTCATCGAGCGTTTCGACGATGCGGGCGTTGTTCAGCACGTCCAGGGCGCCGCTGGCGCGCTGGATGGTTTCCTCGCGCCGCAGCACGTTGGCCCAGCGCGGCGCAACCAGCACCAGGTCGTCGAAACCCATGGTCTTCATGGCGCGGGCGGCGGCGCCCACATTGCCGGCGTGGCTGGTCTGGATGAGGATGAAACGGGTGCGCATGACGGGTGGGGAAGACACAAACGGGCTGAGCCGGTAAAATGCCCGATTCTCGCCGCCCGCATCGCCGGACCGCAGGGTCGCCCAGATTGCATTCTTGGGGACCTCTCCCACCCGTTCTTCTCACAATCCAGAATGTCGTCCCCCAACCTGCATCCCATGCTCAATGTGGCCGTCAAGGCCGCACGCGCCGCCGGCGCCATCATCAATCGCGCCGCCCTCGACGTCGAGGCCGTGCGCATCTCCCAGAAGCAGGTCAACGACTTCGTCACCGAAGTCGATCACGCCAGCGAGAAGGTCATCATCGAGACCTTGCTGGGCGCATACCCGGGGCACGGCATCCTGGCCGAAGAATCGGGCACCGAATACGGCGCCAAAGACTCCGAATTCGTCTGGATCATCGATCCGCTCGACGGCACCACCAACTTCATCCACGGCTTCCCGGTCTACTGCGTGTCGATCGCGCTGTCGGTACGCGGCAAGATCGAGCAGGCGGTCGTCTTCGACCCGTCGCGCAACGACCTGTTCACGGCCACCAAGGGCCGCGGCGCCTACATGAACGAGCGCCGCATCCGCGTGTCCAAGCGCGTGAAGCTCAGCGAGTGCCTCATTTCCACCGGCTTCCCGTTCCGCACCGGCGACAACTTCAAGCAGTACCTGGCCATCATGGCGGACATGATGCCCCGCATGGCCGGCCTGCGCCGCCCCGGCGCCGCCGCACTCGACCTGGCCTACGTGGCCGCCGGCTTCACCGACGGCTTCTTCGAAACCGGCCTGAACCCCTGGGACGTGGCCGCCGGCTCGCTGCTGGTGACCGAGGCCGGCGGCCTCATCGGCAACTTCACGGGCGAGCCCGAGTTCCTCGACCAGCGCGAATGCCTGGCCGGCGCCCCGCGCGTGTACGGCCAGCTGGTGCCGCTGCTCGCCAAGTACTCCAAGTTCGCCAACGTGGACGACAAGCTGCGCGCCAGCGACCGCGTGCGCGCCGTGTCGGCCTCGACCAAGTCGAGCCCCGCCGACGCCTCGGTCGACCTGTACGCCCGCAGCACCGTGACCGAAGCCACGGCCGCCCCGCTCGACGGCAGCGCCGAAGCCCCGGCCGCCGCAGCCCCCGCCGCGCCGGCCGCCCCGCGCAAGCTCACCCGCATCAAGCGCGAGGCGCCCGCCGAGGGCGACGCCTCCGCCAAGTGATGACGGGGCCGGGCGCCGCCTCGCGGGTTCGTGCGGCGTTGCGCATTGCGCTGAGCCACTACGTCGCGAGCGGGCTCACCGTCGCGCTCGGCCTGCTCGTGATCTCGGGCGGGGTGCACCTGTGGCTGGGCACCCTGGCCGCCTCGGCCGCCGCCACCGGCGTGATCGTCACGGCGCCGCCCGACCTGCCCGGCCCGCGCCGCGGCAAGTTTTTGCAGATGCTGCCGGCGCCGCTCATCGGCCTGCCGCTGTTCTTCGCGGTGCAGATGCTGCACGGCGCACCGATCCGCCTCGGGCTGCTGCTGGTGCCCGCCACCTTCATGGCCTTCGTGGCCATGGCCTGGGGCAAGCGCGGCATTCCGATCGCCATCGCGGTGATGTTCTCGATGGTCTTCTCCATGGCCACGCCCGCGCCCGCCGGGCTGTCGGACGCCATCGCGCGCACCACCGAATTCGGCCTGGGCGCCGGCCTGTACGTGGTGTGGGCCACGCTGGCCAACCTGCTGCTCAACGGACGCTTTCGCACCCAGTCGATCGCCGACGTGCTGTTTTCGCTGGCCGCGCTCATGCGCACCGAGGCCAGCCAGTTCACGCCGCAGGACGAAACCCGCGACATCCGCGACACCCCCGCCTCGTTGCTCGGCCAATTGCTGCGCGAGCAGGCCGCGCTGGCCGACCAGTTGCAGGCCACGCGCGACATCGTGCTCGAGTCGCCGCGCACGCCGCGCCGCCAGCGCCTGGCCGGCATGCTCGTCATCGTGCTCGAGATGCGCGACCAGCTGCTCGCCAGCGAGCTCGACCTCGACGCCCTGCGCGCCCATCCGTCGCACGCGCAGGCGCTGGTCGAGATGCGCCGCATCCTCGAAGAGCTGGCCGACGAAACGACCGGCCTGGCCGATGCGCTGCTCATGCGTCGCCACCCCGCCGCCGTGGCCGACCGCCGGCCGCGCCTGGCCGCGATCCATGTGACGGCGGACGACGAAGACACGCACGGTCAGATGGGCCCCTCGGCCGCCATGCTCGCGCGCGGGCTGGCCAGCCGCATCGGCCACATCAACGACGAGGTGCTGCGCCTGGCGGCCATGGCGCGCGGCGACGCCGAGCCCAACCTGGCCGTGGTGCGCGCCAACTGGCAGCTCTTCGTGAGCCCGACCGACTGGTCGCTGCGCCCCTTCCTCGCGCTGTGGCGCTGGGACGCGCCGCCGCTGCGCCACGCCATTCGCGCGGCGCTGGCCATCGCGGCCGGCTACGGCATCGCGGTGTCGATGCCCTGGGGGTCGCACGACTACTGGATATTGCTGACCATCGTGGTCGTGCTGCGCGGCAGCCTCTCGCAGACCCTGGAGCGGCGCAACAGCCGCGTCGCCGGCACGCTGCTGGGCTGCGTGCTCGCGGTGGGCCTGCTGTCGGCGCACCCCTCGCCGCTGATGCTGCTCGTGACCGTGACCATCGCGCAGGCCATCGCCCACAGCTTCGCGGTGCGGCGCTACCTCGTCACCGCCGTGGCCGCCACCGTGCTGGGCCTGCTGCAGGCCCACATGCTGAACACCGGCACCGCGCCCATCTTTGCGCTGTTCGAGCGCATCGCCGACACGCTCATCGGCGCCGCGCTGGCCTGGGGCTTCTGCTACGTGCTGCCCTCGTGGGAGCGCACGCAGATTCCGGCGCTGGTGGCGCGCGTGCTCACCGCGCAGGCGCGCCATGCGCGGCTCGCACTCGGCCTGGGCCAATTGCAGGCCATCCAGAGCAGCCCCGAGCTCGAGTGGCGGCTTGCGCGCCGCGAGGCTTACGACAGCCTCTCGGCGCTCGTGCAGGCCACGCAGCGTTCGCTCTCCGAACCGCGCGCCGTGCAGCCGCCGCTGGAGCCGCTGGAGCATCTGCAGGCCCACAGCTACCAGCTGCTCGCGCAGCTCAGCGCCGTGAAGTCGATGCTCGTGCTGCGGCGCGACCGCCTCACGCCGGGCGACATCGAAGGCCCGCTCGTGCGCACCGCGCAACGCATCGAGGCCGCCCTGGGAACCATTCCGATCGCAGGACCCTCTCACCCCGAGAGCACGGGGGCCACCACCGTCGGCGGCCCCATTCCACTGCCTGACCCGTTCGACAACGACATCAGCCCCTGGCTGGTGCGCCGGCTCGACCTGGCCACGGCGCTCGCCACGCAGCTGCGCGACGACGCAGCGCGCATTCTTCAACCACTGAACGACAACACCCCAGAAGCAAAGACCACCCCCGCCTGATGACCCAAGAGCTCCTCGCACACCCCTGGTTCGGCACCTGGATTGCCGCCCTGATCGCCGCGCCCCTCGCCCTTCTCGCCCACCGCATCGGGGGCATGGTCCTCAGGCGGATCACCCGACCGGCGCCCGCCGTGCATGCGATGGTGCTCAACTGCACCGCCCCCGCGCGGCTGGTGCTGCCGCTGGCGGCGCTCATGATGGTGTGGCAGGCGGCGCCGGACGACCTGCGCTTCATCGGCAGCGTGCGACATCTCACGGGGCTGCTGCTCATCGCGGCCAGCACCTGGTTCGTGCTCAAGGCCATCAGCGGCTTTGCCGACGGCGTGCTCGCGCAGCACCCTTCGGACATCTCCGACAACCTGCAGGCACGCCGCGTGCTCACGCAGACCCGTGTGCTCGCGCGCACCGCCATGTCGGTCGTCGTCGTGGCCGGCGGCGCCATGATGCTCATGACCTTCCCGGGCGCGCGCCAGGTCGGCGCCAGCCTGCTGGCCTCGGCCGGCGTGATCGGCATCGTGGCGGGCCTGGCGGCCAAGCCTGTCTTCAGCAACCTCATCGCGGGCCTGCAGATCGCGCTGTCGCAGCCGATCCGCATCGACGACGTGCTCGTGGTCGAGGGCGAATGGGGCCGCGTCGAGGAAATCACCGGCACCTTCGTGGTCGTGCGCATCTGGGACGACCGGCGCCTCATCTTGCCGCTCACCTACTTCATCGAGAAGCCGTTCCAGAACTGGACCCGCCACTCGGCCGAACTGCTCGGCTCGGTCTTCTTCTACCTGGACTACGGCACGCCGCTGGCGCCGCTGCGCGCCGAGGTCGAGCGCCTCGTGAAGGCCGCGCCCGAGTGGGACGGCCGCTTCTTCAACCTGCGCGTGACCGACGCCACCGAACGCACCATGCAGGTCCGCGTGCTCTGCACCGCCGCCACCTCCGGCCTGGCCTTCGACCTGCGCTGCCACGTGCGCGAAGGCGTCATCGACTTCATGCAGCGCGAGTACCCGCAGTTCCTGCCGAAGATGCGCTTCGAGGGCAACGATCCGGCGATGGGGCAGCCGGCGGTGATGCACGGCGCGACGGCGGGCTGAAGCTCCCGCCGCCGTCTTCTTTCTTCTCCCCTACCGCGCAGGCGCCGCCGCCGGCAGCACCATCGGCGCGCCCAACCGCGAGGCGCGCTCCCAGCCCGGTTGCGACTGCGCGCGTTCCAGCTCGGCCACCACCTCCGCGCGCGTGCGCGGTTGCGTGGCCTTCACGGGGATCGGGGCGCCCCAGCGCAGCACGCCGGCCCACTCGGGGCTTTGCTGCGCGGCGCGCAGTTCGGCCACCACCTGGGCGTCGGTCTTGCCCGGGCCGGCGTTTTCGGGGTGCTCCTTGATGCCGGCTTCGGTCGCCGCGAAATGCGCCGGCCCCTCGACGTGCTGCGGGCTGGTTTGTGCGCCAGCCACCAACGGGAGCGCTGCGGCGGCCATCGCCGCCAGCGCAAAGGCCATCTTCCTGTTCGTCATGTGTCATCTCCTTCGTTGAACGCCGAAGAGGACCACCCGCTTCGGCGATGGCGGTTTTGCTTCGCCATGCCGACACGCTAGAAATTCGGACCGTCGCCGCGCGAACGGTTCAATTACAAAAACGACAGGATGAAGACCAATTCATCAATTCTCTGCAAGGGGCAAGCGGAGCTTTCCAATTCGTAACCCGGCTGCACGGAAAACGTAATTGAAAAAGGCGGTTTCGGTCTTTTCCTGTCGCAATCGATCGATATGATTTGCCCAGACGCATGAACCATGCGGAAGGCAGAAGAAATCAATTGAACGTATTTCCGCAAGCCGAACCAGAGCTCCAACGCGGTGCGTGGGAGCGATGAATTTCATATTCAATTCAAGGGCAACAATGAAAAGACAATTCCTCACGGCCGCCGCACTGTTCGGGGTCGGGTTCGCCAATGCACAGTCTTCCGTCACGCTGTTCGGCGTGGTGGACACGGGCATCAGCAATTACTCGTCCAAATCGCAGGACATGAACGGCGCCACGCTGTTCAACCCGTTCTACGTGAACCAGGGCACGCGCACCGCGAGCCAGACCGCGCTGAGCTCGGGCGGCTACTCCACGAGCCGGCTGGGCTTTCGCGGCACCGAGGACCTGGGCGGCGGGCTCGCGGCCAGCTTCTGGCTCGAGGCGCCGATCAGCCCCGACGACGGCAAGACCGGCATCACCACCTTCCAGCGCCGCTCCACGGTCAGCCTGTCGGGCGGTTTCGGTGAACTGCGCCTGGGCCGCGACTACGTGCCGACGGCCTGGAACGACATCGTGTTCGACCCCTTCGGCATCGTCGGCGTGGGCCGCAGCCTGATCTTCACCGCCGCCAACACGAACGCCGGCGGCGGCTCGGGCGGGTTCGGGGGCGACCTCAATTACAACCGCGCCAGCAATTCGATCGGCTATTTCCTGCCGAAGAACCTCGGCGGCTTTTATGGTCAATTCATGTACGCGCTGCATGAAAACACCAAATACGACCCCGGCACGGCAACGCCGCCCGGCGTCAATGCGGCGGGCGCGCTCAATTCGGGCAATTCGGCCGCATCGCGTGCGGGGCGCTACCTGGGCGGGCGTGTCGGTTATGCCAATGGCCCGTTCGATGTTGCCGTGTCTTATGGCAACAGCACGGCGGCCGACAATTTCTATGCGGGCACCACCGACAACGTCAAGACCTTCAATCTCGGCAGCTCCTACGATTTCGGCGTGGTCAAGCTGTTCGGCGAATTGTCGAGAATCAAGAAAACGCGCGATTACGCCGTCACGCCCTTGGTCGGTGGCGTACCGGATGTCGACCTCACGGGCTACCTGATCGGCGTGACCGCGCCGGTCGGCCCGGGCCTGATCCGCGCCTCGTACTCGCAGGTCAAGTACGACCTCAACACCGTCAACCTACCGTTCACGCCGTCGGTCGCCGATCCCAAGGCCAACAAGCTGGCCATCGGCTACATCCACAACCTGTCCAAGCGCACCGCCCTGTACGCCACCGTCGCGCGCATCAGCAACAAGAACGGCGCGGCGCTCACGGTCGGCGGCCCTGCCTTCGTGAACACCGGGGTGTTCGTGCCCAAGACCTCGACGGGCTACGACGTCGGGCTGCGCCACTCGTTCTGATCAGGGAAGACTGTCACGCGCAAAGAAGCAAGCAAGTGAGTGAATGACCGCGGGCGGCCCTGCGCCCGCGGATGTTCCGTTTCTCCAGGAGCCCGTCAGGCGGGTCCATTCGGTCCGCCTTTGTGCGGACCATTTTTTTGGGGCGAGAGAAGCGCGCCTCAGTCGGGCACGGTGCCCGCCGGCGCCGCCACCGCGCGCGCCGCGATCGGCACCGACATCACGATCGAGGTGCGCGTCTCGCCCAGGTGGTTGATGCTGCTCACGAAGGCTTCGAGGTGCTCGATGTCGCGCGCGACCACCTTCAGCACGTACGAGTCCTGTCCCGTGACATGAAAGCACTCGAGCACTTCGCGCCGGCTGCCGAGCAGCTTCAGCAGCCGGGCCTTGTCAGGTTGCGCGGTGGTGATGCCGACCAGCGCGGTGACGGTGTAGCCCGCCTTGCGCGGCGGCACCACGGCGCGGTAGCCCTCGATGACGCCGGCCTCTTCGAGGCGCTTCACGCGCTCGGAGGTCGAGGGCACCGACAGCGCCACCTGCCGCGCGAGCGCCGTGAGCGAGGTGCGCGCGTCCTGCTGCAGCACGTCGAGGATCTGCCAGTTCTTGGCGTCGATTTCCATGGATTTCAGGCCCGATTGAGAATTTCGCTTCCGATTTCAGGCAAGGCATGCCGCGCGCCTGAATTTCGCCATTCTCGTCATGCGGGCCGCATCGAACAATCGTCGGCATGGACTTCGCTCTCTTTCTCAAGGCCCTTGTCATCGGCCTCTCGATCGCCGCACCGGTCGGCCCCATCGGCCTGCTGTGCATCCAGCGCACGCTCGCGCACGGCCGCACGATTGGCTTTCTCAGCGGCCTGGGCGCCGCGCTGGCCGATGCCTGCTATGGCGCCATCGGTGCATTCGGCGTGTCGGCCGTGGTGTCGACGATGGTCGCGGCGCGCGTGCCGCTGGCGCTCGGCGGCGCGGCGTTTCTTGCGTGGATGGGCGTGCAGCTGCTGCGTGCGCCGGCCGCGACGCAGGCCCGCGCCGCGGAAGACGCGGCCACGCCGGTGAAGGCGCTGCTGTCGGTGTTCGTGCTCACGCTGGCCAACCCGATGACGATCCTGTCGTTCGTCGCGGTGTTCGCGTCGCTCGGCAGTGGCCATGTGGGCAGCGGCAGCGGTGCGGCACTCACGATGGTGATGGGCGTGTTCCTCGGCTCGGCGCTGTGGTGGCTGGGGCTGTCGAGCATCGTGTCGATGGTGCGGCACAAGCTCGGCGCGCGTGTGCTGCAGGGCATCAACAAGCTGTCGGGCGCGCTGCTGCTGGGCTTTGCGGTGTTTCAGCTGTCGACGCTGCTGTCGCGTTGACGAATCAACCGGCCGGCTTGCGGCGCGCGGGCTTGCGCGCACCCAGCGCGCTCGCCAGCGCCTTCATCGCCCACTCGCGCAAGGCGTGCGGGTCTTCGAGCGCGTCGACCGGCGCTTCGTAGTAGCTCGCGACCTTCACGGTCGAGGCGCTGGTCGCGTACGAGAACGGCACCGCGCCCAGGCGCTCGAAGTCCGGCCGGGTGGCGTCGTCGACGCGCAGGTACAGCGTGCCCTTCATCACGAAGGCGAACTGCACGCCGGCCTGCACGAGGCCGAAGCCGCCGAAGAAGCGCTTGACCTCGATGGGGCCCATCGCGCCGAGCGACTCGGCCAACTCGAGCGCTCGCCCGTGCGAACGCTCGGCACCGCCGGCGACGGCCGCGCCTTTCGCGCGGCTCAAACGACCGCCTTGCGCCGCGCGTCGGTCACCGGCGCGCCGCCATGCACCTCGAGCAGGCGCAGCAGCGCCTCGGAGCTGTGGGCCTTGGCCCAGTCGCGTTCGGAATCGTTGATGCCGACGAGGTGCAAAAAGTCGAAGCGGCCCGAATCGAGCTGCGCCGTCGCGGGGTAATGCTTCGGCTCCATCAGCACCACATGGCGCAGGACCACGGTGCCCTTCTCGCGGATCGCTTCGCCGACGGGAATGCGGTCGCCGTAGTCGAAGGGTTGCTTGTCTTCGCCGAAGTGCGAATGCGCGAGCAACACGTTGTAGGCAAGCAGGCGGCGCAGCAGCTTGATGGCCCACTGGTCCTGCGGCTGTGACGGCACTTCGATGACCAGCTCGGAGCCGATCCACGAATAGTCCTCGGGGTCGTAGTCGGCCGGCTCGCTCTCCCAGGGCGTGGAGCCGCCCGAGGTCACGTACAGCCAGGTGTTGCGCACGGGCGTAGGCGCGAACTCGAACACACCCAGGTGCAGCCAGCGCGGATCGACGTCTTCGGCGCCCAGCGCCTTGAAGTCGTCGAAGTCCAGCACATAGATGCCGGTGCGCTCGGGGCCGAACAGGCGCGGGTAGAGCGTCTCCTCGCGGTAGGCCCACACGTCTTCCATGGAACTCATCGGCGCATCCTCCTCGTTGGAACGAGGGCATTCTCGTCGTTCAACGTGACCGTTGCATACGCCGCAAGGCGGGCCATTCGAGGTTGGTGAAGGCGCGCAGCACCCACTCCACCGGGCCGTACGCAAAGCGTGCCAGCCACCAGCGGCTGACCAGCATCTGCGCGCCGAAGATGCCGAAGGCGACCATCAGGCTCATGAACGGCCCGAGCTCGCCGATGAGCCGCAGCCCGTACGCCAGGAAGAGCCACGCGCACACCGCCGACTGCAGCAGGTAGTTCGACAGCGCCATGCGCCCCGCCGGTGCGAGCGCCTGCGCCAGCCAGCCGCCCCAGCGCGACTGGAACAGCAGCATCATCGCGCCCACATACGTCGCCGTGAGCAGCGGCGAGGTGAAGACGCCGACCGCCAGGCCCAGCACGTCCCAACGCGAGCCCGGCACGACAGACGCCGTCCACGCATACACGGCCGCGCCCGGCAGCCCCAGCACCAGGCCGGGCACCAGCAGGCGCTTGAACAGCGGGCGGTAGCGGTCGGCCCGTGCGAACAGGTTGCGGCGGCCTTCGATGACGCCCGCGAAGAACATCGCCAGCGCCATCGGCGCCTGCACCAGCCCGAGCACGATCCACACCTGCGACAGCTCGCGCAGGTGCTGACGGATGACCGTCGCCGCCGTGCCGCGGTACGCCGCGAGCGCCGAGGCCGCATCGGCCCTTGCGGTGCGAAGAACGTCTTCGGTCGCCGGGCCGCCCAGCATCGCGAGCATGCCGATGGCGCCCCACACCAGCGCGGTCGCCAGCACCAGCCGCAGCGCCCAGCGCGCGAGCACCGCGTCGCTCTGGTGGCGCAGCGCCAGCAGCACGGCGCCGAGCACCGCGTAGGTCGTGAGGATGTCGCCATGGAACAGCAGCACCGCATGCAGCGCGCCGATGCACCACAGCGCCACCAGCCGGCGCGCCAGGCGCGGCACGAAGGGCTTGCCGCTGCGCTGCGCCGACTGCATCTGCAGCGTGAAGCTGTAGCCGAAAAGGAACGAGAACAGCAGGTAGAACTTGGTCTCGAACAGGAAGGCGACGGCAAAGGCCGCCACGCGGTCCAGCCCCGAACGCATCATCGGGTCGGGCAGCGGCTGGCCGTAGTACGGCGAGGCAAAGGCCGCGATGTTCACGACCAGGATGCCCAGCAGCGCAAAGCCGCGCAACGCATCGACGAGCGACTGGCGCTCGACTGCCACAGGGGTCGGGTTCATGCGCCCCGCCCCGGCTTCGCGAGAAAGCGGCCCACCACGCGCCGCAGCATCGGTGCCTCGCGCGCGGGGTCAAAGCCCGTGTCGAGCGCCAGGCGCGAGAACACGCCGTCGATGAGTGCGGCGATCCAGTTGGCCGATTGCACGGGGTCGAGCTCGGGGTCGATCTGCCCGCGCGCCGCGGCCTTGCGCAGCAGGGCCGCGAGGCCGTCGCGCATTTCGGTGTCGCCCGCGGCCACGCTGGCGCAGACCGCCGGGTTGCGCAGGGTCTCGGCTGCAACCTCCAGTGCCAGCCGCGAGTAGCTGCGGTCGGAGGCGAAGACCATCACCACGTCGAGGAAAGACAGCACCACCTCCAGCGGGTCGGCCGGGTCGTCGTCGATCGCGGCGAAGTACGCGGCCGTGTCGCGCCACTCCTCCTCGGCCAGGGCCTCGATGATCGCGTTCTTGCTGGGAAAGTAGTGAAAGAGATTGCCCGGGCTCATGCCCGCTGCGGCGCAGATCTCGGCGGTGGTGGTGGCATGAAAGCCGCGCCGCGCAAAGCAGTCGCCCGCGGCCTCCAGGATCTGGCGGCGCTTGGCCTGCTGGCGTTCGGGGTCAACTTTGCGCACGGTGGTTCTCGCGAAATTCGGTCATGCCCGAATTATTAGACCGAGCGCTCGATCTATTCTGAAGGAAGCCTGAAGAAACCCTTCAGGCAGCGCGTGTGGCCGCAATGCCGCGGATGGTGTCCAGCAGCAGCCGCGCGCCCTCGCCCGTCTCGCTGCCGCGCCGCACGGTCACGCCCACGGGGCCTTCGGTGCTTGCCGTGTCGATGGCCACGCGCTTGAGTTCGCCGCGCGCCACAAAGCCTTCCACCGCGCCCTGCGGCGCAAACCACACCGCGTCGGAGCGCTGCAGCAGGCCCACCGCAAAGCTGGTGTCGGTCGCCTCCACCAGCCGCGCCGGCAGCGCCAGCCCCTGCGCGATGAGGAAGGCATCGGCCGTGTGCCGGATCAGCGTGCCCGACACCGGCAGCACCAGCGGGTACGCGGCCAGCGCGTCGAGCGTGGGCTTGCGCCGCGACGCCAGCGGATGGCCGGGGCGCACCACCAGCAGCAGCACCTCGCTGTACAGCTGCTCGAAGGCCAGGTCGGCCATGGCCGAGGCCTGCGCCAGCCGGCCGAGCACGAGGTCGATTTCGCCCTGGCGCAGCTGCGTCATGAGCTGCGCGTTGGTGCCGCTCACCACGCGCACGCGCATCGCCGGGTGCGCCGCATGCAGCCGCGCGACGGCTTCGGGCAGCAGGTGCGCCGCCATGTTCGGCAAGGCGCCGACCGCCACGCGCAGCTGGTCGGCCTCGGGCTGATCCATCGCCAGGCCCAGGCCTTCGCGCAGGCCGCGCAGCGCCGACACCGCATGGCGCACCAGCACCTCGGCGGCCGGCGTGAGCTCCACGCCGCGGCGGCGGCGCAGCAGCAGCTGGCGGCCCACGATCTCTTCGAGCTCGGCCACCGTCTTCGACACCGCCGGCTGCGTGAGCGACAGCGCCTCGGCCGCGCGCACCAGGTTGCGCTCCTGCGCCACCATGACCAGGCATTGCAGGTGGCGCATCTTCAGGCGCTCAAAGTTCATGGCTGACATGCGGTTCTCCTCGAAGCCGGTGGGGCGACGTGCTTTCAAATATAACCAGAGGGAATAGCTGGCGGAAGAGACTTCAGTTGTGCCGCGCCGCGCAGCCTTCTAGAGTGCCGTGGAAACGGAGACAGACAAAGCAGCCCATGACCACGATTTTTTCCTCGAAGCCTTCCTCTTCCTTTGGCGCGCGCCGCCGCCTCACGCTCGCCGCCGCCTGCGCCGCACTGGCCCTCGGCCTCGTCGCCCCGGCCGCGCAGGCCCAGGCGAGCTACCCCGCCAAGCCCGTGAAGTTCCTCGTCAACTTCCCCGCCGGCGGCCCCATCGACATCCTCGGGCGCGCGCTGGCCGACGCGCTGCAGAAAGACCTGAAGCAGCCCTTCGTGGTCGACAACCGCCCCGGCGCGGGCGGCAACATCGGCGCCGACGCCGTGGCCAAGAGCGCGGCCGACGGCTACACCGTGCTGCTGGGCATCGACAGCACCTTCACCGTCAACCCGCACCTGTACGCCTCGATGCCCTTCGCGGCGAAGGACCTCAAGCCGCTGATGATCTTCAGCTCGTCGGGCCTGAGCTTCACCACCGCCGCCTCGGTGAAGGCCAAGACGCTGCCCGACTTCATCGCGCAGGCCAAGGCCGAGCCCGCCACCTTCAGCTCGGCCGGCAACGGCAGCCCGGGCCACATTGCCGCCGAGATCTTCGCGAGCGCAACCGGCGCGAAGATCGTGCACGTGCCCTACAAGGGCAACGCCCCGGCCGTGATGGCCATGCTGGGCAACGAGGTGCAGGCCGGCATCGTCGCCACGCCCGGCGTGCTGCCGCAGATCCAGGGCGGCAAGCTGCGCGCCCTGGCCGTCACCGGCCGCCAGCGCGCGCCGCTGCTGCCCGAGGTGCCCACCGTCGGCGAGCTGGGCCTGAAAGACCTGGAGTTCGAAGTGCTCTACCTCGCGATGGTGCCGGCCGCCACGCCCGAGCCCGTGATGCAGACCCTGCGCCAGGCGCTGCACAAGGCGCTGGCCCTGCCCGAGCTGAAGGCCCGCCTAGCCTCGCTCGACATGGTGCCGCTGGCCGAAACCGATGCAGCCGACGCCACGCGCCTGGCCACGGCGCAGGCGCGCTACGGCCGCATCGTCAAGGCGACCGGGATGAAGGTGGACTGACGGCCTTGCCGCTGCGCGCCGTGCTGTTCTTCTTGCCCTGGCCTGCTGCAGCTGCTGCTGCCGCCGCGTGGCGCCCCCGGTCGGCCTTGGGCAGCACCGCCTGCGCCACCATGGTTTCGGCATGCGCCTGCAGCCGGTGCAGCGCGTCGTCGAAGCGCGCGGCATCGTCTGCGTCGAGCGTGCCCATCAGCTCGGCGTTGATGCGCGTCACCAGCGGAAACAGCTCGTCGTACAGCGCCTGCCCCGTCGCCGTGAGGCCCAGCCGCACCTGCCGCCGGTCGCCCGCCAGCGCCGTGCGCGACACCAGCCGCTTGGCCACCAGCGAGCCCACCGCCTTCGAGGTGCGCGCCCGGTCCAGTTGCGCATGCTCGGCCAGCTGCGACGAGCCCAACTCGCCCCGGCTGGCCAGCACCGCGATCAAGCGCCACTCGCGCCGCGTGATGCCGAAGCGGCCCTCGCACAGCCGGATCACCATGCTGCCCGCCACCGCGAGCAGGCGCGACAGCCGGTACAGCAGCAGGTCGTCCAGCGGGCGGCGCGGCGGGGTGGCGGCGTCTTCGGCAGTCATGAGGTGGCGTCTCGAAAGGCCGGGTAAATCCGGGCGATGGTTGATTTGATCAATCGAATGTAGCGTCTCCAGAATCGTCCGCAGCCGCGGCCACCCGCCCCGGCCACGCACAGACCCTGCCGAACGCCGAACGAGACCCCGGAGAGATTGACGATGCCCCAGCTTCCCGACCCGACCCGCCGCCGCACCCTGACCACCCTTGGCGGGCTGGCCCTTGCCCCCCTTGCATCCTTCGCACCGCTTGCGTTCGCGCAGCAGCAGCAACCCGCCGCCTTCACCCCCGGCCAGCCGATCAAGGTGCTCATCGGCGTGCCCGCCGGCGGCACGCAGGACGTGCTGACCCGCGCCATTGCCCACCAGGTGCGCGATTCGCTCGGCCCGCTCATCATCGACAACCGCTCGGGCGCGGCCGGCCGCATTGCCGTGGACGCCGTGAAGACCGCGCCGCCCGACGGCCACACCCTGCTGCTGGGCACCGCGAGCATGATGACCATGTTCCCCAGCGCCTACCGCAACCTGTCGTACGACCCCATCAAGGACTTCGTGCCGCTCGTGAACGCCGCGCGCTTCGAGCTGGCGCTCACCGTGCACAAGGACGTGCCCGCCAACACCCTGGCCGAGTTCATCACCTGGGCCAAGGCACAGGGCGACAAGGTGAGCTTCGGCTCGTACGGCGCCGGCACGCCCTCGCACTTTCTGGGCGAAATGCTCAACCGTGCGGCCGGCCTGAAGATGGTGCACGTGCCCTACCGCGGCTCCACGCCCGCGCGCCAGGACGTGATGGGCGGCACCGTGCCCGTGTACTTCGACACCATCGGCGGCGCGCAGCAGATGCTGCCCACCGGCCGCGTGAAAGTGCTGGCCACCAGCGGCGACAAGCGCTCGCCGCTCATGCCGCAGCTGCCCAGCTTCGTCGAGAGCGGCTACAAGGACGTGGTGGCCACCGCGTGGTTCGCCTACTACGCGCCGCTGAAGACGCCGCCCGCCACCGCCGAGAAACTGCGCACCGAAATCATCCGCGCCGTGAACTCGCGCGAGGTGCGCCAGCTGCTGCTGCAGAACGGCATGTACCCCGTGGCCGACGGCCCCGAGGTGCTCGTGAAGACCATGCGCGAAGACATTGCCCGCTGGGCCGGCATCATGAAGGCCGTGAACTTCCAGGCCAATGACTGACCGACCGATCGACACCAAGGACACACCCTTCATGATCCCGCGCGCCCTCCCCGCTTTCGCTTCTTCCTTCAACCCGGCCCGTCGTCGCCTCGCCGCCGTGCTGGCCATGGCCGGCCTCGTGGCGGCCATCGCCGCCCCCACGCTCGCGCGCGCACAGGCCGCCCAAGCCGCACTCGACAGCCCGCTGCGCATCGTCGTCGGCTACGCGCCCGGCGGCGCCACCGACCGCGTGGCGCGCATCGTGGGCGACAAGCTCGCGGCCCAGCTCGGCGTGCC
Source organism: Variovorax sp. GW823-FHT04F07 (assembly GCF_058795995.1). Lineage (NCBI taxonomy): Bacteria > Pseudomonadati > Pseudomonadota > Betaproteobacteria > Burkholderiales > Comamonadaceae > Variovorax > Variovorax sp. GW823-FHT04F07. The sequence goes on from NZ_JBXAIG010000008.1 coordinate 211,160, forward strand.
GGTCATCGTCGACAACAAGCCCGGCGCGGGCGGCCGCCTGGCCGCGCAGCAGGCCAAGGCCACGCCCGCCAACCAGAACGTGCTGATGCTGGCCAACCCCGCCGTGATGGTGGTGGCGCCGCTCGTCTTCAAGGACAACGGCTACGACGCCGAGCGCGACTTCGTGCCCGTGTCGCACGTCAACGCCTACGACTTCGCGCTGGCCGTGTCGCCCACCCTGCCCGTGCGCGAGCTGAACCATTTGCTCGCATGGATGCGCGCCAACCCGCAGCAGGCCAACGTGGGCGTGCCCGCCACCGGCAGCCTGCCGCACTTCTTCGGCCTCATGGTGGGCGAGAAGGCCAAGGTACAGACCCAGGTGATCGGCTACCGCGGCTCCGCCCCGCTGCTGAATGACTTGATCGGCGGCCAGGTGCCCATTGCCGTCGACACCGAAGACGTCGTGCTGCCCCAGCACACCGCCGGCAAGCTGCGCATCCTGGCGCTGTCGGGCGAAAAGCGCTCGCCCTTCGCACCCACCATTCCGACCTTCAAGGAAGCCGGCCTCGACCTCGCCGCCACCGGCTGGAACACCTTCTTCGCGCCGGCCAGCATGCCCAAGGAGAAGGTCGAACGCCTGGCCACCACCATCCACGCCGTGATGCAAGACCCCGACACCCAACGCAAGTTCAAGGACGCCGGCATGACGCCGGTGGTGAGCACCCAGGCGCAGACCGCCGCGATGCTCAAGGCCTACAAGGCGCAATGGGCGCCCGTGGTCCAAAAGTCCGGCTACCAGCCCTGATCGAAAAACCTTCCGACCTATGACGACACGCAGCACCCGCCCCAACATCATCTTCATCGTGGCCGACGACCTCGGCTATGCCGACCTCGGCTGCTACGGCGGCCGCGAGGCGCCTTTTGGCCGCGTGTCGCCCGTGCTCGACGGCCTGGCCGCCAACGGCTTGAAGCTCACGCAGGGCTACTCGAACTCGCCCGTGTGCTCGCCCACGCGCTTCGCGATGATCACCGCGCGGTATCAGTACCGCCTGCGCGGCGCGGCCGAAGAGCCCATCAACAGCCGAAGCCGCGGCAGCACCACGCTGGGCCTGCCCACCGAGCACCCCACCCTGCCGTCGCTGCTGAAAGATAGCGGCTACAAGACCGCGCTCATCGGCAAGTGGCACCTGGGCTACCCGCCCAGCTTCGGCCCGCTGCGCTCGGGGTATGAAGAATTCTTCGGCCCCATGTCGGGCGGTGTCGACTACTTCACCCACTGCGACTCGGCCGGCCGCCACGACCTCTGGTACGGCGAAGAAGAGCACAAGGACGACGAGGGCTACCTGACCGACGTGCTCTCCAAGCGCGCCGTCGACTACGTCGAGCGCATGGCCGCGCAAGAGGCGCCCTTCTTCCTGAGCCTGCACTACACCGCGCCCCACTGGCCGTGGGAAACCCGCGACGACGCCGACAAGGCGCCGCTCGTGAAGGACAACCTGTTCGACCTGTCGGGCGGCAACATCCACGTGTACCGCCGCATGATCCATCACATGGACGAGGGCATCGGCTGGATCATGGCCGCGCTCGAAAAGCACGGCATGGCCGACAACACCCTCGTCGTGTTCACCAGCGACAACGGCGGCGAACGCTTCTCGGACAACTGGCCGCTCGTCGGCGGCAAGATGGATTTGACCGAAGGCGGCATCCGCGTGCCATGGATTGCGCACTGGCCGAAGGTGATCGCCAAGGGCGGCGAAAGCACGCAGCTGTGCATGACCATGGACTGGTCGGCCACCATGCTCGACGCCGCCGGCGTGAAGGCCGACGCGGCGTACCCGCTCGATGGCGTGTCGCTCATGCCCGTGCTGAAAGACGCCACCCACACCTTCCGCCGCCCCCTGCACTGGCGCATGAACCACCGCAGCCAGGAAGCCATGCGCGACGGCGACTGGAAGTACCTGAAGGTCGACGGCAACGAGTACCTGTTCAACATTCCGGCCGATGAGCGCGAACGCGCGAACCTGGGGAAGAAGGAGCCGCAGCGGCTGGAGGCGATGCGGGCGCAGTGGCAGGCTTGGAATGCGACGATGCCGGGGATTCCGGAGGATGCGACTGTGAGCCTTGGGTATTCGGTTAAGGATATGCCGCAGCGCTAACGTTCTCAGTGGCGACGAGCTTTGATTTGTTCGACTTGACGTAGTCCGACTACGACAAGCCGAACAAAACGAAGTGCTCAGCGCGGCGACGCGTTTGGTCGTGGCTGCTGTGCGACCACCGCCTTCCGCGTTTGCAGCGCCGTCTGCAAACTGCAGTTCGAGCACCTCCCGGACGGCTGGAAGAGGCATTGGCCACGTCCGACAAAGCGGTACTGGCTAAAGCCATCGGAGAAGCGTCAGCGTCGCGCTGCGCAGCCGCCATGCTGCCGAATCCCAGCGCCTGATCAGTCCGCGCGTCTTGCGTCTTGTAGAACTCGCTGTGGCGCACATCGAGTTAACAGAAGACCTCGGCGCCTATACGCAGCGCAAACACCTGCAGCACACGCCTGCCGTTCCACGCGCTTTCTAGCCTCTTTCCCCACCTTCATCAGCTTCTAAAAATACCTTGTCAGGGATTTACTCTTGGACAAGGTCTTTCTTGATAGACAACGGTTGACATGCGTGTAACGATGTGTTCCTACTACTTTTAAGAAGTGTTGTCGCTCTTGCAGTACTCCTAGACGAAACACCCGCAAGCGGCCACCTCAATTAACAAGGAGCGAGATCAGCATATGGAACATTTTGAAAAATTTGAAGATGTTATTTCCCATCTCAAGAAGTCGAAACGAAAGATCAACCTACTTCTTGGAAATGGTTTCAGCATCTCCTATGATTCAAAGATATTCTCTTACAACGCACTCGCCGATTTTGTTCAGAAGCTTAATGAGCCGACATTAACAAAATTATTCGACGTCTTAAAGACAAAGAATTTTGAACTCATCATGGACCAGCTAAAGACATTCTCAGAGCTGCTCTCCGCCCTAGATGTCGACATAGAAGTACAGAACAAGGTTCAAGCAGCCCACGAGCAGCTCAAGAAAAGCCTTTTGGATGCCATCCAATCTCTTCATCCAGAGCATGTTTTCAAAATCCCTGACGCAGACATGGCAAGGTGCGCAGAATTTCTTCATCAGTTCACGGATACCGATGGGCACATATTCAGCACGAATTACGACTTGCTTTTATATTGGGTTTTGATGCGGCAAAAATTCCACAATGCAGTGGACGGTTTTGGTCGTGAGCAACTGAATCCAAACGAAGCAGTTCAAGGCAAAATTGAACCCGAGTGGTCAGATTTGATATGGGGGCCAAACAAATCCAAGCAAAACATTCACTACGTTCACGGCGCCCTTCCTTTATTTGACGACGGAATAGAAACAATCAAAGAACAATATACGAGCGAAGGATACATTTTGGAGAATGTCCAAGCAAGGTTGGACAGAGGAGAATACCCAATCTTCGTGACCGCTGGAAACGGAAAAGAAAAACTCGAACTAATTCGACACAATCGATATTTATCAAATTGCTACGACAAACTCTGTGAAGTCGATGGGTCCATAGTTTCCTACGGATTTGGATTTGGACAATACGACGAGCACATAATTGATGCCTTAAATAAAGCGCACCACGCAGGGAAAAGATCCCCTCCGAGACTTTGGAGTATTTACATCGGCGTTTTTTCCGAGTCCGACCTCAAATACATTCAAAGCATCGAGAAGAAATTTCACGCAAAAGTGTGCACGTTTGACGCCAAATCAGTCAACCCTTGGCATTGATTTTTCAAAGGAACCACTGCTTGGGCTTTTTGCGCGAAAACGGTCACCGAGAAGAAAAATAGCTACTGCAGCGAGCTTGGCGACCTTCATGCCAATTGAAGCAGCATCTCACGCTCTGGAACGCGACCCAATGCCCGTCGCGATCTGGGCCGGGAAAGACATCAATTGAATGCTCCTGAACAGTCATTCATCAAGAGAGCTAAGCCGAGGCACATAGTCACCTCAATGATCAAAACCCTTATAGACAATGCCACCGTCTCCAGTGTTCAAAGGGCGCTTGGAAAAGCACAAACTCGCGACCTAGGAATTCTCGATGTCGAACATGCAGCCCTTGGAAGATTGGTAGAAGCTGTTCTTCTATCAGACAAGGTTGTCATTCCAGACAACTACAAGCAAGAACTTACTCCTGCGCGCAAAAAACTATTTCAAAGTCTTGACGTTGAATTTCTTTCGGTTCCTGATGCCGTTGATGAATCCCTCAACGTCGTTGCGGGTAGCTTGGCCGGGCCTTGGACCGAGGCATATGCAGAAGGAAAGGAACGATCTCTTTTTCAACAGTACTTTGGGCAGGTTCAGGCGTATAGCAATTTCATTTGGGAACACTCTAGCTCCGAGTTTTTTCTAGTTTTTCGTGCGCAGGGTATTGGCAAAGAGAGTCCCTTAATTGAGGCACTTCTTTCCAGTCCTAAGGACGACGATCTTGGAAAGCAGCTTCGAATAGTCGCAAGGGACGGCAAAGAAGTTGATTGGGGCAAGCTTTCACCTCATGTTCAGCGAATGCTTTCTGTGATGGGCTGGCTCGGGCACCAATACATCTGGCACCAAGTCTTTGCTGCAAAGCACGACCTAATCTACTCTCCGCATCCTCTGCGTGAGTTTTTCGCTAACGATTTTCTATCTCGCGTCAACATTGGTGCATCAAATGCCGTCGAATTTGAAAACGCCTTTTCGATTGGCGTGCGGCGCTTCAAGGGAAAATTGAAGTCAAGCCTTGCCGCGCTTGGTGCGTTACCCGGCGCGACCACCATTGGTTTACCTCCCCTATTGCCACTTGTCGTTAACGAATGCCAAGGACGCGACGATTTTATCGATGCACTAAAGCAGCTTCGGAATGAACACAAAGTCAAAGAACTTCGGGAATTACTTTCAACCATCAGGAAAGACTGCGACAACGGCGACTATCGGCATCACAACACGCTCATCTCCGACATAGAGAGCATTGCCGAAAATTTGCTCGTTGAACACGGGATCGATCGTCGCCTCTTGAGAGCAAAGCTGCCAACTACCTTGCTTGGCATCCAAGTCGAAGGCGACGGCACGGGACTAAAACTTCCAATTCCGGCGGGACTCTATAAGCAGTACTTCTTCACAAAGCGATACCGCGTCTTCCTTCGCGACGTGCTCTCCGAGTTAGCAACTCCCGCGAAGCTCGGCGCGATCAAGACAAGGCTGAACGGTTGGGTTTGGCGTCCCGACTTCCCAGAAGTTTCAGGGAAGCCTTTCTATACGAAGGAGTATTCCTTCCCATCAAAATTTCACAAGCCGCTGAATCACAGCTCGGAAGATTAAGCTCTGCCAAGCAGAACCGGGTGTTCAACTAGCTCGGAGAAGGACCCCGCTCCAACGCGTGTTTTCGGCTTCTGACCGACCTCAACGCCCTTAGCTCAAGCGAAGACGGTGCAAAGCGGTCCAGGTCTCGATCGAACAGTCGGCGACGCCTGCCCGTTACCACGGTGGCAGACACAGGTACGTGAACCGCCGGCGGTCACAAAGACACGGCGGCTGACCACCAATCCCTACCCCCTCCCACTCTCCCCCAACAACCTCTCCGCCTCCCTAGCCAGATCCGCCGCAATCCACAGCATGTGATCCCGGTGTTTCTCCCCTGCTTCCTCGAACCAGCCGTTGCCGTCGCCGTAGCAGCACCACAGCAGGGAGTTCAGCTGGGCCAGTTTGATTTCGAGGAGGTCTCGGGCGTCTTCGCCTGTGGGGGTGGACGAAGGTGTCGCGCCGCGTGTGCGGCGGGGAGATTGGGGCGTGGAACGCCCGGCCATAATTCGATCAGCCATTTGGTGTGCTCGCTTTCCAAAGTTAGTGCACGTCATGTGGTTAGACGGCCAGGGTGTTCACGCACCCTGGCCGTCGCCTTTTGTGCCTCACATTCGTGTCGCTGCTTCACAAAGAGGCATCGACACCCGCCGTGAGGCAAGGCGGTTCATTCGCTCGCACGAATCAATCGATCGATCAATCAATAAATGAATGTCTGGGAAGAAGGCGTTCCTTTCACGGGGTTCGTCGGCCACTACAGCGGGCCGTCTTGTCGCGGGGGCATTCACTGTAGAGAAGCGAAGCCGCGCAAGAGAAAAGAATTCGTCGACGATTTCTCGAATCGACGAGATATCTGAGGCGCCCCGGTTTTTCTGCTTCACCAGAGGCGAGACGAGGCGAAGCAAGATTCGGCTCGGGGCCGGCCGCCAGCTAGTGCGCGTGCGTGGCGCGCTCGGCTTCGCTGTCGTGGTGGTCCTGGCTGACGCCTCGCGCCGGCAGCGCGTCGGCCGCCAGCGCGAGGAAGAGCGCAAGGAGCAGCCACAGCGCCACGTCGCTCAACCGGTAGAGGTTCTTGCGAAAGCGCTTGGTGCGGCGGATCACGGCGCGACTCCCGGGGCGGCCGCGCGGGCGTCGTCGTTCAACGCCGGAAGAAGACAAAGCCCCACGCCGCGGACCGCATCCACCGCGAAGGCCGCGTCGTCCAAGTCAGCCATGGGGCATGAGGTGGTACAGCTCCGGCAGAAAGCCGCCGGGTGCGGTGAGGCGCGACTTGAGCCGCACGACCAGGTGCAGGTCGTCCACCAGATGAATGTCGCCACCGCGATTGGTGAGCTGCAGCTTCACGGCCAGCAGGCCCTGCAGCTTGGCGCGGTGCCATTCGGCGGCGTCGGCGATCTGTGCGCGCGTCATGGCCGCGATGCCGATGCCGTGTTCCAGCTCGGCCGCACGCAGGCAGGCCACGACGCGGTCGACGCTTTTGAGCGTGCCCTCGATCACCTCCAGGCAACGCTCGGCCAGCCGCGTGGGCTCGTCGGCGGAGTTGCCGTACACGAAGGCCTCGTAGGGACGGGGCGCGCGCTTGGAATCGCGAGGCATGGGCTGCGGGCCGGCGTTGCGGCTCAGCGCGGCAGCAGGTCCAGGCATTGGCGGCGGCGCCACACGGCGCTGCGCACGGCCTGGCTGTCGTCGAACACGACCTTGTACTGGCACACGAGGTAGTTGGCCGACTGGGGCATCTGGAACTTGAAGTGGTAGTCCCACTCGGTGCCGAGCGCGCCGCGCTGTTGCTTCAGGGCCTGCCCGAGCACGGCGAGCACCTGGGCCTGGTTGAGGCCGGGCTTGATCTCGCGAAAGCGCTCGGGCCGCGACACGACACCGTCGCGCAGAAAGGGCTCCTTGAAGTCGGGGCGGCGCGCCTCGACGTCGCGGTAGTCGAGCTTGTCGGGGTTGCTCACGGGGTCCACGGGGTTGTCGCGGGCCACCGCAGGAGCGGCGGCGCCGAGCAGCGCGGCGGCGAGCACGAAGGCGGCAGCGGCGGGGGATGCGTGCGGGGTGGTTTTCATGGCTAGCGTCCTCTTGGGTCGGATGGGTGTCGGATGGGTTTGCGGGGAGAGATGGGCGCGCGCGGGTCAGCGCTCGCGCATGGCTTCGCGCGCCTTGTTCAGCGGCTTGGTCAGGTAGTCCCACACGGTCTTGCGGCCGGTGCGGATGTCGGCGGTGGTCACCATGCCGGGCACGATGGGCATGCGGCGGCCGGCCTTGTCGGTGAGTGCGTCGGAGTCGGTGCGCACGAGCACGGGGTAGTACACGATCTCGGGCTTGACCTCGTCGCGCTGGGTGTCGGGCGCGATGGTCACCACGCGGCCCTTGAGGCCGCCGTACACGGCGTAGTCGTAGGCGGTGATCTTGATCTGCGCCTCCTGCCCGGGCCGCATGAAGGCGATGTCGCGCGGCGAGATGCGCGCCTCGACCAGCAGTTGGTCGTCGAGCGGCACGAGGGTCAGCAGCGAGCCGTTGGGCGGCACGACGCCGCCGATGGTGGTCACCTGCAAGCTCTTGACGATGCCGCGCACGGGCGAGTTCAAGGTGAGCCGCTCGAGCGAGTCGGCGCGCCCGCGCACCACGGACGACAAAGACTTGACCTCGGCATCGGCCTTGGCCAGCTCTTCACGGCTGCGCACCATGTAGTTGGCGCGCGCCTCGGCAATCTTCAGCTCCAGGTCGGCGGCCTGGCGTTGCAGGCGGATGAGCTCGACGTTGCTGGCCGCGCCGCTCACCTGCAGCGAGCGGGTGATGTCGAGCTCCTTGCGCACGAGCGCGAGCGCCTGGCCCAGGCCGGACACGGTGTCGCGCAGGCTGCCCTGGCGCGAGCGGAAGAGCGCGCTTTCGGAATCGACCAGTTGCGCGTAGGCCTTCAGCTCGGCGGGGAACTGCAGGCTGCCCTGCCCTTGCACCTCGGCGCGCAGGCGCACGCTGCTGGCCAGCGCGGCGCGGTAGCGCGCGGCGGTTTCTTCCACGTTCGATTCGCCGCGCGTGGGGTCGAGCTGTGCGAGCACCTGGCCCTTCTCGACGATCTGGCCTTCTTGCACGCGCAGCTCGGCCAGGATGCCGCCTTCGAGCGACTGGATGCGCTGCTCGCGCGAGCTGGGAATCACCTTGCCCATGCCGCTGGACACCTCGTCGATCTCGAAGCACCAGGCCCACACGAAGAAGGCGAGCAGAAAGAGCGCGATGAACCACACGACGCGCGCGGAGCCGCTGGCGCGGGCCTCGTCGAAGTCGTCGGCGCCGCCGGGGCCCCACACGGTGGCGGTGGATACGGCCGGTGCCTGCGCTTGTGTCTGTGCCTGTGCTTGCACCTGCGCCTTGGTCAATGTCACGGCGTTCATGCCTGCCCCTCCTTGCTGCGGCCTGCGGAGGCCATCGCCTCGCGCGAGGCGGCCGCGCCCTGGCGCAGCCGCGCCATCACCTGGTCGCTCGGCCCGTCGAGCACGACGGCGCCGCCGTCCACCACGAGGATGCGGTCGACCGCCTCGAGCACGGCCGGGCGGTGCGTGGCCAGCACCAGCGTGCGGCCGGCGGGCAGCGCGCGCAGTTGTTCGATCACTTCGCGCTCGGCCACTTCGTCGAGCGAGGCGGTGGGCTCGTCGAGCAGCAGCACACCGGGGCGGCGCAGCAGGAGCCGCGCGAGCAGCAGGCTCTGGCGCTGTCCGCCCGAGAGGCCGCGCCCGCCTTCGAGCAGCGGATGGTCCAGCCCGGTGGGCAGGCGGCGCACGAAGGCCCAGGCGCCGGTGGCTTGCAGGGCCGCCACCAGTTCGGCGTCGGTGGCGTGGGGGGTGCCCATCTGCAGGTTCTCGCGCAGGGTGCCGTGGAACAGGCGCGCGTCCTGCGCGAGCAGGCCGACGTCGCGGCGCACGTCGGCGGGGTCGATGTGAGCCATCGACACGCCGTCGAGCAGCACGCTGCCCGCGCGCGGTTCGATAAGGCCCGACAGCGCCTGCAGCAGCGTCGACTTGCCCGCGCCGTTGCGCCCGAGCACGGCAATGCGTTCGCCGGCGCCGATGTGCAGCGCCTTCACGTGCAGCGCGGTGGTCTGGCCGTCGTGGCTGAAGACGGCGTCGCGCAGCGTGTAGTCGCCCTGCACGGCGGGCCGGTGCACGCGGGTCTCGTGGGGCGGGTGGTCGACCGGGAGCTTCATGAGCTGGTCGAGCGCTTCGCCGGCCACCTTCGCCTGCTGCCAGCGGTTGAGCACCTGCGTCACGCCGGCCAGCGGCGCGAGCATGCGGGTCGACAGGATCGACGCGGCCACGAGCACACCGGTGCTCATGTGGCCGTCCATCACGAGCGGCGCACCGAAGAACACGACGAAGGCGAAGGCGGCACCCTGCACGGTCTGCGTCCAGTTGCTCAGGGTGTTGAGCAGCGCGCGCAGTTGCAGGCCCGAGTCGGCGTTGACGGCGTTGTAGTGGTTCCACTGGTTCTGGAAGCGCGGCTCGGCCTGCAGCCCCTTGATGTCGTCGATGCCCTGCACGGCCTCGACCAGCATGGCGTTGCGCAGCGACGACTCGCGCATGCCCGTCTGGGCCAGCGCGCGCAGGCGCGGTTGCGCCAGCAGGCTGGGCACGATCAGCAGCACGCACGCGGCCAGCGGCACGAGCACGAGCCAGCCGGCAATGAACCAGAAGAGCACGCAGAACACGAAGAAGAACGGCAGGTCGGCCACGGCCGCCACGGTGGTCGACGTGAGCATTTCGCGCACGGGCTCCAGCTCGCGCAGCTGCGAGATGAAGGTGCCGGTGGCACGCGGGCGCGCCGAGCCGCGCACGCGCAGCGCGTGGCCGAACACGCGGTCCGAAATGCGCAGGTCGGCGCGCTTGCCCACCACGTCGGTGATGCGCATGCGCGCGCCGCGCATGACCCAGCTGAACGCGATCGACAGCAGCACGCCGCCGAACAGCACATGCAGCGTGGGCAGCGACTGCGCGGGCACGACGCGGTCGTACACCTGCATCGAGAACAGCGTGCCGGCCAGCGCCATCAGGTTGTAGGCCAGCGACGCGACGAGGATGTGGGCGTAGGGCCGCCAGTCGGCCAGCACGATCTGGCGCAGCCAGTGCGGCTCCACGGGGCGGATGTAGGCGTCCACGCGCGAGTCGGGTGCCGATTGCGCGGGCCGCAGCACGGCCATGGCTTCGAGCGCGGGCTGCAGCTCATCCACGGTGCAGACGGTTTCCGCGCCCTGGTCGCCACCGAGCATCACGCGCAGGCCCTGCGCCGAGATGGCGGTGACCACGGCCACCTGCCCGTCGCGCAGCTGCAGCACCACGGGCAGGCGCCAGGGGCTCAGGGTGTCCAGGCGCGGCGCGACCTGGCGCACGGTGAGCCCGGCCTGGCGGGCCATCTGGCGCACGCGCTCGCCGATGTCTTCGTGGTCGCTCCATGCGGCGGCACCGCGGATGCGTTCGCGCGAGGTGTCGAGGTGGTAGTGGGCGGCCACGGCCAGCACGGCATCGACCCAGCCGGCGAGCAGCTCGGGGCCGCGCGCGGCGGACAGTTCGGGCATGGTGGTGGCGGTCATGGCTGGCCTCCGGCGACGAGCTCGCCCGCATCGACCAGCCCGAAGGCCTCGCGCAGGCGGCCCGACTGGTACAGGCACTCGACCGCGAGACGCTGCACTTCGTGCGCGCTCTCGGCTTGCTCGAAGCGCGCGCCGTGGAATTCCTGCTCGGCATTGAGCAGGTCGAGCAGTGAGCGCGTGCCCAGCTGCAGGTACTGCTCGCGGTACAGGTCGCGCGTGCGCTGCGTGCTGTGCACGCGCGCGGCGAGCACGGGCAGGCGCAGCGCGTGGCCCTGCGACTGCACGCGCGCGTCTTCGAGCCGTTGGCGCACGCTGAGTTCTGCATAACCCAGCGCGGCCTCGGCCGCCTCGACGGCGTGCGCGGCGGCGCGCTGGCGGGCCTGGCTGCGCCCGCCTTCGTACAGCGGCGCGGTGAAGTTGACGGTGAACGTGCTTTCGTTGGCCGACTGGCCGGCGGGCCGCGCGCCCGATTCGAGCCCCCGGTTGACGGCGGCGTTGAGCGACAGCGTGGGCAGCAGCTGCGCATCGGCACCGCGCAGCGCGGCCTGCGCCATGTCGCGCTCGGCCTGCGCCATCTGCACGGTCGGTGCGGGCAAGGCCGTCTGCGGCAGCGCGGCGCAGGCGCTCGCGAGCGGCGCGGGCGCTTCGCCGGCGATGTCGGCCGGCGTGCGGCCCTGGGTCAGGTGCATGAGGTTCAGGCGCCAGCGCTCGGCCTGCGACGCGGTGTTGAGTTGCTGGGCGCGCGCGGCTTCCAGGCGCGACTGCGCCTGTGCCACGTCGGACTGGCTGGTGGCGCCCTTGGCCTGGCGCTCGCCCACGAGGCCCGCCAGCGACTGCACGCCCTTCACCTGGGCCTGCGCGATTTCGCCGAGCGCCTGCTGGCGATGCACTTCGATCCATGCCTGCGCGGTGTCGCGCACCACGTCGTCGACCGCCACGAGCAGCTTGGCGCGCGCGGCCGTGGCCGAGGCTTCGGCCTCGCTCACGGCGCTCGACACCTTGCCGAAGTCGTACAGCAGCTGGGTCACCGACAGCGAGGCCTGGTGCACCTGGCGGCGACCGTCGGCCTGCAGCTGGCGGTTGCCCGTGCGCGCGCTGACGCCGGCGCTGACCTGCGGGTAGTAGCCCGAGCGCGCGGCCGCAATGCCCTCGCCCGCCTGCAGCGCCTGGCCGACGGCGTTGCGCACGGTCGGGTGCGAGGTGGCGGCCAGGCGCACGGCCTCGGCCATGCCCAGCGGGGCGACGGTGCTCGCTTGCGCAAGCGCCGCCGATCCGGCGAGCAGGAAGAAAAGGCCCGCGGCAGCAGACGAAAGATGACGGGAAGCAAGCATGCGTGAAGACGTGCAGACCACCAGGTGCCGACGCCGCAAGCGGCGCCGGCACACCGGTCGGTCAGTGGTGAAGCGCGAGGCCCATGTGGAGCTCGTCGTCGAGCGAAGTCGCCACGGGCGGTGCGTAGGCCGCGAGCGAATCGGCCGAGGACGCCAGCGACAGCACCGTGGGAGACGCCTGCGCGCCCCCGAAGGCCGGCGGGAACGCGGCCTGCAGCAGCGCATGCAGCGACTCCGCGGCGCCGAAGCCCTGCAGCATGTCGGACAGCTGCAGCCCTCCCCATGCCGGACCGTCGCCGAAGGGGAAATGCGGCGCATCGTGCGGTTGCTGTTGCTGCTCGATCGACACCGTGACTTCGTCGATGCCGGCCAGGCCCAGCGAGTCTGCCGAGGTGAAGAGCGCTGCCGCCCCCGCTGCAGGCGTGTAGTTGACGTGCAGCGTCTGCGTGGCCACGTTGCTCGCATCGCCGTCGCGGTCGACCACCTGGTAGCTGAGGGTCTCGTCGTAGTTGTGCGAGGTGGTGGTGCGCGGTGCCACCTGGTAGCTGAACTCGCCCGTGTCGAAGTCCACCACCAGCTTGCCGCCCTTGTCGGTGGCAATGGTGACCTGGTGCGTCGCCTGGTTGTAGCTGTAGTCGCTGCTGGTGGCGGGGCCGGTCTTCGTCATCAGGCCCGTGCTGCTGTCGAAGGCGTAGATGGTGCCGTCGATGGTCAGCGTGGACACATGGCCACCGTCGGCGCCGAAGCCCGACGAGCCACCGAGGCCGCCGGTCAGCAGGTTGCTGACCGTGGGCGGCACGCTGATCGTGCCTTGCAGCATGTCGTTCAGCTGGCTCGTGTCGGTGACGATCTTGCCGTTGGTGTTCGTGCCGGTGTTGCCGTTGTAGGCGATGGGGTCGATGTAGGCCTGCTCCGTCGGGCCCAGGCTGGAACCCAGGCCCAGTGCGAACGAGTTGATCTTGTTGTTGGTGAGGAAGGTCTTCCAGATCGCTTCTTCCGCTGCCTGGATGCCCTTGTCAGCCGCGTTGCTGCTGCTGCTGTTCCCGAGCTGGTCGGGGTTGCCGTCCCCACGCGTCGGCTCGCCGTCCGTGAGGAAGTAGGACACGTTCTGGGCACCCTGCAGCTTGCCGCCAGCCGAGAAACCGCTCATCGCCGAAGCCAGGGCAGCGTCGTAGTTGGTGCTGCCACTGGCCTGCAGGTCCTGCACCAGCGCCTTGGCGTCGGCTGCCGTCATCCAGGCCTGTTGTGCCTGCCCGGTCGTGCTGAAGGTGACGAGCTGCACCCGCACCTCGCCGTACAGGTCGTAGCCGTCGATCAGGTTCTGGACGGCCGCCTTCGCACGGGAAAGCCGCGTCGGCGTCTCCTCCTCCATGCTCCCGGAGAGGTCCAGGATCACCATCAGGTTCGTGTTGATCGGCGCCACGTCGACGGACTGCTCGCCGTTCACGAGCACCGGCGCATCGTCCTTGACGGGCACGTTGAAACCCACCGGCGTCGCGCTGGCTTGGCCGTCGCTCACATGCGCCTCGAAGTGCAGGTTCGACACGCCCTCGCCGTTGCCCGTCGGGTGGTCGATCGGCGCCTTCAGCGTGACGGTGTAGCCCGCCTCGAACTGCCCCGCGCCCGTGGCGCTGACATTGCCCACCGCCACGGTCATCACCTCGGTGGTGACGCCGTCGACGGTGACGCTGCCCGTGAGCGTGTGCGTGCCCGCGTCCCAGGTCCACGACACCGGCTGGCCGCCGGAGGTGACGCCGGCCGGGCCGCTGAGCGACACCGACAGGTCGCCCGCCAGGCTGTCGGGGTCCGCGATGGAGATCTTGCCGGTCGATTGCACCGGCGGCTCGCCCACCGCCGCAATGCCGCCGGGCAGGCTGCCTTCGGAGACGATGCCGGCGTCGGTCGCCGTGGCCGTCGGCGGGTCGTTCACCGGGTTGACGGTCACGGTCACCGTGCTGGTGGTCGTGCCGCCATGGCCGTCACTCACCGTGACGGTGAAGCTGTCGGTGCCGTTGAAGTTGGCGTTGGGAACGTAGGTGTAGGTGCCGTTGGGGTTCACCGTCACCGTGCCGTTCGACGGGTTGCTGCCCTTCACGTAGGTGAGCGTGTCGCCGTCGACGTCGCTGCCGATGATCTGACCGCTGACCGGCGTGTCTTCGTCCGTGGTCTTGGTGTCGTCGGGAGCCTCTGGGGCCTCGTTGACGTTCTGCTCGTTGAGCGTGACGGGGATGTTCGTCGTGACGGTGCCGTCGCTCGCACCGACCACCAGCGCGTGCGCGTTGGCGCCAGCTTCGTAGTCGTTGACGAAGGCTGCAGCGCCTGCCGGGGTGAGGCTGATCTCGCCCGTGAGCGGATCGATGGCGAAGTAGCCGTTGTCGTTGCCCGAGAGGATGCTGTAGGTGACGGTTGCGCTGTCGATGTCGGTGGCTTGGACCGTGCCGAGCACGGTGCCCGCAGTGCGGTTCTCGTCGTAGCCGAAGACGTAGCCGGTGGCGCTGTCGACCGGCGTGCCGCCGCCGTCGACGAACACCGGGGCGTCGTTGACGGGGTTGATGGTCACGGTGACGGTGCTGGTGGTCGTGCCGCCGTGGCCGTCGCTGACCGTCACCGTGAAGCTGTCGGTGCCGTTGAAGTCGGCGCTGGGCGTGTAGGTGTAGGTGCCGTCAGCGTTGACGGTGACCGTGCCGTGCGATGGGTCGCTGCCTTTGGCGTAGGTCAGCGTGTCGCCGTCGACGTCGCTGCCGACCACGCTGCCGCTGACGGGTGTGTCTTCGTCCGTGGTCTTGGCGTAGTCGGGCACCGTCGGTGCGTCGTTGATGTTCTGCTCGTTGAGCGTGACGGGGATGGTGGTCGTGGCCGTGCCATCGGTCGCACCGATCACCAGCGAGTGCGCATTGGCGCCCGCTTCGTAGTCGTTGACGAAGGCTGCAGCACCCGCCGGCGTGAGGCTGATCGCGCCCGTGACCGGGTTGATGGCGAAGTAGCCGTTGTCGTTGCCCGAGAGGATGCTGTAAGTGACGTTCGCGCTGTCGATGTCGGTGGCGTGGACCGTGCCGAGCACGGTGCCTGCGGGGCGGTTCTCGTCGTAGCCGAAGACGTAGCCGGTGGCCGCGTCGACCGGCGTGCCGCCGCCGTCGACGAACACCGGGGCATCGTTGACGGGGTCGATCGTCACGGTGACGGTGCTGGTGGTCGTACCGCCGTGGCCGTCGCTCACTGTGACGGTGAACGTGTCGGTGCCGTTGAAGTTGGCATTCGGGGTGTAGGTATAGGTGCCGTCCGCGTTGACCGTGACCGTGCCGTTCGCGGGATCGCTGCCCTTCGCGTAGGTCAGCGTGTCGCCGTCGACGTCACTGCCGACCACGTTTCCGCTGACGGGCGTGTCTTCGTCCGTGGTCTGGGTGTAGTTGGGCACCGTCGGCGCGTCGTTCACCGGGTCGATCGTGACCGTCACGGTGCTGGTGGTCGTTCCACCGTGACCGTCGCTCACGGTGACGGTGAACGTGTCGGTGCCGTTGAAGTTCGCGCTGGGGACGTAGGTGTAGGTGCCGTCAGCGTTGACCGTGACGGTGCCATGCGCAGGGCCGTTGCCCAGTGCATACGTCAGCGCGTCGCCGTCCACGTCGCTGCCGATCACTTGGCCGCTGACGGGGGTATCTTCGTCCGTGGTCTGGGCGTAGTTGGGCACCGTGGGGGCGTCGTTCACCGGGTCGACGGTGACCGTGATGGTGCTGGTCGTCGTGCCACCGTGGCCGTCGCTCACGGTGACGGTGAACGTGTCGGTGCCGTTGAAGTTGGCGCCAGGGACGTAGGTGTAGGTGCCGTCGGGATTGACCGTGACGGTGCCGTGCGCTGGATCGCTGCCCTTCGTGTAGGTCAACGTGTCGCCGTCGACGTCGCTGCCAACGACCTGGCCATTGACGGGCGTGTCTTCGTTGGTGGTCTCGGTGTAGTTGGGCGCCGTCGGTGCGTCGTTGACCGGGTTGATGGTCACGTTCACCGTGCTGGTGGTCGTCCCACCGTGGCCGTCGCTGACCGTGACCGTGAAGCTGTCGGTGCCATTGAAGTTCGTACCCGGGGTGTAGGTGTACGTGCCATCAGCGTTGACCGTGACCGTGCCATGCGCCGGATCACTGCCCTTGGTGTAGGTCAGCGTGTCGCCGTCGACGTCGCTGCCGACGACCTGGCCGCTGACGGGCGTGTCTTCGTTCGTCGTCTCGGTGTAGTTGGGGACTGTCGGTGCATCGTTGACCGGATCGATCGTGACCGTGATGGTGCTGGTCGTCGTGCCGCCGTGGCCGTCGCTCACCGTGACGGTGAACGTGTCGGTGCCGTTGAAGTTGGCATTCGGGGTGTAGGTATAGGTGCCGTCCGCGTTGACCGTCACCGTGCCGTTCGCGGGGTCGCTACCCTTCACATAAGTCAGCGTGTCGCCATCCACGTCGCTGCCGGTCACTTTTCCGCTGACGGGCGTGTCTTCGTTCGTCGTCTCGGTGTAGTTGGGGACTGTCGGTGCGTCGTTGACCGGGTTGATGGTCACGTTCACTGTGCTGGTGGTCGTACCGCCGTGGCCGTCGCTCACCGTCACGGTGAAGCTGTCGGTGCCATTGAAGTTCGCACCCGGGGTGTAGGTGTACGTGCCATCGGCATTGACCGTCACCGTGCCGTGCGCTGGGTCGCTGCCCTTCGTGTAGGTCAACGTGTCGCCATCGACGTCGCTGCCAACGACCTGGCCGCTGACGGGCGTGTCTTCGTTCGTCGTCTTGGTGTAGTCGGGCACCGTCGGAACGTCGTTCACCGGATCGACGGTGACCGTGATGGTGCTCGTCGTCGTGCCGCCATGGCCGTCGCTCACCGTGACGGTGAACGTGTCAGTGCCGTGGAAATTCGGGTTCGGCGTGTAGACGTACGTGCCATCGGGATTGACCGTGACAGCACCGTTCGAAGGATTGCTGCCCTTGGTGTAGGTCAACGCGTCACCGTCGACGTCGCTGCCGATGACCTTGCCGTTGACGGGCGTGTCCTCGTTCGTGGTCTGGTTGTAGTTGGGCGCCGTGGGGGCATCGTTGACCGGATCGACGGTGACCGTGATGGTGCTGGTCGTCGTACCGCCATGGCCGTCACTGACCGTGACGGTGAACGTATCGGTGCCGTTGAAGTTCGGGTTCGGCGTGTACGTGTAGGTGCCGTCGGGGTTGACGACCACCGAGCCATTCGAGGGATTGCTGCCCTTCGTGTAGGTCAGCGCATCGCCGTCCACATCAGCGCCCGTCACCTTGCCGTTGACGGGCGTGTCTTCGTTCGTGGTCTGGTTGTAGTTGGGCGCCGTCGGTGCGTCGTTGACCGGATTGATGATCACGTTCACGGTGCTGGTGGTGGTGCCGCCGTGGCCGTCGCTCACCGTCACGGTGAAGCTGTCCGTGCCGTGGAAGTTCGCACCGGGGGTGTAGGTGTACGTGCCGTCCGCGTTGACCGTCACAGTGCCATGTGCCGGGTCGCTGCCCTTGGTGTAGGTCAACGTGTCTCCGTCGATGTCGCTGCCAACGACCTGGCCATTGACGGGCGTGTCTTCGTTCGTGGTCTTGGTGTAGTCGGGCACCGTCGGTGCGTCGTTGACCGGGTTGATGGTCACATTCACGGTGCTGGTGACAGTGCCGCCGTGGCCATCGCTCACCGTGACGGTGAAGCTGTCGGTGCCGTGGAAGTTGGCACCGGGGGTGTAGGTGTACGTGCCATCGGCGTTGACCGTGACGGTGCCATGTGCAGGGTCGCTGCCCTTCACGTACGTGAGCGTTTCGCCATCCACGTCACTGCCGACGACCTGGCCGTTGACGGGCGTGTCTTCGTTCGTGGTCTGGTTGTAGTTGGGCACCGTCGGTGCGTCATTCACTGGATCGACCGTGACCGTCACCGTGCTCGTCGTCGTACCGCCATGCCCATCACTCACCGTCACGGTGAACGTATCGGTCCCGTTGAAATTCGGGTTCGGCGTGTAGACATACGTGCCATCGGGATTGACCGTGACCGTGCCGTTCGCCGGATCGCTGCCCTTCACGTACGTCAGCGCATCGCCATCGACGTCGGTGCCGACCACGCTTCCGCTGATCGGCGTGTCTTCGTTCGTCGTCTCGTTGTAGTCGGGCGCCTCGGGCGCGTCGTTGACGGGCGAGACCGTCACCGTCACCGTGCTCGTCGTCGTCCCACCATGGCCATCACTCACCGTGACAGTGAACGTATCGGTTCCATTGAAGTTCGGATTCGGCGTGTAGACATACGTGCCATCGGGATTGACCGTGACCGTGCCGTGCGCCGGGTCGCTGCCCTTCGTGTAGGTCAGCGTGTCGCCGCTGTCGATGTCGGTGCCGGTCACGCGGCCGCTCACGGGCGTGTCTTCGGCCGTGGTCTCCGTGTAGTCGGGTGCGGTGGGTGCGTCGTTGACGGGCGAGACGGTCACGGGCACCGTGACGGTGGTGGTGCCGCCCTTGCCATCGCTGACGGTCACTTCGAAGCTGTCGGGGCCTTCGTAGCCGGGCTTGGGCGTGTAGACGAACTGGCCGGTGGACGGATCGACGGTGACGGTGCCGTGCTCGGGGCCCTTGGCGACGGTGTAGTTCAGCGTGTCACGGTCGGGGTCGGTCGCCTGCACTTGTCCGCTAACAGGCTTGTCTTGATCGGTGACGACAGGATCGGCCTTGCCTTCGGGGCCGCGGTTCTGCGCGGGCAGCAACGGCGGAATGAAGGCCGGGCCACCGCCGCCGCCGCCACCACCACCGCTCGCGGCGGCACCGACGCCCAGCACGCCGAGCGCGCCCAGCAGCCAGCCCGGCACGCCATCGGGCAGCAAGGCGCCGCCGGCGTCGTTCCATTCGATCTCGGTGAAGTGGAAGTCTTTCCAGGGCGCTGTGTACTGGCCCCACCACTGCACGCCGGCACCGTCTTCGAGCACGAGGTCGTTGCGGCCGGCGTCGGGGTACTCGGCGAAGAAGCCGCGCACGGCGACTTCCTGGCCGTCGCGCAGCACGAGCACGAGGTCGTCGCCGCGGCGCTCGAACTTGAGCACGCTCTCGGGCGCGATCTTCAGCGTGACGATCGACGGGCGATCCAGAACCAGAGGGGCTTCCGCCGTCGCTTTGCGGGATGACGCGCCACCAGACTTGTAAACAGCTTCCATGATTGGTCTTTCTCCTTGACTCCGGACCTCGGGCGAGCCCTCGCTTTCAGCGAACAGCCCGGGTCGCACGTTGGGAAATCTCGAAGGCCGCAGGTGGCTCTCGAGGACTCGCCGGCGCGACCCGGTGCGCGGGTCACGCAGGCTTGCGCTTGCATGGGGCGGGATTCTTGGTTCGGGGGGGTGTCCGGACTTTTGCCGGAGAGGCCGTGGCGTTTGCCGTGGCGTACAACTGTTCACAAACGTGTGTGAATGTCGAATACTTCACACGATTGGCGAAAGAAAATCAGCAATTCGCAAGTTGGGAAAGCGAGCGCTGGCGGTCTTTTGGCTTACGGGCTTTTGCCGGAGCGTCCAATTCTTTTGATGGACGGAATCGGCTCGGCTATTTCCTGCAATACCGATCGAGCCCTGTCCAGCACTCCGTTTTCCCTCTGACAGCCCCCCTCGCCACGGCACCTTTTTTAAGGCCTCGGGCGGCAATGGCGGGCGGATCGATCAGGAATGAAGACCGGTCATTGGATGAATTTGCATTTCTTGTGACAATGATTACCAAATTAATTTCTTGGTTACATTGTTTCGGCCACAGGGCGTTCCAACGCGGTGCCGGCGCCCCCTCTTTCCATGTCCTATTGGTCACCTCCGGAGCCCCGGAGAGCTCATCTTCTGGTTGTCGACGACAACGTTGACGAACTCAAGCTTTTGCTGGAAACGCTGCGGGGCACCGGCTACCGCATCACGCTTGCCTTCGACGCGATGGAGGGTTACCGGCGGGCGACGACGCTGCAGATGGACCTGGTGCTGCTGGACGTGCGCCTGGGCGGCACCGACGGGTTTGCCGCCTGCCGCCTGCTGAAGGCCGACCCGGCCACGGCGGACATCCCGGTGATCTTCGTGACCTCGTCGGCCAGCCTGGAAGAGCGCCTGACGGGCCTGCGGGCCGGCGCGGTCGACTACATCGTGAAGCCCTTCGACCCGGCCGAGGTGATGGCCCGCGTCGAGATTCACCTGGCGCTGGCGGAATCCCGCAGGGCGCGCACCGCCCCTGCCCCGCAGCCGGCGCCCCCGCCCGACAGCCCCGCCGCGAACGACGGCGGCGCGCCGGGCTCGGGCATGGACCGCGCGCTCATGCAGGCGGCGGAGCGGTTGATACTGGCCGACCTGAGCCGCGTGCTGCCGCTGCGCGAGCTGGCGGCGCGCGTGGGCACGCATGAAAAGCGCCTGTCGCGCGTGTTCAAGGAGCTGACGAACCGCACGGTGTTCGAGTTCGTGCGCGAGGCGCGGCTGCACGAGGCGCAGCGCCTGCTGCTCGAATCGGCCATGCGCATCGAAGAGATCGCTGCGGCGGTGGGGTTCTCGAGCGCCGCGAATTTCGCGACGGCGTTTCGCGAGTACTTCGACTGCACGCCCTCGGCCTGTCGCCAGGCCGGTGTCGAACGTTCCGGCACCTGACGCGCGATGCATCCGGTGCGCACACGCCCCTGGTGGGCAAGCGGCTTGCTGCTCGGCCTCGCCTTGTGGTTGTGGGGCTTCGCGGCCAGCGCGGCGGAGGCCGTCAGGTTCAGCGCGCTGAACCGGGGCAATGTCTCCGTCGAACAGACCGTCGAAGTGCTGGAAGACCCCACGGCCCGCCTGTCGGCGCGCGAGGTGCTCGCCTTGCCCAGCGGCGGTGCGAACGGGTTCGTACCCGCCACGCCCGACCAGCTGATGCGCGGGTTCTCGACCTCGGCGGTGTGGCTGCGCCTGTCGCTGGTCAACGATGCGCATGAGGTGCGCACGGCGCGGTTCGGGCTCAACGTGACGTGGCTGCGGCATATCGACTTTCATCTGCTGCGCACGCGCAATGGCCAACCCGCATGGACCCACGCGCAGGCCGGCGTGTCCGACCCGATGGACAGCACGCACCGCCACGACCGCATTCCGCAGCTGCAGATCGACCTGCAGCCGGGCGAGTCGGTGCAGGTGCTGGTGCGCGTGATGAGCACGGGCCAGATCAAGCTGGTGCTGGAGCTGCACACCGACGAGGCGTGGCATCACATCGAACGCAACCATGCGCTGCTCAGCGGCCTGCTGATCGGCGGGCTGCTGGCCTTCGCGGTGTATTCGGCGGCGCTGTGGTGGATTTCGCGCGCGCCGATGCTCGCGTTCCAGGCGGGGAGCTTTGCGCTGCTGGCGCTGTACGAGGCCACCTACCGGGGCTATGCGCGCATCGCGCTGTGGCCCGACAGCACCGTCTGGAGCTACCGCGGCCACAGCGTGATGGTGGCGGCGACGGCGCTGTGCCTGCTGCTGTACTTTCACGAGCGCGGCCGCCAGAGCCCGGTGCGCGTGCCGGGGCGCCCGCTGCTGTTCGCGCTGGCCGGCGTCGAGATCGTCGTGCTGCTGGGCACCTTGCTCGGCCCCTACGCGACCTTCGCGGCCATCGGCATCGTGAACGCGCCGCTGATCGTGCTCGCGCTCACGGTCTGCACCTTCATCTACCAGCGGCGCGCCGGGCCGGGCGGGCGGCTGTCGCTGATGGTGATGCTGGTGATCTGCGTGGGCGCGCTGATGCGCATGTCGGCGCTGATGTTCGCGGAGCGTTCGATGTCCGACTTCGACCACTATGCGCTGGCGTTCCCGGGCATGCTGGTGGGCGCGTTCGCGATCACGGCGTGGTCGTTCCAGGAGACGCGCCAGCGCAACGCCGCGCAGCAGACGCTGCTGCAGTGGCAGGCCCAGGAGCAGCAGCGGCTCGAAGAAGAAGTGGTGCGCAAGACCCGCGCCCTGAGCGAGGCGCTGGGCCAGGCCGAGCAGCGCACGCGCGAGCAGAAGGAGCTGCTGGCCTACATCAGCCACGACCTGCGCGCGCCGGTGGCCACCATCCTGGGCAACCTGAAGCTGATGCAGGACGGCAGTGACACGCCGGCGCCCGCGCGGCTCGCCACCATCGAGCGCAGCGCGGCCTACCAGCTGGAGCTGATCGATGACCTGGTCGACTACGCCAAGGGCGAACTGGCGCCGCTGGCCGTCGAGGCGCAGCCGGTGCAGCTGCGCACGCTGGTCGACAACGTCGCGCAGTACGCGCACGCGCTCGCGCAGCGCCAGCACAACAGCTTCGAACTGACGATCGACGGCGAACTGCCGGCCCTGGTCCGCCTGGACGGCAAGCGGCTGCAGCAGGTGGTTCTGAACCTGCTGTCGAACGCGGCCAGGTTCACGCGCAACGGCGCCATCGGGCTGCGCTTGCAGGCACAGCCGAGCGACGGCGCGTGGCAGCTGCATTTCGAGGTGACCGACAGCGGCACGGGCATCGACGCCGACACGCTCGAGCGCATGACGCGCCTGCTGGCCGACAACGCGCCGAGCATGGCGGGCGGCGGGCTCGGGCTGGTGATTGCGCAGCGCATCGTGCAGCGGATGGGCGGGCGGCTCGCCATTCACAGCGGCATGGGCGCGGGGACGCGGGTGGTGTTCTCGCTGTCGACCGAGCCGGCGCCTTCGGATGCGCCTGCACCGCCGCCATCGGAACCCATCGCCGCGCCGCGCCCGCGCGCCAGGCCCCGGGCGCGCGGCCGGCTGCTGCCGGTGCTGACGCCGCTGTCGCCGGCGCAGAAGGACGAACTCGAAGTGCTCGCCCGCGACGGCCGCTGGAGCGACCTGCACGAGTGGGTGAACCGGCTGGCCACGGAGGCGCACAGCCAGCCGATGGTGCTGACGCTTCGCCAGGCGCTGGACCGGCTGGATTTCGAGCAGATCCGGCTGATTGCGCGCGCGGCGCCTTTGCGCCCGCTGTAGCCCGCCCTCGCCCGAAGGGGCGCCGCCGCCAGAACCCATGCGGCCGGCAGGGTCGCCCGATGGGTGGGCTTTCGCTTTCTATTTCGATATATCTAGAATAGTCTCGACCCACTCAAGAAAGCCATCCCCATGCGCCACCTTCACCACGCTCCGCACCACCATCACCACCGCCACGCCCCGCGCGGCGAACACGAAGACGGCCTGGCCGGCGGCGGCCGCGGAATGCGCGGCGGGCGCGGCGGCGGCGCGGGCCGGGTGTTCGGCCACGGCGGGCTGCGCTTCGTGCTGCTGCAACTCATTGCCGACAAGCCCTCGCACGGCTACGAGCTCATCAAGGCCATCGAAGACCGCCTGGGCGGCACCTACGCGCCGAGCCCCGGCGTGGTCTACCCCACGCTCACGCTGCTGGAAGAGCTGGGCTACCTGAGCGTGGAAACCGCCGACGTCGGCGGTCGCAAGCGCTACAGCATCACGCCGAGCGGGCAAGAGTTTTTGGCCGCCAACCGCGAGACGGCCGACGCCATGATGGCCCGCATGGCGGGCGGCGTGGACGGCGCCGGCCCGCGCGCCGGACGGCCCCCGCAGGTCACCCGCGCCATCGAGAACCTCAAGCTCGCGATGCGCCTGCGCCTCGGCGGCGCCCCCCTCACCGAACAACAAGCCCACGAATTCGCCGCGGTGCTCGACAGCGCCGCACAACAGCTCGAACGCATCTGAACCAACCTGACATGACCGACTTCACAACCACTGCGTCCTCTTCCAACACGCCCGACCGCACGCCGCGCCGCGTGCGCCACGAACTGCGCTTTCGCCAACTCACGGTGAAGACCGTGCAGCGCGTGACGCCGCACCTGATCCGCATCACGCTGACCGGCGACGCGCTCGAAGGCTTCACGAGCCCCGGCTTCGACGACCACGCGAAGCTGTTCTTTCCCGATGCCGCCACCGGCCAGCTCACGCTGCCGACCGCCGGCCCCGACGGCCCCGTGTGGCCCGAGGGCGGCCGCCCGGCGATGCGCGACTACACGCCGCGCCGCCACGACGCACAAGCCAACACGCTGGAGATCGACTTCGCGCTGCACGACGCCGGCCCCGCCACGCAATGGGCCGAGCAGGCCAAGCCCGGCGACATCGTCGGCGTGGGCGGCCCGCGCGGCTCGTTCATCGTGCCGACCGAATTCGACTGGCACCTGCTGATCGGCGACGACACCGCCCTGCCCGCCATCTCGCGCCGCCTGGCCGAACTGCCGGCCGGTGCGCGCGTGGTGGTGCTGGCGGAAGTCGACAGCGCGGCCGACGAGATTCCTTTGGAGACGCAGGCCGAGCTCACGCTGCGCTGGGTGCACCGCGAAGGCGCCGCACCGGGACTGAGCCCCGAGCTGGTCGATACGCTGAAAACCATGGCGCTGCCGGACGGCGACTTCCACGCCTGGGTGGGTTGTGAATCGGCGATCGCGAAAGCGCTGCGCGCGCACCTCGTGGGCGAGCGCGGTGCGAACCCGAAGTGGGTTCGGGCGTCGGGTTACTGGCGTCGCGGTGCAGTGGCGACGCACGACACGCACGACGAGTGAAACGCGGCGCAGGCGTCTAACGACGGCGCCTGGGGCTCGTCGTAGAACCAAGCACATCGGACGATTTCCGCCTCCAGTGCCTGGATTCGATGTGCCCAGTCAAGAGCGAACGGCTGGCCCGCACCAGCCTTGATCAGGGCTTGCGCGCCTTCAAACGCTCCAACCCGAAGTTTTCTTGAAAGGCCATGCTTCGAATTTCCTGAGAAGCAATGGCCGCAGATGTTTCGCGCAGCCCAACATCGAGACACGTGACGTTGCCTGGAACCATGCATGTGTTCGTCTTGAGCGCCACATACTTAGCTTCGCCGGCGCGGATCGAAATGTCCATTTCGACAGGCTTCTTCAGCATGTCCCACGCCCACTCCAGGCGCAGCTTGTGGCTGCCTGGCGGCAGCGCAGCCCAGGAATAGCCCCCGGTATCCAGATTGAAGACATTGACGCCATCCACATAGAAATATGCAGATCGAGCGCCCGAAGCGAACGCCTCTTCACGGTAAACGTAGACAACGCCGTCTTCCGGCTTGATGTTCTCCGCGGGTCGGAAAGTCGGCCCCCTCGCATTGGCACAGCCTGCCAACAAAACTGCCGTCAGCACGTACGCGAGTGCTCTTTTTCTGCGCATGTCTTCCCCCCTGTTGAACATCGGCTGATCCTATCTCGGCACCTCGGAGCCAGGAAGCGATCTGGCATCCAGGATGCTTCAACGCAACGTCAGCCGATGACAAGTCGCTTCAGCTTGGCAAGCCTCGCGTCAAAGCCAGCCGACACGCCTGAACCGGTAGTACAGGTACCCGCAGGTGCTGACGATCAGCCCCAGCGCCATCGCATAGCCATAGCGGAATTTCAGCTCGGGCATGTGCTCGAAGTTCATGCCCCAGATGCCCGCGAAGGCGGTGCACACCGCGAAGATGCTGGCCCAGGCGGCGAGCCGCTTGGTCACTTCACTCTCCTCGATGGTGACCATCGAGAGGTTCACCTGCACCGCCGTGGCGATGGTGTCGCGCACCGCGTCGATCGAGCCATTGATGCGCACCAGGTGGTCGCCCACGTCGCGGAAATATTCCTGCGTGCCCACGCAGATCTGCGGCACGCGCCCGCCGTGCAGCTTGCCCGCCGCCTCCACCAGCGGCGCCACCGCGCGCTTGAGGATGAGGCTGCGGCGCTTCAGGTCGTACAGCTGCTTGATCTTGTCGCGCGCCGCACCGCCTTGCGCAAATATCTGCTGCTCGATGGATTCGAGTTCCACTTCGAGCGCGTCGATCACCGGAAAGTAGCGGTCGACCACCGCGTCCATCAGCGCATAGAGCACGAAACCCGCGCCGTTGCGCAGCAGGTCGGGCTCGCGCTCGCAGCGCTCGCGCACGCCCAGGAAGCCCTGCTGGCTGCGGTTGCGCACCGACAGCACGTAGTTGCGGCCGACGAACACGTTGACCTCGCCCACGTTCACGCTGTGCTCGCCTTCGGCTTCAGTCGAGGGCTCGACCAGGTGCATCACGACGAACAGCGAGTCGCCGTACTCCTCCACCTTGGGGCGCTGGTGGCCGTGCTGGGCATCTTCGACGGCCAGCGGGTGCAGGTCGAATTCGTCCTGCATCTGGGCCAGCTCTTCGGGCGTGGCGTCGCTCAGCGCCACCCAGACGAAGCAGCCTGCGCGGGAGATGTAGTCGCTGATGTCCTCGACGGGAATGTCGGCGAGCTTGGCGCCGTTTTCATAGGCCACGCAGTTGATCAGCATCGGAGCACTTCCATCGTCGAACTTGAAGGGAGGTCAGGCCGCCGCATCGGTCGGTGCGGTCGCGGCCAGGCGGGCCGTGTCGGCCAGCGAGGCCTCGATGGCCTGCGTCTCGCGCGCGAGCAGGGCCAACCCCTGGTCGGCGAACGCGCGGTGGCTTGCCACGTCGGCCCACAGGCTCGCCGCGGCTTCGGCACACGTCAGCGACGTGAAGCGGATGCGGCCCTTGGCCAGCGCGACGAAGCGCTCCTCGCGCAGCGGATCGGCCCGGTCCCAGGCGCCGCCGATGAGCACGCGCTTGCCGCGCTTGATGCGCGGTTCGCGCTCGGCGAAGAAAGGCAGCTTGGCGCCGAACCAGCCCGGCAGGCCCGTGTTCAGCGCGGTGTCGAAGGCCGAGGGGGCGGCGTGCGCCTTGGCAAATTCGCGCAGCGTGCCGAGCTGGTAGAGCGCCGGGTCCTTGGCGCCGCCCGTGCCTTCCACGGGCCGGATGACGGACGGGCCGGTGTTGCCCGTGCCCGGGCGCCCTTCGGGCCGTTTCGACTTGCGCAGATCCGCCAGCTGGGCCGGCGACATGCACAGGTACAGCGCCGCAAGGTCAGCGGGCAAGGTGGCGGTGTCCGGGAGCGCGTCCGCTGCAGGGCCTTTGATTTCATCCGACGGGGCCATGGGCGCCTTTGTTCTTCACGCGGGGTTTGCGCCGAGGGATTTTAGGAGGGGCGGTGCAGGCCGCCCGGCCGCGTCAGTGCTCGGGGCCGCCCTGCCCCTGCGGCTCGGGCGCCGGGGCCGGCAGCCATTGCAACTCGTCCGGCAGGTACGGCCGCGACCAGCTCATGCCGTCCAGCCGCACGCGCAGCGTGAGCCCCCGCACTGTGGTCACGGTGCCGGGCTGCCCGTGCACCAGCACCCTGGCGCCCTTGCGGGCAGGCACATGAAATCGTTTCCGGATGTCCTCGTAGCTCACTGGGGTCTCCATCGATGAAGGTTGCGTGCGCCCGCGTAGTCATGCGCATGCGCATGACTACGCACGGGGGAAGCGTTTGGATTCAGGAATGGCCAAGAAGCGCGTGCGGCGGGGCGCCGCGCCTGGAACAGGCCACGTGGTGGATCTGCGCTGGATCCCCACAAAGTTCACGGTCATCGGGCCCGGCATGGTGCCACGCGACGCGACAACCCCCGGCGCTTCTCGACAATGCCGCCCCAGGGGAGGAGTCATGGCGCGCGGAACGCACCAGGCTTCGCGTATAAAATCTTATACATGCGAGTGCGTCAATGGACGAGAAGGAAATCCGCTGGATGGGCTCGTCCTATGCAGACCTGCTGGCCTTTCCCGTGGAACCGCGCCGCGCGGCGGGTTTCGAACTGGGCAAGGTGCAAGCCGGGCTGGACCCGGCGGACTGGAAGCCCTTCAACGATGTGGGGGCCGGCACACGGGAAATCCGGCTGCGGGACGCCAGTGGCATCTACCGCGTGATGTACGTGGCGAAGTTCGAGGAAGCGGTCTATGTCCTGCACTGCTTTCAAAAGAAGACACAGGCCACCAGCCCGCAAGACAAGGCCATCGCAGAAGCGCGCTACCGCGCCGTGATCCACGCCAGGAAGGACAGACCATGAAGACAGACACCGCCATCCGCCACGTCACGCCGCCGGGCGCCAACCTCTTCCTCGAGCTGGGTTTTGCGCCGGCCGAGGCCCGCCGCCTGCAGGCCGCATCGCACAAGCAGATCAACGACACGCGGCTGCTGAAGCAGCAACTCATGGAAGCGCTGGCCGACTGGATCGCCGAGCATCAGTTGAAGCAGGCCGAGGCGGCCGAGATCCTGATGGTCTCGCGCCCCCGGGTGTCGGACGTAGTGAACAAGAAAACGACCAAGTTCACCATCGACACGCTGGTCGAAATGCTCAGCCGCATCGGCAAGCCGGTCACGTTGACCGTCGGCTGATCCCCGTCCGCCCGTCCCCGATAATCGCCCGAGTGAAAACGACGACTGCCCACCCCGCCCCCTCCTCCAGCGACTTCTCCGGGCACACGCCCATGATGGCGCAGTACCTGGGCCTCAAAGCCGACCATCCGGACACCCTGCTGTTCTACCGGATGGGCGATTTCTACGAACTGTTCTGGGCCGACGCCGAAAAGGCCTCGCGCCTGCTCGACATCACGCTCACCCAGCGCGGCCAGTCGGCCGGGCAGCCGGTGCTGATGTGCGGCGTACCCTTCCACTCGGTCGACACCTACCTCGCGCGGCTCATCAAGCTGGGTGAATCGGTCGCCATCTGCGAGCAGGTGGGCGAGGTCGGCGCCAGCAAGGGGCCGGTCGAACGCAAGGTGGTGCGGGTGGTCACGCCCGGCACGCTGACCGACTCGGAACTGCTCAACGACAAGAGCGATTCGCTGCTGCTCGCCGTGCACGCGGGCACGCGCAATTTCTGCGGGCTGGCCTGGCTCAGCGTGACGGGCGCCGAGCTGCGGCTGGCCGAGTGCCCGGCCGATGCACTCGAAGCGTGGATCGCGCGCATCGCACCGAGCGAGCTGCTGTACAGCGCCGAGGTCACGCCCGCCTTCGAGCAGCGTCTGAAGGCCGCGCGCGCGGCCGTGCCGTTCACGCTGTCGCTGCGTCCGGCCTGGCAGTTCGATCCCGGCCTGGGCGAACGCAAGCTCAGCGAGCAGATGGGCAGCCACAGCCTCGCGGCGTGGAACGCCGAATCGCTGGGCAACGCGCACGCCGCCGCCGCCGCGCTGCTGGGCTATGCCGAGCACACGCAGGGCCGCGCGCTGTCGCACGTGCAGCGGCTGTCGGTGGAACGCGACGGCGACCTGATCGAGCTGCCGCCCACCACACGCCGCAACCTGGAGCTGGTGCAGACGCTGCGCGGCGAAGACTCGCCCACGATGTTCTCGCTGCTCGACACCTGCATGACGGGCATGGGCAGCCGCCTGCTCAAGCGCTGGCTGCTCTCGCCGCGCCGCGACCGCAGCGAAGCCCAAGGCCGACTCGACGCCATCGGTGCGCTGCAGTCCCCCGGGCCCGGCGCCACCGCCGCGCCCTGGCGCACGCTGCGCGAGCAACTGAAGAACACGAGCGATGTGGAACGCATCGCGGCACGCATCGCGCTGCGCCAGGTGCGCCCGCGCGAACTGGTGGCGCTGCAGCTCGCGCTGGCGAAGGCCGAGCAGCTGGCGCCGCTGCTGCCGGGCGCCGCCGCGCTGCTGGCGCAGATCACCGAGCGCCTGGCGCCGCCGCCGGGCTGCGCCGACCTGCTGGTGCGCGCGATCAAGCCCGATCCGTCGGCGCTGGTGCGCGACGGCGGCGTGATCGCCACCGGCCACGACGCCGAGCTCGACGAGCTGCGCGAGATCAGCGAGAACTGCGACGACTTTTTGCTCAAGCTCGAGATCAGCGAGCGCGAGCGCACCGGCATCAGCAACCTGCG
This sequence comes from Variovorax sp. GW823-FHT04F07, assembly GCF_058795995.1. NCBI lineage: Bacteria > Pseudomonadati > Pseudomonadota > Betaproteobacteria > Burkholderiales > Comamonadaceae > Variovorax > Variovorax sp. GW823-FHT04F07. The sequence goes on from NZ_JBXAIG010000008.1 coordinate 241,084, forward strand.
CGTGCAGTTCAACCGCGTGCACGGCTTCTACATCGAGGTGACGCAAAGCGCGCTCTCGAAGGTGCCCGACAACTACCGCCGCCGCCAGACGCTGAAGAACGCCGAGCGCTTCATCACGCCCGAACTCAAGGCCTTCGAAGACAAGGCGCTGAGCGCGCAAGACCGCGCACTGGCGCGCGAGAAGTGGCTGTACGAGCAGCTGCTCGACGCCCTGCAGCCCTCGGTGCCCGCGCTCACGCAGTTGGCCGGCGGCATTGCCGCGCTCGACGCGCTGTGCGCGCTGGCCGAGCGCTCGCACACGCTGAACTGGCGCGCGCCGACCTTCGTGTCGCACCCGTGCATCGAGATCCAGCAGGGCCGCCACCCGGTGGTGGAGGCGCGACTGGCCGAGAAGTCGTCGGGCGGCTTCATTGCCAACGACACGCAGATGGGGCCGCAGCAGCGCATGCAGATCATCACCGGCCCGAACATGGGCGGTAAGTCGACCTACATGCGGCAGGTGGCGATCGTGGTGCTGCTGGCCTCCATCGGCTCGCACGTGCCGGCCACGGCCTGCCGGCTCGGGCCGATCGACGCGATCCACACGCGCATCGGCGCGGCGGACGACCTGGCCAACGCGCAGTCGACCTTCATGCTCGAGATGACCGAGGCCGCGCAAATCTTGCACAGCGCCACGGCGCAGTCGCTGGTGCTGATGGACGAAATCGGCCGCGGCACCAGCACCTTCGACGGCCTGGCGCTGGCGGCCGGCATCGCGGCGCAGCTGCACGACCGCAGCAAGGCCTTCACGCTGTTCGCCACGCACTACTTCGAGCTCACCGAGTTTCCGGCCACGCACCACGGCGCCGTGAACATGCACGTGAGCGCGACCGAGTCGGGCCGCGACATCGTGTTCCTGCACGAAATGCAGCCCGGCCCGGCCAGCAAGAGCTACGGCATCCAGGTGGCGCGCCTCGCAGGCATGCCCGCGGCGGTGGTCAACCATGCCCGCCAGGCCCTCGACGCGCTCGAATCGCAGCATGCGCAAACGCGTGCGCAGGTCGACCTGTTCGCGCCGCCACCGGCCACCGAAACCCCCATGGCCAGCGCCGTAGAATCCGCGCTGGCTGCCCTCGACCCGGACGCCATGAGCCCGCGCGAAGCCCTCGACGCGCTCTATGCCCTCCAGAAACTGAACGCACGTGAACGCAGTACCGCATGAGCGGGCCCAGTTCCTGCAAGGCGAACCCATGACTTATTGCGTAGGCATCAAACTCAACGCCGGCCTGGTGTTTCTTTCCGACTCGCGCACGAACGCGGGGGTGGACCACATCAGCACCTTCCGCAAGATGATCGTCTACGAGCAGCCGGGCGACCGCGTCATGGTGCTGCTGTCGTCGGGCAACCTGAGCATCTCGCAGTCGGTGCGCGAAATCCTGCAGATCGAAGAGCTGCGCGAAACGCGCGAAGACGGCACGCAGGGCGAACCCATCACCATCTGGAACGCCAAGAGCATGTTCGACGCCGCGCGCGTGCTGGGCTCGGCCGTGCGTCACGTGTACGACCGCGATGCCGAAGCGCTCAAGCATGCAGGGCTGGACTTCAACGTGTCGTTCATCTTCGGCGGGCAGGTCAAGGGCGAAGGCATGCGCCTGTTCCTGGTCTACGCCGCGGGCAACTTCATCGAAGCGACCACCGAGACGCCCTACTTCCAGGTGGGCGAGTCGAAGTACGGCAAGCCCGTGCTCGACCGCGTGCTCACGCCCGAGACGCCGCTGGACGAAGCCGCCAAGTGCGCGCTGGTGTCGATGGACTCGACCATGAAGTCGAACCTGTCGGTCGGCCTGCCGCTGGACCTCGTGGTGTACGAGGCCAACAAGCTCGAGACCGACCGCGTGATCTGCATCGACGCCGACAACCCCTACTACCGCATGATGCACAACAGCTGGGGCCAGAAGCTGCGCGAGGTGTTCGACAGCATCGAAGACCCGGTGTGGGACGACAGCGCCACCGAACACCCGCTGCGGATGCCGGCCACGCGCCACAGCCCGCTGCGGAAAATCTCGACCCCCGACGAAAAGCTCATCTGAATCTGTCCGTGCCTCCTGTCATCTTTTCGCACGGCAACAGCTTTCCGGCGAGCACCTACCGCGTCGTTCTCGACAGCCTTCGCAACCGGGGCTTCGAGGTCGACGCCATCGAGAAATTCGGGCACGACCCGAAGTACCCCGTCACCGACAACTGGCCGCACCTGGTGCAGCAGCTGGCCGACTTCGCCAAGCTGCGCGCCGACCGCGCAGGCGGCCCGGTGTTCCTCATCGGCCATTCGCTGGGCGGCTTCCTGAGCCTGATGTGCGCGGCGCGCCATCCCGAGCTGGCGCGCGGCGTGCTGCTGATCGACTCGCCGATCCTCGGCGGCTGGCGCGCGAACACGCTCAACGTGGTCAAGCGCACGCCGCTCATGAAGAGCATTTCGCCCGGCGCCGTGAGCCGCAAGCGCAAGAACAGCTGGGAGCACCGCGAGGCGGTGTTCGAGCACTTCCGCAGCAAGAAGGCGTTCGCGAAGTGGGACGAGCAGGTGCTGCACGACTACATCGACCACGGCACCTTCGACAGCGAAGACACGCGCTCGCTGAGCTTCGACCGCGACGTGGAAACCGCCATCTACAACACGCTGCCCCACACGCTGGGCGGGCTGCTGCGCCGCCATCCGATCAAGTGCAAGGTGGCCTTCATCGGCGGACGCCAGTCGGTCGAGATGAAGCAGGTGGGCATGGCGATGACCGAACAGGTCACCAAGGGCCGCATCACGATGCTCGACGGCAGCCACCTGTTCCCGATGGAAAAGCCGCTGGCCACGGCGGCGGCCATCGAGGCTTCGCTGCGCAACCTGATGTAGGTGGTGTTCAGGCGGTGCGGCAGGCGACCGCGTCGCCGACGCGCAGCACACCGCCACGCAGCACCCGCGCCGTCACGCCGCCATGCCCGCGCATGGCGTTGTAGCCACCAGGGCCGAGCAGTTCTTCCATGCGCGAGCAGGGCTCGCAGGGCCCGGTGATCTCGAGCAGCACCTCGGGCCCGAGCGCCAGCACCAGCGGCTGGTCGCGAAACAGCGAGCGCGCCGCCAGCAGGTTGAGGCCCGACACCACGAGGTTGCGGCGCAGCAGCCCTGCGTCGACACCTGCCACACGCTGCGCGAGCGCCGCGACAACCGGCAGGTGCTCCGCCTGGATCAGCGTGACCTGCCGCTTGCCACCGCCGCGCCCAGCGCTGATGCGGTCGCCGGCCAGCCCCAGCCCTTCGATCGCCTGCACCTCCTCCACCGCTTGAACCGGCGTACGCCGCGCGGGGCGCAGCAGGATGGCATCGAGCCGGCCGGGATGCGGGAACTGCCGGGTCAGGGCGTGGAGGTCGGACATGCGCCGCATTGTCCACGCGGACTTTTTTTTGCGCCCCGCTGTCGGCCCGCCGCATACTGGCGCGTCCTTGGGGTTGAACCGACCTTCTTCGAAGCGACACGCACCGCGCCGACGATGACCACCACCGAGCTGAGCTGGATCGCCACCACGCTGACCGCCGCACGCCCGCGCGCGGTGGCCGCGTTGCTGCGCTACTTCCGCGACCTGGACACGGCCGAGGAAGGTTTCCAGGAAGCCAGCCTGCGCGCGCTGCGGCACTGGCCCGAGCAGGGCCCGCCCGACGATCCGCTGGCCTGGCTGATCCTCGTGGGGCGCAACGCGGCGCTCGACGAACTGCGGCGGCGCGACCGGCACGATCCACTGCCCGAAGCGGACGACGGCGACGCGGACATGCCCCTCGACCCCGACCTCGCCGAACAGCTCGACCAGTCGCACTACCGCGACGACGTGCTGCGCCTGCTGTTCGTCTGCTGCCACCCCGCGCTGCCGCTCGCGCAGCAGATCGCGCTGGCGCTGCGCATCGTCTCGGGCCTGTCGGTGCCGGAGATCGCGCGCGCCTTCCTGGTCGGCGAGCGCGCCATGGAACAGCGCATCACGCGCGCCAAGCAGCGCGTGGCCGCGGCCGGCCTGCCCTTCGATGCGCCCGGCCCACGCGACCGCGGCGAGCGGCTGGCGGCCGTGGGTGCGGTGGTCTACCTGCTGTTCAACGAAGGCTACGCGGCCAGCGGCGGCACGGCCCATGTGCGCGTGGCGCTGTGCGAAGAGGCGATCCGCCTCGCGCGCCTGCTGTGCGACCTGTTCCCCGACGAGCCGGAGACCACCGGCCTGTGCGCCCTGCTGCTGTTGCAGCACGCGCGCGCCGATGCGCGGCTGGACGCCGGCGGCATGGTCGTGCTGCTCGAGGACCAGGACCGCACGCGCTGGCACCGCGCGGCGATCGACGAAGGCCTGGCCCTGCTCGACGCCGCGCTGCGCCGGCACCGCATCGGGCCGTACCAGCTGCAGGCGGCCATCGCGGCCACGCACGCGCGGGCCGCGCGCGCGGCCGATACCGACTGGGCCGAGATCGACCGGCTCTACGCCGGGCTCGAAAAGCTGCAGCCTTCGCCCGTGGTCACGCTCAACCGTGCGGTGGCCGTGGCCAAGGTGCGCGGGCCCAAGGCGGCGCTGGCGATGGTCGACACGCTGGAGGAGCCGCTGTCGGCGTACTTTCACTTCCACGGCCTGCGCGGCGGGCTGCTGATGCAGCTGGGCCGCGCCGACGAAGCGCGCCGTGCCTTTGCCGACGCGCTCGCGTTGGCCCGCACCGCCGCCGAGGCTGCGCACATCCGCCTGCTGCTCGACCGTCTCGGCGCGGGCACCTCTTCCGACTCCCTTCAAGCAAAGGACGCACGATGCTCTATTCCATCCTGATCTACGGTTCCGAAGCTGCGGCGGCCGGCTGGGCGCCCGAGGTCGAAGACGAGATGCTCGAGCGCCACACCGACCTGCGCGACGAGCTGCAGGCCGCCGGCCGCCTCGGCACCGTGCTGCGCCTGATGCCCGACACCGCCACCACCGTGCGGCACGCCGGCGCCGCGCATCCGCTGGTGACCGACGGGCCGTTCGCCGAGACGAAGGAGCAGCTGATGGGCATCTACATCGTCGAGTGCGAATCGCTCGAAGACGCGCGGCATGCGGCGCGGCGGCTGGACTTCGAGGGCGGCGTGTTCGAGATCCGCCCGGTGACCTGGTACGACCCGGGCGTGATCGCACCGCGCATCCCGCAGGTCTGAAAAAAACTCCACTGCGCTGTCGGATCAGCTGGGCCTGCGCCGTCCTTGGAACGAGCGCCCGCATATCGCGGGTCGCCATTCACGCCAAGGAGAAGCGTCCATGCCTTCGAATGCTCTGTCTTTGAAAGACCGCTGCGCCGTCATCCACGGCGGCAGCGGTGCCCTCGGCGGCGCCGTCGCCCGCGCCTTTGCACGCGAAGGCGTCCGCGTGTTCATCACCGGCCGCAACCGCGACAAGCTCGATGCGGTGGTGCGAGACATCACCCAAGCCGGCGGCCATGCGCAGGCCGCGGTGGTCGATGCGCTGGACGAAGCCGCGATGCTGCGCCACGCGGCCGAGGTCGCCGAGCAGGCTGGCGGCATCGACCTCGCGTTCAACGCCGTCGGCGTCTTCCACGTGCAGGGCCGGCCGCTGGCCGAGCTGTCGCTGGAGGACTTCTTCCTCCCCATCCACGCCTACACACGCAGCAACTTCCTCACCGCCAAGGCCGTGGCACCGCACATGGCGGCGCGCGGCGGCGGCGTGATCCTGTCGGTGTCGACGCCCGCCTCGCGCCTACCCGGCCCCGGGTACCTCGGACATGCCGTGGCCTGCGCCGGCGTGGAGGGGCTCGCGCGTCACATGGCGGGCGAGCTGGCGGTCTTTCGCATCCGCACGGCCTGCATCCGCTCGCACGCGATTCCCGAGGCGGTGGCCGCGGGCTCGCACAGCGGCGAGGTGTTTCGCCCGGCGGCCGAGCGCATGGGCCTCACGGTCGAGCAGATGCTGGCCGCGCGGCCCGAGGGGCTGCTGGTCGAACGCCTGCCCTCGCTGGACCAGCTCGCGGGCACCGCGGTGTTCCTGGCCTCGCCACTGGCCGGGGCCATGACCGGGGCAATAGTCAACCTGAGCGGAGGGGTCATCCTCGATTAGGGTTGTGGCCGCTTTGAATTAACATCAAGATACAAATAGGAACTTTAGAAACAGTCGTTTCATTTAAGAAAAAACGTTGCACCACGTACACCACGGCTCAAAAATGTCGTCCTATGTCTGCCCCTCTCCTGGAAGACGTTGAAGTGGTCTCGCTGAGCCCCGCGCTGGTGGTCGAAGACGATCCGGCCATGCGCGAGCGCCTGGCGTACGTGCTGTCGACGCTCGGATGCGACGAGCCCCAGATCGCATGGGCCGACAGCCTGACCTCGGCCCGCTCGCTGCTGGAGCAGCAGCATTTCGGCGTGGCGCTGGTCGACATCGGCCTGCCCGACGGCAGCGGCGTCGACCTGATCGAGTGGATGCACGTGCACCACCGGCTGGTGCCCGCCGTGGTGATCTCGGCCTGGCGCACCGAGGCCGTGATCTTCGCGGCGCTGCGTGCCGGTGCCATCGGCTACCTGCTGAAGGAACGCGACGACCTCGAGCTCAGCATCGCGCTGCGCAGCATCGAGCAAGGCGGCGCGCCGATCGACCCGGCCATCGCCCGCCGCATCCTCGGCTGGGTCGCGACCCAACTGCCCGGCCTGCCCTCGCCGCCCGACGACCCGTCGCTGACGCCGGCCACCTCGCCCGTCATGCTGACGCCGCGCGAGCGCAAAATCCTCGAGCTCGTGTCGCAAGGGATGAGCAACCGCGACATGGCGGAGGCGCTGTCGATCTCCAGACTCACCGTGGAATGCCACACCAAGAACATCTACCGCAAGCTGGCCGTCAACTCGCGCACCGAGGCGGTCTACCAGGGCCGAAGGCAGGGCCTGCTGCGCTGAGGCTCCTTGCGGGCCTGCTGCTGTGGGCCCTGTGGCTGCTGCTCCCGACGGGCAGCGCACACGCACAAACACCGGTTGTTCCTGAACTGCGCGCCGAAGCCGCACGCGGCACCGGCTGGCACGACACGACGCCGCCCGCCGACGGCTGGACGCCCGTCGCCCTGCCCGACAGCTGGGCCACGCGCTGGCCCGGCTTCGACGGCGTGGTCTGGTACCGGCTGACCTGGGAGCAGCCCGCACCCGTGACAGAAACCGGGCTGCTGCTGCACTACCTGAACATGGCCGGCGAGGTCTCGCTCAACGGCACGACGATCTGGCGCGACCGCAGCCTGGTCGAACCGCTCACGCGCGCCTGGAACTCGTCGCGCTACTGGGTGCTTGCCGCACCGCAGCTGCGCGCCGGCACCAACACGCTGCTCGTGCGCGTGTCGGGCCTGTCGGCCTACCAGGCCGGGCTGGGGCCGGTGAGCCTGGGCACGCCCGCGGCCATGCAGGCAGAGTTCGGCCGCGAGCAGCTCATGCGGCGCGACCTGCAGGTGTTCGGCCTGGCGACCAGCGCGGCAGTGTCGGCCTTCTTCGCGGCGTGGTGGCTGCTGCGCCGGCGCGAAACGGCCTACGGCTGGTTCGCGGCGATGTCGGTGCTGTGGCTGCTGTTCGGCTACAACCAGATCGCCACCAGCCCGTGGCCCTTTGCCAGCAACCACAGCTGGCAGGCGCTGAACACCTCGCTGCTGCTGTTCTTCAGCGTGTCGTACGGCGTGTTCGTGCTGCGCTTCGCCGGGCGGCGCCTGCCGCGCCTGGAGATCGCGGCGTTCGCGGTGGCGGCCGTGGGCGTGCTCGACCTGTGGTTCGCGGGCACCGCCAACCTGCCCACCCACCGCGCGATCTGGACGCTGGTGGGCGGCCTCACGATCATCGTGGTGAACAGCAGCGGCATCTTCCATGCGCTGCGCCACCGGGGCAGCCCGATGCGCTCGCTCGCGCCGTTCATGGCGGTGTCGGCGCTCACGGGCGCGCACGACCTGCTGGTGTTCACGCAGGTGATCGACAGCAACATCTACTACACGACCATGTCCTCGTACGTGCTGCTCTTGGGCATGGCGCTGACGCAGGCAGGGCGCTTCGTGCAGAGCCTGCGGCGCATCGAGAACTTCAACACCGAGCTGATCGAGGAAGTGAACGCCGCCAAGGCCGAGCTCGCCTCCACGCTCGCGCAGCAGCACGCGCTGGAACTCGCGCACGCGCGCATCGGCGAGCGCGTGGCCCTGGTGAGCGACCTGCACGACGGCCTGGGCGGCATGCTGGTGGGCAGCATCGCGACGCTGGAGCGCACGCCCGAGCACCTCAGCGCGCCGCAGCTGCTGGCCATGCTCAAGAGCCTGCGCGACGACCTGCGGCTGATCATCGACGCCACCGGCCGCGACGACGGCGCACGCGCGCTCGGCGAGCTGCTGGCGCCGCTGCGCTACCGCAGCGCACAGCTGCTGGACGCCAACGGCATCGACTGCCGCTGGAAGGTCTCGGGCATCGACACGCTCGAACTCGCGCCCTCGCAGAGCCTGGACCTGATGCGCTTCCTGCAGGAGGCGCTGACCAACGTGCTCAAGCACAGCGCGGGCCGTCGCGTGGACGTGACGGTGGCGCGCACGGGTGCCGAGCTGCAGCTCAGCGTGCGCGACGACGGCCGCGGCTTCGCGGTGGACGGCGTGAGCGGCGGCGCGGGGCTGCGCAACCTGCGGGCACGGGCACGCCGCCTGGGCGCGCAGCTGCAGCTGCAGTCGCGCCCCGGCGAGACGCAGCTGGTTTTGCGGATGCCCCTGGGCGGCGCGGCGCCTACTTGACCAGCGCCAGCGTGCCCTTCATGAGCGACGCGTGCCCCGGGAACGAGCAGAACCACGCATAGCTGTCCCCCGCCTTGAGCTTGCTCACATCGAAGCTCACGGCATCGGTCTCGCCGCCGCCGATGACCTTCGAATGCGCGATGACGCGGGCATCGTCCGGCTTCACGTAGGCCTTGTCCAGCCCCGCGCCGATGCCGTCCGCCGCCACGCCCTGCGCGTCGGCGGCCTTGCTCAGCACCCAGTTGTGGCCCATCGCGGCCTTGGGCAGCTTGCCGACGTGCTTGAGCTTCACGGTGAACTGCTTGCAGCTGGCCGGCACCGCGATGGCGGTCTTGTTGAACTGCATCGCGTCGTTGCCTTCGATCTCGATGTCGCAGGTGGCGGCCAGCACGGGGCCTGCAAGCAGCGCCGTGAAAAGCAGGGCCGCGGTGGTTCTCGTCTTCATCACATGGTTCCTTCGGTGAGGTGCCGATTCGGCACGCCCCACTGTGCGGTGGGCGTGCCGCGGAACACTTGCGATGGATCAATGCGCGGCGAAAGGCCTCAGAGCTCGAGCACCAGTCGCCCTTCACAAGCGCGAGAGCAGCAGGCCATCATCTTCGTGTTCGCATCGCGCTCGCTGCGCGTGAGCACCACGTCGCGGTGATCGACCTTGCCGGCCAGCACGCGCACTTCACACGAACCGCACAGGCCTTCCTCGCAGTCGCTCTGCACATCGACGTTGGCCGCGCGCAGGGCCGTCAGCAAGGTCTGGTCGGGCGGCACGGTGATCACGAGGCCGGAGTCTTTCAGCTCCACCTCGAAGGCATGTTCCTTCGACGGGTCGAGCGTGGCCAGCGTCGATTCGAAATGCTCCACGCGCAGCGCGCCCTCGGGCCACGCGGCGCAGCAGTCTTCGAGTGCTTCGAGCATGCGCAGCGGGCCGCAGGCATACACCTGGGCGCCGGGCACGGGCGTGGCCAGCAGCGCGCGCAGGTCGTTGCGTCGGCCTTCGTCGGCGGCATGCACGTGCAGGCGCTCGCCGTGCAGCGCGGCCAGCTCGTCGACAAAAGCCATGCTCGTGCGGCTGCGGCCGCTGTAGTGCAGTTCGTAGTCCATGCCCAGCGCCTTGGCGCGCCGCGCCATCGCGCTCACGGGCGTGATGCCGATGCCGCCGGCGATGAAGATCGCCTTCGGCAGCGACTCGTCGAGCCGGAAGTGGTTACGCGGACCGCGGATGCGCAGGCGGTCGCCCACCTTCACGTTCGCATGCACCCAGGCCGAGCCGCCGCGGCCTTCGGGCTCGTGCAGCACGGCGATCTCCAGCGCGTGGGCTTCGTCGGGGTCGCCGCACAGCGAGTACTGGCGTGACAGCTCGGGCGTGCCGCATTCCACGTCGATGTGCGAGCCCGGCGTCCAGCGCGGCAGCGGCTTGCCGTCGGGCGACACCAGGCGCAAACGCACGATGCCATCGGCCACCGGCGTCACGCGCTCGACCACCACGGGCCGCGCGATGGCGTGCGCTGAAGGCTCGCCGATGCGCACGGGCACCTGCACGTCGCGCAGGCCGGCGTTGGCGCGCTCCGGGTTGGCGCGCGGGTCCCACTCCACCCACAGGTGCTCGGGGCCGCGGAACGAGGTGTTAGGCACGTAGCTGAAGCGTTGCTCCGACAGGCGCATGTGCGGCAGCCGGCGCGTGAACTCCTCCAGGAAGATCTGCATCTCCATGCGCGCCAGGTTCTTGCCCATGCACTGGTGCGAGCCGTAGCCAAAGGTCAGGTGGTCGCTGGCGTTGTCGCGGCGGATGTCGAACAGGTCGGCATCGGCGAAGTGGCCTTCGTCGTGGTTGGCCGACGAGGTGACGATCAAGAGGCGCGAGCCCGCCGGCAGGTCGACGCCGCCGACCTGCGTGTCCTTGGTGACGAGCCGGCGCCAGGCGGCCACCGAGCCGTTGTGGCGCAGGCACTCTTCCACCGCGTTGGGAATGAGGCCCGGGTCGTCGCACAGCTCCTGCCACACCTGCGGATGCTGCAGCAGCAGCTTCACGGCGTTGGCGGTGGCGTTGGCGGTGGTCTCGTGCGCGGCGACGATGCCGGCCATCATCATCGAGTGCAGGTACGAGTCGGTGACGACCTCGGGGTGCTGCATCTGCTTGCGGATGCCGTACTGCATCCAGCCCGGTGCGTCGGGGTCCTGGCGCATCTTGTCGAGCACCTTGCCGGCGTACTGCCAGAAGTTGCCGACGGCGTGCGCCACGGCCACCTGCTCCTCGGGCTTGGGGCGGCCCCAGGTGTTGACGGTGTGCGCAATGGAATATTTGCGCAGCGTGTCCATGTCTTCCTCAGGCACGCCGAGAAAGTGCAGTGCCACGGTGAGCGGGATCTCCCACAGCATCTGGTCGACGAGGTCGGCGCGGCCGTCGTCGATGAAGCGGTCGACATAGCTACGCGCCAGTTCGCGCACCAGCGGCTCGTGGTGCTTCAGCGCCTCGGGCGTGAACGGGTCCATGAGCGCGCGGCGGCGCGGCATGTGGGCCGGCTCGTCCTCGTTCACCAGCGTGCGGTTGAGCGCAAAGCCGTAGCTTGCGAGCACGGCGTTGGCTTCTTCGCCGGTGGGCGTGATCTTCTCCAGCGCGTTCGACGGGCTGAAGGTGAGGTTGTCGCGGAACACCGCCTTGATGTCGTCGTAGCGCGTGATCACCCAGTAGCCCAGCTTGGGGCTGTAGAAGATCGGCTCCTGCTCGCGGGCCCAGCGCACGTACTCGGGCGGGTCCTGCTGGTAGCCGTCCTCGAAGGGGTCGAACTCGGCGGCGCGCTGGCTCACGGGGCAGCCGGTGGGCGTGCGCTCGGCGGAGAGCGCCCCGTGCGCGACGGGGCAACCGGAGGTGCGCGAAGGCATGGCGGTATCGGACATGGCAGCAGACTCAGTCGAGCGTGATCTTCAGGTCGCGGATCAGCTTGTGCCAGCGCGCGGTCTCGGCCTTGAGCAGCTCGGTGTACTGCGCGGGCGTGTTGCCCACGGGCTCGACGCCGAAGTCGACCATGCGCTTGTTCACCGAGGGCTCGTGGATGGCGGCCACCAGCTGGCGGTTGAGCGTGTTCACCACGTCGGCCGGCGTGGCCGCGGGCACCACCACGCCGACCAGCGCGGCGGCCTCGACGTTCTTGTAGCCGAGCTCGGCGAAGGTGGGCACGTCGGGCAGCTGCGGCAGGCGCGTGGGGTTGGCCACGGCCAGCGCGCGCACCTTGCCGCCCTTGATGAAGCCGGCGCCGGCGGCCATGTCGACCATCATGGCCGGCAGCTGCCCGCCGACCACGTCGGCCAGCGCGGGCGCCGCGCCGCGGTACGGCACGTGGACCATGAAGAGCTTGGCCTCGACCTTCAGCAGTTCCATCGCCAGGTGGTGCGGGCTGCCCGCGCCGGCCGAGGCGTAGTTGATGCCGCCCGGCTTGGCCTTGGCCTGGGCGATGAAGTCCTTGGCGGTGGCAAAGCCCGAGTTGGCGCCAACCACCAGGATCATCGGGAACTTGCCCATCAGCGTGACGGGCGCCAGGTCCTTGGTGGGGCTGTAGCTCAGCGACTTGTACAGCGCCGGGTTGAACACCAGCGTGCCGTTGTCGGCCGAGAGCACGGTGTAGCCGTCGGCCGGGGCGCGCGCGGTTTCGGCGGCGGCCAGCGCGGTGTTGCCGCCGGGCTTGTTGTCCACCAGCACCGGCTGGCCGACCTGCGTCGACAGCGTCTGGGCGACGGTGCGCGCGAGGAAATCGGAGCCGCCGCCCGCTGCGTAGGGCACGAGCCAGCGGATCGGCTTGGCGGGAAAGGCACTGGGTGTGGTCTGGGCGCTGGCGGCGGAGGCCAGGGCAGCCAGGGACAGGACCGCAAGGCCGCGGGCGAAGTGCATCTTCATCGGGGTGTCTCCGGGGTGGAAATTGTGTATTGCGTAATTATCATACGCATTGCGTAATCACCAGACCACGGGTTTACCCGGCCATCGAGGCCGACACCTAAGATGAGGACGACATGACCTCCCCCGCCGAAGCACCCTCTTCCCCTCCCCGCGAGCGCCGCCAGCGCGTGCAGTCCGCCGAGACCGGCATGGCCGTGCTCAAGGGCCTGGCGCACCTGGGCGGGCGCAGCAGCCTCACGGCGCTGGCCACCCATGTGGGCGAGAGCCCGGCCAAGGTGCACCGCTACCTCGCGAGCCTGATGGAGGAAAGCCTGGTGCGCCAGGACACCGCCTCGCAGCACTACTACCTGGGGCCCGAGGCGATCCAGATCGGCCTGGCCGCCATGCGCCAGGCCGACCCGATCCGCGCGGCCGAGCCCTGCCTGATCCGCCTGCGTGAATCGCTGGAGGTGACCTGCTTCGTCGCGGTGATGGGCAACAAGGGCCCGACCATCGTGCGTTTCGAGGAGCCGGGCCTGCCGGTGACGGTGAACGTGCGCGCCGGCTCGGTGATGTCGATGCTGTGGTCGGCCACCGGGCGCGCCTTCCTGGGCCTGCTCGACGAGTCGCGCGTGGTGGCGCTGGCCGAGCAGGAACTGGCCGACGCCACCGAGGACATGCGGGCTCTGCTCGATGCCGACGACCCCATCGGCGCGTTGCGCCGCGAGGTGCAGCAGGCGCACTGCGCCATCGTGCGGGACACCTACCTGCGCGGCATCAGCGCCGTGGCGGCGCCGGTGTACGACTACGCGGGGAGGGTGTGCGCCGTGATCACCGCGCTGGGGGCCACGGGCGGGTTCGACCCGTCGATCGACGGGCCGATCGCCATCGCCGTGCGGCGGGAGGCGAAGGCCGCCGGCGCGCTGCTGGGCGCGGCGGCCTGAAGCTGTTGCTTTACTCGGCCCAGACGACTGCGCCGGTCCACGCCGTGGCCAGCACCACGATGCCGAAGGCGATGCGATACCAGGCGAAGGGAATGAAGTTGTGGGTGCTGATGTACTTCAGCAGCCAGCGCACGCACAGCCATGCGCTGATGAACGAGAAGGCCAGGCCCACCGTGAACATCGGAATGTCGGCCACCGACAGCAGCGCGCGCTCCTTGTAGAGGCTGTAGGCGCCCGCGCCGATCAGCGTCGGAATCGCCAGGAAGAACGAGAAATCGGTCGCCGCCTGGCGCGACAGGCCCAGCAGCATGCCGCCGATGATGGTCGAGCCGCTGCGGCTGGTGCCGGGGATCATCGCGAAGCACTGCACCAGGCCGACCTTGAGCGCGTCCCAGGGCGTCATGTCGTCCACGTGTTCGACGCGCACCGAGCCGGGCGGGCGCTTCTCGGCCCACAGGATGATGAAGCCGCCGATGATGAAGGTGCTGGCCACCACGGTCGGGATGAACAGGTGCGCCTTGATCATCTTGCCGAACAGGAGGCCCAGCACCACCGCGGGCAGGAAGCCGATGACGATGTTCAGCGCCAGCCGGCGCGCCTTGGGCTGGCGCGGCAGCGCCACCACGGTCGAATGGATCTTCTGCCAGTAGACCAGGATCACCGCGAAGATCGCGCCGGTCTGGATGGCGATGTCGAACACCTTGGCCTTGGCGTCGTCGAAGCCCAGCAGCGAGCCCGCAAGAATGAGGTGGCCGGTCGACGAGATCGGCAGGAACTCGGTCAGACCCTCCACGATGCCCATGACAGCGGCCTTGACCAGCAAAACGATATCCACGCGTACTCCTTGTAAGAGCGGCAATTATGGCGAGGCCATCGGTCAGGCCCTGTTCAGGCGCCGTTCCGCCGGTGGAACACAAGGCAGCCCGCCCACGGAAATACCTAGTTCAGGTGATGTTCGACCTCGGCGCGTTAATACATATTGATAACAGTTATTCATCTGCGCCCGAAGGAGCATCCATGTCAACGTTCACCACCGGGAGTGAACTCGAGGACTGCGTCGCAGAAGAACGCCCCTCGACGCTCGACGACCATGTCGAAGACCGTCTCAAGAGCCCCTGCCAGCTGGAGCGGGAGCAGTGCCACGGCATGCTGCGCGTGGCCGAAGCCACCGGCGCCTCGGCCCACGAGCTGCGCCAGCTGACGCAACGCCTGGCCGACATCGACCGCTGCGGCGCCAGCGCCTGCATCGTCGCGCAGGGCCATGTGGAGGCCGACCGCATGGCCTCCGGCCTGCAGGCCAACGCTGCCCTGTGCATCGACTTCCGGCTGCTGGAGCCGCTGGGCCCGGCCCACGACAAGAAATGGTTTGCGCGCTGGAAGTTCTGGAGCTTCCTGCTCGGCGCGGCCGGCCCGGTGGCCGCGCTCACGCTGCAGGGCCTGGCGCTGCGCCCGAGCGAGCCGCACGACGCGCACGCCGACCTGGTCGCCAAGTCGCGCAAGGTGCTCGAAAGCTGGCGCCGCACCTCCGACACCCTCTTCTGGCACGCGGTGGAAGACTACGTGCGCCAGCAGGCCTTCTCGCTCGAGACCCAGGCCTACCTGATGCACTGCGTGGCGTCGGTCTTCGCCGCCGACGCGCCCGTGCTGTGCGACGCCGAGCGCGAACGGCTGGCCGCCGTGCTCACCGACACCTACTGCGACGCGCTCGGCACGGCGGCGACCATGCCCTCGTCGGACATCTACCGCCGCCTGGCGCAGGGCCTGGAAACCGACAGCGGCAACGCCGGCCCGGGCCGTCCGCTCGCGCGCGGCGAGGCCGCGCAGGTGGCGATGACCACGCTGGTCACGGTCGTCGGCAACGGCGGCTCACACTGAAGCTGAGGCACGCCGGCGCAGCGCGCGCACCGCGCTGTCGACCGTCGTCAGCACCGGCAGGCCACTGGCCGCTTCGCAGGCGCCACGCGCCCGCGCCATGCTGAACTGAGCCAGGGCGATGCGCGTGCAGCCGCGCGCACGCAGCGCGGCGGCCTGTTCGGCGATGAGCGCGTCATGGCGTTGCGTGTCGCCCGCATCGAGCGCGGCCAGCGCGCCCTCGGCCAGCGCCAGTTCGAGCGCCATGCCCGCAGGAAACTCCGGCGGCATCGATTCCAGCGTGCGCGCGAAAGTCGCGATCAGGCCCAGCCGGCCTTCGCCCTGCACAGCCTCCTCGATCATGGCCTCGTTGGGCTTGAGCACCGGAATGCCCGCGTGCCGCTGCGCCACCGCCTCGATGCACGGCCCGAAGGCCGAGCAGGTGAAGAGGATGCCGCGCGCGCCCGTGTCCACCGCGTACTGCGCCAGGCGCTGGAAGCGCTCGTGCATCGCTGCGTCGAGCCCCTTGCCGTCGCGCGCGAGGTCGGCCGAGAGGCTGTCGTCCAGCAGGTTCATGCGCACGGCCTCGGGCCAGTCGCGCGCGAAGGCTTCGTTGATGGGTGCGACGGAATGCGAGAGCGCGTGGATGAGGGCGATGCGTGTCATGAAGTCAGGTGAGATCAGATGCCCTTGGACGACGGGTTGGCAAAGGCCTCCTTCGTCTCTGCATTGAGCGGGTAGTTGATGTTGATGCCCTTGGGCGGAATCGGCGACATGAACCACTTGCTGTAGAGCTTTTCCATCTCGCCGGACTTCATCATGCCCGACACCACGCGGTCCACCAGCGCCTTGAAGGCCGGGTCGTCCTTGCGGAACATCAGCGACTGGTTCTCGGTGCGCAGGCTCTCGCCGGTGATGACGAAGTCCTTCGGGTTGCGCGCGTTGGCGATCTGGCCCGCGAGGAGGATGTCGTCGAGCACGAAGGCCTGCGCGCGGCCGCTCTCGACCAGCAGGAACGAGTCGGTGTGGTCCTTGCCCGAGAGCTGGTTCACCTCGAGGCTGCGGCCCTTGTCGGCCGCGCGCAGCAGGCGGAACGACGTGGTGCCGGCGGTGGTGACCACCGTCTTGCCCTGCAGGTCGGCGATGCTCTTGATGCCCGAATCGGCCTTCACCAGCGTGCGCACGTTGTAGCGGAAGATGTCCGGCGAGAAGGCCACCTGCGACTGGCGCTCGACCAGGTTGGTGGTGGAGCCGCACTCGATGTCCACCGTGCCGTTCTGCACCAGCGGGATGCGGTTGGCCGAGGTCACGGCCTGGTACTTGATGTCGAGGGCCGGCAGCTTCAGCTCGGTCTTCACCGCCTCGACGATGCGGTTGCAGATCTCGATGCTGTAGCCCACGGGCTTGAGGTTGGCGTCCAGGTACGAGAAGCCGAACGAGGCCTCGCGGTAGCCGAAGGTGATGGCGCCGCTGGCCTTGATCTTGGCGAGCGTGTCGTTGGCGGGCTGCGCCTGTGCGGGAGCGGTCGGTGCCAGGGCGGCAAGGGCCAGCGCGAAGGCGGCGGCGGCGATGGAAAGCGACGGGCGAAGCTGGGGCATGGAACGCTCCTCGGAACGGCGGTTGAAGAAAAGGGGAACAGGGCCGGCCGCTCAGCGCGCGGCGCCGCGCGTGACCGCGTCGACCGAGGCGGCGAGCCGCGCGACGATCTCCTGCAGGTGGTCGCGCGTCGCGATGTAGGGCGGCGCCAGCAGCACGTGATCGCCCTGGCGCCCGTCCACCGTGCCGCCGAAGGGGTAGCACAGCAGGCCGCGCGCCATCGCGTCTTTCTTGAGGAGCGCATGGACCTTCAGCGATGGATCGAAGGGCCGCTTGCTCGCGCGGTCGGCCACCAGCTCGACGCCCCAGAAGAAGCCGCGCCCGCGGATGTCGCCCACGTGCGGGTGCTCGCCCAGCGCCTCGGCCAGCATCGCGCCGAAGACAACGCCGTCGTCGCGCACCTTGGCGACCAGGCCGTCACGGCGGATCACCTGCTGCACCGCGAGCGCCGCCGCGCAGGCCATCGGATGGCCCAGGTAGGTGTGGCCGTGCTGGAAGAAGCCGCTGCCCTGCGACATGGCCTCGACGATGCGGCGCTGCGCGAGCACCGCGCCGATCGGCTGGTAGCCGCCGCCCAGGCCCTTGGCGATGGTCATCAGGTCGGGCACCACGCCCTCCTGCTCGCAGGCGTGCAGCGAGCCGGTGCGCCCCATGCCGCACATCACCTCGTCGAGGATCAGCAGCACGCCGTACTTGTCGCACACGGCGCGCACGGCCTTGAAATAGCCCGGCACCGGCGTGAGCACGCCGGCGGTGGCGCCGCCCACGGTCTCGGCCACGAAGGCGATCACGCGGTCGGCGCCCTGCGCGACGATGGCCGCTTCGAGCTCGGCCGCCAGACGCAGACCGTACTGCTCGGCGCTTTCACCTTCGCGCTGCTCGCGGTACGGGTAGCACGGCGCGACGTGCGTGGCCGGCACGAGGATGGGCGCGAAGGGCTCGCGCCGCCAGGCGTTGCCGCCCACCGCGAGCGCGCCCAGCGTGTTGCCGTGGTAGCTCTGGCGGCGCGCGATGAAGTGCGTGCGCTGCGGCTGGCCGATTTCCACGAAGTACTGGCGCGCCATCTTCAGCGCCGACTCCACCGCCTCGGAGCCGCCGCTCACGAGGTAAGCGTGGCTCATGCCTTCGGGGGCAGAACCGATGAGCTCGTCGGCCAGCTGCTCGGCCACCTCGCTCGTGAAGAAGCTGGTGTGGGCGTAGGCCAGTGTGTCGATCTGCGCGTGCATGGCGGCCATCACTTCGGGATGGCCGTGGCCGAGCGAGGACACGGCCGCGCCGCCCGAGGCGTCGAGGTACTCGCGCCCTTCGGCGTCGCGGATGAACATGCCCTGCGCGCTGGCGGCAACGGGCGGGGTCTGGCGAAGGTGGCGGTGGAAGACGTGCGTCATGGCGGGAGGAAAGCGGGGGCCTGTGCTTGGAACTAACGTTTCGACCGAATTATTGTTTGGAACATTTGTTCCGCCAACTCCCGGGATTTCCCTGCTCCGGTACATTCGTTCCAGACACCGCACGAAAAGAGACACCGCCATGAGCGCTGCGCCGGGCCGCCCCAAGCAAGCTCGCACCGCAGTGCGAAGCACGAAGGTATTTCGATGAACGCCAAAGAACAGATCCGCCAACGCTTCAACGACCTGAGCCCTGCCCTGCAGCAGGTCGCGCGCTACGTGCTCGACCACCCCAACGAGGTGGTCACAGGCTCGATGCGCAACGTCGGCACGCGCGCGCAGAGCACGCCGGCCACGCTGGTGCGCTTCGCCCAGCACCTGGGCTTCGAGGGCTGGCCGCAGCTGAAGGAGGCCTTCGCCGCCGACATGGGCCTGGGCACCGAGACCTACGGCGGGCGCGCCAAGCAGCTGGTGGGTCGCGTCGCCGACCAGGGCCTGGCGGGCGAGATGTTCGAGGTGCAGCGGCGCAACCTGGAGCTCACGCACCAGCAGAGCGGGCCGGCGCTGCTCAAGGCCTGCGCGCTGCTGGAGAAGGCGCCGGCTGTGCACGCGGCGGGCTTTCGCGCCTGCTTTCCGATCGCGTTCTCGTTCGTGTACGTGTACCGGCTCTTTCGCACCAGCGTGCACCTCGTGGACGGCCAGGGCGGCTCGCTCGAGATGCAGCAGCGCGCCTTCGCCAAGGACGACGCGCTGGTGGTGGCGAGCTTTGCGCCCTACTCGCGCGAAGCCTTGCAGGTGGCCGAGGCCGCGAAGGCGGCCGGCTGCCGCATCGTGGCGATCACCGACAGCGTGACCTCGCCGCTGTCGCTGCTGGCGGACGAGACGCTGCTCTTCACCATCCACAGCCCCTCGTTCTTCCCCTCGGTCGCCGCCGGCGTGGCCGTGACGGAAGCGCTGGTCGAGCTGCTGGCGAGCCGCGCGGGCAAGCCGGTGATCCGGCGCATCGACCAGGCCGAGGCGCAGCTGTTCGAGTCGGGGGCCTACCTCATGGCGCCCGTGGCGCGGGGCGGCTGAGAGACGGAATCAGGCGAGCGCGCGGGTGCGGCCGGCGCTCTGGCGCAGGTAGAGCACCAGCAGGTCGCGGTTGGCGTTGATGTGCTCGCGCATCGCGGCTTCGGCGCCCGAGGCCTCCTGCCGACCCAGCGCCTCGACGATGCAGCGGTGCTCTTCGAGCGCCTGCAGGGCCTGGCTGTGGCGGTACAGCAGCATCGCGGCGTCGTGCCTGTGCGGGCGCGAGCGGCTGTCGAAGATCACCGGCAGCTGGCAGGCGCGCTGCACGGCCTCGCTGAGCCAGCGGTTGTCGGCCAGCGACAGCAACTTGTGGTGGAAGGCCTGGTTCAGGTCCTGCCACTGGTCGGCCCGCTCGTCGGTCCATTCGCCGCTGTCGTGCAGCAGCGCATGCTGCTCGTCGACCATGGCCGTCAGTTCGGCCAGCGCCTCGTCGTCCAGGCCGCGCTCGCTGAGCAGGCGGCAGCCCATGCCTTCGAGCGTGGCGCGCACGCTGAAGGCGTCGAACACGTCCTTGGCGTCGAAACGGCGCACCTGGAAACCCCGCTGCGGGTGGTAGACCAGCAACCCCTCGTCGGCCAGCCGCGCCATGGCGCCGCGCACAGGGGTGCGCGACACGCCAAGCTCGTTGGCGAGCGAAATCTCCATCAGGTGGGCGCCGGGGGCGATCGCACCGTCGAAGATGCGGGTGCGCAGCGTGTCGGCCACGGACAGAACGCGCGTCCGCGAGGGATCTGGGGGGGTCATCGAAAGTCGGAAACAGGGGACGGCCGGAAGCGGGCCGCGCGGATGGTACGGCGGCGTATCGAAGCTTCATATCCCCAATTTCCGTAAAAATACCGTTCTGGCGACTTTTTCGAGAATTACGGAAAAATTATTAACTTCTGTAAACAACCACCCCGGTTTCTGCGTTACCGCCCCGCTGTTTCTGCCGCCAGGTGGATCGCGACGCGAATCCGGGGGTAGGTGCCGCAGCGGCAAATGTTGCCGCGCATGGCGTCCGAGACCTGGTCGTCGCTGGGTTTGGGCGTGGCTTTGAGCAGCGCGCAGGCCGACATGAGCTGGCCGCTCTGGCAGTAGCCGCACTGCACCACGTCGACCTCGGTCCAGGCCGCGCGCAGGGCGTCGGCCTCCCGGCCCTTCAGGCCCTCGATGGTGGTGACTTCGCGCCCGGCCACAGCCTCCAGCGGGGTGACGCAGGAGCGCACGGCCTGGCCGTCCAGATGCACGGTGCAGGCGCCGCACAGCGCCTTGCCGCAGCCGAACTTGGTGCCGACGAGCTTCATCTCGCCGCGCAGCACCCACAGCAGCGGGGTGTCGGGCTCGGCGTTCACGGTGGCGGTCTGGCCGTTGATCTTCAGCGTGGTGGTGGTCATGGCGTGTCTTTCTTGCTGTTCTCGGGGGTCAGGCCAGCCGCAGAGGCAGGCTGCGCAGGCGCTGGCCGGTCAGCGCGAACACGGCGTTGGCCACGGCGGGCGCGATGGGCGGCGTGCCCGGCTCGCCCACGCCGCCGGGCGGCACCTCGGCGCCGGTGCCGGCGAGGATGTCGACCTCGATGGCCGGGCACTCGTCGATGCGCAGCGGCGTGTAGTCGTGGAAGTTGCTCTGCTGCACCTGGCCGCGCGCCACCGTGATCTCGCCGCGCAGCGCCGCCGACAGGCCGAACACGATGCCGCCTTCCATCTGCTGGCGGATCAGGTTCGGGTTGACCGGCAGGCCGCAGTCGATCACGCACACCACGCGGTGCACGCGGATCTGCCGCTCGGGCGTCACCGACACCTCGGCCACCTGCGCCACGATGCTGCCGAAGGCCCTGTGGATGGCCACGCCGCGCGCGCGCTTCGTGCCGTCGGGCCCGTCGGCCAGCGGCTCGCCCCACTTCGAGAGTTCGGCCACGCGCTTGAGCACCGCCAGGTGGCGCGCATCTTTCGCGAGCAGGCCGGCGCGAAAGGCCACCGGGTCCTTGCCGGCGGCGACGGCGCATTCGTCGATGAAGCTCTCGACGAAGAAGCCGTTCTGCGAATGCGCCACCGAGCGCCAGATGCCGGTGGTGACGGCCGATTCGACCGGCACGTGCGCCACGCGGGCCTGCGGGAAGTCGTAGGCGGTGTTCCAGGCGCCGTCGGTCGAGTTGTCCATGAACGACGGCGCACCCAGGCTGGAGCCGGCGCTGGTGGTCTGCCACGCGACCAGCGCGCCCGCCGCGTCGAAACCGGCCTTGCACAGCGCCACGTAGGCGGGGCGGTAGAAGTCGTGCGTCATGTCTTCCTCGCGCGACCAGATCAGCTGCACCGGCGCACCGCCGGCCTCGCGCGCGAGCTGCGCGGCCTGCACCAGGAAGTCGATGAAGTAGCGCCGCCCGAAGCCGCCGCCCAGGTAGGTGACGTGCAACGTGACCTTCTCGGCATCGATGCCCAGCGCCTTGGCGACCGCGGCGCGCGCGAAGCCCGGCGCCTGCGTGGGCGCCCAGACGGTGGCGGCGCCGTCCTTGAACTGCACGGTGCAGTTCATCGGCTCCATGGTGGCGTGCGCCAGGAAGGGCACGCGGTACTCGACCTCGATCGTGCGCGCGGCGGACTTCAGCGCCGCCGCCACGCCGCCGGTATCGAGGCGGGCGTTGCCTGCGTCGGCGTCGAGCGTGCGCGCGAGGCGGTCGATCATCTCGGCGCTCGACAGGCTCGCGGCCGGGCCATGGTCCCATTCGATGTCGACCTGCTTCAGCGCGCGCATCGCGTGGTAAGGCGTGTCGGCGATCACGGCCACGCCGCCCGCCGTGCTGCCGGTGCCGACGAGGCTCGCGGCCACGGGTTCCAGCGCCATCACCTTGCGCACGCCGGGCAGCGCCTCGGCCGCCTTGGCATCGAAGCGCGCGACGCGGCCGGCCAGCGTCGGGCACATGGCGATGCTGGCGTACAGCAGGCCCGGCGGCAGCACGTCGATGCCGTAGGTGGCGGTGCCGTTGAGCTTGCCGGCGTTGTCGATGCGCCGCTGCGGCTGGCCGATGACGCGGAAATCGGCTTGTGCCTTGAGCTTCACTGCCGTGGGCAGCGGCTGCTGCGCGGCCTTTGCGGCCAGCTCGCCGAAGCGCGCGCTGCGGTTGGAGGCCGGGTGCAGCACGCGGCCGGCCTCGGTGCGGCATTCGCTGGCGGGCACCTGCCACTGCGCGGCCGCCGCGCCCATCAGCATGAGCCGCGCCGACGCGCCGGCCTCGCGCACCGGCCCCCACTGGTCGGTGACGCTCGACGAGCCGCCCGTGCCCGAGAGCCCCGGGATCGTGCGCAACAGCTTGCCCACCACCTGGTGCGCCGCGCGCTTGCCGAAGCCCTCGTCGCCAGGCTTGAAGGGCAGCGCGTCGAGGATCATGGCCTGGTTGTTGTAGATGGCGTCGAAGCCGGCCTGCTCGAGCCGCACCTGCGACACCGAGGCGTCCATTTCTTCGGCCAGCAGCATCGCCAGGCCGGTGTGCGTGCCCTGCCCCATTTCCGATTGCGTCATCACCAGCGTGACGGTGTCGTCGCTGCCCACCTTGACCCAGCCGTTGAGCGCGACCTGCCCGTTGCCCGTCGGCAGCGGCGCACCGGGCACGAGGCGCGAAGCCGCCGGCGTGGCGGCCCAGCCGACGACCAGGGCGCCGGCGGCGCCGAGGGTGCCGAGCACGAAGTGGCGGCGTTTGAGTTGGGGCATGGCGTGGTCTTTCTTCGGTGGGTCTTGTCGTTCGTGCGGGAGGTGGGGTCGTCGTCAGGTCGTCAGGGCGGCACGGCGATGCCTTGCCAGAAGATCTCGAAACCGGCTTCGGCGTAGTCGAAGGCCGGCGCTGCGTCGCCCGCCTGCGCGATGTAGCCGACGGTGGTCTCGGCCATCGCCGTGAGCATCGCGCCCAGGAATTCCATCGGTCGCTCGACGACCAGCCCGCGCCGCATGCACTCCTGCGCCACCGCTTCCAGCCGCGCGAACGGCGCCATGCCGGCGGCGCGGCTCTCGTCGCTCAGTTCGTCGGACACCTTGAGCTGCGCCAGCACGCGCAGCTTGCCGGGGTGCGCCACGCCCCAGCGCACGTAGCGGTCCCAGATGTGGCGGAACTGGGTGCGCGGATCGGCGGCCTCGGGCCAGTCGGCCAGCATCACGCCGGCCAGCTCGGTCTTCAGCGCGCGGTACAGCGCGTCGGTCAGCAGCGCCTTGCTCGCGAAGTAGGTGAACAGCGTGCCCTCGGCCACGCCCGCGGTGCGTGAGATCGCCGAGGTCGGCGTGGCCCACACGCCGCGCCGGCCGAACTCGACCAGCGCCGCCTCGAGGATGGCGTTGTGCTTGTCTGCGCTGCGGGGTCGGGCCATGCGTCGATGGTCTCCATCGTTCGTTTAATTGAGTGCGCACTCAAGTATAGGAAGGCGGCGCCGATCCGCAAGCCCCGCGCGGCCCGCGCCATGCCGCATGGCGGAACCACGGCGCGGCGCGGCAGTCCAACCAGAGTCGTGGCGTCGTGCTGCGACAGGAGGTACGACCATGAAGCATGTGAAGCATTGGCAGGACCCCGTCAACGCCGTCGCCGGCGTGTGGCTGATCGTCTCGCCATGGGTACTGGGCTTTCAGGGCAATTCGCTCGCCATGTGGACCATGGTGGCGACCGGCATCGTGCTGGGCGCCGTGGCCTTGGGCGCGACCTTCGTGCCGCACCAGTGGGAAGAGTGGACCGAAGTGGCGCTGGCAGCCTGGCTGGCGGTGTCGCCCTGGTTGCTCGACTTCCGCATGGTCGAGCCGGCGCTGGTCAATGCAGTCCTCGTGGCTGCGGTGATCATGGTGCTCGCCCTCTGGGTCCTGGTGACAGACAAGGACTACCTGGGCGAGGCCCTCGACCGACCAGCGCACTGATGGGGAGAGAGCGATCCTGTGAGCGCCGAGCGGTGACCACCGCCGCGAAGCGACGACGCCCGGTCCGGTGTTCGCGCCGGTCGGGCCGACGGGCCAGGCAGGTTCCCATGCCCGCCCGCAACACCCGCCCCTTACGGTGTGCGGGAAGCGGCGTTGTTGTTTGAAGGGCTGTTGCCGGCCGGACGGGTCGCCCCCATCCAGTCGGCCTGCCAACCGCCGCCCATGGCCTGGATCAGCGCGATTGCCGCGGCCTGGCGATTGACCTGAAGCTGCACGAGCGCGCGCCGCGCGCTCAGTGCGGCGGCCTGCGCCTGCACCACGTCGGTGTAGCTCACCTGCCCCGCGCGATACCGGTTGAGCAACTGCTGCTCGGTCTTGTCGGCCGCTGCCGTGGCCTCGCGGCGCAAGCCTTCCTGCTGCGCCAGCGTGGCGCCGGTGGTCAGCTGGTCTTCCACGGTCTGGAACGCGGCCAGCACGGTCTGCCGGTAGCGCGCCACGCTGGCCTCGTGGCCGGCCTTGGCGGCATCGACGCTGGCGCTGATGGCGCCCGCGTCGAACACCACCTGCGCCACCGACAGGCCCAGCCCCCAGAGCGTGTTGGCCGCGCCGAAGAGGTCTCTCACGCGGCTGGCGTTGCTGCCGACCGAGGCCGTGAGCGAGATGTTCGGGTAGTAGGCCGAGCGCGCCACGCCGATCTGCGCATTGGCCGCGGCCACCGCGCGCTCCGCCGCCGCGATGTCGGGACGGCGCTGCAGCAGCGTCGAGGGCACGCCGGTCGGCACGCCGGGCACCGTGGGCGTCCAGCGCGCGGGCGGCAGGCTGAAGTCGGCCGGCGCCACGCCCACCAGCATCGCGATGGCGTGCTCCAGCGTGGCGCGCGTGCGCTGCAGGCCCACGCGGTCGGCCTTGGCGTTCACCAGTTGCGTCTGCGCCTGCAGCACGTCGGTCTGCGCGGCAATGCCGGCGGCGTAGCGGTTGCTCGTGATCTCGAAGGCGCGCTGGTAGCCGAGGATGGTTTCGTCGAGCAGCACGATCTCGGCGTCGGCCTCGCGCAGCGAGAAGTAGTTGGTGGCCAGGTCGCCGACGGCCGACAGCCGCGCCGAGGCCAGGTCGGCCTCGCTGGCCTGCGCGTTGGCCTGCGCGCTGTTCACGGCCTCGCGCAGGCGGCCCCACACGTCGGGCGTCCAGCTCGCACCCAGCGTGGCGCCGAAGGTGTTTGACGGGCTGGCCGAGGCGTTGCCGCCCACCGTGCCCGAGCGCTTGCCGCTGCCGTCGAAGGACACCGACGGGAACAGCCCCGCGCGCTGCTCGCGCACCAGCGCCTGGGCCTGCGTGTAGCTGGCGACAGCGGCGGCGATGTTCTGGTTCGACACCTGCACGCGCGCCGCAAGCTCGTCGAGCGTGGCGTCGCCGAAGAGCTTCCACCACTCGCCGCGGTCGAGCGCGTCGGCCGGCGCGGCGGGCAGCCAGCCGTCGGCGGCGGGCTGTTCCTTCCAGCCGGCCGATGCCGCCGACTCGGGCACCTTGTAGGCCGGGCCCACGGCGCAGCCGGCGAGCACGGCGGCCAGCGCGAGCGTGCTCAGCGCGAAGAAACGGCGTGAAGAACCGAAGGAAGAAATGGAGGCATTCATGGTCATGTGTCTCAGACGGCCGGGGCGCGGCTCAGCGCGTGTTCGTTCTTGCCGCGGCGGCGCAGCTTGTCCAGCAGCAGGTACACCACCGGCGTGGTGAGCAGCGTCAGCAGCTGGCTCGCGATGAGCCCGCCGATGATCGCCACGCCCAGCGGCCGGCGCAGCTCGGCGCCCTCGCCGAAGCCGATGGCCAGCGGCAGCGCGCCGAGCGCGGCGGCCAGGGTGGTCATCAGGATGGGACGGAAGCGCAGCAGGCAGGCCTCGCGCACCGCCTCGAGCGGGCTCAGGCCGCGCGAGCGCTCGGCCTCCAGCGCGAAGTCGATGATCAAAATGGCGTTCTTCTTCACGATGCCGATCAGCAGGAACACGCCGATCAGCGCGATGATGGAAAACTCCATGCGGAACATCAAGAGCGCCAGCACCGCGCCCACGCCGGCCGAAGGCAGCGTCGAGAGCACCGTCACCGGATGCACCAGGCTCTCGTACAGGATGCCCAGCACGATGTAGATCACCACCAGCGCCGCCACGATCAGCATCGCCTGCTGCCCCTGCGACTGCTGCGCGCTCAGCGCGGTGCCGGCAAAGGCGCCGCGCACGTTGGTCGGCATGGCGATGTTGGCCTCGGCCTTGGCGATGGCCTCGCGCGCGTCGCCGAGGTTGGCGCCCTCGGCCAGGTTGAACGAGATGGTGGTGGCCAGCTCGCCGTCCTCATGGCTCACCGACGTGGCCACCGACTGCTCCTCGAACTTCGCCACCGCCGACAGCGGCACCAGCGCGGTGGCCGTGTTGCTCAGCACGTTGCCGGTCGAGGCGTTGCGCGAGCCGGCGTTGGCCGACACCGGCACCGTCGCGGCGGCGGCGCTGGCAGACGTCGTCGTGCCGCCCGTGGACGTCGTGGCCGCCACCTGCGTGGTCACCGCCTGCCCCGCCACCACCGAGGTCTTCGTGGCCGGCACGTACACGTCGCGCAGCGCGTTCGGGCTGCGCGTGTAGCCCGGCGCCCATTCCATCACCACGTGGTACTGGTTGAGCTCGGTGTAGATGGTGGCCACCTGCCGCTGGCCGAAGGCGTTGTACAGCGCGTTGTCGATGGCGGTGGAGGTCAGCCCCAGCCGCCGCGCGCTGTCGCGGTCGACCTTGGCCACCGTCTCCACGCCGTTCTGGTCCTGGTCGGTGTCGATGTCCGTCAGCGTGGGCTGCTGCTTCATCTCGTCGGCCAGCTTCACGGCCCAGGTGCGCAGGTCGGACAGGCTGTCGCTCTTGAGCGTGTACTGGTAGGTGGAGTTGCCGGAGCGCCCGCCCGAGCGCACGTCCTGCACCGGGCCGAGGAACACGCGCAGCCCCGTCACCTGCGCCAGCTGCGGACGCAGCCGCGCGATCACCGCCAGACCGCTGTCCTTGCGCTGGCTGGCCGGCTTCAGGTTGACGAACATGAAGCCGCCGCCCGCGCGCCCGCCGCCCGTGAAGCCCACCACGGTGTCGACCGCCTCGTCCTTGCGGATGATGTCGACCACCTCGCGCAGCTTGGCGCCCATGGCCTGCGACGAAATGCTCTGGTCGGCGCGCAGGCCGCCGTTGAGCTGGC
This sequence comes from Variovorax sp. GW823-FHT04F07, assembly GCF_058795995.1. Lineage (NCBI taxonomy): Bacteria > Pseudomonadati > Pseudomonadota > Betaproteobacteria > Burkholderiales > Comamonadaceae > Variovorax > Variovorax sp. GW823-FHT04F07. Next base: position 268,629 of record NZ_JBXAIG010000008.1, read on the forward strand.
CGCTGTCCTGCTGCGGGAAGAAGCCCTTGGGCGCCGCGCTGAACAGGTAGACATTGAGCCCCACCACCGCCAGCAGCACGACCATGACGATCGCCTTGCTGTCCAGCGCCCAGTCGAGCGCGCTCTCGTAGCGCTTGAGCATCCAGTCGTAGCTGCGCGCCGCCGCGCGGCCGAAGCGGCCTTGCGGCTTGTTCTTGTCGTGCTCGCCGCCGGGCTTGAGCATCCACGCGCACATCATCGGCGTGGTGGTGAGCGAGATGACCAGCGAGATCAGCACCGCCGCCGACAGCGTGACCGCGAACTCGCGGAACAGCCGCCCCACCTGCCCGCCCATGAACAGCAGCGGAATGAACACCGCCACCAGCGACACGCTGATCGACAGCACCGTGAAGCCCACCTCCTGCGCGCCGAGCAGCGCCGCCTTCATGCGCGACATGCCCGATTCGATGTGGCGGCTGGTGTTCTCCAGCACCACGATCGCGTCGTCCACCACGAAGCCCGTGGCCACCGTGAGCGCCATCAGGCTCAGGTTGTTGAGGCTGAAGCCCAGCAGGTGCATGACCCCGAACGTTCCCAGCAGCGCCACCACCGTGGCCACCGCCGGCACCACCGTCGCGCGCACGCTGCGCAGGAACAGGCTGACCACCAGCACCACCAGCAGCACCGCGATGACCAGCGTCATCTCCACCTCGCGCAGCGAGCTGCGGATGGAGTTGGTGCTGTCCGAGGCGACCTGCAGCGTCACGTCCGGCGGCAGTTGCGCCTGCAGTTCGGGCAGCAGCGCACGCACGTTGTCGACGGTCTCGATGATGTTGGCCGAGGGCTGGCGCGTGATCAGCACGATGATCGCCGGCTCGCCGTTGAACAGGCCCAGCGTGCGCGTGTCTTCCACGCCGTCGATCACATCGGCCACCTCGCGCAACCGCACCGCCGCGCCGTTGCGCCAGGCCACGACCATCGAGGCGTAGTCGCTCGCGCGCAGCGCCGGGGTCTGGGTGTAGATCTGCAGCTTGCGGCCTTCTCCCTGGACCATGCCCTTGGGGCGGTTCGCATTCGACGCCTGGATGGCGGCGCGCACGTCTTCGGTGCTGATGCCGTAGCGGTTGAGGGCGAAGGGGAGCAGTTCGATGCGTACCGCGGGGAGCGAGCCGCCGCCGATCTCTACGTCGCCTACACCGTCTACTTGCGACAGGCGCTGGCTGACGATGTTGGAGACGGCGTCGTAGATCTGGCCTGGGGTCTTTGTTTTGGACGTGAGGGCCAGGATGATGACTGGCGACGCAGCCGGGTTGGCTTTGCGGTAGGTGGGGTTGCTTCTTAGCGTGGCGGGCAGGTCTACGCGGCTGGCGTTGATGGCGGCCTGGACTTCTCTTGCGGCGCCGTCGATGTTGCGGCTCAGGTCGAATTGCAGGGTGACTCGGGAGGAGCCTACGGAGCTGGTGGACGTCATTTCGTTGACGCCTGCGATGGTTCCCAGGTGCCGTTCCAATGGCGTGGCGACGCTGGTTGCCATCGTCTCTGGGCTTGCTCCTGGGATGGAGGCTCTTACCGAGATGACTGGATAGTCGACTTGGGGGAGCGGGGAGACTGGGAGGACGAAAAACGCTGCGATTCCTGCCAGGGCGATGCCTATGGTCAGGAGGACTGTGCCTATGGGGCGGCGGACGAAAGGACGCGACAGGTTCATCGCAGCGCCTCGTTTTGCTTCCCGAGGCCGGGTCTCGGCCCGGCGGCCGACCTACTTTTCTTTGCTTCGCCAAAGAAACGTAGGCAAAAG
>NZ_JBXAIG010000009.1:0-180087 GCF_058795995.1 Variovorax sp. GW823-FHT04F07
GCCGTGGTCAACGTGACCGATCGTGCCCACGTTCACGTGCGGCTTGGTGCGGGTGAATTTACCTTTTGCCATTTTTCGACTCCGAAAAAAACGATTTCAACGCATGCAGATGGGTCGCAAGCCTGTCGTTGCAACCCCAGAAAACTGGTGCCCTTTGCGGGAATCGGACCCGCGACCTCTCCCTTACCAAGGGAGTGCTCTACCACTGAGCCAAAAGGGCTTTTGTTCTAACCAAATCGCTTCCGGCGCCGAACCGGGTCTCTGGAGCGGGAGACGGGAATCGAACCCGCGTCATCAGCTTGGAAGGCTGGGGTTCTACCATTGAACTACTCCCGCATCGGGGGCACTTCAAGGCACCCAAAGCGCTAGATCCAATCGCTCTTAGAAACCAAATTCATCGCTGGTGGAGAGGGCTGGATTCGAACCAGCGTACTCGTAAGAGGGCAGATTTACAGTCTGCTGCCATTAACCACTCGGCCACCTCTCCGGCGAACCTCGAAATATAGCACGATTTTGTGACTACACAGGATTCCCAGCAAAAGATGAAGCGTGGAAACCTGCTCGAGGTGTGAAGCCTCTGATTATGAGCGAAGTTCGGAGCCTCCCGACTGCTGCGCCTCACGCCATGCACGGGCTTGACCAAAATGACCGCAGCCGATGAATGGAACCGGTGGCCGAAGCGCAGAAAGCGGCGAGGGATGATTCGACATCAGCACCTTATGGCGCCCAACATCGATCAACGCACGCTTACTTTGCGCGTGCGAGCCCCATAGCATAAAAACAACAGGTCGTTCGCCCTGCGCCACATGGCGAATCACGGCGTCGGTCAGCACTTCCCAGCCGCGGCCTGCATGGCTGGCCGGCTGGGCTTCCTCGACCGTCAGACAGGTGTTGAGCAGCAGCACGCCGTGCGTCGCCCACTTCACGAGACTGCCGCCCGGGTTCGGAAACGCCGGCGGCGGCGTGCCCAGATCGCGCTGGAGCTCCTTGAAGATGTTGCGCAGCGATGGCGGCAGCGCCACGCCCGACGCCACCGAGAAGGCCAGCCCCTCGGCCTGCCCGCGCCCGTGGTACGGGTCCTGGCCCAGGATCACCACCCGCACGTCTTCCGGCGGCGTGAGTTCCAGCGCCCGCAGCGGCTGCGGCGGAAAGATCACCGCCCCGGCGTCGAGGCGCTCGCGCAGGAAACCCTGCAGCTTCTGGCCGACCGCGCTGGCGAAGAACTCGTCGACCAGCGGCTGCCAGCCCGGCGCCACCGGCCAGTCGGCAGGATCGCTGCTCGACAGCTGGTCCGGCCGCGTCATTTGAACAATGCGGCGAGCGCCTCGCCGGGTTCCTTGGCGCGCATGAAGGCTTCGCCGACCAGGAAGGCATTGACGCCCGCGGCGCGCAGCGTGGCGACGTCCTCGCGCGTGGCGATGCCCGATTCGGTCACCGGCAGGCGATCGGCCGGCAGCTTCGGCAGCAGATCGATCGTCGCCTGGATCGACACCTCGAAGTTGCGCAGGTTGCGGTTGTTGACGCCGATGAGCGGCGTCTTGAGCTTCAGTGCGCGATCGAGTTCGCCCGCGTCGTGCACCTCGACCAGCACCGCCATGCCCAGCCCGCGCGCGATGGCTTCGTAGTCCTTCATCTGCGCGTCGTCGAGGCAGGCGGCGATCAGCAGGATGGCGTCGGCGCCCATCGCGCGCGACTCGTACACCTGGTAGGCGTCGACGATGAAGTCCTTGCGCAGCACCGGCAGGTCGCACGAGGCGCGCGCCTGCTTCAGGTAGTCGACGCCGCCCTGGAAGAACTGCTTGTCGGTCAGCACCGAGAGGCAGGCCGCGCTCACCACGCCGTCGCCTTCGGCATAGCTTTGCGCAATGTCGGCCGGAATGAAGTCTTCGCGCAGCACGCCCTTGCTCGGGCTGGCCTTCTTGACCTCGGCGATCACCGCCGCCTGGCCGACCGCAATCTTGGCGCGCAAGGCGGCTTCGAAGTCGCGCGTGAGCACGCGGCTTTCGGCGTCGAAGCGCACGGCCTCGAGCGGGGCACGCTTCAGCGCGGCAGCGACTTCCTGGCGTTTGACGGCGACGATCTTGTCGAGAATGTCTGACATGGCTTGCTCTGCTTTCGATGGCACGACGGCCTGATTCTCAGAAGGAGGTGGAGGCCTTGACCAGCTCATCGAGCTTGGCCCTGGCCGCACCGGACGCGATGGCCTGGCGCGAGCGCTCCACGCCCGCCGGCACCGAGTCGACCACGTTGGCCGCATACAGCGCCGCGCCCGCGTTGAGGAGCACGATGTCCAGCGCCGGCCCGGCCTGGTTGTCCAGCACGCCGATCAGCATGGCCTTCGACTGCTCGGGCGTCTCGACGCGCAGCGAACGGTTGCTCGCCATCTGGAAGCCGAAGTCTTCCGGGTGCAGCTCGTACTCGCGGATCTCGCCGTCCTTGAGCTCGCCGATCATGGTGGCCGCGCCCAGCGAGATCTCGTCCATGCCGTCGCGGCCGTAGACCACCACCGCATGCTCGGCACCTAGGCGCTGCAGCGCGCGCACCTGGATGCCCACGAGGTCGGGGTGGAACACGCCCATCAGGATGTTCGGCGCGCCGGCCGGGTTGGTCAGCGGGCCGAGGATGTTGAAGATCGTCTTGATGCCGAGCTCCTTGCGCACCGGCGCCACGTTCTTCATCGCGGGGTGGTGGTTCGGCGCGAACATGAAGCCGATGCCGACCTGCGCGATGCACTGCGCGATCTGTTCGGGCTTGAGGTTGATGTTGACGCCCAGCGACTCCAGCACGTCGGCACTGCCCGACTTGCTCGACACGCTGCGCCCGCCGTGCTTGCTCACCTTGGCGCCGGCCGCGGCCGCCACGAACATCGAGCAGGTCGAGATGTTGAAGGTGTGCGAGCCGTCGCCGCCGGTGCCGACGATGTCGACAAGGTTCGTGGTGTCGGCCACGGGCACCTTGGTCGACACCTCGCGCATCACCTCTGCCGCAGCGGTGATCTCGCCGATGGTTTCCTTCTTCACACGCAGGCCGGTGATCAGCGCGGCCATCATCACGGGCGAACACTCGCCGCTCATGATGAGCCGCACGATGTGCAGCATCTCGTCGTGGAAGACTTCGCGGTGTTCGATGGTGCGCTGCAGCGCTTCCTGGGGGGTGATCATGGGAATGTCTCCTCGGTGTGTGCGTGTAGCCAGGCGTCAGGCCTTGAAGAAGCCGCGGATCGCCGCGACGGTGCGGTCGACGCCCGCGGCATCGACGTCCAGGTGCGTCACGAAGCGCAGGCGGTACAGGCCGGTCGCAAGGATGCCCTGCTGGTTGAGGCTGGCGAGCAACTCCGCAGAACGCGCCTGCGCCGCCCCCGTGAGATCGACGAACACGATGTTCGTGTCCGGCGCCTCGACCTTCAGGCCTTCGATGCCTTCGAGCCCCTGTGCGAGGCGCTGCGCCAGCGCATGGTCGTCGGCCAGGCGGTCGATGTGGTGGTCGAGCGCATGCGAGGCCGCGGCCGCCAGCAGGCCGGCCTGCCGCATGCCGCCGCCCGCCATCTTGCGGATGCGATGGGCGCGCGCGATGAACTCGCGCGAACCGACCAGCGTCGAGCCGATGGGTGCGCCCAGGCCCTTGCTGAAGCACACCGACACGCTGTCGAAGCACTGCGCGATGCGGCGGGCTTCGGCGCGGATGTCGCTGCGCTTGTTCAGCGCGGCCTGCGCGGTGGCGGCATTGAAGAGCCGCGCGCCATCCAGGTGCCGCTGCAGCCCCTTGCTTTTCGCCAGGTCGGTCGCGGCCTGCACGTACTCGAAGGGCAGCAGCTTGCCGCCCAGCGTGTTTTCCAGCGCCAGCAGCTTCGTGCGCGCGAAGTGCGCGTCGTCGGGCTTGATGGCCGCCTCGATCTGCGCGAGCGGCAGCGTGCCGTCGGACGCGTGGTCGAGCGGCTGCGGCTGCACGCTGCCGAACACCGCGGCACCGCCGCCCTCCCAGCGGTAGGCATGCGCCTGCTGGCCGACGATGTACTCGTCGCCGCGGCCGCAGTGCGACAGGATCGCGCACAGGTTGCTCTGCGTGCCGGTGGGCACGAACAGCGCCGCCTCGAAGCCCAGCAGCGCCGCGATCTTCTCCTGCAGCGCATTGACGCTCGGGTCGGTACCGAAGACGTCGTCGCCCAGCGGCGCTGCCGCCATGGCCTCGCGCATCGCGGGCGTGGGCTGCGTGACGGTGTCGCTGCGCAGGTCGACGATGGAAGTGCGTTCGGTCATGGTGAGTCAGTCCAGGAAGTTCTTGAGCATGGCGTGGCCGTGCTCGGTGAGGATCGATTCGGGATGGAACTGCACGCCCTCGATGCGCACGTCGTGCGCAAAGCCGGTGTGCCGCACACCCATGATCTCGCCGTCGTCGGTCCACGCGGTGACAGCCAGCTCTTTCGGGCAGCTCTCGCGCTCGATCGAGAGCGAGTGGTAGCGGTTGACGATGAACTTCTGCGGCAGCCCCGCGAACACGCCCTCTTGCGTGGTCGTGATCTCGCTGGTCTTGCCGTGCATGAGCTGCTGGGCGCGCACGATCTTGCCGCCGAAGGCCGCGCCGATGGCCTGGTGGCCCAGGCACACGCCCAGGATGGGCAGCTTGCCCGCGAAGGCCTCGATGGCCGCCACCGACACGCCCGCCTCGGCCGGCGAACACGGACCCGGCGACACCACCAGCCGCGTCACGCCCGAAGCGATCAGCGCGCCGATCTGCTCGACGGTGATCTCGTCGTTGCGGTGCACCTGCACGTCCGCTCCCAGCTCGCCGAAGTACTGGACGATGTTGTAGGTGAACGAATCGTAGTTGTCGATCATCAGCAGTTTCATGGCTTGCTCACAATCCGGTGCACGCCCTTGACGACGGGGAACACGTTGAAGTTGATGAGAAGGCCCAGCTTGAGGCCCGAGAGGCGCAATGCGGCCAGCACCTGCGCACGGTGCAGGTCGGTCAGCACATCGACCGCCTTGAGTTCGACGATGACCGACTGCTCGATCACGAAGCCCGCGCGGTACACCTCGCCCAGCGACCGGCCCTTGTAGCTGGCCGACAGCGCCACGTCGCGCGTGAAGCCGATCTCGCGCTCGGCGAGTTCGATGGCCAGCGCTGCGGCATAGGCCCCTTCGTCGAGCCCCGTGCCGAGCACGCGCTGCACCTCGACGGCGGCGCCGATGATCTCGTGCGAGAAGTCGTTCTGGATGTCGGGTACGTTGCTCATTCCAGGCCTTCCTCGACCAGTTCGGCGGCACGCAGGAGTGCGCGCGCCTTGGCTTCTGTTTCCTTCCACTCCAGCTCGGGCACCGAGTCGGCCACCACGCCGGCCGCGGCCTGCACGTGCAGCATCTGGTCCTTCACGATGCCGGTGCGGATCGCGATGGCCACGTCCATGTCGCCCGCGTAGCTGATGTAGCCGCAGGCGCCGCCGTACAGGCCGCGCTTGGTGGGCTCGAGCTGGTCGATGAGTTCCATCGCGTGCACCTTGGGCGCGCCGGTCAGCGTGCCAGCAGGGAACGTGGCCTTGAGCACGTCGATGGCGGTCATGCCGTCCTTCAGCGTGCCTTCGACGTTGCTCACGATGTGCATCACGTGGCTGTAGCGCTCCACCGCGAAGGCCTCGGTCACCTTCACGGTGCCGGTCTTGGCGATGCGCCCGATGTCGTTGCGCGCCAGGTCGATCAGCATCACGTGCTCGGCGCGCTCCTTCGGGTCGTTGATGAGCTCCACCTCGGCCGCCTTGTCGAGCTCGATCGACGCGCCGCGCGGACGCGTGCCGGCCAGCGGGCGGATGGTGATCTTCTGCTCGCCGTCGCCCGTGTTCTCCTGGCGCACCAGGATCTCGGGCGAGGCGCCCACCACGTGGAAGTCGCCCAGGTTGTAGTAGTACATGTAGGGCGACGGGTTCAGCGAACGCAGCGCGCGGTACAGCGACAGCGGCGACTCGGTGTAGCGCTTGCTGATGCGCTGGCCCACCTGCACCTGCATGAAGTCGCCGGCGGCGATCATCTCCTTGGCGCGCTCCACGGCCGCAAGGTAGTCGGCCTTGGCGAAGCTGCGCTCGGGCGGGTGCGCCTGCGTGGGCTTCACGACGGGCGCGCTCACCGAGTACTTGAGCTTGTCCTTCAGCTCGCGCAGGCGGCGCTTGCCCACGGCGTAGGCCTCGGGCTGCTTCGGGTCGGCGTAGACGATGAGGTAGAGCTTGCCCGACAGGTTGTCGATGACCGCGAGTTCTTCGCACTGCAGCAGCAGGATGTCGGGGCAGCCCAGCGCGTCGGGCGGGCAGCTTTTTTCGAGCTTGCGCTCGATGTGGCGCACGGTGTCGTAGCCGAAGTAGCCGGCCAGGCCGCCACAGAAGCGCGGCAGGCCGGGCCGCAGCGCGACCTTGAAGCGCTTCTGGTAGTCGGCCACGAAGTCCAGCGGGTTGCCCTTGGCGGTCTCGACGACCTGGCCGTCGGTCACGACTTCGGTGACGGCCTCGTCGCCAAAGCCGCTGGCACGCAGCAATGTGCGCGCCGGCAGGCCGATGAAGCTGTAGCGCCCGAAGCGCTCGCCACCCACCACCGATTCGAGCAGGAAGCTGTGCTTGCCGCCGCCCTGCGAATGGGCGAGCTTGAGGTACAGGGAAAGCGGGGTTTCGAGGTCGGCAAAGGCCTCGGCCATCAGCGGGATGCGGTTGTAGCCCTGGGCGCTGAGGCTCTTGAATTCAAGTTCGGTGATCACGGATCGTTCTCCAGTTGCCTGCCGACGCTCCTTTGGCCGGTGGCAAGGTCATTCACGAGAGTGGCCCGGTGCCGGCATGCGTGCCGGCTCGGAACCGCGGGCGCACGGCGTGCGCCGCGCAATCAAACAGTCAGCGATGTATGGCGACGCCAGGGCCAGGCTCCCCGGCTGCCTTCACCTGTTTGAATGATGTGATGAACGAACATGGAGCGCCGAGTTTAGCCCACGAAAACCAGGCCTTGTGCAACCGCAGGCTTCAGGGTTCCCCCGGAGCCTGCGGGATAAAACGAAAAGATACATTCGCACGACCGTTCGCAAATTCAAGGAGACTCACTTGCTCGCACCCCTGCTCCCGGCCGTGTTCTCCCGCCTCGCGGCGCTCGCTGTCCTCTCGGCCGCGCTCTGCGGCAGTGCCTTCGCAGCGCAGGTCGAGGTGGCGGGCGTCAAGCTCGACGACCAGATGGACCTGCGCGGCGCCCCGCTGGTGCTCAACGGCGCGGGCATCCGCTACAAGACCATCATCAAGGTCTACACGGCCGGCCTGTACCTGGGCAAGAAGGCCTCGACCACCGAGGAGGCGCTGGCCGTGCCGGGCCCCAAGCGCGTGGCGATCACGATGCTGCGCGACATCGATGCCAACGAACTCGGCAAGCTCTTCGTGAAGGGCGTGGAAGACAACTCGCCCAAGAGCGAAATGGTCAATCTGATCCCCGGCCTGCTGCGCATGGGCCAGATGTTCGCGGACCAGAAGCAGCTCAAGGCCGGCGACACCTTCACCATCGACTGGGTGCCCGGCACGGGCACGCTGATCACGGTGCGCGGCGTGCCGCAGCCCGACCCGGTGAAGGAAGTGGCGTTCTTCAATGCGCTGATGCGCATCTGGCTCGGCCCGAACCCGGCCGACTGGAAGCTGAAGGACGCGCTGCTCGGAAAGCAGTAAGGGAGCCCCTCAGGCCGCCGCGAGGTCGGCCAGCGACGCCACGAATCCGTCCGCATCCACGCCGCGCACCGGCTCGCCGTGGTTGTAGCCGTAGGTCACGAGCACCACGGGGCAGCCGGCGGCGCGCGCGGCACGCGCGTCGTTGCTCGAATCGCCCACCATCAGCGTGCGCGCGGGCACCGTGCCCAGCGCCTCGCAGGTCTTCAGCAGCGGCAGCGGATCGGGCTTCTTGCGCTCGAAGGCGTCGCCGCCGAACACCTGCTCGAAGAAGCCATCGAGCCCCTTCGCGGCCAGCAGCGGCTTGGCAAAGGCGGTCGGCTTGTTCGTCAGGCAGGCCAGTCGCAGCCCGCGCGCACGCAGCGCCTTCAGGCCCTCGACCACGCCGGGGTACGCGGCCGAGTACCGGCCGTTGATCTCCAGGTAGTGGTGCTGGTAGCGCTCCCACGCGCGATCGAACAGCGCCGCCGGGGCCGGCGCGCCCACGTGCGCCAGCGCCGACAGGATCAGGTGCTCCGACCCCTTGCCCACCATGCGCTCGATGGCGGCGGACGCCACGGGCGGCAACTCGAGGTCGCGCAGCATGCGGTTCAGGGCCTCGGCAAAGTCGCCGAGCGTGTCGACCATGGTGCCGTCGAGGTCGACGATGGCGGCGTCGAAGCGGGAGAGATCGGTGCGAAGAGTGTCCAAGACAGGCGGCTCCCGGGGAGCGAAGTGGGTGGTGGATGCGCGAGGCACGCATTGTCCCCCGGCCGCAAAATAGGCGCCCATGACCCCCACGACGCCCCCGCCCTCCGCCCCTCGCCCCATCCGCACCGCCGCCACGCTCGTCGTCCTGCGCGACGGCCCCGAAGGCCTCGAGGTGCTGATGCTGCGGCGGGCCGAGAAGGCCAATGACCAGAACAGCGGCGCCAGCGTCTTCCCGGGTGGCATGGTCGATGCGCACGACCGCCTGCTGCACCCGCTGTGCGCGGGCCTGGACGACGCCGCCGCGAGCGCGCGGCTGGGCCTGCCCGAAGGCGGGCTCGACTTCCACGCAGCGGCGATCCGCGAATGCTTCGAAGAAGCCGGGCTGCTGCTCGCGAACGATGCGCAGGGCCGGCCGGTCGAGCTGCTCGCGCTCACGTCGGGCGAACTCGACGGGATGCGCGCCGCCGCCGAACGCAGCACCGACGCCCTGCTCGCGCTGTGCGCCGAACGGGGCTGGTGCCTCGCCGTCGACCGCATCGCGTACTTCAGCCACTGGCTGACGCCGCCCGGCATGCCGCGCCGCTTCGACACGCGCTTCTTCGCGGCCGCGATGCCCGCCGGCCAGGACGTTCACCCCGACGGCCGCGAGACCGTCGAGCACCTGTGGCTGAAGCCTGCCGACGCGGTCAGCCCCGAACGCGGCCTCAAGCTGCTGAACGTGACGCGGCGCGTGCTCGAGCACCTGGCCACCTTCGCCCGCGTCGACGACTTCATGGCCCATGCGCGCGCGCTGCGCCGCATCCCGCTGACCATGCCGCGCCTGGCCGACGGTCCCAAGGGCCGACGCCCGGTGAACATGGAAGAGCCCGCCTACGACGAGATCGGGCACCTCGATCCCGACGGCCAGGGCGGCGGCCGCTATGCGCTCGAAGCGGGCCTGGTCACGCCGCTGTCCGCGCGCGTGCTGCGCGTCGTGCACGACAGCGGCCTCAACAGTTTTCTCATCGGCGGCACCGAGGGCTGGGCGCTGGTCAACCGCGTGCCCGGCGACGCGGCGCACGAGGCCGCGCTGCGGGCGGCGGCGCCCGGGCCGGTGCGGTGGGTGTTGTCGGCCGATGCGGCGCCGCAGTCCCTGGACCTCGGCGGCGCCACGCTCCAGGTGCTGGGCGCACAGCGCTTCCTGCTGGCCGAGGAGCGCATGCTGTTCACGGACGACACGACGACCACCGCCGTCGAGACGGATCACCGCGTCGAATGGATCGTGCCCGCGCGCGGCTTCATGCGCCGCCCGGCGTCGGCGCTCGCCGACTGAGCCGCGTCTTCAGGCCTGCTGCGCTTCCGTCAGCGCCTGCGCCGCCACCACCGCTTCGGTGCGGTTGCGCACGTTGAGTGCCCGGAAGATGGCTGCCAGGTGGATCTTCACCGTGCCTTCGCTGATGCCCAGGCTGCGCCCGATCAGCTTGTTCGGCTTGCCTTGCGACAGCAGTTGCAGCACCTCGACCTGCCGCTCGGTGAGCACGCTGCGCAGGTGCTCGAGCGTCTGGGTGCCGCCACCGCCGTTGCCGCCGCGCGCAAAGGGTTCGCCCGCCGCGGCCGACGAGGGCGACACGCCGGCCACGATGCCCGGCGGCAGCGCCGTGAGCATCATCGGCGGCACGTACACGCCGCCCGCCAGCACCAGGCGCACGGCCGACAGCATGACGTCGGGCGAATAGGCCTTGGGAATGAAGCCGAGCACGCCGCGTTCGAGCGCGCTGCGCATGATGGACGGGTCTTCGTAGCCCGACAGCACGATCACGGGCACGGCCGGGTGTCGTCGCCGGATCTCGTCGATGTGGGCCTGCCCGTCCGCACCGGGCATGTTGAGGTCGATCAGGGCCAGGTCGAGATCGTCGGTCGCGCCGGCAAGCAGTTCGTCGACGCTCAGCGCCAGGACGAACTCGATGCCAGCTCCCAGCTCCGACAACTTGGCTTTGACCGCCTCGATGACGAGCCGGTGGTCGTCGGCGATCAGAATTTTCATGGCATACCCCAGTGTCCCAACGTCAATGTGCATTGGATTCTTCTGCGACTGCGAAGATAACGGCGATTGCCCCGTCCAGCAAGGCCGCCGCGCCCCACCAACGGCATAGACCCCAAGCGGTATGGCGGCCCCGTGGGCCCGTTGAAAAAATGAACGCCCACTCCAACGACCGGGGACATGGGCATGTGCGATCGCTGCAGACGCCGGTGCAAGGCATGCTTCGCAATGCACGCTTGAGAAGCGGGCATCCCTCATGGCCCGCCTGCTCGACTGCTTCTCGCCCTTCATTGCCTTCGGTCTCGGCCTGGACGCGTCGATCGCGGCCGGCCACCCCACCCTCACCCACGGCGACGCCCAGCGCGAGGCCCTGCGCCTGCTGGACATCGCACGCGCCGACGCCGACGTGGCCGGCGCCACCGCCACGCAGATCGAGTCGGCCGCCTTCGCCATGGTCGCGTGGCTCGACGAGATCCTGGCGCGCCACCCCGACGCGGTGGACGGCGCCGCGCCGCTGCAGGTGCAGCTGTTCAACTCCAACAACGCGCACAGCGAGTTCTTCCACCACCTCTCGGCCCTCAGCGCGCAGGACCACGCGGTGCGCGAGGTCTACTGGCACGCGCTGGCGCACGGCTTCAAGGGCCAGTACTACTTCGAGTCGGGCGACGAGGGCGAGCTCGGCAAGCTGAAGGACCTGCACGGCCGGCAGCTGCAGCCGCCGCCGCTCGAACTCGGCAGCCTCGCGCAGGACCACATCACGCCCCAGCCCTACGGCGTGCCCGACCCGCGCGGCCCGGCCGACATGCGCCGGCGCGACCGCACCGTGCTGCGCACCGGCGCCGCGCTCGCCGTGCTCGTGCCCGCGCTCTTCCTGCTGTGGCACTGGCTGGCGGGGCCGCCGACCGCCGGCACGGCGCTCACGCAGCGCATCGACCGGCAACTCGCCAGCTACGCCTGCGCCGACCTCGAGGCCTCGATCGACCCCGACGGCCGCCCGCGCGTGACCGGCTTCGTCTCGCAGCGCGACGACCTGCTCAAGGTGGCGGAGGACGTCGCGGCCATTCCCGGCGTGCGCGCGCCGCAGTTCGACATCGGGCTGCGCGTGTGGCCGCATTGCGAGGTGTTCGCCATCCTCAAGCCCTCGCAGGCACGCAACCGCCAGAAGAACCACGGGCTGAGCGTGAGCGCGCCGTCCGCGCGCGACGGCCGGCTGCGCGAGGGCGACGCGGTGCGTGTGCAGGTGGTCGCGCCGCGCCACGAGAGCTACATCTGGGTCGACTACTACACCGCCGATGGTTCCGTGATGCACCTGAACACCGGGCCGGCCCCGACGCGGCTGCGCGCGGGCGAGTCGCTGGAACTCGGGTCCGACATTCCCTCGAGCTGGCTCGTGAGTCCGCCCTTCGGCAACGTGCTGATCACCGTGCTGTCGGCGCCGATGCCGTTCAGCGAAACCTCCGACCGCCCGCCGTACGAGATGGCCTCGGCCTACCTGCTTCGCCTGCGCGAGGCGCTGGCGGCCAGCCGGAACAGCGAGCGGCTGATCGCCGATTTCATCTCCCTCGAAACCGTGGCGCGCTGACCTCGCCCTTCCCCACCATGTTCGACACGCTGTCACCCGTGCACCTCTTCTGGCCGCTGCTCGCGGTCTGCCTCGCCGGCCTGGCGCTGCTGTACGCCGCCGTGCGCGACGCCGGCCGCGGCGCGCGGCGACGGGGACTGCTGCGGCGCGTCGACGCCCTCGGCGCGCCCGCCGACCACGCCGCCGTCGACGCGCTGAAGGAGGCCATGGCGCAAGCGCGCACCTCGCTGCGGCAGGCGCCGCGCACGCGCGCGACGGCGCCGTGGTTCCTCTTCATCGGCGGCCCGGCCACCGGGCTGCCGGGGCTGCTCTCGGCCGCCCGCGCCGAGTGCGTGGCGCCGCCGCCGCACGAGGCACCCGGCACGCCCTGGTGGCGCTGGTGGACCACCGGCGCGCTGACGGCCATCGAGCTGCATCCCGACGCCATCGGCGACCAGGCCGGCACGGCGCCCGCGCGCGGGCTCTGGCTGCAGTCGCTGCTGGCGCTTGCCGAGCGGCGCGAACGCCTGCCGCTGCACGGCGTGGTGGTGTGCGTGGCGGCCGGCGACCTGCTGTACGGCGACCCGGCCCTGCGCAAGCGCGCCACCGCGAACATGCGCCGTCTGCTCGACGAAGCCAGCGACACGCTGCGCCTGCAGCTGCCGGTCTACCTCGTCGTGACGGGCCTCGAAGGCCTCAAGGGCTACGCCACGCTGCGCGCCGCGCTGCCGCCCGAGGTGCTCGCGCAAGCGCTCGGCCACCGCGTGGAGCACCCGTTCGCGGCGCACGCAGCGCGCGCCGCCGACCGGCTCGATGCGCTGTTCGATCCGCTCGTGGCGCAGCTGCACGGCCTGCGCATGGCCCTGTTGCGCGAGCAGCCAGGCCCCGCGGGACGGCTCGCGCTGCATGGCTTCGTGGAGAGCGTGCGCACCTTGCAGCCGGCCTTGCGGCAGGTGGCGCAAGGGCTGTTCGAGGGGCACGGCAAGGGAGTACGCGCGCCGCGCTGGCGCGGGCTGTACCTCACGGCGACGGCGTCGGAGAACGGCACGGGCGCCGCGTTCGTGAGCGACCTGTTCGGCCGCTTCCTGCCGTCGGACCAGCCGCTGGTGCGGCCGGGGCGCTTTGCGCCCACGGTGCCGGCGGAACTGCGCTGAGGCCGCCGTGCAGCTGGCGTTACTTGGCGGCGTCCACCCGGATCTGCCGCGCGCCGAAGGTCACGTTGAGCACCTGCGCCTGGCCCGGCGTGACCGCGCGCACCTCGCGCCAGCGCGCGCGGTCGAGGTCGCGGAACGCGGCCATCACGCCGATCGCCTTGGCATCGGCCGGCAGCGTGAGGTCGAGCTTCTTGCTCTCGCCGGGGCGCAGCAGCATTTCTTCGCGCTGCACCAGTTCGGCGCCGAGCGTGGCCTGGTCTTTCTCGAACAGCGAGAAGAAGTCGGCGCCTTCGAAGGGCCCCGGCGTCTTGAGCGCGTAGACGCGCACCGTGAGCGGCGAGGCGCGGCCGCGCGCGTCGGGGTTGGCATCGGCGCCGGCCGTGAGCGTGATCGACACCGGCGTGACCACCGGTTTGCTCGCGCAGCCCGCCATCAGAAGACCCGCTGCAGCAAGGCCAAGGGCTGCGATACGGCGTCGCGATGCGACAGCAAGGAGGCCCTCATAGGACGAATGGTGTGTACCCAGCGTGCGCATGCTATTCCCTTCGTTGCATTGACCGGTCCTGACGCATCTTTGATTATCACCAGCGAACTCGAACAGGCAACATGCTGACTCCCCAACTCGTCGACGCACTGCTCACGCCCATCGGCGAGGCCTCGCCTTGCGGGGACGACCTGGAGTACGACGCGGACTTCATGGCCCTCACGACGGCGGCACAAGGCAAGGCCGAGCAGCAGTTCGGCGACACCGTGATCCCCGCCGTCGAACCCGACTGGCGCGACGTGGCCGAACGCGCCGATGCGCAGCTGCGCCGCAGCAAGGACGTGCGCGCCGCCGTGCTGCTGCTGCGCGCCGCGACGCGCCTGCAGGGCGTGGCCGGCTTCACGGCGGGCCTGCAATTGCTCACCTCGCTGCTCGACACCTTCTGGGACGGCATACATCCAAAGCTGGATGCGGACGACGACAACGACCCCACGATGCGCCTGAACGCGCTCGCGCCGCTGAGCGACGACAGCATGGTGCCGCGCGACCTGTACGACGCCGCGGTGGGCAACGCGCCGGGCGTGGGCCCGATCCGCGTGCGCGACATCGCCATTGCGCACGGCGTGCTCAACGCCGTCGGCGGCGAGGCCTCGTATTCGCCCGCGCAGGTGCATGGCGGGCTCGAGGCCCTGCACGCCGCGCACCCCGAACAACTGCAGGCCGCCATCGGCCTGCCTGCACTGCTCGATCGCCTGCAGAAGCTGCTGGGCGAGCGCACCGGCCGCACCGATGCGGTGGACCTGGGCACGCTGCGCACTGTGTCGCGCACGGTCGCCAAGGCCTGCACGGCGGCAGCCGGCGCACCGGAAGCCTCGGCCGATGAAGGCGTGGCCACAGACGGCGACGCACCCTCCGGCAACGCAGCCCGCCCGGCCGCGCCGCGCGGCGAGATCCAGAACCGCCAGGACGCGGTGCAGATGCTCGACCGCGTCATCCGCTACCTCGAACAGGCCGAGCCCGGCAACCCCGCGCCGCTCCTGATCGAACGCGCCAAGAAGCTCATCGGCGTGAGCTTCCTGGACATCATGGCCAACCTCGCGCCCAACGCGATGGACACCATCGAGACCGTGACGGGCAAACGCCAGTCCGAATGACCGCCGCCGTTTCCACCCGTCCCCTTTCATTCCCGCAAGGAGCATCGCCATGGCCAAGAGCAGTCAGAAATTCATCGCACGCAACCGCGCGCCCCGGGTCCAGATCGAATACGACGTGGAGCTCTACGGCGCCGAGAAAAAGATCCAGCTGCCCTTCGTGATGGGCGTGCTGGCCGACCTGTCGGGCAAGCCCGCCGACCCGCTCGCGCCCGTGGTCGACCGCAAGTTCCTCGAGTTCGACGTCGACAACTTCGACGCCCGCATGAAGGCCATGAAGCCGCGCGCCGCCTTCGCGGTCGAGAACTCGCTCACCGGCGAGGGCGACCTGAAGGTCGAGCTCACCTTCGACAGCATGGACGACTTCTCGCCCGCCGCCGTGGCCCGCAAGGTGGGCGCGCTCAACAAGCTGCTCGAAGCGCGCACGCAGCTGTCGAACCTCGTGACCTACATGGACGGCAAGGGCGGCGCCGAAGACCTGCTGGCCAAGGTGCTCGAAGACCCGGCCCTGCTGCAGACGCTGGCCGCCAGCAAGAAGCCCGGGGACGGCGAAGCCGCCGCCTGAGCCCACCCCCGATTCCTGACAGACACACACCGGTACACGAGGAGAAACCATCATGGCCGACGCACTCGAGCAGAGCGCACTGAAAGACGTTGCGTACGCGGGAAGCGACTTTTCGTCGCTGCTGCAGAAAGAATTCAAGCCGCGCAGCGACGAAGCCAAGAGCGCCGTCGAAGCCGCCGTGCTCACGCTGGCGCAGCAGGCGCTGAGCAACAGCACCGTCATCGGCAAGGACGTGACCAAGTCGATCCAGGCCATGATCGCCGCGATCGACGCCAAGCTCACCGACCAGGTGAACAAGATCATCCACCACCCCGACTACCAGAAGCTCGAGAGTGCGTGGCGCGGCCTGCACTACATGGTGAACAACACCGAGACCGACGAGAACCTGAAGATCCGGGTGATGGACATCTCCAAGCAGGAGCTGGCCAAGAACCTCAAGAAGTTCAAGGGCGCGGCCTGGGACCAGAGCCCGATGTTCAAGAAGATCTACGAGGAAGAGTACGGCCAGTTCGGCGGCGAGCCCTTCGGCGCGCTGGTGGGCGACTACCACTTCGACCAGAGCCCGCCCGACGTCGAGATGCTCGGCGAGATGGCCAAGATCGCCGCCTCGGCCCACGCGCCCTTCATCACCGGCGCGAGCCCCAACCTCATGCAGATGGAGTCGTGGCAGGAGCTGGCCAACCCGCGCGACCTGACCAAGATCTTCTCCACGCCCGAGTACGCCGGCTGGCGCTCGCTGCGCGAGTCGGACGACTCCAAGTACCTGGGCATGTGCATGCCGCGCTTTCTGGCGCGCACGCCCTACGGCGCCAACACCAACCCGGTGGAAGAGTTCGACTTCGAGGAAGACACCGCCGGCGCCGACCACAGCAAGTACGCCTGGGCCAATGCCGCCTATGCGATGGCGACCAACATCAACCGCTCGTACAAGCTGTACGGCTGGGGTTCGCGCATCCGCGGCATCGAGTCGGGCGGCGCGGTGGAAAACCTGCCGCTGCACACCTTCCCCAGCGACGACGGCGGCGTGGACCAGAAGTGCCCCACCGAGATCGCCATCAGCGACCGGCGCGAGGCCGAGCTGTCCAAGGCCGGCCTGCTGTCGATGATCCACCGCAAGAACTCCGACTTCGCGGCCTTCATCGGCGCCCAGTCGCTGAACAAGCCGGCCGAGTACGACGACCCCGATGCCACGGCCAACGCCAACCTGGCGGCGCGCCTGCCCTACCTCTTTGCCTGCAACCGCTTTGCGCACTACCTGAAGTGCATCGTGCGCGACAAGGTCGGCAGCTTCAAGGAGCGCGAGGACATGCAGCGCTGGCTCAACAAATGGATCATGAACTACGTGGACGGCGACCCCGCCAACTCGTCGGAGACCACCAAGGCCCAGAAGCCGCTGGCCGCCGCCGAGGTGATCGTGGAAGAAGTCGAGGGCAACCCGGGCTACTACACGTCCAAGTTCTTCCTGCGCCCGCACTACCAGCTCGAAGGCCTCACGGTCTCGCTGCGGCTGGTGTCCAAGCTGCCGACGGCCAAGGGGGCCGGTTGAAAAAAATCTGCGGATTCTTCTTGAATTCCGGGTTCCGTTTCGTTCTATGAGTAGCTGCCGGGCATCGGAACTTTTCTCCCACCGCCGGCAGCCATTTTTTCCGTTTCGATCATCAACCGCCCGAATGCAATCGGGTTCCAAGGAGTAGGAACATGTCATCTGACTTTCACATCAAGCTCGACGGCGTCAAGGGCGAGTCTTCTCACAAGGACCACAAGGACGAGATCGAGATTTCGTCGTGGTCCTGGAACGTGAGCAACGCATCGGGCGCGGGATCGGGCGGCGGTTCGGGCAAGGGCAAGGCCACGCCGGGTGAATTCAATTTCACGCACACCTACGACAAGGCATCCCCCGTGCTCGCCAAGAACTGCGTGAGCGGCAAGCACTTCAAGGACATGGTCATGACCTGCCGCAAGTCGGGCGAAGGCCAGCAGGAGTACCTGAAGGTCACGCTCAAGGAAGTCTTCATCTCCAGCGTGGGCCCCGGCGGCGCACAGGGCGGCGACGTGCACGAGCAGGTGTCCTGCAGCTTCAAGGACATCGAGTTCGCCTACAAGGGACAGGACGAAAAGGGCGCCGGCGGCGGCGAGGTGAAGTTCGGCTGGAACGTTGCCACCACCGAAACCCGCTGACGGGCGACGGACCCGCCAGCCCCGTCCGCCCCAGGCACCGCACGGTGCCGGGGCCGGTCCCTGCCCGTGTCCTCACCGGAGCAATGCCATGGCATTCAGCACCACACTCATCGGTACCAGCGGCAAGCTGCACACGACCTACAACTCCGATTGGTCGGTCGGACGGATCGGCTCCAACACGCGTGAAGACGTGATGCTGGTGCAGGCCCTGTTCAAGATCTTCTACTACGAGCTGCTGGGCTTCAACCACGACTTCGACCCGCCCCCCGGCGCGACCGAGGTGATCGTGGTGGACGGCTACTACGGGCCGGTCACGCAGAAGCACATCACGCACTTCCAGGAACAGGCGATCGCACGCGGGCGCAAGGTCCTGCCGGACGGCATCTTCGATCCGTTCCGCGAGCCCGGTGCGTCCAGCACGATCAGCAAGACGCGCTACGCGCTCGACCTGCTGAACAACGGCTGCGCCAACAGCTGCGAAGAGCAGAACATCGACAACTACAGCAACCTGCCGAACCGGGAAGACATGCCCGCGTTGCTGCGCAGCGCGCTGAAGAAAGTCAAGAAGAAGGCCAGCAAGTACAGCTGAACAGTCTCAGCGGCCCCAAGCAAAACGCCCATCCATCGGATGGGCGTTTTTCTTGAAGGATGGCGCCACGCTCAGGGGTCTGTCGACGCGACGTTCTCGGGCAGCAGCCGCGTCAGGTCGTCGTCGGCGTCCTCGATCACCCACAGCGTGAGCGCCGTGTAGTTGTCGTGGCCCGGCTTGGCGTTGGCCTTGATCTGCGCGTCGAGCAGCTCGGTCCACTGGCTCGGTGTGCGCGAGGCGTGCAGCGTGTCGACCAGGCACTCGTCGCCCAGCGGCTCCCACACGCCGTCGCTGCACAGGAGCAGCACGTCGCCGGGCAAGAGGCGCATGCGGTCGGACACCGCGATGTCGGGCGCCTCCTCGATCGAGCCCAGTGCCGACAGCAGCATGTTGCGCTGCGGATGCAGGCGCGCGCCCTCCTCGTCGAGCATGCCGCCCGCCACCATCTGCTGCACCAGGCTGTGGTCGGTGGTGCGCGCCACGATGGCGCCGCCGCGGAACAGGTAGGCGCGGCTGTCGCCGCTGTGCACCCAGGCCAGCACCTCGCGCTCCAGGTCGATCACCGCGAACACCACCGTGGAGCGCATGCCGGCGAGCTTGCCGCCTTCGGCCTGGCGCGCCACCACGTCCAGGTTGGCGCGCTCGATCAGCGCGCGCAGCGCGGCCTCGTCCAGCGAGGGCGCGCCCGAGAAGCCGCCGAGCACGCTGGCGCGCACCGTGGCGGCCGCCACGTCGCCGCCGCCGTGGCCGCCCGCGCCGTCGGCCACCAGGCAGGCGACGTAGCGCTCGTCGTGCCAGTGGCCGTGCACGTCCTCGTTGTAGGTGCGCCCGCCCTGCCGGGAGAGCGTGACGATTTCGATTTCCAAGCGGGGTGCCTCGCGAGTGCTGGGGGTTGTTCTGGTTGTCTTCTCAGGTGTCGGACTTCAGGCGCGCCATCTGCTCTTCGTAGGCCGCGAGGAAGGCCTTGCCGAAGAGGCTGTGGAAGTCGTCCTCGGCCTCGCTCGCGATGCCGCCGTACAGCGCCACGAACTGGTCCCAGAGCTTGGCCTTGCGGTTGGCGGCAAAGAGCGCGTCGAGCGCGGTCTTCGCGCTGATCTTCTTCTCGAGCTCGGCCGGCTCGAAGCGTCCGATGACATGGGCCAGCGCCGCGCGCATGCCCACCATCACGCCGAACTGGTGCGCGCGCAGGTCGTCGAAGGCGTCGCGCATCGCGGCCTCGGGCGGCATGAAGCCGCGCACGCCGGGGCCCAGCAGGTGCGCCAGCGCGACCTCGACCGTGGGCGAGAACTTGAGCGGGTTGTTGGCCTGCGACGCGATCATCGTGACCTCGGCGCGCACCTCGCGCTTGAACTCCTGGCGCGTGAGCAGCAGCTGCAGCGTGCCCTCGGTGGCGGTGCGCAGCATCGAGCCGATGCGCTCCATGAGCCCGGGCGTGAGCATTTCGGGCGGCTGGTGCGTGCTCGCCAGGCCGCGCAGGAAGGCGGCGAGCAGCTCGTCGTCGGAGGCGGCGCGCGTGGACGCTGCTGCTGGTGCTGGTGCTGGTGCCAGCGGCGCGACATACACGGGCGGCGGCGGTGGCGGAGGGGGCGGCGGCTCGGCGACGCGGCCGGCGTTCTCGGGCCCGCTGATGCGGATCGGCTGGCCGGTCACGTCGTCGAACTTCGCCAGCGGGGCCACGGGCACAGGCGCAGGAGGGGGCGGCGGCGGTGGCGGTGGCGGCGTGATGGCCTTCGGCGGCTCGAAACCGAACTGGTCGATCGGCAAGTGATCGGAACGCGGCACCGGCGTGGCGGGCGCCGCGCGCTGCAGTGCGGCCAGCGGGTCGGCGTCCGATGCGGTGTTGGGCTGCAGCAGCGGATCGGCCAGCGGCGACAGCGCAAGCGGATCGCCGCCGATGCCGCCGGCGCCCGGCGAACCGCCGAACAGGTCGTCGATGCTCGCGGCCTTGCCGTGCGCGGGCGGCGCGCCCAGGTCGGAAAAATCGTCGAGCGCGCCAAGCCCGGCAGAGGGTGCGGCCGACGGCGTGGGGCCCAGCAGGTTCGCGAACGGGTCGACCTGGTCGGCCTGCGCATTGCGCGAGCCGCTGGCCATGGGGTCGGGAAAGAGCAGCGACTCGGCGGGCGCGGCGGCGGCGCGGGCTGCAGCAGGCGCCGGGGCGGGAGCGGCCGGCGACCCGAGTCCCGCGAGCAGGTCGGCGAACGGATCGTCGCTGCTGGCGGCGGGCGCGGCGGCCGGCGCCGACATCACGGTGTTGGGGATGACCGGCGCGCGGGGTGCCGCCGCGGCCGCCATCACGCGCACTGAGAGTTCGAAGCTGCCGATGACGAGCCGCGCACCGTCGGTCAGCGCCGCTTCCTTGCCCGCGCCCAGCGACACGCCATTGCATTGCATCGCGTTGCTGCCGCGATCGACGATGAAGTACTGGCCGTCGCGGCACAGCACCTGCGCGTGCACGCGCGAGACGGTGCGGTCGGGGTCGTCGAGCACCAGCGCGTTGGTGTCGGCGCGGCCGATGGTGCCGCCGCCGGGTCCGAAGTCCGCGGCGATGGACGGTCCGGCCGGCATGCCTTGCCGGGTGATGACAGCGATATGGATCATGAATCGGCCCCCGATGGCGGCTGCGCCCGTGCAATCTCGCAAGGAGTATTCATTCCGTGGGGCCGGTTGGCAATCTCGCCTTAAGAGGTATGCCGCATGCGCGTCGTCGCGGCCTCACGGCGCCAGCAGCAGCACGAGCGACTGGCTCGGCACCGCGCGCACGCCCGGGCAGTTGGTGCTGTTCTGCAGCGAGTTGCTGGTCAGGCGCGTGGCGGGCATGCCCTGGAACAGCACGGTGAACGCACCCGTGAGATGGCGGCACGGCCCCATCACGGTGCCGGAGGCCACGCCCAGCAGCACCCCGGGGTTGTCGCCGTTGCTCATCGGGATCGTGGTGCCCAGGTTGTGCGCCGGGCCGCCCATGATGAGGATCGTGGGGCAGTTGGGAATGGCCATCGCGCCCATCGCGATGTTCGGGTACGGAATGGGCAGCGGCGACGGCGCGGCCGGCGTCATGCAGACGTCGGGGAAGGCCATGTCGGTGCCCATGAGCTGGCAGTTGGCGAACATGGGACGTCTCCTCAACCGAAGTGGATCTGCGCGCCGCGCGTCTTGACCAGCTTGCCGCCGTTGACCATCACATGCTCGGCCTTGAGCTGCATCAGCTGCTGCGCCTCGTGGTCGATGTGCATGGCCTGCACGCGGTCGGTGCCCTGCGTGGTGCGCAGGTAGTGGCGGCTGAAGTGGGTGACGCGGTCCATCACGCTCGAGAGCACCGAACCGACGAACTTGATGGTGCCCGCGCACAGCCGGAACTGCCGCGCGGCCACCTCCACCTCGTCGGCCACCAGGTGGGTGCGACGCCCGCGCAGCTCGAGCTGGTCGGCATCGAGCTGCAGCCGCGCGGCCTCCAGGTGCAGGGCGCCGTCGCACCGCAGCACGACCGGCTGCGCCGCGTCGCGCTGCAGCACCGCCAGCACCCACAGCTCCGACGGGCCGGTGCGCAGGCAGGCCACGGTGTCGCCGACGGCCGGCACCAGCAGGCAGCTGGCCGCACGCCGCGCCTGCACCTCGCCCCGCAGGCCGACGCGCACACGCACGGTGGCATCGGGCCCGACGGCGGTGACGAGGCCGCCCTGGCAGGCGCCGGCGATGGCGACGGTGGGGTCGACCGCCGGCGCGCAGACCGGTTGGCTCTGGCTGTGCGGGCTGCGCTGGCTGGGGCTTCTGCCGGGGGTTCGGGTCTTGCTCATGGGGCTCTCCAGGATGTGCGGATGGGGTCAGGCGGCGACGGCGCGCCAGCGCTCGGCCTCGGCGCGCTGCGGGTCTTGCGTCAGCGCGCGGGCGTGGTCGTCGATGCGCGCGCCTTCGGTGAGCGCGCCGTGCAGCTGGACGCGCAGCAGCGAGGCGCCCTCCATGTCGCAGCCGCGCAGGTCGGCGTGGCTGAGGTCGGCGTGGTCGAGCACCGCGTTCTGCCACTGCGCGCGTGCCATGCGCGCACCGGCGAAATGCACCTGGTGCAGGCGGGCGCGTGCGAACACGCTGCCTTCGAGCAACGCGCCGGTGAACAGCGCCTGCGTGAGGTCGGCGCCCGAGAAGTCGACGCCGGCCGCCTGCGCCTCGCAGAAGATGGCGCGCGGCGCCTGCACGCCGGCCAGCCGCGCACCGCCCAGCAGCGCGCCCTGGAAGCTGCACTGCGGCAGGCGGGCGTCGGTGAAGTCGGCGCCCTGCAGGTCGACCCCGGCGAACTGGCAGCCGCGCAGCGACTGGCCGCGAAAGTCCTGCCCCACCAGCGGGGTCTTGACGAACACCGTGCGCTCGAAGTTGCCGCCGCTCCAGTTCAGGTGACGCACGTCGCATTCCATCAGCGTCGCCTGGCGCCAGTTGACGCGCTCCGCGCTGGCATCGAACAGGCTGCACTGGTTGAAGGTGGCGTTGTCCAGGCTCGCGTCCTGCAAGCTGGCGTGGGCGAACTTGCTGCGGTTGGCCACGAGCATGGACGCGTCGGCGCCGGCCAGCCGCGCGTGCGACACCTCGCACTCGTTCAGGGTGGTGGCATGCAGCCGTGCCTCGCCCAGGTCGGCGTGCGTGAGCTGGCACTGGTTGAAGGTGGCCCGCCGCAGATCGGCCGTGCCCAGCAGCGTGCCGCGCAGGTCGCACTGATCGAACACCGCCTCGTGCAAGTCGGCGCCGCGCAGGTCGGCCCGGCGCAGGTCGACCTTGCTGAACAGCGCGCCGGCCAGCGCGGCGCGCGCGAAGTGGCCGCCCTGCAGATCCAGCGACTCGATGGGCTCGCCGATGGCGGCGGCCATGGCCAGGACTTCGGGCGTCATGGCACGGGCTGCGCCTGCTCGGCGGCGCTCAGCCGCGGCCAGGTGCGGGTGCGTGTGAGCAGCGCGTCGTCCAGCCGCACATCGCCGTCCAGGCGCACGCGCGACAGGTCGGCCTGGAACAGGTTGCTGCGTCGCAGGTCGGCGCCGCGCAGGTCGGCATGCTGGAGCATGGCGTCGCGCAGGTCGGCGCCGGACATCCGCGCCCCGCGCAGCACGGCCTTGCGCAGCAGCGCACCGCGCGCCGAGGCCAGGCGCCAGTCGCTGCCGGGCATGCGCGCGCCGGTGAAGTTGGCGCCGTCGGCCACGGCGCCGGCAAAGCTGGCGTCGGCCAGCGCCACGCCGCCGAAGTTGGCATGCGCGAGGTCGGCATGACCGAGGTCCGCGCCCGTCATGTCGCACGCGGGCGTGACGACCACGCCGGCGGCGCGCGCCTGCGTCCAGCGCGCGCCCTGCAGTTGGCAGTCGACGAAGTTGGCGCCCGCGAGGTCGGCGCCGCGCAGATCGATACCGCGCAGGTCGCACTCGACGAAGCTGGCGCCGGCCAGCGTCGCGCCCGTGAAGGCGACGGTGCGCAGGTCCGCGCGATAGAACACCTGCCCGTCGGCCTGCGCCTCACTCCAGTCGCAACGGCCCCAGGCCGCTTCCAGCAACGAGGTGCCGCCCAGCTGTGCGCGCGCGCCGCGTGCGCCTTCCAGCTGGCAGCGCTCGAGCACGGCGGTGCGCAGGTCGGCGTCGTCCAGCACGCAGCCGTCCAGGCGGCTCGCGCCCAGGTTGGCACCCTCGAAGTTGGCGCCGATGGCGATGGCGCCGCTCAGCTCGGCATGCGCCAGCACCGCATATGAAAAGTTGGCGCCCGAGAGGTTGGCCTGGCGCAGGTCGGCGCTTTCGAGCCAGGCGCCGGTGAAGTCCGCGCCGCGCAGGTCCAGCCCGTGCAGGTCGGCGCCGGTAAGGTCCATGCCGCGGAAGGCGCGAAAGCCCGATGCCGCCGCCCGCCGGATCTCGTCGCGCAACGCCGCGGCCGCATCGGGCGCCATGCGATCGACCGGCGGCTGCTGGTGCGCCGCCTGCAGGTAGCCCAGCGAGTCGGCGCCCTCTTTCTGCAGCAGCGGGCCGTAGACCACCTCGGGCCGGAAGTCGCGTTTCTCGTGCCGCGCGGTCTGTTCGAGCTGCTTCAGGTCCTGCTCGGCGCGGTAGGTGGGCGGTCCGCGGTGCTGCAACTGCGCCAGGTCGACGCCGCGCTCGCGCGCCATCGCGATGGCCTGCTCCATGTGCGCGAGCACGTCGTTGAGTGCATGCAGCTGCTGCAGCTCGGAGGCTTCGATCTGCCGCTGCAGCACCTCGGCCAGCTCGTCGGGCTTGGGCACGGGCTCGCGCGGCGGCATCGTCACGCCCAGCGCGTCGGGGTCCTTGCCGAGCCCGCGCAGCTGTTCGCGGGCCATGGCCACATCGAGTTCGGCGCGCCGGTACTGGGCCTGCGCCTGCACGCCGTCGCTGGCAAAGGGCGCGCGCGCGGCCTCGGCGTGCGGATCGGTGATGTCCAGGCCCTCGGGCAACAGGTCGCTGTCGCGCAGGCTGTGGACCAGGCCCAGGCGCGGATCGGCGCGCTGCGCGATCACGTGCAGGTAGTGCGCATCGGGGCGCGGCGCCTCGGTGATGCGCTCCACGCCGCAGGTCATGCCGCGGATGTCGCTGCCGTCGTCGCTGGCCATCTCCGCCAGGCCGTGGAAGACCAGCACCAGCCGCTGCGCATGCGGAAAGCACCACACGGTGGTCAGGCGCATCGGCACTTCGCGCAGCGCGTCGTCCTGCCCCGCACCCATCGCGTAGGCGGCGAACACGCGCGCGCGCAGGCCGGGCAGGCGCCCGGTGAGCGTGGGGTGCTCGGGATGCAGGTGGACGAACTCGAGCTCCTCGTCGCCGCGCAGCGGTTCGGCAAACCACTGGTCGGCGGGGGCCACGTTGAAGAAGCGCCAGTCGGTGTCGGGCGCAAAGCCGGGCGCGTGCTCGCGCATGTACTCCGGCCCGTAAGTGCCGCGCCAGGCGGCACGCGCCGGGTGCATCGGATCGAGGCGGCCGAAGCCGGCCGGCTCCGCCACTTGGTCGGGATGGTGCAGCGGTGCATGCGGCCATTCCACATTGGGCAGCGGGCGCACGCCCTGCACGGCGGCCCGGCCGATGCCTGCCGGGTTGGCCGCGAAATCGGCACCGCCGTAGGCGCGCTCCCAGCCGATCGGCATCTGCGTGTAGGGCTGCGGCGCGCTGGCGCGTTCGCCCTCCCAGTGCCGGTCGCCCATCACCACCAGCGTCTTGCTCACCGGCCCCACGCGCACGCGCACCGCGCAGCCGGTGGCCGGTGCCGACGGCGGGCAGGCCCGGCCGTGCACCAGGAATTCGGCGGTGAGCTTGGCCACGCCTTCGTCGACCAGGGGCTGCGCCATTTCTTCGGCCAGAAAGTCCCACATCGACTGCTCGCCCCACAGCCGGCCGTGCGCGCCCTGTTCCAGCGGCACATGCAGCAGCGCGCTGATGCACAGCGCGCGCCGGCCCCGGTACTCGATCGGGCGGGTGGACAGGCCCAGGGCCTGCGGCTTGTTGATCTGCATCGCGTGCGGCCCGGCCCGTCAGGGCGTGCCCGACCCGCCGGAGCTGTTGGGGTCTTGCGAGCTGGTGGGTCCGGGCGTGCTCTGGGGCCCGTCCGCCGCCGGCGGCTGGTTCGAGCTGACGGGCTCCGCCGGTTGGCTCGAACTGGCAGGCTCACTGGTGGGCCCTGCCGGTTGGCTCGAACTGGCGGGTTCGCTCGGCCCCGCCGGCTGGCTCGAACTGGCGGGCTCGCCGGTGCCGGCCGGTGCCGTCTGCGCCGGCGAGGGCTGGGGGGTCGGCTGGGGCGCGGGCACCGAGCCGTCCTCGGCCGGCTTGAGCGCATCGGCCTGGTCCTCGGCACCGCTGCCCATCGCGCGGCCCATCGCGCCGATCGGACCGCCCACCACGGCGCCCGCGACACCCAGCACCGGCGACGCGATGATCGCGAACGGCCCGGTCACCAGGCCCAGCGCTGCGCCGGTACCCGCACCGATCGCCGTGTCGGTGCCGTAGTGCGAGCCCGCCAGCGCCTCGCCCTGCGCCTTGCGATCGCGCGCCAGTGCGGCCATGTCCTGCAGCCGCTTCTGCAGGCCGGGAATGCGGCCGACGTCCGGGTCCTTGGCCGCCTCCTCGAGCTGCTTGGCCGCGTTCTCGTACTGGGTGAAGGTGGCGTCCACGTCGCGCGCACCCAGGAACAGCCCGCGGATCGCGCCCACCGCCGAGAAGAGCGCGGCCACGCGGTTCAGCGGTGGCGGTCCACCGCCCCCGCCCCCGCCGCCGCCGGCCTTGAAGATGTGGATCGGCGCCTCGCGCAGGCTGCCGAGCTTGCGCTCGATGCCCATCGAGGCCACCGTCTCGAGCTTGAGCGCGATGGTGTTCTCGATCTGCATGCCCATGAAGTTGGCCACCGCCAGCCCCACGGCGTTGTCCATGCTCATGCCCAGGAAGGTGGAACGCGCCGCGCCCAGGTTCGCCTCGCTGTTGGTGCCGATGTAGCCGCTGCTGTTGGCGCCGAGCACCGTGGTGTTGGAGCCCAGCGAGGTCTGGTTGATGTCGCCGATGGCCATCAGGTTGATGTGCGTGTTGCTCACCAGGCTGTACTGCATGAAGTTGGCCTGGAACGGCGCCACGCCGGCGTCCATCTTCATCGAGTTGCCGCCGGTCACCTTGAACTCGATGTGGCCGGCCTCGAAGGTCATGCGCGACGCCTTGTGCGCCATGTTGCCGGCGATGGTCACCGTCTGGTTGCCGCCCACGGTGCGGCTTTCGTTGGAGGCCGTGAAGTCGGTGCGCGCGGACTTGGTCTCGATGCGGTGGTCGCCCTTGACGACCAGCGCGTGCGCGCCGTCCACGTTGGTGGTCTGGTTGGCCACCACGTGCACGTCCTGGCTGGCGCCGACGGTGATCTTCTGCGCCACCTTGACGCTCTTGGTCTCATTGTTGGTGACGTTGACCGTGCGGTTGCGCTGCACGCTCACGGTCTGGTCGCGATCGACCTTGAGCGACTGGTCGCGGCCCACGCTGCCCGAGTCGTCACGCTCCACGCTGCGACTCATGTCGAGTTCGGCGTGGATGTTGATGTTCTCGGACCCCTTCTTGTCCTCGAACATGATCTCGTTGTAGTTGTTCACGCCGCCGCCCGGCGTGGACCGGGTCCGGAAGCCGCTCTGCGTGGGCGATTTGTACGGAATCGGCTGGTCGTCGTTGTAGACGCGGCCCACGATCACCGGCCGGTCGGGGTCGCCGTTGAGGAAGTCGACGATCACCTCCTGGCCGATGCGCGGCGCGAAGTAGCCGCCCCAGCCCTTGCCGCCCCAGGGTTGCGACACGCGCACCCAGCAGGTCGACTTCTCGTTGCTCTCGTCGTAGCGGTCCCAGTGAAAGTGCACCTTCACGCGGCCGTGGTCGTCCACGTGCAGCTCGTCGCCCTTGGGGCCGACCACGATCGCCGTCTGCGGGCCGGGCATGGTCACGCGCGGCGTGAGGCGCGGCGCGCGGAACGGGCGGTCGACCGGCATCACGGTGAGCAGGAAGAGGCTGCTGCCGGTCTGCGCGGCGGCCAGCGCGGGCGTGGCGGCGATGAGTTCTTCCAGCACCGGCAGCGTGTCGGCGTTCACGGCGTCGTCGCGCAGCACCTCGGCCAGCGCGCGCTGCACGGGCTGGGCCGGCGCGCTGGCGCTCACGCCTTCGTAGCCGCGGTGGCTGGCGATGAAGGTGCAGGCGGCGATCACGTAGTCGCCGTTGCGCGTGCCGTCGGGGTCGTCCTCGAACTTGAAGCTGCGCCCGGCCGCGACGTCGGGCCACGGCGTGAGCGCCCAGTGGCGGTCGCGGCGCGCGTTGAGTTCGTCGCCGCGCAGCTTGGCGCGCGTCTCGGCGTCGTCGCCGCTGAAGTAGCCGCCGGGGAACTCGAACATCTCGAACTCAGCGAGCTCGTGCTGGTCGGAGCTGTCGATGTCGGCGCCCAGCTTCTTCTTGATGGCCTTGAAGTCGCTGTCGCGCGACGAATGCTTGCCGGTGTCGAACTGCCGCGCGCTGACCCAGCGCGAGATCTCGTTGAAGCGCGGCTCGGCCGCGTTGACGGCCATGTGGCGCAGCGTGTCGGTCGCGGGCAGCTTGTCGTGCGCCATGTCGCTGGCGTCCGACAGGTGCATGGTGCCGGGCGCGTCGTGCGCGTCGAACCAGTAGTAGATGCCTTCGTCCTCCAGCAGGCGCGACAGGAACTGGTAGTCGCTCTCCTGGTGCTGCACGCAGTAGCGGCGCGGGTTGTGCGTGCCGATGACGTTGGTGGCCTTGGTCTTCTTGAAGCGCTTGATCGGGCTGTCCTCGAACACCGCGTCGAGCACCTCGAGCACCTTCTTTTCCTGGTGGATGCGCGAGTTGGCGCGCTTGGTGAGCAGCCAGAACCACGAGCGCAGCGCGATGCGGTACTCGTAGTGCCGCCCGATGTGGCCCGCGCGCACGAAGCGCACCGCGTGGCCCTGGCAATGCCGCTCGTGCGCGCCGCCGTCGGCGTCCTTGAACTCGATGACGACGTCGAAGGCGTGGCCCAGGATGTCCTTGGCGGCGAGGTCCTTGTTCCTGGACAGCACGGTGAGCTCGTAGGCCGCGGGGCGCGCCAGCGCCTCGTGCCCGACGATGCGCCAGAACATCAGGTCGTCCTTGGCGGGCGAATCGCTCTCGATGCGGAACTCGTGGTCGGCCATCTTGGGTCTCTCGGAAGTGGGGCGTCGCGCTGCAGGGGGCTCAGTCGAACGCGTAGGTGAAGTCGGCGTCCTTCACGTCGAGCGCCACGCGGCGGATCTCGCCACCCGAGGCCAGGCGTTGCAGGTACTCGACCGAAATGGTGGGCAGCACGGTGTTGGTGAGGATCGCGTCGATCACGCGCCCGCCCGACTCCGGGTCCTGGCAGCGCGCGACCACCTGCTCGATCACCGCCTCGGTGTATTCGAAGGGCACGCCGTGGTTGGTCTCCACGCGCTTCTTGATGCGGCCCAGCTGCAGCCGCACGATCTTCTTCATCATCTCGGGCGACAGCGGGTAGTAGGGAATGGTGACGATGCGGCCCAAGAGCGCGGGCGGGAACACCTTCATGAGCGGCGCCTTCAGCGCATCGGCCAGCGCGTTCGAATCGGGCAGCAGCTCGGGGTCGCGGCACATGCTCATCACGAGCTCGCTGCCGGCGTTGGTGGTCAGCAGGATGATCGTGTTCTTGAAATCGATCATGCGGCCCTCGCCATCTTCCATCCAGCCCTTGTCGAAGACCTGGAAGAAGATCTCGTGCACGTCGGGGTGGGCCTTTTCCACTTCGTCGAGCAGCACCACGCTGTAGGGACGGCGGCGCACCGCCTCGGTCAGGATGCCGCCCTCGCCGTAGCCCACGTAGCCCGGAGGCGCACCCTTGAGCGTGGAGACGGTGTGCGCCTCCTGGAACTCGCTCATGTTGATGGTGATGATGTTCTGCTCACCGCCGTACAGCGCCTCGGCCAGCGCCAGCGCGGTCTCGGTCTTGCCCACGCCCGAGGTGCCGCAGAGCATGAAGACGCCGATGGGTTTCTGCGGGTTGTCCAGCCGCGCGCGCGAAGTCTGGATGCGGCGCGCGATCATCTCCAGGCCGTGCTTCTGGCCGATGACGCGCTGGTTGAGCGTGTCGGCGAGCTTGAGCACCGCCTCCACTTCGTTCTTCACCATGCGGCCGACGGGAATGCCGGTCCAGTCGGCGACCACCGAGGCCACGGCCTGCTCGTCGACCGACGGCAGGATGAGCGGCGACTCGCCCTGCACCGCGTGGATCTTCGCCTGCAGTTCGTGCAGCTCGGCCAGCAGCGTGGCGCGGTCGGGGCCGGCCTCGGCGGCGGTTTCACCGGCCGCCGGTTCATCGACCGGCTTGTTGCCCGCGCGCAGCTTGCTGCGCAGTTCGAGCAGGCGGTCGACCAATCCCTTCTCTTCCTGCCAGCGCGCGTTCAGCGCTTCGAGCTGCACCTTCGATTCGGCCAGCAGAGTGGCCACCAGCGCGGCGCGCTTGGTCACGTCGATGCCGATGGCTTCTTCGCGGCCGATGATCTCCTGCTCGACCGTGAGGCCCTCGATGCGGCGCATGCAGTCTTCGACTTCGGGCGGCGTCGCGTGCTGCGACACGGCCACGCGCGCGCAGGCCGTGTCGAGCAGGCTCACGGCCTTGTCGGGCAACTGGCGCGCGGGAATGTAGCGGTGCGAGAGCTTCACGGCCGCCTCGATGGCCTCGTCGAGCAGCTGCACGCGGTGGTGCTTCTCGAGCACGCTGGCGACGCCGCGCAGCATCAAGATCGCCTTGGTCTCGTCGGGCTCGGGCACCTGCACGACCTGGAAGCGCCGCGTGAGCGCCGGGTCTTTCTCGATGTACTTCTTGTACTCGGCCCAGGTGGTCGCGCCGATGGTGCGCAGGTTGCCGCGCGCCAATGCCGGCTTGAGCAGGTTGGCCGCATCGCCGGTGCCGGCCGCGCCGCCTGCGCCGACCAGCGTGTGGATCTCGTCGATGAACAGGATGATCGGCGTGGGCGAGCTCTGCACCTCGTCGATCA
Organism: Variovorax sp. GW823-FHT04F07; assembly: GCF_058795995.1. Taxonomy (NCBI): domain Bacteria; kingdom Pseudomonadati; phylum Pseudomonadota; class Betaproteobacteria; order Burkholderiales; family Comamonadaceae; genus Variovorax; species Variovorax sp. GW823-FHT04F07. The sequence continues at coordinate 30,573 of NZ_JBXAIG010000009.1, forward strand.
CCTGGCGCAGGCGCTGCTCGAACTCGCCCTTCATGCTCGCGCCGGCCTGCAAGAGGCCGATGTCGAGCGTGAGCAGCTTCACGTCCTTCAGCTGCGGCGGCACGTCGCCGCGCGCCAGGCGCTGCGCGAAGCCTTCCACCACCGCGGTCTTGCCCACACCCGCCTCACCCGTCAGCAGCGGGTTGTTCTGGCGGCGGCGCATGAGGATGTCGACGATCTGGCGGATTTCCTCGTCCCGCCCGGTCACCGGATCCATCTCTCCCTTCTTGGCTTTCTCCGTGAGGTCGACAGCAAATTTCTTGAGGGCGTCACCCTTGCCCATGGCGGCCGGCGCCATGGCGCCCGAGTCTTCGCCGGGTGCACCGCTGCCCATGCCGGTGCCGTCCTGGGCACGCATCTGCGCTTCGGGCGAGGCGTCGCAAATCTTGGGGAAGTTGTCGGCCAGGTCTTCGACCTTGATCTTCTCGAACTGCTTCGACAAGCCGAACAGCGGGTTGCGCAGGCTCTGCGTCTTGAGCATGCCCACCAGGATGTAGCCGGTGCGCACCTGCGCCTCGCCGAACTGCAGGGTGGCGTAGGTCCAGGCGCGCTCGATGGCGTTCTCGATGTGCGGCGAGAAATCGCTGATGGCGGTGGCGCCGCGTGGCAGGCGGTCGAGCGCGGCCGTCATGTCCTTCGCGATCACCGACACATCGAGGCCGTAGTGCTGGATCACGCGGTGCAGGTCGGAGTCCTGCGCCTGCAGCAGCTGGGCGAACCAGTGCTCCAGCTCCACGTACGGGTTGCCGCGCATCTTGCAGAAGACGGTGGCGCCCTCGATGGCCTTGTAGGCCAGCGAGTTGAGTTTGCCGAAGAGGGCGGTGCGGCTGATTTCACTCATGGAGGACTCCGTATCTCTTCTGAACGAATGAAGATGGGTTTATTGAAAAGAGGCGGGCTGCTTCGGCAGGCGCGCCCTCGACGGCTGGCTGGCAATGCGCACGTCGGCCGCATCGCGCGTGCGCGCGCGTTCGCCGAGCCACGAGACCCAGCCCAGGCGCGGGCCGTTGCCCCGGGCCTGGCCCAGGCGCGTGGGCGGCACCTGTACTTTCTCGAGCACCAGCTGCGCATCCCATTCGAGGGTGTCGCCGAGCAGCTGCTGCATCCAGCGCTGCAGCACGGGCTGCGCGTCGCCGGTGGGCAGGAACATGCGGTACTGGTCGATCGTGAGCGGCCCCAGGTGCAGCCGCACGCGGTGCTGGCGGTCCCACGCGCGCGTGCCGAGCATCGCGCCCATGCCCATCGAGCGCGAACTCTCGCCCTGCCCCAGCCGCGTGACCTCGTCCGTGGGCACGCGCATCCAGTGGCCGACCCAGCGCTCCAGCTTCACCGGCACGCCGAAATAACTGCACAGCACCGACTCCACGCTTTCCGCGTTGTGCACGCGGCGCGCGAGCCAGCCCGAGAAATGCAGGCGCGCGTCGTCATGGATCTCGTCGCGGTCGATGCGCCCCGGCGTGCCGATGCCGACCAGCGCGCCGACCTGCAGGCGAAAGCGGTCTTCGCCCGGCCGGTCGAGTGCCACGGCGGGCCGCGACTGCGCCCACGCGCGGTAGAAGTGCAGCGAGAAGCGGTGCGAGAAGGTGTCGAGAAAGGCCAGCCAGGTCGGGTCGCCGTGGTTCAGGCTGCGCTCGCGGATGAAGTCGCTCAGGTGCACCGGCAGCGGGCCGTTGGGGCCGATGTAGCCGAAGAAGTGCTGGCGCAGGCGCGGCGGCGAGTGCGCGGTGGCCGGCTCGAAACGGCTGAAGCTGGCGGGCGCGAACGACAGCGAGGGCTCCTGCCCCACGCGCACCGGCTCGGCGCTGGGCAGCAGGGCGCGGCCCCAGCGCGGCGTGGTCTTCGCGACGGACTCGATGCGCCGCATCACGGCGAAGTAGTCGAAGTCCCACGGCTGCGCCGACCACCCGCGCAGCGCGAGGTCCACGCGGCTGTTCACAGAATCTGGCGTGTCCCGCACAGCGGCCTCCAGCGCATGGCTTCGCCCTTGCCCGCGACGCGCAGCACGGTCTCGACGAAGTGGTTCACCTCGACATGGCGCGCGAGAAACTGCGCCAGCACGGCGCCGAACAGGAAGGCGCTGTGGCCGTGGAAGGCGTCCTTGTCGACCTCCAGCGTCACCTCGAGCCCCCGCCCGAAGGCGATCGGGCCCGCGAGCGGCAGGCGCCGCGCCACGGGCTTGCTCTTCACCGACAGCAGCCCGCGCACCTGGCCCTGGCGCATCTCGTCGGCATGCACGGCGTAGAGCATGAGCGTCTCGCGCAGCGCGGCGGCGCCCTGCTCCGGCGTGCTGTCGGACAGCGACAGGTAATTGAGCGCCAGGTGATCGATGACGCGCCAGCCCAGCCCCTGGCTCACGACCGGCGACACCGGCCGCGACGGCCCGCGCACCATGCGCACGCGCTGTACGGGAAAGGAGTCGACGCAGTCGAAGTCGTTGTCGCGCCCCAGCGGCATCAGCAGCGGCAGGTCGCGGTTGGTGCACAGCGCGGTCACGGCGAGCTGGCGCAGCGTGGCGGCATACGGCGCCTGCTGCGGGTCGACGATCTGCATGTAGACCTCGGAGCCGATGTGGCTGCTGCGGTGGCCTTCGGTGCGCTGGCGCACCGAGAGCATGCGCGGCTCGCGCGTGGTCGTGAAGTAGGCCGGGTGGCTGTTGCGGCTGCCGTGGAAGGCCGAGTAGAACGGCCGGAACGGCTGCTCGGCCACCGCGGCGTCGGCCCCGGGCGCGCCGTGGCCGATGACCTCGGTGACGGTGTGCACCTCGAAGTCCTGCGGCCGCGTGCGGTCGGGCACCAGGTGGAACTGGCTCACGCCCTCGGTCACGGGCACGCGGTCGAGCCGCTTGGTGAAGAGGTTGACGGCGGGCACGCAGTGCAGCTGCACGTTGTCGGCGCTCACCAGCTTCTCGAGCGCCGCATCGCCGCGCGAGAACAGCAGCACGATCTCCAGCTCGGTCACCGGCATCGTCGCGAGCAGCGCCTGCAGCCCGCCGATGCGCACGAACTGGAAGCGCTGCGGGAACGCGAAGTACTCCTGCAGCAGCCGAAAGCCCGAGAAGCCCGTGGCCGTGACCGGCAGCAGCGCCTCGTCGTCCCCGAAGCCGACCGCGCCGATGGCGCTGCCCGGCAGGCTGCGCATGGCGCCTTGCAAGGCGCCACCGGCCGTGAGCGGGCGCACCCACACGCCCACGGGCTGGCCCAGCGCGCATTCGTGCAGCTGCCAGGCCACGTCTTCCGCGCCGCCGAAGTGCAGCACCAGCTCGTCGAGCGCGATCTGGCTGAAGTCCAGCCCCGCCGTGGCGCGCAGTGCGATGCGCAGGCCGCCGCGGATGGCGCGCGACTGCGGGTGGGTGTTCAGCGGCAGGTCGGGCGCGTAGGTGAAGTACTGGGCGCGCTGCACCTCGATCGGCCAGATGCGCAGCGCGGCGGCGGTGCGGAACTCGCAGTGCGTGTTCTGCCCCACGGCCTGGCGCGCGCGCAGGCCGGCGCCGCGCGGCAACGTCGGGCCGGCCGCGAGGTTGGCGTCTTCCGGGTCGGGCACGAACGACACCACCGTCATGGCCGGCGTCGGCGCCAGGAAGTGCGGGTAGACGATGTCCAGCAGGTGGCCCGTGAAGCGCGGGTATTCGGCGTCCAGCTTCAGGCCCACGCGCGCCGAGAGAAAGGCCGTGGCCTCGATCAGCCGCTCCACGTACGGGTCGGCGACCTCCTGGCCCTCGATGCCCAGCCGGTGCGCGATCTTCGGGAACGCACGGGCGAACTCCGAGGCGCTTTCGCGGAAGTAGCGCAGCTCCTGCTCGTACAGGCTCAGCAGCCGAGGGTCCATGTGGACTTACCTTGGGTTTTGCGCCATGTCCACGATCTCTATGCGGCCCTCTTCCAGATCGACGCGGCTTCGCATGAGGAACTCGAGCGGCACGGGCTGCGCCCACAGCATGCCGCGGATCTGCAGGCCAATGCTGTTGTGGGACTCCAGGGCCGGGCCTTCCATGACGAGTTCGACTTCGAGTGTGCGGGACAAAATGCGCGGCTCGAACTGCAGGATTGCGTTCTTCAAAGCCTGTTCCATGCTGACACGCTGCACCGACGAGGTGAACTGGCCAGACAGCATAGGCAATCCGTAGTTGATGACGGAGCGCGCGGCATTCGGGTGCTGCTTGTCGTCCATCGACAGGCCGTGCCCCGTGGCATTGAAGAGCCAGCCGAGGTCGCGCAGCACGGCCTGGCGCAGCGCCTGCTTGGTGAGCGTGCGCTTGTCGTCGCCCTCGCGCTTCTCGTCGGGCGCGTGGTCGACGAGGCGGTCCAGCAGCGAGGGCTGCAGCCGCTCCTGCGCAGTGAGCTCAGCCACCGCCGCTGCTTTCGCCGCCCTCGGCCGCGTCGGCGGCAGCGGGCGTGAAGAGGATCTCGCGCACGTCCATCAGCGCGTACTCGCCCGCGTCGCTGCCGAGCACGCGCTGGCCGTAGCCGGCCCAGACCTCGGGGCGCAGCTCGCGCCACTCGGTCTTGCGCGCCAGGCGCAGCTCGCCGTCGTTCTGCGCCTCGGTGCCTTCGTAGCGCGTGGGAATGAGGGCCAGCGTTTCGCCGCCGTTCTCGAACTGCAGGTGCGCGGGCATCCAGACGCAGTCGCGCAGGTCTTCGGGCGGCTCGATCTTGATGTGCGCCAGCCGCGCGTAGGGAATCCAGTAGTACTTGCCGTTGACGAAGGCCTCGAGCACCGGGCCCAGGCGCATGTCGGCGTCGGCCAGCCATTCGAAAGGCACGCCGTCGATGGTGCCGGCGATGGCGGGCGCGCCGTCGAAGGCGCGCTGGCGCAGGTCTTCGGCCAGCCCGCTCTCGCCGCGGCCTTGCCGCAGCAGCGATTCGATGAGCAGTGCCAGCCATTCATCGGGCTGGCCGAAGATCATCGGCGTGCGCGTGCCGGCGAACACGTCGGCGCGCAGGCCTTCGCAGCGCACGGCCTCGCCGTACACCTGCTTCATGGGCACGGCGAGCGCGTCGAGCTCGGCCGCGACGGTGAGCTGGTTGAGCGCGCGCTCCCACTGCCCGAGCACGCACAGGAGCTGCGCCATGAAGACGCGGTGCTTGGAGTCGGAGGGCTTGGCGCGCACGTCGTCGCTCAGGGCCTTGAGGGCGGCCACCGGGTCGGCGGCCTTGAGGAAGTCTGCGGCGGTCGTCGTCATGGCGGTGTGCTCCTGGGGGCGTTCGGAATCAGGTCCGGGTGAACTGGCATTCGCGCACCGCGCCGCGCGCGCCGCTGGTCTTCTGCGGGGCCGACTTGATCTTCACCGTGCGGTAGCTGATGGAGACCAGCTCCGAGGGCACGCCCCAGTGGCCGCCGGAGTTGAGCACCAGCCGGCAGATGCGCGCGTTCTCCAGCGAGATCTCGAAGGTCGCCTGCGCCTCGGGCGACTGCGGATCGCCGCCGGCCTTGTAGGCGCTGATGACGACCTTCAGGTCTTTCTCCTGCGCGCGCAGCAGGCTGGCGAGCGTGGCCGTGGCCGCGTCGCTGCGGCGTGCGACGACCAGGTTGTGGGGCACGACCTGGTTCTGCGCGGATGATTCGGGCACCTGCACCGACCAGTAGTAGCCGCCGATGTTCAGGCGCGCCTTGCCGTCGTCGAAGACGCGTTCGAGTTCGCCTTCGACGGGCGAGCCCTTGCTCTCGATCATCATGACCAGGTCGGTCTCGGCCGAGCCGGTGCCGATCAGTTCGTAGAACTGCCGTGCGTCTTCGGGGCTCCAGGAGCCGTCTTCGAGAAATGCCATGTCAACCTCCGGATTCGGACAAAGAAAACTGGACCGGGACCACGCGCGCCCGCCTCATGGCCGCGCACCACCGTCTGCCGTGCCAGCGCTCCTGCGCAGCAAGGCCGCGAACACCTGGCGCTCGCCGCCAGCGGCCGGCGGCTGGCCGCCGCGCACGCGCACTTCCGACACGTCGGCCTGCGCCGCGGTGGCCACGCCGAACAGGCGAGGCGCGCTGTGGGGCGCGGCCGGCACGGCCATGACGAGCAGGCGCGCCTCGCCGGCCGCATCGAGCCAGGGCAGGTCGAAACGCTTGACCGCCGGCTGCTCGGGCGTGCCGCGCTTGAAGCGGTTGGTTTCGCCGGCCCCGTCGGGGTACACCGCCTGCAGCGCGCCGCGCGCGTCGATGCCGGTGATGACGAGGTCGAGCGAACGGCCGCTGGTGTTGCGCACGTTCAGGCGCACGCGCTCCCCCGTCCGCAGTGCAGGCAATGCAGGCAGCACGCTCGCGGCCTCGGCGACCGGCACGCTGCGCAGCAGCCGGTCGGCACTCCAGACTTCGAGCGCCGCATCGAAACCGTCGAGCTGGCCACCCCTGGCATGGGCCTGCAGCTGCGCCAGCCACTTGAGCTGCGCCATCGCCTGCAGGCGGCGGCGCAGCGCGGCCACGTCGGGCACCACGACGGTCGAGGCGGCGGCGCCGAACACGGGCGCGAGCGCTTCGAGGCGATGGCCCGCGGGGCCGAGGTCGGTCCAGCGCACGTCAGCGCTCGCGGGGTCGTCGGCCAGGCGGATCGCGGCCGGGTAGTCGAGGCTCAGGCCGGCGGGCAGCGGCTTGTCGGCGCGCACGCGCAGGGCCGTCGCGGCCGGCTCGGCAATGGGCGTGACGCTCCAGAACGCGCTGCCCGGCAGGTCTTTCAGCGCCGCGGGCACGGCGAGCCAGGCGCCGCCGAGCTTGATCTGCGCGATGGCGGCCGGCGCGCGGCGCACGGTGCCGTCGTCGAGCGTGGCGAGCACGCGCACCTCCTGCTGCGGCGCCAGGCCGTCGAGCAGGCCGGCCTTGACGGCCAGGCTGTCGCCGCTGCGCTGCGCGCCCCACACCGGGCGCGTGGACGCGGGCGCGCCGCTGTTGGCGAACAGGGGCGCATCGAGGTTGCCCTCGGCCACGGGCGACGGCAGCTCGCGCGTGGGAAAGCGCTGCGCGAGCTCGTCGATGACCGGCGGGTACAGCGCGAGCACGCCGTCGAACAGGTCGCGCCAGGTGGCGGGCTTGCGCGCCAGCGACTCGACCACGGCCCAGGTCAGGAGGCCCTGCGGCCGGGCGCTGCGCGCCTTGCGCGGCAGGCGCAGCTCGGGCGTGATCTGGTGGCTCTCGGACGCGAACAGCGCCACGTAGCGGGCGCGCGGCACGGCGTCGCCGGTCGCTGGCGGAGACAAGGACCGTGCGGGCGATGCACCGCCCATGAGCTGCGTCGTGCGCAGGCCGCGCCAGCGCACCTCGTCGTCGGCCGGGCCCTCGGCGGTCGCGGGCGCATCGCCCGTGCCGCGCGTCATGGAGTTGGCGGAGCAGGTGTCGAACACCGAAGCGACGAAGACGTTCTTCGCGAGGAAGGCCTGGATCCAGGCGTCGAAGTCGACGTCGCGCAGGTCGCCACTGAGCGCGGCATCGGCGCCGAACGTGCCGCGCACGTCGCGCGCGAGAAAGTTCTCGGACAGGCCGTCGGGCTCCTGGTAGCGCTTGGCCACGTCGCGCAGGCGCGTGCCGTGGCCGGAGAAGTACAGCAGCACGAAGTCGCCGCTGGCCGACTGCGCGAGCAGCCGCGCCAGGGCCTCGTGGATGGCCTGCGATTCGGGCAATGCGGCGCCGGGCACGCCGTCGGCGAGCACGGCGATGTCGGGCGCGGTGAAGCCCTGCTTCAGCAAGGCATCGCGCATGAGCATCACGTCGTTGCGCGGCGCCTGCAGCCACAGGGCCTGCGGCTGGTTGACGAGTTCGGAGACGCCGACGAGCAGCGCGCGCTGCGCGGCCTGCGCGGCGACACCGCCCGCGCCCCACACCACCAGCGCGAGCAGGAACCGCAGGCTGCACGCGCGCAGGTTCATGGCGGCTCCGAGGCCGGTCCGGCCGACGCGACCAGCGGCGACGTCGCGAGCACCGACAAAGCACCGACCGGATCGGCCACGCGCAGACGCCACACGCCGTTCGGCCCCGGCCCGCCGACCACTTCGGCCGACATCGTGCGCAGCAGGCGATCGGCCTCGTCGATGCGAACGCCCTCGTTCCAGCGCACGACCAGGTTGGCCTGCGCCGCGACCGGCGCCGTGGGCACCGAGCGGAAGCGCACCTCATCGTCTTCGGTGGTGCCACGCCCGCCGATGAGCCCCACGTTCTGGATCACCGCGAACAGCGCCACCGCCGCAAAAGCCGGGCGTGCCCAGCCTTCGGCGCCGAACCAGCGGCGGATGCTGCCCCACCAGCCGTCCTCGGGCCGCGGAAGCGGCCGGGCGGGCGATGGCGGCGGCGCGGCGGGGGCCTCCTCCTGCGGTTGCGCCAGCGCGCGGCCGAGTTGCAGGCCGGCATCGCGGTACAGCGCCTGGTAGTCGGTGCGCGGGTCCTGCGGGCCCAGCGGCGTGCCCGAGAGCACCGAGAACGCGCCGGCCACGCCGCGCAGCGCGATGCGCCCGGGCTCGGGCGCGATGTCGGGCGCCGCATGCGCGGCCCATTCGTCATGCATCGCGCGGATCGCGGCGAGCCGCGTGGCCGACACCTCGCCGAGCACGCGCGCGGCCAGCTGCGGGCTGGGTTCGAGCGTGAGCACGTTCCAGGCCTGGACCACGCCGAACATCGGCTCGAAGGGCTCGTCGTCGGGCTCCAGCAGCACGTCGAAGGGGCCGGCCCAGTCGGGCTCGCCCGCGGCCATCCAGCCCTGCCAGAGGTCGCCGTGGATGCAGCGGTCGAGCAGCACGCCGAGCAGGCGCCCGTCGTGCACCACGCTCACGAGGCGGCCCGGCGCCCAGCGCGCGGTGAAGGCGCGCCGGGCGACAGCCTCGCGGCGCCGGGCCAATTCGGTCAAGGGTAGAAGCAGGTCCGACACCACCGGCGTGCCCGCGCCCGCGCTGCCGTGCGGCATCGCGATGGGTGCGGCGTCCGGCGCGGCATCGCCGGGCGGCGCACCGGTTTCGAACGCATGGCGGATCACGCTGAGCGGGGGCCAGAGGTCGGTGGTCATGGCGTCTGTTCCTGAATGGCTATGTCTTCAGACATAAGACGCTTCAGCCCCGAGGATTTTGAAAACCTGCAGGATCGCCGCCATGTTGTCGGCCTCGATGGCGATGCCCAGGGTCTGGCCGATCCAGCTGCCGATGCGGGTCTGCGCATAGCCGGCGCCCAGCCCTTCGCGCTTGTGCACGAGGCCCAGCCGGCCGGCGCGGTAGTGGTACGAGGCGATCGCATGGCGCGAGGCCACGCCCGACAACCCGCCCTCGGCCTCCTGCCCGAAGCCCTCGCACAGCAGGATGCGCTCGGGCTCGGGCAGCCCGGCGATGAAGGCGCGCGCCGCCAGCTGCACGGCCTGCGCGCTGAGGCCGTGCTCGGCCAGGCAGCCGTCGAGGTCTTCGCCCGGGCCAAGTTCGTCTTCGAGCTGGGCCTCGGTGATCTGGTCGCCGATGGAGACCTTGCGGCGAAACGAACTGGCGCGCGTGCAGTCGATGAGGTAGCGGCGGAAGTACGCGCACAGCGCGAAGGCGGTGGACGGCGCGCTGTGGCCGGCGCGCTCTTCCGACTCGTCGGGGTCGGCATCGAGCCGCAGCACCTTCACGTAGATGAACTGCGCCACCAGCTCCTGCCGCCCCTCGCCCAGCACCTGCAGCTCGGGCGGGTTGCAGGCCACGAGCGCATCGCCCACGATGCGGTACATGGTGCCCATGTCGTCCGAGGACAGCGTCTGCCGGCGCCGCCAGAGGCGGACGAGTTCAGAGCTCTCGGCGGACGAAAGGGTTTCCTGCATGAAGGGCCAAGGGGGTCGAAAGAAAAGAGGTCAGTCGTCGACGCAGACGCCTTCCGTGGGCACGAGGCACTGCGGAAGATTGGCGCCGACCGGGCCACCGCGCGTGCGGATCGCACCTGACACCGCCGCCTGCGCCACGGCGAGGCCGCGCGGCAGCAAGATCCACAGCTGCCCGCGCTCCTTCATGCGGCGCGCGTTGGTGGCGGCCTGCTGGCCGTTGCCGAAGAAGTAGTCGGCCCGCACCGCGCCGCGGATGGCGCCGCCGGTGTCCTGCGCGATGGTCAGGCGCTGCATGGGCGCGCCGCTGCCAGGCGTGCGCGTCGACACGAACACCGGGTAGCCCAGCGGCGTGCTGCGCGGATCGACCGCGATCGAGCGGCCGGCCGACAGCGGCACGCCGAAGGCGCCCACCGGGCCGCCCGCGGGCGAGGTCGACTCCTTGAAGAACACGTAGCTCGGGTCCTTGATGCCGGAGCCGGTCACCGCGCCGGCCGTGCGCCGCCCCGGCACCACCACCGCGCCGCTGGCCGTGGGCCGCGCCAGCGTGAAGCCGCGCGTGCGGATCACGCTGTTGTCGATGGCGCCCGTGTCTTCGTCGTCGCCGTCGTCCAGCGTCAGCTCGAGCGAGCCGCCGCGCACCTTCACGGCGCTGCGCGGCTTGCCGTTGGCGGCCTGCGCGATGGTCGGGCGGAAGGGCTGGCCGTTCTGCTCGGCATACGCCACGCGCACGACCTCGCCGCTGGGCAGCTTGATGCGGCCCGAACCCTGGATCTGCATCTCGTACAGCGCGGTGGCGCTGCTCACGAAGGCCAGCACCTTGGCGTTGGGCGCGCCCTTGGTCTCGATCTCTTCGCGCGTGTAGTACGGCAGCAGGCGCTTGCCGTCGATGCGCAGGCGCACCTTGCGGTCGAGCGTGTCGCGGGTGATGGCCGACAGGTCGAGCGCGTACAGGCCCGGTGCGCCCATGTCGCGCGTGCTCAGGCCGCTTTGCACGACCACGTTGCGGCCTTCGACCTTCGCGGCCACCGTGCCGCTGCCGGCCGGGAGCTTGCGCGCATCGACGAACAGCATGTCCTCGGGCTGGCCGTAGACCGGGTAGATGAACGGCGCGACGTAGGTGCGGCTGCCCGCGATCTCGGGCTCGAAGTAGCCGGTGACCACGCCGTCGGGCTTGCGGTCGTCGTCGCGGATCTGGTAGGCCGAGAACTCGCTCTCGAAGAAGCCGCGAATGGCCTGCGTGCTCTTGCCGTCGACCTTCAGCGCGCGCTCGCACACCTCTTTCCATTCGGCGCCGCGACCGTTGAGCACCTTGCAGCTGCCCAGGAAGGCCGGCCAGCTTTCCGAGAAGTCGTCGCGCGCCCAGCCCGGCACGGCGTCGAAGCCGACCGAGGTGTAGGTGGCGAGCTGGGTCGAGAAGGTGCGCGCCTGCCCGGCAACGCTGCCGCCAGTGGGGCGCGCCGGTGCGGTCGCGGGGTCGGCCGTGGTGGGCGCGGTGGTGGCCGTGCCCGTGGCGGTCGGCGGCGTGTTGGCGCAGGCGGCCAACAGCACCAGTGCGACCACGGCGGCCGTTCGGCAAAGGGGAAGCGCGAAGTGCGGCGACGGTGACGTGTGCATGAAAGTCTCCTGGTCGTGGAAAGGGGGCCGAAAGCGGCCGACGCTCTACAGACGATTACTTCTCGACGATTTTGAAATTCGCGACGCCATAGACGTCGTTGCACGGCGGGGCGCCCGGCGCGCAGACCGGTTTGCCCAACAGCGGTGACGGCCCCGTGCCGCGCGTGGCTTCGAGTGCCGCGAGCACCGGCAGCGGGAACTGCGGGAACACGCCTTCGTTCTGCACGCCCGAGGCGCCGAAGTCGCGCTCGTGCTCGCTCACGAGCACCGCGAACTGGTTGGTGCCGGCCGGCCCGCCGGCGTCCATCGGCCAGGAGGCGCGCGGCAGCGCCAGCGCGGCGTTGGCGGTGATCTTGTTGTACTTGTCCAGCAGGTTCGGGAACAGCAGGAACATCTCGCCGCCGCTGGACAGCAGGAACACGTAGACGAAACCGTCGCGCTTGCTGCGCACCTCGAAGGCCAGCTTGTCCTTGCCGATGGCGACCTCGGCCTTCTTCGGCGTGGCCGTGACCTCGAAGCCCGGGGCGGCGCCTGCCGCGAGCGATTGCAGGGATTCGGCGGGGGTGCGTGGCTTGGGAGGCGGCGGGGGTGGCGGCGGCGGTGGGGCCTCGGCGACCTGGGTGGGGGTGTCGGGTGGGGGCGCGGGCGTGGCGGTTTGCGCCGTCTTGCCGGCATCGCCTTCGCTGCCCGAGCGGCCGAGGAACCACCATCCGCCGCCTACTGCAACGATCAGCACGGCGGCGGCGACGGCGCCGAGGACGGCCTTGTTGCTGCCGCTCTTGCTGTTGTCAGCAACAGGTGACTTGGCGGCGATCGGCTTCGGCATGTGGGCCGTGCCGATCACCGTCGGTGCATCGGCACCCGACTGACTGCTTCGCGCACCCGACGGCGGCACGGTGCGCGGCGTGGGCGCGATGCTGTGGCCGACCTCCAGGCCCAGCGCAGCGCGCAGCTCCGCCATCGACTGCGGCCGTGCCTCGGGCCGCACGCCCAGGCCCGCGTCGATCGCTGCAAGCAACCGGTCGCTGTAGCGCTGGCGCAGGATGTCGTTGCCCGCCAGCGGCACGTAGCTGTCGGACAGCAGCCGCGCCACCGAGGGCGGCGGTGCGCGGCCGCACACGGCGACGTGCATCACTGCGGCGAGCGCGTAGACGTCGGTCCATGCGCCCTGGGACATGTCGGGCATCTCGGCGTACTGCTCGATGGGCGCGTAGCCGGGCTTGAGGATGACGGTGATCGCCTGCGTCTTGTCGGTGATCACGCGGCGCGCGGCGCCGAAGTCGAGCACCACGGGGCGGCCGGAGCCTTCGAGCAGGATGATGTTGTCGGGGGCGATGTCGCGGTGGTAGCAGTGGGCGTTGTGCATCACGGCCAGGGCTTGCGTGACGCCGTCCATGATGCGGGTGAGCCAGGCTTCGTCGACGCCTGCGGGGATCGCTACGAGTGCCTCGCGCAAGGTGTCGCCCTTGTAGAAGGGCATGACCATGTAGGTGGTGCCCTTTTCTTGCCAGAAGCGGTAGACCTTGAGGAGCGAGGGGTGGTCGAACTGGGCGAGGAGGCGGGCTTCGTTGATGAAGCTGCGCATGCCCAGGTCGAAGGTTTCTCTGTGTCTTTCTGAGAGGGGGACTACGGTGCCGTCTTGCTGTCTTGTCGATAGGGACGTGGGGAGGTATTCCTTGATGGCTACTACGCGTTCAAGCGTGTGGTCCCAGGCTTCGTAGACGACGCCGAAGCCGCCTTGGCCTACGACTCGGGTGACTTCGAATTCGGCGAGGCGGCTGCCTACGGGGAGGAGGCCTGCGTCGTGGGTGGCTGTGGCGGGACTTGTTACCGGGGTGCCTGAGGCTGTGGTGAAGCCGCCGGCTGTGATGACTGTGGCCCCGCCTGTGTCAGCTTCGGTTGTGGGCGTGCGTGAGACGACTCGGGTGCGGTCGTCTTCCGGGGGAAGGGCGTTGTCGGTCATTGACCTGCTCCTGCTAGGTGAACGCCGTTTTGGGTTTGCTTCCCGAGGCCGGGTCTCGCCCCGGCAGGCGACCTACTTTTCTTTGCTTCGCCAAAGAAACGTAGGCAAAAGAAAGGCGACCCTACTGTCTGCGTCCCTACGCTTCGCTTCGGGCAACCTGCGGTGCTCGCGTTTCGCGGGGTCTCGCCCAAACTCGCTTCGCTCAAACAAGGGCGAGCCCTGATCCGCGAAACGCTGCGCTCCTCGGCGCATACAGAAGGGCTTTGGATACCAGCGGGCCATCGCTCCGCTCGGCCAGTGGGCTGCAGCAGGCGCTTTGCGCCTGCTGCAGCGGGGATTGGCAGTGGCGTCCGCAGAGAAATGCGCGCAGGCGAAGCCGCGCGCATGGGCGTTGGATTGGGCTGTTGGTATTGCAGGGCCGAGCGCAGCGACGGCCCGAGTTCCCCCTCCCCTCTGGCTGCGCCGAGGAGCGCAGCGTTTCGCGGATCAGGGCTCGCAGCTGTTTGAGCGAAGCGAGTTCTGCGAGACCCCGCGAAACGCGAGCACCGCAGGTTGCCCCGTAGCGAAGCGCAGGGGTCGCAGACAGTGGGGTCGCCTTTTCTTTGCTTACTTTCTTTTGGCGAAGCAAAAGAAAGTAAGTCCGCCGCCGGGCGGAACTCCCGGCCTCGGGAAGGAAAAGGAAGCACCGCCCTCATTCCCCACCCCCAAGAAACAAAGCCTCAAACTGCAAATCCCGAGGAAGCCCAGTAGCCAACATCCGAACCCCGCCTTCCAAACCAGGCGTCTCCATCCAAAGCGAGGTTCCAGCCAAAGGCAGCTCGAGCGATCGGCCCTCAACAGCGGCCTCGTCGGCAGCAGAAGTCACAAACAACTGACTCAGCACCGCATCAAACCGCAGCGCATCCAAATCACCCTCAAGCCCTTCAAGCACAGCCTGCGTCCCCAACGCCCACCACCGAAGCGCAGCAACAAGCGCCTCTCCATGCAGCGCACCAGGTACGCCTTCATCCAATTCAACGGCAAGAGTGAACGGAAAGTACCGCCCCACCCCATCCACCGAAGGCATCAACACCCCCATCCACCCCCGTTCCCCCACCACCTGCGCCCCCAGCGCAAAGCACCACACAGGCGCCTCCAGGTAGTGAGCAGTCCAATCCGCATGCCGATCCCGCAGCCGTGCCAACCCGCGCTGCAACCACGGGTCCCACACCGAGCGAAACGCCTCTGGCAACCGCCGATGCGCAAAGTCCCCCATCCCCGGCAACTTGCCAAACCACCCCGGCAACTCAGAGGAAACGAAGAGAGAAGAAGAAGAGGCCAGACTCACAACCCCTCCGGACAAGAAAACTCCCGCAATTCCTTCAACCGGATCGGATGCTGCACGCTGTTCGTAGTCACCTCAAACCGCGTCTTCCGCGCCCCCACCTGGAACGTGATGAAGAACTTCTCCGGCGCATCCCCCGCTTCCAGTTGCCCGTCGTCCAACGTACGGAACAAAGCCCAAGGCCCATCCATCGCCGACCCCGAACTCCCCGTCGTCGACGGTGGACTCACCTGAACGCGCACCTGGTTGCTCCCCTTCGGCCCCGGCCACTGCACCGCCATCGGCACCACCGGCCCGTGCGCGTACTTCACCAGCTGCCCGTCCACGTCGAGGATGAACTGCGTGATGCCCGCATCCATCTCCACCGGCTTGAAGTCCAGCCGCATCGACGGCCCACGACCGCCGCCGCGGAAGAAGATGTCCTTGATGCGCGCCGCACGCTCGAACTGCGCCAGCGCCTGCGTGGTGATCGCGCCGCGCTCGGCCACGGGCTTGTAGCGCCACGGCCGGGTGCTGGTGTCCACGATCGCGGCCAGGCGCTTCTGGAAGAAGTCGTCCATCAGGCCGCCGGCGCCGAACATCTGGCCGAAGTCCTCGGGCAGCACGTCGCGCTTGCTGCTTTGCACGAAGGGGTAGCGGCCCGCGATGGCGCGGTTGCAGAACTCGGTCACGGGGCGCAGGTCCTGGCTCAGGTTGCCGCGCTCGGCCACCTGCGCCTGCGCAGCGCCGGTCTGGCTCAGGTTCTCGATCATGCTGCGCACCGGCTCGGGCAGGCGGCCCGCGTCCGACTTGAGCTTGCCGGCCACGTCGCCCGGCGGCGGCGAGGTGCGGCCCTTCACGGCCGTGTCGACGGCGTTGAGGTACACGTACACCTCGTTGAAGAGCTTGAGCGCGTCGTCGATCGGCGCGGGCTGGTTCGGGCCGCCCGCGGTGACCAGGCGGCGCAGCGACTCGAAGCGGTCGTCCACGATGCTCTCGATGCGCTTGCCCGGCGCCACCTGCTTGCCGGGGTCGCTGCCGAACAGGTCTTCCAGGCCCTTGCGCGTGTTGCGCACGGTCTCGGTGGCCTTGCTGACGACGTCCTTGTTGGCATCGGCCGCAGGAATCAGCGTGGTCTGCTTGACCACCGCACGCAGGAAATTCGCGAGCGGCGAATCGACGCCCGACAAGATGCGCGCGGTCTCGATGTTCTTCTCCAGGCCGCTGACGCGGATCAGTCGCACGTCGGCCAGCAGCGCCTCCCACTGCTTGACGTACTCCTCGAGGTACAGGCGCCGCACGCGGTCGGTGAGCGCGCCGAGCGCCGCGGCGTCGCGCAGGCGCTCGCTGGCGTTGCGGTCCTGGCCGAGCACCCACGGGTCTTCGGCGGCCAGCAGGCCGGTGAGCACCACGACCTCGTTCTGGAAGCGCTTGTGGTACCCGTCGTAGGTGAACATGCCCGGCACGCCCTCGCTCAGCGGCTTGCCGCTGATGCGCTCGAACACGAGCGGGCCCGACGGGCCGGTGGCCTGTGCCACGCTGAAGCCCGGGATGTCCTTGGTGGCGCGCTGGCGCTTCAGGCGGCTGAACACGCGCTGCTCCAGCGGGTAGCTCGCGAGCACGGCGCGCACGCTGCGCACCAGGTTCTCGTCCATCTTCAGCGGCGAGCGCGGCGGGCCCTGGGCGATGAGCACGTCGAGCTGGTCTTCGAGCGCCTTGCGCTGGTCTTCGGGAATGCCGCGGTCGAGGTTGCGTGCCCAGTCGAGCGTGATCCAGGCCTTCAGCGCCTCGGGGTCGAAGCGCTCGGGCTGGTAGAGCATCAGATAGCTCTTCAGGGCTTCATAGGTGAACTCGAGGTTGTCCTTCTGCGCGGTGCGCAGCTGGTCCTCGATGCGCTTGGCGATCTGCGGCAGGAAGGCGTCGTTGAGCGCGCGCTGGTGCGTGAGCATGGCGGCGGCATCAAGCTTGTCGCCCTGGTACAGGCCCAGCGTCATCGACAGCGGCTCGTCGCCCTGGCGGTTGTCGGGCGTCTTCCAGATGTCGCGCAGGCCCTGCAGCACGGGCGCGATCTCGACCAGGTTCTGCACGCGCGTCGGCAGCGCGGCCAGGGTCTTCTGCGCGGGCTCGACGCGGGCCTCGACCGACTTCAGGTAGTTGTTGTTCTGCCAGGTGCTGTAGCCCCAGGCTGCGAGCAGGCCGACGGTGACCAGCGTCATCGCGGCCACGCCCGCCAGGCGCAGCGTGTTGCGGCGGCGCTCCAGCTTCACGTCGGCGCCGGCCAGGCGTTGCTCGGGGAACACCACCTCGCGCAGCAGCGCGGTGAGAAAGTAGCTGCGCCCGCTGGACTTCTGCGGTGCGAGCATGGCGCGCTCGATGCCGAAGCTGCGCGCCAGGCTGCCCATCACGCGGTCGATCGGGCTGCCCTCCTGCGTGCCGCTGGTGAAGTACACGCCGCGCACCCACGGCGGCTGCGCAAAGCGCGAGCCGGTGAACACCTGTTCGAGCAGATCAGAGAGCAACGGGCCGACCGAGCCGAACTGCGCCGGAAAACCGAAGATCGCCGCGCGGCGCGTGCCGTCGGTCTCGCGCTGCATGCGCGCGATGAGGCCGTCGTTGACGCGGTTGTGCAGCAAGGCGAACTCGCGCTGGAAGGCGGCCGACAGGCCCTTCTCTTCAAGCTGCACGTTCTCGTCCGCCGGCAGTGTGAAGCCGAAGACCTGCGCGCGCTGTTCCTTGCCGAGGTCGTCGAAGTAGTCGGTGAAGCCGTAGAGCAGGTCGCTCTTGGTGACAAGCACGTACACCGGCAGGCGCGTGGTGAGCTTGCTGTCGAGTTCGAGCAGGCGCGCGCGGATCGAAGCCGCGAGCTGCGTGCGCGCCTCGGGGCCCTGGCTCAGCAGGTCGCCCACGCTCACGGTGAGGAACACGCCGTTGAGCGGCCGGCGCGGGCGCGCCTTTTTCAGCAGGCCGAGGAAGCCTTCCCATGCACTCTTGTCTTCCGACTGGTGGCTGTCCTGCGTGGTGTAGCGCCCGGCGGTGTCGATGAGCACGGCCTCGTCGGTGAACCACCAGTCGCAGTTGCGCGTGCCGCCCACGCCGCGGATGGCGCCGGGGCCGAACTTCTCGGCCAGCGGGAACGAGAGGCCCGAGTTGACGAGCGCCGTGGTCTTGCCCGCGCCCGGTGCGCCGATGAAGACGTACCACGGCAGGTCGTACAGGTAGCTGCCGCCCGAGATCGACAGCCAGTCGCGCCAGCCCGGCTTCTTGCCGGCGGCATGCAGGCGCATCTGCTTGAGCGTGGCGACGGCTTCGCTGAAGCGCGTGTCGAGGATCTTCTGTTCGCCGTCGACCGGTGCACCGGTCTTGGCGGCCGGCGCCTTCATGAGGCCGTCGGTCAGGTGCTGGCTTGCGCGGCGCGCGCGCCAGCGGCGGTACAGCGCGCGCAGCACCACGATGAGCACGATCACGCCGATGACGATGGCGCGTGTCATCTCGCCTTCGAGCGGCGCGAGCGAACCGATCTTCACCAGCGGGCCGATCCACCAGATCAGCAGCGCGACGACGAGCAGCGCGAGCAGCGTCAGCAGCAGCGGGCTGAACAGGAAGCCGAAGATTTTCTTGATCATTTCGTCGCTCCCGGGGCTGCGGCAGCGAGCCGTTCGGGTTCGGTGAGCAGCACGATGTCGACACGGCGATTGCGCGCGCGGTTGGCCGGCGTGTCGTTGGCCACCACGGGCTCGGCGTCGGCCTTGCCGTCCGAGCGCATGCGCGCGGGTTCGACCAACGTGGAGAGCGCGCCCTTCACCGCATCGGCGCGCGCGGCCGACAGGTGCCAGTTCGACGGATAGCGCAGCGAGCGGATCGGCTGGTTGTCGGAGTGGCCGGTGATGAGCACCTCGCCCTTCACCTCGGCCAGCGCCTGGCCGATGCGACGCAGCACCGGCAGCGAGGCCGCCATGGGCTCGGCACTGCCCGAGCCGAAGAACGAATCGCCGCGCAGCCGCACCACGCTGCGGTCAGCCTCGTCGGTCACGGTGACCAGGCCCTGCTTGATCTCGGGTTCCAGGAAGCGCGCGAGCCGCGGCGACTTGGCCGGCGCGGCGGGCGGCGCGATCTGGATGTTGGGCACGCGCAGGCTCGACACGGCCGCGTAGGTGGTGTCCGAGCGGTGGTTGAGCGTGAGCCGCAGGCCGAACCATGCGAGCGCCAGCAGCAGCGCGAAGCCGGCCGCGAACACCCACAGCGGCAGCGACTCGCGCAGCCGCACCGTGCCCGCGCCCTGCCCGCGCCAGTGCGGCGACAGCTCGGGTTCGACCGGCGGACGGTCTTTCGCGATCAGGTCGGCCAGGCGCTGGCGCACCGAGTCGAGTTGCGCACGGCCGTTGTCGACCACGCGGTAGCGGCCCTCGAAGCCGAGCGCAAGCACGCTGTAGATCAGCTCCAGCAGCTGGCGGTGCGTGGGCACATCCTGCGCGAGCTTGGCCAGCAGCTGGAACACCTTTTCGCCGCCCCAGGTCTCGTTGTGGAACTGCACCAGCAGGCTCTGCTTGTTCCAGCCGGCCTGCACGCCCCAGGGCGTGTTGGCCACGGCTTCGTCGAGCGCGGTGCACAGCACATAGCGCGCGGCCAGCACCGACTCGTTGCCCACGCCCGCGCGGCGCGCCGCGGCGTCGAACTGGTTCACCGCATCGGCGGTGGACGCGCGCAGCGCCGGCACGTTCGGCGGCTGCGCGAGGTTGCGCAGCTTGCCGATCAGCACCAGCAGCTTGCCCGCGGCCGAGACCAACGGATTGAGCAGGCCGATCTCGCCCACCTCGGCCACGGGCGTCGGATCGGCGCCGCCGAAGAACGGCGCGGGCGCAGCGGCCGGCGGCGTGCCGCCCGGCGTGCGCGGCTTGGGCTTGATGACCGTGCGCTCGGACTCGAAGGCGGCAAAGGGGTCGGGAGGGGTGCTCATGGTGATGTTCCGTTTCCGTCAGCCGGAGGCGGCTAGGAACGAATGGCCCAGAACGCGAGGTCCAAGCCGGGGAAATCGCCCGCGATGTGCATCGCGATGCCGCCCGATTGCTCGAGCTGTCGCCACAGGTCGCTGTTGCGCGTTTCGAGTTCGAAGTAGTTGGCGCCCGTGTGGAAGGGAATCTGGCGCGGCGCCACCGGCATGGGCGTCAGCGTGACACCCGGCAGCGCGAGGTTCACGAGATCGCGGATGCGCTCGACCGGTCCGATCTTCACCTGCGTGGGGAAGCGCGCGCGCAGCGCCTCGCTCGGCATGTTCGCGTTCACCACGAGCACGAAGGTCGCCTTGCGCTGCAGTTCGACGTCGGTCACCATCGCCACGCGCACGCCGTGCTTGCGGTCGTGCAGCTCGATGCGGATCGCCGACTGCTCGAACACCATCGACAGGCTGCGGCGCAGGTCGTCCATCACCGGGCGGAAGCTCAGCGCCAGGTCGTCATGGATGTAGGGCCCGAAGCGCATCACGCGGCGCGTGTCGCGGAAGCTCGCGAGATCGCCAGCCAGCCCGAGCGCGTGCTCGAAGAAATGCTGCGGGTGCAGCATCGCGCTCTTGGCCAGGTGCGCAAAGATGGCCTCGTTGCGGTTCACCGCCTGCAACAGCATGAAGTCGGCGATCTCGGCCACGCCGCCGGTGCCGCCTTGCGTCATGCGCCCCGCCAGCGCCTCGCCGCGCTGGCGCAGCAGGCCCAGCAGCTCGTCGAGCCAGGCGCGGATCACCGCGTGGCCGGCCACGTCGAGCAGCGGCGGCAGCATCGCGCGGTCGAGCTGCACCTGGTTGTCGACCCGGCGCTCGACCACACGGGCCACGCCCAGCGTCGCCCAGGCATCGGTCGCTTCGCTGGCACGCATCAGGCGCGTGTGGAGCTGGCCGAGTTGCAGCATCGCGGTGCGCTCGCCGGCCGTGTTGGAGTCGGGCACGTCCGACTCCAGCACGCGGTGGCGCACCAGCTCTTCGTATTCTTCAGCGTCGGCCTCGCGCGCCCCGGCGCGGCGCAGCGGCAGCGCCAGCACCACGGCCTCGTCGCGCATGGACGCGGGAATGTCGATAGGCTCGGGCAGCGGATCGACCGCCGGCATGTCGAACACCGTGCCATCGCCGAAGATCCCCACCGCCCGCACCAGCGCCAGCTTGCCCAACGTGAGCGCCGCCGCGTCGATCTCGACTTCGGCGAATCCCCAGGCGTAGGGCGTGGTGGTGCGCAACAGCACATGCCGCGCATGATCGGCATGGCGCTCGCTCTGCTGCAGGTGCTGAGGCTGCAACAGCATCCCCTCGCTCCAGACCACTTTGGTTCGCCAACTCATCCGCACTCCGTCAACGGCAAGGGTGCCGGGAAGAAAGAAACACGAAGTTTCCGGCGCGGGGGGCTGCGGGCAAATCCGTCTAATGGCCTAGACGGTGGCGATTTGCGTACGGCAAAGGGAGTAGATGGCCAGGGAGAGCGCGTCGAAGGACACGGCCCGGGGAATGAAGCAGCGGCGCGGCGGCTTCAGCGAGGTGCGGCAGAACCGCGCAGCGCCTCCACCTGCGCCGCATACGCCTTCTCGATGCGCTGCAGCCGCTGCTCCCGTGCCGCATCGTTGACCCAAGCCGCCGACAACGCGCGCTGGCGCCCCAGCTGGTATTCCAGCTTGGCTTCCGGCAGCAGCGCACTGTCGTCCGCCGCGACGTAGCCGTACGCCGCGCGCAGGTTCTTCAGCACCTCGCGCTCGGCGTCGGCGCGCGGGCCCTTGCCCTTGCCGTAGCCGATCAGGAAGGCCTGCAGCTTCGCCTGGAACTCGGGCGGGTAGTCGCGGCGCACCACCATCGGCGCGCCGGGCGGTGGCTCGGACTCCCAGATCACCTGCAGCCGCGCGGCCTCGACCGGGAACTGCTGGCGGAAGCGCTCGAAGTCGGTGGTGTTGTTGGTGGCCACGTCGGCGTCGCCGTTGGCCACGGCCAGCGCGGTGGCCTGGTGGGTGCCGACGAACTCGCTGCGAAAGCGCGTTTCCATCTCGATCTGGTTGGGCAGAAAGAGCTGGCTCTGCGGCACGATGAAGCCGGTGACCGAGCGGCTGTCGCCGCGCGCGAGCCGCCAGCGTTCGGGCTGGGCCAGCAGGCCCTCGAGCGTGTTGAGCGGCCCGGTCTTGCGCGCGAGCAGCACGGCGCGGTGCTCGGGCATGCCGTCGCGCCGCGCGATCTGCGCCACCACCTTCATGCGCCGCTGCATGACGGCGTCGAGCGCCATCTTGGCCGAGAGAAAGGCCATGTCGATCTCGTCGCGGCCGATGGCACGGTCGAGCTCTTCGTACGACGGCACCGAGTACGCGCTGACGGGCAGGCCCAGCGCGCGGCTCATGTCGGCCATGAGCGGCGTCCACAAGGCGCGCGACTCGACGGTGCCGCCCAGTGGCAGCACGCCGAAGCGCACCTCCTTGATCACCGGCGTGCCTTTGGCGGAGGGCACTGGTGCAGGCTGCGCGCCCGCCGGCCATGGCGCCATCAGCGACGACACGGCCAGCGCGAGCATCGTGCGACGGTTCAAGGGCTCACATCCTTCAAGACAGCCAACTGGTCGGCATAGCCGTTTTCCAGCCGCTGCAGCCGCGCCTGCCGTGCCGCGTCGTTGACCCACTGCGCGGTCTTCGCGTTCTGCATCGCGAGCTGGTAGGCGAGCTTGGCAGCGGGCAGCAGCGAGCTGTTGTCGGCGGCCACGAAGCCGGCCAGGTCGTGCAGCGACTTGAGCACCACGCGCTCGGCGTCGCCGCGCGCTCCCTTGCCGCGGCCGTAGGCGACCAGGAAGGCCTGCACGCGCAGGCGCAGCTCGGGCGGGTATTCGCGGCGCACGACGATCTGCGCGTGCGGGATCAGCTCCGACTCCCACAGCACCTGCAGCCGCTGCGCCTCGGCCGGAAAGCGCAGCTTGAAGCGCTCGAAATCGGCCGAGTTGTTGGTGGCCACGTCGGCCTCGTTGTTGGCCACGGCCAGCGCATTGGCCTGGTGCGTGCCGACGACCTCGCTCAGGAAGCGCGTCTCCATGACGATGTGGTTCGGCAGAAAGAACTGCAGCTGCGGCACGATGAAGCCCGACACCGACTGCCGTTCGCCGCGCGCCAGCCGCCAGCGCTCGGGCTGGTCGACGAGGTTTTTCAGCGTGTTGAAGGGCGGCGCCTTGCGCGTGAGCAGCAGCCCACGGTAGCCGGGCAGGCCGTCGTGCCGCACGACCTGGGCCACGACCTTCATGCGCTTCTGGCTCACGGCGTCGAGCGCCATCTTTCCCGACAGGAACGCCATGTCGACTTCGCCGCGCTGGATGGCCTGCTCCAGCGCTTCGTACGAGTTGACGGAGAGCACGCTCACCGGCCGCTGGATGGCGCGGCTGAGTTCGGCCAGCAGCGGGTCCCAGTCGCTGCGCGACTCGAAGGCACCGCCCAGCGGCAGGATACCGAAGCGCACCGGCGCGTCCGCAGCGGGCGCCGAAGCCTGCGCCGCCGCCGGCAGCGGCAGCAGCAAGAGCCCCATGGCCAGCGCCAGGGCCGCACGGCGGCCGGTGCCGGGGAAACTGCCGAAACGACGCAAGAAGGCGTGCATGGAAGGAGCGGAAGACACGGGGCCCGCGGCGAGCCGGCGGGGTCTAACATGGGCGACGCGGACGCCATTACATCCCAAATGCGAGTCTTTCTCGTGATGTTTTTCCGGTCTTCCCTGTTCGGGGCCGTGGCCCTAAGCTCGCGCCCCATGCGTTCAAGGCCTTCATGAACTGGAACTTCCGCCTCCTGCGCGGGCTGGCCCGCCTCACCTTCGCCCAGCAGCTGATCCTGCTGGCGCTGGTGCCGGCGACGGCGGCCACGCTGGTGGCCATCGCGGTGCTCACGCGCCAGCACCTGGGCAACCTCACAGAGCTGATGCGCGCCAACGCGCAGACGGTGGCGCTGCAGGTGGCCACGGTGGCGCAGGCGCCGCTGGCGCGCATGGACCGGCGCGCGCTGGCACGCACCGCGCAGACCGGCACCTACCAGCCGCACGTGCAGCAGGTGCAGATCTGGACGGAAGACGGCGAGATCGTCGCCAACTCCGAGACCGTCGACCGCCGGCGCGGCGAAGGCCTGCAGGTGGTGGTGCCGATCGTCAGCGACGACGGACGCCACAACGGCAAGGTGATGGTCGAGATCGGTCTGGACGCGGTGCAGAGCGCGCGCCGCTCGGTCTGGCTCAACGTGGCGCTGGTGCTGGCCATGAGCCTGCTGGGCGTGGGGCTGGCGGGCTGGTGGGCGGCGCGCCGCATCAGCGAGCCGATCCGTGCGCTGGGCGAGGCGGTCGACCGGCTCGGCGCGGGAGAGGCCGCCAGCGTGGCGATCGAGGGCACCTCCGAGGTGCGCCATCTGCAGCACGGCTTCAACCAGGCGGCACGCGCGCTCGCCGAAAGCCACCGGCTGCTGCAAAGCCGCATCAACGAGGCGACGGCCGAGCTGGCGCGCAAGAACCAGCTGCTCGAGGTGGCCAGCCAGGCCAAGACGCGGCTGCTGGCCGCCGCCAGCCACGACCTGCGCCAGCCGCTGCACGCGCTCACGCTGTTCTCCGACGGGCTGGCCAACGGCGAGACCGACCCGGTGAAGCTGCAGCGCATCGGCCACATCCGCGAATGCGTGGATTCGCTCGACCGGCTGTTCTCGGAACTGCTGAACCTGTCGCAGCTCGACGCCGGCGTGCTGCAGCCGCAGTGGGCCGACTTTCCGCTCGACCGGCTGTTCGACGAGATCAGCCGCAACTTCCGCCCCGTGGCCGAGCAGCAGGGCCTGCGGCTGGTGGTGCGCAAGACCGAGCTGTGGGTGCGCTGCGACTACGTGATGCTCTCGCGCATCCTCAACAACCTGGTGTCGAATTCGCTGCGCCACACGGTCGAGGGCGGCGTGCTGATCGGCGCGCGCGCCCGCGGCAAGGGCGTGCGCATCGACGTGGTCGACACCGGCGTGGGCATTGCCGCGCACCACCAGGCGCGGGTGTTCGAGGAGTTCTACCAGGTCGAGCCGGCCAGTCGCAGCAACGCGCCCGGCGGCGCGCGCGGCATGGGCCTGGGGCTGGCCACGGTGCAGCGGCTGGCCGAGCTGCTGAACACGCGCGTCGAGCTCAGCTCGCGCCTGAACAAGGGCACCTGCGTGCGCGTGCAGGTGCGCGCCGCGCCCGCCGCGCTGCCGGCACCGGTGGCACCGGCCCCCGCGGCGGCCAGCGCCGACGACGAGAGCAACGGCGACAGCCTGGCGGACCTGCGCATCCTCGTCATCGACGACGAGCGCACGATCCTCGAAGGCCTGAGCGTGGTGCTGTCCAACTGGGGCGCCACCGTGCTGGCCGCGCAGACGCGCGCCGAGGCGCTGGCGCTGGCCGACCACTGGGACACGCCGCCCGACGTGGTGGTGAGCGACCTGCTGCTGCAGGGCGGCGACAACGGACTGGACGTGATCGCCGCGCTCGAGCGCCACCCGAACGGCATCGGCGCCGGCACCGCGCGCCTGCTGGTCACCGGCGAGACCAAGCCCGACCGCCTGCGCGAGGTGGCCGCCGCCGGCATCGCCGTGCTCTACAAGCCAGTGTCGCCGCGCGTGCTGCGCCAGGCGATCCAGGCGCAGCGCGCGGCCGCGCTGGTGATTGCGGCGGGCCTCTGACACGGTACCTTCCCTGTAGGCGCCGGGTAGTCCGTCGGACATAGACCAAGCAGCCGCCGCGGTGTGATCTTCCTCACACGCGCAGGCCCTCGCGCATGCGGGCATAAGCCCTCCGCCTTATCGCGGGAAACAGGGCACGTCCTTACATTGGACCATTGCCTCTCGCTGCACAAAGCAGTCCATGTCCGTCGCTGTGAACCCTCCCATTCCGCTTTTCTCCGGAAGAGTGCACCGTGCTGTCCACGCGCTGCTGGCCTTCGGTCTCGTGTTGTGCCTGGCCGCCGCGCCGCGCGTGGCATCGGCGGCCACGCTGACGGTGCTCGTCGGCGACGACCAGGCCGCGTCGGCCGAGTTCGTGCAGCAGCTGCGCACCGGCCAGCCGGCCTCCGGCAAGTTCGAACTCGTGCGCATCGGACCGGGCGCCACGGCCGCGGAACCGGCCAGCGCCGACACCGAGCCCGCCGCCAACACCGGCGTGCGCACGCGCAGCCTACGCACCGCGAGCGATGCGGGCCTCACCGTGGCGGTGGGCACCGCCGCCGCGCGCGCCGCCCTCGAACGCCCCGGTGCCGAGCCGCTGGTGCTCGCGATGCTGAGCCGGCTCGACTACGAGACCCTCAAGGCCGCCAGCCCCACTGCCCTGCGGCGCGGCGACCGGCGCGTGGGCGTGCTGCTGCGCGACCCAGCCATGGCCGACCAGCTCGCACTGGTGAACGCCGTGCTGCCGCAGAAGCGCCGCCTGGGCGTCATCGCCACGCCCGAATCCGAGCCACTGGTGCGCGAACTGCAGCGCGCCGCGCAAGGCGCCAACCCGGCCTGGGACCTGCAGGTCGAGATCGCGCCCGACGCACGCTCGCTCGCCGCCGCGCTGCGCGCCCTGGTGCCACGCAGCGACGCCCTCATGGTGCTGCCCGACCTGATCGGCGACAGCCAGGCCGCCACGCTCTCGGTGCTGCATGCCGGCGCCGGCGCGGGCCTGCCGGTGTTCGGCGCCAGCGAGGGGCTGGTGCGCTCGGGCGGCCTGGCGGCGGCGGTCTCCACGCCCGGCCAGCTCGCGCAACAGGCGCGCCAGCTCGGACAGAAAGTGGCCAGCGCAGGCAGCACCGGCAACAGCAACAGCCCGCTGGTGGAGGCGGCCACGCCGGCCACCGTGCGGATCAACGCGACCGTGGCACGCGGGCTCGGCCTGCGTCCGCCGGAGGAACGGGAGCTCACCGAACGACTCGCAGCCCCGCGATGAGCACCACGCCGGTCCCCCCGAGCCCGCTGGTCCGCCCGACGGCGGCGGGAGCGGCCACGGCGACCGAATCGCCACCGCCCCCTCCCCCACCGGCCGCCGCCTCGCTCGTCGTGCGCGGCAACCTGCAGCGCGACCTGTTCCGCCTGGGCGTCGTGCCCTGCGCGGCAGTGGCGCTGGCGCTCACCGGCTGGTTCACGCACAACCGGCTGCAGACGCTCGAAGCCGCCTTCGACGCCGAAGGCCAGGCGGTCGCCCGGCAGGTGGCGGCGATGTCCGACCTGAGCCTGTACGCGGGCGACCTGCCGGCGCTGCAGAACGTGGCGTCGGCAGCGTTGCGCGGCGGGCAGGTGACGCGGGTGGAGATCAGCAACAGCGCGGGCGTGTACGTCACGGCCGGGCCCAAGAACGAATCGCTCGCGCAGCTGCGCATGTTCAGCGCGCCGGTCACGCTGCGCGAAGCCTCGCGCGCCAGCGCCTTCGCGCCGGCTGGCTCCACCGCGGCGGGCGACACGCCCATCGGGCTGGTGCAGACCTTCCGCGACACCACCGCCTACACGCACGAGCGCAGCCGCTCGCTCATCGCCGGCATCGGCATCGCGCTGGTCGCGCTGCTCGCGGCCTGGGCCTCGGTGCGTCACATGGCGCGCACGGTGGCGCGGCCGCTGCGGCGCGTGTCGCGCACGGTGGCGGCGCTGGAGGCCGGCCACTTCGAGGTGCGCTGCGACGTGGTCGAAGGCGGCACGCGCGGCACGCACGAGCTGGCCGTGCTCGCGCACGACATCGACCGCCTCGCCGAACGCCTGCAATACAACCGCCAGGTGAGCGAGGAGCGCGTGCGCGAGGCCACCGCCGTCGCGCTGCAGCGCATGGCCGAGGCCGAGCAGGCCGCCCTGTCGCGCGCGCGCTTCCTGGCCGCCGCGAGCCACGACCTGCGCCAGCCGCTGCATGCCATGGGCCTGTTCATCGACGGCCTGCTGCCCAGCGCCACCGAGGCGCAGCGCCCGGCCGTGCTGCGGCTGCAGGAGAGCACCGGCTTCATGGGCGTGCTGCTCGACGACCTGCTCGAAATCTCACGCCTCGATGCGCAGGTGCTCACGCCCGCCATCACGCGCGTCTCGCTGGCCGCGCTGTTCGACCAGCTCGACGCGCAGCACGCGCCCGCCGCCAATGCGGCGCAGGTGCGGCTGCACTGGCGCGACCGCGGGCTGGCGGTGCGCAGCGACGCGGCGATGGTGCAGCGCATCGTCGGCAACCTGGTGGCCAACGCGCTGCGCCACGCACCCGAAGGCGGCACCGTGCTGGTGGCCGCGCGGCGCAGCCGGGCCGGCGTGCGCATCGAGGTGCGCGACAACGGCGTGGGCATCGCGCC
Organism: Variovorax sp. GW823-FHT04F07; assembly: GCF_058795995.1. NCBI lineage: Bacteria > Pseudomonadati > Pseudomonadota > Betaproteobacteria > Burkholderiales > Comamonadaceae > Variovorax > Variovorax sp. GW823-FHT04F07. The sequence continues at coordinate 58,508 of NZ_JBXAIG010000009.1, forward strand.
CATCCACCAGGGCCGCATCTTCGAAGAGTTCTACCAGGTGGCCAACACCGAGCGCGACCGGCGCCGCGGCTTCGGCCTGGGCCTGGCGATCTGCGCGCGCATCGCCACCCTGCTGGGCACCCGCATCACCGTGCGCTCGGCGCTGCAGGCGGGCAGCACCTTCGCGTTCACGCTGCCGCCCGCGCGCAAGGCCGACGTCGCGCCGCCCGAGCCCGCACCGGTGGCACCGGCGCCGCTGGCCGGCCTGCGCTGCCTCGTGGTGGACGACGACCCCGCCATCCTCGACGGCACGCACGCGCTGCTCACGCAGTGGGGCTGCGAGGTCGAATGCGTCACCACCGGCGCCGAGGCGCTGGCGCGGCTGGGCACCGGCGACATCGTCTACGACGCCGTGCTGTGCGACCTGCAACTGGCCGGCGACGCCGACGGCGTGGAAGTGATCGACGCCGCCCGCCGCCTGCAGCCCGGCGCGCTCGCCGTGCTGGTGTCGGGCGCCACCGGGCCCGAGGTGCTGCAGCGGCTGCGCCACGGCGGCGTGACGCTGTTGACCAAACCGGTGGCGCCGGCCAAGCTGCGCGCACTGCTCACCACGCGGCGCCACGCGCCCGGCGCCTGACCCCGCATGCCCACCGCCATCGACCTGAAAGACGTCCGCCCCTTCGTCGCCACGCCCTGCCACGGCGGCGCGGTCGGCACCGAGTGCGCGCGCAGCCTGCTCGGCCTGGTCAACCTCGCGTGGACCCACGGCTTCGCGATGCAGACGCGCTTTCTGGACGGCGACAGCCTCGTCACGCGCGCGCGCAACCGGCTGGCCGCCGAGTTCCTGGCCGACACGCGCTGGACGCACCTGTTCTGGATCGACGCCGACATCGGCTTCGAGCCCGAGGCCGCGCTGCGGCTGCTGGGCGCGGGGCGCGACGTGGTGGCCGGCGTGTACCCGCACAAGAGCGACGGCTGGCCCGAAGGCGGCCTGCGCGCGCCGCTGCCGGCCGGCACCACGCGCGCCGACTTCGAGGCGCTGCATGCGGCGTTTCCGGTCAACGTGAACGATGCGGGCGCACGCGTCGACGCCGACGGTTTCCTCGAAGTGCTGGACGCGCCCACCGGCTTCATGCTGATCGCGCGCCGCGTGCTCGAGCAGATGGCGCAGGCGCTGCCCGAGCTGCGCTACACACCCGACCGCATGGACGACCCGGTCGCCGCGGCGCGGCCGCACTACCGCTTCTTCGACGTGTTCGCCGAGCCGGGCAACGGGCGCTACCTCAGCGAGGACTACGGCTTCTGCCGGCGCTGGCAATCGATCGGCGGGCGCGTGCATGTCGACACGCGCTCGCGGCTGTCGCACCAGGGCCTGCGCACCTACCGCGGCGACTTCGCGAGAACGCTGGGGTTGGGCGACTGAGCCGCTTGCAGGTCGGGCGGCAAGGTGCGGCGGTCGTAGTCGCGGTCGGGCTCGATGCGCATCAACTGCAGCCCCGGACCTTCTTCCGCGAGGTAGTCGTAGCCGATGGCCTGGAACTGCCGCGCCGGATCGAGCCGCGTGTACAGGTCGCGCCGCGCCACGCGGTCCGCATGCCGGATGCTTTTGAGGTGGTAGAGCCGGTAGCGGCTGTAGAACATCAGGCCGTGGCGCTGCGCGTCGTCGGGCAGCCAGGGGCCGTGCAGTTCCGAACTCGATTCAAACGAGATCTGCTGCGGCAAACGGAACAGCCGTGCGCGCGACTTGCGGCCCCACGGGCCGTCGCTGCGCCAGGCGTCGGGCGAGTTCCAAAGCTCGCAGGACACGAGCGACAGGCTGGCGAGCTGGTTGTCCGGCAGCGAATCGACAGTCGCGTGCAGGTGGCGCAGGAACAGCTGCTCGTAGCGCTCGTCGGCATCGCACACCAGCACCCAGCCCGCGCCGTGGCGGCGCGCCGCTTCGAGCAGGCGGCGCTTGTTCTTGTTCTCTCGCCACACATGCGCGCCGTCGGCGCACGGCGGGTTCGACAGCAACTCCAGCAGCATCGGTTCGCGCCGCAGGATGTCGGCGGTGCCGTCGGTCGAGCCGTCGTCGAGCGCGACGATGCCGTCCACATGGCCGCGCAGGTGGTCGAGGCAACCCGGCAGACAGCGCGCTTCGTTGCGCAGCTGCAGCACGCAGACGATGCGCAGCCGCGAGGTGAGACGCTGTGCGATCAGCGGGCGCGCGCACCGCGGGCAATGAAAGGCGCTGGGCTCGTGGTGCAGCAGGCGCGCGCAGACCTCGCACTGGCGACGCGAACCCATCGGCACCACGGGTGCGGCGGCCGGCCAGTGCGGCGCTTCGGCGGACCATGCGCTGGTGCTGTCGTCGCGTGCAATGCGGTCGAAGTCGCAGCCCCAGCCGGCATCGCCTGCACGCGCCTCGTGCGGCGTGCATTTGATCCAGTCGACGTCGCGGTCGAACTGCTCGCCGCCCGTGCGCGTTTCGTCCGACAGGTGCAGCAGGTGCGCGTCCGGGCAGGCCAGCAGCTGCCAGCCCGCCATCTCCAGGCGCACGCGCAGGTTGTCGTCGTCGCCGCCCCATTCTTCGAACGATTCGTCGTAGCCGTGCACGGCCTCGAAGGCCTCGCGCGCGCAGCACAGCGAGCCGTAGAAGGTCTGCAGCAGCAGCTCGGGCGGCACCTGGCGTGCGAAGACGGCGTCGAGCGTGTCCGTGAGTTCGTCGAAGCGCGCGAAGCCGACACGACCGACCGCCACGCCGCGCGCGTGCCCCATCGCGGCGTGCAGCAGCAGGGCCGGCGCATCGCCCACGTAGGCGGACTCGGGCGAATGGACCAGCACGAAGCACCCCGCGCTGCAGCGCACGCCGGCATTGATGGCCTTGCAGGGCGGGCGCCATCCATGCGCCACCTCGTTCACCAGCACCTTCCAGCGGATCTGCGGAAAGCGTTCGACCAGCGCCAGCACGCCGGCTTCCTCGCCGGGCTCGTCGAGTGCGATCACCACCTCGATGCCGGGCCGCGCCCAATACCCCGCGTTCATCGGCAGCACACGCTCGAATTCGGCAAGCTTGCGGTAGAAAGGCAGCACGACGCTGAGCCACGGACGGTTCGTGTCGGCCTCACGACCTTCCGACGCCATGATGTTCACTGCATCGCTCCTTCGGCGATGACGCACCGGAGATGCCCATGCAAGGCTGCTACATCAACCTCGAGCGAAGCACCGAGCGCCGTGCCGCGATGGACGCGCAGCTGCAGCGGCTCGGGCTGACGAATGTCCGGCGGCACGCAGCCATCGACGCACAGGCACTCGCACCCGGCAACACGGCGATCACGCCCGGCGAGCGCGCCTGCTTCCTCTCGCACGCCGAAGCCCTCACCCGCGCGACCCCCGACGAAGCGCTGCTGGTGCTCGAAGACGACGCACAGCTCAGCGAGGCCCTGCCGGCCGTGCTGCGCAGCGGCGCGCTCGCGCAACTGGAAGCCGAAGGCTGCGACATCGCGTTCCTCGAATGCCAGCCCGTGACCTCGACGCAGCACCTGCTCGCGCTCTGGCACAGCCTGCAGCGGCGCCTGCCGCCACGGGACAGCGGTGCGCCGCGTCATGCGCTGTCGGGCATCGACTTCCTCGATGCACGCACGATCTACAACTGGGGCGCGGTCGCCTACCTCGTCACACCGAAGGGCCTGCGCGTGCTGCCCGCGCTGCTGCAGGAAGCGCTCGCGCACGGGCCATTGCAACCCTACGACCTGACGCTGGGCAGCTTCCTGCGCGATGGCCGCCTGCAAGGCGTGGTGCTCTCGCCCTTCCTCGCCACGCCGGCATGGGGCAGCCATGCCGACAGCACCCTCGGCAGCCCAACGGAATCGGCCGCGCACGACGTGCTCGGCGGTGCGCTGCGGCGCCTGTTCTTCGCCGGACCGCTCGACGGCCTCGAGGCCCATGCCGCGCCGTGGCGCCACGCCCCGCTCACCGACGACCCGCAGCTGCGGCTGCTCGCGGACCTGATGGCGCAGCTCTTCGTGCTCACGGCCCGCGATCACGCGCCGCGCTGACACGCGTGCGGTCTCAAAAGTCCGAACAGCCGTTGCGCCGCTCGGTGTTCACGCAGCTCAGCAGGTTGGGCCGCGAGCGCACGCGCGACCATTCGCGCGCCAGCACGTCGGCACCCTGCTGCGCGCGGTCGCCGTCCAGCGGGCCGGTGGCCAGGCAGATCGGCGCCTGGCCGATGTTCCGGTCGTACAGGTACGAGGTCAGCGGCTCGCGCACCACGTCCACCGAAGGCAAGAGCGGCAGGCCGCTCACGCGCAGCTGGCCCGGCACCACGCGCACCGCATAGCCCTCGGCCGAAGTGAAGGTGCCGTTGATCGGGTACAGGCCCGTCGGGCTGCCCGGCAGCGCCGGCGAGAACATCGAGCCGCTGAAGCCCGCACCGGTGTCGCCCAGGATCAGCCCCGTGATGCTGTAGATGAAGAAGGGGTTGGGCGCGCCCACGGTGCGCGAGGCGTCGGCGATCACGATGGTCGCGGTCGGCTGCTGCGCGTAGATGAAGTGGTTGTCGCCCGGCGTCACGCTCACGGTGCACAGGCCCAGGTAGGCGCAGTGATAGAAGTTCGGCAGCGGGCCCGAGCCGGCCAGGCCGCCGCGCGTTTCGCCGACCCAGGTGTCGGCCCACACGCGCCACAGCGCACCCGAGATGCCGTGGCCGCCCGGGTTCTGGAAGCGCGCCGCCGCCACGAGGTCGGTGCCGCTGCTGCTGCTGACGGGCGCGCCCAGTGTGAGGTCGCCGCTCAGCGTGCGCACGAACACGGTGTTCGCGGCCATCGAGTCGGCCGAGGTGACCTGCGGCAGGTTGCCCGCCGCATCGAAGCCCGTGACCGACACCGGCCCGATGGTGACCGCGTTCGCGTCCACGTAGGCAAAGCCGCCCGCCGCGCCGCCGCCGACCGTGGTCACGTCGTTGCCCGGATTGCGCAGGTCGACGCTGCCGCTGCGCGAGCGCGCGAGCAGCGTGCCCGCCGTGATCGTGCCCGCGCCCGACTGGCTCACGTTGCCGGCCGACAGCAGCCCCAGCGTCGCGGCCGAGACCGGCGCGTTGAGCGCGATGCCGCCGCCACCGCCTTCGTTCTGCAGCGTGAGCGCGCCCGAGGTCGTGAGCGCGCCGGCCACCGTGATGGCGCCCGCGTGCGTGGTGCTGCCCGCGACGATGGTCGGCGCCGACAGCTGCGCGAACTCCGCGCCCGACACCGAGAAGCCGTTGACCGTCGGGCCGCCCAGCACGATGGGCGTGGCCGTGTCGTCCGACGCGACCATGTTGGCATCGACCCCGCCCGGGCGCAGGTCGATGGTGCCGGCCGCGACCACCGGCGCCTCGATCACGATCGAATCGCCGCTGCCGTCGTTGCTCGCGCGCAGCAGCACGTTGCCGCTGCTGCGGATGCCGGGCAGCGCGCCCGGCGCAGTCGGCGCACCGCCGGCCTGCAGCACGACGCCGCGCCCGCCGTTCTGCGAACGGCCCGTGACCTCGATGTTGCCCCCGCCCGTGGTGACGAGCTGCGCGCCGTTTTCCAGCCGCACGCCGCTGTCTTCGGTCACGCCCGGCGCCGAGGGGTCGTTGTTGAAGTTGTAGCCGCGCACCGCGATGTTGCCGCTGCCGGTGGTGATGGAACTGCCGCCGTTGATGAGCACGCCGTGCGCCGCCGCGAAGGTCGACGAGGCCTGGCGCCGCGCCACGCCCTGCACCGTGACGTTGCCGCTGGTGGTGCCGATGGTGCTCGGGCCGATCTGGCCGCTGGTGATGACCACACCGCTGTCCCAGGTGGTCGAGGTGCCGCGGATGTCCACGTTGCCGGTGGCGCTGGCGATGCGCGCGCCCTGCAGCAGCACGTCGCCGCCTTCGATGCGCACGTTGCCGCCCGCGCCCGCGTTGCTCTGGCCGACGCGCGTGTCGACCTGCACGTCCTGCGTGAGGATCACGGTGCCGGTGGGCGCACCGGGCTGGCCGCTGAGCAGCGACACGTTGCCGCCGTCGGTGATGACCTGCCCGCCGTTCAGGCGGATGAAGCCGCTGCCGGGCGTGCCCGTGCCCAGCGCGTTCATCGTCACGCTGCCGCCCTGCGTGAGGATGTTGCCCCCGAAGTCGATGAAGCCGCTGTTGCCCGAGGGCGTGCCGTCGGGGTTGACGCCCGCGTTCATCACCACGTTCAGGTCGTCGCCGCCGGTCGCGCGGATGGTGGTGCCCGGCGTGCGCGTCTGGATGCCGCTGGCGGCGTCCAGCTGCAGCGTGAGCGGGCCCTTGGAACCGGTGTAGCTGATGTCGACGTCGGCATCGAGCGTGATGACGCCGCCACCGCCCGTGCCGGTGCCCGTCGTGATCTTCACGCTGGTGCCGCCGTTGAGCGCGGTGTTGATGTCGCCGTCCTGGATGGTCGAGTTGGCGACCGCGTCATAGGGGTTGGTCGGCAGCGTGCCCGCGGCCGTGCCGTGGGCGATGGTGAGGTCGAAGGGGTCGATGAACCACTGCCCCGCCGCGCCCACCGGTGCCGACGCGTCGACGCGCGCGCCGCGCAGGTCGAAGCGCCCGGCCGAGGTCTCGATGCGCCCGCCGTCGCCGCCGGCCGCGCCGCCGCGCGCCGAGAGCTGACCGTGCGCGCGCAGCGACTCGGTCGCCACCACCTTGATGCTGCCGCCGTTGCCCGCGCCCGTGCCCGCGTTGGCTTCCAGGCGCGTGTTGCCGCCGACGGCGATGGCGTTGGTGGCCGCGATGTCGATGCTGCCGCCGCCGGTCGCGCCGCTGGCGTCCAGGCGCGCCACCGCGGGCGAGCCGTCGGAATTCGTGGCGCCGTCGATGAGCACGTTGCGCCCTTGCACCGAGATGCTGCCGCCCTTGCCGCTGTCGCTGGCCACCGAGGCCAGCGTGCCGACGCTGGTGCCCACGCCGGAGATGAAGGTGACCATGCGCATCGAGACGTCGGTGCCCTGGGCGTCGATGGCGATGGTGCCGCCGCTGGTGCGCAGCGCCGTCGGATGGTCGGCGTCGACCGTGACGGCCACGCCGTAGGTGGGCGTGGTGGACGGCGTGATGATGATGTCGGGGCTGCCGAGCGTGGCGCTGAAGCCTTCGCTGCCCGCGTGGCCGATCACGTCGATGCGCCGGCCCGCGCCGGCCGAGACCTCGCCGCGGATGGCGACACCGTTGCCGCCGCCGGCCGACATGTTCCCCGCCGCGAAGCCCGTGTCGGTGCGCAGGCCGTCGAGGTTCGCGCCCTGGCCTTCGATGCGCACGTCGCGCTCGCCGGCGACGGTGGCATCGTCGATGACGACCGCCGTGCTGGCGCCCACCGCGGCCCCGCCGATGTTGGAGGTCCAGGTCGGGCCCTGGCCCTTGATGCCGATATCGCCCACGGACTTCAGCACCGCGCCGCTGCCGATGGCCACGCCGCTGCGCCCGTAGCCCGCGAGGCCGTCGACCTGCAAGCCGCCGGCGCCCGCTTCGACCGTGCCGCCCGTGATCGACACGCCGTTGCTGCCGCGGAAGATGAAGTCGCTGTTGTTCTGGTCGTCGATCCAGGTGCGGCCCTGGCCGCGCATCGTCACGCGGCCTTCGCCGCGGGTGGTGACCTGGCTGCTGGCGAGCGTCACGCCGTCGCGCCACACGAAATCGCCGGTGTCGCCGCCGAGCGGGACGATGCCGCCGATGGCGCGGCCGTTCTGCGTGTCGCCCTGGCCGAAGAAGCGCACGTCGCCGCCGTTGGCCGCGATGGTCGCGCCGGTCAGCACGATGGCGCCGGCATAGTCGGTCTCCGCAGAAGGGTTGCCGCTGCTGTTGTTGATGTTCTTCGCGTTGGTGGCGACACGGCCGGTCGCGTCGGCGTTGAAGTCGACGTGCAGCGCGCCTTGCTGCGATGTGATGGCCGAGCCCTCGTTCATCACGATGCTGCCGGCCGAGTCGACGCGCAGCCGCGCCGTGCCGCCTTCGCTCTTGACGACCTGCACGCCGGGCGCAAAGGTCACGCCCGCGCCGAGGCCGGTGCGCCCGCTCGCCAGCGTCACGTCGGTGCCGCGGCCCAGCGTGTCGCCGACACTGCCGGCGCTCACGGAGCCGCCGGTGAAGGCCGGCAGTTTGCTGTCATACGCCGGCACGTTGCCGGCCTCGACGATGCCCAGGTCGGACTGCTTCGCGTTCACCGTCCAGCTGCCGTTGGCGCCGCCCTGCGCGCCACCGCCTGCGTCCACACGCACGGCCTGCACACGCACCGCATCGGCTTCGTTGGAGATCGCACCGCCCTTGCCGGCGCCCGCGCCGCGCGCGGTCATCTCGCCGTAGGCCTGCAGCCGCGACTCGCGCTCGGGCGCCGGATCGGCCTCGCCCACCAGGGCCTGGCCCTGGGCACTGGCCGTGGTGACGGTGCCGCCGGCGCCGCCCGTGGTGGCGTCGGCGCGCAGCACCGAGGTGGACGACAGCGCCACGTCGTAGCCATGCACCGACACGCTGCCGCCGCCGGCCTGGCCGCTGGCATCGATCACCGCGCGCTGGTCGCCGCCGCCGGTGCCTTCGATGCGCACCTGCCCCGCCGCGATGCGGATGGTGCCGCCGTGCTGCCCCGCGCCCATGCCGGTGGCATCGAGCGTGCCGCCGTTCATCTCGATGCGGTTGTTGCTGCCGGCGCCGAGCACGATCTCGCCGTTGACGTTCTCCAGCGTGCGCGCGCGCACCGTGCCCGACTGGTTCACCACCAGCTCGCCCGCCGTGGTGGAACTGCCGATGAGCATCACGCGCCCGCCGTCGGCCTGCAAGGTGGCACCTGCGGCGTTGACCACCTTGGCACTCGTGGCCATCGCATCGGCCGCGACCACGAGGTTGGTGAGCCCGTCGTTGCCCAGGTCGAAGCTGATCTTGCGGCCCGAGGCCAGTGCGACGGTGCCGCGGTTGGCGGTGATGCTGCCGGTGTTGGTCACCTCGGCGCCCATCAGCACCACGGGGCCACCGGTGGCGGTGAGCACGCCGGCGTTGCTCACGGCCGTGGTCTTGTTGTCGTCGCGCAGGAAATCGAGCTTGGTGCTGGCAGCAGTGAGGAAGTCGTTGTCGGTGGTGGTCAGTGCCAGCGTGGACGCCACGAGGCCGCCCACGTTGACCGTCGCGCCCTGGCTGAACATCACGCCGTTCGGGTTGACGAGGAACACGCGCCCGGGGGACGTGAGCTGTCCGGCGATGGTCGAGAGCTCGTTGCCCGTCACGCGGTTGAGCAGGATGCTGGCCGCGGCCTGCGACGGGTTGGTGTGGCTGATGTTGACCGCGTCCTTGGCACCGATCGAGAAGCTGTTCCAGTTGATGATCGCGCGCAGCGACGACTGCGAGATGCCCAGTGCCTGCCCGCCCGCACTGGAGGCCGACGTGGTGGTGCCCACGGTCACGCCGCCCTGCGTGGTGTAGCCGTTCGGGCCGAAGCTCGGCAGGATGGTTTGTGCCAGCGCCGGGGCCAGGCCCATGCAGGCGATCGAAAGCGCCAGCGGACGCAGCGGATGCCGGGGTTGGAAGGTGGTGCGGGGCTTCATGGTCAGAACGCCTTCTGCAGCTGCACGTACAGCCGCGGGTTGCGCCCGCCGCCGTCGGTCTGCGCGGGCGGTGTGCCGGCGCGCCAGGCGAGCGTGGCGTTGATCGAGAAGTTGCCCGGGCGCGACCAGCTCAGGCCGATGCCGTAGCCGCGCAGGCTGTGGGAGTTCTCGCCGTCGAAGGGCGAGGGATGGCGCGCGATCTTTCCGCGTGCCGCGTCGTAGAACAGGTAGGGCGTGATCTCGTCGGTGGCGGCCCAGCGGTATTCGAAGGTGCCGATCAGGCCCTGGTCCACCAGCAGTTCGCCCGAGGGGTAGGCGCGCACCGCGCGTGCGCCGCCGAGCGCGAGTTTTTCCGAGGCGTCGAGGTTCTTGCTGGCCCACTGGCCGCCGACCGAGAAGTACAGCGAGTGGCGCGGCACGATGGCCTGCAGGCGCGACACCTGGAAGCTCAGCTTGGTGAAGCCGCCTTCGGTGTGGCGCCCGCCGAACTGCTGGTCGGACTGGAAGCTCTGCGCGTCGCGGATCGACAGGTCGCCGTGGTACAGCGTGCCCGAGCTGGCCCAGTAGCCGCCGCCCAGCACCTCGTCGCGCCGCTCCCAGGCCCAGCCGATGCCGAAGCCCTGCACGCGCTTCTTGGCCGTGAAGTCGACGCCGCGCAGCTCGTCGGTGAGGTCCTTCACGTCGGCCGTGAGGCGCAGGAACAGGTTCTGCTGGCGCTGGCGGATCAGCGGGTAGTTGAGCGACACGTCGAGCACGTCGGCGCGGCCACGCGCGTCGAGGTCGACGAACTTGCCGCCCAGGTCGTAGCTCACGCGCGAGATGCCGATGCCCGCGCGCAGGCCGCTGGTGCCCAGCGGCGCCTCGTAGGCCACGCGGCCGTACTGCAGCGCGTTGCTGTTGGACAGCAGCAGGCGCGCATCGAGGTTGTCGCCGATGCCGAAGGGGCTGAGCCAGCGCGCCGTGCCGCCCACGCGGTAGCGCCCCGCCTCCTTGGTGCCGTGGTTGTCGGCCTCGGCCGAGAAGGCCCAGCGCGCGCCGGCCTCGACCTCGACCGACAGGTCGGTGGTACCAGCCTGCGCGCCTTCCTGCAGGCTCGACGAGACCTTGAGGCCGGGCTGGTCCGACAGCAGCAGCATGGCGCGCTCGTAGGCCGGCGCGTTCACCGCCTCGCCCGGCTGCAGCGCCGCCAGGAAGCCGCGCACGCGCGCCTCGCTGATCGGCGCCTCGGGCGCGACCAGCACGTCGACCTTGCCCAGCCGGCCTTCGATGATGCTGATCTCGACGATGCCGTCACGCACGGTCTGCACCGGCACCACCGCCTGCGCGAGGAAGTAACCGCGTTCCTTGTAGCGCGTGGTGATGGCCTGCGCGAGCCCTTCGAGGTCGCCGAGCGTGACGTCGCGGCCGATGTAGGGCGCGGTGATGGTCTGCAGCTCTTCGTTGCTCAGCGCCTTCACGCCGTTCAGGCGCAGGTCGTTGAGCTTGAAGCTGCCCGCGCCTGCTGCAGGCCGGGGCGGCGCGGGCAGGGTTTGCGGCGCGACGGCGCCGGTGGCCTGCGCCACGGGGCGGTCGCAGCTGCCGCACGGGTCCTTGGTGGGCAGCAAGGTGGTGGCTTCCTGCGCATGGGCGCGGGGCATGGCGACCCACAGCGTGGCGCCGACGAGTGCAGTCGCCGCGATGGCGATCGGCGTCGGCCGTGGACGAAGGCGGATCGCAGGGGCCATGGCAGTGCTTCTTTGCAGGAGGGAGCGTGGCGAAGACATGGTCAGCTCCCGACGGTGAGGCGCCAGTTGCCGATCAGGTTGAACGGCGCCCAGAAGAAGGGGTGGGACATCTTGGGGTCCTTCAGCACGGCCAGTTGCCCGGCCTGCATCGCCTTCTGGATGTCGCGGCCCTTGGCCAGTTCGCCGTAGAGCGTGCCCATGAGCACGGCGGTGGCGTCGTCCGACACGGGCCACAGCGAGGCGATGAGGCTGGAGCTGCCGGCCGAGAGGAACGAGCGCGTGAAGCCCAGCACCTCGTCGCCCTGCGCGATGCGTCCCAGGCCCGACTCGCAGGCCGAGAGCGTGACCAGCGCCGTGCCGTCCATCGGCAGCGCCAGGATCTCGTGCGCTTCGAGAAAGTTCTGCTTGCCGCCTTCGTTGGCCAGCAGGATGCGCGAGTACAGCGGATCGACCTCGTCGGCCTCGGCGTGCGCGGCCACGTGCATCAGCGGCGAGCGCGAGGCCACGTCGCGAAACTGCGTCTTGGTGGCGGCCGCGCCCATGTACACCGTGTTGCGCGGGAAGAGTTGCGCGAGCTGCTTCACCTCGGTCTCGGCGCCCGGCAGGTCGTACTTGTCCTCGATGCGCGGATTGCCGAAGGCCGTGAGCGACGCGTTCACGCGCGGCGTGCGCTGCGCCAGCTGCACCGCGATGCTGATCGACGGCGCCACCGACACCGGGTGCGTCTCGATGAGGTAGCGCCCGTCCAGGCGCAGCGCCTGGAACGGCAGGTAGTGCAGCGGCCCGTGCGGCACCACCACCACGCGCTGCCCCGGCACCAGGCCCAGCGGCCCGAGCAGCGCGGCGCCCAGCTTGTCGGCGTTGGTGATGGCGGCGCGGCGGCCACGCACGATCGAATTGCGGAAGGTCTCGACGAGCTCGGTGAGCTCCTCGCGCTTCACCGCGATGCGCTTTTCGACGATGCTGTCCGGCCCCACGACCCAGACCATGAGACGGTCGGGCAGCGCGTGGAACTGCACCACGCGCTCGTCGGCCGCCAGCGTGCGCTGCAGCGCGGCCACGCCGACCGTGCCGGCCGACGATTCGCTGAGCTTCGCGCGGCCGCGCACCGCATCGAGCAGCGCGCGCGAGCGGCTGTGCTCGCTCACCTCGAAAGCGCGCTGCGGATCGCCCGCTTCGCTGTACACCGCCACGCCGCGCTCGAACACCGACTGCAGGTCGGAGAACAGGCCCATCTTCACTTCTTCGCTGCGAAAGCGCGCGCGCACCTGGTCGACATCGGCCAGCGCGCGGCCCGCAGCCTCGGCGGCGGCCTGCTTCTGGCCCAGCGCGAGTTCGCTGCGCGCCACGCCGTCCCAGGCCCAGAGCCGGTAGTAGGCGGTGTCGGTGCCGACCTGGCGCGTGGTGAGCGCGCGGTACTTGTCGCGTGCCTCGGCCGGCTTGTTCTCGGCCAGCAGCAGGCGGGCGCGCGTGCGTTCGAGCTGCGCGGCCAGCGGCGCCTCGCGCGGCTCGGCCATGTCGCCGAGCACCTGGCGCGCGCGTGCCGCGTCACCCGATTCGATGAGCGCGTTGACCAGCGAGGCCTGCACCAGCGGCGCATAACGCGGCGAACTGTTGGCCAGTGCCTCGTCGTAGCTGAGCACCGCGCCGGCGAAGTCGCCGCGCCGCGTGCGCACGTCGCCGATCACCTTCTGCACCGGGCCGACCACCAGCTTGGGGTCGCGCGCGGGATGGCGCAGCGCTTCGCGCGCGAACTCCTCGGCCTTCTCGAGCTGGCCCGAGTAGCTGTAGACGATCGCCAGGTCGCGGTTGGCCACGGCGCGCAGGTTCGGGTCGCTGGTGGCGTTGGCCAGGTGCAGAGCCTTGCTCGCGGCGCGCACGCTCTGGCGGAACTCGCCCGCCTCGGCCAATGCGACTGCCTGGCTGCAGTATTGATAGCCCGAGAGCTTGACCGCGTCCTGGCCGTAGAGCACCGCGCCTTCGCTGGTCAGGGCCAGCAGCGTGTCGGTGTCGGCCAGCCGCGCCTGCGCCATGCGGTCGGCCGCGGCTTCGGCATTCGGGCCGCCCGCTGAAGCAGCGGGGGTTGCAGGTGGTGGCGCCGGACGTTGTGCCTGCGCCGAAGGGCCGCCGGGGCCCAGAAGCAGCACACCCACCAGGCCGACCGCACCGGCAAGACCGGCACGGCGACGCGCCGGATGCGCACATCCCCATCTCGAAAACCACGCCATTGAACCCCCTCGACCCATGCACTCGCTGCCGCGAACGCTCGACGCCGCGGGAGTGCGCGCCGTTCAGGCCTCGTGGGAAAGTCTAGGAGCGGGTGTTCACCTCGCCTATTCGCAATACGGTCTAGCGCAAATGGCGTAGAGCCGGTTCACGCTAGGCGGGCACGCTGTCGATGTTGAGTCGGTCCCAATGCCGGTGCTTCGCAATCGCCGCAATGAAGTCGTGCGCGATCTGCGTCGCCGCCGTGGCGTCGCCCAGGTTGGTGACAGGCGTCTCGGCCACCACCACGCCGGCCGGCGCCTCGCCCTCGGGCGTGACGCCCAGCGTGGCCAGCAGTTGCACGCCCTCGCCCACCGCGCAGATCGGCTTGCAGTGCTTGTAGGCCTCGAGCACGAAGTGCACGGCATCGCCTTGCGCCGCGAGCGCGGCGGCGCCCTCGGCACCGGCGGGCACGAGCACGGCGTCGAACAGCACCGAGGCGGTGTTGGTGAAGGTCATGTCGACGTCGATCTGACGCTTCGACGCGCTGGCCACGGTGCCGAGCTTCGGGCCCACCACCTTGCACAGCACGCCCACCTGTTCGAGCGCGTCGCGAATGGGCTTCAGCGAGGCCGAGTCGACGCCGTCGGCCACGAGGATCGCGACCTTGCGCGTGCGCACCACGCCGTCGGCGCTGCCGTCGCTCATGCGCAGCGCGGGCGATTCGTCGATGGGCAACTCGATGCGGTGCTCGCGAAAGCCCGAGTACCCTGCGGCCGCTTTCGCATCGGGCTCGCCGATGCCCAGCGGCTCGGCCACGCGGCGCGCGAGTTTCTCGTCGACGTGCGCGAGGTTGTCGACCATGCGCTGGCGGATCGCCGGCACTTCGAGCTTCGAGAGTTCGAAGCGGAAGGCCGCGACGATGTGCTCCTTCTCGGCCATGCTCTGGCTGTTGAAGAACAGGCGCGCCTGCGTGAAGTGGTCGTCGAACGACGGGCTGCGGCGCCGCACCTTCGGCGACTCGATCTCTTCGGGGAACGACTGGAAGCCGTGGCTGCCGCCGTCCACGCGGAACTCGGTGCCGCTGCCCAGCGTGTTGGGCTCGTAGGCGACCTGGCCGCGCGCGATGGTCTGGCGGTGCATGCCGTCGCGCTGCATGTTGTGGAACGGGCACACGGCCTTGTTGATCGGCAGCTCGTGGAAGTTGGCGCCGCCCAGTCGCGAGATCTGCGTGTCGGTGTAGCTGAACAGGCGCCCTTGCAGCAGCGGGTCGTTGCTGAAGTCGATGCCGGGCACGACGTGGCCCGGGTGGAAGGCCACCTGCTCGGTCTCGGCGAAGAAGTTGTCGGGGTTGCGGTTGAGCACCAGCTTGCCGATGCGCTGCACGGGCACCATCTCTTCGGGGATCAGCTTGGTCGGGTCGAGCAGGTCGAAGCCCAGCGACTCGGCCTTCTCGGGCGCAATGAGCTGCACGCCCAGCTCCCACTCGGGGAAGTGGCCCTGCTCGATGGCCTCCCAGAGGTCGCGGCGGTGGAAGTCGGGGTCCTTGCCAGCGATCTTCTGTGCCTCGTCCCACACGAGGCCGTGCACGCCGAGCTTGGGCTTCCAGTGGAACTTCACGAAGTGGCTCTCGCCGCGCGCGTTGACGAAGCGGAAGGTGTGGACGCCGAAGCCTTCCATCATGCGCAGGCTGCGCGGAATGGCGCGGTCGCTCATGGCCCACATCAGCATGTGGGTGCTCTCGGGCATGAGCGAGGCGAAGTCCCAGAAGGTGTCGTGCGCGCTCGCGGCCTGCGGCATCTCGTGGTGCGGCTCGGGCTTGACGGCGTGGATGAGGTCGGGGAACTTCATCGCGTCCTGGATGAAGAACACGGGGATGTTGTTGCCCACGAGGTCGTAGTTGCCCTCGCGCGTGTAGAACTTGACGGCGAAGCCGCGCACGTCGCGCACGGTGTCGGCCGAGCCGCGCGAGCCGGCCACGGTCGAAAAGCGCACGAACACGGGCGTCTTCGCATCGGGGTCCTGCAGGAAGTCGGCGCAGGTGTACTGCGACATCGACTGGTAGACCTGGAAGTAGCCATGCGCCGCCGAGCCGCGCGCGTGCACGGCGCGCTCGGGAATGCGCTCGTGGTCGAAGTGCGTGATCTTCTCGCGCAGGATGAAGTCTTCGAGCAGCGTCGGCCCACGCACGCCCGCCTTGAGCGAGTTGTGGTTGTCGGGAACCTGCAGGCCCTGGTTGGTCGTCAGGTGCGTGGGGTGCTCGGTGGTGAAACCCTCGAGCTGCAGCTGCTTGGCGTTGGCGCCGTCACCGGTCTTGGCGGTGCTGGCGCGGCGGCCTGCGGCGGCCTTGTTCTGGGGGGACATCGGGGTTCTGGGCATCGATGCGGGTCGGCTCAGCCGGCCTCGTTGCTGTTGCCGCTGCCGATGAAGATGTCGAGCACGTTCACCACGGCGATCAGGCCGATGCAGGCGGTCACGGCAGCCACCGCCCAGATCAGGATGTCGTCGCCCCAGGTGCCCATGAGCGAATCGAACAGTGCCGAGATTTCCATGATGTTTTTCCCTCCGAGAGAAGCGGGGCCGCGCGCCGGCAAATCCGCAAAGAGGAAGCTTAGGTGGGGCCCGGTGCGCGGGCCGTAGTGGCCGCCCCTCCCCGTCTGTGGGAGAAGGTGGGCGTCACCGGTAGGAGGGCGCCGACAGGCGCGAGCCTCAGACGGTCGGGTCGAGCACGCGCTCGCTGGGCCGCGCGAAGTAGAACCACTCGGCGCCCGGCAGCGCCATCGCGTTCGGGAACACGATGAAGCCGTCGTCGGGCGCGCTGACCAGCGTGCCGTCGTGCCGCATGCCCACGGGTTCGCCGCGCTGCACGGGGTCGAAGGTGGCCCAGTCGCGCACGAAGCTGTCGTCTTCGTGCAGGCGGTCGGTCACGCTGGCCAGGCGCAGCAGTTGGGGCGGCTGCGGGGGCGCGGCCGACAGGCCCGGCGGCAGCGCCGCCATGCCCAGCAGCGCGAGCGTGCGGCGGATGGCCGCCCACGCCACCTGCGGCGCCTGCGGGTCCTGGTGCTGGCCGCATTCGAGGGTGACGCCGTAGCCGCCGCAGCTGCGGATGTATTCGTTGGTGCCGCGGCCGAAGTCGATGGCGGCCTCGTCGACGGCGGCGCCGCGCTGCGCGAGGCCGGCGGCGTAGATGTCGAGCCAGCCCTCGACGACGATGGGCGTGCCGATGTGCAGCGCGAGCCGGCCTTCTTCCTGCGCGCGCGCAAAGGGTTCGAGGCTGCCGCTGTTGTCGCGCGGGCCAATCATCGCGAAGGCCTCGCCCTCGCTCTGGAAGGAATGCAGGTCGAGCAGCACGTCGTGGCGCGCGATGACGGGCGCCAGCCGGTTGGTGATGCGGGCTTCGTAGTCGGCGGGCGTGTCGCTCGGGCGGAACAGGCGGTTGAGGTTGCGCTGGCCCTCGCGCTGCAGGCGCCGCCGCGCGAGCGGGTTGGCCACGGGCACGAGCGTGAGTTCGCCGCGCAGCAACTGCAGCGCGCCGCTATCGAACTCGGCCAGCACGCGCGCGATGCCTTCGGTGCCGCAGGTCTCGTCGCCATGCACCCCGCCGATCACGAGCAGGCGCGGGCCGGGGTTCAGCGACGCGAAGGCATGCAGGCGCAGGCTGTCGGTGGCGGTCGCGGCGTCGTCGAAAAGCGGGGTGGACATGCGGGCGATTATGCGGAGGCGACTGTGGCCACGCAAAAGGCAAGACCCTGTGGCATGGCGGGCGCACAGCGCGAACCTACAGCCGCGCCCTGGCCCGTCCTACCGCCCCGTGGCGGGGCGCCGCGCAAGCTGGCGCCAGACCCGAACTTTGAAGGAGCACACGATGGCCGAGCCCCCGCGCAAGGACAAGAAGGACACCACCCGCGTCGCACAGGACGGCGAATCGGCGCCGCGCCTGCCGCACGAGCGCGACCAGTCGTCGGACAGCCAGGTGATGCAGGACGGCCAGCCGCCCGAGAAGGGCCGGCGCGGTTACGAGGACGTGGAACGCGGCGTGGTCGACACCGACCGCGGGCTCACGCCCGAGCGCACCGCCGACGGCAAGGTCAGGCCTTGACGGTGGCCAGCTGCTGGCGCATGTCGCCGATCACCGCGCCGTAGTCCTTGGCGTTGAAGATCGCGCTGCCCGCCACGAAGGTGTCGGCGCCGGCCGAGGCCACGCGGGCGATGTTGTCGGCCTTGATGCCGCCGTCCACCTCCAGGCGGATGTCGCGCCCGCTCTGCTCGATGCGCTTGCGCGCCTGCTCGATCTTGCGCAGCGCGGAGTCGATGAAGCTCTGGCCGCCGAAGCCGGGGTTGACGCTCATGATGAGGATCAGGTCGATGTCGTCGATGGCCCAGTCCAGCGCCTCGAGGCCGGCGCCC
Source organism: Variovorax sp. GW823-FHT04F07 (assembly GCF_058795995.1). Taxonomy (NCBI): domain Bacteria; kingdom Pseudomonadati; phylum Pseudomonadota; class Betaproteobacteria; order Burkholderiales; family Comamonadaceae; genus Variovorax; species Variovorax sp. GW823-FHT04F07. Next base: position 76,360 of record NZ_JBXAIG010000009.1, read on the forward strand.
GGGTTGAACACCAGGCCGGGCTTGCAGCCGGCGGCCTTGATGGCCTGGATGCTGCGGTGCACATGGGTCGAGGCGTCGGGGTGGAAGCTGATGTAGTCAGCGCCCGCTTGCGCGAAAGCCGCGGCCAGCGCGTCGACTGGCTGGATCATCAGGTGCACGTCGATGGGCACGGGCGTGCCGTCGGCGGTCTTGGCGTAGGGCTTGAGGGCCTGGCAGATCATGGGGCCGAAGGTCAGGTTCGGCACGTAATGGTTGTCCATCACGTCGAAGTGGATCCAGTCGGCGCCGGCCGCGATCACGTCGGTCAGTTCCTGGCCGAGGTGCGCGAAGTCGGCGGAAAGAATGGAGGGCGCAATGCGGAACGGGGTGCTGCTCATAACCCCGGATTCTCGCAGCCGTCGGAAGTCCGAGGAAAGGCCTCCGTTACCATGCGCCCCATGTCACACAGCCCCTTCAGCGTACAGGTCGAACCGCGTTACCTGGCCGACCAGTCCTCGCCCAAGGACAACGTCTACACCTTCTCCTACACGATCACCGTCACCAATGTGGGGACGGTGGGCGCGCAATTGATCGCGCGCCACTGGCTCATCAACGACGCCTCGGGCCATGCGCAGGAGGTCAAGGGCCTCGGCGTGATCGGCCAGCAGCCGCTGCTGGCGCCCGGCGAATCGTTCCGCTACACCAGCGGCTGCCGCCTGCAGGCGGCCAGCGGCACCATGCACGGCAGCTTCTTCGTGGTGACCGAAGAAGGCGAGCGTTTCGACGTGCCGGTTCCCATGTTCGTGCTCGAAGCCGACGTTGGCGGAACCCCGGTCTCCCGGGTGCTGCACTGAGCGCGCGACGCGCTCTTTTTCTTTCTTTTCTCTTCCGCTCCCCCATGGCTGCCGCATCGCGCGATCTGCAGGGGCTGCTTGCCGGCCTCGACCCCACGGCCGATGTGGCGCAGCGCCACATCTGGCTCATCAACCTCTTCGACTGGCTGCGCGGCGACCGTGCCTCGCCGCAGGCCGCCATCGGCCGCGTGCAGCTGCTGCTCGACGCCGTCGAGGCACGCCCCGAGCTGTGCGACCGGCTGCGCGCCTGGTGGCGCGCGTTCACGCAGTCGGTCGACCTCACGGCGCTGCTGGCCGACTACGGCTTTGCGCCGCGCACCGCCTTCCTGAGCGAATTCGGCGAGCGCATGCGCCGCAAGATCCTGCCGGGCACGCCCGAGACCACCGACGCCTCGGACCTGTTCCGGCTGGTGCTGCCCGGCGTGTTCGACGCCGGCTGGATCGCGCTGCTCGACGACACCCAGCTCGCGCGCATCGGCGCGCTGCTGGCCGACGCCGCGCCCATGCCCGACGGCTCGGCGCGCTGGCGCCACACGGTGATGGACGCCGTCACCTACTGCTGCAGCCAGGTGGTGGCGACGGGCTTTTCGCCCGAGCTGCGGCTGCGCATCAGCCCCGAAGCGGGCGAGGCGCGCCCTTTCCACGCCCTCATGGCCGACCTGGACGCGCTGCGCGAGCAGATGTTCGCCCTGCCGCGCGACGAAGAATCCCTGCAGGCCGCCTTCGTGGCCTTCCGCGACCGGCTCGACGCCTGCCGCTCCAGCGCCTCGTCGGTCTACACGCACCTGGAGGACAACGGCATCTCGGTCGGCCTGGTGTTCCGGCTGCGCCAACTGCGCGAGCGGGTGCTGCGCATCCGCGAGCTGCTCGACTGCCTGATGTCGCCCGTGCCGGGGCCCAGCATGGCGCGGCTGGTCGGCAAGCTGGTGCTGGCGGGCGGCGAGCGCAACAGCATCCGCGCGCTGATCGCCTCCAACTCGTCGATGCTCGCGGCCAAGGTGACCGAGCGCAGCGCCGAGACGGGCGAGCACTACATCACCCGCGACCGCCGCAGCTACCTGCAGATGGTGAAGAAGGCCGCCGGCGGCGGCGCCTTCACGGCGCTGACGGTGCTGGCCAAGTTCGGCATCTACGCGCTGGCTTTGTCGGCCTTCTGGAGCGGGCTGGCCGCGGGCCTCATGTATGCGGCCAGCTTCGTGGCGATCCAGCTGCTGCACCTCACGCTGGCCACCAAGCAGCCGGCCATGACCGCCCCCGCCATGGCGGCGCGGCTGCGCGACATCAAGTCGGACGACGCCGTGGACCAGTTCGTCGACGAGGTGGCCAACCTCGTGCGCTCGCAGGTGGCGGCCGTGCTGGGCAACGTGCTCCTGGTGGTGCCGGCGGTGGGCCTGCTGGTGCTGGGCTGGCAGGCCGCGCTGGGCCGGCCGCTGCTGGACGCGGCGCATGCCGCCTCGACGCTGCATTCGCTGTCGCTGCTCGGACCGACCGTGCTTTTCGCGGCAATCACCGGCATCCTGCTGTTTTCGTCCAGCATCATCGCCGGATGGACAGAAAACGCCTTTGTCCTGCATCGCCTGGACTCCGCCATGCGTTACAACCCTCGCATCGGCGCCTTTCTCGGTGCCGCCCGGGCCCGTCGCTGGGCCGCCTTCATGCGCACACACATCTCAGGCTTCGCCTCCAACATCTCGCTGGGACTCATGCTCGGACTGCTGCCCGCGTTCGCGGGCTTCTTCGGGCTCGGGCTGGATGTGCGCCATGTCACGCTGTCGGCCGGCCAGATCGCGGCCGCGGCGGCATCCATCGGGTTGCCGGCACTGCACCAGCCGGCCCTGTGGTGGGCGGTTGCGGCGATCCCGGTGATCGGCGCGCTCAATGTGAGCGTGAGTTTCTACTTCGCTTTCCGGCTGGCGCTGCGCGCGCACAGCGTGAGCCTCGGTGACCGCGCCCGCATCCGCAGCGCGATCTGGGCCCGCTGGCGCAGCCGGCCGGTGAGCTTCTTCCTGCCTACATGAACCTGACCGCACTCCTCGCCGAACTCCAGGGCTTCTGGGCCGAATGGGCGCGCCCCTCGGCCGGCCTGCCCACCGTGCTCTGGGCCCTGCTGGTGGCCGCCGCCGCGGCCTCCGGCCACCTGGTGCAGCGCTACCTGGGGATGCCGAAGGTCATCGGCTATTCGGTGGTGGGCGCGGTGGTGGGTTTTGCCGGCTTCGAGGGCGCGATCTGGCCGCTGCGCGGCATCAGCCTCTTCTTGCTGGAGCTGGGCGCGGCCGTGGTGCTGTTCGAGGCCGGTGGGCGGCTGCCGCTGCGCTGGTTCCGCCACAACCCGATGGTGCTGGTGCAAAGCCTGCTGGAGGCGGGGCTGACCTACTTCGGCGTGTACTGGATCTTGATTCTTCTGGGCCTGCCCGAGCCGGTGGCCAACCCCATCGCGCTGATGGCGATCGTCGCCTCGCCGGCCGTGCTCAGCCGCGTGATCATGGACACCCGCGCCGCCGGCCCGGTGACCGAGCGCGCCATGACGCTGGCCACGCTCAACACCTTCTACGCCCTCACGCTGGGCTACGCGCAGGCCGGCCTGATCGAGCGCGCACCGCAGTCGCTGATGCTCAAGCTCTACCCGGTCGCGGTGGTGCTGGGCATGTCGTTCGTGGTCGGCGCGATCATGGCGCTGGCGCTGCGCTCGGCGCTGCGCGTGATGAGCCCGAACAGCGAGAACACCTCGATCCTGCTGCTGGCGATCATCGCGGCGGGCGCGGCGCTCACGGCCCACATCGGCGGCTCGGCGCCGCTGGCGGCGCTGATCGGCGGCGTGCTGCTCAAGACGCTCAACCCCAAGCCCTGGGCCTGGCAGCGCCAGCTCGGCACCGCCTCGTCGCTGCTGACCATGCTGATGTTCGTGCTGGTGTCGATGGTGGCGGCCCAGGCCGACTGGACCCTGCCCGTGGCCAGCGTGGTGCTGGCCGTGATCGGCGTGCGCCTGGTCACCAAGATCTCGGGCGTGGCCATTGCCAACCCGGGCAGCGGCGCCAGCTGGAAGCAGGCCTTCTGGGTCGGCTGCGCGATGACGCCGCTGTCGTCGATCGCCCTGCTGATCGCCTCCAATTTCGCCTCGGCCTCGCCGCTTCTGGGCACCATGATCACGCAGGTCGCCCTGCCCTCGATCCTGCTGATGGAAGTGATGGGCGCCGTGCTCGCCACCGTGGCGATCCACGCCGTGGGCGAGAGTTCGGTCCCCTGGACGCCACAGGCCTTCAGCACCACGGAAGACACGCAGCGATGAGCAGCAACAGCAACCCCACCTCCGTCCTCCCGATCGATCCGGACAGCGACGACGTGCGCTCCGCGCCGTTGCCCGCCGATCCGGCGAGCCGCGCCGTCAAGCTCGAGCCCTTCAACAAGTCGGAGGCGCTGTCGCTGGGCGTGGAGCTCGAGCTGCAGCTGGTCAACACGCACGACTACGACCTCGCGCCGTACGCCGAGGACATGCTGCGCCTGATGGCGCAGACGCCGCTGCCCGGCAGCGTGGTGCCCGAGATGACGTCGAGCATGATCGAGATCTCGACCGACATCTGCCATTCGGCGCAGGACGTGATCACGCAGCTGTCGCCGATCCGCGAGGCGCTGATCAAGAACGCCGACAAGCTCAACATCGCGGTGGTCGGCGGCGGCACGCACGCGTTCCAGCAGTGGCACGAGCGGCGCATCTACGACAAGCCGCGCTTTCGCGAGCTGTCCGAGCTGTACGGTTACCTGAGCAAGCAGTTCACCATCTTCGGCCAGCACGTGCACATCGGCTGCCCCGACGCCGACTCGGCGCTGTTGATGCTGCATCGCATGTCGCGCTACATCCCGCACTTCATTGCGCTGTCGGCCTCGTCGCCGTTCGTGCAGGGGCAGGACACGCAGTTCGACTCGGCACGCCTGAACTCGGTGTTCGCGTTCCCGCTCTCGGGCCGCGCGCCCTTCACCACGAGCTGGAAGGAATTCGAGGCCTACTTCGAGCGCATGACCCGCACCGGCGTCGTGCGCAGCATGAAGGACTTCTACTGGGACATCCGCCCCAAGCCCGAGTTCGGCACCATCGAGATCCGCGTGTTCGACACGCCGCTCACCATCGAGCGCGCCGCCGCGCTGGCGGGCTACGTACAGTCGCTGGCCGCATGGTTCCTGCAGGAGCAGCCTTTCGAGCCGAGCGAGGACGACTACCTCGTCTACACCTACAACCGCTTCCAGGCCTGCCGCTTCGGCCTGGACGCGGTGTACGTCGACCCGGCCAGCGGCCAGCACATGCCGCTGCGCGACCACATCCTGATGACCATGACCCAGCTCGAATGGCACAGCGAGGCGCTCAACGCCACGCAGGCGCTGGGCGAGCTGCGCACCAGCGTCGAGGCCAACCGCAACGACGCGCGCTGGCTGCGCGAGAAGCAGGGCAAGGAACGGCTGCTGGCGGAAGTGGTGCGCCAGGCCTCGCTGCGTTTTCGCGGCGCGGCCTGACGTTGTTCAGGCGGCCACGGCCTCCTGGGAGAACTGCCGGCGGTACACCGTCGGCGACACCTTGAACGCCGTGGCGAAGTGCTTGCGCAGCAGCACCGCCGAGCCGAAGCCCGCATCGGCCGCCACGCGCTCCACGGAACGGTCGGTCGTTTCGAGCAGCCGCTGCGCCAGCGCCAGGCGCTGGTTCTGCAGCCACTGGCCGACCGTCGTGCCCGTCGATTCGCGAAAACGCCGCGTGAAAGTGCGCCGGCTCATGAGCGCACGCCGGGCCAGGTCATCGAGTTCGTGCGGCACCTGCAGATGCCGCCCCAGCCATTCGAGCAACGGCGTGAGCCGGTCGCGCTCGGCCGCCGCCGGCACGGGCTGCTGGATGTACTGCGCCTGACCGCCCTGCCGGTGCGGCGCGACGACCATGCGCCGCGCGGCGCGGTTCGCGGTGTCGGCGCCGTAGCGCACGCGCAGCAGGTGCAGGCAGCAGTCGATGCCCGCGGCCGTGCCCGCCGAGGTGAGCACGTCACCGTCGTCCACGTACAGCACTTCGGGCTGCAGCACGACCTGCGGGTACTGTTTGGCGAAGGCTGCGGCCAGGTGCCAGTGCGTGGTGGCGGGCCGGCCGTCGAGCAGGCCGGCCTCGGCCAGAACGAAAGCACCCAGGCACAGCCCGACCACGGTCGCGCCGCGCCGGTGCGCCGCCTGCAGCGCACGGATGAGCGCGGGCGGCGCGGGCCGGCCGTCGTCGCGCCAAGACGGCACCACCACGATCTGCGCGCGGCGGATCGCCTCCAGCCCGTGCGGCACCACGAGCGTGAAGCCCGCGTTGGTGGCCAGCGGCCCGGGCTCGGGCGCACAGACCTGCACGCGAAAACGCGGCGCGCCGGTGTCGGTGCGGTCTTCGCCGAACACCATGCAGGGCACGGAAAGGTGGAAGGGGCTGATGCCGTCGAAGGCGACCACGGCAATGGTCTCGGCGATGGTTTTGGCGGCAGATGAGCGCATGGCCCGATCTTATCGATGAATGGCTTTCGGGCCACTGTCGCAAAACCCGTGGTGCGCGAAGAATCGAGCCATTCCAGACACAACCACCGAAGGAGATCCCCATGAGCCAGTCCGCACCGCGCCGCGCCCTCGTCGTCATCGACGTGCAGAACGAATACTTCGAAGGCGGCGGCCTGCCCATCGAATACCCGCCGGTCGAAAGCTCGCTGCCGAAGATCGCGCAGGCCATGGACGCGGCGCGCGCGGCCGGCGTGCCGGTGGTGGTGGTGCAGCACCACGCGCCGAAGGGCGCGCCGGTCTTCCAGGCCGACAAGTTCCACGGCCAACTGCACCCCGAGATCGCCCAGCGCCCGCGCGACCACCTCGTCACCAAGGCCTTCCCGAGCGTCTTCACCGGCACCGACTTCGCCGACTGGCTCGCGCGCCACGAGATCGACACGCTGAGCGTGACCGGCTACATGACGCAGAACTGCGACGCGTCCACCGTGTTCGAAGCCATGCACCGCGGGCTGAACGTGGAGTTCCTGTCGGACGCCACCGGCGCGCTGCCTTACGAGAACGCAGCCGGCCGCGTGAGCGCCGAGGAAATCCACCGCGTCTTCAGCGTCGTGTTCCACAGCAACTTCGCCGCCGTGGCGACGACCGATGCGTGGATTGCTGCGCTGAAGAGCGGCACGGCGATCGAGAAGGACAACGTGGTCATGTCCAACCGCCGCGCGCGCGGCGTCTGAACTTCACAAGAGTTCAGGCCAGGTTCAGCGGCTGCAGCACGGGCTGCCAGCGCTGAACCGCGATCTTCTTGAAGCCGCGGCCGTTGGGGTGCAGCTCGTTGGCCCAGTCGGTCGGGCCCAGCGTGCCCCGGCTGTCCACCACGTGCAGGTGCTGCGGGTCGCCCGCGGCGATGTTCTGCAGCATGCCGTGGAAGCCGTCGATGAGGTGGTCAACGCAGGGCTTGAACAACTCCGGTGCTACGCCCGCGTCGACCAGCGCCGGGCGCAGCCAGCCTTCGCGCCCGAACAGCGCCTTGCCCGTGGGCGGCGCGTAGTCGTAGCTGTGCATGACGATGTGGCAATCGACGCTGGTGCGGGTGTAGATGAGGCCGATGAGCGCGCGGTACTGCTCGTCCATGTCGACGAGGAACTGGTCGAAGCCGCCCTTGCCGTTGCGAAAGCACTGCGCGGCCTGCGTCTCGCCCGTGCAATCGGACTTGAGCAGCGGGCGCAGGTCGTTGAAGCCCGCGAAGTCGTTGCCGCCGCCGCTGATGAACACCGCCGACAGCGTCGGCCCGTACAGGCGCAGCGACTCGCGCACGGCGTTGCGGTACTTGCCTTCGACGTAGTCCTGGGCTTCCGCGCCGTTCATGCCCTTGGCCAGGATCACGTGGCCGCGCGCGCCGACCACGTCGCCCAGGAAGTTCAGCAGGCTGCCGCCCGGCAGCGGGTACCAGAACCACGAATCGCCGAAGGCGAGGATGGTCGCGGTGCCGTGCGGGCCCATCTGCATCTTGGTCTCGTCCCAGTAGACAGCCATGGCGAACTCCTCGTGTAGAGGGCGCCATGGTTCTCGCAACCGCCGCGCGGCGCCATCCCCCGTTCGCAGTAGAACCTGCTGCTCAGTCCCGCAGCGACTGCACCAGCAGCACCAGCTCCGCCTGCCGGTGGCAGTCGGTCTTGCGCATCACGTTGCGCAGGTGGCTGCGTGCCGTGTGTTCGGAGCAGTGCTGCGCGGCGGCGAAGTCCTTCACGGTCTTGCCGCTTGCGAGGAGCAGCGCAAGCCGTGCCTCGGTCGGACTCAGTCCGAGCAGGCTTTCCAGCTGCCGCGGCTCCACGGGCGCCGCCTCGGCCGAATGGGCGAAGACCACGAGCGCGCGGTGGCGCTGGCGCAGCACGGCCAGCGGGTGCGAGGGTTTGAGCGGCAGCACCGTGATGCGGACCACGCTGCCGGCCACGGGCAGGTGCAGCACGCCGGCCCGCGCGCCACCGGCCGGGGCGCAGGCCTCGCGCACCCGCTGCTCGAAGGCCGACTGCAGCGCGGACGACGCGAGCCGCAATCGCCCCTGCGCGCTGTCGAACAGGCCGCCGCGGCCCGCGCACCCCGCCGCGCGCGCGTTCAGGTGGTCGATGCGGCAGGCCTCGTCGACCACGGCGATGCCCTGCGGCAGCGCGTCGAGCGCCGACAGCCCGGTGGCCGCGTGCTCGCCCAGCTGCATCATGCGGGCGCGCAGCTCGCTGGCGCGCACCAGGTGCGGCGACAGGCGCCGGCAGAAGGCCTCGCTCTCGGGGCCGTAGGGCGCCTCGGCCCGGGGGCGGATGAAGCCGAGCACTTCGCGCGTGTCGTCGTCGGCGCGCAGCCCCATGGCCAGCGTGTGGCGCAGGCCGAGCGGTGCCAGCCAGTCGACATAGATCGGACTGCGCGACAGCGTGCGCGCGCCGAAGTAGGCGTGGTCGGTCACCGGCGTGCCCAGCGGGGCGTTGACCGGCATCTGCATGCGGATGTCGTCGCGCGCCAGGTGCTGCTCGTACTCGCGCACCTTGTCGGGCGGGCTCTCCAGGTTGGCGAGCCCCGCGCCCACCACCGAGCAGTCGGCGCGGCGCACCGTGAGCGTGTGAAAGCACGCGGCACCGAGCACCTCGCGCATGGCATCGAGCGCGTCGTACCAGTCGCCGGGACAGGTGATCCCGTCGTACAGCAAGGCAACGATCCGGTCGGTGTCTGCCTCGGCGGACACGCCTCCCTGCACGATGGCTGTCATGGCGGCCTCCTCCTGTTTGGACTTTCGGTGTATCCGCTTGCATGACGGTATTACAAAATGCTTCCAGTGTCAGCCCCCATTTCCCGCGGGCGCCGCGGCGGGCGGCCCCGCGCCAGGTCGTTATGCTCTCGCACCCATGGGTGAATTCGACCTGATCACACGCTATTTCAAACGTCCCGCCACGCGCTCGCCGCTGGGCGTGGGCGACGACTGCGCCTTGCTCGCGCCGGCCGCGGGCATGCAGCTCGCCGTGTCCTCCGACATGTTGGTGGAGGGGCGGCACTTTCTCTCGACCGTGGAGCCGGCCCGGCTCGGCCACAAGGCGCTGGCCGTGAACCTCAGCGACCTGGCCGCCTGCGGCGCGAAGCCGCTGGCCTTCACGCTCGCGCTGGCGCTGCCCGGCGTGGACGAACCCTGGCTCGAAGGTTTTTCGCGCGGCCTGTTCGCGCTGGCCGACGCCCACGGCTGCGAGCTGGTGGGCGGCGACACCACGCGCGGCCCGCTCAATATCTGCATCACCGTGTTCGGCGAAGTGCCGGCCGGCGCCGCGCTGCTGCGCTCGGGCGCGCGCGCGGGCGACGACCTGTGGGTGAGCGGCTCGCTCGGCGATGCGCGGCTGGCGCTCGAGGTGTTCCGCGGCACGCTGAGCCTGCCCGCCGAGGCCTTCGCACAGGCTCGCGCACGCATGGAACAACCCACGCCGCGCGTGGCGCTGGGCCAGGCGCTGCGCGGCATCGCCACCTCGGCGGTGGACGTGAGCGACGGCCTGATCGGCGACCTGGGCCACATCCTCGCGGCCAGCGGCGTGGGCGCCACGCTCGACGCCGATGCCACCACGGCGCTGATCGCGGTCGACACGGCCGGCCTGCCCACCGAGGCGCTGCGCACCTGCGCGCTCTCGGGCGGCGACGACTACGAGCTGGTGTTCACTGCGCCGGCCTCGGCCCGCGATGCAGTCCTGCAGGCCGGCGTGAACAGCGCCACGCGCGTGACGCGCATCGGCCGCATCGAGGCGGACGCGGGGCTGCGCATCGTCGATGCGAGCGGCGCGCCGGTGTCACAGCGCTTCGGCTCCTTCGACCACTTCGTCTGATCAAGAGCCGCGCATCACCGCGCGCATCTTGTCCTGCGCGGTGTTGATCGCCGCCGACTGCTTGCCCATTTGCTGCGCCATCTTGTTGAGTTCGTCCCCCACGGCCGGGTCGGTCACGGTGAGCGTGCCGCCGGAAACCCGAAGCTTCGACTTGTTCTTCTCCATGAAATCGGCGATGGCCAACGCACTGTCGATCACGGCGTCGACCGGAGGGAACACCTCCTTGAACGTGGTGGCGGGCGTGGTCACGGTCTTCTCGTAGGCCTTGGCATAGACCTGCTTCAGGTCGTCGGGCTGCTTGAGTTGCGCGCGTGCCGCATCGGCCTTGGCCAACTGCTGATCGAGCGCGGTGCGAAGGCCGCCCAGGCCCTCCTTGGCGGCCTTGAGATCGTCACGGCGTGCCGGCAGATCGACGAACGAGCGCAGCGCGCCCTTGTTCATGACCTGCGTCATCGGCTGGCTCACCGACTTGTTCATGCCTTCGTTGAAATCGGTGATCACCGCGTAGTGCTGCGCGTAGTCGCCGAACGAGGCTTTTTCTTCGGCGGTGGGCGTGGGCACGCGCAAGCCGGGCTTGTCGAGCACGCGGGTCTGCAGGTAGGCGATGAAGGCGCTGCGCTGCTCGGCCTCCTTGTTGCCGCAGGCCACGAGCAGCATCGACAGCATCAGGCCGAATGCCAGGACCAGCCATGCGGAAGAGAAACGGGACCGTGTGGTTGTTGTCATGGGGGCACCTGCTTTCGCGCAAAGAGAAAAGACCGGCCAGCATACGACCGGCCCGCCCCCGCGGCTACTGCAGGCTCTGCTTCAGCGCCTCGATGAACGCCCGCGCCGCCGCCGACAGCGAATGGCCGCGCTTGGTGACGATGGAGATGTCGCGCACCACGCGCGGCGCGCTGAGCACCTTCACCACGAGCACCGGGTTCTTCTCGGCGCGCGCGAAGGCCGACGGCATGATCGACGCGCCCATGCCGGCCGCCGTCATCCACAGCGCGGTGGACAGGAAGGACACCTCGTTCACCACGTCGAGCGTCACGCCCGCCTCCGCCGCCGTGCCGTCGATCAGCGGGCGCACGCCGTAGCCGGGGCGCACGGTGATGACCGGGTGGCGCCCCAGGTCCGACCAGCGCACCACGCGTGCCTTGGCCAGCGGGTGGTCGGTGCGGCACACCACGGCGAGGTGATCGCGCAGGAGGCGCTGCACCTCGACCTCGGGGCCGGGCCGCTCGGGCGTGCCGATGCCGAAGTCGACATGCTCGCCGAGGATGCGCGACAGGAACTGGTCGGGCGCACAGTCGTTCACCAGCACGCGAACTTTCGGATGCTGCTCGCCGAAGGCACGCAGCGCATCGGGCAATAAAAATCCGGCCAGCGTGGGCGTGATGGCCAGCGTCACGCGACCGCGTTCCAGCGTGGCGAGTTCGCGGAAATCGGCCGAGAGCGAATCGACGTCGCGCAGCACGCGCTCGACGGTGGAAATCATCTGTTCGGCTGCGGCCGTGGGCTTGAGCGCGCGCGTGGTGCGGTCGAACAGGCGCGTGCCCAGGCCCTCTTCGAGCTGGCGGATCAGCATGCTCACGGCCGACTGCGTGACGAACAGCCGCGTGGCCGCGGCGCCCAGCTTGCGCAGCTGGTAGACCGCGAGGAACGCACGCAGCTGGCGGATCGTAGGACTGAAGTTCGTATTCATCAGAAAATTTGAAAAATCATTCGGAATTTCTTGATTTACGAATGAATGCTGCCATCGTTCAATCTCCGATCAAAGCACCGAATTCAAGGAGAGGCCCGAATGACAGCACCCATCGCCCGCGGCATGCACGCATTTCGTGGGCGACGCAGGCAACTGCTGTGGGCCGTGGCCGGCGCGCTGGTGGCCGGCACCGCCCTGGCACAGGCCCCGGCAGGCGATTTCCCCACCAAGCCGATCCGCATGGTCGTGACCTTCCCGCCCGGCGGCAGCGCCGACGGCGTGGTGCGCATGCTGGTGCCGCGCCTGAACGAGAAGCTGGGCCAGCAGGTGGTGGTCGACAACCGCCCCGGCGCGGGCGGCAACGTGGGGCTGACGCTGGTGGCCAAGGCGCCGGGAGACGGCTACACGCTGGGCGTGGGCGCGGCGGGCGCGCTGGCGGCCAACGTGAGCCTGTACCCGCAGATGCCCTTCGATCCGCAGAAAGACCTCAAGCCCGTGGGCATGCTGGCGGCCATTCCCTTCGTGCTGGTGGGCCACCCGTCGGTGGCCGCGAAGACGCAGCGCGAACTCATCGCGCTGGCCAAGGCGAAGCCGAACACGCTGTCGATCGGCCACGGCGGCAACGGCACGGCCATGCACCTGTCGGCGGCGCTGTTCAACCAGATGGCGGGCACGCGGCTGGTCGAGGTGCCCTACCGCGGCTCGGGCCCGGCGGCGCTCGACGTGCTGGGCGGGCAGATTCCGCTGGCGGTGGTCGACCTGCCCTCGTCGCTGCAGCAGATCCGCGCCGGCAAGCTGATCGCCTTCGCCGTGACCAGCCCGCAGCGCCTGCCGATGCTGCCCGAGGTGCCGACGGTGGCCGAGGCCGGCCTGCCGGGCTACGACTCGACGGGCTGGTTCGGCGTGGTCGCGCCGGCCGGCACGCCGGCGCCGGTGGTGGCGCGGCTCAATGCCGAGCTCAACGCCGCGCTCGGCGACGAGCAGGTGAAGACCGCGATGCGCGCGCTCGGCGTGGAGCCGGCACCGGGCTCGGTCGAATCCTTCGACAGCTACATCCGCGCCGAGACGAAGAAATGGGCCCAGGTGATCCAGGACGCCCACATCAAGCTCGATTGAACGACAAGCCGATAGAGACATGACGAAGACCGCCGACACCTCGATGCAAGCCGACGTGCTGATCGTCGGCGCCGGCCCCGTGGGCCTCACGCTGGCGATGGACCTGGCCTCGCGCGGCGTCTCGGTGATCCTGTGCGAGACGCGCCGCTTCGCCGAGCCGCCGAACGTGAAGTGCAACCACGTGGCCTCGCGCACCATGGAGCAGTTCCGCCGCCTGGGCGTGGCGCAGCAGCTGCGCGATGCGGGGCTGCCGGCCGACCACCCGAACGACGTGGTGTTTCGCACCACGGTGACGGGCACCGAGCTCACGCGCATTCCCATTCCGTGCCGGCGCGACCGCTATACCGAAACCGAGGGCCCCGACGCATGGTGGCCCACGCCGGAGCCGCCGCACCGCATCAACCAGATCTACCTCGAGCCGATTCTGCTGAAGCACACGGCCGCGCTGCCGGGCGTGACGCTGCTCAACCGCACGCGCTTCGAGCGCTTCTCACAAGATGCCGAGGGCGTGAGCGCCATCGCCACCGACATGGACAGCGGCGCCACGCGCAGCATCCGCTGCCGCTACATGGTCGGCTGCGACGGCGGCAGCTCGCCGGTGCGCAAGCAGATCGGCGCCAAGCTCGAAGGCACGGCCGTCATCCAGCGCGTGCAGTCGACCTTCATCCGCGCGCCGCAGCTGCGCGACATGATTCCGGGCAAGCCCGCGTGGTCGTACTACGCGATGAACCCGCGCCGCTGCGGCACGATGTTCGCCATCGACGGCCACGAGACCTGGCTGGTGCACAACCACCTGAACGCCGAAGAGCCCGAGTTCGACTCGGTCGACCGCGACACCTCGATCCGCGAGATTTTGGGCGTGGGGCCCGACTTTCATTACGACATCATCAGCAAGGAAGACTGGATCGGCCGGCGCCTCGTGGCCACGCGCTTTCGCGACGGCCGCGTGTTCCTCGCGGGCGACGCCGCGCACCTGTGGGTGCCCTACGCGGGCTACGGCATGAACGCCGGCATCGCCGACGCGCTCAACCTCTCGTGGCTGCTGGGCGCCTGCGTGCAGGGCTGGGGCGACGAGGCCATCCTCGACGCCTACGAGGCCGAGCGGCTGCCGATCACCGAGCAGGTGTCGCAGTTCGCGATGGACCATGCGCAGAAGATGATCCGCGCGCGCCGTGCCGTGCCGCCGGACATCGAGGCGCCCGGCCCGGCGGGCGACGCGCAGCGCGCCGAGATCGGCCGCGAGGCCTATGCGCTCAACGTGCAGCAGTTCTGCTGCGGCGGGCTCAACTTCGGCTACTTCTACACGGGCTCGCCGATCATCGTGCCCGACGGCGAGCACCGCGCGCCGCCGTACTCGATGGGCGAGTTCACGCCCTCCACCGTGCCCGGCTGCCGCGCGCCGCATTTCTGGCTGGCCGACGGTCGCTCGCTGTACGACGCCTTCGGCCCGGGCTACACGCTGCTGCGCTTCGACCGCAGCGTGGACGTGCGGCCGCTGGAGCGCGCGGCCGCCGCGTACCGCATGCCGCTCACGGTGCTCGACATCGAGACCGCGAGCCTGCCCAAGGCCTATGCGCACCGCCTCGTGATGTGCCGCGCCGACCAGCACATCGCGTGGCGCGGTGCGCACCTGCCGGCCGATGTGTACGACCTCGTCGCCACCTTGCGCGGCGAAACGCGCCGCGAACGTGGCCGCCGGCGCGCGCTGGCCTGGGAAGGCGTGCTGGCCTAGCGCCGCGCCACCGCGCGCCACGCCAGCCAGGCGGCGATGGCAGGCGCCAGCGCGAAGACCGTGAACAGCCAGATCGCCGCCGAACGCGCACCGTCCACACCGCCGGGCACCGTGAGCCCCGCCGCATTCGCCACCAGCCCGGCGACGGCCGCACCGACGGCCATGCCGTACAGCTGCACGGTCGTGATCGAGGCGGAGGCCAGCCCCTCTTCGCCGCGCGGCGCCAGCGCCATCACGCGCGTCAGCAGGTGCGGCCAGCCGATGCCCACGCCGAAGCCGACCGCGGCCAGCGCCACGGCCACGAGCGAGGTCTCGACATTGGCGTCCAGCGCACCCGGCGTCGGCAACAGCCACGCGAGCGCCAGCAGGCCTGCGGTGCAGACCACCGGCCCGGCGCGCAGCATGCGGTCGGCGCCTGCGCCAGTGCGGCCCGACGAGGTCAGCGAGCCGATGCTCCAGCCGCCCGCCATCGCCGCCGTGAGGTAGCCCGCCGCAAGCGGCGTGTGGCCGTGCAGCAGCTGCAGGAAGTAGGGCACGAAGATCTCGGTGGTGGTGCCGATCAGCAGCAGCGCCACGCTTGCGTAGATGGCGCCCAGCGGCGTGCCAAGCGCATAGGCGCCGGTCGGCAGCAGGCGCACGGCGCCGGCGCGGCGGTCGATGCGGGTGGCGGCGAAGCCGATGGCCAGGCCCAGCGCCACGCCCACGGCCTGCCCCGCGAGGCCGGGCCAGAAACCGCTGGCGGCAATCACCAACACCGACAGCGCCAGCAGCGCGATCTGCGGCGTCGGCACGCGCGGCATCTGCGCCGGGCGGTCATGCCGGATGCCGGCCGCGGGCCGCAGCTGCACCGCCACCAGCAGGGCCTGCGCCGCCGCCACCGGCAGCAGCGCCCAGAAGGCCCAGCGCCAGTGGCCGGCCTGCGCGAACAGCCCGCCCACGGCCGGCCCGCACAGCGTGGCGACGCCCCACATGCCCGACACCAGCGCCACCGCGCGCGGCCACAGCCGGGGTTCGAACACGCGCTGGATCAGCCCGTAGCTCAGCGCCGCCAGCAGGCCGCCGCCCAGGCCCTGCACCGTGCGCCCCGTGAGCAGCCACGGCATGGCCGGTGCCAGCGCGCAGCCCACCGAGCCGGCGGTGAACACGGCCAGCGCCGTGAGGCAGGCGCCGCGCGGCCCGCGCGCGGCCAGCAGCCGCACCGACAGCGTGGCACCGAGGATCGAGCCGACCACGAACAGGGTCGTGCTCCAGGCGTACCAGTCGAGCCCGCCGATCTCGCGCACCACCGAGGGCAGCACGGTGGTCACGATGTGGACGTTGACCGCGTGCAGCGCGACGCCGCCGGTCAGCGCCAGCGCGCGCCAGCCGTTGCGCCCGCTGAACAGCTCGCGCCAGGCGGCGGTGGGCGGCGGCGCGCCAACGGCGGCAGCGTCGAGAGAAGAAGTGGAGGAAGACATGGGACAGAGGAGAACGCCAAAGGAGCCTGGATACTAGGCGGCGCCCCTCAATTAAACAAGTTATTGCTTTGATAAATAGAAACTTCGGCGCGCTGCCGTCGCACAGGATGCGCGACACTTCGAAACCGATGCACGCCGCTTCTTCTTCCCCTTCTTCCTCGATGGATTCTTCTTCCGCCACCACCGGCGCCCTGCCCCGTCCCCCGATGCGTCGCCCCACCCTGCGTTTCCTGCTCTCGCACCCCGCGCACTTCATCGCGCTGGGCTTCGGCTCCGGGCTGTCGCCCTTCGCGCCGGGCACCGTGGGCACGCTGTGGGCCTGGGCCGCGTTCGTGGTGATGCAACTGTGGTTCACGCCCGCGACCATCGGCTGGATCATCCTGGCCGGCCTGCCGATCGGCTGGTGGGCCTGCACGGTCGCTGCGCGGAACATGAACGTGTCCGACCCCGGCGCCATCGTGTGGGACGAGGTGGTCGCCTTCTGGCTCGTGCTCTGGCTGGTGACGCCGGCCGGCCTGTGGGCACAGGTCGTGGCCTTTGCGCTGTTCCGTTATTTCGACGCCGCCAAGCCCGGCCCGGTGGGCTGGGCCGACGCCGCCTTCAAGCCGCACGACCCCGCGCGGGTGCAGTGGTGGCGCGCGGGCTTCGGCATTCTTCTGGACGACCTCGTGGCGGCCTTCTGCACGCTGCTGGTCATTGCGCTGTGGCGCGCATGGTGACCCCGATGCAACCTTCCGCTCCCCCGGCCTTGGCTGAACAGGACGTCCCCGCGCTCGTCGCGACGCTGGCCGAACGGCTGCAGGCCCGGGGCTGGATGATGGCCACCGCCGAAAGCTGCACCGGCGGCCTGATCGCCGGCGCCTGCACCGACCTGGCGGGCTCCAGCGTGTGGTTCGAGCGCGGCTTCGTCACCTACTCGAACGCCGCCAAGACCGAGATGCTGGGCGTGGACGCCGCACTCATCGAGGCCCACGGCGCCGTGAGCGAGCCCGTGGCACGCGCGATGGCCGAGGGCGCCATTGCCCGTGGCGCCCCGGCGCGCGCGGCCGTGGCCGTGACCGGCGTGGCGGGCCCCGCGGGCGGCTCGCCCGACAAGCCGGTGGGCACCGTGTGGTTCGGCTGGTCGGTCGACGGGCAGGTGCGCACCGAGCGCCGGCGCTTCGACGGCGACCGCGCCACGGTGCGCGCGGCCACGGTGCACTACGCGCTGCAGACGCTGGTCCAGCTGCTGGCGCGCTGATCGCACGCGGGCTGTTCAGGCCTGCATGAAATCGCCGACCGGCCGGCGCGGCGCGGGCGGCACCGGCGCCGTCGGAAAGCCCAGGCGGCACATCATCTGCACGGTCGGGCTGCGCGCATGGCGCGACGGCGCGGCGCCGATCAGCATGTCGTGCGCCGCCGCGTGGTGCGGCGCCATCTCCGGAAATTCCTCGAGCGGCTGGCTCATCGGCTGCATGCCCAGGCCCAGGTCGGTGGCGCGCAGCTGCTGGCGCACGTAGGCGCGGCCCGCGGCGATCTGCTCGCTGCGGCTGTTGCCGCCGGTGCTGATCCAGACGAAGCCCATCGCCGTGTGGGCCTGGTCCTCGAACATCCGCAGCGTCTGCCGGAAGGAGAGGCTGTCTTCGGCCGCCGGCACCTCGCGGTCGAAGCGACCCAGCGCGACCGCCATGCGCAGCGCCGGGTCGTTGAGCGAGAAGCCGTCGCGGTGCGCCAGGATTTCCTGCGGC
Organism: Variovorax sp. GW823-FHT04F07; assembly: GCF_058795995.1. Lineage (NCBI taxonomy): Bacteria > Pseudomonadati > Pseudomonadota > Betaproteobacteria > Burkholderiales > Comamonadaceae > Variovorax > Variovorax sp. GW823-FHT04F07. Next base: position 94,259 of record NZ_JBXAIG010000009.1, read on the forward strand.
CCGATGCGCAGCAGGCGCAGGTTCTCGCGCGCCGTGTGGGGCGTGACCAGTTCCACGCGCGCCGCCGCCGCACACAGCTTGCGCAGCGGCAGCACGCGGGCCATGTCGACCGTGCCGGCCGATTGCACGCCCCCACCCGCCCCCGAGGCCACGGCCGCGGTGAGCCCCTGCAGCATGTCGGCCGACACCGTGCGGCCGGTGTCGAAGCGCTGCTTGGGCGTGCGCCGCCGCAGCACCTGCGCGAACAGCGGATCGGGCGTGCCGCCGCGCGACAGCGTGAGCCGCGCCACCGGCAGGTCGGGCCACTGCTGCGGTGCATCGCCCACCAGCTCGCCCTGCGGCCACAGCTGCACGCGCGCCTGCACGCCCTGCTGGGCCAGCGCCATCACCAGCAGCTCGATGAACGCGCCGTGGCCGATCATGAGCTGGCGGCCGAAGGGGTCGGTGGCGGGCTGCACGCGGGCGCGGTCGGCGTGCAGCACGATGGCATCGGGCTCGCGCAGGTCGACCCGCCAGGGCTGGCCGTTGTAGGCCGTGGGCGCGGTGACGGCATAGGCGACGGCGCGCTTGCGCACATCGGGCTCGTCGCCCGGGCCGTTCCAGATCTCGAAGGCGGCGGCCGGCACGTCGGCGTGGAGCCACCAGGTGGCCAGGGCCGTGGCGCCCGCCGCCACCGCGAGGCCGCCGCCCAGCAGGCGCACGAAATTTCTGCGTTCTCTCATGGGCTCGATCGGTTGAAGCATCGGGCGCGTGACACACAGCCTGCCCGTGGCCGATTGCAGCACCGCGCCGCGCGGCGCCATGCGACCCCCTGTCGTTTCCGACAGGGGTAGGTCGGGCCGGCTCAGGGCGTGAGCAGGCCCAGCGCCAGGGCCCGCGCGCAGGTGGCGGTGCGGCCCTGCGTGTCGAGCTTGCGGGCGGCGCCCACGAGGTGGAAGTACACGGTACGCTCGCTGATGTGCAGGATCTCGGAGATTTCCCAGGTCGACTTGCCCACGGCCACCCAGTGCAGCACCTCGCGCTGGCGCGCGCTCAGCACCGGCACCTTCGCGTCACCCTGCAGCCGGCGCACGGTCGAATGCAGGCAGGAGGCGAAGTAGTTCATCGGCGCCAACGTCGCACGCAGTTCGCGCAGGTCGGCGGTGGCGTCGGTGGTCAGGGTCATGAAGGCCCAGTCGATGCCGGGCGTCCACAGCGGCACGGTCAGCCCCGCCTTCAGCCCGTGCTCGCCGGCGCTGCGCAGCAGGCCGCGGGCGCGCTGCCCGATGTCGGCGCGCGTGTGGCTCACCTGCCCGAGCCAGCTCCATGCGGTGGCCGGCATGCCGGCACGCACATGCTGCACGCGGGCGTCGGCCTGTTCGCCGGCGCTGCTGCGCAGCGACTCGTAGCGGGTGCGGGCCCACGCCGGGGGCAGGTCGTGGAAGAACACCAGCGCGTCCTGCGCGGGGGCGTCGGCACGGGGCGCGGGCACCGGGCGCTTGAGCACGTAGGCGCCGTGGTTGAAGCCCATCGCCCGCATCGCGCGGCGGTTGACCTGCGCGACCTCCTCGAGCGTGCGGGCGGCCATGACGGCCTCGACGAACTGCCAGTCGTTGATCACCTCGGCCATGGATGCGTCCCCTCGGGTTGTGTGCGGCGGGCGCAGCGACTGTGGTTCTGGTTTTTCTGCGCCACCGCCAGGGCGCCGGCCCTGCAAGGACCGGCATCGGGGCGCATGTTAATGCGGGACACCCGGAATCACCCGTGCACTTCCTTGCACGGCGCATCCGGGCGATGATCCGGCACCACCCATCCCGAGGCCCCATGACCGCTGCCACCCACGCCCCGACCATCGAGCGCTTCTACAGCGCGTTCTCGCAACTCGACGCCGCCACCATGGCCGCCTGCTACGCGCCCGACGCGGTGTTCGACGACGAGGCTTTTTCGTTGCGCGGCCGGCGCGAGATCGGCGGCATGTGGCGCATGCTCTGCGAGGCCACCAAGGCCAAGGGCGCCGACGTGTGGCGCCTGAGCTGGCGCGACGTGCAGGCCGACGCCCGCACGGGCAGCGCGCACTGGGACGCGCACTACCGCTTCAGCGCCACCGGCCGCCTGGTCGACAACAGCATCGACGCGCGCTTCACTTTCACGCCCGACGGCCTGATCGCCACGCACCGCGACAGCTTCCCGTTCTGGACCTGGTCGCGGCAGGCGCTGGGCACGCCGGGCCTGCTGCTGGGCTGGACGCCGATGCTGCGCAACAAGGTGCGCGCCACCGCCGCCGCCAACCTCGCCACTTTTCTTGCACGCCAACCCTCATGACCACTTCTTCTTCGACCGCCCTCACCTTCACGAACAACGAGGCGCAGCACCGCTACGAAGCCTCGCTCGACGGCAAGCTCGCGGCCTACGCCGAGTACAACCTGCTGACCGACGCGATCATGTTCACGCACACCGAGGTGCTGCCCGAGCATGAGGGCAAGGGCGTGGGCTCGGGCATTGCGAGGCACGTGCTCGACGAGGCGCGCGCCAACGGGCGGCATGTGATTCCGGTGTGCCAGTTCATCGCGGGCTACATCCGCAAGCACCGCGAGTACGCCGACCTCGTGCGGCCGGACATTCAACGCGCCTTCAAGATCTGACGGAGGCCGCCTTCGGCGCGGGCAGCCACGCGAAGGCGGCGATGCCGGTCACCAGCAGCGCCGCAATGACCGCCAGCACGGCGGTCAGCGGATCGCCGCCATGCGCCGCGGCCACCGAGGCGGCCACGCCCGTGCCCCACTGCATGAACGCGACGCCCAGGAACATCGCCATGGTGAAGACGGCCATCGCGCGGCCCGTGAGCGCGGCCGGGTAGGCCACGCGCACGTCGGCGTACTGCCAGACGATGAAGCCCGAGAGCACGCCGATGAGCACCATGCCCGCAATGTCCAGCCAGGCGGAATGCACCACGGCGATGAGCGCGAACAGGCCGGCGTAGAAAAGGCCGCAGGCCACGATCCAGCGGCGGCGCGCGGCGCCGTCGCGGTCGAAACGGCCGAACAGCGGCGAGCCGAACAGCGCGATCACCGACACCACGAGCGCGACGTTGCCGCTTTGCACCAGCGAGTATCCGTGGCGCTCCATCATCAGCGGACCCAGCCACAGCCCGCGCAGCGAGATGAAGGCCGCATACGTCACCGCACCCAGCACCATGATGCCCAGCGTGTGCGGCATGGCGAACAGCGCGCCGAACTGGCGCACGGCTTCGGGAATCGATTCTTTCACCTGCGGCACGGCCGACGCGGGCTCGTGCACCCAGCGCCAGATCGCGAGCCAGGCCAAGGCAGACGCCAGCGCGAGCACCAGGAAGCCCGCGCGCCACGAGTAGGCCTGCACCAGCCACGCGAGCGGCGTGCCGGTGGCCAGCATGCCCAGGCCGCCGATGGCCAGCACCAGGCCCGACACGGTGGCGAAACGCGCCGCCGGAAAGTGCCGCGCAATGAACACCGTGCACACAAGGAAGGCCGGCGCGCAGCCGACGCCGATCAGCGCCTGCCCGGCCACCAGCACGAGGTAGTTCGGCGACACGGCCGACAGCAGCGCGCCCGCGATCGCGACGGGAAAGGCCACGAGCACGGTGCGGCGCACGCCGTGCAGGTCGATGCCGATGCCCATGAAGAGCTGCATCGCGCCGAACGCGAAGTGGAAGGCGCCCGAGAAGATGCCGAGGGCCTGGGCGGAAAGATGAAAGTCCGACTGCAGCGGGCTCGCCATGATGGCGCCGACGGTGCGGAAGGCCTGGCTGAGCGCAACCCCTGCGCAGAGGGCGAGGACCATGACCCAGGCGGCTCGGGGTGTCAGGGGCTGTGCTGCAGGGCTCATGATTCGTCAGTGTTCTTGCTGTGATTCAGGGCGCGTGCACAGGCCACCGGGTACTTCCCTCCGCGAATGTCCCCCGGGGCTTCGCCCCTCCTCCTTGATTTCGCTGCGGGAAGCACCCAGTGTCCTGCGCACGATGGGCGCGGTCGTTGTGTGGCCGATCAACAGCTGCACTGCCCAACGCTCACGCCGATGGGGTGCCTTGCGCAGCGAAATTAAGGAGGAGGCCGCAGGCCGGGGGACATTCGCGGAGCAAGGTACCCCGTCGGCGGGAGCGCGCCCCGAACGGCAAGCCGTCCGGGACGCCTGGGACTCAACCCAGTCACTCACCGTGGCACTTCTTGTACTTCTTGCCGCTGCCGCAAGGGCACGGATCGTTGCGGCCGGGCGTGGCCTCCTTGCGGATCGTCTCGACCTTCGGGCCCAGGCTCTTCCAGAGCTGGCGCAGGTCGTACACCGCCCAGATTGCGGCGCCGAAGTCGTCCAGGCGCTGCTGGCTCACGCTGGGCGGGCCGTTCTCGTCGTACATCGACAGCGTGGGCTTGGCGGTGTCGTCCTCGGTCAGCGCGACGATGTTGTCGAGCGCGTCGTCGAGCATCTGCGCGGCTTCCTTGTCGCGCGGGGCGGCCCAGTCCTCGGGCCAGTTCTCGACCGCGTACATGAAGCCCAGCGCCCAGACCTGGGCGAACGAAGGGATCTCTTCGGCGGCCATCTCGGCACGCTCTTCCTCGGGCAGCGAGGCGATGGCGCCTCGGGTGTCGAGCACCTCGGGCTGCCAGCTGCGCTCGTCCTCGAGCGATTCGACCGGCGCGTCGAGGCCTTCCTCGATCTCGCGCCAGCGGCGCTTCCAGTTCCAGACGAACTCCATGTGCTGGGCCGGCACGAAGTGGTCGCCCAGCAGCACGGGCCAGTATTCGGTGGGGTCGATGGGGCGGCGCGTGCAGATCAGCGCGGCCATGAAGCCTTCGCAGAACTCCCACTGGGGAATTTCCTCGTCGTGCTCGCGCATGGCGTCGAGCGCGCTGTCGAGGGCGTCGAAATCGTCGGGCCCCAGGGCTTGCGAGGAGGCGGCCAGGGCGGTGTCAGGGGTATCGGGGGTGTCGGGTGTGGTCGTCATGGCAGCAGTCATGGCAGGTTGGGGGCAGCCCTCTATGATGCAGCAGGCTCCAGCCGACATCTGATGACTATGCCCACGATTATTCCGTTTCCCGCACGCTACAGCGCGTTCGCCCTGTGTGTGCTGGGTTTGGTCGCCTGCCTGGCGCTGGTTCTGGCCTCGCCGCACCTGTGGCTCGCGTGGATCGGCGTGGCCGCGTTCGCGGTGCTCACCGGCACCGGCGTGCACGACCTGCGCCAGGCGCGCCACGCCATCCTGCGCAACTACCCGGTCATCGGGCACCTGCGCTTCCTGCTCGAGTTCATCCGCCCCGAGATCCGCCAGTACTTCATCGAGAGCGACGCCGAGGCCGCCCCCTTCTCGCGCGCCCAGCGCTCGCTGGTGTACCAGCGCGCCAAGGGCGAGCCCGACAACCGGCCCTTCGGCACCCAGCTGAACGTGTCGGCCGCAGGCTACGAGTGGATCAACCACTCGATGCAGCCCACGAAGCTGGCCGGGCACGATTTCCGCATCGTGATCGGCGGCACGCCGCAGCCGGCCGATGCGAACCTGGCGCAAGTCTGTACCCAACCGTACAGCGCGAGCGTGTTCAACATCTCGGCAATGAGCTTCGGCGCCCTGTCGGCCAACGCCATCCTCGCGCTCAACCAGGGCGCGCAGATGGGCGGCTTTGCGCACGACACCGGCGAGGGCTCGATCTCGCAGCACCACCGCGTGCACGGCGGCGACCTGATCTGGGAAATCGGCTCGGGCTACTTCGGCTGCCGCAACGACGACGGCACCTTCAATGCCGAGCGCTTCACCGCCAACGCGCGCGACCCGCAGGTGAAGATGATCGAGATCAAGCTCAGCCAGGGCGCCAAGCCCGGCCACGGCGGCGTGCTGCCGGCGGCCAAGGTCACGCCCGAGATCGCGGCGGCGCGCGGCGTGCCGGTGGGCGTGGACTGCGTCTCGCCCTCGTCGCACAGCGCGTTCTCCACGCCGACCGAGATGATGCATTTCGTCGCCAGGCTGCGCGAGCTGTCGGGTGGCAAGCCGACCGGCTTCAAGTTCTGCCTGGGCCACCCGTGGGAATGGTTCGGCATCGTCAAGGCGATGCAGGCCACCGGCATCACGCCCGACTTCATCGTGGTCGACGGCGCCGAGGGCGGCACGGGCGCGGCGCCGGTCGAGTTCAGCGACCACGTCGGCGCGCCCCTGCAGGAAGGCCTGCTGCTGGTGCACAACACGCTGATCGGCGTGAACCTGCGCCACCGCATCAAGATCGGCTGCGCCGCCAAGGTGATCACCGCCTTCGACGTGGCCCGCATGATGGCGCTGGGCGCCGACTGGTGCAACGCGGCGCGCGGTTTCATGATGGCGCTGGGCTGCATCCAGGCGCAGAGCTGCCACACCGGCCACTGCCCCACCGGCGTGACCACGCAGGACCCGGTGCGCCAGCAGGCGCTGGTGGTGCCGACCAAGGCCGACCGCGTGCGCAACTTCCACCGCAGCACGCTGCATGCGCTGCAGGAGCTGGTGCAGGCCGCGGGCCTCGACCATCCGCAGCAGATCACCGCGCACCACATCGTGCGCCGCATCTCCGACACCGAGGTGCGCCTGCTGAGCAACCTGGTGATGCAGGTGCAGCCCGGCGCGCTGCTCGGGCCGCTGGACAACCAGCACACCGTTTTCCGCACCTACTGGCCGCTGGCCAGTGCACAGAGTTTCCAGCCCGTGACGCAGGGCCCGCACGGGCTGCTGGCGCCGGGCTTCGCCATGGCCGCATGAATCCACTGAGACGAGGAGGCGCCGCGACGCGCCTGTACAGCCAACGGGGCGCCGCATCGGCGCCCGCGCCGCTCGACGACGCCCCGGGTTCGGCGCCCGGCGACTACGCCGAGTTCCTGCGCGTCACCCTGCCCAGGCAGGCCAAGAACGTGGCCAGCCACCGCTTCGGCAGCGAACGCGTCTGGCTCAAGAAGGCCGGCCCGCGCCACGGCAAATGGGGCTATCGCGTGATGGCGCTGGCCGCGCGGCTGGCCGGCCTCGACGTGATCAAGCCCGTGCCCAACCCGGGCGGCGAGGCCGCCATCGCCACCGAGGCACGGCGCCTGAAGCAACTGGCCGCGGCGGGTCTGCGCGTGCCGATCGTGCTGGCGCAGCAGGCCGACGGGCTGCTGATTTCCGACCTCGGCGAAAGCGGCCGTGCCACCGTGGTGCTGCAGGAGCGCATCGACCAGGCCGCCGCCGCCGGCCCCGCCGCCCTGCTCGCCGTGTGGCGCGAGGGCCTGGCCGCCATCGCCGCCGTGCACCTGTGCGGCCAGCACCTGAGCCAGGCCTTCGACCGCAACCTCGTGCAGTGCCCCGACGGCGTGATCGGCTACATCGATTTCGAGGACGACCCCTCCGAGGTCATGACCCTGGCCGAATGCCAGGCCCGCGACTGGCTGAGCTACCTGCACTCCACGGCCATGATGCTCGAGGCCGCCGCACCGCAGGCCGCAGGCCAACACTGGCATGCGGCACTGAGCAGCGTGAACGAGGAAGTGCGCGAGCGCATCGCGAACGCGGCGCGGCGCATGAAGTGGGCGCAGAAGCTGCCGGCCAGCCGGCGCTGGGGGCGGGATACGCAGCGCGTGCGGGCCGTCGCGCGCTTGCTGGGACAGTGGTACGAGCTGAACAAGGCCTGAGCCAGATCGGCGTGGCCTACGCCAGCGCCGAGCGCACCGCCACACCGCGCAGCGCCAGCCGCTTCTTCATCGACAGCACCGCCTTGTCCTTGCTGAACAGCTGCGCCCCGTGCGCGACGGACAGGTCGATGAACACCTGGTCGTCCGGATCGCTGCACACGCAGGGCGCGCGCGCCGGCACCTCGGTCACCAGCTGCACGCGCGCATCGAAATCCGCGAGCACCACGGGAATCGTCAGCTCGCGCTGCGCCATGCGCCGGGCGATCAGCGGGTAGCCCAGCACGCGTTCCAGTTCGCTGCGCATCGCGGGCGTGGCCAGCCAACGCAGCGCGCCGCGTGCGAGGTCGTCGACCAGTGGCGCCCAGGCCGGGTCTTCGAAGACCAGCAGGTCGAGGGCGATGTTGGTGTCGATGACGACGAGGTCGGAGGCAGGCAAGGTCATGGGGGGCGTGAAAACGGTCGAGCGCCGATGTTGCACCATGCGGGCGCCACGGCCGCCAGCTAGCGCGCCGCCGGCCGCCCCGCAGGCATGGCCAGCACCTTCGCGTCGGCGACGAGCCGCGCGTAGGCGAAGTCGGTGAAGGCCTTGATCCGCGCGACCTCCTTCAGGTCGGGATGCGTCAGCACCCAGACCTGCGTGTCGAGCGCCTCCCGCGGCGGCTCGACCTGCACCAGCTCCTCCTCAGCGTCGGCCAGCATGCACAGGAGCATGCCCAGGCCCAGGCCGCGCTTCACGAGCTGCGTCATGCCGACGAGGCTGTCGACGCGCGCCGCGATCCGCGCCGGCGGCACCTGCTCGCGCAGCCACTTGGCCTGCAGCAGGTGCGACAGGCCTTCGTCGGGCGCGACCCAGTCGTGCGCAGCCAGCGGGGTCGTCGCCGGGTGCTTCGCGAGGTAGGCCTTCGACGCGTACACCGCCGTCTGCAGGCGCCCGGCCCGGCGCCCGACCAGGTGGTCCGGCGGGGCGTTGGTCGGGCGGATCGCCACGTCGGCCTCTCGCTTGGTCAGGCTCAGGAAGAGGTTGTTCATCACCACCTGCAGCTCGATGCCCGGGTGCAGCGCCCGGAAGTCCGCCAGGATCGGTCCGAGCAGCCCGGCCATGAAGGTGTCGGTGCTGGTGATGCGGATGACGCCGGTCAGCCGCAGGTCGAGCCCCATGAGGTGGCGCTGCGCGGCGTCGATCTGCTCGCCCACGCCCTGCAGGCGCTCGCGCAGCGCCTCGCCGGCCAGCGTCATCGCGTAGCCGGCGGGCAGGCGGTCGAACAGGCGCACCGCCATGCGCGCCTCGAGCGCGCCCAGGCGCCGCAGCACGGTGGAGTGGTTCACACCCAGCTGCCGCGCGGCGCCGGAGAGCGAGCCGGCCTGGCCCACGGCCAGGAACACGCGAAAGTCGTCCCAGTCTGTGTCCTGCATTTATGCATACCCCGGATGCGATTTTTTCGAATGGCTTTGCAAACGTGCCGATCCTACAGTCGTCCGCAGGGGGCCGCGATTCGCCTGCCCCTCATCCACACCACACGGAGGTCGACCCACCATGGACGCGTTTTTCATTCCCGCCTCGCTCGTCGCCGGAGGCCTGCTCGCGGTGCAGGCCGGCGCCAACGCCCAGCTCTCCAAGGCCACGGGCAGCCCGTTCACCGCCACGACCTTGCAGCTGTCGGTCGGTACGCTGGCCCTGCTGGCGGTGGCGCTCGCCACGGGCACGCTGACGGCGCTGGCCGGCCTGCCGGGCGTGCCGTGGTGGCACGTGATCGGCGGCACGGCCAGCGCCTTCTACGTGGTCTCGACCATCCTGCTGTTCCCGCGCCTGGGCGCGGTGGCGGCGGTCGGCCTGTTCATCGCGGGGCAGATGCTGGCCTCGTTCGCGCTCGACACCTTCGGCCTGCTCGGCGTGGCACCCAAGGCGCTGACACCGGCCATGGCCGGCGGCACGCTGGCGGTGCTGCTCGGGGCCGGAGCCATCGTCGCCGGGCAGGCCGGCAGCCTGCGCCAGGCGCTGGCGGGCAAGGCCGGCTGGATCGTGCTGGCGCTGCTGGCCGGCGCGGTGCTGCCGGTGCAGGGCGTGGTCAACGGCCTGCTGCGACAGGACCTGGGCGCGCCCTTCGCGGTGGGCGCGGTGAGCTTCTTCGTGGCGACGCTGGCAATGGCCCTGGCGCTGCTGCTCGTCACGCTGTTCCGGCGTGCGCCCGCCCCTGCGGCGGTCGCACCGCAAGGCACCGCGCTGCGCGGCATGCCGTGGTGGGGCTGGCTCGGTGGCTTGGCGGGCGCGGCCTATGTGACGACGGTGTTCACGGCGATCCCGGCCATCGGCGCCGCGGCCGCGGTCGGGCTGACGGTGGCGGGGCAACAGGTGGCGTCGGTGTTCGTCGACCGCTACGGCTGGTTCCGGCTGCCGCAGCGCCCGGTGTCGGGCCTGCGCATGGCGGGCGTGGCCGTGCTGCTGCTCGGCGTGGCCATCATCAAGCTGCTGTGAAAGGAGCGAACACCATGGCCTGGTTTCTTCTGCTTGCCGCCGGACTGGTGGAGATCGTGATGGCCCTCGCGCTGAAGGCCGCGGCGGGCTGGGAGCGCCCCGGCGCCGGCGCGCTGGGCCTGGGCGCCGCGCTGGCGAGCATCGTGCTGCTCACCGCCGCGATGAAGACGCTGCCGGTCGGGACGGCCTACGCGATCTGGACCGGCATCGGCGCCATCGGCGTCACGCTGATCGGCATCTTCTTTTTCCAGGAGAGCGCGGCGCCGCTGCGGCTGGCGTGCATCGCGCTGATCTTCCTGGGCATTGCAGGCCTGAAGCTGCAGAGCTGATTCAGGTGCCGGCGTCTGGCGGCGCCGCCCGGTTCGAGCCCCGCACCATGTCGAAGCGGAACAGCCGGCATTCGATGGGGCCGTTCCACATCGGCACGCGGCGCGACTCCTTCAGGCGCATCTGCTTGGGCAGCTTCAGGTCGGGCGTGAGCACCCAGGCGGTCCAGCCCGCGTAGTTCTTCTTCCAGTGGGTGGCGAGCTGCGGAAAGAAGTCACCGCCGTCGCCGCCTTCACCGTCGCCCGGGGTCTGGGCGGCTTCGCGGGCGCCGAAGCGGGCCACGCCACCGACCTCGATGCGCTCGCCGTACGGCGGGTTGAGCATGATCACGCCGCCCTCGGCCGGCGGCATGCGCTGCAAGGCGTCGCCGCCGCGGAACTCGATGGCGCCCGCCACGCCCGCGCGTTCGGCGTTGCGCTCGGCGAAGTCGACCATGCGGTGCGACACGTCGGAGCCGAAGACGGCGATGGCGCTCGCATGCTGCGCGTTGGCGGCTTCATTCTTGATGGCGGCCCAGACATGCGCCTGGAACGGCAGCAGCTTCTCGAAGCCGAAGCGCCGCAGCGAGCCCGCCGCGATGCCGCTGGCGATCTGCGCGGCCTCGATGGCGATGGTGCCGCTGCCGCAGCAGGGGTCGTACAGCGGGGCCTTCGCGACCTCGCCGGTCTCGGGGTTCCACCAGCCGCTGGCGGCCAGCATGGCGGCGGCCAGGGTTTCCTTCAGCGGGGCGTCGCCCTTGTCCTGGCGCCAGCCGCGCTTGAACAGCGGCTCGCCCGAGGTGTCGATGTACAGCGTGCAGCTGTCGGTGGTCAGGTGCGCAAAGATGCGGCAGTCGGGCCACTGGGTCTCGATGCTCGGGCGCACGCCGTTGGCCTTGGCGCGGAAGCGGTCGGCCACGGCGTCCTTGATGCGCAGGGTGGCGAAGTTCAGGCTCTGCAGCGGGCTGTGCTGGGCCGTGGTCTCGATCTTGAAGGTCTGCTTGGGCGTGAACCAGATCTCCCAGGCCACGCCGTTGGCGATGGCGTACAGGTCGTTCTCGTTGCGGTAGGGCCCATGGGCCAGTTCGACCAGCACGCGCTGCGCGAGCCGGCTGTGCAGGTTGAGCTTGAGGCCGTCGCGCCAGTCGGCGCGCACGCGCACGCCGCCGCGCAGGGTGAGCAGGTCCTGCCCGGCACGGCCGGTCAGGGCATGCACCTCCTGGGCAAGGAATTCCTCGACGCCGGCGGCGCAAGGCAGGAAAAATGAGAGATCGTTCACGGAAAGTCGGCCATCGGGAAGCCCGCTAAGGGCCCCCATTGTCGCCGGGGCTGGGGCCTTCTCTATATAGTCGATTTGCCCATGACGCCCACCCCCGCCTCCGCGGCCCCCCCGGCAGACGCCCGCGACGGCGACCACCGCTTCGCGATCCAGTGCGAAGTGCTGCGCTTGTCGATCCGTCCGCTCGGGCCGGTGCTGCTGGTGCAGTACCTGCTCAACTGCGGCGTGGCGGCGCTCTTCGCCTGGCAGTTCTCGCCGGTGCGCGCGCTGGTGTGGCTGGCGCTGGTCACCGGTGTCACGGTGATGCGCGGCTTCTTTCCGCAGCGCCTGCCAGAGCCCTTCACCCCCGCCACCCTGCGCGCCGCGCAGCGCCAGCACACGCTGCGCACGGCCATCTGGGAGCTGGCGCACGGCCTGGCGGGCGTGCTGCTGTTCAACCCCGAGCGGCCCGACCTGCAGCTGCTGCTGGGCCTGATCCTCATGGGCATGACGCTGTCGTCGGCGTTCTCGGTGTCGTTCTACACGCCGGCCACGCAGCTGGCCATCACGCTGCTGCTGGCGCCGGTGATCGTCACGGGCCTGTGGCTCGGGGCGCCGGTGATGATGGCCGTCGCGGTGATCGGCATCGGCCTGACCGCGATGATGTGGAAGCTGGTGGCCGACCATTCGCGCCAGCTCGAGGAGAACATCGGCCTGCGCCTGAACGAGCGCACGCTGCGCGAACAGGCGCTGGCCGGCCTGCGCGCCTCCGAGCAGGCCCAGGCCGAGCGGCTGCGTTTCTTCTCGGCGGCCAACCACGACCTGCGCCAGCCGGTGATGGCCATCGGGCTGCAGGCCGAGGTGCTGCGCCAGCAGCTGCAGCACGGCACCGACAGCGCGGCCGTGCAGCACACGGTGGCCTCGCTCTCGCGCGCGCAGCAGGCGCTCGAGGGCCTGACCAACCAGCTGCTCGAGATCGGCCGCATCGAGGCGGCGGTCGATCCGCTGCGCCCGGCGGCGGTGGCGCTGGCGCCGCTGCTGAACGAGCTGGCGCGCCAGGCCGGCGAAGGCCGCGTCGCGGTGCGCTGCCCGGCGGAGGCGGTGGCCTGGACCGACGCCGTGGCGCTGCGCCGCGTGCTCTCCAACCTGCTGGACAACGCGCTCAAGTTCACGCCGCGCGGGCGCGTGCTGCTGGCCGTGCGGGCGCGCCGCCGGCCCGGCACGGACACCGGGCGCGCGTGGCGCGTCGAGGTGCGCGACAGCGGCATCGGCATCGCGGCCGAATCGCAGACGCGCGTGTTCGACGACTTCGAGCAGGTCGGCAACGTGGAGCGCAACCTGCAGCACGGCCACGGCCTGGGGCTGGCGATCGTGCGGCGGCTGGCGGGGCAGCTGGGCATCGAGGTCGCGCTGCGCTCGGCGCCGGGCAAGGGCTCGGTCTTCAGCTTCGAGCTGCCGGCGGCCCGCCTCGGTGCGGCGGCCGTGCCGGCCCCCGCGCCCTCCGTGGCGCTGGACGAGCCCGACGCCGACGCCGAGCTGCGCCCCGGCCTCGCCGTGCTGGTGGTCGAAGACAACATCGTGGTGGCCGACAGCCTCTCGGCGCTGCTGCGGCACTGGCACGTGGCGCCGCGCATCTACGCCAGCGCCGCCGAGGCGCTCGCGCTGGCCGACCTGGACGCGCTCGACGCGGCGCTGTGCGACATCCGCCTGCCCGGCGCGTTCAACGGCATCGCGCTGGCCGAGCGGTTGGCGCAGCGCAAGCCCGCGCTGACGATCGCGCTGATCTCGGCCGACATCACCGAGGCCACGCAGCAGCTGGCCGCCACGCGCGGCTGGCACGCGCTGCGCAAGCCGGTGCAGCCGGACGCGCTGCGGCGCGTGCTGCTGCGGGCCCAGCAGCAGCAGCAGCAGCAGCAGCAGCAGCAACCGCCGTCGTCGACGTAGCGCTCGGCGCGGGCCGGCCCCGCTGCGGTGTCATCGCTTCCGAGCTATGCTCCGCGCACAGGCCGCCGCCGCCCCTGCCCCGATGCCCGTCGAACCACTTTCCGCCCCTGCCGTTGGCGCCGCCGCCCTGCGCGAGCCCCGCTACGGGCGGGTCGCGATGGCCCTGCACTGGCTGCTCGCGGCGATGATCGTCGGCTCGCTCGGCGTCGGGCTCTACATGACGGGCCTGCCCTTCTCGCCCCAGCGCCTGAAGCTCTACAGCTGGCACAAGTGGGCCGGCATCACCATCCTCCTGCTGTCGGCGCTGCGGCTGCTGTGGCGCCTCACGCACCGCCCGCCGCCGCTGTCGGCACGGGTGCTGGCGGCCATGCCGACCTGGCAGCGGGCCGCCCACCGCATCAGCCATGCGCTGATGTACCTGCTGTTCTTCGCGGTCCCGCTGTTCGGCTGGGCCTACAGCTCGGGCATGGGCGTGCCGGTCGTGTGGTTCGGCCTGCTGCCGCTGCCCGACCTGGTGGCGGTCGACAAGGACTTCGCCGAGGCCGTGCTCAAGCCGCTGCACCAGCGCAGCGCCTTCCTGCTGGCCGGCGTCACGCTGCTGCACGTGGCGGCGGCGCTCAAGCACCACTGGATCGACCACGACGGTCTGTTGCAACGCATGTGGCCCGCGCCACGCAAGGAATCCGCCGGATGACGACCCGTCTTTTGTGGGGCACCGCCGCCCTCCTCGGCCTCGCGCTGCACGCCGCGGCCGAACCCATGCCGGCCACCACCGCGAAGTTGGTGCCCGAGAAAAGCCAGATCGCCTTCGTCAGCAAGCAGATGGGCGTGCCGGTGGAAGGCAGTTTCAAGCGCTTCGACGCGCAGGTCGCCTTCGACCCGAAGAAGCCCGAGGGCGGCTCGGTCGTGCTGCAGATCGACACCGCCAGCGCCGGCTTCGGCGTGCCCATGAGCGATGCCGAGCTGCCCAAGCCGACCTGGTTCGACACCGCGCATTTCCCGCAGGCCAGCTTCCGCTCGAGCGCCATCAAGGCGCTGGGCGAGGGCCGCTTCGAGATGGCCGGCAAGCTCACCATCAAGGGCGTCAGCAAGTACGTGACGGTGCCCGTGAGCATCGTGTCGTCGGGCGGCGCGTATTCGGTCGCCACGGGCACCCTCACGATCCAGCGGCTCGACTACAAGGTGGGCGACGGCGAATGGACCGACACCTCGGTGGTTGGCAACGAGGTGCAGGTGCGCTTCAAGCTGACGCTCGCGGGCCTCGGGCCGCTGTGACGACGATTTCATTTCCCATGCATCCTTCTTCCCTTGCCATGAACAAGCTCTTCTTCGCCGCGGCCCTTTGCGCGGGCGCGGCCCTGCCCCTGGCCGCCACGGCCCAGGAATACACCGCGCCGCCGCTGGCCGCCAAGCCCGCGGGCGGGCCGGTCAAGAACGCCAGCTACGTGATCGACCCGACCCACACCTTCGTGATGTACGAGATGGGCCACTACGGCACCACCACCAACCGCGGCCGCTTCAGCACCAAGGACGGCTCGGTGCAGATCGACGGCAGCGGCACCGGCGGCAAGGTCGACATCACGATGGACATCAGCTCCATCAACACCGGCGTCGACCTGCTCAACCGCCACGTGCAGAGCAAGGACTTCTTCAACGTGGCCGAATTCCCCACCGGCCGCTTCGTGGCCGAGCGCATCGACTTCAGCGGCGACAAGGTGACCGATGTACCCGGCACGCTCACGCTCATGGGCCAGACCAAGCCGGTGACGCTGAAGGCCGTGCGCTTCAACTGCTACCTGAACCCGCTCATCAACCGCCAGGTCTGCGGCGGCGACTTCGAGGCCACCGTGCAGCGCAGCGACTGGGGCATCACCTGGGGCCTGAACTTCGGCTTCGAGAACAAGGTGAAGCTGCTGGTGCAGGTCGAAGCCGTGAACGTGCAATGAACCCATCCCCCACCGGAGTCCACTCATGACCGACGCCCACCTCCTGTCCCTGCTCGGCATTGCCGGCGCCATGGCCGTGGGCGCGATGAGCCCGGGCCCGAGCTTCGTGATGGTGGCGCGCACCGCCGTGGCCTCGCGCAGCGACGGGCTCGCGGCGGCGCTGGGCATGGGCGCTGGCGGGCTGGCGTTCTCCATCGCGGCGCTGGCCGGGCTGCAAGCGGCGTTCCTCGCGGTGCCGGGCCTGTACCTCGCGATCAAGGCCTTCGGCGGCGCGTACCTGATCTACCTGGGCTTTCGCATCTGGCGCGGCGCGCGCCAGCCGCTCGCGATCACGCCCGACACGGACGCCTCGCCCCGAAGCCAGGGCCGCAGCGGACGCACCTTCCTGCTCGGCCTGGCCACGCAGGTCAGCAACCCGAAGACGGCGGTGGTGTACGCGAGCATCTTCGCGGCCTTCCTGCCGCGCGAGGTGCCGCTGGTGCTGGCGCTCGCGGTGCCGGCGGTGATCTTCTGCATCGAGACGGGCTGGTACGCGATCGTCGCGCTGGCGCTGTCCTCGGCCGCGCCACGCGCGGCCTACCTGCGCTACAAGACCTGGATCGACCGCGCGGCCGGCGGCGTGATGGGCCTGCTGGGCCTGCGGCTCGTGTGGTCGGCGGTGCGCGGCACCTGAGCCGCTACAGCAGGCTCTCCGGCGTGAGCGGCGCCAGCAGCTCGAGCATGGTGCGGTCCCAGAAGCCCGAGTCGGGCTCTTCGTGCAACACCGTGGTCTTGCCGCCTTCCTCGCTGACCCATTCGATGCGCCGCGAGCCGCCTGCCGCTGCATCGCCGCCCTCGGCAAAGCGCAGCCGGTAGGCGCCCTGCTGCTTGAGCACGTCGAGCAGCTTCAGGGTCTGCTGCGCCATCTCGGGGCTGCGGATGAACAGGCCGATCTCGGTGTTGTGGACCTCGGAGCGCGGATCGAAATTCATCGAGCCGACGAACAGGATGCGCTGGTCGATCACCGCCGACTTGGCGTGCAGCCGCCCCACCGACGTGCCGAACAGGCCGAGGCGGACGCTGCGCCGCGTGCGCGCGGAACTCAGCTCGTGCAGCTCGGCGCCCAGCGCCAGCATGTCGGCGCGGTAGCGGCGGTAGGCGGTGTGCACGAGCGGCTCGTCGGTGGCGGCGAGCGAGTTGGTGACCACGCTGATCTTCACGTTGCGCCCGCGGATCTCGCGCATCACCTCCAGCCCCGACGCGCCCGGGATCAGGTAGGGCGAGACCAGCGTCACCTCGCTGCGCGCGCGGCGCATCTGCTCGACCACGTTGTAGCGCACGCTGTCCACGTCGAGCAGCGGCACGCCGCCGTACGACGCGGTCTTGCCGATCACGCGGTCGGGCGAATCGGCGTACGCCTCGGCGGTGGTCCAGATCAGGCCGAGCTTGCCGGCGTCGAGGTCGTCGGCCACCGGGCTGTAGCCCAGCAGGTCGTTGGGCGCGGGCCTGGGCGGCGGCGGCGTGGTGTCGGGGCCGGTGGCGGCGTCGAAGCGGCGCTGCAGCTCTTCGCGCGGCAGGTCGGTGTGCACGACCGCGCCGATCGGGCGCACGTGCGGACTGTTCCAGTACTGGTCGAACAGCACGCCCAGGCGCGGGATCAGCGCGCCCGTGACGAAGGTGTCGAGGTCGATGAAATTCGGGCCGGTGGTGCGGCGGAAGTACTGGTTGCCGATGTTGCGCCCGCCCGCCACCGCCATCGCACCGTCGGCGATGAAGAGCTTGTTGTGCATGCGGCGGTTAACGCGGCTGAAGTCGAACAGCGACGCGGTGAAGCGCTTCAAGAGGCTGCCGCGCCCGGCCGGGAACGGGTTGAACAGGCGCAGCTCCACGTTCGGCGTGGCAGCCAGCCCGAGCAGCAGCTCGTCTTCGCCCGAGGTGTACAGGTCGTCCATCAACAGGCGCACGCGCACGCCGCGCTGGGCCGCATCGCGCAGGGTGCGCAGCAGGTAGCGGCCGGTCTCGTCGTTCTCGATCTGGTAGTACTGCACGTCGAGCGTGCGCTGCGCGCGGCGCGCCAGCTGCAGCCGCGTGTCGAAGGCGAAGTCGCCGCCGGGCATCAGGCGAAAGCCGCTGAGGTCGGGGTCGGGCTGCGAGGCCAGCGCGATCTTGCCGAGCGCAGTGTCGGTCGAGACGGCGATGGCCTTGGTGGGCGGGCGCGGTGCGTCGTCGGGCAGCGTTGCGCAGCCGGCAAACAGCAGCGCCGCCGCGACGACGACCACCCAATGCCCACAGCGCGACAGCAGGCGGCTCGTCATCGTCGGTCTTCTAGAGTGCCTTGCGCAGATTGGCGGGCGCGATGCGCAGCGCTTCGCGGTACTTGGCGACGGTGCGGCGCGCGCACTCGATGCCCTGCTCTTTCAGCATCTCGGAAATCTGGCTGTCGGACAGCGGCTTCTTGATGCTCTCGGAACTCACGAACTGCTTGATCAGCGCGCGCACTGCCGTGCTCGACGCGTTGCCGCCGGTCTCGGTGCCCAGCGCCGAGCCGAAGAAGTACTTGAGCTCGACCGTGCCGAAGGGCGTGGCCATGTACTTGGCGGTGGTCACGCGCGAGATGGTCGACTCGTGCAGGCCCAGTTCGTCGGCGATCTCGCGCAGCACCAGCGGGCGCATGGCCAGCTCGCCGTGCACGAAGTAGCTCTTCTGGCGCTCGACGATGGCGTTGCTCACGCGCAGGATGGTGTCGAAGCGCTGCTGGATGTTCTTGATGAACCAGCGTGCCTCCTGCAGCCGCTGCGACAGCGCCTGGCTGCCCTCGCCCTTGTGCGACTTGAGCGCGCCGGCGTAGATGTCGTGCACGCGCAGGCGCGGCATGACCTCGGGATTCAGCATGACGCGGAACTTCACGTTGGTGCCGCGCCCGGTCTTGGTGACGATCACGTCGGGGATGACGATGTTGCGTTCGACGTCGACAAAGCGGCGGCCCGGCTTGGGCTCCAGGCGCGCAATGATCTGCAGCGCCGAGCGCACCAGCTCTTCGTTGGTGCGCGTGAGCGTGGCCAGGCGCTTGAAGTCGCGCCGCGCGAGCAGCTCCATCGGCTGCTTGCAGATCGCGATGGCGGTCTTGCGGATGAGCGCTTCGGCCTCGGTCTCGTCTTCGTTCGCGAGTGCTTTCAGCTGGATGCTCAGGCATTCGCCGAGGTCGCGCGCGCCGACACCGGCGGGCTCCAGGCTCTGCAGCAGGCCGAGCGCCACCTGGAAGTGGTGCACGAGGTCGTCGAACTGGTCGTTGTCGTCGCCCGCCAGGCCCGAGGCCAATGCGGGCAGCGAGTCTTCGAGGTAGCCGTCGTCGTTGAGCGATTCGATCAAAAAGCGCAGCGCGGCGCAGTCGTTCTCGTTGAGCCGCAGGCTCAGCGCCTGGCGGTGCAGGAAGGACTGCAGCGACTCCTGGCTGCGCGCGAGCTCGGTGGCGTCGGCGCGCTCGTCGTCGCCCAGGTTGTTCTGGCGTGCGGGTGCGTCGCTGCCCCACTCGCTGTCGTCGGGTGCCATCTCGACGGTGCCGTCGCCTTCCCAGTCGGGCTCGCGCTCGGTGATCTCGGCGGCGGGGCCATCGGATTCGGGCGTGGACGTGGTTTCGCTGGCGGTGGTCGTCGCGCTGCTGGTCGGCCCCGGGGCGAAATCGCCTTCGCCGGTTTCACCGCCATCGTCGCGCGGCACGGGCGTGTCGACAGCATCGAGCCCGAACTCCTCGCGCGCCGCTTCTTCCGCGGTGCGTTCGAGGAACGGGTTCTCGTCCAGCATCTGCTCCACCTCCTGGCTCAGTTCGAGCGTGGAGAGCTGCAGAAGCCGGATCGACTGCTGCAGCTGTGGCGTCAAGGCCAGATGCTGCGAGACGCGAAGGGACAGCCCTTGCTTCATGGAGACGCGACCCTCCCTTACATGCGGAAGTGCTCGCCCAGGTACACCCTGCGTACCTCGGCGTTGTCGACGATCTCCGAGGGTGTGCCTTGTGCCAGCACGTGCCCGTCGCTGATGATGAACGCGTGATCGCAGATGCCCAGCGTTTCACGCACGTTGTGGTCGGTGATGAGCACGCCGATGCCGCGCTCTTTCAGAAAGCTGATGATCCGCTGGATCTCGATCACCGCGATCGGGTCGATGCCGGCGAAGGGCTCGTCCAGCAGGATGAAGCGCGGCTGCGTGGCCAGCGCGCGTGCAATTTCAACGCGGCGGCGCTCGCCGCCCGACAGCGCGAGCGCGGGCGAATCGCGCAGGTGGTCCACGCGCAGGTCGGCCAGCAGGTCGGCCAGTCGCTCTTCGGTGTGCTGCTTGGTCAGCGGCATCATGCGGCCGTTGGCGTCGGGCTCGCGCTGCAGCTCGAGCACGGCGCGCACGTTTTCCTCGACCGTGAGCTTGCGGAAGATCGAGGCCTCCTGCGGCAGGTAGCTCAGGCCCATGCGCGCGCGGCGGTGGATGGGCATGTGGGCGATGGGCTCGCCGTCGATGGTGATCTCGCCGGCGTCGGCGCGCACCAGCCCGACGATCATGTAGAACGAGGTGGTCTTGCCCGCGCCGTTGGGGCCGAGCAGTCCGACGACCTCGCCCTTTTGCACATCGAGCGAGACGTCTTTCACGACCGTGCGGCTGCCGTAGCTCTTCTTGAGGCCGCGCGCTACGAGGCGGCTGCCCGGAATGCCGTCGGCGGTCTGGGTTCCTGCGGTTTCGATCACTTGCGCCCTTCCCCTTCGGGGCCGCCCAGCGTGGTGCTCGGGCGCAGCCCGGCGCCGGGCGCGGGGGTGGGTGCCGGGGCCGCAGGCTTCTTGCCGCCGGCTGCCGGTGCGGAACCGCCCGCCGCCGGGGCCGCGGCGGCCTTCGGCGTGAGGATGGCCTTCACGCGGCCGCCGCCGCCCGCCGAGACGCCGGCGTTCGGCGGCACGAGGGAGCCGTTGACGGTGTAGGTGTCGTTGCTCTGGTCGTAGACGATCAGCGCGCCGCTGCTCTCGTCGTTGGCCGTGGCGCCGATCAGCCGGCGCATGACGGCGCGGCGGATGAACTTGACGTTGTCGGCGCGGCTGTCGTACTCGATGACTTCCGACTCGCCCTCGATCCACTCGTCGCCGGCGTTGCGCTTCTGCTTGTAATAGGCCAGCTTGCCGGGCGCCGCCGTGACCACGCCGTACTGGTAGCCCTCGGCGTCCTGGCGCACGTCCAGCCGCGCGCCGCGGATGATGATCGTGCCCTTCGTGACCAGCACGTTGCCGGTGAACACGCTGGTCTGTTTCAGGTCGTCGTAGCGCATCGAGTCGGACTCGATGTTCATCGGCTTGGTGCGGTCGGCGGTTTCGGCCAGGGCGCCCGAGGCGGCACCGGCCAGCAACAGCGCACCGAAAGCCAGGCGGCCAAGGCGACGAAGGGTGGGGAATGTGGGGATGGAGGGCAATGTCATAAAGGCACGAAACTTGCTCTGAAACATTGTATGCGTGGGATGGCGATTGCCCACCGCCGCCAATGAAAAAGCCCGCCGAAGCGGGCCTTGCATTCGACCAAGAAAGCAGGTCGCCGGGTCGATCAGCCCTTCTTGGCTTCGCCGATGAGGAAGGTCGCGACCTGCAGCACCTTGGACATGCTGCCGGCGGTTTCGCCGTCGACATACCAGCGGCCCGCCACGGCCAGGGCCGGCACGCCGGCGACCTTGTAGGCCTCGGTCTGCTGCGCCGCGCGGCGGGCCTTGCTGGCCACGCCGAAGGACGCAAAGGTTTCCTTGAACTTGGCGCCGTCGAGGCCGGCACGCTCGGCCCAGGCCTGGATGTTGGCGTCGCCGTTCAGGTTCTGGCGCTGCGCGTGGATCGCGGCGAACACCTTCGGGTGGTATTCCTCCAGCTTGCCCATGGCTTCGAGCGTGAAGTACAGGCGCTGCTTAGCCTCGACGTCGTTGCCCACGAAGGGCACCGGGATGCGGCGGAACGCCACTTCCTTCGGGGCTGCCTTGACCCAGGCTTCGAGCGAGGGCTCGAAGTCGTTGCAATGCGGGCAGTTGTACGAGAAGAACTCGACCACCTCGACCTTGCCGGCGGGTGCATCGACGGGCACGCGCTTGTCGAGCACGAGGAAATCGGTGCCGGCCTTGGGGGCGCGCTGGGCGTGTGCCGGAACGGCAGCCAGCGAAAGCAGCCCGATCGAAGTGGCGGCCAGCGAAAAGTCACGACGTTTCATGGAAAAGGTTCTCCTGTGGGTACCGCAGTACAGAGCCGGCGCGCCGCCGGGAGTTCCCCGTGGACGGCGCGACCGAGGCGCTGGAATTGACAAACGAGTGCGGCAGATGCCGCGCGGGCGAGAGCTTAAAGGCTGTTCAAGAAAGGCGCTGACGGGTCAGCGCTGCACGCGCACCAGCGCCGATTCGAGACCGCCGCCATCGAGCCGCTCCTTGAGCCGGTCCGCGTCGTCCTTCTTGTTGAACGGGCCCGCGCGCACGCGGTAGACCGTGCGACCGGCCTGCTCGCGCTCGGTGACCTTGGCCTCGACGCCCATCAGCGACAGCTTGGCGCGTTGCGCCTCGGCGTCGTCGGTGGTGCGGAAGGCGCCGGCCTGCACGAAGTACATGAAGGGGTCGGCACCCGACGACGACGGCGCGGCGGCCGTGTGGCTCGGCGCGGCGGACGCGGTGGTCGTGCTGCCGCCTGCGCGGGCGCGGGCCAGGTCGCCCAGCGGATCGTTCGACGGCGGCAGGGCGTTGGCTTCGGCCGGCACCGGCGCGGGGCGTGCCGGCTTGGGCGCCACCACGACGGGGGCCGGGGCGGTGACCGGCGCGGTGGCGACGGGCGGCGTGCCGGGCGCCACGGTGGCGGGCGCGCCGGTGATCGGGTTCACCGGGCCGGTGGCCGTGGCGGCCGGCGGCGTGGCGGCCGGCTTGGGCGCGCCGGCCTTGCCGGCCAGCGGCGCGTTCGGGTCCCAGTCGCGGTTCTTGCGGGCTTCGGCTTCGTCCTGCTCGGCACCGCCGCGTTGCGTCTTGTTGACGAACGGGATCGGCACCTTGGTGACGTAGACCGCGATGCCCAGGGCGACGCCCAGACCGAGCACCAGGCCGATGATCAGCCCGATGACGATGTTGCCGCGTTGTCTGCTTGTCTTCTTCATGTTCAGAGGGTGATTCACATCTTGCTCGGCGCACTGACGCCGAGGATCGCGAGGCCATTGTGCAGCACCTGCGCGGCCGCTGCGACGAGTGCGAGACGCGCCAGCTTGACCGGCTCGTCGTCCACCAGGATGCGCTCGGCATCGTAGTAGCTGTGGTAGCTGGCCGCGAGTTCGCGCAGGTAGAAAGTCACGTCGTGCGGGGCGAAATCCTTCGCTGCCGCCGTCAGCATGGCCGGGTACTTGGCCAGCAGCAGCATCAGCGCCTGGGCTGCCGGGCTGTCCAGCGGCGACAGGTCGACCGCCTTGAGCGCGGCCACGTCGCCACCCCACGCCGCGAGCACCGAGCAGATGCGCGCGTGGGCGTACTGCACGTAGTACACGGGGTTGTCGTTGTTCTTGGTGACCGCGAGGTCGACGTCGAAGGTGTATTCGGTGTCGGGCTTGCGGCTGAGCAGGAAGAAGCGCACGGCATCGGTGCTGGTCCACTCGATCAGGTCGCGCAGCGTGACGTAGCTGCCGGCGCGCTTGCTGATCTTGACCTCTTCGCCGCCCTTCATGACGCGCACCATGGTGTGCAGCACGTAGTCGGGGTAGCCCTCGGGAATGCCTTCGCCGGCGGCCTGCAGGCCGGCGCGCACGCGCGCGATCGTGCCGTGGTGGTCGGTGCCCTGGATGTTCACGACCTTGTGGAAACCGCGCTCCCACTTGGCGATGTGGTACGCGACGTCGGGCACGAAGTAGGTGTACGTGCCGTCCTGCTTCTTCATCACGCGGTCTTTGTCGTCGCCGTAGTCGGTCGACTTCAGCCACAGCGCGCCGTCCTGCTCGTAGGTCTTGCCGGCGGCCACGAGCTTGGCCACGGCCGCCTCGACGCGGCCGCTGGTGTAGAGGCTGGACTCGAGGTAGTAGTTGTCGAAGCGCACGCGGAAGGCCTGCAGATCGAGGTCCTGCTCGCGGCGCAGGTAGGCCACGGCGAATTCGCGGATGCTGTCCAGGTCGTCGATGTCACCGCTGGCGGTGTACTCGCGGTCGTCCGACTTGACGGTCTTCTTGGCCTTGAAGTCTTCGGCGATGTCGGCGATGTAGTCGCCGTTGTAGGCCGGGGCTTTTTCGCCGCTGGGCCACTCGGGGTCGCCGGGCTTGAAGCCCTTGGCGCGCAGCTGCGTGCTGTTGGCCAGCGTCTGGATCTGCACGCCGGCGTCGTTGTAATAGAACTCGCGCCACACGCTCTGGCCCTGCGAAGCCTGCAGGTTGCAGATGGCGTCGCCCAGCGCGGCCTGGCGGCCGTGGCCGACGTGCAGCGGGCCGGTCGGGTTGGCCGAGACGAACTCGACCAGCACCTTTTCGCCGGTGGCGGGCTGCTGGCCGAAGGTTTCGCCGGCGGCCAGCACCTCGCGCACGATCTGCTGCTTGGCGGCAGCCTTCAGGCGGATGTTGAGGAAGCCGGGGCCGGCGATCTCGATGGCCTCGACCCATTGGCCGAAAGCGGGGGTGGCGAGCAGCGCAGCGCTCAGTTCCTCGGCCAGTTCGCGGGGCTTGCGCCCCAGCGGCTTGGCGAGCTGCATGGCAGCGGTGCTGGCGAAATCGCCGTGCGCCGCCACCTTGGGCGACTCGAACGCGGCTTTGGCGCCAGCGCCGGGAGAGAGGGTTTCGAGCGTGTTCGCGAGCGCCGCGAGCAGCTCCTGTTTGACCAATAGCATCTGTGAATTTTACCGGGGGCAAACCCGGACCCAGTTAACGATCGTCATCCGATGGGCGATGTCGCCCGTTAGGATGGTCGGCCCCGAGGCGGGGCGTCTGTCACAACCCAACCTTGCAAGGACATATCCACCATGAAGAAGCTCCTTTCCCTGGTCGCCTCCACCGTCGCGCTCGGCGCCTGCCTGTCGTTCAGCGCCTACGCGCAGGACAAGGCACCCGCCCCGGTCGTGGCCCCCGCTGCCGCCGCCGCACCTGCGGCAGCCCCTGCCGCTGCGGCCGCACCCGCCGGTGGCGCCAGCTGCGATGCCAAGGCGATCGACAAGAACGGCAAGCCCCTGGCCGGCGCCGCCAAGAACAGCTTCATGAAGAAGTGCACCAAGGCCGCCGCCGCACCCGCCTGCGCCGCCAAGGCGGTCGACAAGAACGGCAAGGCCCTGGCCGGTGCCGCCAAGAACAGCTTCATGAAGAAGTGCGAAGCCGACGCGGCCAAGGCCTGATCCGGCGCGGCGCCGCCCTGCGGCGCTGACATTTGTTACCCCCCGAAGTCAAAGGGCCCGCTCACGCGGGCCTTTTCTTTTTGTCTTTTGTATTGATTACTTGCCGAAGCCGCGCGCCAGGAACACCGCCACCAGCGGGATCAGCGCGATCAGGTGCGCCTGGATCATCACCAGCTTGCGCGTCTTCAGGATGTCGGCCTCCGCCGGCAGCTTGCCCGTGGCGCGCAGCGTCTTGCGCCAGCGGAAGTAGGTCAGCGTCGGGAAGATCGACAGCACGCCCACGATGATGAACAGCGTGAGCTTCACGTGCAGCAGCGGGTTGGTCCAGTACCAGGCCGTGCCCTTCACGCCCCACCAGGTGCGCGCGATGCCGGTGGCCAGCACCGCGATGGCGGCGATGCCGTAGACCATGTCGACCTTGGCCAGCCGCTCGACCACGGCGGCATTGAGCCATTGCACGCGGCACAGCGCGGCTTCACTGGAGATGAACACGACCATCGTGAGGATGGCCAACAGATGCAGGTAGGCGAGGATGGCTTCGAGGGTCATCGGAAACTTTCTTCATCGGGGTTGCAAGCAAATGCAAAAAGCATTGTGCCGCCCGGTCACGATTTCAGGACCGCCCGCCCCAGAATTCCGGCTGCCCGTACTGCGCTTTGAGGAAATCAAGCCACAGTCGCACGCGCAGCGGCAGGTGCTTGGTGCCTGTGAACACCGCATAGATGCCGTTGGGCGGCGCGGCAAAGTCGTCGAGCAGGGGCACGAGCAGCCCGGCGTCGATCTCGGCCTCGACCTCCCAGGTGCTGCGCCAGGCGATGCCGTGGCCTGCCAGGCACCAGTCGTGCAGCACCTGGCCGTCGGAACAATCGAGCGGGCCGCTGGGGCGCAGGTGAATCAGTTCCTGCACGCCCTCCTCGCTGGTAATGCGAAAGGCCCAGCCGCGCGTCTGCGAGGCGTCGCTCGACAGCGTGAGGCAGGCAAAGCGCGACAGTTCGCTCGGGTGTTTGGGCGCGCCGTGGCGGCGCAGGAACTCGGGCGTGGCGACGCAGCGGCGGCGGTTGTCGGCCAGGCGCACGCTCACCAGCGACGAGTCGGGCAGGTCGCCCACGCGCACGGCGCAGTCGAAGCTCTCGCCCGTGACGTCGACCACGCGGTCGCTGAGGTTCAGCGAGATCGTCACCTCGGGATGCAGCGCATGAAAGCGCGGCACCAGCGGCGCGACGTGGCGGCGGCCGAAGCCGGCCGGCGCGGTCACGCGCAGGTGGCCGCTGGCTTTCACGCCGCCGGCGCTCACGCTGGCCTCGGCGTTCGCGAACTCGGTCAGGAGGCGCTGACAGTCTTCGAGAAAGGCGCTGCCCTCGTGCGTGAGCGCGATGCGCCGCGTGGTGCGCACCAGCAGCTTGACGCCCAGGCGCTCTTCGAGCGCGTCGATGCGACGGCCCATGATCGCGGGCGCCACGCCTTCCGCCTTGGCCGCCGCGGTGAGGCTGCCGCGGGTCGCGACCGAGACAAAGGATTCGAGCTGCTTGAGGCGGTCCATGGCGCGGGAACTATATCGCCCGCCACCGAAGATCAGTCACCGGCCGTGACGCCCTGCGCCCGCAGCGCGGCGATGTCGCCGTCGCTGTAGCCCACTTCCTTCAGCAGCGCCGCGCTGTGCTCGCCGATGTGCGGCGGCTGCAGCCGGATGCCGGGGCGTTCGCCGCCGAGCGTGAACGGCGCGAGCGGCACCTTGGCCATGTGGCCGTCGTTCATGCGCACGGGCGCGAGGCCGCCGGTGGCGTTGAGGTGCGGGTCGTCGAACAATTCTTGCGGCTTGGTGATGGGCGCGAAGGGCAGCTCGTTCTGCTCGAACACCGCGCTCAGTTCGGCCGCGCTGTGGTTGGCGAGGTGCGAGCGCAGGATCGGCATCATCCACTCGCGTGCGCGCACGCGGTCGTTGTTGGTCTTCAGGCGCGGATCGGCCAGCATCTCCTCGAGGCCGAAGGCCTTGCAGAAGATGGCCCACTGCTTGTCGCTCACAGCCGCCAGGAAGATCTGCTCGCCGTCCTTCACCGTGAACACGTCGTACACGGCCCAGGCCGAGATGCGGCTGGGCATCGGGTCGGCGGCCTTGCCCGTGGCGGCGAACTGCATCATGTGCTGCGCGACGAGGAACACGTTGTTCTCGAACAGCGCCGACTGCACCTCGCAGCCCTTGCCGGTGAGCTCGCGCTGGCGCAGCGCGGCCATCGCACCGATGGCGCCGAACATGCCGCCCATGATGTCGTTCACGCTGGTGCCCGCGCGCAGCGGGTCGCCGGCACGGCCGGTCATGTAGGCCAGGCCGCCCATCATCTGCACCACCTCGTCGAGGGCCGTGCGGTGGTCGTACGGACCGGGCAAAAAGCCCTTGTGGCTCACGTAGATGAGGCGCGGGTTGAGCTTGGCGAGCGTGTCGTAGTCGAGCCCCAGCTTCTTCATCGTGCCGGGCTTGAAGTTCTCGCTCACGATGTCGGCGGTGGCGATGAGGCGCAGCGCGGCCTCCACGCCCTCGGGCTTCTTCAGGTCGAGCGCGATGCTCTTCTTGTTGCGGTTGAAGGTCGGGAAGAAGCCCGCACCCGAGCCCAGCAGGCGGCGCGTGTTGTCGCCTTCGATGGGCTCGACCTTGATGACCTCGGCGCCCAGGTCGGCCAGCAGCAGGCCGCAGGTCGGGCCCATGACCATGTGGGTGAACTCGACGACGCGCACGCCCGCGTAGGGCAAGGGATTGGCTTCAGACATGAGAGGTGGTTTCCTGGACAAAGCCCTTGGGCAGGCCGGCTTCGGGCGTCATGCCGTAGACCGGCTCGCCGGGCAGGCCGGCCTTGAGCGGCGCGCGCGCCGCGATGAGTTTGTCGATGTCGATGCCGGTGCGCACGCCCATGGCCTCGAACATGAAGACGAGGTCTTCGGTGACCGCATTGCCCGACGCGCCCGGCGCATACGGGCAGCCGCCGAGGCCACCGAGCGAGGCGTCGAAGGTGCGCACGCCCTCGTCCCACGCGGCCAGGCAGTTGGCAATGCCCAGGCCGCGCGTGTTGTGCATGTGGGCCGCGCCCGCGTGCACGCCGAGTTCGGCGCGCAGCCGCTTGAAGAGGCGGCGCACCTGTGCGGGGTTCGCATAACCCACGGTGTCCGACAGGCCGACCTCCTGCGCACCGGCCTCGACGCACTGCACGGCCAGGCGGATCACGTCGTCTTCCGGCACCAAGCCCTGCAGCGTGCAGCCGAAGGCGGTGGAGATGCCGGCTTCGAGCTTCACCTGCGGCGCGAGGGCTCCGCGCAGCTCGGCGATGGCGCGCACCTCCTCGACCATCTCGGTCGGCGTCTTGCGCACGTTGGCCAGCGAATGCGCCACGCTGGCCGACACCGGCATCGTGAGCTTGTGCACGCCGGCTTCGAGCGCGGCCTGCGCGCCCTTGCGGTTGGGCACCAGCGCCATCACCACGAGGCCGGGCAGCGTGATGGCATGGCGCACCACCTCGGCGGCGTCGGCCATCTGCGGCAGCAGCTTCGCGGGCACGAACGAGGCGACCTCGATCTCGCGCAGGCCGGCGGCATGCAGCGCATCGATCCAGCGCAGCTTGTCGGCCGTGGGCATGGTGGCCTTCACGGACTGCAGGCCGTCGCGCGGACCGACCTCGCTGATGAGAACGTCGGGGGAGGTCATCGGGTGCTTTCTTGACTGTTCTATCTTGCAGAACTATATTCTGTTAAACAGAATTAAATCGGCAAGCCTGCCGACTGTCAAGCCACGCCATGCCCCGCAAAGCCCAGACCGAATCGGTGTCCGACCTCAACGCCGCCCCCGGCGGCGCCGCCGCGGTCGACCGCGCGCTGAGCCTGCTGTCGGCCTTCCGGCCCGGCGACGAGGCGCTGTCGCTCGCGCAGTTCGCCGAGCGCACGCAGCTCTACAAGAGCACGGTGCTGCGCCTGCTGGCCTCGCTCGAACATGCGCGGCTGATCCGCCGGCAGGACGACGGGCGCTACGCGCTGGGGCTGGAGATCGCGCGGCTGCACGGGCTGTATGCGGCGTCGCAGTCGCTCGACCGCCTCGTGCTGCCGGTGCTGCGCACGCTCGCCGCCGCCACCGGCGAAAGCGCGGCGTACCACGTGCGGCAGGACCAGGGCGACAGCTGGGTGCGGCTGTGCCAGTTCCGCGTCGATTCCTCGCACGTCGTGCGCGACCACGTGCGCGCAGGCGACCTGCTGCCCAACGACCGGGGCGCGGGCGCGCGCGTGCTGATCGCCTTCGGGCCCGAGGCCGAACGGCCGCGTGGCGCGAAGGAGCGCAAGCTGTACGACGCGATCCGCGCACAAGGCTATTGCGCGCTGGTGGGCGACCGCACGGCCGAACTGGCGGGCATCTCGGCGCCGGTGTTCCATGCGGATGGCGGCCTGGCCGCGGCGGTCACGCTGACGATGCCGACGCACCGCTATGACGCAGCCTACATCGAGCCCGTGCGCGCAGCGGCGAAGGCGCTCAGCGGGCAGGTCTGAGCATCAGGACTCCGCTTTGAAGCCGGAATTCTTGATCGGCAGTTCCCACCGCTTCAGGTGCGTCGCCTGGATGCTTGCCAGCTCCGCCGGCCCCGCATGCGCCGGCACGAGGCCCAGCGCGTAGATTTTTTCCTGCACATCGGGCATGCGCAGCGCGTCGGCCACGGCCTTGTCGATGCGCGCGACCAGCTCGGGCGACATGCCCGGCGGGCCGTACAACCCGAAGAAGGCATCGGCCGTCACATTGATGCCCGCTTCTTTCAGCGTCGGCACGTCGGGCAGCGCGCGGCTGCGCTTTTCGCCAGTCACCGCGAGGATGCGGACCTTGCCCGCGCGGTGGTGCTCGATGGTTTCCGAGGCGGTGTCGACCATCAGCGGCACCTGTCCGCCGATGAGGTCCTGCGCGGCCGGCGCGCCGCCGCGGTAGGCGACGTGCGTCATCGGCACGCCCGACGCCTGCGCCAGCAGCTGGCCCGCGAAGTGCGGCACCGTGCCGGCGCCCGAGGTCGCGTAGTTGGCCTTGCCCGGGTTGGCCTTCATCCAGGCCAGCACCGCCTTCAGGTCGCCCGCCGGTGCGCCCGGTCCGGCAGTCACGGCGAAGTCGAAGGTGCTGCCGAGCGAGATCGGCGTGAAGTCTTTCACCGTGTCGTAGCCGAGGTTCGCGTACAGCCACGGGTGGATCACCATCGCGCCGCTGGGCGAGAAGATCAGCACGCTGCCGTCCGGCGGCGAGCGCTTGAGTTCGGCCAGCGCGAGCCGGCCGGCCGCGCCGGGCTTGTTGTCGACGATGACGTTCTGTCCGAGCGACACGCGCATCTTGTCGGCCAGGATGCGCGCGACCACGTCGGCCGACCCGCCCGGCGGAAAGCCGATCAGGATGCGCACCGTGCGCTCCTGCGCGAACGCCATCGGCGCGAAGGCCGTGGCGGTGATGACGGCAGCGGCCTGCGCTGCGAACTGGCGGCGTTGCATGGGGCGGTCTCCTCGGGGTGGTTGTTCTTCGGTGCGCTCTGTGCGTGTAGCCGTCAGCGCAGCGCAGCCAGCAGCGCCTCGTTCTGCGCCGGCAGGCCGACGCTCACGCGCAGCCATTGCGGCAGCCCGTAGGGGCCGAGCAGCGAGACCTCGATGCCGGCGGCCAGCAGGCGCGCGTGCACGGCAGGCGCATCGCCGACCTGCACCATCAGGAAGTTGCCCGACGACGGCACGTGCGGCAGGCCCAGCGCGGCAAAGCCCGCGGCGAGCTGTTCGCGCCCGGCGGTGTTGAGTTCGTAGGTGCGCGCCAGGAAGTCGGCGTCGCCCAGCGCCGCCACGGCCGCGGCCTGGGCCGGCGTCGTCACGTTGAAGCGCGGGCGGTGCGCGTTCATGCGCGCCGTGAGCGCCGGCTGCGACACGCCGTAGCCGATGCGCAGCCCCGCCAGGCCGAAGGCCTTGGAGAAGGTGCGCGCCACGATCAGGTTGGGCAGGCGGCGCACCCATTCGATGCTGTCATAGCGCTGCGCGGGCGCCAGGTACTCGGTGTAGGCCTCGTCGAGCAGCACCGTCACGTGCGCGGGCACCGATTGCAGAAACTCGCGCAGCGGCGCAGCATCGATGAAGGTGCCGGTCGGGTTGTTCGGGTTGGCCACGAAGACCAGCTTGGTGTCGTCGCCGATGGCGGCGCGCATCGCGTCCAGGTCGTGGCCGAAATCGCGCGAAGGCACGACGGTGGCGCGCGCGTGGGCGTGCGCCGTGGCTGCCGCATAGACGATGAAGCCGTACTGCGAATAGACGACGTTCTCGCCCGGCTTGAGGCTGACCTGCGCCGCGAGCTCGAGGATTTCGCTCGACCCGCTGCCCAGCGTGAGCCACTCGGGCGGCACGTCCAGCCGCGCGGCCAGCGCCTGCTTGAGTGCGGTGCCGTTGCTGTCGGGGTAGTTGCCCGCACCTTCGAGGGCGGCGGCGGCGGCGCGGCGGGCCGACTCGGGCATGCCGAGCGGGTTTTCGTTGGAAGCCAGGAGGATCATTGCGGCGGGAGCTGATTATTTAAGAAGTTAAATATATACAGCTGCCACCGGCCCGGCCTCAGGGCCTACCCTTTGAAGCGGCGCTTGAGTTCCGATCGATTACCTTCATTTTTGTCACAGATAAATCTCACTTTCGGCCCTTACTGGCTCGCAAAGTATCGAATACAGTTCTCCCATGGCTTCACCTGGGGCAAGTGCGCCCCACTGCTGCGCCGCCCCCGATTTCCTGTTTTTTGCATTGCGTTCCCCAAGGAGAAACACATGACCGACCGCACCACCGCCCACCGACTCCAGGTCGCGACCGAACTGCACCGCTTCGTCGAAGAGAAGGTCCTGCCCGCCAGCGGCGTGGCCAGCGACGTGTTCTGGAAGGGCTTCGATGCCATCGTCCATGACCTGGCGCCCAAGAACGTCGCCCTGCTCGCCGAGCGCGACCGCCTGCAGAGCGAACTCGACGCCTGGCACAAGAAGAACCCCGGCCCGATCGCCGACATGCCGGCCTACCGCGCCTTCCTGGAAAAGATCGGCTACCTGCTGCCGCAGCCCAAGGGCGTGAAGGCCACCACGGCCAACGTCGACTCCGAACTCGCGCTGCAGGCCGGCCCGCAGCTGGTGGTGCCGATCCTGAACGCGCGCTACGCCCTGAACGCCGCCAACGCGCGCTGGGGTTCGCTGTACGACGCGCTGTACGGCACCGACGCCATTCCCGAAACCGGCGGCGCCGAAAAGGGCAAGGGCTACAACCCCGTGCGCGGCGCCAAGGTCATCGAGTTCGCACGCAACGTGCTCGACCAGGCCGCCCCGCTGGCCAACGGCTCGCACAAGAACGCCACCGGCTACAGCGTGAAGGACGGCCAGCTGGTCGTCGCGCTGCAGGGCAGCACCACCGGCCTGGCCGATGCGTCGCAGTTCGTCGGCTACCAGGGCGACGCCGCCGCGCCGTCGTCGGTGCTGCTCAAGCACAACGGCATCCACCTGGACATCCGCATCGACCGCAGCACCGCCATCGGCAAGAGCGATGCGGCCGGCGTGAGCGACCTCGTGCTCGAAGCCGCGCTCTCGACCATCCTCGACCTGGAAGACTCGGTAGCCGTGGTCGACGCGGCCGACAAGGTCGTCGCGTACGCGAACTGGCTGGGCATCGTGCAGGGCACGCTCACCGAAGAAGTCGCCAAGGGCGGCAAGACCTTCACGCGCGGCCTGAACGCCGACCGCGAGTACACGGGCGCCAACGGCCAGCCGCTGAAGCTGCACGGCCGCTCGCTCATGTTCCTGCGCAACGTGGGCCACCTGATGACCAACCCGGCCATCCTGTACGAAGGCGGCAAGGAAATCCCCGAAGGCATCCTGGACGCCGTGGTCACCACCACCATCGCCATGATCGACGTCAAGCGCAAGGGCAACTCGCGCACCGGCAGCATCTACATCGTCAAGCCCAAGATGCACGGCCCGGCCGAAGTGGCCTTTGCCAGCGAGCTGTTCGGCCGCGTCGAGCAGCTGCTCGGCCTGCCCGCCAACACCGTCAAGCTCGGCATCATGGACGAGGAGCGCCGCACCAGCGTGAACCTGCAGGCCTGCATCGCCGAAGCCGCCGCGCGCGTGGCCTTCATCAACACCGGCTTCCTGGACCGCACCGGCGACGAGATGCACACCGCCATGCAGGGCGGCCCGATGATCCGCAAGGGCGACATGAAGTCCAGCGCCTGGATCGGCGCCTACGAAAAGAACAACGTGCTCGTCGGCCTGAACTGCGGCCTGCGCGGCAAGGCGCAGATCGGCAAGGGCATGTGGGCCATGCCCGACCTGATGGCCGCCATGCTCGAGCAGAAGATCGCCCACCCCAAGGCCGGCGCCAACACCGCCTGGGTGCCCTCGCCCACCGCCGCCACGCTGCACGCGCTGCACTACCACCAGGTCAGCGTGACCGCCGTGCAGCAAGAGCTCGAGAAGATCGACGCCGACGGCGAGCGCGAGAACATCCTGAACGCGCTGCTGCAGGTGCCGATCGCTGCGCAGGCCAAGTGGACCGACGCCGAGAAGCAACAGGAAATCGACAACAACGTGCAGGGCATCCTGGGCTACGTGGTGCGCTGGGTCGACCAGGGCGTGGGCTGCTCGAAGGTGCCCGACATCCACAACGTCGGCCTCATGGAAGACCGTGCCACGCTGCGCATCTCGAGCCAGCACATCGCCAACTGGCTGCTGCACGGCGTGGTCACCAAGGCGCAGGTCGACGAGGCCTTCCAGCGCATGGCCAAGGTGGTCGACGAGCAGAACGCCGGCGACGCGCTGTACCAGCCGATGGCCGGCCACTTCGACACCTCGGCCGCCTACAAGGCCGCGCAGGACCTGGTGTTCAAGGGCATCGAGCAGCCCAGCGGCTACACCGAGCCGCTGCTGCACGCCTGGCGCCTGAAGGTCAAGGCCGCGGCCTGACGCGCGCCTTGCGCAGCGCCGGCCACCGCCGGCGCTGACGCCTCGGAGACACGCAACGAACGGCGCCCTCGGGCGCCGTTCTGCATGGGGCGCGACATGCCGGTAGCATCGACGCCGCCCTCTTCTCTCTCTCCGGTCTCCGTCTCTCCCGATGAACAAGCACGCGGCTTCGCCGCCCCCGACCCGCGGGTCGACCTCGGCCGCGGCCATGCTGGTCGCACTGGCCACCGCCTTCGCGCTGAGCCAGGCCTTTCGCACCGTCGGCGCCATGATGGCCACGCCGCTCACGCAGCACTTCGGCCTCACGCCGCAGGCGCTGGGCACGTGGGCCGGCACCTTCCATTTCACCTTCGGCATCATGCAGCTCGCGATGGGCGTGTCGATCGACCACTTCGGCGTGCGCCGCACCGTGCTCACCGCCTTTCCGCTGGCCATCGCGGGCGCCGCGCTGTGCACCGTGGCGCCGGGCTTCGGCGCGCTGCTGCTGGGGCAGGCGCTGATCGGCGTGGGCTGCGCGCCGGCCTTCCTGGCCTGCACCGTGTTCATCGCGCGGCACTTCGACGCCGCGCGCTTCACCGCCATGTCGGGGCTGGTGATGAGTCTCGCGGGCATGGGCATCCTGTTCACCGGCACGCCGCTGGCGCTGCTGATCGAGGCCGCCTCGTGGCGCGCCGGCTATGCCGCGCTGACCGCCTTCGCCGTGCTCTCGTGGATCGTCATCTTCTGGCGCGTGCACGAGCCCGCACGCACGACGACAACAACGATCGCATCGGACGAGCCCGCGCCCGAACGCCAGTCGCTGCGCCAGGCCGTGCGCGACCTGCTGCCGCTGTTCGCCATGCCGCACACGCTCGGGCTGCTGTGTTTCGCCTGCGTGTCGTATGCGGCCTTCATCACGCTGCGCGGCCTGTGGCTCGGCCCCGTGCTGCACGACCGCCACGGCCTCTCGCTCGTGGCCAGCGGCAACGTGGCGCTGGTGATGACCGTCGCCGGCATGGCCAGCCCCATGCTGTTCGGCCGCCTCGACCCCGGCGGTGCGCGCCGCACGCGCTGGATGATGCGCTGCGCCTTCGCCGGCGCGGCGATGTTCGCCATCATGGCCCTCACGCAATCGCGCGCCATCGACATCGGCCTGCCGATCGTCTACGGCATGCTGTCGGGCTACAGCGTGCTGCTGTACGCGTACACCAAGAACGCCTACCCGGCGGCCGTGACGGGCCGCGCGATGGCGCTGCTCAACATGGCCATGTTCCTGGGCGTCTCGCTGATGCAATGGACCACCGGCGTCGCCGCCTCCTGGGCCGTGGCCCAGGGCAGCGAGCCGTTCCGCGCGGTGTTCCTCACGGTGAGCGGGATGCTGGCGGCGGGGACGCTGGCGTTTTGGCTGCTGCCGCGGGCGAAGGTGCCAGTGCGTCCCACGCCCTGATCGCCGACACGCGGCCTCACACCGCATCCCCCAACCGCGCCCGCACCTCGCGCCGGCTCAACTGGCGCTTGGCGACGGCATAGACATCGTGACGCCCATACATGTCGAAGTGCGTGGGCAGGCCCGGCGCTGAACGTCGCGCCGCGCCGCAGCGCGTGACCATGCAGCGGCGCAGCACGTCGTAGCACCTGGGCTCCGGCTGTGCCATGCCTGCGCGCTCGGGAAACTTCGCCAGCACGACCTCGAACCAGCAGCCCTCGACGCAGTGCCACTGCGTGGTCTCGTCGATCACGTGGTAGACCGCGTAAGGCGTGTCGCCGCGCCGCGCGGCCCGGTCCACACGGCGCGCCGCGCGCGCCTCGCGCAGGCGCCGGTTCGGCAGCAGGATGCCGGTGACCGGGTGCACGAACAGCTCGACGCCCGGCGCTTCGTGCAGCGGCACGCCGTCGCGGGTTCCCCAGCGGTAGGGCCGCACCCGCACTTCGCCGTCGCACAGCACCGCGTCGCGCGCCACGAAGTCGTCGACGTGCAGGAAGATGTGCGCCTGCACCGTGCTGCGGCGATCGATGCCGCTGCACAGCTCGGCGTACACCTTGTCCCACGGCCGGTGCACCTGCTTGTGCAGCCAGCGCTTGAGCGGCTGGAGGTTTTCGCTCAGCCACTTCGGATGCTGCAGGCCGCGCTTCATGCCCAGGTGCGAACCGCGCTCGGGGCTGTTGCGCCACGGGCGGCCATCGCCCTGCACGCGCCAGCCGCCGCGCGGACGCTCGACGATCACCTTGTCCATGTCGTCACGCATCGTCGGCCCTCCGCCCGAAATCGCGCGCGGCCTTCTGCAGCGCCACCTTCTGCGCGCGCCGCTCGGCGCGGTGGGTGCGCAGGTGGCGGCCCGCGCCCTGGCTGGATTCGCGGCGCGCCATCGCGGCCACCACGGGATTGCGCGGTGCCGACGCGGGCACCGCAAAGTAGAACCGGCCCAGACGCTTGTCGTCGTCGCGGGCCTTTCGTTGAGCACTCATGTGCACACACTCCGAAAAAACAAAAAGGCCCCGGCGAATGCAGTTGCGCGCGGGGCCCTTGTCGATTCGGCCGCGGCGGATGCGAAGGTGCACATCCGGCCGGGGCGGTCGGTGTGCGTCAGGTGTTCAGTGAACGGTTCATTGAATGGTGTTCTCGCCCGGGAGGTTGATCGTCGCCGTGCGCGGTGTCTGGAAAAACGGTCGCTGAAAAAGGAAGGGCGGATTCTGGCGAGGGCTCGCGCCGCACGCAAGCGGGGCGCGCAGTGCTGTGGCGCAAAGCTGACACGAACGCGCGCGTTGAATCCGCTTCGCGCATCGCGCCGTATGGCATCTCAAGCGCACCGCGCCTCCGAGCTGTTGGCGGTTTCCACAGAGCCTTTCCTTCCAGGAGACATCCATGAAAAAACTCGTGATCGCCCTCGGCGTGTCGGTCCTGCTCGGCGCGTGCGCCGGCAGTGGCATGAGCAACGCCAGCAGCAGTGCCGCCACCCCCATGGTCGGCGGCGCGCCGATGTACCCGACGAAGGACATCGTCGACAACGCGGTGAATTCGAAGGACCACACGACGCTGGTCGCCGCGGTGAAGGCGGCCGACCTCGTGGCCACGCTCAAGAGCCCGGGCCCGTTCACGGTGTTCGCGCCCACCAACGCCTCGTTCGCGGCGCTGCCGGCCGGCACGGTCGACACGCTGCTCAAGCCCGAGAACAAGGCCACGCTCACCAAGGTGCTGACCTACCACGTGGTGCCCGGGCGCATGGACAGCGCGGCGCTGACGAGCGCGATCAACGCGGGCGGCGGCAAGGCGATGCTCAAGACCGCCAGCGGCGGCACGCTCACGGCGACGATGAGCGGCGGCACGGTGTGGGTGACCGACGCCAAGGGCGGCACGGCGGCGGTGACGATCGCCAATGTCTACCAGTCGAACGGCGTGATCCACGTCGTCAACAAGGTGCTGCTGCCAGGTTGAGTCAGCTCCGCTGCGCGGCCTCCGCTTCGTCGCGCAGCCATTGCGCGAAGTCCTGCGCGTCGCGGTTGCCCGCGGCGCGCCGCGACATCTCGATGAAGTAGCCGCGGTGCGATGCCACGCCCTGGCCGAGCGGCGCCACGAGCCGGCCGTCGCGCACCAGTTCGCGCAGCAGCGGCAGGCGCCCGATGACCACGCCCTGCCCCGCCACCGCGGCGGCCACCGCATCGGCGTACTGCGAGAAGCGCAGCGTGCTCTTCATGCGCAGGTCTTCCAGCACCATCACCTTGAGCCACGGCTCCCAGTCGGCGGTCGGGGCTTCGCTGTGGTCCGGGTATTCGATGGTCAGCAGCGTGAGCTTGGAAAAATCGGACAGCTCGCGCAGCGACGCGGCCACCTGCGGCGCGCACAGCGGGATCACCGACTCCTCGAACAGCGCCGGGCCCACGCCGCGGCCGATGGGCACGAAGCGCACCGCAAGGTCCAGCCGGCTCACGTCCAGGTCGAGCACGTCGAGCGTGGCCGACACACGCACGTCGACCTGCGGATGCGTGCTGGTGAAGCGCGCCAGTTTCGGAATGAGCCACAGCGACGCGAAGCCCGGTGTGGTGGTGATCGACACCTGCCGCGGCGCGGCGCTGGCGCGCACGCGCGCAGTGGCGTCGCGCAGGCGCTCCAGGCTGTCGGTGACGGCGCGCTGCAGCACGCCGCCGGCCTCGGTGAGCGCGAGCGCACGGTGGCGGCGCTCGAACAGCAGCACGCCCAGGCTGGCTTCGAGCTGCTGGATCTGCCGGCTCACGGCCGACTGCGTGAGGTGCAGCTCGCCCGCCGCCAGCGTGAAGCTGAGCCGGCGCGCGGCGGCCTCGAAGCTGCGCAGCAGTTCGAGCGGCGGGAGCTCGCCGGCAGGGGTTTTCGCATTCTCTGGAGGCATGCAACGAGTTCCGAATGACCGCGTGTAAGAGAGGGTTCGGCTCACTATATTCATTCGTATCACGAATGCAATGGAGGTTCCCATGAGCACCACCGACCGGTCCCCTTCCACCTTTTTCTCCTCGTCGAGCTCGCGCTTCCACGTGAGCCTGCCCAGCCGCGCCGTCTTCGCCGTGCCCGACGGCGCGGGCGTGGGCATCGAGTGCCGCAGCGGCGCGGTGTGGATCACGCTCGACCGCGACCCGCGCGACATCGTGCTCGGGCCGGGCGAGCGCTTCGAGAGCACCGAGCACCGGCGCGTGCTGGTGTCGGCGCTGGAGTCGTCGTGCATCTCGGTGTCGGACGCGCAGCCCGCCGCGCTGCCGAACCCGGCCTCGCGCGCACAGGCTCGCGTGCGGTCGCCTTGGCGACTGGCGCTGCACGGGTTGTCCCCGGCTTGACCGCGGGCGCCATGGCATCGAACCTCGATGCCATGGACCGCCCCCGCAGGGAGCAGC
Organism: Variovorax sp. GW823-FHT04F07; assembly: GCF_058795995.1. Classification (NCBI taxonomy): domain Bacteria; kingdom Pseudomonadati; phylum Pseudomonadota; class Betaproteobacteria; order Burkholderiales; family Comamonadaceae; genus Variovorax; species Variovorax sp. GW823-FHT04F07. Next base: position 132,921 of record NZ_JBXAIG010000009.1, read on the forward strand.
ACCGCGCGCCGCCGTGACGACAGGCGGCTTTTTGCTTTGGGCGTCCGTTTTCCTTCTTGGCCTTGAAAGGGACACGCCCATGACCACCACTTTTGGCGGAGCGCTCGCATGACCGCGCTGCAACCCACACCCCAACCCTGCGTGCTGTGCGAGCAGGCCGACGGCATCGCCACGCTCACGCTGAACCTGCCGCACAAGCTGAACCCGATCGCGAAAGACCTGCAGGTCGAACTGCGCGACGCGCTCGAGCGCATCCGCGACGACCGCACGGTGCGTGCCGTGATCCTCACGGGCGCCGGCAAGGCCTTCTGCGTGGGTGCCGACCTGAGCGCGATGGCGCCGCCCGGCGAGCCCGGCCAGACGCTCGGCGACCAGACCGCCGAGTGGATGCAGAAGCTCAGCAACCCGCTCATCGAGACACTGCGCACGCTGCCGGTGCCGGTGGTGGCCGCAGTCAACGGCCCGGCGGCCGGTGCGGGCGTGGGCCTGGCACTCGCGGCCGACGTGACCATCGCGGCGCGCAGCGCCTACTTCTACCTGCCCTTCCTGCCCAAGCTCGGCATCGTGCCCGACCTGGGCTGCACCTGGGCCATCCCGCGCCGCGCCGGCCGGGCGCGCGCGATGGGCATGGCGCTGCTCGACGAGCGCCTGAGCGCCGGGCGCGCCGTGCAGTGGGGCCTGATCTGGGCTTGCGCCGACGACGAGCAACTGATGGACGAGGCCCGCGCCATCGCGCAGCGCCTGGCGCGCCTGCCGGCGCATGCGGTGCTCGAAGCGCGCGAGGCCTTCGAGGCCTCGGAGCACCACACGCTGAAAGAACAACTGCACTATGAGAGCGAGCGCCAGCGCGCGCTCATCGACCGCCCCAGCTTCCGTGAAGGCGTGAGCGCCTTCCTGCAGAAGCGCCCTCCTGTTTTCGAAACCCGCTGACGTCCCCATGACCATCGAACGCACCCTCTTCACCGCCGACCACGAGGCCTTCCGCGACAGCTTCCGCCGCTTCATGGACAAGGAGATCGCGCCCTTCCACGACGACTGGGAAGAGCAGGGCTATGTGGACCGCGCCGTCTGGTCCAAGGCCGGCGAGAACGGCTTCCTGTGCATGGCGCTGCCCGACACCTACGGCGGCGCGGGCGCCGACCTGCTCTATTCGGTGATCCAGTTCGAGGAGCTGTGGGCGCGCGGCTTCACGGGCATCGGCTTCGGCCTGCACAACGAGATCGTGGCACCGTACATCCTGCGCTACGGCACCGAGGCGCAGAAGCAGCACTACCTGCCCAAGCTCGCCAGCGGCGAGATGGTCGGCGCCATCGCCATGAGCGAGCCCGGCGCGGGCAGCGACCTGCAGGCCGTGAAGACCAGCGCCATCCGCCAGGCCGACGGCAGCTACCTGCTCAACGGCAGCAAGACCTTCATCACCAACGGCTGGCATGCCGACCTGGTGATCGTGGTCGCCAAGACCGACCCGGCCGCGGGCGCGAAGGGCACGAGCCTGTTCCTCGTCGAGCGCGGCATGCCGGGCTTCGAGAAGGGCAAGCGTCTGAAGAAGCTGGGCCTGAAGGCACAGGACACCTCCGAGTTGTTCTTCAACGACGTGCGCCTGCCCGCCGAGGCGCTGCTGGGCGAGGTCAACCGCGGCTTCGTCTGTCTGATGGAGCAGCTGCCCTGGGAGCGGCTGCAGATCGCGATCAGCGCGGTGGCCGCGTCGCAAGCGGCCATCGACCACACCGTGGCCTACGTGAAGGAGCGCAAGGTGTTCGGCCAGCCCGTGGGCAACTACCAGAACACGCGCTACACGCTGGCCGAGCTGCAGACCGAGGTGCAGGTGGCGCAGGTGTTCGTCGACAAGTGCATCGAGCTCTTGATGGCCGAGAAGCTCGACACCGCCACCGCGAGCATGGCCAAGTACTGGACCAGCGACCTGCAGTGCAAGGTGATGGACGAGTGCGTGCAGCTGCACGGCGGCTACGGCTTCATGTGGGAGTACCCGATCACCCGCGCGTATGCCGACGCGCGCGTGCAGCGCATCTACGGCGGCACCAACGAGATCATGAAAGAGGTGATCACGCGCGCGATGGGCCTCGGCGGGCGCTGAAGCGCCCCGCATTTGGCACCACTGGCGCCATGGAAAGGGCTGCGGGAGAATGCCGCGCATGCCCATCCTCAACGCCTTCTACGCCCAGTCGGGCGGCGTCACCTCGGTCATCAACGCCTCGGCCTGCGGCGTGATCGAGACGGCGCGCCAGCACCCGGACCGCATCGGCACGCTCTATGCCGGACGCAACGGCATCCTCGGCGCGCTCACCGAGGACCTGATCGACACCAGCGCGGAGCCGGCCGAGGCGATTGCGGCGCTGCGCAGCACGCCCTCGGGCGCGTTCGGCTCGTGCCGCTACAAGCTCAAGTCGCTCGAGAAGAATCGGCGTGAATACGAGCGCCTGATCGAGGTTTTCAAGGCGCACGGCATCGGCTACTTCTTCTACAACGGCGGTGGCGACTCGGCCGACACCTGCTTCAAGGTGAGCCAGCTGTCGCAGTCGATGGGCTACCCGCTGCAGGCCATCCACGTGCCCAAGACCATCGACAACGACCTGCCGCTGACCGACTGCTGCCCGGGCTTCGGCTCGGTCGCGAAGTACGTGGCGGTGTCCACGCTCGAAGCCTCGTTCGACGTGCGCTCGATGGCCGCCACCTCCACCAAGGTGTTCGTGCTCGAGGTGATGGGCCGCCACGCGGGCTGGATCGCCGCGGCTGGCGGGCTGGTGGCCGACCATGGCATTCCGGTGGTGGTGCTGTTCCCCGAGATCGAGTTCGATGCGGCCCGCTTCCTGGCGCGCGTCGATGCCATGGTGCAGCAGCACGGCTACTGCTCGGTGGTGGTGTCCGAGGGCTGCCACCACCCCGACGGCACCTTCCTGGCCGAGCAGGGCGCGCGCGATGCCTTCGGCCATGCGCAGCTGGGCGGCGCGGCGCCGGTGGTGGCGCAGATGGTGAAGGAGGCGCTGGGCCACAAGTTCCACTGGGCAGTCGCCGACTACCTGCAGCGCGCGGCGCGCCACATCGCCTCGGCCACCGACGTGAAGCAGGCCTACGAGCTGGGCCAGCGCGCGGTCGAGCTGGCGCTCGAAGGCCGCAACGCGGTGATGCCGACCATCGAGCGCACGAGCGATGTGCCCTATGCCTACACGCTGGGCGCGGCGCCGCTCGAAGCGGTGGCCAATGTCGAGAAGCCGATGCCGCGCGATTTCATTTCGGACGACGGCTACGGCATCACCGAGAAGTGCCGCCGCTACCTGCTGCCGCTGATCGCGGGCGAGGACTACCCCGCCTACCGCGACGGCCTGCCGGTGTACGCGACGCTGCGCAACGTGGCGGTGCCGAAGAAGCTGCCGGCCTTCGCGCTCGCATGACGGTGGTCATCGACACCGCGCGCTGTCCGCTGTGCGGCGAGGCGAACCGCTGCGCGATGGAGGTCGAGCGCGAGACCGGGCAGGCGCAGCCGCCCTGCTGGTGCATGGCCGCCGATTTCTCGCTGGCCCCGCTCGACACGCTGCCGCCGGCGCTGCGCGGCCAGGCCTGCATCTGCGCGCGCTGCGCCGCAGGAAAGCCGCCACTTCAGGACTGAGCGACGTCGCCCTGCGACTGCGATTGGGTCTGCCCCTGTGCAGGCTCGGCAGCTTCCGTCGCGGCTTCCGCCACATCCCCCGCCGTCACCATCGTCGGCGCCGTGCCGCTGCGCTGCGCGGTGACCACGCCGTGGATGAACTGCAGCTTGCCCACCGCCGCGCGCGGCAGCACGAAGGGGTAGTAGTCGGGCTGGCCCATGCTGCGCGACAGCTCGTTGAGCATGCTGGTCAGCAGCACCCAGCCGTTGATGAAGTCCAGGAATTTCGCGGCGTCGGGATGCTCGGGCTGCCACAGGTCGGCTGCGGTGAACAAATCGCTCTGCAGTTCCACGTTGCTCGCGTCGATGCCGAAGCTCATCGCCGTGTCCGCCGTGTCGGCCATGTGCAGGTAATGGGCCCAGGTCTCGGCCCAGTCTTCCCACGGGTGCATGCTCGCGTAGCTGCTGACGAAGCGCTGCGCCCAGTCGGGCGGCGGGCCCTGTTCGTAGTGCTGCTGCAGCGCGGCGCCGTAGTCGGCGCGCTCGTCGCCGAAGAGCACGCGGTAGTCGTCGATCCAGCGCGTGGGCAGCACCAGCAGGTCCCAGTAGTAGTGGCCGATCTCGTGGCGAAAGTGCCCCAGCAGCGTGCGGTAGGGCTCGTGCATCTCGGCGCGGATGCGCTCGCGCACGGCGTCTTCGGCCTCCTCGGCGTTGAGCGTGATCAGGCCGTGCTCGTGGCCCGTCATCACGTGCGGGGCGCCCGGCATGTTGCTGAGGAAATCGAAGGCCAGCCCGTGCACCGGGTCGGCATGGCGGCTCACCACCGGCAGGCCGAGCGCGAGCAGCTGCGAGATCAGGCGGCGCTTGGGCATCTCGAGCTTGCGCCAGAGTTCGCCGTTGGCCTCCACCGACAGGTCGGGGATGGTGCGCGTGACGCTGCAGGCCAGGCAGTAGCCGGGCGCCAGGCCCTGCGTGTCGGCGGGAATGGTTTCGCCCTCGCGCGGCTGCGCCACCATCCAGTTGCAGGCGGCCGGCGTCATGAGGTTGGCGCAGCGGCGGTAGGTGGCGCCGTGCGGGTCGCCGAAGACGGTGAAGGTGTCGGGCAGCGCGCCCTCGCCTTCGGCCGGCGCCAGCGGCACCACGCCGAGCCGGTCGATCACGTAGCCCAGCGGCGTGTGGCAGGCCAGGCATTCGCTGTTGCGCAGGAACACGGGGCGCCCGCACTGGCAGCGGTAGGCGCGGCTGACGGTGGGCGCGGCGAGTTCGGCCGCGAGCGTGGGGGCCGCATCGGGCACGGCCGGGTCGTGGACGGAGTCGGGGGTCGATGGATGCATGGCTTGTTCTTTGGAGACTTGACGCACAGGGGACAGCCGCCGCATTGTGCGACCCGCGCGCGCGGCGTCGGCCGCGCAAACACCGATATGCTTGTAGGACGACGGACCCGCGACCGTCCCTGCGCCGCCCCATGACCTCCCCACAAACCCCTGACACGCCGCCCTCCATGGGCGCCCTGCGCGCCCGCTACGGCGAGCGCTACCGCTGGTACCTGCTGCTGTCGGTCATGGTGGGGACGATGGCGTCCATCATGTCCTCGACCATCGTCAACGTGGCGATCCCCGACATGAGCCACCACTTCGCGCTGGGCCAGGAGCGCGCGCAGTGGGTCAGCTCGGGCTTCATGGTGGCGATGACGGTGTCGATGCTCACCACGCCCTGGCTGCTGTCGCGCTACGGCTACCGGCGCACCTACGTCGGCACCATGCTCCTGCTGCTGGCCGGCGGCGTCGTGGGCGGCGTGGCCAACCACTACCCGCTGGTGCTGCTGGCGCGCGTGGCCGAGGGGCTGGCCGCGGGCGTGGTGCAGCCCATTCCGGCCATCATCATCCTGCGCGCCTTCGAGCCGCACGAGCAGGGTCGCGCCAGCGGCATCTTCGGCATGGGCGTGGTGCTGGCGCCGGCCATCGGGCCGAGCATCGGCGGCGTGCTGGTCGACCTGTTCGGCTGGCGCTCGATCTTCTTCATGGTGGTGCCCTTCTGCCTGGCCTCGATCTGGCTGGCCTACAGGTTCGTGCCCAAGACCGCGCCCGGCGGGGTGGCCGCGACGCGCGGCAGCGGGCTCGATGCGCGCGGCCTGGCGCTGGGCACCGTGGGCACGCTGTGCCTGCTGAACGGGCTGGTCGAGCTGCGCGGCGATTCGCCGCTGCAGGCCGCGCTGCTGCTGGCCGGCGCGCTCGTGGCCTTCGCCGCCTTCGTGTGGTGGCAGCGCCGGCTCATGGCCTCGGGCGGCGCGCCGCTCATGAACCTCGCGCTCTTTCGCTACCGCCAGTTCGCCATGGGCAGCCTGGTCGCCTTCATCTACGGCACCGCGCTGTTCGGCTCGACCTACCTGCTGCCGGTGTACATGCAGGTGGGGCTGCACCTGTCGGCCTCGCACGTGGGCACCACCCTGCTGCCGGCCGGCATCGTGCTGGCCTTCACCATCGCGGGCGTAGGCCGGCTGGCCGACAAGCAGCCGACCTGGCTGCTGGTGAGCATCGGCCTGGCGCTGCTGGCGGTGTCGTTCGCGCTCATGGCCGTGCTGCGGCTGGACAGCCCGCTGTGGCTGCTGGTGGTGTTCGCGATCGTCGGGCGCATCGGGCTGGGCTTCATCCTGCCCTCGCTCAACCTCGGGTCGATGCGCCCGCTGGCCAAGCCGCTCATTCCGCAGGGCGCGAGCGCGATCAGCTTCGTGCGCATGCTCGGCGGCGCCGTGGGCGTGAGCCTGTGCGCCATCATTCTCGAATGGCGCCTGGCGGCGCACGGCGACTCGCTCGCCAACCCGGTGAGCACCGCGGCGCGGCTGGCCGCCTTCGACGAGGTGTTCCTCATGCTGGCCGGCCTGTGCGCGCTGGCCGTCTGCGCGGCCTGGCAGCTGCGCGAGCCGCCCGGCGAGGACACGGCGCAACACAGGGGGTAAACCCCGGCGGCGCGGGGACTCGCTTTCGCTTTCAATTGTTATCAGTTGTATCTAAAAGCGGAATCGGTTCCATGCATCGCAGACGTTTTCTCGCCGCCTCGGCCGCGGCGACGGCCGGACTCGGCCCCCTCCTTTCCTTGCCTTACACCGCCCTGGCCGCCGAGAACGGCGTCAGCGAAGGCGAGATCGTCCTCGGCCACACCGGCATCCTGAGCGGCCCGCTGGGCGTGCCGATCAAGGTCGTGATGGCCGGCGCCGGGCTGGCCTTCGACGCAGTCAATGCGCAGGGCGGGCTCGCGGGCCGCAAGCTCAAGCTGGTCTCGCTCGACGACGAGCTCAAGCCCGAGAAGGCCGTCGCCAACTACGAGAAGCTGCTCGCCGAACACCGCGCCTTCGCCTTCTTCGGCTGCGTGGGCTCGGGCACCACGGCCGCCGCGGCCAAGGTGCTGGGCCAGAGCGGCGCGCCGATGGTGGGCGGCTACGCGGTGTCGGACTCGGCGCGCGAGAAGGTCGCCGGCGCAGGCTACTTCGTGCGCGCCACCTTCGCGCGCGAGGCGCAGGCGCTGGTGCAGCACCTGAGCACCATCGGCGTCTCGCGCATCGCCGTGGCCTACCTGGACAACCCCGGCGGCGCCGAAGTGGCGCGGCTGGTCGAAGCGGCGCTCGACACGCTCAAGCTCAAACCCGTGGCGGCGGTGCCCGTGAAGGGCGACGGCACGACCAACGAGGCCGCGGGCAAGGCGCTGGCCGACAGCCAGGCGCAGGCCGTGCTCATGTATCTGGGTGGCGGCATCGGCGGCGAGGTCATGAAGAGCGCCTGGACCGCCGGCGGTCGCCAGATGTTCTACGGCATGTCGATCGTGCCGGGCGACGTCACCGCCAAGCTCGTCGGCGACAAGACCAGCGGCCTGGCCATCTCGCAGATCGTGCCCTACCCCTGGAGCGAAGTCGACGCCACCGCGCGCGAGTTCCGCCAGCTGGCCGAGCGCGCCAAGGTCGACATCGGCTACCTCAGCTACGAAGGCTATGTGAACGCGCTCGTGATGATCGAGGCCCTGCGCCGCACCGGCCGCGACCTCACGCGCGCCAAGCTGCACGCCACGCTGAAGGCGATGAAGCTGCGCATCGGCAACATGGAGATCGACTTCACGGGTGCGAGCAACACGGGCTCGCGCTTCATCGAGATGGTGCGGGTGACGAAGGAAGGGCGGTTCCTGCGATAGAGACCGAGACCGGCTCTGCTCACAGCCCCAGCTGCGTGAGCGCCCAGGCCACCGTGCCCAGCTGCATCACGTTGAGCACCATGCCCGCGATGTGGAGTTTTCGGAACTGCACGATCGACGTGTCCGTCGCCGGGATCGTGTGGCGCAGCAGGTCCATGCGCGGAATGATGAGCCAGCGGCGCAGCGCGAAGGCCAGGCCGGCGATGAAGGCCATGCCGACTGCGAAGAAGGGCTTGCCGCACCACGCATAGCTGAGCGCCGCCGCGCTCGCGGTGAGCACCACGGCCACGTAGTAGACGTTGAACAGGCCGCGGATGAAGCGCGAATCCAGCGGGGTGTCGTGCGAGAGCACGAGCAGGGGCAGCGAGCCCATCATGAAGAACCCCATCCAGACCAGCAGGATGACGGTTGCCATGAGCGCAACGACGATGGGAAGCATCTTTGAAAACCCTCCGCGGCGCGCAAGCATACGCCCGGGCGGGCGTGGCGTCTCTGGGCGCTTACACGGCGCGCGCAGCCGCCGGCACCCGCGCCCCGCCGTCGGCCACCAGCGCCGCGCCGGTCACGAACGAGGCTTCGTCGCTGGCCAGGAACAGGCACACGGCGGCCATCTCCTCGGGCGTGGCCATGCGGCCCAGCGCGATGCGCGCCACCGTCTGCGCGCGCGCGGCGTCTTCGTCGATGCCGCGTTCGGCGGCCAGGTCGCGCATCTCCTGGCGGCTCATGGGCGTGTCGACCCAGCCGGGGCACAGCGCGTTCACGCGCACGCCCTGCGGGCCGTAAGCCTGCGCGGCCGAGCGCGTGAGCGCGACCACGCCGGCCTTGCTGGACGCATAGCTCGCCATGCCGGCGCCTGCGTTGAACGCCGCGACCGAGGCGACGTTGACGATGGCGCCACCACCCTGCGCGACCATGCCGGGCAGCACGGCGCGCTGGCAGCGCATGGTGCCGCCGAGGTTGACCTCGTGCAGCCGCTGCCAATCGCCGTCGTCGATGTCGGCCGCGTCGTCGCTCTGCACGATGCCGGCGCAGTTCACCAGCACGTCGATGCGTCCGAACGCGGCCTGCACCGCGGCCACGGTGGCGCGCACCGCCGCGTCGTCGGTCACGTCGCACTCGAAGGCCGGGCCCTCGCCCACCGGTTGCGGGCGCGGCCAGCCGGCCACCGCGACGCGCGCGCCCTCGGCCGCGAAGCGTGCGGCCACGGCGGCGCCGATGCCGGTCGCAGCGCCGACCACGAGGCAGGCCTTGCCGTGCAGGCGCGCGTTCATTCCGATGCCTCCGCGAAGAACGGGCTTTCAGGCAGCGTCGAGCCGCCATCGACCACGATCGTCTGCCCCGTGATGTAGCGCGCCGCCGGGCTCGCCAGGAAGCGCATCGCGTAGGCGATGTCCTCGGGCCGCCCCAGTTCGCCGGCCGGAATGTGGCGCGCGATGCGCGCGGCCTTGGCCGGGTCGGACAGCAGCGAGCCGCCCTGCTTGGCGATGTAGCCCGGCTCCACGCCGTTCACGGTGATGCCCTCGCGCGCGTACTCCAGCGCTGCGGTGCGGATGAAACCGTTCACGCCGGCCTTGCTGGCCGCGTAGTGCGCGCTGCCCGGCATGGCCACGCGCGGCCCGGTCACCGACGAGGTGACGAGCAGTCGCCCGCCGCCACGCGCGCGCAGGTGCGGCACAGCGGCCTGCGTGAGCCAGAAGCAGGCCTTGAGGTTGACGGCCAGCGTGTGCTCCAACTGCTCGTCGGTCATCGCGTCGATGGCGGCCCACGGGTTGACGGCCGCGTTGTGGACCACGATGTCGAGCGCACCGAACACGCGCACGGCCTCGGCCACCGCGCGCTCGGCCTCGTCGCGCCGGCCGATGTCGCAGGCCAGCGTCTGCGCCGCGAATCCACGCGCACGCAATTCAGCCGCCACCGCCTCGCCCGCACTGCCGGTGCGGTTGGCGATGAGCACCGAGGCACCGGCTTCGGCGAACACCTGCGCGATGGCCGCGCCGATGCCGCGCCCGCCACCGGTGATCAGCGCGACCTTTCCCTGCAGGCCGAAGAGATCGGGCGTGCTCATCCCTTGCACTCCCGCACGAACTCGGCGAAGGCCGCGTTGTGCTCGTCGACCTCGCGCTCGGTGGTGCCGGGGCAGCACAGCATCATGTTGTGGAAGGGCGTGATGAGCACGCCGCGGTTCATCATGTACAGGTGCAGCAGCGCCTCGAGTTCGCCGTCGCGCGTGCGGCGCACGTCGCTCGCGTTGCGCGGCGCGTCGGCACAGAAGAGCGTCTCCACGCGCGCGCCGACCTGCGTCGCATGCCACGGCAATCCTGCGGCGGCGATGCTGGCGTTGACGCCTTCGGCCAGGCGCTGCGCGAGCACCAGCATGCGATCGAAGGCCTCGGGCGTGAGCACCTGCGAGAGCACCGCACGCATCACGGCCACGGTGAGCGCGTTGCCCGCCAGCGTGCCGCCGAAGCCGGCGTGCGCCGACTGGCGCTTCGTGGGGTGCAGCTTGGGCAGCACCTGCCAGACGCGCTCGGCGGTCTCGGCGCTCAGCCCGAAGGCGGCGGCGGGAATGCCGCCGGCGATGGCCTTGCCGATCACGAACATATCGGGATCGAGCCCGTGCTGTCGCGTGTAGCCGCCGGGGCCACTCGAGATGGTGTGCGTCTCGTCGATGACCAGCAGCGTGCCGGTCTCGCGCGTGAGGCGGCGCAGCGCGTCGTGAAAGCCGGGCGCGGGCGCGATCATTCCGTAGTTGGTCATGGCCGGCTCGGCCAGCACGCAGGCCACGTCGCCGGCGCGCAGCGCGCGCTCCAGCGCGGGCACGTCGTTGAACTCGACCACGGCCGACAGCTGGTCGTGCGGAAAGCCGTTGGGGTGGATGTCGTTGCGCATCGCGACGGCGCCGTCGCGCAGCTCCACATGCGCCTCTTCCACCGAGCCGTGGTAGCAGCCCGAGAACACCAGCACGCGCGGCCGGCCGGTGACCATGCGCGCCAGGCGGATGCAGGCGCGGTTGGCGTCCGAGGCCGAGGTCGTGAGGTTCCAGTACGGCAGGCCGAAGCGGCGCGACAGCTCTTCGCCGACCCAGGCCGCGTCGTCGGTCGGCAGCATCAGCGAGCTGCCCACGCGCGCCTGCCGCGTCAGCGCCTCGACCACCGCCGGGTGGCCGTGGCCGCACATGCCGCCGGTGTCGCCCAGGCAGAAGTCGGCATAGCCGTTGCCGTCCACGTCGACGAAGCGCGCACCGTAGGGCAGCTGCGCGTCCTGCACGTACAGCGGCCAGCCGCCGATCCAGCGGCGCATCCAGTGCGAAGGCGCGCCGTAGAGCCAGGCCTGCTGGCCCTGCGCAAATCGTTCGCCGCTGCGCGCGTGGGTGCGCGCATAGCGCGCCTGTTCGGCCTGCATCAGGGCCTGCACGCGCTCGCGCGGCACGGTGGGTTCGAAGGTCGGGGTCATCGCAAACTCGGTCAAAGGGAAGAAGAAGGAGAAACGCCCAGCATCGAGAGCGCCTGCGCGTAGCTCGCGCCCGGATGCATCACGTCGAAGTGCACAGTGCGCAGGCCCACGCGCTGCGCGCCAGCGATGTTGCGCAGCTGGTCGTCGACGAACACGCAGGCGTCGGCGGGCAGGCCGAGCTGGTCCAGGCATTGCTGGTAGGCGCGCGCATCGGGCTTGAGGATGCCGGTGTGCGTGGCGTCCACCACCACGTCGAAGACGCTCATGAAGGGCAGGCGCTGACGAAAGCCCGCGCCGTAGAACAGGTCGAGCTCGTTCGACAAAATCGCGAGCCGGCAGCCGGCACGCCGCGCCGCCTCGATGGCCGCGAGGGCCTCGGGGCGGATCGCGGCCTCGGGGTCGGCGCCACGCGCGCGCTGCACGAAGGTCTCCATGCGGTCCCAGCGTTCGCCGACCAACGCGCCCACTTCGCGGGTGCGCGCCATCCAGTAGTCGCGCTCCGAGAGCTTGTCGGCCTGCATGTCGCGCCACAGCGGATCGCTCGCGAGGTCGAAAGGGCCGCGCCAGGTGAGCGTGCCGCGCGGCAGCGACAGCGCCTCTTCGGTGAGGGCGTGGGTCTCGAACAGCGTGCGGCTGATGACGCCGCCGAAGTCGAGCACGAGGGCTTGTGCGGCGGGGCTCATGCGCGGCTCCCAGCGGGCACGGTGCCGTCGGCCACCCAGGCATCGAACACGCGCAGTGCGGCGTCGCAGAAGGCGCCGTCGTTGATGTGTGCGTCGAGCTCGACGAGCCGCGCCGGGTCCACGCTGCCGCGCAGCGCTTCGGTGAAGGCCGCGAGGCCTTCGGGGTCGTGCAGCGGCTCGCCCGGGCGATCCCAGCCTTCGATGCCTTGCAGCGGCATCAGCAGGCAGGTGGCACCCTCGGCGCGCGCGAGACGGCGTGCGATCTCGCTCGCCACATCGCGGCGGAACGCGGGCGCGCTCAGTGCCGAAGCCAGCAGCCGGTTGTGGATGTGCGTGGGCCGGCCTTCCAGGCCTTCGGGCGTGGACTGCCAGGCCGGGTAGTCGAGCATGTCGATGGCACCGGGCGCGACGATCTGCGGCGTGCCCGCGCGGCCGGCGCCGAGCAGCCGGTCGGGCCCGGCCGTCACGCACGAGCCGCCGAGCTGGTTGGCCAGCTCCTGCAGGCTGAAATCCATCACCGCGCAGAAGCGGCCTTCGGCGGCCAGTGCCTCGAAGGCACGACCGCCCATGCCGGTGGTGTGGAACACGGCGACCTCGTAGCCGCGCGCTTCGAGCGCGGGCTTGAGCGTCTTCATGTAGGTGAGCGCGCTGGAGCCCAGCGAGGTCATGCCCACCAGCGGTTTCTGGAAGGCCGGCACGCAGGCCTGGCGGCAGGCGCCGAGCACCGCGCCCGCGGCCTGGCTCAAGGCCGAGCGGCACAGGCTGTTGAGGCCGTAGAGCCCGCCGGCCCACAGCACCATGATGAGGTCGGGCGGAATGCGCTCGGGCGGCAGCAGGTGCGAGTAGGCGATGGTCGACACCAGCACCTTCGGCACGCCCAGCGGCAGCGCCTGCGCCACGTCGAGCGCGAGGTCGGTGCCCATGGTGCCGCCCAGCGCGAGCAGGCCGTCGATGCGGCCCTCGGCCTGCCAGCGCGCGGCGAGCCTGGCGGCGCCGCGCGCCATCAGCGTCATGGCGCTGTTCTCGTCGCCGCTGGCCGCCACTTCGGCCACGGTCTTGCCGGCGGCCGCGGCCACTTCGGTGTTGGGAATGTCGGGCGTGAAGGGTGCGCCGTCGAGCACGCCCACGTCCATCACGACGACGCGGCCGCCGCCGGCCTCGATGCATTCGCGCATGAACAGCAGCTCGGCGCTCTTGGTGTCGGCGGTGCCGATCAGCAGGATCGTGGGCGATGCACTCACAGCGTCGCGTCCACGTCGGCGAACGCACCTTCGAGCGCATCGACCATGAAGTCCACCTCCTCGCGCGTGATGACCAGCGGCGGCGAGAGGATGAGGTTCGGCCCCGAGATGCGCACCATCAGCCCGCGCTGGTAGGCTGCCTGCGCCACCTTCGCGGCAATCGGGTTGCCGCGCGGCAGCGTGGTGCGCGTGGCCTTGTCGGCCACCATCTCGATGCCCAGCATGAGGCCCATGCCGCGCACGTCGCCGACGAAGCTGAACTTGTCGACGAAGGGCCGCACGCGCGCCTGGAAATGCGCGCCCACGCGCGCGGCGTTGCCGGGCACGTCGAGCGCCTCGATCTGGTCCAGCGTGGCGAGTGCCGCAGCGGCCGCCACCGGGTGCGCGCTGTAGGTGTAGCCGTGGCCCACCGCGGCCTGGCCCGTGGGGTCGTTGAGGAAGACCTCGGCCACCTTGTTGCCGATGGCGGTGGCGCCCAGCGGCACGTAGCCCGACGAGATGCCCTTGGCCAGGCACCACAGGTCGGCCTTCACGTTCCACAGCCGCGTGCCGAACATCGCACCGCCGCGGCCGAAGCCGGTGACGACCTCGTCGGCGATGAGCAGCACGCCGTACTTGTCGCAGATCTCGCGCACGCGCGGCCAGTAGTTGGGCGGCGGCACGATCACGCCGCCCGCGCCCTGGATCGGCTCGGCGATGAAGGCGGCCACGGTGTCGGGGCCCTGGAACTGGATCTCGCGCTCCAGCTGCATGGCGCAGATCTCGCCGAGTTCTTCCGGGTCCTGCGTGTAGGGGTTGCGGTACAGCCACGGCGTGTCGACGTGAAAGCACCCCGGCAGCAGCGGCTCGTAGGCGCGGCGGAAATTCAGGTTGCCGTTCACGCTCATGCCGCCGAAGTGCACGCCGTGGTAGCCCTGGCGCAGCGCGATGAACTTGAAGCGGTCGGCCTGGCCCTTGAGCTTCCAGTACTGGCGCGCGAGCTTGAGCGCGCCTTCGACCGCATCGGAGCCGCCGTTGCTGAAGAACACGGCGGCCACGCCGTCGGGTTCCATGGTCTTGACCAGGCGCGCCGACAGCTCGATGGCGCGCGGGTGCGTGGTGCCGCGGAACACGTTGTAGAAGGGCAGCTCGTCCAGCTGCGCGACGATGGCGTCGCGCACCGGCTGGTTGCTGTGACCCAGGTTCGCGGCCCACAGGCCGCCGACGCCGTCGAGCATCTTGTGGCCGTCGACGTCCCAGATCCAGCAGCCCTGGCCGCGCGCAATGATGTCGGGCTTGCTCTTGAGCATGGCCTGCGGATGCGCCATGGGGTGCCACAGGTACTGGGCGTTGTCTTGCTTGAGCGCCGCCACGGCGGCGGCTTCGGTCGTTGTCATGCAGGTCTCCGGAAGTGTTCGATGCGCGTGCTCAGGACGGCACGCCGACGGTGAGGGTCTTGACCTCGGTGTAGTGCAGCAGGCCCTCGGCGCCCATCTCCTGGCCGATGCCGCTTTCCTTCCAGCCGCCGAAGGGCATCTCGGGCTGCGAGACGCCGAAGTGGTTGATGCCGACCATGCCGGCCTCGAGCGCGTCGCCCAGGCGGTGCGCGGTGTGCAGGTCGCGCGTGAAGGCGTAGGCGCCCAGGCCGTAGGGCAAGGCATTGGCCTGCGCGATGGCTTCGTCCAGCGTGTCGTAGGGCTGCAGCACGGCGATGGGGCCGAAGGGCTCCTGGCGCATCACGCGGCTGTCGGCCGGTGCGTTCGCGATCACGGTGGGCTCGAAGAAGAAGCCGGGGCGCTGCACGCGGTGGCCGCCGCACAGCAGTTGCGCGCCGCGTTCCACGGCGTCGTCGACGAAGCGCTGCATGTCCTCGATGCGGCGCACGTGCGCGAGCGGACCCATCTGCGTGGCGGGGTCGGTGCCGTCGCCCAGGCGCAGCGCGCGCGCGGCCTGGACGAAGGCCTCGCTCCATTCGCCGAAGCGCGCGCGCGGCACGTAGAAGCGGATCGGCGACGCGCACACCTGGCCCGCGTTGCGGAACTTGGCGGCGAGCGACTGCTTGAGCGCGAAGGGAAAGTCGGCGTCGTCGCAGACGATCACCGGCGCGTGGCCGCCGAGTTCGCCGGTGAAGCGCTTCACATGCCGCGCCGCCTGCTCGCCCAGCAGCTTGCCCACGGCCACCGAACCGGTGAACGACACCTTGGCGATGGCCGGATGGTCGATGAGGAAGGACGACACCTCGGCCGGGTCGCCGCACACCATGTTCAGTGCATCGGGCGGCACGCCCGCGTCGAGAAAGGCGCGCACCAGCAGCATGCAGGTGCCCGGCGTTTCTTCCGCCGGCTTGATGACCACGCTGCAACCCGCGGCCAGTGCGCTCGCGAGCTTGCGCGCCGGCAGGTTGGCCGGAAAGTTCCACGGCGTGAAGGCCGCCACCGGCCCCACGGGCTGGCGCATCACCGACTGCGAAAGGATGCCCTCGACGCGCGGCGGCACGAGGCGCCCGTACAAACGCTTGGCCTCCTCCGCCTGGAAGTCGATGATGTCGGCCGACAGCGTGACCTCGCGCAGCGACTCGGCCAGCGGCTTGCCTTGCTCGAGGGTGAGCACGTGCGCGATGGCCTTGGCTTGCTCGCGGATGTTCTGCGCGGCGGTGCGCAGGATGTTGCAGCGTTCGAGTGCGCTCTTGGCGCGCCACTGCACGAAGCCGCGGCGCGCGGACGCGGCTGCTTCGGCGAGTTCGTCGCGCCCGGCCAGCGGCAGCTGCGCGATGGTGGCTTCGGTGGCGGGATTGACGACCGCGCGGCGGCCGCCGGCGGTCTGCGTGCGCCATTGGCCGGCGATGTGCAGTGCGAGTTCGGGGTAGTCCATGCCCTGCACGATAGGGAGCGAGCCCCTTGCCGCGTTATCGAAAACTGGCAAACCTCGCGCGGCCTCGTGCGTCGCGCGCAAAGGCCTTCCTATACTGTCCGCGCCGATCTTCTTTCACGACGCCTCCACGCCACGACCTCACCGTGCCCCGTTCACGCACCCCTTCCAGGCCCAGCGCCAAGCCCCTGCCCAAGGCACGCAGCAGCGCCGCGAGCGCCCCGGTCTTCGACCTCGAGACCTTCCTGCCCTTTCAGCTCTCGGTGGTCGCCAACCGAGTGAGCCAGACGGTGGGCCAGTCGATCGCCAGCCGCTTCTCGCTGCAGATTCCGGAGTGGCGCATCGTCGTGGTGCTGGGCAAGTACGGTGCACTGTCGGCGCTCGAAATCGCACAGAAGACGAGCATGGACAAGGCCCGCGTGAGCCGCGCGCAGCACCGGCTGGTGGACCTGGGCCTGGCCAACATGCACCCCTCGGCCGACGACCGCCGCAAGGTCATCGTGTCGCTCGAGGAAGAAGGCCTGGCGCTGTACCGCGACATGGTGCCACTGGCGCACGACACGGCGCAGCGCCTGTTCTCGCAGCTCACCGCAGATGAGCGCCAGGTGCTGCAGACCATCGTGCAGAAGCTGTTCGACAGCACCACCGGCTTCGAGCCCAGCGGCGAACTCGAATAGGCCACGGTCGGGTGGCTTAGGGGTTTGCCCTGTCACTTTAAGATCGTTGTCAACGAAACAATCTGGTCTGGAGATTGCTTCCGGCACGGGTCTTCGCACCCCTGCCACCGCTTCGCCGGACCGCCATGACCAGCCAGACCGCCTCCGTTCTTCCTGCCCCCGCCCCCACCGTCGCGACGCGCTGGACCCTGTCCACGCACGACATCGACGCCTACGCCAGCGGCCAGAACGGCTGGCACCTGGCGTGCGACATGCTCTCGGGCGGCAGCTTCGCCGGCTTTCTCGACCACGTGCAACTGCCCGGCCTGCGGCTGGTGCGCGAGACCACCAACCGCGCGCTGCGCCAGCACGGCGAGATGAATCCCGACTGCTGCGGCTTCGCCCTCACCTGCCGCCAGGACGGCGAGGCGCGCTTCTCGGGCCAGCGGCTGGACACCGAATCGGTGATGGTCGGGCGCTGCGACGAGCTCGACCTGTGCAGCCCGCCGGGCTTCGAGCTGACGGGCATCGTGGTCGACAACGCGCTGCTGCATTCGCTCACCGAACGCCTGAACGACCGCGCGCCGCCGGCCTGGCTCGAACGGCGCGTGGTGCTGCACTTCGACGACCCCACCATGCAGTCGCTGCGCGGCACCTTGCGCGGCGCCTTCAGCGCACTCGACGCGATGCCCGGCCTGCTCGACGACCCCGTCGCCACGGAGCAGCTGCGCGACGACGTGCTGCTGGCCTGGCTCAACGCCCTGCCCGAAGACGTCGACCTGCGCGAGCTGCGCGCCACCGAGGCGCACCGCCGCGTGGTGCGCCGCGCCTGCGAGCTGATGATGTCGCGGCCCGACGAGCCGCTGTCGATGCTGCAGGTGTGCAGCCGCATCGGCGCGAGCCAGCGCAAGCTGAACTACTGCTTCCAGGAAACGCTGGGCCTGAGCCCCGCGCGCTACCTGCGGGCGCTGCGCCTCAATGGCGTGCGCCGCGCACTCAAGCGGCCCGAGTCGCGTTCGGTGCAGGACATCGCGGCGCACTGGGGCTTCTGGCACCTGAGCCAGTTCGCGACGGACTACCGGCGCCAGTTCGGCGAACTGCCCTCGCAGACGCTGCGCGGCGCGGCGCTCACGAGGCACTGATCCGGTGCACGGGCCGAGGGGAATCCCTCGGTTTTCGAGGCGCCAGTTTTGCCGTTTTTTGATACCTGCTTGCGGAGGCGGTCGCTATCGTTGACCGCCATATGTCCGCCACGCTGCCAACTCTGCCGAGTGCCCGTTCGCTCGCCGCCGCCCTGCAACGCCGCGAGCTCTCGTGCCGCGAACTGATGCAGACCTGCCTTGCGCGCATCGAGCGCTTCAACCCGCAGGTCAACGCGCTGGTGTCGCTGCAACCGCCCGAAGCGATGCTGCGCCAGGCCGATGCCTGCGATGCACAGTTGGCGCGCGGCGACGCGGTCGGCCGGCTGCACGGCTTCCCGATGGCGCCGAAGGATTTCGTCGCCACCGCCGGCCTGCCGACCACGATGGGCAGCCCGGTGTTCGCGAAGCAGGTCACGCCGCACGACGCGATCATGGTCGAGCGGCTGCGCCGCGCCGGCGCGCTCTTCGTGGGGCGCAGCAACACGCCCGAGTTCGGCCTGGGCTCGCACACCTACAACACGGTGTTCGGCACCACGCGCAACGCCTGGAACCTCGGCCATGCAGCCGGCGGCAGCAGCGGCGGCGCCGCGGTGGCGCTCGCGCTGCACATGCTGCCGGTGGCCGACGGCAGCGACATGATGGGTTCGCTGCGCAACCCCGCGGCCTGGAACCATGTGTACGGCCTGCGCCCGTCGCTGGGCCGCGTGCCCACCGGGCCGGGGCCGGAGCTGTTCTTCCAGCAGCTGGGCTGCGAAGGGCCGATGGGCCGCACACCCGAGGACGTGGCCTGGCTGCTGTCGGTGCAGGCGGGCTACGACGCACGCTCGCCGCTGAGCCTGGCCGGCGACGGCGAGGCCTTCGCGCAGCCGCTAGATGCAGAGTTGCGCGGCCAGCGCATCGCGTGGCTCGGCGACCTCGGCGGCCACCTGCCGATGGACCCGGGCGTGATGGCGCTGTGCGAATCGGCGCTGCGGCACTTCGACTCGCTGGGCTGCAGCGTCACGCCCGCCGTGCCCGCTTTCGACTTCAACGCCCTGTGGACCGCCTGGCTGCGCCTGCGCGGCTTCATCGTCGCCGGCGCGCTGCGCGGGTTGCATGCCGACCCGGCCACGCGCGCGCAGCTCAAGCCCGAGGCCTGCTGGGAGATCGAGCAGGGCGAGCGTCTGAGCGCCGCCGCGCTGCATGAGGCCGCGGTCACGCGCACGCAGTGGCATGCCGCGCTGCTGCAGCTCTTCGAACGCTTCGACTTCCTGGTGCTGCCGGCCGCGCAGGTGTTCCCGCTGCCGGTCGACACGCACTGGCCGCGCGAGGTCGGTGGCCGCGCGATGGACACCTACCACCGCTGGATGGAAGTGACCATCGGCCCCTCGCTCGCCGGGCTGCCCGCGATGGCGATCCCGGCCGGCTTCTCGCAGGCCGAGGGCACGCGCGGCCTGCCGATGGGCCTGCAGCTCATCGGCCGCCCCGGCGCCGACCTCGACGTGCTGCGCATGGCGCACGGCTGGCACCAGGCCGTGCCCTTCGCGAACATGCAGTCGCCGCTGCTGCAGCAGTAGCAAGCCCCCTGTTTCCCGTACTCCGACACATCTCACACAACCCGAGGAGAGAACCCATGCGCAGACGTTCGCTGATTGCTGCCGGCCTGGCCGCCGGCCTGTCCCCCATCGCCCTGCCTGCCCTGGCGCAGGGCCTGGGGGGCAAGACCCTGAACCTGATCGTGCCCTACCCCGCGGGCGGCGGCTCCGACATCAACGCGCGGCTGGCCGCGCCCGAGCTCTCGCGGCTGCTGGGCCAGCCGGCCATCGTCGACAACGTGCCCGGCGCCAGCGGTTCGCTCGGCGTGATGAAGGCGGCCAACGCGCCGGCCGACGGCTCGGCGCTGCTGGTGGGGTCGCCGATGGAGCTGATGCTCACGCCGCTCACGCTCAGCAGCGCGCGCTACAAGGCCGAGGACTTCCGCCCCATCGGCGTGATGGCCGTCACCTCGATGGTGCTGCTGGCGCGCAAGGACCTGGGCGCGGGCAGCGTCGACGAACTCATTGCACTGCTGCGCCGCCCCGACACGAAAGAGCTGAGCTACGGCAGCATCGGCCCCGGGTCGCTCTACCACCTGCTGGGCGAGCGCTTCATGCAGCAGACGGGCACCAAGATGCTGCACGTGCCCTACAAGGGCTTCGCGCCGCTGGTGAACGACCTGCTGGGCGGGCAGATCGACCTGGTGTTTGCGCCGCTGGCCGGCAACGTGCCCGACCTGCTGGACGCCGGCAAGGTCAAGGCGCTGGGCATCGCGGCCTCGGCGCCGCACGAGCGCTTCACGGCCATTCCGCTGGTCCGCAACAGCAAGGGCCTGGACGACTTCGTCTACAGCCTGTGGGCGGGCATCCAGGTGTCGCACCGCGTGCCCGAGGACGCGCAGCAGCGGCTGCACACGGCCTTCAACCAGATGATGCTCAAGCCCGAGCTGCGCCGCGCGCTGGAACTCGGCGGCAGCAAGGTGGCGCCCGAACAGACGCTGGCCGAACTGCGCCGCGGCTACCAGGCCGACATGGAGCGCTACCGCGCCATCGCCAAGTCGGTGAACCTGCGGCCCGAATGACATCCGCGGGCACGGGCCCGCGTTTTGCCAGTTTTCGATAACGCCGCGGCGGCGCGCAGAGAGAGGATGCGGACCTGTCCATCCTTCATCCGCCAAGGAGAACCTCCATGTCCGCCGACCTTTTCCCCGCAGCCTCCGGCGCCCTCACGCGCCGCCAACTCGTCATCGGCGGCGGCGCGGCCGCGCTGGCCGGCGTGCCTGCGCTGGCGCATGCGCAATCGAAGACCATCAAGATCGGCTACCTCACCACGCTGTCGGGCGTTCGCGCCAACTTCGGCGAGGCCGACCCCTGGAGCCTGGAGCGCGTGCGCGCCACGCTGAAGGACGGCCTGACCATCGGCGGCACGACCTACAAGGTGGAGATCGTGGTGCGCGACACGCAGTCCGACGCCAACCGCGGCGCCACCATGTCCAGCGAACTGCTGCTGCGCGAGAAGGTCGACCTGCTGCTGGTGCAGGACAGCGACGCCGCACTGGCCGCCGGCCAGCTGTGCGACGTCAACGGCGTGCCGATGGTGTCGACCATGGGGCCGTGGCAGGCCATCACCTTCGGGCGCGGCTCCACGCCGCAAAAAGGTTTTCCGTTCTCGTTCCATTTCTTCTGGGGCGCCGACGACGTGCTGAAGAACTTCTTCGGCATGTGGGAGCCGCTGAAGGTGGAGCGCACGCTGGGCACGCTGTACATCGACAACGGCCCGGGCCACGCCTTCGCCGATCCGGCCACGGGCATCCCGGGCGGCGCCAAGCAGCGCGGCTACAAGGAGACCAACGGCGGCTTCTTCAAGATCGCGACCGACGACTTCAGCAATCAGGTGTCGAGCTTCAAGGCGGCGCGCGCGAACATCGTCTCGGGCTTTGCCTACGCCAACCACTTCGCCACCTTCTGGAAGCAGGCGCAGCAGGCGGGCTACCGGCCCGAGGTGGTGACCATGGCCGCGTCCTTCCTGTTCCCGAGCGCGGTGGAGTCGCTGGGCGCGGCGGGCAACGGCATGTCAACCGAGGTCTGGTGGACGCCCAACTTCCCGTTCAAGTCCTCGCTCACGGGCCAGAGCGCCAAGGCGCTGGCGGCCGACTGGGAGGCCACCACCGGCAAGCAGTGGACGCAGCCCATCGGCTACGGCCACGCGCTGTTCGAGGTCGGCATTGCCGCGCTGAAGAACGCCACGAACCCGAAGGACAAGAAGGCCGTGCGCGACGCGCTGGCCAACCTGCAGCTCGATTCGGTGGTGGGACGCATCGACTTCAAGGGCAGCCCGATCAAGAGCGTGGCCGTCACGCCGATGGTGGCGGGCCAGTGGCGCAAGACCAAGGCGGGCAGCAAGTTCCCGTACGAGCTGGTCATCACGCACAACAGCACGGCCAAGCAGATTCCGGTGGAAGACGAGCTCAAGCTGCTGTCGCAGCTCAAGGCTGCATGAGCGATTGCCTCGTCATCGACGGCCTGTGCAAGCGCTACGGCGAGATCGTCGTGGCCGACCAGGTGGCGCTCTCGCTCGCGCGCGGCGAGTGCCTGGGCGTGGTCGGGCCGAACGGCGCGGGCAAGAGCTCGCTGTTCAACCTGATCACCGGCGTGGCCGTGCCCGATGCCGGCAGCATCCGCCTCGAAGGCCGCGAACTGGTCGGGCTGCGCGCCGACGCGCGGGCGCGGCTGGGCGTGGCGCGCGCCTTCCAGATTCCGCAGCCCTTCGCGCACCTGAGCGCCTACGAGAACGCACTGGCCGCCGCCACCTTCGCCGCGCGGTTGCCGCGCGCGCAGGCCGCGCGCCAGGCCTGGGCCGTGCTGGAACGCACCGGGCTGGCCGACCGCGCCGACGTGCCGGCCGGCCGCCTGCCGCTGCTGGACCGCAAGCGCCTCGAGCTGGCCAAGGGCCTGGCGGCGCGGCCGCACCTGCTGCTGCTCGACGAGATCGCCGGCGGCCTCACCGAGGCCGAGGTGCAGGTGCTGGTGGCGCTGGTGCTCGAGCTGAAGCAGGACGTGGCGATGATCTGGATCGAGCACATCGCGCAGGCCTTGATGGCCGTGGCCGACCGCATCATGGTGCTGAACTTCGGCCGCAAGCTGCTGGAAGACACACCCGCCGCCGCCATGGCCAGCCGCGAGGTGCGCGAGGTCTACATGGGCGTGGGCGACGAAGACACCGTGCAGGAGCGCACCCATGCCGCTGCTTGAAGTGCGCGACCTGTGCAGCCACTACGGCGACCTGCAGGCGCTGTTCGACCTGTCGCTCGACGTGGCGGAAGGCGAGGCCACGGCGCTCATCGGCGCCAACGGCGCCGGCAAGTCGACGCTGATCCGCGCCATCGCCGGGCTGGGCTCGCGCAGCCGGGGCGGCATCCGCTTCGACGGTCAGGCCATCGAGGCCGAACCGGCCGAGCGCATCGCGCGCCGCGGCATCGCGCTGGTGCCCGAGGGGCGGATGCTGTTCCCCTCGCTCACCGTGGAAGAAAACCTGCGCATGGGCGCGCTGTGCGGCCGCACGGGCCACTGGACGCTGCCAACGGTGTACGCGCTGTTCCCGATCCTGCAGGAGTTTCGCCACCGGCCGGCCACGCAGCTGTCGGGCGGGCAGCAACAGATGGTGAGCATCGGCCGCGCGCTCATGGCCAACCCGCGCCTGATGCTGTGCGACGAAATCTCGCTGGGCCTGGCGCCGGTGGTCATCGAGCAGATCTACCGCGCCTTCGGCGACATCCGCGCACAGGGCACGGCGCTGCTGGTGGTGGAGCAGGACGTGACGCGCGCCTGCCGCATCGCGCAGCGCGTGTACTGCCTGCTCAAGGGACGCGTCACGCTCGCGGGCCGCGCCACGGACTTCAGCGCCGCGCAGATCGCCAACGCCTACTTCGGACACTGAACACCTCCCCACCATGGCCTGGCTCGAAACCCTCATCAACGGCGTGCTGCTCGGCGGCCTCTACGCGCTCTTCGGCCTCGGGCTGGCGCTGGTCTTCGGCGTGATGCGCATGGTCAACCTCGCGCACGGCGAGTTCGTGGTGCTCGCGGCGTACTTCGCGGTCTTCTTGGCCACGCAGTTCCCCGGCGTGTCGCCGCTCTTCTTCATCGCGCCGGTGGCGCTGGCGGCCTTCGGCATGGGCTACCTGCTGCAGCGGCTGCTGCTGAACCGCGCGGTGGCCACCGACGATCCGCTCACGCCGGTGCTGGTCACCTTCGGCATCGCGGTGGTGCTGCGCAACCTGATGGTCGAGCTGTTCGGTGCCGACCCGCGCGCGCTGGACGGCGGCGCGCTGGCCACGGCGGGCTTCGAGATCGGCGGGCTGCGCATCGGCTGGTACCCGGTGCTGGTGCTGGTGCTCGCGGTGCTGGCCTTCGGTGCGCTGCAGTGGCTGCTGCAGCACTCGCGCTTCGGGCTGGTGGTGCGCGCCACCTCGGACCACCGCGAGATCGTGCGCACGATGGGCGTGCGCCCGCGCCATGTGTATGCGGTGGTG
Source organism: Variovorax sp. GW823-FHT04F07 (assembly GCF_058795995.1). Taxonomy (NCBI): domain Bacteria; kingdom Pseudomonadati; phylum Pseudomonadota; class Betaproteobacteria; order Burkholderiales; family Comamonadaceae; genus Variovorax; species Variovorax sp. GW823-FHT04F07. Next base: position 156,772 of record NZ_JBXAIG010000009.1, read on the forward strand.
ATGGGGCTGTCGCTGGCCTTCGCGTCGGTGGCGGGGCTGCTGCTGGCGCTGCGCACCTCGTTCACGCCCTTCTCGGGCGTGGAGCGGCTCTTGGGCGCGTTCGAGGTCGTGATCATCGGCGGCCTGGGCTCGTTCCGCTGGGCGCTGGTCGGCGGCATCGCGCTGGGCGTGGCGCAGCTCGTGGGCCAGCGGCTCGATTCCAACGCGGGCGCGCTGTACGCCCACCTGCTGTTCTTCGCGGTCCTGATGGTGCGCCCCAACGGCATCGCTGGCGCACGTACCTGAGATGACTTCGATGCGCCCTCCGTCCCTCGCCCCCTGGATCGGCTTCACCGCCGCGGCCCTTGCCATCGCGTTCGCGCCCACCGTGGCCGACGGCGGGCTGCTGCGCCTGCTCAGCGAGGTGCTGATCACGCTGGCCATGGCCCAGATGTGGAACCTGCTGGCCGGCTACACCGGGCTGGTGTCGATGGGCCACCAGGCCTTTGCCGGCATCGGCGCCTACCTGCTGTTCGTGGCCTCCGACCGGCTGGGCATCTCGCCCTACTGGATGGTGCCGGTGGCGGGCCTGGGCGGCGCGCTGCTGGCCGCCGTGGTGGCGCCGCTGATGTTCCGCCTGCGCGATGCCTACTTCTCGATCGGCATGTGGGTGCTGGCCGAGATCGTGCGCCTGCTGGTCGCCAAGTTCCCGCTGTTCGGCGGCGAGTCGGGCGTGCCGCTGCAGGCGGTGCGGCTGGTGGAGGCCGAGACCTTCCAGCAGAACGCGTTCTGGATCTCGGGCGCCATCGGCCTGGCGGCGGTGGCCGGCGTGTACCTGCTGATGCGCTCGCCCTTCGGCCTGGGGCTGATGGCGGTGCGCGACAACGAGCTGGCCGCCACCAGCATCGGCGTGAACGTGTGGCGCAACCGCTTCATCGCCTTCGTGCTGTCGGGGCTGGGCTTCGGGCTGGCCGGCGGGGCGCACTTCATGGGGACGATGTTCGTCTCGCCCGACTCGGCCTTCGACATCAACTGGGTGGTGACGGCGATGTTCATCGTGATCATCGGCGGCATCGGCACCATCGAGGGGCCGCTGATCGGCACGGTCATCTACTTCGGGCTGCGCGAGCTGTTCAACACCTGGTTCGCGATGTCGGGCGGCTGGTACCTGATCGCGATGGGCTGCATCGCGATTGCGGTCATGCTGCTGGCACCGCGCGGCCTGTGGGGGCTGGCGCGTGAACGCTGGGGCTGGCGCGGCCTGAGCGTGCAGCGCCATCCGCCGCCGCGCGACGAAGCCTCGCTTTCCGCACCTCTTCCTCCCTCCACGCAACAAGGACGCACCGCATGAAGACCACCGCCTTCTTTCACGACGAACGCACCTTCTGGCACGTGCCCGGCGGGCTGCATGCCCTGTTCCTGCCGGTGGGCGGCTGGGTGCAGCCCATGGCCGGCAGCGGCATGGCCGAGTCGCCCGACTCCAAGCGCCGCATCAAGTCGCTGATGGACGTGTCGGGCCTGAGCGCCCAGCTCGACGTGCTGAGCGCGCCGATGGCCAGCGAAGAAGACCTGCAGCGCGTGCACCCTGCGGGCTACCTGCAGAAGTTCAAGGCCGCCAGCGACGCCGGCGGCGGCGACCTGGGCGAGGTCGCGCCCTTCGGCCCGGGCAGCTACGAGATCGCGAAGCTCTCGACCGGGCTGGCCATTGCCGCGATGGACAGCGTGCTGCAGGGCCGCCACCGCAACGCCTTCGCGCTCACGCGTCCGCCGGGCCACCACTGCCTGCGCGAGCACAGCATGGGCTTTTGCCTGTTCAACAACATCGCAGTGGCCATCGAGACCATGAAGGCGCGCCACGGCCTGGGCCGCGTGGCCGTGATCGACTGGGACGTGCACCACGGCAACGGCACGCAGGAGATCTTCTACGACCGCCCCGACGTGCTCACGCTGTCGCTGCACCAGGAGAACTGCTTCCCGCCCGGCTACAGCGGCGCCGAAGACCGCGGCACGGGCGCGGGGCTGGGCTTCAACGTGAACATCCCGCTGCAGCCCGGCGGCGGGCACGCGGCCTACATGCACGCCTTCGAGCGCATCGTGACGCCGGTGATCGACCGCTACCAGCCCGAGCTGATCGTGGTGGCGAGCGGGCTGGACGCCAACGGCGTCGATCCGCTGGCGCGCATGCAGCTGCACCCCGAGTCGTTCCGCCAGATGATGCGGCAGGTCAACGCGCTGGCCGCGAAGCATTGCGACGGGCGCGTGGTGGTGGTGCACGAGGGCGGCTACTCGGAAGCCTGCGTGCCCTTCTGCGGGCTGGCGGTGGTGGAAGAACTGTCGGGCCACCGCACCGAGGTGGAAGACCCGTTCAGCGACTTCTTCGGGCTGCAGCAGCCCTCGGCGCGCTTCGATGCGTTCCAGCGTGAATTGATTGGCGAGATGGCGGCGTTGCACGGGCTCTGAGGCGGTCGCATGGACTAAGCTCGTCGCTGCCGGCCCGTGGCCGCGCGTCCTGCTTCAGAGTCCATGCCCCGTTTCATCACCCGCCGCACCGTCGTCGTTCTCTCCGCCCTCGTCCTCGTCGCCCTGCTCGGCCTGTGGGCCGCGAGCCGCTTCAACGTCAACCCGACGCACGCACCCGGCGAGGTGATCGACCAGTTCGAGGGCGTGCCGGTGTACTACAACGGCGCCATCAACCACGTCGACGGGCGCAGCGTGACGCCCGACGGCTACAACATCGGTCTGCGCTGGCAGTGCGTGGAGTTCGTCAAGCGCTACTACTACGAGCGCCACCAGCACCGCATGCCCGAGGCGCGTGGCCATGCCAAGGCCTTCTTCGACGCGGCCGTGGCCGATGGCGCGCTGAACGCGGCGCGCAACCTGGTGCAGCACCGCAACGGCGGCGCGAGTGCGCCGGCGGTGGGCGACATCGTGGTGTTCGCGCCGTGGCTCTTCAATCCCTACGGCCATGTGGCGATCGTGTCGCGCGTGGACGCCGACGCGGTCGAGATCGTGCAGCAGAACCCCGGGCCCTTCGGCAGCTCGCGCGAGCGCCTGCCGCTGGCGCTCGCTGAAGGGCGCACGCATCTGGGCACCGAACGCGTGCTCGGGTGGCTGCGGCTGCCCGCCTCCTCCTCCAAATCCTGAATCGCGGTCTAATCACAGCCATGTGCCAATTGCTAGGGATGAACTGCAACACGCCGACCGACGTGACCTTCAGCTTCACGGGGTTCGCGCAGCGCGGTGGCCGCACCGACCACCATGCCGACGGCTGGGGCATCGCGTTCTTCGAGGACCGCGGGCTGCGCCACTTCGTCGACCACCAGCCGGCCTGCGAGTCGCCGGTGGCGGAGTTGATCCGGCGCTACCCGATTCAAAGCCGCAACGTCATCGCGCACATCCGCAAGGCGACGCAGGGCGAGGTCAACCTGCAGAACTGCCACCCCTTCGTGCGCGAGCTGTGGGGCCGCTACTGGGTGTTCGCCCACAACGGCGACCTGAAGGACTTCCGCCCGCGCCTGCACGGCAACTTCCACCCGGTGGGCAACACCGACAGCGAGCACGCCTTCTGCTGGATCATGCAGGAGCTGGCCAAGTCGCACGCGGGCGTGCCCAGCGTCGAGGAGCTCACGCTCACGCTGCGCGAACTGGCGCCGCAGCTGGCGGCGCACGGCACCTTCAACTTCATGCTGTCCAACGGGCAGGCGCTGTGGGCGCATGCCTCCACCAACCTCTGGTACGTGGAGCGCCGCCACCCCTTCGTGACGGCGCAGCTCTCGGACGAAGACCTGGAGATCGACTTCGCCCAGCACACCACGCCCACCGACCGCGTGGCCGTGGTGGTGACGGCGCCGCTCACCACCAACGAGACCTGGACGCCCTTCGCCTCGGGCGAGTTGCATGTGTTCGTGGACGGCCAACGGATGCCACGCTGAGGCCCGGCATTCAGTCTTTTGGCTGACACTTTTTTGCAACAGCGCAAGAAAGTATCGATGAGTGAGTGCAAACAATGAACAATAACTGTTCTCATTTGCATCCGATCAATCTTTCATGCCCGCACCCCGCTTCTTTCTCCGGCCGACCGTGGCCGCCTCGCTGCTGGCCCTTCACGCCCTGACGGCCCTGGCGCAGACGCCGCCGGCCGAACCCGCCAGTGGCACGCTGAGCACCGTCACCGTCGAAGCCAGCGCCGACGCCTCGGCCGAAGGCCTCACCAAGCCCTTCGCGGGCGGGCAGGTGGCGCGCGGCGGGCGCGTGGGCATCCTGGGCAACCAGGACATGATGGATTCGCCCTTCTCCAGCACCAGCTACACGCACGAGCTGATCCAGAACCAGCAGGCCAAGAGCGTGGCCGACGTGCTGCAGAACGACCCCTCGGTGCGCGTGGCGCGCGGCTTCGGCAACTTCCAGGAGTCGTACTTCATCCGCGGCTTCGTGGTGAATTCGGACGACATTGCGTACAACGGCCTGTACGGCCTGCTGCCGCGCCAGTACATCTCGTCGGAGCTGTTCGAGCGCGTCGAGGTGCTGCGCGGCGCGAGCGCGTTCCTGAACGGCGCCACGCCCACGGGCGGCGGCATCGGCGGCAACATCAACCTGCTGCCCAAGCGCGCGCCGAACGACCCGCTCACGCAGGTCACTTTGGGCACGGCCAGCGGCTCGCAGAGCTATGTGTCGACCGACATCGCGCGCCGCTTCGGGCCCGATCAGAGCCTGGGCGTGCGCCTGAACGCAGCCCACCGCGACGGCGGCACCGGCGTGAACGCCGAGCAGGTCAAGCTCGACGTGGCCTCGGTCGGCTTCGACTGGCGCAGCCGCAACGCGCGCATCTCGGCAGACCTCGGCCACCAGGAACACCGGCTCACGCGCACGCGCCCGAACGTGACGCTCGGCGCCGGCGTGACGCGCGTGCCGTCCGCGCCCGACAACCAGCTGAACTACGCGCAGCCCTGGACCTACTCCAACGAGCGCGACACCTTCGGCTCGCTGCGCGGCGAATACGACATCACCGACAACGTGACGGCCTGGATCGCCGGCGGCGCGCGCAAGAGCCACGAAGGCAATGCGCTGGCCGGCCTCACGCTCACGAACAACCTCGGCATGGGCAACATGTCGCGCTTCGAGAACCAGCGCCAGGACAGCACCCGCACGGCCGAAGCCGGCGTGCGCGGCAAGTTCACGACCGGCCCGGTGAACCACACGGTGGTGGCCTCGTACTCCTACTACCAGCTCAAGGAGAAGAACGCCTACAAGTGGGACTTCTTCAACCCCCTGAAGACCAACCTGTATGCGCCCGTCGGCTACCCGATCCCGGCCTACACGGCGAGCGCGTTCCGCGGCAACGACATGGACAACCCCGCGCTGCTGACGCAGACGCGCCTGAGCAGCCTGGCGATCGGCGACACGCTGTCCTTCCTGGACGACCGCGCGCAGCTCACGCTCGGCGTGCGGCGCCAGAAGCTGGAAAGCACCGACTTCGCCTACGACACCGGCAAGCCCACCGCGTACGAGAAGAGCCGCACCAGCCCGATGGCCGGCTTCGTGTTCAAGCTGCAGCCGCAGGTGTCGCTGTACGCGAACTACATCGAGGGCCTGAGCAAGGGCGACACCGCGCCCACGGTGTCGACCGCCGGCGCCGTGCGCAACGCGGGCACGCAGCTCTCGCCCTATGTGTCCAAGCAGAAAGAGATCGGCATCAAGTTCGACGGCGGCCGCATCGGCGGCGGCCTGGCCTTCTTCACCACCGACAAGCCGCGCGCCCTCGTCAACAGCGCCGGCTACTACGTGGCCGAAGGCCGCGACCGCCACCAGGGCCTGGAGCTGACCGCGTTCGGCGAAGCAGCCAAGGGCGTGCGCCTGATGGGCGGCATCACCTTCCTGGACGCCAAGCAGCGCGCCACGGGCGACGCCACGACCGACGGCCGCCGCGTCATCGGCATCGCGAAGACGCAGGGCACCCTGGGTGTGGAATGGGACGTGCCGGGCGTGCGCGGCCTGTCGCTGGACGGCCGCGTGGTGTCCACGGGCCCGAGCTACGCCGACGCCGCCAACACGCTGCGCGTGCCGGGCTGGACGCGCTTCGATGTCGGCGCGCGCTACCTCACCGAGGTGGCCGGCAAGCTGGTGACGCTGCGCGCGCGCATCGACAACCTGACCAACCGCAACTACTGGGCCTCGGTGGGCGGCTACCCGAACAACGGCTACCTGGTGCTCGGCGCGCCGCGCACCTTCACGCTGTCGGCGTCGGTCGACTTCTGATCAGGCCGAGGCCAGGTGCGCCTCGAGCGCATCGATGAACATCTTCGGCACGTCGAAGCCGGTCTGTTCGGTGATCTCCTGAAAGCAGGTCGGGCTGGTCACGTTGATCTCGGTGACCGAGTCGCCGATCACGTCGAGCCCGATCAGCAGCAGGCCGCGCGGCGCGAGCACCTTGCCGATGGCTTCGGCGATCTCGCGGTTGCGCGCCGTGAGCGGCTGGGCCACGCCCTTGCCGCCGGCCGCGAGGTTGCCGCGCACCTCCGTGCCCTGCGGAATGCGCGCCAGCACGAAGGGCGCCGGCTCGCCCGCGATGATCAGGATGCGCTTGTCGCCCTGCGTCACCTCGGGCACGAAGCGCTGCACCATGATGGTTTCGGCACCGTCCTTGTTGAGCGTCTCGACGATGGAGCCGAGGTTCAGCGCATCCTGCTTGACGCGGAAGATGCCCATGCCGCCCATGCCGTCGAGCGGCTTGAGGATGATGTCGCCGTGCTCGGCATGGAAGTCGCGCACGGCCTGCGCGCTGCGCGTGACCAGCGTGGGCGTGACGAACTGCGGAAACTCCATGATCGCGAGCTTCTCGGGGTGGTCGCGCAGCGCACGCGGCGAGTTGACCACCTTCGCGCCCTCGCGCTCGGCCTGCTGCAGCAGGTGCGTCGAGTAGATGTACTCGGCGTCGAAGGGCGGGTCCTTGCGCATCAGCACGGCGTCGAAGTCCTTCAGCGCCTTCGATTCGACGATGTCGACGCGGTACCAGTCCTTCGGGTCACCCGTCAGCGTGATCTGCTGCACCACCGCCGAGACGCGCCCGCCGGAGGTCCACTGGATGTCCTGCGGCAGGCAGGCCGCGATGCGGTGGCCGCGGCGCTGGGCCTCGCGCATCATCGAGAAGGTCGTGTCCTTGTAGATCTTGAAGTGATCGAGCGGGTCGGCGACGAAGAGGATGTTTTTCATCAGGCGTTCTTTCCGGCGCCGGGAGCGGCGGCTGTGGAGGGGGTTTCTGGCGGCATGTTGCCGGAAGCGGCGATGTCCTTGCCGGCCGGGGCTTTTTCAACTGGCACCTGTGCGCGGCCGACCTGCTGCACCGCCAGCGCCACCGCGCCGGCCACCACGCCCCAGAAGGCGGAGCCGATGCCGGCCAGCGTCACGCCCGAGAGCGTGACCAGGAAGGTGATGAGCGCGGCCTCGCGGTGCGCCTCGTCGCGCACCGCTGCCGCCAGCCCGCCGCCGATGGTGCCCAGCAGCGCCAGCCCGGCGATGGCCGCGACCAGTTCTTTCGGAAAGGCCGTCAGCAGGCCCGTGACGGCCGCGCCGAACAGGCCGATCACCACGTAGATGGCGCCGCAGCTCACGGCCGCCGTGTAGCGCCGCGCCGGGTCTTCGTGCGCCTCGCGGCCCATGCACATGGCGGCCGTGATCGCGCTCAGGTTGAGCGCGAAGGCGCCGAAGGGCGCGAGCACCAGCGTGGCGAGGCCGCTGATCGTGATGAGCTTGCTGACCGGCAGGTCGCTGTAGCCGCTGGCGCGGATCGCCGCCACGCCGGGCAGGTTCTGCGAAGCCATGGTCACGACGAACAGCGGCAGCGCCAGGCTCACGATGGCCTGCCAGGTGAACACCGGCGCCGTGAACACCGGCCAGGTGAGCGAGAAGTGCACAGTCGACCACGCCAGCTCGCCGCGCGCGGCCGTGAAGGCGATGGCCACCAGCAGCGTGAGCGGCACCGCGTAGCGCGGCAGCAGGCGCTTGCCCAGGAGGTAGGTGGCGAGCATCAGCAGCACCAGCGGCAGCGCGGTCTGCGCCGCCGTGAAGGCCGAAATGCCGAAGCGCGCGAGCACGCCGGCCAGAAGCGCCGAGGCGATGGCCATCGGGATCTTGTTCATCACGCGCTCGAACCAGCCCGTGGCACCCGCGAGCACGATCAGCACCGCGCAGACGATGAAGGCGCCCACCGCCTCGCCCATGCCGTAGCCCGCGCCGGCCACGGCCAGCACGGCCGCACCGGGGGTGCTCCAGGCGATCATGACGGGCTTGCGCCACCACAGCGAGGGCAGCGCCGAGGCCAGCCCCATGCCGATGCCCAGTGCCCACATCCACGAGGCCACCATCTCGGGCGTGGCGCCGAAGGCCTGGGCGGCCTGGAACACGATGGCCACCGAACTCGTGAAACCCACGAGCACGGCGACGAAGCCCGCGGTGAAGGCCGAAAGGCTCAGGTCCTTGAAGAATCGCATGCCGCGATTCTGCCGGGGCGCGCGGCGTGGCGCCGCGGGCCTCAGATTTCGATCTTCGAACCCAGCTCGACCACGGCGTTGTTGGGCAGGCCCAGGAAGGCCGCCGCGCCGCTCGCGTTGTGGTGCATCTGCGCGAACAGCTTCTCGCGCCAGGGCGCCATGCCGCTGCCCAGCGTGGGGATCACGACGTCGCGCGAGAGGAAGTAGCTGGTCGTCATCGGCTCGAGCTGGCAGCCGCGCATGCGCGCGTTGTCGAGCGCGCGCGGCAGGTCGATGTCGTTCTTGAAGCCGTAGTGCACGATCACCTGCCAGCAGTGGTTGCCCAGCGCCTCGATCTCGATGCGCTTGTCCATCGGAATCCAGGGCACCTCGTGGTTGCGCACGGTGACGAACATGTTCTGCTCGTGCAGCACCTTGTTGTGCTTGAGGTTGTGCAGCAGCGCGTTGGGCACCACGCCCGGTTCGGCCGTGAGGAACACGGCCGTGCCGTCCACGCGCGCGGGCGGGCTCATGAACACCGAGCCGAGGAAGGACTTCAGGTCGATCGCGTCGGCGTGCTGCGCCTCGCCCATGAGGCGGCGACCTTCCTTCCAGGTGACCATCAGCGTGAACACGGCGCCGCCGATCAGCAGCGGGAACCAGCCGCCTTCGAACAGCTTGAGCAGGTTCGAAGCGAAGAACAGGAAGTCGACCACGAAGAAAATCGCGGTCGAGGCGATGCACAGCGCCAGCGGCAGCTTCCACGCGTAGCGGATCACGAAGAAGGTCAGGATCGTGGTGATCAGCATGTCGGTGGTCACGGCGATGCCGTAGGCCGCGGCCAGGCTGCTCGAGGTGCGGAACATCACGACCGCCATCACGATGGCCACAAACAGGCCCCAGTTGACCAGCGGAATGTAGATCTGGCCCGCGGTGCGCACGCTGGTGTGCTCGATGTTCAGGCGGGGCAGGTAGCCCAGCTGGATCACCTGGCGCGTGACGCTGAAGGCGCCGGTGATGAGCGCCTGCGAGGCGATCACCGTCGAGAGCGTGGCCAGCAGCACCAGCGGAATGAGGGCCCATTCAGGCGCCATCATGAAGAACGGGTTCTTCACGGCCTCGGGGTTCTCCAGCAGCAGCGCGCCCTGGCCTAGGTAGTTGAGCGTGAGCGCCGGCATGACGACCGAGAACCACGCGATGCGGATCGGTTTCTTGCCGAAGTGGCCCAGGTCGGCGTACAGCGCCTCGGCGCCGGTCACGCACAGCACCATGGCGCCCAGCAGGATGAAGCTGGTGCCCGGGTTGTCCCAGATGAACTTCAGCGCGTACCAGGGGTTCAGCGCCTTGATGATCTCGGGGTGGTGCGCGATCTGCCACACGCCCAGCACGGCGATGGCCGCGAACCACGCCAGCGTGACGGGGCCGAAGAACTTGCCGATGCCCGCCGTGCCGCGCTTTTGCACCGCGAACAGGCAGAACAGCACGACCAGAGTGATCGGGATCACGTAGTGCTTGAAGTGCGGCGACACCACCTCCAGGCCCTCGACCGCCGACAGCACCGAGATGGCCGGCGTGATCACGCCGTCGCCATAGAACAGCGAGGTGCCGAAGATGCCGACGATCAAGAGCAGCTGGCGCAGCCTCGGCTTGTCGGCCACGGCCTGGGAGGCCAGCGCGAGCATCGCGACCAGGCCGCCCTCGCCTTCGTTGTCGGCGCGCAGCACGAGCACGACGTACTTGATCGACACGATGACCGTGAGGGTCCAGAAGAACATCGACAGGATGCCGTAGACGTTCTCCACGGTGAACGGCACATGGCCGTGACCGAAGACTTCCTTGACCGCATAGAGAACGCTGGTGCCGATGTCGCCGTAGACGACGCCGATGGCGCCGACGATGAGGCCGGCAGAGATGTTTTTGGGGGCTGACACGGGGGTCGATGGGAAAAGGTTGGCTCGCAATGATCGACGCGTCAGTCACGCCGGGGTGCCGCGGCCGCGCCGCGCATCCCTCCGCCCTTTTGGTTCCGTTGCTGTGGGGCCGCTATTTTGCCGTTGCCCGCCGACGCCGCAACCCGCCCCCGCCGCTCATTCGTAGATTTCGGCGTCCGGGTCGGTCGCTTCCATCTCGTAACTGGCCGCGACCATGGCCAGACGGCCCACCACGCCATACATGTAAAAACGGTTGGGGGCGCTGGCGCCGGGCTTGGCGCCCGGCTGCGGCAGCTGCGCGCTTTCCGAGAAGGCCAGCGGCACGTAGCTGGCGCCCGGCTGCTTGAGGTTCTCGTCGGCGGCGCGCTCGGCGTGCACGCGGTAGAAACCGCCCACCACGTAGCGGTCCATCATGTAGACCACGGGCTCGGCCACGCCGTTGTGCACGCGCTCGTTGGTGAGCACGCCTTCCTGCACGATCAGCTCGGTGGGCTCGCGCAGGTCGCGCCCGGCGCTGGTCTTGGCGGGCGACGAGGTGGCGGTGCGCGACTTGCCGATCAGCGCCTCGACCTCCTTGGCGTCGCGCACGGTCACGACGCCGGGGCTGCCGCTGCCGCTGTGGCCGCCCTTGACGACCACGAAGGGCTTCTCGTTGATGCCGTATTCCTTGTACTTGCGGCGCACCTTGGTGAGCACCGCGTCGACATGGCTGGTGAGCACGTCGATGCCGCGGCCCTCGGCCACGTCGACGCCTTCGGCGCGCGCGTAGATCGGGTTGATGAGCCACGGGTCGATGCCCAGCAGCTTGCCGAAGCGCTTGCACAGCTCTTCGTAGCTGTGCAGGTGGTTGCTCTTGCGACGCACCGACCAGCCCGCGTGCAGCGGCGGCAGCAGGTACTGCTCGTGCAGGTCTTCGAGGATGCCGGGCGTTCCTGCAGAAAGCTCGTTGTTGAGCAAAATTGTGCAGGGATCGAAGTTCTTCAGGCCCAGGCGGCGCTTGGAGCGCACCACCGGTTCGAGCGTCACGGTCTCGCCGTTGGGCAGCTCGATCTTCTTGGGCGACTTGATGGCCGGATCGATCGAGCCGATGCGCACATTGAGGCCCGCCATATGGAAGATGCGCACCAGTTGCGCGACGTTGGCGAGATAAAAGGTGTTTTTCGAGTGGTTTTCAGGAATGACGAGCAGGTTGCGCGCCTCCGGACAGATCTTCTCGATGGCCGCCTGCGCGGCCTGCACCGCCAGCGGCAGCATTTCCTTGGTGAGGTTGTTCCAGCCACCGGGGAACAGGTTGGTGTCGACCGGGGCGAGCTTGAAGCCCGCGTTGCGGATGTCGACGGCGCTGTAGAACGGCGGCGTGTGCTCCATCCACTCGAGGCGGAACCAGCGCTCGATGGCGGGCATCGAGTCGAGCACCCGCTGCTCCAGTTCGTTGATCGGGCCGGTCAGGGCAGTGACGAGATGCGGAACCATGCAGCGGCCTTGTTGGTTTTGTGCTTAAAGGTGGAGTGGAATTGTAGGATTTGGGGATGGCGCGCCCGATGACAAGCAGCCAAAGAGAACAAAGCACCCCAATCCACAACACACGTTGCAAGAACACCGCGGCACGGGCCTCGCCGCGCCGCCGGCCCGATGGCCCCGGCCCTTCGGACCCCGATTAACCGCGGACTTCGCCCTGCCCCAGCACCACGTACTTGAGCGAGGTCAGGCCTTCGATGCCGACCGGGCCGCGCGCGTGGAACTTGTCGGTGCTGATGCCGATTTCGGCGCCCAGCCCGTACTCGAAGCCGTCCGCGAAGCGTGTGCTCGCATTTACCATCACGCTGGCCGAATCGACCTCGCGCAGGAAGCGCTGGGCGTTGATGTGGTCGCGCGTGACGATGGCGTCGGTGTGGTGGCTCGAGTAGCGGTTGATGTGCGCAATGGCCTCGTCCAGCCCCGCCACCACCTTGATGCTGATGACGGCGGCCAGGTACTCCTCGGACCAGTCGGACTCGACCGCATCGATCACCTTCGCCTGCGGATGGTGCGCCTCGCTGGCGCGCAGGATCGCGGCGGCGGCCGGGTCGCAGCGCATCTCGACGCCCTTGGCGGCGAAGATGGCGGCGATCTCGGGCAGGAAGTGGTCGGCCACCGAGGCCGCCACCAGCAGGCCTTCGGCGGCGTTGCAGGGGCTGTACTTCTGGGTCTTGGCGTTGTCGACGATGCGCAGCGCCATGTCGAACTCAGCCGTGTCGTCCACGTAGACGTGGCAGTTGCCGTCCAGGTGCTTGATGACGGGCACCTTGGCGTCGCGGCTGATGCGCTCGATCAGGCCCTTGCCGCCGCGCGGAATGATCACGTCGACGAACTCGGGCATGGCGATGAGCTGGCCCACGGCCTCGCGGTCGGTGGTCTGCACCAGTTGCACCGCATCGACCGGCAGGCCGGCTTCGGCCAGCGCCTCGGACACCAGCAGCGCCAGCGCCTTGTTCGAGTCGATGGCTTCCGAGCCGCCGCGCAGGATGGCGGCGTTGCCCGACTTGATCGCCAGGCTCGCGGCCTCGATGGTCACGTTGGGGCGGCTCTCGTAGATCATGCCGAAGACGCCGATCGGCACGCGCATCTGGCCCACGCGGATGCCGCTGGGCTGCTGCTTCATGCCGATGATCTCGCCGATCACGTCGGCCATGCCGGCCAGCTGCTCGCAGCCCTCGGCCACGGTCTCCAGGACCTTGGGCGTGAGCTTGAGCCGGTCGACCATCGGGGCCGACAGGCCGGCGGCCGTGGCGCGCTCCAGGTCCTTTTGATTGGCGACGGCCAGCGCGGGGCCGGCTTCGCGCAGGCGCCGGGCCAGCGCCTTCAGTGCTCTGTTTTTGGTAGCTGCATCCGCACGGGCCATGAGGAATGCAGCGGCTTTGGCTTGCAGACCGAGGGTCTGCATGTGCTCGCTGACGTTGAACGCGTTCATGACCGGCATTTTCCCACGCGGACCTTCGGCCCGGCTGACGCGGGCCTTTTGATGGCGATCGACGTCAGGCGCGACGCGGCGCGGCGGCCGTGCTGCAGGCGCGGCACAGCATCAGCGCCAGCCGCTGCAGCGCCTGCCAGCCGCTGGCGGGCCAGTCGGGCTGCTTCAGGCCCTTGCAGATGCCGTCGACCAAGTGGGCCGCGCGCAGCAGCCGGGTCAGCATGCGGTCGTCCAGGCGCGGCAGCACGCGCTCGAAGGCGCGCTCGCGCGGGCCCCAGATGCGGTTCTCACGCAGCGCCATCGGCAGCGGACGGCCGGCGGCCATGGCGTCCTTCACGCGCTTGAGGGCGCGGATGTCCTCGGCGATCGTGTAATGCACCAGCACCTCGGCCTCGCCCTCGGCCTGCAGGCCGTCGAGCATGCGCGCCACGCGCTGCGGGTTGCCGGCCAGCACGGCCTCGGACAGCTTGAACACGTCGTAGCGCGCCACGTTGTTGACGGCGCCCTCGACCTGCTCCCAGCTCAGCTCGCCCGCCGGATGCAGCAGCGCGAGCTTCTGGATTTCCTGGTGCGCGGCGAGCAGGTTGCCTTCGACGCGGTCGGCAAAGAACTGCAGCGTGCGCTGGCCTTCGTCGCCGGGCATCACGCGCTGGTTCTGCAGCCCCAGGCGCTGCGCGATCCATTGCGGCAGCGCGGCGCGCTCGATCGGGTCGACCTGGATGCTCACGCCGTTGTTCTCCAGCGCCGAGAACCACGCGCCGGTGCGCGTGGCCTTGTCCAGGCGCGGCAGCATCACCAGCGTGAGCGTGCTGTCGTTGCCGGGCGCGCCCTCGGCCAGCTGCTGCAGGGCGACGCTGCCGTCCTTGCCGGGCTTGCCCGAGGGAATGCGGATCTCGACGATCTGCTTGTCGGCGAAGAGCGAAAGCGAGCCCCCCGCCGCCAGCACCGCGCTCCAGTCGAAGTGCGCGCCGGCCACGGTGTACGAGCTGCGCTCGGTGTGGCCCTGGGCGCGCGCGGCGGCGCGGATGGCGTCGGCCGCCTCCTGCGCGAGCAGGGGCTCGTCGCCGTGGATCGTGTAAAGCGGCTTCAGGCCCTTTTGCAGGTGGGCGCCGAGCTGGGCACTGGCAAGTTGCATTGAAAAAAGAACGGAAGCGACGCTTACAGGGACTGCACCGCCGCCAGCCGGCGCATCAGCTGCTGCGCGATGTCGGCCTGCATGTCGCGGAACAGCAGGTCGGCCTCGCTCTCCTTGGCCAGCGCATTGGTTTCGTTGAAGCTCAGGTCGCGCGTCTGCGAGACCTCGGACGCGGCCAGCAATTCCTTGCCGCCCGGCGTGCGCAGGCTGAAGCGGGCGCGCAGGCGCAGCTGCACCTCGCGCACCAGGCCGGCGGAGTTGGTCGAGATGACGAAGCGGTCGCGGTCTTCGCCCAGCACCACGAGCACGGCGTCGGCGGTGCTCGCCTCTTCCTTGGGCACCAGCGTCACGTTGCCGGCCGCGCGCAGCTCGCGCCGCAGCTGGTTGATGAGCGCCGTATTGCCTTCGAGCGACAGCGTCTTGAACGCGAAGTTCGGCGCCTTGCGCAGCGCGAAGCCGCAGCCGGACAGGGCCAGCGAAGCGCCTGCCACGCCGAGGCCCAGGAGAAAGCCGCGGCGCGGCTGCGAGGCATTGCGAATGTTCATGCGTCTGTCGTTTCCGTCGTTCTGCAGTGTCGGGTTCAGATGACCACGTTGACCAGGCGCCCGGGCACCACGATCACGCGCTTGGCCGGCGCGCCTTCGGCGAAGTTGACGAAGTCGTCGCAGGCGAGCGCCAGCCGCTCGATCTCGTCCTTCGAGGCGCCGGCGGGCACCAGCAGCTTGCCGCGCAGCTTGCCGTTGACCTGCAGCATGAGCTCGACCTCGTCCTGCGCCAGCGCGGCCACGTCGACCACGGGCCAGGGGGCGTCGAGCAGGTCGCCCGAGGCCTTGTCGTAGCCGAGCTGCTGCCACAGCTGGTGCGCGATGTGCGGCGTGGCCGGGTACAGGCAGCGCAGCAGGATGCCGAAGCCCTCGCGCGCGGCAGCTGCGTCGCCCGCGCTGCCGTCGGACTTGAAGCCTTCGAGCGCGTTGAGCAGCTTCATCGCGCCCGACACCACCGTGTTGTATTGCATGCGCTGGTAGTCGTAGTCGATCTGGCGCAGCACGGTGTGCACCTCGCGGCGCAGCGCCTGGGCGGGCTTGCCGAAGCTCTGGCCGGCGAGCGCCACCGGCGCCACGTCGGCCTGGGCCACGCCGTAGTTCCACACGCGGCGCAGGAAGCGGTAGCTGCCTTCGACGGCCGCATCGTTCCACTCGAGCGTGGCTTCGGGCGGCGCAGTGAACATGGTGTACAGGCGCGCGGTGTCGGCGCCGTACTTCTCGATCAGGTCCTGCGGATCGACGCCGTTGCGTTCGCTCTTGCCCATCTTGCCCACGCCGCCGTACTCGACCTTGGTGCCGTCGGCCAGCGTGCCGCCAGTGATGCGGCCCTGCGCGTCGAGCACCGCCGTGACTTCGAGCGGCGGGAAGTAGTCCTTGCCGCCCTTCTCGTTGCGCTTGTAGAAGATGTGGTTGAGCACCATGCCCTGCGTGAGCAGCTTGGCGAAGGGCTCGTCGGCCTTCACGAGGCCGAGGTCGCGCATGACCTTGGTCCAGAAGCGCGCGTACAGCAAGTGCAGGATCGCGTGCTCGATGCCACCGATGTACTGGTCCATCGGCATCCAGTAGTCGGCGCCCTCGGCGACCATGGCCTTGTCGTTGGTCGGGTCGCAGTAGCGCATGAAGTACCACGACGAATCGACGAAGGTGTCCATCGTGTCGGTCTCGCGCCGCGCGGCCTTGCCGCACACCGGGCACACCACGCCGGCGTGGAAGCCTTCGTGCTTGGCCAGCGGGTTGCCCGAGCCGTCGGGCACGCAGTCGGTCGGCAGCACCACGGGCAGGTCCTTTTCGGGGACCGGCACCGCGCCGTGTTCTTCGCAATGGATGATCGGGATCGGCGTGCCCCAGTAGCGCTGGCGGCTCACGCCCCAGTCGCGCAGGCGCCAGGTGGTCTGCAGCTCGCCCAGGTCCTTCTGGCCCAGCGCATGCGCCACGGCGGCCACGGCCTCCTTGTAGGTCATGCCGCTGAAGTTGTCGGAATTGATGGTCACGCCGCGCTGCTTGTCGCCGTACCAGTCCTGCCACTTGTGATAGTCGAAGTGCGGCTCGTCGTCGACCAGCACGACCTGGATGATCTCGATGCCGTACTTGTTGGCGAAGGCGAAGTCGCGCTCGTCGTGCGCGGGCACGCCCA
Source organism: Variovorax sp. GW823-FHT04F07 (assembly GCF_058795995.1). Lineage (NCBI taxonomy): Bacteria > Pseudomonadati > Pseudomonadota > Betaproteobacteria > Burkholderiales > Comamonadaceae > Variovorax > Variovorax sp. GW823-FHT04F07. Next base: position 173,410 of record NZ_JBXAIG010000009.1, read on the forward strand.
TCACGGCGCCGTCGCCGTAGCCGATGAGCACGTAGTTGCCGACCCAGACCGGCACCTGCTCGTCGGTGATCGGGTGCTTCACGGTCAGGCCCGTGGGCACGCCCTTCTTCTCTTGCGTGGCGAGCTCGGCCTCGGTCGTGCCGCCACCCTTGCATTCTTCGATGAAGGCCGCGACCTTCGGGTCGAGCGTGGCGGCGTGCGCGGCCAGCGGATGCTCGGGCGCGACGGCGCAGAAGGTGACGCCCATGATGGTGTCGGCGCGCGTGGTGAACACGTACATGCGGCCGTCCTGGATGAGCTTGCCGCCCGCGTCCCGGATGTCATGCGTGAAGGCGAAGCGCAGGCCCTCGCTCTTGCCGATCCAGTTTTCCTGCATGAGCTTGACGCGCTCGGGCCAGCCCGGCAGCTTGTGTTGCGTGTGCTCGAGCAGTTCTTCGGCGTAGTCGCTGATCTTCAGGTAGTAGCCCGGGATCTCGCGGCGCTCGACGGTGGCGCCGGTGCGCCAGCCCTTGCCGTCGATCACCTGCTCGTTGGCCAGCACGGTCTGGTCGACCGGGTCCCAATTCACGACCTGGGTCTTGCGGTAGGCGATGCCCTTTTCGAGCATCTTCAGGAACAGCCACTGGTTCCACTTGTAGTAGCTCGGATCGCAGGTGGCGATCTCGCGGCTCCAGTCGATCGCCAGGCCCATGGCCTGGAGCTGGCCCTTCATGTAGGCGATGTTCTCGTAGGTCCACTTGGCCGGTGGCACGCCGTTCTTCAGCGCCGCGTTCTCGGCCGGCAGGCCGAAGGCGTCCCAGCCCATGGGCATCAGCACGTTGTAGCCGCTCATGCGCAGGTAGCGCGTGAGCATGTCGTTGATCGTGTAGTTGCGCACGTGGCCCATGTGCAGCTTGCCGCTCGGGTACGGCAGCATCGAGCAGGCGTAGTACTTCTTGCGGCTCGCGTCCTCGGTGACACGGTAGACATCGGCGGCGCGCCATTGCGCCTGGGCAGCGGACTCGACGTCGCTGGGTTTGTAGCTGGGGTTCATGACATCTCGGCAGGGCCCGGCTCGACGGCGGCCGGGAAGGCGGATTATCGCGCCGTGCGTGATCGTCCCCCGGGCCCCATGCCGGAATCAGGCCCTTTCCTGCGGCGGCGGGGCGGGCGTCCACTCGTCGCCGAACAGTTCCGGCTCGCTGTAGGCCTCCAGATTCGCCCAGTGGTGGGCCGCATCTTCCCGGTAGAACAGGCTGGCCAGCCCCGCCGCCAGGCGCCGCGCGCCGTCGCTGATGGCGGGAATGTCGCCCGACACCGTGCCGTGCGACAGCGCCGCCGGGTAGCAGAAGCAGTGGATGCGCGCGAGGCCCGGACAGGCACCGGGCGCGTTTTCCTGGAATTCGAAGGCCGGCCCGAGGTCGGGCGAATCGGTCAGCTCGCGGTCTTCATCACCGGGCGCGGGCGTAAAACGGTCTTTCCAGGTACGAATGTGCGCTGCAATGCCTGCGAATTCGGGGCGAGCGGCCCAGTCGACCTGGAAACCGGTCGACACGATCAAAAAGTCGAACTCGAAGTCGCCCTTGGGCGTGGTGACACGCAGCGCCTCGCCCTGCGGCGCCACGGCGAGGATGGGGCAGCCGAAGTTGAAGAAGGCGTTGGCGTGCCGCGACACCCGCAGCGTGCTGCCGTGCGGCGGCGGCACGTTCAGCACGTTGATGTAGTGGCGGATGCGCCATTTCAGTTCGTCGGGCAGGTCGTAGTGCCCCTGCGTGAGCCCCGGCACCCCGGCGCCCTTGCCCTTGTTGACGCGCGGCAGGTCGGGCCGGCGGATCAGCAGCTCGACGCTGTGCGCGCCGGCCTCGAGCGCGGTGGCGGCGCTGTCCATGGCCGAGGAGCCCGCGCCGACCACGCCCACGCGCAGGCCTTTCAGGCGGCCGTAGTCCATCTCGTCGGAGGAATGCGCCCATGCCGCGCGCGGCAGGCCGTCCACGAACGCCGGCACGGCCGGGCCGCCCAGGCCGTCGCGGCCGGTGGCCAGCACGACGCGACGCGCCAGCACGCGGCGCACGCCCTCGGGCGTGCGCAGGTCCAGGCGCACGGCGCTGGCGTCGGGCAGCGGTTGCAAGCCAGTAACAGCGGTGTCGTTGCGCACATCCACGCCCATCACGCGGCGGTACCAGACCAGGTAGTCCATCCATTGCAGGCGCGGGATCTTGTCCATCGCGGCCCAGGCCTCGGTGCCGAACTGGGCCTCGAACCACGCGCGGAAGGTCAGCGAGGACAACCCCAGCGCCGGGCCCGTGAGCTCCTTGGGCGAGCGCAGGGTTTCCATGCGTGCCGTGGTGGCCCAGGGGCCTTCGCGCCCGGCCGGCGCGCGATCGAAGACCACCGCGCGGATGCCCTGCTGCGCCAGCGCGCCCGCCGCGGCCAGCCCGGCCTGGCCGCCGCCGATGATGGCCACGTCGAGCACGGGTTCGCCGTCGACCTGGCGCGGCGGCACCCAGGCGCGGGCGGGCCAGCCCAGGTAGTCGAGGTCCTGGGCGAGCCGGCGTTCGAGCGCGGCGAGGCCGATGGGTGGGGCAGAGGGAGAGAAGGCGGTGTCGTCGGTGGTCATCGGTCGGGTGTCGGGGCGGCAGCGCCCCGCCCTGCTGAATTTACCCACTTCCGCGCGGCGCCCGCCTGCCACAGCGTACCGCTGGCCCGGATTTCGCATGCCACAATGAATTTCGACCACAGGGGCAGGCATGAGCGGCAGCAACGGCGAATGGTGGCGGGGCGCGGTGATCTACCAGATCTACCCACGCAGCTTCATGGACAGCAACGGCGACGGCGTCGGCGACCTGCCCGGCATCACGTCGAAGCTCGACCACGTCGCCCGCCTGGGAGTCGACGCGGTCTGGGTCTCGCCCTTCTTCCGCTCCCCCATGAAGGACTTCGGCTACGACGTGGCCGACTACCGCGCGGTCGATCCGCTGTTCGGCACGCTGGCCGACTTCGACGCGATGCGCGCACGCATGCATGCGCTGGGCCTGAAGCTGATCATCGACCAGGTGCTCTCGCACACCTCCGACCAGCACGCCTGGTTCGCCGAAAGCCGCAGCTCGCGCGACAACCCCAAGGCCGACTGGTACGTCTGGGCCGACCCGAAGCCCGACGGCACGCCGCCCACGAACTGGCTCTCGGTCTTCGGCGGCTCGGCCTGGCAATGGGACTCGCGCCGCAAGCAGTACTACCTGCACAGCTTTCTCACGGAGCAGCCCGATCTCAACTTCCATTGCGCCGACGTGCAGGACGCCCTGCTCGGCGAGGTGCGCTTCTGGTGCGAGCGCGGCGTGGACGGCTTTCGCTTCGACGCCTGCAATCACCAGTTCCACGACGCACTGTTGCGCAACAACCCGCCCGCCACGGTCGAATCGATGGGCGAAGTCAGCACCGTGCGCGCCGACAACCCGTATGCGATGCAGGTCCACCTGTACGACAAGAGCCAGCCCGAGAACCTCGTGTTCCTCGAGCGCCTGCGCCAGCTGCTCGACGGCTACGGCGCGGTCGCGCTGGGCGAGGTCGGCGACGAGAACGCGCCGCCTGTCATGGCGCAGTACACCGAACTCGGCAAGCGCCTGCACCTGGCCTACAGCTTCAGCCTGCTCACCGCCGACCACAGCCCGAAGCACCTGCGCCACCAAGTCGAATCGCTCGACACCGCATTGGCTGTGACGGGCGGCTGGGGCTGCTGGGCGGTGTCGAACCACGACGTGCCGCGCGTCGCCACGCGCTGGAGCGACGGCACCGCGCCCGACACCCGCCGCGACCGGCTCTGGCTCGCGCTGCTGCTCGCGCTGCGCGGCAGCGCCAGCCTCTACCAGGGCGAAGAGCTCGGCCTGCCCGAGGCCGAGGTGCCCTTCGAATTGCTGCAAGACCCCTACGGCCGCGCCTTCTGGCCCGAGTTCAAGGGCCGCGACGGCTGCCGCACGCCGATGCCCTGGACCGCCGAGGCGCCCAACGCCGGCTTCAGCACCGGCACGCCCTGGCTGCCGGTGGACGGCGCGCACCTGCCGCTGGCCGTCGACCAACAGGAAGCCGACCCCGGCTCGATGCTCGCCTTCAGCCGCGCGCTGCTGCACTGGCGGCGCACCCAGCCGCTGCTGCGCACGGGCGCGCTGGCGTTCGTCGACGCGCCCGCGCCGCTGCTGCACATCGTGCGCAGCGAGGGGGACGCGGTGCTGCATGCGATCTTCAATACAGGAATCGAACCTGTCTCGGTTACCTTGCCCGCGCCGCTGGTGCCGCTGGCCGGCCACCCGCTCGCGCCGACCGCGACCGTCACCGCCGATCCAAAACCCCTGCTGACATTGGCGCCTTATGGCGTGTGCTTCGGCACGACGGCCGAAGCAGGAGGACGCTGAACCCCATGCCCCCTTCTTCTCCCTTCCTCCAAGCTGCCGACATCCAGGCGCTGATGCGCGCCGAGCATGGCGACCCGTTCGCCGTGCTCGGCCCCCACGAGACCGCCGACGGCCTCGAGGTGCGCGCGCTGATGCCCGGCGCGCGGCAGGTGGCCGTGGTGCATTCGCGCACGGGCTGGCCGCTGTCGATCCTTGCGCGGCACGAGGGCTCCGACCTGTTCAGCGGCCTCGTGCCCGCGGCCGAGGCGCGCATGGGCTACTCGTTCCAGGTCGACTGGGAGACCGGGCACGCCTCGCGGCTCGAAGACCCGTACCGCTTTCCGTTCGTGCTCGGCGAGACCGACGTCTGGCTGCTGGCCGAGGGCACGCACCTGCGGCCGTGGGAGCGGCTGGGCGCGCACCTGCGCGAGATCGACGGCGTGAAGGGCGTGGCCTTTGCCGTGTGGGCGCCGAATGCGCGGCGCGTGTCGGTGGTCGGCGACTTCAACAACTGGGACGGCCGGCGCCACATGATGCGGCTGCGCCGCGAGTGCGGCGTGTGGGAGATCTTCGCGCCGCATGTGGCGACCGGCGACAGCTACGAGTTCGAGATCCTGTCGTCGCGCGGCGAGGTGCTGCGCAAGGCCGACCCCTTCGCGTTCTCGTCGCAACTGCGCCCCGGCACCGCCTGCGTCGTGGCGCCGCTGCCCGCGCCCGTGCCGATGCCCGCCGGGCGCGCCGAAGCCAATGCGCGCGAGGCTCCGATCAGCATCTACGAAGTGCACCTGGGCTCGTGGCGCCGCAAGCACCACGGCCAGGAATGGCTGGACTACCGCGAACTGGCCGACACGCTCGTGCCCTATGTGCGCGACATGGGCTTCACGCACATCGAGCTGCTGCCCATCACCGAGCATCCCTTCGACGGCTCGTGGGGCTACCAGCCCATCGGCCTGTATGCGCCGACCTCGCGCTTCGGCACGCCCGGCGACTTCCGCCATTTCGTCGAAGCCGCGCATGCCGCGGGGCTGGGCGTGATCCTCGACTGGGTGCCCGCGCATTTCCCGACCGATGCGCACGGCCTTGGCAACTTCGACGGCACCGCGCTGTACGAGTACGCCGATCCGCGCGAGGGCTTCCACAACGACTGGCAGACGCTGATCTTCAACTACGCCCGCACGGAGGTGCGCAACTACCTCGTCGGCAATGCGCTGTACTGGCTGGAGCGCTACGGCGTGGACGGCCTGCGCGTGGATGCGGTGGCCTCGATGCTGTACCGCGACTACAGCCGCAAGGCCGGCGAGTGGGTGCCGAATGCACAGGGCGGGCGCGAGAACCTGGAGGCCATCGATTTCCTTCGCCGCATGAACCGCGTGGTGGGTGTGGAGCGTCCGGGGGCCGTGACGATCGCTGAAGAGTCGACGAGCTTTCCTGGTGTGACGCGACCGCCGGAAGACGGCGGGCTGGGGTTTCACTACAAGTGGAACATGGGGTGGATGAACGACACGCTGGCGTATGCCGGGACCGATCCGGTCTACCGCAAGCACCATCACCAGCAGATCACCTTCGGGCTGATGTACGCGCACAGCGAGAACTTCGTGTTGCCGCTGTCGCATGACGAAGTGGTGCACGGCAAGGGGTCGATGATCGGGCGCATGCCCGGCGATGAATGGCAGAAGTTCGCGGGGCTGCGCAACCTGTATGGGTACCTCTGGGCTTATCCGGGGAAGAAGCTGCTGTTCATGGGCGGGGAGTTTGCGCAGTACGCGGAGTGGAATGCGGATCGCGGGCTGGACTGGCACTTGCTCGAGCATGCGGGGCATCAAGGGGTGCGGCGGTTGGTGCGCGATCTGAACAACGTGTATCGGCACTTTCCTGCTTTGCATGAGCTGGACCATGAGGGCTCTGGGTTCGAGTGGTTGGTGCATGACGATGTGGCGCAGTCGGTGTTTGCGTTTGTTCGGCGGGCTCGGGATGGGGGGGTTGTTGTGGTGGTTTGCAACTTCACGCCTGTGCCTCGGCTTGGGTATCGGCTGGGGGTGCCTGTGGCTGGTTCTTACCGGGAGGTCATCAATACCGATGGGGTGGTTTACGGTGGGAGTGGCGTGGGGAATGGGGTGGTTGAGAGTGCTTCGGTGCCTTGGCATGGGAAGGCCGATTCGATCGTGATCAGCGTGCCTCCACTCGCTACTTTGATGTGGGTGTTGAATTGACTCGCTCTGGGCTGGGCTGTGTTCCGGGGCCGGGTCTCGGCCCGGCGGCCGACCTACTTTTCTTTGCTTCGCCAAAGAAACGTAGGCAAAAGAAAGGCGACCCT
>NZ_JBXAIG010000010.1:0-142302 GCF_058795995.1 Variovorax sp. GW823-FHT04F07
CCTGCGCTTCGCCATCCGTGAAGGCGGCCGTACCGTGGGTTCGGGCGTCGTGGCCAAGATCCTCGACATCTAAGCCGGACGCAAAGGAATCACCATGGCTACCAAGCAAAAGATCCGCATCCGCCTGAAGGCATTCGACTACAAGCTGATCGACCAGTCGGCCGCTGAAATCGTGGACACCGCCAAGCGCACCGGCGCGATCGTCAAGGGCCCGGTGCCCCTGCCGACCCGCATGAAGCGTTTCGACATCCTGCGTTCGCCGCACGTCAACAAGACGTCGCGCGACCAGCTGGAAATCCGCACGCACCAGCGCCTGATGGACATCGTCGACCCCACCGACAAGACCGTGGACGCGCTGATGAAGCTCGACCTGCCGGCCGGCGTCGACGTCGAGATCAAGCTGCAGTAATTCGACCTCGCGTCGCATTCCGAGCACAGCCCGCCTGCAGAAATGTAGGCGGGCTTTTTTGTGCTTCACGTTTGTTTCTCAAGTGTGGCATCCTCGCGCACCGGCCTGCGGGACGCAGTGCGCCGGGGCTGAAACGAGGGCAGCACACGTGATGAGCCAGAAGTTCTCTTTTGCATTCGGTGCGGCGTGCATCGCGGCGGCATTGCTGGCAGGTTGCGGTGGGGGAGGTGGTGGTGGCGGAGGCGGCGGTGGGTTTCCCATCGGCCTGCCGATCGTGCTGAACCCGGTCACCCTGAGCGGGAAAGCCACTTACGACTCGGTGCCGAACAACAACGGGCCCCTCCTGTACGCGAACACCACAGCCAAGCCCGTGCGCGGCGCCACGGTAGAGGTGCTCGATGCCACCACATCGGCGCAGCTCGCGTTGACCACCACGGATGACGGTGGCAATTACGCGGTCTCGGTGCCGGCGAACACGAACATCACCGTGCGCGTCCGGGCCCAGCTGACCCGGACCGGTCCGGGCGCGACCTGGGATGTCACGGTGCGCGACAACACCCGCAGCGACGCGCTGTACTCGATGCAGTCGGCGAGCTTTTCGTCGGGCAGCGCGGCGCTGACGCGCGACCTGCGCGCGGACAGCGGCTGGGATGGCTCGCGCTACAGCGGGACGCGGGTCGCGGCGCCGTTCGCCGTGCTCGACACGATCTACACCTCCATGCAGAAGGTGCTGTCGGTGGCGCCGGCTTCGGCGTTTCCTGTACTGAAGGTTTTCTGGAGTGCCGACAACGCGCCGTCCACGTCGATCAACCTCGCGACAGGGCAAATCGGCACGACCTTCTTCTTCAACAACGGAGGCAGCGGTCGGCAGATCTATGTGCTGGGCAAGGAGAACGTCGACACCGACGAGTTCGACGCACCGGTGATTGCGCATGAGTGGGGGCACTATTACCAGTCGGCGTTCAGCCGCGACGATTCGATGGGGGGCGAGCATGACGGAACGGATCGTCTTGACCGGCGGCTCGCTTTCTCCGAAGGCTGGGGCAATGCATGGTCTGGCATCGCGCTGAACCGGAGCAACTACGTGGACTCGACGGGTGCGCAGCAGGGCGACGGCGGGCGGCTGGATCTGTCCGCCGGGCCTCCGACCGGCAACCCGGGCTGGTTCCGCGAACTGTCGGTCCAGGCCATCCTGTGGAACCTCAACCGGCAAGCCGGCTTCAAGCCCATCCACGACACCTTGACTGGCTTCCAGTTCCGAAGCGGCGCGCCGGTCACGTCGATTCACGCTTTCGCCGCCGCGTTCAATGCGACGTCGCCTGGCAACGCCTCGGCGCTGAACAGCCTGTTGGCTGGGCAGGGCATCACTTCCAGCGATGCATTCGGCACGGGCGAATCGAACGACGGCGGGGTGCCAAGAGCGCTGCCGATGTACGGAGCCTTGACGGTTGGTCCGGTGCCGAGCAGTGCCTGCGTCTCCAATGCGGCGGGTACCGGCAACAAGCACGGCAGCATTGCCTACCTGCGCTTCACCGCGCCGGCGAACCGGGACTACCAGGTCACGGTCGGGGGCGCCACGCTGCCGGACTTCGACGTCTTCCGGGGCGGAGAGATCGCCCGGTCGGGTAATCGGGTCAGCCTGAGCGCGGGTGAGTACGTTCTGGCAGTGCGAGATGCTGCAATGACGAGCTCCTCTGCTTCGCCGCTGTGCCTCAGCGTGCTTGTTCAATAGGAAGGGAAGGCTCGCGATGATCCTGAACACTCGCCTCTCTTTGGCTGTCGCGTTGGCGGCGGGACTTGCACTGTCCGCGCTCCCGGTCTCTGCCCTGGCCGATGGCATGCCGCCGGCGCGCACCACTGCGAAGCTGTCGGCTGCAACCTCGAAGGATGCGGCCACCCCCTGGGTGACCGCATCGAGAAAACCCAATGACTCCGGTGTCAAGCTGCAGTACCGGCTGGGCGGCGCACCGCAGGCCGGCAAGCCGACTGTCGTCGTTCTGCAGTTCGACGGCGTCAGCGACCCCGCGGGCGCCAGCGTGACGCTGACGGTCGATGCGGGCCTGACGCTGTCCGGCAGCGCGTCGCTGAGTCTGCCGCCGGGACAGCGCTCCGACACTTCCGTCACGGTGATCAGCCAGGGTGACGGTCTGGCCTACCTGAATGTGTTCATCAAGCAGGCTGGTCGGACCAGCGCCATTTCCATCCCGATCCAGACCGGCGCGGCGGCGCCCGCCATGAAGGCCAACGGCGAGATCAAGTCGCTGCCAGGCGGCGACAACATCATCTCGCTGCCCGCGAAATAGGCCCGAAAGCCACCCGAAACAGGGCCGGAAGCCCCTGAATCCGGACCGGAAAGGGCCACTTGCGCCCCGGTTCGACTGCGGGCTATAATCTCTGGCTCTGCCCTTGTTGCGTCCGTTCGGTCGCCGTTCTGGCGGAGATTTATCAACCTTCTCTCGCAGGCCGGGAAACCAGCCAAACGCTGTCGCCAATTGAAGTGGCAGCGGCGAAGGAAGTCTTCCATTTTTGGAGAAAACAAATGAGTCTGAGCAACTCCCTCGGGTTGCTGGGCCGCAAGGTGGGGATGATGCGTCTCTTCACCGATGACGGGGACGCAGTTCCTGTCACGGTGGTGGATGTGTCCAACAACCGTGTGACCCAGATCAAGTCCCAAGAGACCGATGGCTACGTCGCCCTGCAGGTGACGTTCGGTTCGCGCAAAGCATCGCGCGTGACCAAGCCCCAAGCCGGCCACCTTGCCAAGGCAGGTGTCGAAGCTGGTGAAATCATCCAGGAATTCCGCGTCACCGCCGATACCGCAGGTCAGCACAAGGCTGGCGGCGTGATCGCGGCAAGCAGCGTGTTCTCCGTGGGCCAGAAGGTGGACGTGCAAGGCACGACCATCGGCAAGGGCTACGCCGGCACGATCAAGCGTCACAACATGAGCTCGCAGCGCGCGTCGCACGGTAACAGCCGTTCGCACAACGTGCCCGGCTCGATCGGCATGGCACAAGACCCCGGTCGCGTGTTCCCCGGCAAGCGCATGACGGGCCACCTCGGCGACGTCACCCGCACGACGCAAAACCTCGACGTGTTCCGTATCGACGAAGCGCGTCAGCTGCTGCTCATCAAGGGCGCGATCCCGGGTTCGAAGGGTGGCTTCGTCACCGTGCGTCCCGCCATCAAGGCCAAGCCGCAAGCGGCTGAAGGAGCGAAGTAATGCAACTCGAACTCCTGAACGAACAAGGCCAGGCCGCGTCGAAGTACGACGCCCCCGAGACCGTGTTCGGCCGTGACTACAACGAAGACCTGGTCCACCAGATCGTCGTTGCATTTCAGGCCAACGCCCGTCAAGGCACGCGCGCCCAGAAGGACCGCGAACAGGTCAAGCACTCGACCAAGAAGCCTTTCAAGCAAAAGGGAACGGGCCGCGCCCGCGCCGGTATGACGTCCTCGCCCCTGTGGCGCGGAGGCGGCCGGATCTTCCCGAACATGCCTGACGAAAACTTCTCGCAGAAGATCAACAAGAAGATGTACCGCGCCGGCATGGCCTCCATCTTCTCGCAGCTCGCTCGCGAAGGCCGTCTGGCCGTGGTCGATTCGCTGACCGTGGATTCGCCCAAGACGAAGCCGCTGGCAGCCCGTTTCAAGGCAATGAATCTCGAGTCCGTGCTCGTGATCGCCGAAGAAGTCGACGAAAACCTGTACCTTGCCTCGCGCAATCTGGTCAACATCCTCGTGGTCGAACCCCGTTACGCCGATCCGGTGTCGCTGGTTCACTACAAGAAGGTGCTGGTCACCAAGGGTGCCGTCGACAAGCTCAAGGAGATGTTCGCATGAGCCGCGTGAACCCCACCCCTGCACAACGTAAGTTCGACGAAGGCCGTCTCATGAACGTGCTGGTCGCACCGATCGTGTCCGAAAAGGCCACGATGGTCGGCGAGAAGTCGAACGCTGTCACTTTCAAGGTGCTGCAAGACGCCACCAAGCCCGAGATCAAGGCCGCTGTTGAACTGATGTTCAAGGTCGAAGTCCAGGGCGTGTCGGTGCTCAACACCAAGGGCAAGACCAAGCGCTTTGGCAAGTCCATCGGCCGCCGCGACAACGTGCGCAAGGCTTATGTGACGCTGAAGGCCGGTCAAGAGCTCAACCTCGTCGGGGAAGGCGCTTAATCATGGCCGTCATCAAGATGAAACCCACTTCGCCGGGCCAACGCGGCGCGGTGAAGATTTCGCGTGACCACCTGCACAAGGGTGCGCCTCACGCAGCCCTGCTGGAACCCCAGTTCCAGAAGGCCGGCCGTAACAACAACGGTCACATCACGATCCGCCATCGTGGCGGTGGTGCCAAGCACCACTACCGCATTGTCGACTTCGTGCGCAACAAGGACGGCATCCCGGCCAAGGTCGAACGCATCGAGTACGACCCGAACCGCACCGCCCACATCGCTCTGGTCTGCTACGCCGACGGCGAGCGCCGCTACATCATCGCCCCGCGCGGTCTGGAAGCTGGTGCAACCCTGATGTCGGGCGCCGAAGCCCCGATCCGCGCCGGCAACACCCTGCCGATCCGCAACATCCCCGTGGGTTCGACGATCCACTGCATCGAACTGCAACCCGGCAAGGGCGCGCAGATCGCACGTTCGGCCGGTACCTCGGCCACGCTGCTGGCCCGTGAAGGCGTCTACGCCCAGGTCCGCATGCGTTCGGGCGAAGTCCGCCGCATTCACATCGAATGCCGCGCGACCATCGGTGAAGTGGCCAACGAAGAACACAGCCTGCGCCAGCTCGGCAAGGCCGGTGTGAAGCGTCACATGGGTATTCGCCCGACCGTTCGCGGCGTGGTGATGAACCCGGTCGACCACCCGCACGGTGGTGGCGAAGGCAAGACTGGCGAAGGCCGCCATCCTGTCGACCCGTGGGGCAATCTGACCAAGGGCTATCGCACCCGTAACAACAAGCGCACGCAGGTCTTCATCGTGTCGCGTCGCAAGAAGTAAGGGATAGCCAATGACTCGCTCTCTCAAAAAGGGTCCTTTCGTCGACCACCACCTCGTGGCCAAGGCCGACAAGGCCGTGACGAACAAGGACAAGAAGCCGATCAAGACCTGGTCGCGCCGCTCGATGGTTCTGCCCGAGTTCATCGGTCTGACCATCGCTGTGCACAACGGCAAGCAACACGTGCCCGTGTACATCACCGACCAGATGGTCGGCCACAAGCTCGGCGAATTTGCGCTCACGCGCACGTTCAAGGGGCACCCCGCGGACAAAAAAGTCCAGAAGAAGTAAGGAACGACCATGTCTGAAACACGTGCAGTCCTCCGCGGTGTCCGCCTGTCGGTCGACAAGGGCCGTCTGGTCGCGGACCTGATCCGCGGCAAGAAGGTCGATCAAGCGCTCAACGTTCTGCAATTCACGCAGAAGAAGGCCGCTGTGATCATCAAGAAGGTGCTCGAGTCGGCGATTGCCAACGCCGAGCACAACGACGGTGCCGACATCGACGAGCTGAAGGTCAAGACCATCTACGTCGAGCAAGGTGCAACGCTCAAGCGCTTCACGGCGCGCGCCAAGGGTCGCGGCAATCGCATCAGCAAGCCCACGTGCCATGTGTACGTGACGGTTGGCAACTAAGAAGGCCTGGAAGAAATATGGGACAGAAAATCCACCCAACCGGGTTCCGCCTTGCGGTCACCCGTAACTGGTCCAGCCGTTGGTACGCAAGCGACCGCGATTTCGCGGGCATGCTGGCCGAAGACATCAAGGTTCGCGAATACCTGAAGAAGAAGCTGAAGAACGCTTCGGTGTCGCGCGTCATGATCGAGCGTCCCGCCAAGAACGCACGCATCACGATCTACTCGGCTCGTCCGGGCGTCGTGATCGGCAAGAAGGGCGAAGACATCGAAAACCTCAAGCGCGAACTGGGCAAGCAGCTCGGCGTGCCGGTTGCGGTCAACATCGAAGAAGTGCGCAAGCCCGAAATCGATGCGCAGCTGATCGCCGACAGCATCACGCAGCAGCTCGAAAAGCGGATCATGTTCCGCCGCGCCATGAAGCGCGCCATGCAGAACGCCATGCGTCTGGGTGCCCTGGGCATCAAGATCATGTCGGCTGGCCGCCTGAACGGCATCGAAATCGCACGTACCGAGTGGTACCGCGAAGGCCGCGTGCCGCTTCACACCCTGCGCGCCGACATCGACTACGGCACCTCGGAAGCCAAGACCACCTACGGCGTCATCGGCGTCAAGGTCTGGGTCTACAAGGGCGACACGCTGGGTCGCAACGACCTGCCGGCCGTCGAAACGCCGCGTCCGGACGAAGAGCGCCGCCCGCGTGGTCCCCGCCGTGATGGTCGCCCTGGCGACCGTCCGGGTGGCGACCGTCGTGGTCCCGGCCCCCGTGCCGGTGCCCGTGGTCCGATCGGTGGCAACACCGCTCCGGCCGATGGCAGCGACAAGCCCGCAGAAGCAACCGGCGGTGCCGGTGCAGACTCGAAACCCGCCGTTAAGCGCGTCCGCAAAGCCGCGCCCGCTGCAGCAGCGGACGGTGCCAAGACCGAGTAATCGGTCGCTCCCGGGCACGCAAGTGCCTGGGGCCCTCACGGAGTAACAAAACATGCTGCAACCTGCACGCAGAAAGTTCCGCAAGGAACAAAAGGGCCGCAACACCGGCATCGCAACCACGGGTAACTCGGTTGCGTTCGGTGACTTCGGTCTCAAATGCACCGACCGCGGTCGCCTCACGGCGCGCCAGATCGAAGCCGCTCGTCGCGCGATCTCGCGTCACGTGAAGCGCGGTGGCCGTATCTGGATCCGCGTGTTCCCGGACAAGCCGATCTCTACCAAGCCCGCTGAAGTGCGGATGGGTAACGGTAAGGGCAACCCCGAGTACTACGTCGCTGAAATCCAGCCTGGCAAGATCGTGTTCGAGATCGTCGGCGTGCCCGAAGAACTCGCCCGCGAAGCGTTCCGCCTGGCCGCCGCCAAGCTTCCGCTGCGCACGACGTTCGTCGCTCGCCAGCTCGGCGCCTGAGAGGAGAACATCCATGGCAACACGTAAGAAGAAAGAAACCGCGGCTTCGGCCAAGGTGACGAAGGCCGCAACCCTGCGCACGAAGGACGTCGCAGGCCTGCAAGCCGAAATCAAGGATCTGCAGAAGGCCCACTTCGGCCTGCGCATGCAGAAGGCCACGCAACAGCTGTCGAACACCACGACGCTGCGCGTGACGCGTCGCGACATCGCTCGCGCCAAGACCATTCTTGCTCAGAAAGAGCAAGAGACCCAAGCCGCCAAGTAAGGAGTGAACATGACGGAAGCTAAAAAATCCCTCAAGCGCACCTTGATCGGCAAGGTGGTCAGCGACAAGCGTGCCAAGACCGTGACCGTGCTGGTCGAGCGCCGTGTGAAGCACGAGCTCTACGGCAAGATCGTGGCCAAGACGAGCAAGTACCACGCCCATGACGAAAAGGGCGAGTACCACCTCGGCGACACCATCGAGATCACGGAAAGCCGTCCGATCTCGAAGACCAAGAACTGGGTCGTGACCCGTCTGGTCGAGAAGGCCGTCCTGGTCTGATCAGGCACTCGGTCGCCCTCGAGGCAACCCATCCGGAAACGGCCCACAATGTGGGCCGTTTTTCTTTTTCAGGAGCAATTCACATGATCAAAGTCGGCGACACCCTTCCTTCGGCCACCCTGCAGGAATATTCCGAAGTGGAGGGCGAGGGCTGCAGCATCGGCCCGAACCCGGTCGACGTGACCAAGGCCACGGCTGGCAAGACCATCGCGCTGTTCGCACTGCCGGGCGCCTTCACGCCCACCTGCTCGGCCAAGCATGTGCCGGGCTACGTGCAGCACTTCGACGACTTCAAGGCTGCCGGCGTGGACGAAATCTGGTGCGTGAGCGTGAACGACGCGTTCGTGATGGGCGCCTGGGCGCGCGACCAAAAGACTGGCGCCAAGGTGCGCATGCTGGCCGACGGCAGTGCCGATTTCGCGAAGGCCACCGGCCTCACGCTCGACCTGACCGGCCGCGGCATGGGCCTGCGCAGCAACCGCTACTCGATGCTCGTGAAGGACGGCAAGGTCGCGACGCTGAACGTCGAAGGCCCGGGCAAGTTCGAAGTGAGCGACGCTGACACGCTGCTGGCGCAAGCCCGCGGCTGAGTCCGGCCTACAGCTCTACCTTGAGGTAGTGAGCCCCGGCGACGGGGTTGTGATAGTAGGGCGGCACCTCCGCGAAGCCCAGGTCTTCGTAGAGGGCGCGCGCCGACTCCATGTCGTCGAGGGTGTCGAGCAGCACGCAGGCATAGCCTGCGCTGCGGGCTGCATCGAGGATGGCCTCGGCCAGCTGCCGGCCGAGCCCGAGCCCCCGGAACCCGGGGCGCACATACAGCCGTTTCATTTCCGCTGCGTTCGCGTAGTCCGTGGTGTCGAGCGGGCGCAGTGCGCAGCAGCCCGCCACGTGGGCGATCGTGCCGTCGGCGCGCTTCAGCGTGGGCGCGGCGCGGCCGGCGTCCTCGTTCACGTGGGCGGGATCGACCAGCGCCAGCAGCAAGGTGCCGCGCGGCTCGGCGTACTCGCCGGGCAGTCCGGCCAGCTCGCCGTCGAAGTCCTGGAAGTCGAGATCGATGGCCAGCGAGCCCGCGTAGTCGCGGAAGATCGCACGCACGGCATCGACCTCGTGCGGTTCGTCGGGTGTGAGCAGCACCACGGCCGGCGTGTCCGACAGCGGCAGCGGGCGGGAGACGGAAAAGCCGCTCATACGCGCAACGACGCCACCCAGAACGCCATGCCCGCGCACAGCGCGAACAGCACCAGCGCCAGCGTGCGCGACACCGCATCGTCGCGGCTCGGAGCCACGCCGTTGCCATTGCCATTCCCGTTGGAGGCCGCACCGGCGACCACCAGCTTGTCACCCGACAGCATCGGCCCGACCAGCCGGTGCCGCTTGACCAGCACATAGAACAGCACCGCCAGCACATGCAGGCTCACCAGGGCGATCACGATCCACTTGCCCTGCGCCTTGTGCCAGCCCGTCGCCAGGCTCACCATCGCGCCCGACACGAAGCGGGTCAGCGGCCCGGAGGCGGAAATCTCGTCGTCGGCCATCAGCCCGGTGGCGACCTGCAGGATCAACAGCGCCAGCACCGCGAACACCGACAGGGCGCCCAGTGGCGTGTGGCCGATCAGGTGGTCGGGGTGCGACTTGCCGCGCAGGTAGGCGATGACCGAGCCCGGCGCATAGATGAAGGCCGCAAAGCGCGACCAGCGCCCGCCCACGACCCCCCAGATCAGCCGGAACAGCAGCAGCGCCAGCACGGTGTAGCCGAGGCGGAAATGCCATTCCATGATGCCGTTCAGGCCCGTCACGATCAGGCCGATCACGGCGAAGGCGAGCGCCCAGTGAAAGAGGCGGGTCGGCAGGTCCCAGACGCGTGTGCGGGCCACCGAGAGGGTGTCGGTCATCGAAAAAGGCGCCGGGGCGCGAGGCTGCGGAAGGCGCAGATTAGCAAAGTCCGGCCCGGTCGTTCCACCGGGTTGTTGCTATGCGCCCGACACGGGCAGCCCCTACACTGCCTGCAGCACCGCGTTCGACGGTGCCCAAACCCCCACACAAGGACCCACGATGACCCGTTTTGCTTCGTTCGCCCTTGCAGCCGCCTGCGCTGCGATGTCCCTGCCCGCCGCGGCACAGTTTGCCAAGCCCGAAGATGCCATCAAGTACCGCCAGAGCGCGCTGTTCGTGATGGCCCAGCACTTCGGCCGCCTGGGCGCCATGGCCAACGGCCGGGCGCCCTACGACGCCGCGGCCGCTGCCGCCAACGCCGAGATCGTCGCCGACATGGCCAAGCTGCCCTGGGCCGGCTTCGGCGCCGGCACCGAGGGCGGCAAGGCCAAGCCCGAAGTCTGGAAGGAAGCCGCGAAGTTCAAGGAGCACCAGGACAAGGTGATCGCCGAGACCGGCAAGCTCGTCGTCGCCGCCAAGGCCGGCAATATCGACGCCCTCAAGGCCCAGTTCGGCCCGACCGGCGCCAGCTGCAAGGCCTGCCACGACAGCTTCCGCAACCAGTAAGCCGCGGGCTTTCGCCACGAAAAAGGCGCTCCTCGGAGCGCCTTTTGCTTTTCTGGGGCCGAAGGTCAGGCCTCGGCCAGCAGCTTTTCGATCAGCTTGTGCAGCTCGGCAAAGTCGGGCTCGCCCACGTAGCGCTTCACGATCTCGCCCTTCTTGTTGACGATGAAGGTGGTCGGGGTGAGCTTCACGTCGCCCCAGGCCTGCGCCACGCTGCCGGTGTTGTCGATCGCCACCTTGAACGGCAGCTTGCGGGTTTCGGCGAAGTTGACGACGTAGCTCGGCGGGTCGTAGCTCATGGCCACCGCCAGCGTGTCGTAGCCCTTGGACTTGAACTTGTCGTAGGTCGAGATCACCTTGGGCATCTCGGCCACGCAGGTCACGCAGCTGGTGGCCCAGAAGTTGACCAGCGTGACCTTGCCCTTCAGGTCGGCCGTGCTCTTGGTGGTGCCGTCGAGCAGCACGAAGGTCGAGGCCGGGGCGGCGGTGCTGCCCGAACCGAGGTACACGCCCACGCCGGCGGCCAGGGCGATCACGACGGCGGCGGCAGCGATGTATTTTTTCATGGGCACCTGAAGGAGAGAGGCGGCGCGATTTTAGTTCCGCGTGCCGGAACGCGTCGGCGCACGCGCTTCATTCCCCGAAGGCCGCTCGATAATCGTCCTCCGATGCCCTCGCTTCCTTCCCCCTCCTGGCCCGTGCTGGCCCTGGCCGCCGTGCTGGGCGCCTGCAGCCCCACCTTCAACTGGCGCGAAGTGCCGATCGCCGACGCCGGCCTGGTCGCGCTGCTGCCCTGCAAGGCCGACCGCGCCCAGCGCGCGGTGCCGCTGGGCGCCGAGTCGGTGCAGGTCGACATGACCGGCTGCGAAGCCGGCGGCGCGACCTTCGCCGTGGCCCATGCCGCCGCGACCAGCCCGGCGCAGGCCGAGGCCTGGCTCACGGCCTGGCGCACGGCCACGCACGGCCAGCTGGGCGTCGCGCAGGTGATCCAGGGGCCGGCCACCTTGCCGCGCGCCACGGCCGTTCCCGCACCGTGGCGGCTCGACGGGCAATCGGCGCAACAGGGCGTGGCGCCGGTCCAGGTGCTCTGGTTCGCGCAGTCGCAGAAAGATGGCAGCGTGTCGCTCTACCAGGCCACCGTGCTCGGCCGGCCGTCCTCGCCCGAGGCGACCAAGACCTTCTTCGAGGGCCTGCGCCTGCCATGAGCGAGGGCCGGCCGGCGGGCCGCGATGCGCGGGCCAGCTATCGTTTTCATAGCTGTTGCCGCCGCGCGAATCGACACCCCGGCCACACGCCCGAATTGGCCGCCTTCCCCGGCTGCCGCGTTGTGTCCTCGATGTCTCTACTTCCTTTGGGCGCCCCCGCATAATCGACGCGTCGTCCTCCGAGCCGCATGAACAGCATCCTCATCATTGCCCACTCCCCGTTCGCACAGGCGCTGCGGCAGTGCGCGCTGCATGTGTTCCCCGACTGCGAACAGGCCGTCGTGGCCCTCGACGTGCTGCCCAACGTGTCGCCCGAGGAAACGCTGGCCGCCGCGCGCATCACGCTCGCGCAGCAGTTGCATGCGCCGCGCTCGCAGGTGCTGGTGCTGGCCGACGTGTTCGGCGCCACGCCCTGCAACGTCGCGCAGAAGCTGGTGGACGGCGTGCGCTCGCGGCTCGTGGCCGGTGTCAACCTGCCGATGCTGCTGCGCGCCGTCACCTACCGCCACGAACCGCTCGACACCCTGGTGCAGCGGGCCCTCGCGGGCGGCACCGCCGGCGTGATGCAGGTGGCGGTGGCGGCTCCCCAGAACCAGGCGAAAAGAAAGCACAGTGATCAAGAAATCCGTGACCATCAGCAATAAGCTGGGCCTGCACGCGCGCGCGTCGGCCAAGCTGACCAAGCTCGCCGGCAGCTTCCCCTGCGAGGTGTGGCTGTCGCGCGGCGACCGCCGCATCAACGCCAAGAGCATCATGGGCGTCATGATGCTGGCCGCCGGCCTCGGCGTGACCGTCGAGCTCGAGACCAACGGCCCGCAGGAAGATGAAGCCATGAACGCCATCGTCCAACTGATGGACGACAAGTTCGGCGAAGGCGAATAAGGACCCGCGCATGACCTTCGCAGTCCACGGTCTCCCGGTCGCCCGTGGCATTGCCATCGGCCGCGCGGTGCTGGTGGTGTCCAGCCGCATCGACGTGGCGCACTACTTCATCAAGCCCGAAGAGATCGAGACCGAGATCGACCGTGTGCGCACCGCGCGCAACGCGGTGGCCGACGAGCTCACCAAGCTGCAGGCCAGCGTGGCGCAGATGGGCCCGAACGACGCGCCGCACGAACTCGCGGCGTTGCTCGAGGTGCACCAGATGCTGCTGCAGGACGACGTGCTCAGCGGTGGCGTGAAGCACTGGATCAGCGAGCGGCTGTACAACGCCGAATGGGCGCTGACCACGCAGCTCGAAATCATCGCGCGCCAGTTCGACGAGATGGAGGACCCGTACCTGCGAGAGCGCAAGGCCGACCTCGAACAAGTGGTCGAGCGCATGCTGCATCGCATGAAGGGCACGGCCGCCGTGCTCGCGCCGAGCCCGCCGCGGCGCAAGCGCGCCGCCGCCCATCACGACCACGACGACGAAGACGACGACCCCACCGCGGGCGACGGCTTCGACGTGCCGCTGGTGCTCATCGCGCACGACCTCTCGCCGGCCGACATGCTGCAGTTCAAGAAGAGCGTGTTCGCGGGCTTCGTCACCGACGTGGGCGGGCGCACCTCGCACACCGCCATCGTCGCGCGCAGCATGGACATCCCGGCCATCGTCGGTGCGCGCTCCGCGAGCCAGCTGGTGCGCCAGGACGACTGGGTCATCATCGACGGCGAGGCCGGCGTGATGATCGTCGACCCGTCGCCGATCATCCTGGCCGAGTACGGTTTCAAGCAGCGCCAGGGCGACCTCGAGCGCGGGCGGCTCGCGAGGCTGCGCCACAAGCCCGCCGTCACGCTCGACGGCCAGCGCGTCGACCTGCTGGCCAACATCGAGATGCCCGAAGACACGGCCGGCGCCGTCAAGGCCGGCGCCGTGGGCGTGGGCCTCTTTCGCAGCGAATTCCTCTTCATGGGCCGCGAGAACTCGGCGCGCCAGACGCGCCTGCCCGACGAGGAAGAGCAGTACCAGGCCTACAAGCGCGCGGTCGAGGGCATGCAGGGCATGCCCGTCACCATCCGCACCATCGACGTGGGCGCCGACAAGCCGCTGGACGGCAAATCGGGCAGCAAGCAGGAGCACCTGAACCCCGCGCTCGGCCTGCGCGCCATCCGCTGGAGCCTGGCCGATCCGGCGATGTTCCTCACGCAGCTGCGCGCCATCCTGCGCGCGGCGGCGCACGGCGAGATCCACCTGCTCATTCCGATGCTCGCGCACGCCAGCGAGATCCGCCAGACGCTGTCGCTGATCGACTTCGCGCGCGCCGAACTCGACAACCGCGGCGCGGTGTACGGCCCGGTCAAGCTCGGCGCCATGATCGAGATCCCGGCCGCCGCGCTCACGCTCAAGACCTTCCTGAAGCACTTCGACTTCCTGTCGATCGGCACCAACGACCTGATCCAGTACACGCTGGCCATCGACCGCGCCGACGAGGCCGTTGCCCACCTCTACGACCCCGCACACCCCGCAGTGCTCAAGCTCGTGGCCGACACCATCACCGAGTGCCGCCGCCAGGGCAAGGGCGTGTCGGTGTGCGGCGAGATGGCCGGCGATGTCGCCTTCACGCGCCTGCTGCTGGGCCTAGGCCTGCGCAGCTTCTCCATGCACCCCTCGCGCATCCTCGCCGTGAAGCAAGAAGTGCTGCGCGCCGACACCGGCAAGCTCGAGCCCTGGGCGCAGGGCGTGCTCGACGCGGACGATCCCGCCGCGGCACTCGCGGGCTGAGCCCGCGCTTTCGCATACCTTTGTCTTCGTGATGCACCGTGAAAACGGTGGGTTGCGGGCCGGACGAAACAAACCGAAATACGGCGATACGGGCGTGAAAGGACTCGCCGCGCCTTGACGCGCACCATCAGGTCTCCTCTTCCAACCCCTGAAAGAAAGGCCTGCATCATGATCGTCAAGTCGTCCTTCTCCCTCGCGCAGCTCGTCGCTGTCGGTTCCTTCGCCATGCTCGCCGCCGCCGGCGCCAAGGCTGAAAGCTACGAGGGCGTCCACGCGCCCGTGTCGGCCATGAGCCGCGCCGATGTCAACGCCGAAGCCGTGCGTGCCGCCGCCGCACCCGACCAGAACGTCGTGCGCGGTTCGCGCGGCCCCGAGACCGTGGCCGTGTCGACCGACCGCGCCCGCGTCATCGCCGAAGCCGTGCGCACCGCCGCCGCCCCCGACCAGAACGTGACCTCCGGCTCGCGCGTGAACAGCAAGGTCATCTCGACGATGCAGAACCCCGTCGACGCGCGTGCCGCCGCCGCGCGCGACAGCGGCAACCGTCTCTGAGCCCACGATGCGGCGCCCCGGGCGGCGCCGCCGTCGCCTCGTCCATCACTGAAGCAGCCCCGCGCAGGGGCGCATGAAGGAGCACCCCCATGAAGCACTGGATCAAACGCACCCTGTTCGGATTCGCCGGCCTGGCCGTCGTCGCCGGCAGCATCGCCGGCTGTGCCGGCCATCGCCACGGCTGGGGCGGCGACAGCGCCGAGTTCCGCGCCAAGATGGTCGAGCGCGTCGGCAGCAAGCTCGAGCTCGACGCCGCGCAGAAGCAGAAGCTCACCGTGCTGGCCGAGAAGCTGCAGGCGCAGCGCCAGGCGATGCGCGGTGCGGGCGGCTCGGGCGATCCGCGCTCGCAGTTCAAGGCGCTGTTCGCGGGCAACACGCTCGACCAGGCCGGCGCCGCACGCCTGGTCGAAGAGAAGACCGCCGTGGTGCGCACCGGCAGCCCCGAGGTCATCGCCGCCGCGGCCGATTTCTTCGACCACCTGAACCCCGCCCAGCAACAGAAGGTGCGTGACTTCATGGACCGCGGTGGCCGCCGCTGGAACCGTCATGGCTGAAATGGGCTCGCCCCCGGGCTGGGGGCGCTTCGTGTCGCTGCATCGACCCGCTCTGCGGGCGCCGCAGCAGCACGTGGGTTCCGCGGCGTCTCGCGAACTGGCGGTAGTGCCGGCCGTAGACGGCGTGCGCACCGTGCTGCGCTTCGAAGGCGCGGTGGTGCTCGCGGTGGCGCTGGTCGGCTATGCCCAGTTCGGCATGGGCTGGGGCGTGTTCGCGCTCTGGCTGTTCGCGCCCGACCTTTCGCTGCTCGGCTACCTCGCGGGGCCGCGTGTCGGCGCGGCGCTGTACAACGTCGCGCATGCGCTGATCGGGCCGGTGCTGCTGCTGGCGCTGGGCGTGTTCGCGGCGCAGCCGTGGGCGGTGGCCGGCGGGCTGATCTGGCTGGCCCGCGTCGGGCTCGACCATGCGCTGGGCTTCGGCCTGAAGTACGCGACCGGTTTTGCGTCCACCCACCTCGGCCGCATCGGCCGCGCCGATCCATGGTGAGTGCCGTGGTCCGTTCGCGTCCCCTGATGCGCCCCGCGCTCGCGCGCACCGTGATGCTGGGCGAGGCGTTCACGCTCGCCGCTGCATCGGCGGTGCACGGCGGCTGGCTCGTGGCCGGCCACGCGCATCCGCAGGCCCGCACCGCCGAGGCCGTGATCGCCACCGTGCTGGTGCTCGCGGCGCTCGAAACCTGGCGCCGCCCCGCGCATGCCCGCACGGCGGCGATCGCCGGACAGGGCTTTGCCCTGCTGGGCACGCTGGTCGGCCTTGGCACCATCGTCGCGGGCATCGGCCCGCGCACGGTGCCCGACGTGGTCTACCACGTGCTCTTGCTCGCCGGTCTCAGCGCCGGCCTGGTCTGGACGGTGCGATGCCGGCCGGATTGATTGCAAGCCTTGCCATTCGCGCTCTCTTTGCCAGGAGGCACAATCCCGCCATGCCGCGCATCCTGCTGATCGACGACGACGAACACCTCGCCGCGCCGCTGACCACCTACTTCGCACGCTTCGGCTGCACGCTCGACAGCGCCAAGCGCCCGAGCGAAGGCATCGCCAAGCTGCGCGCGGGGCACTACGACGCGGCCATCCTCGACGTCATGCTGCCCGAGATGGACGGCTTCGAACTGTGCCGCGAGATCCGCAAGGAAAGCGACATCCCCATCGTGATGCTCACCGCGCGCGGCGAGGTGATGGACCGCGTGGTCGGCCTCGAACTCGGCGCCGACGACTACGTGCCCAAGCCCTTCGAGCCGCGCGAACTCGTGGCGCGCGTGCAGACCATCCTGCGCCGCCAACGCAGCGCGCCGGCGGCCGCCGCCGCCAACGCCCAACTGCGCGTGTTCGACGGCCTCTCGATCGACCTCGACCGGCGCCAGGTGCTGCGCCACGGCGAGCGCGTGGAGCTCACCGGCACCGAGTTCGACCTGCTCGCGCTGCTGGCCGGCGAGCCGGGCAAGGTGTTCAGCCGCGACGACATCCTCAACCGGCTGCGCGGCCACGAGGCCGAGCTCTTCACGCGCGCGGTCGACATCGTGGTGAGCCGGCTGCGCAAGAAGCTCGAGCCGCTCGACTGCATCAAGACGCTGCGCAACGCCGGCTACGCGCTGGCCGTGGCGCCGGGCGAGCCTTCTTCATGAGATTTCCCCGCAGGCGCGCAGGCGCCGTGCCCGCCGACAACGAAGGCCTGTGCCCCGGCAAGGAGCGCCGCCGGCACTGGCATGCGCGCATGCACGCGCACATGCAGCAGCGCTGGCGCAGCTCGGTGCGCGTGCGGATCGTGATGATGTTCGTGGTGCTCGCGCTTGTGATGGCGGCGGTGTTCGTGGGCGGGATGAAGCGGTCGTTCTCCAGCACCTGGGCCGAGGCCGCGCAGCCGATGCTGATGGACTACGCCGACCGCCTCGTTGCCGAACTCGGCACGCCGCCCGACACGGGGCGCGCGCAGGCGCTGGTCGACCGGCTGCCGATCACGATCCGCATCACCGGGCCCAGCGTGAACTGGGAATCGAACCCCGGCAACGACATGCACGCGCGCGGCGGCTGGTTCTACGACCGCGACCGCGAGGAGTCGATGTTCTCCACCGAGCGCTGGTTCGTGCGCCCCACCGCCGACGGGCACAAGGTCATCTTCGGCTGGGCGCCCCGGCTGTGGCAGCTCGCGCCGCGCGCGGCGGGCTGGACCACGCTGTGCGTGCTGCTGCTGCTCGTGGTGGTGGCCTACGCACTGGTGAGCCGGCTGCTGCGTCCGCTGATCGACATCCGCGAGGGCGCGCAGCGCTTCGGCCGCGGCGAGTTCACGCAGCCCATTCCGATCCGCCGCAACGACGACCTGGGCGACCTCGCGCAGCGCGTCAACACCATGGCCAGCGACATCCAGGCCATGCTCGATGCCAAGCGCGGCCTGCTGCTGGCGCTGAGCCACGAGCTGCGCTCGCCGCTCACGCGCGCCCGCCTCAACGCCGAGCTTCTTCCCGCCACGCCCGAAGGCGAGGCCGAGCGCGAGGCGCTGCTGCGCGACCTCAACGAGATGCGCGACCTGATCAGCGACCTGCTCGAAAGCGAACGCCTCGCGAGCCCGCATGCCGCGCTGCAGCGCGAGCCGGTCGACCTGGCCGCGCTGGTGCGCGAGATCGTGGCGGAGATGCCCGGCGCGCAGGCGGTGCAACTCGCGCTTGCCGACGGCTTGGCCCCGCAGCCGGTCGACCGCATGCGCGTGCGCCTGATGGTGCGCAACCTGCTGGACAACGCGCTGCGCTACAGCGCCGGCGCACCGCAGCCGCCGACCGTGAGCTTGCGCGCGCCGGCCGACGGCGGTGCCGAGCTGGAGGTGCGCGACTTCGGTCCCGGCGTGGACGACGCGCAGCTCGAACGCCTGACCGAGCCCTTCTATCGCACCGACGGCGCGCGGGCGCGCGCCACCGGCGGTGTCGGCCTGGGCATGTACCTGTGCCGGCTCATCGCCGAAGCCCACGGTGGTCGACTCACGGTGCGTAACGCACACCCGGGCCTGCAGATCAGCGTGCGGTTCGGCTGAGGCGCGTGGCCGCTTCGGCGGACCAACCTCCGCCGAGCGCGTGGTACAGCGCCACGCTGGCTTGCAAGCGCGCCTGCAGCAACTGGGCACGCGCGTCCTGCGCGGCGAACAGCGTGCGCTGCGCATCGAGCAGCGTGAGCAGCGTCTCGGCGCCCGCGCGGTAGCGCGACTCGGCGAGCGTGCGCGCGCGCTCGGCCTGTGCCAGTTCCTCGTCCTGCGCGGCGCGCTGCGTGTCGAGCGCGGCCACGGCGTCGAGCGCGGTCAGCGCGTCGGTGAAGGCGGCCACGGTGGCGGCGCGGTAGGTCGCGAGCAGCTCTTCGCGCCGCGCAGCCGACAGGTCACGCGCCGCTGCGCGCCGGCCGCCGTCGAAGATCGGCGCCGCGAGCGCTGCCGCCAGGCTGTACACCGGGTGGTCGAACAGCGTGCCGAAGCGCGGGCCCGCGGCCGCGAGGCCGGCACTCAGCGTGAGTGTCGGGAACATCGCCGCGCGCGCCGCCGCCACGTCCGCGTCGGCCGCGGCCAGCGCGGCTTCGGCGCGTGCGATGTCGGGCCGGCGCGCGAGCAGGTCGGCCGGCAATCCCGCATCGACCGAGGGCAGCGCGAGCT
Organism: Variovorax sp. GW823-FHT04F07; assembly: GCF_058795995.1. Lineage (NCBI taxonomy): Bacteria > Pseudomonadati > Pseudomonadota > Betaproteobacteria > Burkholderiales > Comamonadaceae > Variovorax > Variovorax sp. GW823-FHT04F07. The sequence continues at coordinate 19,118 of NZ_JBXAIG010000010.1, forward strand.
GCTGCAGGCTGGTGGCTGTGATCCGCACCTCGCTGCCGGCCTGGCCGAGCCAGCGCGCCATGCGGATGTCGGCCGCGCGCGACTGCTGGTGCAGCGTGGCGGCCGTGCGCCGCTGCGACGCGACGATGCCGCGCTGCTGCGCAAGCTCGAGCGGCGAGGCCGCGCCCGCGCGCGCACGGGCCTCGACCAGCTGCAGCAGCCGTTCGGCATCGTCCAGGCTGCGCCGCGCGATGGCCGTGCGCTCGCGCAGGCCCAGCGCTTCGAGCCAGGCCGCACCCGCGCCCGCGCGCAGCGCGAGCCGCACCGCATCGCGGTCGAAGGCGCTGGCCTGCCGCGAGGCGCCGGCGCTGTCGCGCTGCGCGCGCAGGCGGCCCCACAGGTCGACCTCGTAACGCGCATCGAGCCCGAGCGCGCGCCGGTTGCCGCTCACGTTCGCATTGCCGCCGAGCCGGCCCTGGCGCTGCACATCGGCGGTGGCCGACAGCTCGGGCCAGGCCGAGGCGCCGGTGATGCGCTCCTGCGCCTCGGCCTGGCGCAGGCGCGCTTCGGCGGCGTCGCCGTCGGGGTTGCCGGCATCGACCGCGGCGACGAAGGCCGGCAGCTCGGTGCTGCCGAAGCCGCCCCACCACGGGTCTGCGACGGGGGCTGCAGTGGCGGGCGCATCGGCCGATGGCGTCGCGCAGCCCGCGAGCAGCAACAGCGCCGCCAGGGCCAGCGCGGCGGGAGAGAAGAAAAGGCGCGTCATGGCAGTCGTCATTCGGAAGACAGGGCCGCGACCGGGTCGAGCGCGGCGGCCTTGCGGGCCGGCATGAAGCCGAACACCAGGCCGGTGAGCACGGCGCAGCCGAAGGCGCCCGCGATGGCCGTGAGGGAAAAGATCACCGGCACGCTCCACACGATGAGCGCGGCGCCCACGAGCAGCCCGCCCACCACGCCCGCGACGCCGCCGGTCACCGTGACCAGCACCGCCTCGACGAGGAACTGCCGCAGGATGTCGCGCTGGCGTGCGCCGGTGGCCATGCGGATGCCGATCTCGCGCGTGCGTTCGCGCACGGTCATGAGCATCACGTTCATCACGCCGATGCCGCCGACTACCAGCGACACCGCCGCGATCAGCCCGAGCATCACGGTCATGGTGCGCTGGGTCTGCGCGCGCGCCTTGATCGACTCGGTCTGGTTGAACACCTGCACGTCGCGCACGTGGCGCTGTGCGGCCAGCACCTCGACGATTTCCGCGGCCGTCTCGGAGGCCTTGTCGACGTCATGCACGGCCACCGCCACCCAGGTCGGGTGGTTGCTGCCGTACAGCCGCGCGGCGGCGGTGGAGAAGGGCACGATCACGCGCTCGTCCTCGCTCGCCTGGCCGCCGCCCGCGCCCTTGGCGGCGAGCACACCCAGCACGTCGAAGGGCACGTTGTCCAGGAGGATGCGCTGGCCCACGGGGTCGGTGCCGTCTGCGAACAGCGCGGCCTGCACGCGCTCGCCGATCACCGCGACCTTGGCCAGGCTCTGCTCGTCGCTCTCGTCGAAGAAGATGCCGCGCGCGGTCGGCCACTTCAGCGCCTGCTCGAAGTCGGTGGTGGCGCCGCCGCCCTCGGTGCGGTGGTCCACGTTGCCGCGCCGCGCGACCACGAAGCCCTCGATGTAGGGCATGGCCACGCGCACGTTGGGCAGGCGGCGGATGGTGTCGACGTCGGCCAGCGTGAGCTTGCCGCCGCGCCCGCGCGCGCTGTCGGGGATGGCGGCCACGTACATCTTGTCGGCGCCGAACAGCGAGATCTGCTTCATCACCGCCTCCTGCGAGCCGGTGCCGACCGCGAGCATCACGATGACCGAGGCCACGCCGATCACGATCCCCAGCAGCGTGAGGCCGGTGCGAAAGCGGTGGATCCACATCACGCGCCAGGCCGCGCGCAGCGCCTCGTGCAACTCGGAGAGCAGGGCGCGCGGGGTGTCGGCGGCGTCGGCCGTGTGCGTGGGCGAGGGCAGCGGAAGTGGCTCTGGTGGCGCTTCGACGGGCGCGCGCCCGCTGTCCGACACGATGCAGCCGTCGCGGATCTCGATCACGCGGCGCGCGCGCTGCGCCACCTCGCGGTCGTGCGTGATGAGGATCACGGTGTGGCCGGCGGCGGCCATCTCGTCGAGCAGCGCCATCACCTCTTCGCCGCTGCGTGAGTCGAGCGCGCCGGTGGGCTCGTCGGCCAGCACGATGCGCCCGCCGTTCATGAGCGCACGCGCGATCGACACGCGCTGCTGCTGGCCGCCCGACAGCTGGTGCGGCCGGTGGCCCAGCCGATCGCCCAGGCCCAGGCGCGTGAGCAGCCCGCGCGCACGCGACGCGCGCTCGGCGGGCGCCGCGCCGGCGTAGATGGCGGGCATCTCGACGTTCTCCTGCGCCGACTCGGTCGAGATCAGGTGGTAGCCCTGGAACACGAAGCCGAAGGCCTCGCGCCGCAGCCGCGCGAGCGCGTCGGCGTCCATGCCGGCCACGTCCTGGCCGGCGAACAGGTAGCGCCCGCCGGTCGGGCGGTCGAGGCAGCCCAGCAGGTGCATCAGCGTCGACTTGCCCGAGCCCGAACTGCCGACGATGGCGACGAACTCGCCCGCATGCAGCTCCAGCGTGATGCCGCGCAGCACCTCGACGGCCGGCGCGCCGTCGTGGCCGCCGTAGGACTTGCGCAGGTCGTGCAGTGCGATCAGCGGGGTCGTCTTCGTCTCGGCCGCACTCACAGCTGGAACTTCCGCGTGCCGCCGCCGGCCGCGCGCTCGCCGGTGATGAGGCGCTCGCCCTCGGCGAGGCCTTCGAGCACTTCGCCCGAGAGCCGGTCGCGCACGCCGATGCGCACCTCGCGCGGCGCGGGTTGGCCGTCGGGGCCGAGCACGCGCGCGGTGAAGCGCCCGCTCTGGCCCTTCACGGCCGTGAGCGCGGGCAGCGGCGCCACCACCACGTTGCGCGCCGAGGCGGCGACGAAGCTCACCTGCGCGGTCATCTGCGGCATGAGTTCGCCGTCGGCGTTGTCCACGTCGAACAGCACCGTGTAGAGCACGACCTTGCTGGCGGCCGGCGCCTGCGGCGCGTCGCCGCCGCTCTTGCCTGCGGCCACGGGCGGCGAGGGCAGCACCTGGCGCACGGTGCCTTCCCAGCGGCGGCGGTCGGCGCCGAGCGTGGTGAAGTACACGGCCATGTCGCGCTTCACGCGGCGCACGTCGGCTTCGGAGACTTCGGTCCACACCGTCATGCTCGACAGGTCGGCCACGCGCAGGATGTCGGGCGTCTGGTAGGTGGCGTTGAGCGTCTGGCCCTCGCGCGCCTGCACCGAAACCACGCTGCCGGCCATCGGCGCGTAGATGCGCGTGTAGCCCAGGCGCGCTTCGTCGGCCTTCAGCGTGGCCTGGGTCTGGGCGATCTGGGCTTCGAGGTGCGCGATCTTCGCGGCGGCCGAGGCCAGCGTGGCTTCGGCGGTCTGCACGTCTTCGGCACGCGTGGCGCCCTCGGCGGCCATCTGCTGCTGGCGTGCGAACTGCTGGCGTGCCAGGCGGTGCTGCGCGTGCTGGTCGGCCAGCTGCGCGCGCAGCCCCGCGAGCGAGGCGCGGCCGGCGTCCACCGTGGCCTGCTGCACGCTGGGGTCGATCTCCACCATCAGCTGGCCCTTCTTCACCGCGTCGCCGGGCTGCACGTGCAGCCGCAGGATCTGGCCCGACACCTGCGCGCCCACGTCCACATAACGGCGCGGCTGCAGCGTGCCGATGGCGGTCACGCTGCTTTCGATGTCGCCACGGCGCAGCACGGTGGTGTCCCAGCCGGGGTCGCGCGGACTCGCCCAGACATAGGCCACGGCAGCGGCGGCCAGGGCCAGGGCCGCGAAGGCGGCGATGCGCAGGCGCGTGCCGGCGCGCGAACGGGAAGCGGGCGCCGTCACCGGGCGCCCCTGCAGAAGAAAGCGAGGGTCATGCTGCTAAGACGTGCGAGGCGCGGAAACGGGTAGCCCGCGCGGTGCCTCATGCGGAATGAGACGTTTCGGGGGACAGGACAAACTTTACAAATCTATAATGAGAATAACTCTCAATTGCGTCGCTGCCCGCGATGCCCCTTCACACCATGTCCCATCCGGAAGTCCGGCAGCTGTACGTCGACCACCAGGGCTGGCTGCGCAGCTGGTTGCTGGGCCGCCTGCGCTGCGGCTTCACCGCGGCCGATCTCACGCACGACACCTTTCTCAACCTGATCGAGTTGCCCCAGCAGCCGGTGTTGCGCCAGCCGCGCGCCTTCCTGCAGGTGGTGGCCAGCCGGTTGATGATCAACCGCTTTCGCCGCATGCAGGTCGAGGCCGAGGTGCTGCGCACCGTCGCGCTGATGGCCGAGGACGCCTGCGCGCCGAGCGCCGAGGACAAGGCCTGCGCACGCGAACTGCTGGGCCAGGTGCTCGCGCTCCTGGTGACCGAGCTCGACGTGAAGAGCCGCACCGCCTTCCTGATGGCGCGCGTCGAAGGCCGCTCGTACCGCGAGATCGCGGCCGAACTGGGCGTGTCCGAGACGCGCGTGAAGCAGTACCTCGCGAAGGTGCTGGCGCATTGCCACGGCCGCATGGCGGCGGCCGTGCCCGAGACGGAAAGCGCCGACGCCCCGGCCCATGCCTGACGCGGCCGCCGAGCGCCTGCGCGAGGAGGCGGCGCTGTGGGCCGTGACCCTCGCCGACGACAGCGTGGACGACGCCACGCGCGCCGCCTGCGCCGCGTGGTGCGCGCTCGACGAGCGCCATGCGCGGCTCCTGGCCGAGATGCGCCGCATGTGGGAGTCGGTCACGCCCGACACCCCCGCGCCGCAGCCTGCGCGCCGTGGCCTCTCGCGCCAGGCGCTGGGCGCGCTCGTGCTGCTGCCCTGCCTGCTCGTGGCGGGCGCCGCGATGCCGTGGCAGGCCTGGCTGGCGGATGAACGCACCGGCACCGGTGAGGTCCGCCACCTGACGCTCGAGGACGGCAGCCGCGTCGCGCTGAACAGCGACTCGGCCATCGACATCGACTTCTCCGGCAGCGTGCGCCGCGTGCAGCTGCTGCGCGGCGAGGTCTTCGTCGAGGTCGCGCACGGCGACAAGCCCTTCGCCGTGGTCGACCGCGACGGCAGCGCGCAGGCGCTGGGCACGCGCTATGCCGTGCGGCGCGAGGCGAGCGACACGCTCGTCACCGTCACCGAATCGCGCGTGCGCGTGCAGCCGCTGGAGGGCGGCGACGACCGCTGGGTCGACGTGCAGGCGGGGCAGCAGGTGCGCTTCGACCGCCGCGGCGTCACCACCGACACCGTGCCCGCCGCGCCCGGCGGCCTGGCCTGGCCGCAGGGCCGGCTGGTGTTCGACGACGCGCCGGTGGCCGAGGTACTGCGCCAGCTCGGCCGGCACCGGCCCGGCCTGCTGCTGGCCGACGACGAGGCCCTGGGCACGCTGCGCTTCACCGGCGTGCTGCCGATCCAGCAGAGCGACGCCGCGCTCGCGCTGCTCGCCAGCGCGCTGCCGAGCTTGCGCGTGTCGACGCTGTCGCCGTGGCTGGTGCGGGTGACCACCACGGCGCCGCCGTGACCGGGCGGGCGAACTTTTTCCGCGCGCGCCGCTACCCGATTCCCGTGCCCGCTTGTCATAGGTGGTGAAAAGAGATTCACCACACCATGACAGGACCCGCAGACCCGACCGAGACCGCGCAGCGCTGGCATCGCCTGCGCCGCGCCTTCGTGCTCGCGAGCCTGGTGCTGCTTGCCGTGCCGGCCGCCGCGCAAGCGCCGCCTGCCGATGCGGCCTTCGAGTGGCATCAGCCCGCGCAGCCGCTGAGCAGCGCACTGACCGCGCTCGCCGTGCGCACGGGGCTGCTGCTCGGTGTCGATGCCGAGGTCGTGCGCGGCAAGCGCGCGCCCGCGCTGCAGGGCCGCTACACGGCGCGCGAGGCGCTGCTGCAGCTGCTCGAAGGCAGCGGCCTCGAAGCGGTGCGTGGCGCTTCGGGCGGCTACGCGCTGCGCGTCGCGGCGCAGCGTGCACCGGGCCCGAAGCCGCAGGCCGAAGCGCCGGCTGCCGGCGGTGCGCTCAGCGAAGTCACGGTCACCGGCGGGCGCGACACCGGCACCGTCACCGAAGGCACCGGCTCCTACACCACCGACGGCGCGATCGGCACCGCGACGCGGCTCGAACTCAGCCTGCGCGAGACGCCGCAATCGGTCAGCGTGCTCACGCGCGACCGCATCGACGACCAGGGCCTGGGCCAGATCAGCGACGTGCTGCGCCAAGCGCCCGGCCTGAGCTTCGTGCAGAGCGGCAACGCGGGCACCGACGCCAACGCCGTCTATGCGCGCGGCTTCGAGGTCGAGAACTACCAGGTCGACGGCATCCCGCAGGCCGGCACCTGGTTGCTGCAGACGGGTGACCTGGCTTTCTACGACCGCGTCGAGGTGGTGCGCGGTGCCACCGGCCTGCTCAACGGCGTGGGCACGCCGGCGGCCACCGTCAACCTCGTGCGCAAGCGCCCCGGCAACGCGTTGCAGGCCAGCGCCTCGTTCAGCGCGGGCACCTGGAACCGGCAGCGCGCCGAGCTCGACATCGGCGGGCCCGTCACCGCCGACGGCCGCGTGCGCGCGCGCGTGGTCGCGGCCGTGCAGGACGGCGACTCGTGGATCGAGCGCCACCACGAAAAGAAGCGCCTGTTCTACGGCATCGTCGAAGCCGACCTCGCGCGCAGCACGCGCCTGAGTGCCGGCTTCGAGCTGCAGCGGCACGACAACGACGGCGTGGCGCGCGCCGGCCTGCCGCTGCATTTCAGCGACGGCAGCGAGGCCACCTACGGCCGCTCGCGCAGCGCCGCCGCGCGCTGGGCCCACTCGTACCAGGACCAGCGCCAGTATTTCGCCGCGCTCGACCACCGCTTCGACAACGGCTGGGCCGTGCACGCCGCCTTCAACCGCTCGCGCCGCGCCTACGACGACGTCATCGGCTACGCGCTGCGCGGCTACATGAACCGCGCCACGGGGGCGGGGCTCGGCCTGTGGACGAACCGCTGGAACGCGGTGCCGGTGCAGAACGCATTCGACCTGTACGCCAGCGGCCCCTTCGAACTCTTCGGCCGGCGCCACGAGTTGGTGCTGGGCTACAACGCCTCGCGTACGCACAGCGACGCGCCGCTGTACGCGGGCTGGAACGTGGCGGGCTTCGATCCGTGGATCGCGAACTTCAACACCTGGACCGGTGACCTGCCCGCGCAGCCGCAGCAGCCCGTGACCGGCCGCCAGGAAACGGCCACGCGCCAGTCGGGCGCCTATGCCACGGTGCGGCTGCGGCCCACCGAGGCGCTCTCGGTGATCGTCGGCGCGCGCGCGAGCGACTGGAAGGACGTGACGCGCACCGTCCCCCTGCAGCGCGCCGCCACCCTCACCACGCGCAGCGAGAAGGGCGTCGTCACGCCGTACGCGGGCGTGGTGGTCGATCTCGACAAACACTGGTCGGCCTACGCCAGCTACACCAGCATCTTCAAGCCGCAGGCCAGCAAGGACCGCAGCGGCACCTACCTCGACCCGCTCGAAGGGCACGCCTACGAGGCGGGCGTGAAGGGCTCGTTCCACAACGACCGCCTCAACCTCAGCGCCGCCGTGTTCCAGGTGAAGCAGGACAACCTCGCCGTGCGCCTGGACAACGAGTTCGCGCCCGACGGCTCGGCCGCCTACCGCGCCGCCAAGGGCACGACCACGCGCGGCTATGAATTCGAAGTGGCCGGCGAGCTGCTGCCCGGCTGGCAGGTCGGCGGCGGCTTTGCGCACAGCGTGGCACGCGACGCGGCCGGCCAGCGCCTGAACACGCAGGTGCCGAAGAACCTGCTGAAGCTCTTCACCAGCTACCGCATCGCGGGCATCGGCAACGGCCTCACGGTGGGCGGCGGCCTGAACTGGCAGAGCGACACCTACAGCACGGGCCTGGGCCCCTCGGGCCACGCGCGCTTCACGCAGCGGGCCTACACCACGCTCGACCTCATGGCGCGCTACCCGATCAACAAGCACCTTGCCGTGTCGGTGGCGCTGAACAACGTCTTCGACACGCGCTACCGCACCAGCACCAGCAGCAGCTTCTACGGCGCCCCGCGCCACCTGCTCGTGACCTTGCGCGGCACCTACTGACGCACCGCGTTTTTTCTCCGCAGCCAGGTCGCTGCCGGCCCCTTCGCGGCCGGGTGCGTCGCTAGCCATCTCCTGCCAACGGGCGTTGCCGACATTTCGGGTCGGGCCGCCCCCTTTCTTCATGCCATGAACCAGCATTCGTTTTCACGCGCCCGCTTCCGGCGGTCTCCCGTGGCCCTTGTCGCCCTGCTCCTGTGCGGCGCAGCCGGCGCGCAACAACAGCAAGCAGCCAGCGGCGCGGCGCTGTCCGAGGTCACCGTCTCGGGCGACCGCAGCGGCCGCACCGAGGGCAGCCGCTCCTACACCGCCGAGCAGGCCTCCACTGCGACGCGCATGGACCTGTCGATCCGCGAGACGCCGCAGTCGGTGACCGTGATCACGCGCGAGCGCATGGACGACCTGGGCAGCGCCCGCATCGACGACGTGCTGGGCCAGACCACCGGCATCATGGTCGGGCAGGCCGACAGCGAGCGCGTGAACTACTCGGCGCGCGGCTTCTCGATCAACAACTTTCAGATCGACGGCATGCCGCGCGGCCCGAATTCGCCGCTGTCCGACACCGTGCTGTACGACCGCATCGAGGTCATCCGCGGCGCCACCGGCCTCATGGGCGGCACGGGCGATCCGTCGGCCACCATCAACTCGGTGCGCAAGCGCCCCACGCGCGAGTTCCAGGGCAGCGCCTCGCTCAGCTACGGGCGCTGGAACCACAAGCGCGCCGAGGTCGACCTGTCGGTGCCGCTCACGGCCGACGGCCGCATCCGCGCACGCACCGCGCTGGCCTGGCAGGACCGCGATTCGTACATGGACCTGTACCACGAGCGCAAGACCGTGGGCATGGTGATCGTCGAGGCCGACCTCACGCGCTCCACCTTGCTCACCGCCGGCATCGACTTCCAGGACAACAAGCCCACGGGCGCGACCTGGGGCGCCATTCCGTACTGGAACCACGACGGCACGCTCGCCAACCTGCCGCGCAACACCAGCCTGAGCGCGCCGTGGAGCACCTGGGCCAACAAGCAGCACACGGCCTTCGTCTCGCTGCAGCACCGCTTCGACAACGACTGGAAGGTGCACCTGGGCTATGCGCGCACCACCAGCACCAACAACACCACCGTGGCCAACGGCGGCGCGGGCTACCCCAACCGCTTCACCGGCCAGGGCATGAAGCTGTGGAGCGGCGTGTGGGGCGAGGGCGAGTACGTCAACGACAACTTCGACCTGTACGCCACCGGCCCCTTCAGCCTGTTCGGGCGGCGCCACACCTTCATCGCCGGATGGAACGGCGGCAACCAGACCTACACCTCGCAGGGCGGCACGCCGGTGATCCCGTACCCCGAGGCCATTCCCGACTACCGCACGTGGACCGGCAACATCCCGCGCCCGATCTTCCTGGCCGACGGCTCCAAGACCGTGGGCTTCACGCAGCTCAACGGCGGCTACGTGGCGGGCCGCTTCAGCCTCACCGACCCGCTGAACGTGATCGTCGGCGCGCGCGTGAGCAACTACCGCAGGTACACGCACGCCTACAACACGGCACTGCAGTACACGCGCACCACGGGCAAGTCAGAAGCGAAGGACGAGGTCACGCCCTACGTCGGCCTGGTCTACGACCTCGACAAGCGCCACTCCCTGTATGCCAGCTACACCACGCTGTTCAACCCGCAAAGCTCGAAGGATCGCAACGACCAGTACCTTGCACCCGAGACCGGCACCAGCGCCGAGCTGGGCCTGAAGGGCGAGTACTTCGGCGGTGCGCTCAATGCGTCGGCCGCCGTGTTCCAGGTCAAGAAGAAGAACCTGGCCGAGCTGGACCGCAGCGTGCCCGCGGGCTTTCGCCTGCCCGACGGCGGCCAGGCCTACGTGGCCAGCGGCGACGGCGTGACCGCGCGCGGCCTCGAGTTCGACGTGTCGGGCCAGATCACGCCCGACTGGAACGTGGCCGCCGGCTACACGTATCTCGATGCCAAGACCGCCAAGGGCGCGCGTGCCGTGCCCAACCAGCCCAAGCACCTGCTGCGCCTGTCGACCGCCTACCGCTTCAGTGGCGCCTGGCGCGGCCTGAAGGTCGGCGGCGACATGACGGCGCAAAGCGGCATCTACGGCGAGTCGTGGTATGGGCAGCCGCCGCTGTTCAGCATGAAGGACCCGCTGCCGCGCATCTCGCAGAAGGCGTACGCGGTCTTCAGCCTCATGGCCAGCTACGAGATCAACAAGAACGTCACGGCGCAACTGAACATCCGCAACGTCTTCGACAAGAAGTACTACCGCAACGTGGGCTTCTACGACAGCGTGTTCTGGGGCGAGCCGCGCAACGTGAGCCTGACCCTGCGCGCCAAGTTCTGAACAAGCCGTCTTCCATTCCGTCTCAACCATGCCATCACTACCTGGAGCATCGACCATGAAGAAACCCCTGTTCTCCCTTGCCACCCTCGCGGCGGCCGCGTTCGTTTTCTCGGGCGCCGCGCACGCCCACTTCGTCTGGCTCGAACCCGCCGCGGGCGGCGAGGCCAAGGCCTACTTCGGCGAATGGGCCGACGACCTGCGCGAGACCGAGGCCGGCCACCTGAAGCTGGTCAGCGCGCCGCGCGGCATCGCCGCCGACGGCAAGCAGACGCCGGCCACGCGCCATGCCGACCACTTCGTGGTCAAGGCCGACGCCAGCGGCGACGCGCGCCTCGTGGGTGCCTACGTCAGCGACAAGGGCGTGGCGAGCCTGTACCAGGCGCGCACCGGCCGCACCGAAACCGTCGCGCGCCACACGCTCGAGCTCGTGCCGCAGGCCGCCCACAGCAACAGCTTCACGCTGCTGCTGGCGGGCAAGCCGCTGCCCAAGGCCGAGGTGGTCGTGTTCGGCCCGCCCAAGTGGGAGAAGAAGTTCACCACCGACGACGCCGGCAAGGTCACGCTGCAGACGCCCTGGCCCGGCCAGTACGTGGTCGAGGTGAACCACACCGACAAGGACGGCAAGGGCAGCTGGGACGGCAAGCCCTACACGCAGACGCGCCACGTCGCCACGCTGAGCTTCGTCGTCCGGTGAGGGCGGGGCTTCCGGCGCGGGGGTGCTGCCGATGAGCACCTTCGCGCTGGTGTGCGCCCTGTTCGCGTCGGCGCTCGGCGGCTTCGTCACGCTGAGCCTGGCGATGGACCGGCACTACGAAGACGCCCACGGGCGCGGCCGCACGCCGGGCCCGTCGCGGCCCTGGCAGCAGCTGGGCGGAGCGGCGCTGCTGGGGCTGTCGCTGGTCGCCGCGCTGCGCCTGCGCGGGCCGGCCATGGGCTGGGTGCTGTGGCTGGGCGCGCTCACGGCCGCCGCGCTCGTGGTGGTCGGCCTCGTGAGCTACCGGCCCGGCTGGGCGCGGCGCGTCGGCGCCGTGGCGGCTGTGCTGGGCGTCGCCACGGCGGCGGCGTACGGGCTGCTCCTGCTTCCATAGCAGGGCGCCCGGAGGTCGTGCGCGGGCTGTCGCCTGCGCTACGCGCGGGGTCTTGGCCCGCGACTACGATGCGGCTGCGTCGCCGATGCCCGGCACATTCACCCATCAAGGAGACACCATGAGCAGCGCCCTCACCAACCACCAGGTCCGTCTTGCCAAGCGCCCCGAGGGCACGGCCACGCGCGAGCACTGGCGCTTCAGCACCGAGCCCGTGGCCCAGCCCGACGAGGGCGGCGTGCTGGTCAAGACACTGTCGCTGTCGCTCGACCCCGCCATGCGCGGCTGGCTCAACGACGCCAAGAGCTACATCCCGCCCGTGGCCATCGACGAGGTGATGCGCGCCGGCGGCATCGGCCGCGTGGTGGCCTCGAAGAACCCGCAGTTCGCCGTGGGCGACACCGTGTACGGCACGCTCGGCGTGCAGGAATACATGCTGATCCCGCAGGACCAGATCAAGCGCAACGGCCTCGTGAAGGTCGACCTGCGCGTGGGCACCATCACCCAGTGGCTCAACGTGCTGGGCATGCCCGGCATGACCGGCTACTTCGGCCTGATGGACGTGGGCATGCCCCAGGCGGGCGAAACCGTGGTCGTTTCGGGCGCGGCCGGCGCCGTGGGCCAGACCGTGGGCCAGCTGGCCAAGATCAAGGGCTGCCGCGTGGTCGGCATCGCCGGCGGCGCCGCCAAGTGCGACTGGGTGGTGAAGGAGCTGGGCTTCGACGCCTGCATCGACTACAAGGCCGGCGCGGGCGCGGTGCGCGAAGGCCTGAAGACCCACTGCCCGAAGGGCGTGGACATCTACTTCGACAACGTCGGCGGCGACATCCTGGACGCCGTGCTGGCGCGCCTGGCACGCAAGGCCCGCGTGATCATCTGCGGCGCCATCAGCCAGTACAACAACGCCAACAGCATGCCGGCCGCCGGCCCGAAGAACTACCTGAGCCTGCTCGTGAACCGCGCGCGCATGGAAGGCATCGTGGTGTTCGACTACGCCGACCGTTACCCGATCGCCATCGCCGAGATGGCCGGCTACCTGAAGGACGGCCGCATGAAGAGCAAGGAAGACATCGTGAAGGGCCTCGACACCTTCCCCGAGTCGCTGAACAAGCTGTTCGCTGGGGAGAACTTCGGCAAGCTGGTGTTGCAGGTCGCCGAGGAATAACCAAAGGGGCGCCGCGACGCCCCGAACCTCAATCGTCGGTGGGCCGCATCGGAATGTCGCCCATCGCATCGTCCTCGCGCAGCCCGCGCGCGGCCTTCAGCAGTTCGATCGAGAGGCCGTCGCCGTGGCCTGCGAAGCCCTGGGCGATGCCTTCGAGCACGGTCGACAGGTTGGTGTCGCCGTCGGTGCGGGCGTCCATGCTGATGTTCAGGACCCGCGCCGCCATCTGCCGGTAGGTGACGGCGCCCGCGCCCTCCAGCGCGGCCACCAGGTCGAGGTACAGCGCCAGGTTCATGTCGAACACCAGCTTGGGCGTGATCTCGAAATCCTCGGTCTTGTTGTTCTTCTGATCCATGGGGGTGACTCCTTTTTCCTGAGCCTCCACTCTAGCCACAAAAAACGACAAGCTCTGTCGGGCATCGCCCTGATTTGTCTCATTTCGCACGCGTGCCCATCACCGCGGCCGAGATGATCAGCGCCGCCGCCAGCGCGATGCTGGCCGTGAGCGCCCGGCCGGTCACGGCCAGCAGCAGCGCCGTGGAGGCCAGCGGCGTGAGGTAGCTCAGGATGCCGATCTGGCGCGCGTCTCCGCGCTTGAGCGCCATGTCCCACACGAAGAAGGCCGCGCCCAGCGGGCCCAGGCCGCACAGCGCGACCAGCAGCCAGTCCTTCGCCGACAGCGCGACGGCGGGCTCCAGCAGCGCATGGCAGGCCAGCGAGAGCGCGCCCGACACCAGCCCGAACAGGCCGATGGCCGAGGTCGGGAAGGGCGTGACGCGCTGCGTCCACAGCGAGTAGCTGGCCCAGATGAAGGCCGAGCCGGCCGCCGGCAGGAAGCCCCAGTACGTGGCGGGCGCGCCGGGAAGCGTCGCGCTGCCGCCGCGCGCACCGAGGATCGCGATGGCCGCGCCCGCGAAGCCCAGCAGCGCCGCCACCACGTGCAGCGGGCGCAGCGACACGCCCGGCAGCAGCACCGGCGCCAGCACCACCATCAGCAGCGGCCAGAGGTAGTTCACGAGGTTGGCCTCGACCGGCGGCGCATGTCGCAGCGCGATGAACAGCAAAAAGTGAAAGCCGAAGAGCCCGTACACCCCGAGCGCCAGCGTGCGCGGCGGCACGCGCCAGGCGCGGCGGTCGCGCAGCACCAGCGGCCAGCTCGGCACGCTGCCGACGATCAGCGCCAGCCCAGTCAGCAGGAAGGGCGGCAGGTGCGACAGCGCGGTGCCGAAGGTGGCGAGCGTGGCCCACAGTGCGATGGCGAGCAGGGCGTAGAAGGTGGCGGGCATGGACGCCGAGGCTACGCGCCGCGTTCGTCGCGGGCCGACGGTGCGTCGTCGCGCAACGACGGTGTCAGCGGCGCAGCGCGGCCGTGAGCGCCGACGGCGACCGGTAGCCCGTGCGGCGCGCCGTCTCGGCCACGCTCAGGCCTTCGAGCCGCAGTTCGCGCGCATGGGCCAGCCGCAGCGTGCGCAGCCACAGCATCGCGCTCTGGCCCTGTTCCTCGCGGCAGCGCTGCGCGAACTGGCTGGGGCTCAGGCAGGCGACCTCGGCCAGGTCGGCCACGCCCAGCGGCCGGTGCCAGTTCGCCTGCGCCCAGGCCGCGAGGGCCGGCCAGTCGATGCGGCGGCGGCGCGTGTCGGCGACCGACGGGGCGGCGCCCCAGGCTTCGAGCAGCAGCGCCGGGCCGTGCTGCAGGGCGAGGGCCGCGTGCTGCGGCTGCTGCAGGCAGTGCGCGAGGTAGCGGGCCAGCGCGTGCAGCCGGGGCGCATCCGTCGGTGGCTGCTCGACGCAGCGTGCCCACGGGGCATGCGGCGTGTCGAGCACGAGGCAGACGCTGCCGCCGCGCCGGGCCTCGAAGTCGTGCCGGTCGCCGGGCGCGACCACCTGGGCCTGGCCCGTGCCGATGCCCGAGCCGCGGCCTTCGACTTCGATCTCGAGCACGCCGTCGAGCCCGAGCAGCACCTGGAAGTGGTCGTGCGCGTGGCTGCCGCGAGATTGCGTGTAGTCGCGCAGCGAGAGGACAGGGGCGGGCGTGGGCATGGCGGGAGCGATTGTCCGCGCCGCCCCGCCGCCTGTCATCACCCCAGCCGCAGCAGCAGCGCCGAGGCCGCGCACACCAGCAAAAACGGAATGCTGATGCGGTGGAACTCGCGCAGCCCGTGCGGCAGCTTGGCCAGCCGCAGCGCGATCAGGTTGGCCAGCGAGCCCAGCACGCAGCCGAAGCCGCCCACGCTCACGCCGGCCGCGAGTGCCGGCAGGTCGTGCACGTAGCGGTCGAGCAGGATCGCCGCCGGCACGTTGCTGATGACCTGCGAGGCGGCAATGGCCGCGAGGTAGGCGCGCCAGCCCTCGCCGATGGGCCAGTGGCCCAGCAGCGCCGCGATGGCGGGCAGCTCGGCGGCCTGGCGCAGGTCGACGAACATCAGCGCGATGATCGCCAGCAAGGCCCAGTCGATGCCGCGCAGCACGCGCGGGTAGGTGAGCAGCAGCACGCCGAACACCGCGCCCAGGCCGGGCAGCAGCCAGTGGCGGTCGAGCGCGACCACGAAGCCGACGAACAGCACGCCGGCCAACGCCAGCAGGCGCGGCTGCACGGGCGCGGCCTCGGTCTCCTCGCGCAGCGCGATCGGCGTGCGCGGCACCAGCCACCACACGGCCACGAAGAGCCAGAACAGCATGACCGCCACGGTCGGGCCCATCATGGCCATGAAGCCGAAGAAGCTCTCGCCCGAGCGGTGCCACAGGTACAGGTTCTGCGGGTTGCCGATGGGCGTGAGCGCCGAGCCCGCGTTCACGGCCAGCGCCTGCAGCACCACCAGCCGCGCCAGCGGCAGGTGCGCCTGCACGGCCAGCACGCGCGTGAGCGGCACCAGCAGGAACAGGCTCACGTCGTTGGTCACCAGCGCCGACAGCAGCGCGGCCGTGGCCGTGAGCGCCATCGCCAGGCCGCGCTGGCTGTGCGTATGGGCCAGCAGGCGCCGCGCGGCGGCCTGCAGCATGCCGCTCTTCTCCACGCCCTGCGTGATGGCGAGCAGGCCCGCCAGCGCGCCCACGGTCTGCCAGTCGACCAGCCGCAGCCAGTCCATCGGCGCGCGCGGGCGCACGAAGGCGAACACGACCGCGACGGCCACGAGCACCCACAGCAGGCCGTTGCCGCCGCCGTGTTCGGGCGGGGCGGTGTTGGTGCTTGTGGCGCTCACTCAGGCACTCAGGTCGCGCAGCTCGCGCTTGAGCACCTTGCCGATCGCGCTGCGCGGCAGCTCGTCGATGAAGCGCAGGCGCGCCAGCCGCTGGGTCTTGCCGACCTGGGCGTTGGCCCACTGCAGCAGCGCCTCTTCGGTGGTGGCGTCGCCCTCGCGGCGCACCACGAAGGCCACGGGCGTCTCGCCCCATTGCTCGGACGGCACGCCGACCACCGCCACGTCGGCCACCGCCGCATGGCCGCGCAGCACGCCTTCGAGGTCGCTCGGGTAGATGTTGAAGCCGCCGCTGATGATCATGTCCTTCTTGCGGTCGAACAGCGTGAGGAAGCCGTCGGCGTCGAAGCGGCCCACGTCGCCGGTGCGGATGAAGCGCTTGCCGGTGGCGTCGAACCACTCGGCCTCGCGCGTCTTCGCGGGCTGGCGGTGGTAGCCGGTCATCATGCCGGCCGAGTGGCCCACCACCTCGCCGGCCACTTCGGTGTCGCCGCGCGGCAGCTCGTTGCCCTCTTCGTCGATCAGGCGGATGTCGCTGCCCGGCGCGGGCTGGCCCACGGTGTGCAGCTTGGTCGGGTTCAGGTGCGCCTCCAGGATGCAGGTGCCGCCGCCCTCGGTCATGCCGTAGAACTCGACCAGCCCGCCGGGCCAGCGCTTGAGCACGTCGGCCTTGAGCGCCGCGTTGAAGGGCGCGCTGGTGCTGAACTTGTGGCGGAAGGTCGACAGGTCGTGCGCGTCGAAGCGTGGGTGCGCCATCAGGCGCTGGTACTGCACCGGCACGAGCATGGTGTGCGTCACGCGGTGCTGCACGGCCAATTGCAGGTAGCCCAGTGCGTCGAACTTGGGCATCAGCACCACGCAGCCACCGAAGGCGAGGGTGGGGAAGAACACCACCAGCGTGGTGTTGGAGTACAGCGGCGTCGACAGCAGCGTGACCGTCTCGGGCCCGTACTCGTACTTGGCGCCGCGCTGGATGTGCGACCAGCGCATGCCGTGGCCCTGCACGATGCCCTTGGGCTCGCCGGTGGTGCCCGACGAATAGATGATGTTGAAGGCCCAGTCGGGCTGCACCTCGACGGGCTCCGGCTTCGCGCCGGGCGCCGCGAGCCAGTCGTCGAGCGCGCGGCCGACGTTGGAACCGTCGAGCGCGATGTGCGGCAGGCCCGTGGCCTGCGCGGCGCCCACCACCTCGGCGGCCGAGGCGTCGGTGAACAGCAGGCGCGCGTCGGCGTCGGTGATCATGCGCGCCAGGCTGGCGGGCGCCGAGCCGGGGGCCAGCGGGGCCACCGCCACGCCCGCGCGCAGCGCGCCGAGGAACACGGCGGCATAGGGCACCGACGAGGCGGCGCAGACCGCGATGGCGTCGCCGGCACGCAGGCCGTCGCGCTGCAGGGCGGCGGCGATGCGGTCCATGAGCGCGTCGAGCGCGCGGTAGTCCAGCGTCTGCTGGGCATCGGCCAGCGCGGGGCGCTCGGGGGTGTGCTGGGCGTGGAGGCGGACCAGGTCGGCAAGGGTGCCGAAGTCGCGCGCGGCGGCGTCCTGGAGGGCGGGGTGCAAGTTCAAGGTCGATCCTTCGTCTGGGGCCAGACGGCAGGATAGCGAAGAAGCCCGCCGCGGGGTGTGCCGCCCGCGACGAAACCCGGTCAGCCGGCCGTGTCGTCGCCCTGCTGCGCCACCTCGAACAGCGCGCGGATCAGCGGCCGGTCCTTGCGCACCGCCAGGCAGCACAGCGAGTAGCTGATCGACAGCTCGTCGTCGTCGATCTCCACCATCTTCAGGCCGGGCAGCGGAATGCACTCGATCTGCGTCACGAAGCCCACGCCCATGCCGTTGGCCACGGCGTGCAGGATGGCCTCGCGGCTGTTGATCTCCATCACGCAATTCATCTGCACGCCCTGCTGCGCGCAGGCGCGCTCCACGCGGTGGCGCGTCTTGGAGCCGGGCTCGCGCAGGATCACCGGCTCGCCTGCGATGTCGCGCGTGGCGATGGTGCGCTTGCGGGCCCACGGGTGCTTCGCGGGCACCACGGCCACGATGCGCTCCACGCGGTACGGCACCTGGTGCAGGCCTTCGATCTCGGGCGGCTCCACGAGGATGCCCACGTCGATGTCGAAGTCCTGCAGCCCGCCGAGCGTGGAGGCCTCGGAGCCGATCGACACCGTCAGGTCGAGCCCGGCGTGGCTGCGCTTGAAGCTGCGCGCCAGCTCCAGCGCGATGGGCGGTGACACCGCGCCCACGCGCACCAACCCCGTGCGCAGCTTGTGGGCGCGCTGCAGGAACTGCATCGCCTCTTCCTCCTGCCCGAACAGGCCCTGCGTGATGGCATACAGCTGCTCACCCGCGGCCGTGAGCCGCACGGCGCGCCCGCTGCGCAGGAACAGCTCGACGTTGAAGCGCTCTTCCAGCGCCTTGACCTGGTCGGTCACGGTGGGCTGGCCGATGTGCAGGTAGCGCGCGGCCGTGGTGAAGCCGCCGGTCTTGGCGACGGCGTGGAAGCAGCGGATCCACTTGTAGTACTGGTGAAACATGAGGCGATCGTGAGGGGCGTGCGCCGAGCCTCCCTCAGATGCGGCGCCGGCGCCTATGCAGGCTTTCCCGAAGGCATCCATCGGTTTTGGACGGGTTGCACGCGCGAAATGCGATTGGACGCCCCGGTGCGCCGCTTCGACACTGCGGCCCAGACAGAAACCGGAGACAAAAAACATGCCCCACGCCTACCGCAACCCCGTGTCCATTCATTCCGGGCGAGGCAGCCTCGCTCGGCTGCCCGCGCTCCTGGCGGGGCGCCGCGTCGCCCTCGTCACCTTCCCCGAGGCCCGCGGGCTCGGGCTGGTCGATCGCCTGCAGGCGCTGCTGGGCGACGCGCTCGTCACCGTGATCGACGACGTGCGCCCCAACCCCGACGTCGCCCACCTGCGCGACCTGTACAACCGCTTCTGGCAATCGGACGCGCCCTGCGACGCCATCGTGGCGGTGGGCGGCGGCAGCGCCATCGACACGGCCAAGGCGCTGATGGTGGGCACGGCCAACGGGCAGTTCGACGAGCTCGTCGCGCTGCTGGCCACCGGCAAGCCTTTCGTGCCCGCCAGCGTCAAGCCGCTGATCGCCGTGCCGACCACCGCCGGCACCGGCAGCGAAGTAACGCCCTGGGCCACCATCTGGGACGCCGGCAACCAGAAGAAATACTCGCTGCACCTGGACGCCACCTGGCCCGAGGCCGCCATCGTCGACCCCGAGCTCATGCTCTCGGTGCCCGCGGGCACCACGGTGTCGACGGGGCTCGATGCGCTCTCGCACGCGCTCGAAGCGATCTGGAACGTCAACGCCAACCCGGTCTCCGACACCTTCGCCGTCTCGGCCGTGCGTGACATCTTCGACTGCCTGCCGGCGCTGCTGAAGGACCTGGGCAACCTCGAGCTGCGCGAGCGCATGGCGCTGGCCGCGCTGAAGGCCGGCATGGCGTTCTCCAACACCAAGACGGCGCTGGCGCATTCCATCTCCTACGAGATGACGCTGCGCCACGGCCTGGCCCACGGCATCGCGTGCTCGTTCACGCTGCCCCTCGTGCTGGAGAAAGCCTGGGCCCGCTCGCCCGACCGCGACCGGACGCTGCAGCTGCTGTTCGGCGCCGACCTGGCGACCGCCACGCAGCGACTGCGGGCTTTCCTGCAGGGGCTTGGCGTGAAGACCGAGTTTGCCGACTATGGCGTTGCGGACAGCGAAGCGGCGGCCATGATCGCGCGCGCCATGGACGGGGCGCGCGGCAAGAACTTCATCGGCGCGGCGGCGTTGGCCTGACAGGCAGGGACTGCGCAGCGAGACAAGACAACCAGACAGACAGCATGCCGGCCATCGAGCCGGCCCCACGGGCCCCACGCCCGTCAAGACAAGGAGACATAACCATGCAAGCGGCCAATCCCATCCTGCAGGCGGGCACCTACGCACGCCCCCTCGACAATTCGTTCCGCAAGGCGCAGTGGCGGATGCTGCTGGCGGCCATGTTCTGCTACTTCTTCTTCTACACGGGGCGCCAGACCTTCGGCTTCGCCATCCCCGGCATCCAGAAGGAGTTCGGTCTCTCGAAGGAAGTGCTCGGCTGGGCCTCGACCTCGCTGCTGTGGTGCTATGCCGTCGGGCAAGCCATCAACGGCAACCTGGGCGACAAGTTCGGCGGACGCCGCGTGATGACCGCCGGCGCCATCCTCTCGTGCGCCGCCAACTGGGTCGTGAGCTTCGCGGTCGGCTTCAAGAGCCTGGCGATCCCGTGGGGCATCAACGGCTACTTCCAGGCCCTGGGCTGGGCGCCGGGCAGCCGGCTGCTGTCGAACTGGTGGGGCGCGGGCGAGCGCGGCAAGGTCTACGGCTTCTACGTGTTCGCCGCCGGCTGCGCCTCGGTGCTGTCGTTCGTCACGTCGATCATCGTCGTCAACGTGCTGCACCTCGATTGGCGCTGGATCTTCCGGCTCCCCGTGCTGCTGATGCTGGTGGGCGGCATCGCCTTCTACCTGATCGCCCGCGAGCGGCCGGAAGACCTGGGCTTCAAGTCGCCCGACACCGGCGTGGCCAACAACAACCCGCAGGAAGCCGACAAGGCCGGCGTGGCCGACGGCGAGCCGCAAGAAAGCTCCTGGTCGCGCTACAAGGCCGTGCTGAGCAACCCCAAGCTGATGATCGCCGCGCTGGCCATCGGCTTCCAGAACGCGGCGCGCTACGGCCTCATCGTCTGGGTGCCCGTGCACTTCCTGGGCAAGGACTGGGCCAAGGCCGCCGACGGCATGATCGACCCGGCCTGGATCTCGGTGGCGCTGCCCGTGGGCATGGCCTTCGGCGCGCTCACCAACGGCTGGATCTCCGACAAGGTGTTCGGCTCCAAGCGCTACAAGGCCATCGTGCTGTACATGCTGCTGGGCGCCATCGCCTCGATGGGCATGTACCTGCTGCCCACCAGCATCCTCGGCCTGGGGCTGCTGTTCCTGGCGGGCTTCTTCGTCTACGGCCCGGCCTCGTCGTTCTGGGCCCTGTGCCCCGACCTCGTGGGCGCCAAGCGCGCCGGCACCGCCACCGGTGTCATGAACTTCTTCTCGTACCTGCTGGCCGGCCTGGGCGAACCGCTGATCGGCCGGATGCTGGACCACTCGGGCAGCACCTCGGTGGTGTTCCCCATCGTCGCGGCCAGTTGCCTCATCAGTGCCTTCATCGCGCTGTTCATCCGCCGCTGAAGCCCGCGCACCGACACACCCAACTTGCCAAGGAGCATCTCTTCATGAAATCCGACTCACTCGAAGTCAACGGCCGCAGCTACCACTGGATGGTCCGCCCGGTCGTCGTCGTCTGCGTCGACGGCTGCGAGCCCGCGTACCTCGACGCGGCCATTGCCGCCGGCGTGGCACCGTACCTCGAGGCCATGCGCAAGGGCGGCGCCGACCTGCTGGCCGACTGCGTCGTGCCTTCGTTCACCAACCCGAACAACCTGTCGATCGTGACCGGCGCGCCGCCCGCGGTGCACGGCATCTGCGGCAACTACTTCTTCGACCGCGAGCTGGGCCAGGAAGTGATGATGAACGACCCCAAGTACCTGCGCGCCGGCACCGTGCTGGCCGCGTTTGCCGATGCGGGCGCCAAGCTCGCGGTGGTCACGGCCAAGGACAAGCTGCGCAAGCTGCTGGGTCACAAGATGAAGGGCATCTGCTTCTCGTCCGAGAAGTCGGACCAGGTGACGATGGAAGAGAACGGCATCGACAACGTGCTCGACATGGTCGGCATGCCGGTGCCCTCGGTGTACAGCGCCGAACTCTCGGAGTTCGTGTTCGCCGCCGGCGTGAAGCTGATGGAATCGCGCCGCCCCGACCTGATGTACCTGTCGACCACCGACTACGTGCAGCACAAGGCCGCGCCGGGCAGCTCCGCCGCCAACGCCTTCTACAAGATGATGGACGGCTACCTGGCGCAGCTCGACGCGCTGGGCGCGACCATCGTGCTCACGGCCGACCACGGCATGAACGACAAGCACGGTGCCGACGGCTCGCCCAACGTGATCTACCTGCAGGACGTGCTCGACGGCTGGTATGGCCCGGACCGCGCGCGCGTGATCCTGCCGATCACCGATCCGTATGTGGTGCACCACGGCGCACTCGGCTCGTTCGCCACCGTGTATGTGCCCAGCGAGGATGAGGTGCCCGGCTGGATCGACCGCATCCAGCGCATCCCCGGCATGCAGCTCGTGCTCTCGCGCAAGGAGGCCGCGCAGCGCTTCGAGTTGCCGCCCGACCGCATCGGCGACATCGTGGTGGTGAGCGAGCAAAGCACCGTCATCGGCACCTCGGCCACGCGCCACGACCTCACGGCGCTCGAAGTGCCACTGCGTTCGCACGGCGGCGTGTCGGAGCAGAAGGTGCCCTTGATCTGCAACCGCCCCGTCGCGGGCGTGGCGAGCACGCGCCGGCTGCGCAACTTCGACGCGCTCGACCTCGCACTGAACCACGCCCAAGGCCCGCTGGGGGCCGCCGCCTGAACTTATTTGACGGAGCATTCCATGAGCAAGTCTGACCACGCCGCCCTGAAGCCCGGCACCGTGTACCGCGAAGCCCTGCGCATCGCCGGCGAGAAAGTCCATCGCGACCGCACCATCGAGGTCACCTACCCGTACACCGGCGAGGTGATCGCCACCGTGCCCAAGGCCACGCTGGACGACGTGCGCCACGCCCTGCGCATCGCCCGCGACTACAAGCCCACGCTCACGCGCTACGAGCGCTACAAGATCCTCATGCGCGCCGGCGAGATCATCGCTTCGCGCCTGGACGAGATGTCGCGCACCATCACGCTCGAATCGGGCCTGTCGCGCAAGGACTCGCTGTACGAAGTGGGCCGCGCCTCCGACGTGCTGCTGTTCGCCGCCAACCAGGCGCTGGTGGACGACGGCCAGGTGTTCTCCTGCGACCTCACGCACCACGGCAAGAGCCGCAAGGTCTACACGATGCGCGAGCCACTGCTGGGCGCCATCACCGCCATCACGCCGTTCAACCACCCGCTGAACCAGGTGATCCACAAGGTGGCGCCGGCCATTGCGACCAACAACCGCATCGTGCTCAAACCCAGCGAGAAGACGCCGCTCACGGCCTTCCTGCTGGCCGACATCCTGTACGAAGCGGGCCTGCCACCGCAGATGCTGTCGGTGCTCACGGGCGACCCCAAGGAGATCGCCGACGAGCTGCTGACCAATGCCGACGTCGACCTCGTCACCTTCACCGGCGGCGTGCCCATCGGCAAGTACATCGCGGGCAAGGCCACCTACAAGCGCCAGATTTTGGAGCTCGGCGGCAACGACCCGATCATCGTGATGGAAGACGCGGACATCGAAGAAGCGGCCACGCTGGCTGCCAACGGGTCGTACAAGAACTCGGGGCAGCGCTGCACGGCGGTGAAGCGGATGCTGGTGCATGAGTCGGTCGCTGATCGCTTCGTCGAACTGCTGGTCGAGAAGACCCGCGCGCTGAAGTACGGCGATCCGATGGACCCGGACACCGACATGGGCACCGTGATCGACGAAGCGGCTGCCAAGCAGTTCGAAGCCGTCGTCAACGAAGCCATCGCCGCCGGCGCCAAGCTCCTGTACGGCAACGAGCGCCGCGGCGCGCTGTACTCGCCCACCGTGCTCGACCACGTCGACCCCGAGATGACCGTCGCCAAGCACGAGACCTTCGGCCCCGTGTCGCCGGTGATCCGCTTCAGGAACATCGACGAGGCGATCCGCATCTCCAACGGCACGGCCTACGGTTTGTCGTCGTCGATCTGCACGAACCGCCTGGACTACATCACGCGCTTCATCCGCGAGCTGAACGTGGGTAGCGTGAATGTGCGCGAAGTGCCGGGCTACCGCCTGGAGCTCACGCCCTTCGGTGGCATCAAGGACTCGGGCCTGGGCTACAAGGAAGGCGTGCTCGAAGCGATGAAGAGCTTCACCAACACCAAGACCTACTCGCTGCCATGGTGACCGGCGCGGCGCACGAGGCGCATGGCGCGTCGCGCGCCGTGCGTGAGACCCCGCCGCCGATGGCGCTGGCCGTGGCGGCCAAATGGCTGTCGCGCTACAGCCGCGCGCCCGTGCCTTCGTCCAAGGTGACCGACTCGGAAAGCGGGACAGCCGGCGACGGAGACCGCAACGCCGCACGCTGGATCGCCTGACCCGCCAGCACGCGCGCCTGCGCGTCGGCGGCGAGGATGTCGTTCAGGCTCTCGTGTGCGGACGAGGGCGCCTGCTGCAGGCAGTCTTCCACCACGTGCGCAATGTCGGTGTAGCGCAGGTGCCCGTTCAGGAACGCATCGACCGCCACTTCGTTCGCCGCATTGAGCGTCACGCTGGCCGCGCACCCCTCGCGCAGCACTTCCAGCGCCAGGCGCAGGCAGGGAAAGCGCTTCAGCTCGGGCGCGGCAAAGCTCAGGTGGGCGAGCTGCAGGAAGTCCAGCGGCGCCACGCCCGAGTCGATGCGCCCGGGCCAGGCCAGCGCGTGCGCGATCGGCGTGCGCATGTCGGGGCGGCCCAGCTGCGCCAGCACCGACTGGTCGGCATAGGCCACCATCGAATGGATCACGCTCTGCGGGTGGATCACCACCTCGATGCGCTCGGGCGGCATCGCGAACAGCCAGCGGGCCTCGATGGTCTCGAGGCCCTTGTTCATCATCGTCGCGGAGTCGACCGAGATCTTGCGGCCCATGCGCCAGGTGGGATGCGCGCAGGCCTCGTCGGGCGTGACGCGGTCCAGCGCCTCCAGCGGGCGGTGCAGGAACGGCCCGCCCGACGCGGTGAGCACCAGCCGCTGCACGCCCACGCCGCCGGCCGGCGCGCCCGCCAGGCACTGGAAGATCGCGTTGTGCTCGCTGTCCAGCGGCAGCAGCGTGGCGCCGTGCGCGGCCACCGCGCGCATGAACAGCGCGCCGGACATCACGAGCGCCTCCTTGTTCGCCAGCAGGATCTTCTTGCCCGCGCGCGCCGCCGCCAGTGACGACAGCAGCCCCGCCGCGCCGACGATGGCCGCGACCACCGTGTCGCAGCCCGCCGACTGCGCCACCTCGCACAGCGCCTGCGGGCCGTGCATGACCTCGGTTCGCAGGCCGGCCGCGCGCAGCCGCGCCTGCAACTGCATGGCGCCTGGCGCATCGCCGACCACCGTGACCTCGGGGCGGAAGGCGACGCAGTGCGTGAAGAGCTTGTCGAGGTTGCGGTGCGCCGTCAGCGCATGCACCGTGAAGCGGTCGGGGTGGCGCGCCACCAGGTCGAGCGTGCTGTCGCCGATCGACCCGGTGGCGCCGAGCAGGGTGAGGCGTTGCGTGGCCATGGAGATGCCTTCAGACGGCAGCGATCGGCACGACGCGCTCGCGCGACGACGGCTTCATCCACGCACCGAGCCGCTCGCTCGCCTCGGCATCGGCGCCGTAGCGCGCGGCCACGTAGGTCTCGACCAGCCGCGTGAAGTCGTCGGCAATGTGCTCGCCCTTGAGCGTCAGTGCACGTTCGCCGTCGATGTACACCGGCGCCACCGGCTGCTCGCCCGAGCCCGGCAGCGAGATGCCCAGGTGCGCCAGCCGGCTCTCGCCGGGGCCGTTGACCACGCAGCCCATCACGGCCACGTGCATGTCTTCCACGCCCGGGAAGCGCACGCGCCAGGCCGGTGCCTGCGCGTGCAGCCAGCCTTCGATCTGGCTGGCCAGCGACTGAAAGAAGGTGCTCGTGGTGCGCCCGCAGCCGGGGCAGGCGGTCACGCTGGGCGTGAAGGCGCGCAGGCCCATCGACTGCAGGATCTGCTGCGCCACCAGCACCTCGCGCGTGCGGTCGCCGTTCGGCTCGGGCGTGAGCGACACGCGGATCGTGTCACCGATGCCCTGCTGCAGCAGCACGCCCATCGCGGTGGCCGAGGCCACGATGCCCTTGGAGCCCATGCCGGCTTCGGTCAGGCCCAGGTGCAGCGGGTAGTCGCAGCGCGCGGCGAGCTCGCGGTACACGGCGATCAGGTCCTGCCCCTGGCTCACCTTCGCCGACAGCACGATGCGATCGGGCGGCAGGCCGACGTCTTCGGCGCGCGCGGCGTTCTCCAGCGCCGAGACGATGAGCGCCTGGCGCATCACCTCGTCGGCCGGCTGCGGTTGCGCCGCCTGTGCGTTGGCGTCCATCAGGCGCGCCAGCAGCGCGGGGTCGAGGCTGCCCCAGTTCACGCCAATGCGCACCGGCTTGCCGTGGCGGCAGGCGATCTCGATGAGCTGGCAGAACTGCGCGTCGCGCTTGTCGCCCCGCCCGACGTTGCCGGGGTTGATGCGGTACTTGGCCAGCGCCTGCGCGCAGTCGGGGTACTGCGCGAGCAGGCGGTGGCCGTTGAAGTGGAAGTCGCCGACCAGCGGCACATTCACCTGCTGGCGCGCGAGCGCGTCGCGGATCGGCGCCACCTGCGCGGCGGCCTCTTCGTTGTTGACCGTGAGGCGCACCAGCTCGGCCCCCGCGCGCGCGAGCGCCGCCACCTGCGCCACGGTGGCGGCCGCGTCGGCGGTGTCGGTGTTGGTCATGGCCTGCACGGCCACGGGCGCGTCGCCGCCGATGCGCACGGTGCCGACGCGCACCTGCCGCGAGAGGCGGCGTGCGATGGGCGGTTTCATGGCACGGCCACTTCCGTTGCGAGTTCTGCCGGCAGGCGGAACACCACGTGCTCCTCGCGCCCGGGCAGCGTCAGCAGTTCCACCTCGGCCAGCCGGCGCAGCGCGGCCACCACGTCCTGCACCATGGTCTCGGGCGCCGACGCACCCGCGGTGACGCCCACCGCGCCGGCGTCGCGCACCCAGTCGGGCTTGAGCTCGCTGCCCTGCGCGATGAGGTAGCTGCGCACGCCGGCCTGCGCCGCGATCTCGCGCAGGCGCTGCGAGTTGGAGCTGTTCTGCGCGCCGACCACCAGCACCACGTCGACCTGCTGGCTCAGTTCGCGCACGGCCGTCTGCCGGTTCTGCGTGGCGTAGCAGATGTCGCGCGTGTCGGGCCCGACGATCTGCGGAAAGCGCCGCTGCAGCGCGTCGATGATGCCGCGCGTGTCGTCCACCGACAGCGTGGTCTGCGTGATGTAGGCCAGCGGCGTGTCGGCATCGAGCACCAGCGAGTCCACGTCGGCCTCGGTCTGCACCAGCGTGACCGGCGCGGGAATCTGCCCCAGCGTGCCGGTCACCTCGGGGTGCCCGGCGTGGCCGATGAGGATCAGCGCATAGCCCTTGGCGGCATAGCGGCGCCCCTGCTCGTGCACCTTGGTGACCAGCGGGCAGGTGGCATCGATCGCGCGCAGGCCGCGCGCGCGGGCTTCGACCTCGACCGCGTGGCTCACGCCATGCGCGCTGAAGATCGCCACCGCGTCCGCGGGCACCTCGGCCAGCTCTTCGACGAACACCGCGCCCTGCGCCTTCAGGTCGTCGACGACGTGCTTGTTGTGCACGATCTCGTGGCGCACGTAGATGGGCGTGCCGTGGCGCCGCAGCGCGTGTTCGACCGTGTCGATGGCCCGCACGACGCCGGCGCAGAAGCCTCGGGGCTGGGCAAGGATGACGCGCATGGTGGAGGTCTCCTGGTGGGCTCACATGCGCTGGACATGGCCGAAGCCTGCGGCATCGTCCAGCTCGGGCGGATAGAACTGCGTCGACCAGCGACGGAAAGCCGTGACGGAGCGGTCTTCCGCCATGAGCCGGGGATGCCTGAGGTGGCTGCGGGTGCCCCAGATCGGGAAGTCGTCCTGGGCGACGCGGATCACCCAGCGGCGCGCCAGGGGGTTGAGCACGCTGTAGGCGAGCTTCCTGAATGGCGCGGGCCAGCGGTCCAGTCGCTCGACGCTGGGATGGTCGATCCAGCGGAAGGTCCACTTCAGCGGTGCGATGGGTGTTGCGAAGACCTGGGTCGTCACCTTCACGCCGAGCTCCGGCATCTCGTTCTCCCCCTTGGCATGCCCGAGCCCGAAGTTGGTCATGCGCATGCGGAACTGCAGCCCTTTCCAGCGGGCCTTGAACGTGACGATGAGCTTGTGCCCATCGACCTCGTGCGACATCTCGGTCTCGGTGAACCCGTGAACCCATCCGAAGTGGGTGAGGTCGATGCTGTTCTCCGCCACCGCATCGCCGTAGCCGCCGAGTTCGTAGCTGCTGTACTGCGGATGGAGGTGGCTGGCCAGATCCAGTTCCGGAATGTCCCATTCGGGCGGGCGGTCTTCGCCGTGCCGCCACACCATGATCGCCCCGTTCTGTTCCTTCATGTAGCGCTGCGTGAGCGCCGCGTTCGGTGGGCGCTGGCCCGCGCAGGCGCGCACGCATCCGCCGTCGGGGCCGAACGCCAGGCCGTGGAAGGGGCAGACCAGGTTCTCGCCGTCGATCTTTCCACCGTGTCCGAGGTGCGCGCCCAGGTGAGGGCAGTACGGGTCGATGACGCGCGCCAGGCCCGACTGCGTCCGGTAGACGACAAGGTCCTGCCCCATGAGGGGGACGATGCGCACCGCACCGGGCTTGACCTCGTGGCCGAAGCACACGGCGAACCAGCCGTTGGCGTAGGGCATGGGCAGGCGCGTCTCGCCGGTGGCACTGCGCGCGCAGAGAAGGGGCTTGCGAAAGTCCAGGGGCACGGGGCGGTGTTCGCCGGCAGTGTGGGGCGTGCCGTGGTCGGAGGGGGTCGGGACAAGGTTCCCGGAAGGCGCGGCGCAAGGCTGGGGGGGCGGCATGGTGGGTGGCTCCGGTGGCGGCGCTTCAGTGCGCGCGGTGGACGACGAGGTCGGCAAGCTGCCCCAGGCGCCGGGCGCCCGGGCCGAAGGATGCGACCGCGGCATGGGCGCGCTCGCGCAACTCGCCGGCCAGCGCGCGCGACGCGTCGAGGCCGAGCATCGACACGCAGGTGGGCTTGTCGTCATAGGCGTCCTTGCCGGCGGTCTTGCCCAGCGTGGCCGTGTCGGCGGTCGCGTCGAGGATGTCGTCGACCACCTGGAAGGCCAGGCCGATGGCGCTGCTGTAGTCGTCGAGTGCGCGGTACAGCGCGGCGTTGGCCGGCACGTCGGCCAGGCCGCACAGCGCGCCCATGCGCACGGCGGCGCGGATCAGCGCGCCGGTCTTCATGCGGTGCATCTGCTCGAGCGCGGGGCGGCTCAGCGAGCGGCCCGCGCTCTGCAGGTCGATGGCCTGGCCGCCCACGAGGTGGCGTGAACCGGCCGCCGTCGCGAGCTCGCGCACCAGCGCGATGCGGCGCTCGGCCGCCAGCGGCAGCTCGGCCAGCGTGAGGAAGGCCTGCGCCTGCAGCGCATCGCCCACGAGGATGGCGGTGGCCTCGTCGTAGGCCACGTGCACGGTGGGCTTGCCGCGGCGCAGGTCGTCGTCGTCCATCGCGGGCAGGTCGTCGTGCACCAGCGAGTAGACGTGGACCATCTCGATGGCGGCGCCCGTGGCGTCGAGTGCGTCGGACGGGGCCTGCGTGAGTGCGCCCGCCGCCTGGCACAGCAGCGGGCGGATGCGCTTGCCGCCGCCGAGCACGGCGTAGCGCAGCGCACCGTGCAGCCGGGTCGGCAGGGCCTCGGTCGGCGGCAGGTGTGTCGCGAGCATGTGGTCGGTACGGCCGATCGCGCGCTGCGTCCATTCGTCGAACGTGCCGCCCGGCGCGATCCGTGGCGCCAGGGCCGTGTCCGTTTCATCCTGCGGCTGTGTCATCGTGCAGCTCCGGTTCGGGCGAATCGACAAGCCTGTGGCGCGCCCGTGCAAGGTCGCGCGTGCAGGCGGCGTGGACATGCGCTGGCGGGTTGCTCACCCCAGCTTTCGCAACGGCTGCCGCAGGCCATCGGTGGCGCGGGCGCTGCCTGCCGCTTCACCCACCTGCCACCACCAGGCGACGGAAGGGATGGGCAACGGCTCGGTCGAGGTGTCCGACGAGCGCCGCGTGAACCCGGGCGTCGTGAACATCAGGTTGCCGTCGTCGGTGCCGTGCACG
This sequence comes from Variovorax sp. GW823-FHT04F07, assembly GCF_058795995.1. Taxonomy (NCBI): domain Bacteria; kingdom Pseudomonadati; phylum Pseudomonadota; class Betaproteobacteria; order Burkholderiales; family Comamonadaceae; genus Variovorax; species Variovorax sp. GW823-FHT04F07. The sequence continues at coordinate 49,026 of NZ_JBXAIG010000010.1, forward strand.
AACCGGTAGCGGTCCGAGATCTGGCACCACCCGATGCACCCGACCATGTAGGTCTCCAGCACGTCGATGAATTGCGGAACCAGCGGGTGATGCGCGTCGGCCAGGACTTCATCGCGCAGGGCCAGGAAGCGGTTGATCATGCGGTCCAGGAACCGGGTCGCCACGTCGAATCCTTCGTTCAGCGAACACCCGTATTCGCGGCACACGGCATCGACGGCGTTGTTGCCGTCCGGACTGCGCGTGGCTTCCTTGCGGAACGCGAAGAGATCGCTCGCCCAGTTGGCGATCACCTGGGTGATTTCCGTCAGCGCATACACCCGCCGGTCCGCCAGCATGTCGGGGCTGAAGTCCAGCCCGGCCACGATGTGGTTGAGGTGGATGTAGCAGACAGACGCCCCGGAGTACATGCGGGTCATGAAGTACTCGTTCAGGGTCGAGAGGATCTTTCTCTGGATGTGGACGATCTTGAATTGCTCGATGTAGAACCAGTTGCGCAGGGCATCGACCCACGCCAGGTACTGGTAGGTGTTCGTGTGCTTGCGCAGGCGAAGCGAGATGTCTCTCAAGGCCATGGCGTAGTTGTCGTCCGGGTACACGACGGACTCCAGGCTTTCCACCGAACGCAGAAGGCGGAATGTCGACCTGCTCAGCTCCAGGATGACATCTCTTTCGGGGCCTTCGTCGCAGTACTGGTCGTCCCAGGCAAAGGCGAAGACCGAAAAATCGGCCCCGATCTGCAGCAGGTCCTCGGTGGCGTCCGGATAGAGATACCCGGAAAGGCCGCCGCAGAACTGGTTCAGGATTCTCTTCTTCTGGTCGGCATCCCAGTACAGCGCATACCGTTCGCCGAATGCATTCGCTCTCACGTCTGCCTCCTGGATCCTGGGGTGGATGCGGCATTCCTTGAAGGGGTTGTAGGACGCGCTCATCTGGATGGCGGAGGATGTTTCCATGGTGGCTCCTGGAGGGGTCGATCGAAGGCGGGTGGGGACCGGACGCGTTCGTGCGTCCGGCGGATGCGATCAGGTGCGGCGTGCGACGAAGCTGAATGAGGACGCCTTGTCCTTGGCCAGCGCGTCCGAGAAGCTCACCGCGATGTCGCGCAGCTCGGTGAACGTGGCGGTCTTGCTGGTCGGGTGGTGCGCGTCCAGGTTGTCCTTGACCAGCCCGTACCAGCGGATCACCTCCGCGTTCGAGGGCAGCACGCGCTGGTCGAGCACCGCGAAGCCGTGGCGCTCAAGCACCTGCTTCACGCCGTCGGGCGTCTTGCGGTAGCCCGACGCGGCGCGGTCGACCTTGTCCGGGATGTGCGACTTGTAGGTCGCCAGGTCCACCTTGTAGAGGCTTTCCGAAATGATGACCGTGCCGCCCGTGCGCATGCGTGCCGACAGCGAGGCCATGGCCTGCTCCAGCACCTCGGGCGTGAAGTGGATCAGGCTGCCGCGCAGGATGGCCAGGTCGTAGGGCACCTGCGCATCGGGCAGCTCGCCGATGTCCTTGGCGTTGCACTGGTACAGCCGCACGCGGTCGGCCAGGCCCTCGTGCGCGATGAGTTCGCGCGCGCACTCCAGCTGCGGCCGGCTCACGTTCACGCCGTCGATGCGCGCGCACTGCGGGTAGCGCTGCGCAATGAACTTCAGCACCGGACCCCAGCCGCAGCCGATGTCGATCGCGCGGCGCACGGTGGCCGGCGAGAGGTCGGCGCCGGCCTGCTCGGCGAGCTCGAACTGGTGCTCCATGTGGCGCCGGCCGGAGGCGTCGAGCGGGAGGTCGTGCGGGTCCATCTTGTCGTCGAACACGCCGTACTGGTACCAGAGCTCGTTGCCGATCGCCTTGCGCCACTGGTCGGGCGTGTCGGCATAGACCTGCTCGATCTTGTCCTGGTAGTGGTCGAGGCTGCGGCTGTGGATGACGTCGATGCCGACGGCTTGCGCGGATGCTTGCATGGTGTGGGCGCTCCTGGTGGGGAAAATTCAGAGGCGTCGCGCGATGACGCTGTAGGTCGAGAACTTGTCCTTGATCAGCGCGACCGAGAGGCTGACCGCCATCACGCGCAGCTCTTCCAGCGGCGGCGGGATGGTGTCGGGCGTGAAGTTCTTCTCGATGTTTTCCTTCACGTCGGTGAACCAGCGCGCCACGTCGATGTTGCGCGGGAGCACGCGCATGTCTTCGACTGCGAAACCGCTGTCTTCGAGCACGCGGCGGAAGTAGGCCGGCGTCTTGCGGTGCTTGCAGGCGAGGCGGTCGACCTCGTCCTCGATGTCGGAGCGGTAGTTGTCCAGCGGGATGTTGTAGAGGTTGTCGGAGATGACGACCTTGGCGCCCGGGCGCATGCGCGCGGCCACCTGCTTCATCGAGCGTTCGTACAGGTCGTTCGGAAAGTGCGAGATGACGCCGCGGATCGTCACTAGGTCGTAGGGCGTGTCGGGGTTGGGCAGCAGGGCGACGTCCTGCGCGTCGCACAGGTACAGGTTCACGCGGTCGCTCAGGTGCTGCTGGGCGTGGTAGCGGGCGCAGTGCGCGAGCTGCGTCTCGCTGATGTTGATGCCGTCGAGCTGGCGGCATTGCGGAAAGTGCTCCGCGAGGTAGCGCAGGCCGAAGCCCCAGCCGCAGCCCACGTCGAGGATGCGCCGGATGGGGAAGGGCGGCGGCTCGTCCAGGCCCGCGATTTCCATCTGCTGGTCGAAGTAGCGCAGGCCGGATTCGTTGAGCGAGATCGGCGGCACCGAGCGCGGGTCGTCGTAGACGCCGAACTGGAACATCAGGTCCTCGCCGATGGCCTTGCGCCAGTCCTCGGGGTCGTCCTGGTAGGTGTACTCGACCTTGGCGTGGTACGGGTTGGCCTCGGCACCCCGGATCACTTGAAGCGAAGGCGGGGCGGGCGCGTCGATGCGGCGTGCGGTGGCTGTGCTCATCGGGTTCTCCTGTGGCTGGCGGTCACGGTGGGTTTCAGGAAACGAGGCTCATGCGAGCCGTGCGGAACGCGGGGGCGTTGGCATCGAAGAACGCCTGGATCGACTGCACCAGCCCGTCGGCATCCAGGCCGTGGGCTGCAAGCAATCGGGCGCAGTCGCCGTGCTCGACGAACTGGTCGGGCAGGCCGAGTTGCAGCGACGGAATCAGCACGCCCTGCGCGGCCAGCGATTCGAGGCAGGCCGCGCCGGCGCCGCCCATCACGCAGCCTTCTTCGACGGTGACCAGCACGTCGTGGGTCTCGGCGAGCGAGAGCACCAGGTCGGCATCGAGCGGCTTGACGAAGCGCATGTTGGCGACCGTGGCGTCGAGCCGTTCGGCGGCGGCCAGGCTGGGCGCGACCATGGTGCCGAAGGCCAGGATGGCGATGCGTGCGCCCATCGGCTGCGTCGATTCGCGCCGCACCTGGCCGCGGCCGATGTGCAGCGGCTGCAGCGCGCGCACGGGCAGCGCGCCGGGCCCGCCGCCGCGCGGGTAGCGCACGGCGGCCGGGCCGTCGTGGCGCAGGGCGGTGTGCAGCATCTGGCGGCACTCGTCCTCGTCGGACGCGGCCATCACGACCATGTTCGGAATGCAGCGCAGGTAGGCGACGTCGAAGGCGCCCATGTGCGTCGCGCCGTCGGCGCCGACGATGCCGGCGCGGTCGACCGCGAACACGACCGGCAGGTTCTGCAAGGCCACGTCGTGGACCAGCTGGTCGTAGGCGCGCTGCAGGAAGGTCGAGTAGATGGCGACCACGGGCCGCATCCCCGCCGCCGCGAGGCCCGCGGCGAAGGTCACGGCGTGCTGCTCGGCGATGCCGACGTCGAAGTAGCGCTCGGGAAAGCGCCGCTCGAAGTCCATCAGCGCCGAGCCCTCGCGCATGGCCGGCGTGATGGCGACCACGCGCGCATCGGCCTCGGCCTCGTCGCAGAGCCAGTCGCTGAAGACCTGGGCGTAGGTCGGCTTGGCGGGGGCGGCTGCCGGGGCGGTCTTGATGCCGGCGGCGGGGTCGAACTTGCCGGGGCCGTGGTACAGGACCGGGTCCTGCTCGGCCGGGCGGTAGCCGTGGCCCTTCTGCGTGACGATGTGCAGCAGCTGCGGACCCGGCTGCGCCTGCAACTTCTGCAGGGCCGGGATCAGCGCGCCCAGGTCGTGGCCGTCGATGGGGCCGGTGTAGTGGAAGCCGAACTGCTCGAACAGGGTGGCGGGCGACAGGCCGAGCTCCGAGGGCTCGCAGGGGGCCAGCGCCGGGCGCATGGCGCGCAATCTTTGCCGGCTGGCTTCATTGGCGCTGGCATAGGCGCGTTCTGAAATCAATCCGCCCAGATAAAGGCGTAGCATGCCGACTGGTGGTGAAATCGACATGTCGTTGTCGTTCAATATCACCAATAAGCGGCCGCAGGCCTGCGTATTGTTCATGGCCTCGAAAGCCATGCCGGCGCTCAAGGCCCCGTCGCCGATCACCGCAATGGCGTGGTCGGTCGAATTGGAAATGCGGGCGGCCTGTGCAAATCCCAGGGCGGCGGAAATGGAGGTGCTGGAATGCGCGGTGCCGAAATGATCGTGCTCGGATTCGGCGCGCCTCGGAAATCCGGAAATACCACCGAATTGGCGCAAGGTGGGCATGGCCTGGCGCCGGCCGGTCAGGATTTTGTGGGCGTAGCTCTGGTGGCCGACGTCCCAGACGATGCGGTCGCGCGGGGTGTCGAACACGTAGTGCAGGGCGACCGTCAGCTCGACCGTGCCCAGATTGGAGGCGAAGTGGCCGCCCGTGCGCGACACGCTGTCGACGATGAAGGATCGCAATTCATCCGCAAGGCCCGGCAATTGCGCAATGCCGAGCTGGCGCAGCGAATGGGGCGAATCGATGGCTTCGAGCAGGGCATGCATTCCTGTTTCTCCGTGAGATGGAAACGCGCGGGCCGTGGCGACTGAATTTTTTATGCGATGCGGTACTGGCTAATTTCGGACAAAACAATGCCTTGGAAATTGACGGTTCAATTTCCTTGTCAAAGCCTCCGAGGGAACCTGAAAGCGCGTCGGCTCCGGGTTTTTAATTCCGGGTCGGGCGAAATCAGGAAGTCAGCGTAGGGGATGGATTTGGCACGCGCAAGCGAATGCGGCTGCAAATTTTTTGATACCCAGGGTTATTTACCCCCGAGGTCTTAATCAGTTTTTTGGATGGCGCGGCGCGCGCGCACGACCGCCGCGGCCGTTCGAAAACGGCCGTGGTGCGAGGTCAGGGGGGAGAGGAGGGAGGGGGCGCCGACGCCCGCGCATGGCGGGCGATCGGGCGGTGCCGTCAGACGCCGGCGGCGTGCGCCTGCTGGTCGGCGTGGTAGCTGGAGCGCACCATCGCGCCCACGGCCGCGTGGCTGAAGCCCATCTTGTAGGCCTCTTCCTCGAACATCTTGAAGGTGTCGGGGTGCACGTAGCGGCGCACCGGCAGGTGCGAGCCCGACGGCGACAGGTACTGGCCGATGGTCAGCATGTCGATGTCGTGGGCGCGCATGTCGCGCATCACCTGCAGGATCTCTTCGTCGGTTTCGCCCAGGCCGACCATGATGCCGCTCTTGGTCGGCACGTTGGGGTGCAGCGCCTTGAACTTCTTCAGCAGGTTCAGGCTGAACTGGTAGTCGCTGCCCGGGCGCGCTTCCTTGTACAGGCGCGGCGCGGTTTCCAGGTTGTGGTTCATCACGTCGGGCGGCGCGGCCTTGAGGATTTCCAGTGCGCGGTCGTCGCGGCCGCGGAAGTCGGGCACCAGGATCTCGATCTGCGTCATCGGCGAGAGCTCGCGGATGTTGCTGATGCAGTCGACGAAGTGCTGGCTGCCGCCGTCGCGCAGGTCGTCGCGGTCGACGCTGGTGATCACCACGTACTTCAGGCGCAGCTTGGCGATGGTCTTGGCCAGGTTGAGCGGCTCGTCCTTGTCCAGCGGGTCGGGGCGGCCGTGGCCCACGTCGCAGAACGGGCAGCGGCGCGTGCACTTGTCGCCCATGATCATGAAGGTGGCCGTGCCGTTGCCGAAGCATTCGCCGATGTTCGGGCACGAGGCTTCTTCGCAGACCGTGTGCAGGTTGCTCTCGCGCAGGATCTGCTTGATCTCGTAGAAGCGCGTGGTCGGGCTGCCGGCCTTGACGCGGATCCACTCGGGCTTCTTGAGCACTTCGCCGGTCTGCACCACCTTGACGGGGATGCGCGAGAGCTTGGCCGCGGCCTTCTGCTTGGCCAGCGGGTTGTAGGTTTCGGCGCTCTGGGCGTCGCGGACGACTTCGGTGGTGCTCATTGGTGTGTCAAGGAGCCAGGAAAGCCCCGAGCTTTTGGCTCAGCACTTTGGCGGCTTCTTCCCATGTGGTTTGGACGCCGATTGTAGAAAGGTCGACCGTTTGCAGCCCCGCGTAGCCGCAAGGGTTGATGCGCGAGAAGGGTTCGAGGTCCATCGCGACATTGAGCGACACACCGTGGTAAGTGGCGTGGCGGCTCACCTTGATGCCCAGCGCGGCGATCTTGCCCAGGCCCCGGAACGGGTCGGCGCCGGGCATCGGGCCGGTGAGGGCGGCGTGCGAGAACGGGTCGTCCAGGCGCACATAGATGCCCGGCGCGCCGGCCACGCGGTGGCCCGTCACGCCGAAGTGGGCGAGCGTGCGCAGCACCGATTCCTCGATGCGGTAGACGTATTCCTTGACGTAGTAGCCCGCGCGCCGCAGGTCGATGAGCGGGTAGGCCACCACCTGGCCCGGGCCGTGGAAGGTGACCTGCCCGCCCCGGTCGGTCTGCACGACCGGGATCGGGCCGGGGGCCAGGATGTGGTCAGTCTTGCCCGCCAGCCCCTGCGTGAACACGGGGTCGTGCTCGCAGATCCATAGCGCGTCGGGCGTCTCGGGCGTGCGCTCCTGCGTGAAGCGCTGCATCGCCGCATAGGTGGCGAGGTAGTCGGCCCGGCCGAGCCACTGCGCTTCGAGGGGCGTCAAAGAACGACTTTCACCATCGGGTGCGCGGACAGGGCGCGGTAGAGGTCGTCGAGCTGTTCGCGGCTGGTGGCGGTGACGGTGATGGTCACGCCCAGGTAGTTGCCGGCCTTGCTGTCGCGCAGCTCGACCGTGGTGGCATCGAAGGCCGGGTCGAAGCGCTCGGCGATCTGCGTGATGGCGTGCACGAAGCCGTCGACCTTCGCGCCCATCACCTTGATGGGGAACTGCGAGGGGTACTCGATCAGCGATTCCTTGCGCGGATCGGGGATCGATGCGGTGTCGGTAGGGGTCGTTGTGTCGGTCATGCGGTGGCTCCTGGCGCGTCGGCGTTGCGTTGCTTGGCCTGTTGGTAGGCGGCATACAAGCTTTGGTAGATGGGGCCGGGATGGCCATTGCCAATGGCCTGGCCGTCGAGTGTGACGACGGGCAACACTTCCTTGGTGGCCGAGGACAGCAGCAGCTCGTCGGCGCCGAACACCTCGTCGCGCGACACGCGCCGCAGTGCGAAGGGAATGCCGCTGTCCTGGCACAGGCGCTCGAGCAGGCCGTAGCGGATGCCGGTCAGCACGAGGTTGTCCTTGGGCGGGCCGATGAGCGTGCCGTCCTTCACGATCCACACGTTGCTCGACGAGGCCTCGCTGAGCCAGTCGCCGCGGAACATCACGGTCTCGGTCGCGCCGGCTTCGACGCTGATCTGCCGTGCGAGCACCGCGCCCAGCAGGCTGGTGCTCTTGATGTGGGCCTTCTGCCAGCGGAAGTCGTCGGCGGTGACGCAGGCCACGCCCTTGGCGCGCACCGCATCCGCCACCGGCGGCAGGGGGTTCACCATCGCGAACACGGTGGGACGCAGGCCGCGCACCATCACGTGGTCGCGCGGCGCCACGCCGCGCGAGACCTGGAAGTAGATCGCCTGCGGTGCCTTGCCCTGCGGTGCGGCAAGCTGCATTGCAATGGCGCGCCATTCGTCGCGGGTGTAGGGGTTGTCGATCTGCAGCTCGGCCAGCGAGCGCTCGAGGCGCGCGATGTGTTCATCGAAGCAGAAGGGCGCGCCGAAGTAGACGGGGATCACTTCGTAGATGCCGTCGCCGAAGATGAAGCCGCGGTCGAGGACGCTGATCTTCGCGTCGCGCAGCGGGGTGAATTCGCCGTTGAGAAAGCACGGCGTGTCGGGCAGTGCCGAGGTGATGTCTTGCATCCGCAAATTATGGGCGGACGCCACACTCGGTGCAGAACTGTCGACGAAGTGTCACGTTATGGCGGGACCCCGCTAGGTTTTACTTATAATCAATGGCTTTGTAAAATTCTCCGGGGACAAACACGGGGTGCATTCGAATGACAACCAACGCCCCTGTCCCTGAGGTTGACGCCGAAGAATCCGATTTCAAGCCACTCACGGCCGAAGAGGCCCAGAAGTTGCGCGAGCAAAACCCCGAGCTGTCACCCTGGTGGGTGATCGCAGCCCAAGTGGCTGCAGGCGTGGTGGTAGCTTGCCTGGCGTGGATCTGGACGGCGCGATCCGAGGCTGCAATCTCGGCGTTTTACGGAGCCATGACAGTAGCGATTCCCGCGGCCTTGTTTGTCCGCGGTGTCCGGCGCAAACCGGGCATGCCGTCGCAGGCTGTCATGTTGAGGTTTTTTGTGTGGGAGATGATCAAGATCGCGCTGACCGTTGCCTTGCTGGCCGCGGCGCCGTGGCTGATCGGGGGGCTCGTCTGGCTGGCCATGGTGGCTGGCGTGGTGGTCGCCATGAAGATGTACTGGGTGGCACTGCTGGTGCGGCCCAAATTTTTGAACCGGATTTGACTGTTTTGGAAGAGAGACGCTGAAAGATGGCCGCCGAAGGACACGCCCCGACCGCGAGTGAATACATCGTTCACCACCTCCAGCACTGGCAAGTCGACTGGAGCCTCAAGCCCGTCGTTCAATCCGCCATTGTTGACTTCAACGTCATCAACCTCGACTCGGTGCTCTACGCGCTGATCATCGGCGCATTGGGCTGCTTCGTGCTGTGGCTGGCTGCCCGCAAGGCAACGCCCGGCGTGCCCGGCCGTTTCCAGGCGGCGGTCGAGATCCTGGTCGAGATGGTCGACAACCAGGCCAAGGCCAACGTGCACAACGCCGCGAGCCGCAAGTTCATCGCCCCGCTGGCACTCACCGTGTTCGTCTGGATCTTCCTGCTGAACGCGATGGACATGCTGCCGGTCGACCTGCTGCCGGCCATCTGGACCCAGGTCTACTCGGCACTGGGCCACGATCCGCACCACGCCTACATGCGTGCCGTGCCGACCGCCGACCTCTCGACCACGCTCGGTCTTTCCACTTCCGTGCTGCTCCTGTGCCTCTTCTACAGCGTCAAGGTCAAGGGCCTGGGCGGCTGGGGCCACGAGCTGATCACCGCGCCCTTCGGTGCCCACCCTCTGCTGTGGCCCGTCAACCTGCTGATGCAGGTCATCGAGTACCTGGCCAAGACGGTCTCGCACGGCATGCGGTTGTTCGGCAACATGTATGCGGGCGAGCTCGTCTTCATGCTCATCGCCCTCATGGGCGGTGCCATGGCGGCCTCGTTCTCCGGTGTGATGCTGCCCATCGGGCACATCATTGCCGGCACCGTCTGGGCGATCTTCCACATCCTGGTGATCACGCTGCAGGCTTTCATCTTCATGATGCTGACCCTGATCTATCTGGGCCAGGCGCATGAGGCGCATTGAGTTTCCCTTTTTCTTTTCGTTTGCTTTAAATCTGTTCTAAGGAGTCATCATGGAAAACATTCTCGGTCTCGTCGCTCTCGCTTGTGGTCTGATCGTCGGTCTCGGCGCCATCGGTGCTTCCATCGGCATCGCGCTGATGGGTGGCAAGTTCCTGGAATCGTCGGCCCGTCAACCTGAGCTCATGAACGACCTGCAGACCAAGATGTTCATCTTGGCTGGTCTGATCGACGCGGCCTTCCTGATCGGCGTGGCCATCGCCCTGCTGTTCGCCTTCGCCAACCCGTTCGCCGCGACCCTGCTGGCCAACCTGCCCAAGTAAGCCGGTTCAACGCCACTCCAGAAAGGTGTTGCCGTGAGTATCAACGCGACCCTGTTCGTTCAGGCCATCGTCTTCCTGCTGCTGGTGCTGTTCACGATGAAATTCGTGTGGCCGCCCATCGCGAAGGCTTTGGATGAACGCGCACAAAAGATCGCTGCGGGCCTGGCGGCCGCCGAGAAGGCCAAGGCTGAACTCGCTTCCGCCAACCAGCGCGTCGAGCAGGAACTGGTTCAGTCTCGCAACGAGACCACCAGCCGCCTGGCCGATGCCGAGCGCCGCGCCCAGCAGATCATCGAAGAGGCCAAGGGCCGTGCAACGGTGGAGGCCAACAAGATCGTGGCCGACGCGCACGCCGAAGCCGAACAGCAGTCCGTGCGTGCCCGTGAAGCCCTGCGTGAGCAGGTTGCTGCGCTGGCCGTCAAGGGTGCCGAGCAGATTCTCCGCAAGGAAGTCAACGCCGGTGTCCACGCCGACCTGCTCCAGCGCCTGAAGACCGAGCTCTGAGGACGATATGGCCGAACTTGCGACCATTGCCCGCCCCTACGCGGACGCGCTCTTCGGGGCTACTTCGAGCGACCTCGAAGGCACGGCCGGATGGATCGGCCAGCTGGCCGCCATCACTGCCGATCCGCAGCTCCTGCAGTTCGCTGCCGACCCGAAGGTGTCGCCGGAACAGATCTTCGATCTGATCTCCGGTCTGCTGCCGCAAGCCTTGCCGGACACCGGCAAGAACTTCCTGCGCACGGTGATCGACAACGGCCGGCTTGCTGCATTGCCTGAAGTCGCGGCCCAGTACCGCGAGCTCAAGAACGCCAAGGGCGGCACGGCCGACGCGGTGATCTACAGCGCCTTCCCGATCGACGCGGCGAGCCTCGCCGAGGTCGCCGTGGCACTGCAGCGCCGTTTCGGTCGCCCGCTGAACACGCGTGTGGAATCCGATCCTTCGCTGATCGGCGGCATCCGTGTGGTGGTGGGGGACGAAGTCCTCGACACCTCCGTCAAGGCGCGTCTCGAACAAATGAAAGCAGCGCTCACCGCCTGAGGCGGCGAGCCGCGGTTGGCCCTATTTATTGAAAGAAGGAAAGAGTCATGCAACTCAATCCCGCAGAAATTTCCGAACTGATCAAGAGCCGCATCGAAGGCCTTGGCGTCAGCGCCGACATCCGCAACCAGGGCACCGTGGTCTCGGTGACCGACGGCATCGTGCGCGTGCACGGCCTGTCGGACGCGATGCAAGGCGAAATGCTGGAATTCCCGCCCACGGCTGACGGCACGCCGTCGTTCGGCCTGGCGCTGAACCTCGAGCGCGACTCGGTCGGCGCCGTGATTCTGGGCGAGTACGAGCACATCTCCGAAGGCGACACCGTCAAGTGCACGGGCCGCATCCTGGAAGTGCCCGTGGGCCCCGAGCTCATCGGCCGCGTGGTGAACGCACTGGGCCAGCCGATCGACGGCAAGGGTCCGATCAACGCCAAGATGACCGACGTGATCGAAAAGGTCGCTCCCGGCGTGATCGCACGGAAGTCCGTGGACCAGCCGATGCAGACCGGCCTGAAGTCGATCGACTCGATGGTGCCCGTCGGCCGTGGCCAGCGCGAGCTGATCATCGGCGACCGCCAGACCGGCAAGACCGCCGTGGCGATCGACGCGATCATCAACCAGAAGGGTCAGAACATGACCTGCGTCTACGTTGCGATCGGCCAGAAGGCTTCGTCGATCAAGAACGTGGTGCGCTCGCTGGAACAAGCCGGCGCGATGGACTACACCATCGTGGTGGCCGCATCGGCCTCCGAATCGGCTGCCATGCAGTACGTGTCGGCCTACTCGGGCTGCACGATGGGCGAGTACTTCCGCGACCGCGGCCAGGACGCCCTGATCGTCTATGACGACCTGTCCAAGCAAGCCGTGGCCTACCGTCAGGTGTCGCTGCTGCTGCGCCGCCCGCCAGGCCGCGAAGCCTACCCCGGCGACGTGTTCTATCTCCACAGCCGTCTGCTCGAGCGCGCAGCCCGCGTGAACGCCGACTACGTCGAAGCCTTCACCAAGGGTGAAGTCAAGGGCAAGACCGGTTCGCTGACGGCACTGCCGATCATCGAAACGCAAGCCGGCGACGTGTCCGCCTTCGTTCCGACCAACGTGATCTCGATCACCGACGGCCAGATCTTCCTGGAAACCAGCCTGTTCAACGCCGGCATCCGTCCCGCCATCAACGCCGGTATCTCGGTGTCGCGCGTGGGTTCGTCGGCGCAGACCAACCTGATCAAGAACCAGTCGGGCGGTATCCGTACCGACCTGGCCCAGTACCGTGAACTGGCCGCGTTCGCGCAGTTCGCTTCCGACCTCGACGAAGCGACCCGCAAGCAACTCGACCGCGGTGCGCGCGTGACGGAACTGCTCAAGCAGACCCAGTACAGCCCGCTGCCGATCTCGCTGATGAATGCCACGCTGTTCGCAGTGAACAAGGGCTTCATGGACGACATCGACGTCAAGAAGGTGCTCCCGTTCGAACACGGCTTCCACCAGCTGCTGAAGACGAGCCACGCCGCCCTGCTCGAAACCATGGAAAAGCATGGTGCCAAGTGGGACGTCAAGCCGGCCAAGCCGGACGACAGCGCAGAAAAGCAGGCCTTCAAGAAGGTGTGCCAGGACGCCGAAGCCGAACTGCTGGCAGCAGCCACCTCGTTCAAGAAGTCGTTCGCCTGAGCGACCTTTTGACCGACGCAAGAAGGAGCTCATATGGCAGCTGGTAAGGAAATCCGCGGCAAGATCAAATCGGTGGAGAACACCAAGAAGATCACCAAGGCCATGGAAATGGTCTCGGTTTCCAAGATGCGCAAGGCGCAAGAGCGCATGCGTGCCGCACGCCCCTACAGCGAGAAGATCCGCAACATCGCGGCGAACCTTGGCAAGGCGAATCCCGAGTACACGCACGCCTTCATGAAGAAGAACGACGCCAAGGCGATCGGCTTCATCATCGTGACGAGCGACAAGGGCCTGTGCGGTGGCTTGAACACCAACCTGCTGCGCGCCGTGACGGCCAAGCTGCGCGAAGCGCAGTCGGCCGGCGTGGCGATCGAGTCGGTCGCCATCGGCAGCAAGGGCCTGGGCTTCCTGAACCGCATCGGTGCCCGCGTGGTGGCGCACGTCACCCACCTGGGTGACACGCCGCATCTGGACAAGCTCATCGGCCCGGTCAAGACGCTGCTGGACGCTTACGCGGAAGGCAAGCTCTCGGCCGTGTACCTGTGCTACACGAAGTTCATCAACACGATCAAGCAGGAGCCGCTCGTCGAGCAGCTGCTGCCGCTGGCCGCAGACTCGCTGCAAGTCGAGGAAGGCCAGCACTCGTGGGACTACATCTACGAGCCCGATGCGCAAAGCGTGATCGACGAGCTGCTGGTCCGCTATGTCGAGTCGCTGGTCTACCAGGGCGTGGCAGAAAACATGGCGTCCGAGCATTCGGCGCGGATGGTGGCCATGAAGGCTGCCACCGACAACGCAGGCAATGTGATCAGCGAGCTGAAGCTGGTCTACAACAAGACCCGCCAGGCCGGCATCACCAAGGAGCTCTCGGAAATCGTTTCGGGCGCTGCGGCGGCCGCCGGTGTCTGAGCCCTTCGGACCTCAACAGATTTAAATTTTTATCGGAGCAGACATGGCTCAAGCAGAAGCAGTTCAAGGCAAGATCGTTCAGTGTATTGGCGCTGTGGTCGACGTGGAATTCCCGCGCGACAAGATGCCCAAGATCTACGACGCCCTCAAGTTCGAAGGCAGCGCACTGACGCTCGAAGTCCAGCAGCAGCTCGGCGACGGCGTGGTCCGCACGATTGCGCTGGGTTCTTCCGACGGCCTGCGCCGCGGCCTGATCGTGACCAACACGCAAGCCCCCATCACCGTGCCCGTGGGCAAGGCGACGCTGGGCCGCATCATGGACGTGCTGGGCGCGCCCATCGACGAGCGTGGTCCGGTCGACCAGACGCTGACCGCCTCCATCCACCGCAAGGCCCCCGCGTACGACGAACTGTCGCCGTCGCAGGACCTGCTGGAAACCGGCATCAAGGTGATCGACTTGGTGTGCCCGTTCGCCAAGGGCGGCAAGGTGGGCCTGTTCGGTGGTGCCGGCGTGGGCAAGACCGTGAACATGATGGAACTCATCAACAACATCGCCAAGGCCCACTCGGGTCTGTCGGTGTTCGCCGGTGTGGGTGAACGTACCCGTGAAGGCAACGACTTCTATCACGAGATGGCCGACTCCGGCGTCGTGAATCTCGAGAAGCTCGAAGACTCCAAGGTCGCCATGGTCTACGGCCAGATGAACGAGCCCCCGGGCAACCGTCTGCGCGTGGCCCTGACCGGCCTGACCATCGCCGAGTCGTTCCGCGACGAAGGCCGTGACGTGCTGTTCTTCGTGGACAACATCTACCGCTACACGCTGGCCGGTACCGAAGTGTCGGCACTGCTGGGCCGTATGCCTTCCGCCGTGGGCTACCAGCCGACGCTGGCCGAGGAAATGGGCCGCCTGCAAGAGCGGATCACGTCGACCAAGGTCGGCTCGATCACCTCGATCCAGGCCGTGTACGTCCCTGCCGACGACTTGACCGACCCGTCGCCTGCCACGACCTTCGCCCACTTGGACTCGACCGTGGTGCTGTCGCGTGACATCGCTTCGCTGGGTATCTACCCCGCCGTGGACCCGCTGGACTCGACCTCGCGCCAGCTCGACCCGAACGTGGTCGGCGAAGAGCACTACAACGTGGCCCGCGCCGTGCAAGGCACGCTGCAGCGCTACAAGGAACTGCGCGACATCATCGCGATTCTGGGCATGGACGAACTGGCTCCCGACGACAAGCTCGCCGTGGCCCGCGCCCGCAAGATCCAGCGTTTCCTGTCGCAGCCGTTCCACGTGGCCGAAGTGTTCACGGGTTCGCCGGGCAAGTACGTGCCGCTGTCGGAAACCATCCGCGGCTTCAAGATGATCGTGAACGGCGAAGCCGACCACCTGCCGGAACAAGCGTTCTACATGGTCGGCACCATCGACGAAGCGTTCGAAAAAGCCAAGAAGGTCGCCTAAGGCGGCATAGGAACTCAGATGGCCAACACCATTCACGTCGACGTGGTCAGCGCGGAAGAGTCGATCTTCTCGGGCGAAGCCACGTTCGTCGCGCTGCCCGGTGAAGCCGGTGAGCTCGGCATCTATCCGCGCCACACGCCACTGATCACGCGCATCCGCCCTGGTGCCGTGCGCATCGAAACGGCCGACGGCGGTGAAGAGTTCGTCTTCGTGGCCGGTGGCATTCTCGAAGTGCAGCCCGACGCCGTCACCGTGCTGTCCGACACCGCGATCCGCGGCAAGGACCTCGACGACGAGAAGGCCAACCACGCCAAGGCGGCCGCCGAGGAAGCGCTGAAGAACGCGAAGAGCGACATCGACATCGCGATGGCGCAGTCGGAACTGGCCGTGATGGCTGCGCAGATCGCTGCGCTGCGCAAGTACCGCCAGAAGAAGTAAATCAACGCCGCTGCCTTCGGGCAGATGCAACGAGAAAGCCGCCTCCGGGCGGCTTTTTTTCGTCCACCTTTTCCAGGTTGCGGGTAAGTTTGATTTGAATTAGGTCTAAGTTAAGCCTTGCCCGGCTGAAGATGCCCTCCTAGTATTCGCCTTCGCCCGGCGGCCGATCACCTGATCGTTCGACCGGCGCCTTTCCAAAAAGAGCGGAGACAAACGCGTGGCACCCTGGAGCGGCATCACGACCGACGAAATGCGGTTGCTGGAATCGACCTTCTGGTCGGCCGGCGGCTCTCGCCATGCCATGGCCGAGCAGCTGGGCTTCTCCAAGAGCAAGGCCAACGCGCTCATCGCCGGCCTGGTCGACCAGGGCCTGCTGGCCGAGGCCGGCCTGCAGCGCTCCTCGGGTGGGCGGCGCGCCGAAAACCTCCAGCTCAATGCCGAACTCGGCGTGCTCGTTGGCATCGACATCGGCGCCACCAGCCTCGATGTTGCGGTGCTGCGCCCCGACCTCACGGTGCTCGCCCAGCACGAGGAAGCGGCCGACGTGCGCGAAGGTCCGGCCGTGGTGCTGGCGCGCGTGCGGGTGCTGATGCGCGAACTGCTGGCCCGTTGCGGGCAGGGCCCACGGAACGTGCTGGGCATCGGCATCGGCGTGCCCGGCCCCGTCAACTTCGAGATCGGCCAGCTCGTGAACCCGCCGCTGATGCCGGCCTGGGACAGCTTCTCGATCCGCGACTACCTGCGCGAGGACTACGCCGCGCCCGTGTTCGTCGACAACGACGTCAACCTGATGGCGCTCGGCGAGCTGTGGCGGCTGCGGCGCTCGCTCTCCAATTTCCTCGTCATCAAGATCGGCACCGGCATCGGCTGCGGCATCGTCTGCCACGGCGAGGTGTACCGCGGCGCGGCCGGCTCGGCCGGCGACGTGGGCCACATCTGCGTCGACCAGGAAGGCCCGCGCTGCCATTGCGGCAACCTGGGTTGCGTCGAGGCGATGGCGGCGGGCCCCGCGATCACGCGCATGGCGATGCAGGCGGCCGAAGCCGGCGAAAGCGCGACGCTCGCCGAATGCCTGCGCACGCGCGGGCGCATCGATGCCTTCGACGTGGGGCAGGCCAGCCGCGGCGGCGACCCTGCGGCCAACGCCATCATCCAGCGCGCCGGCAGCCTCATCGGCCAGATGCTCGCGTCGGTCGTCAACTTCTTCAATCCCTCGCACGTGTTCATCGGCGGCGGCATCACGCGCATCGGGCCGCTGTTTCTCGCGGCCGTGCGCCAGAGCGTCTACCAGCGCTCGCTCGCGCTGTCGACGCGGCACCTCGAAATCCAGTACACACCGCTGGGCACGCAGGGCGGCCTCGTCGGCGCGGGCGTGCTGGCGATGCAGGAAACGCTCAAGGCCCGCGGGGTGGCGCCATGACGAACGCCGTGGCAACCAAGGGCAGCGTGGCCGTCGAGTTCGACGGCGTGGTGAAGGCCTTCGGCCCCGTGCAGGTGCTGCACGGCGTGAGCTTTGCGCTCGCGCCGGGGCGCGTGTACGGTCTGCTCGGCGAGAACGGCGCGGGCAAGTCCACGTTGATGAAGATCCTGTCGGGCTACGAGTCGCTGACCGGCGGCATCTTGCGCATCAACGGCCAGCCGCAAAGCTTCACGAGCTCGCGCGATGCCGAGGCGCTGGGCATCGTGCTCATCCACCAGGAGTTCAACCTCGCCGAAGACCTCAGCGTGGCGCAGAACATCTTCCTGGGCCACGAGAAGAAAAAAGGCTGGCTGCTCGACGACGCCGCGATGGAGCGCGATGCCGCCGCCGCGCTCGCCGCCGTCGGCCTGGCCATCGACCCGCGCACCAAGGTGCGTCGCCTCATCGTCGCCGAGAAGCAGCTCGTCGAGATCGCGAAAGCCATCGCCCGCCGTGCGCGCCTGCTCGTCATGGACGAGCCCACCGCCACGCTCACGCCCGGCGAGACCGAGCGCCTGTTCAAGCTCATCGCCCAGCTGCGCGCCGACGGCGTGACCATCGTCTACATCTCGCACAAGCTCGACGAGGTGGAGCAGGTCACCGACGAGGTGATCGTGATGCGCGACGGCCGCTTCGTGGCGCGCGCACCCACGCCCGAGGTCTCGCGCCAGCAGATGGCCAACCTCATGGTGGGTCGCGAACTCGCCGACCTGTACCCGCCGCGCGACCTCGTCGTGGCCGCCGACAAGCCCGCCCTGCGCGTGCGCAACTTCAGCGTGCCCGGCTGGGCGCAGGACGCGAGCTTCGAGGTGCGCCCCGGCGAGATCCTCGGCTTCGCGGGCCTCGTCGGCGCGGGCCGCACCGAACTGTTCGAAGGCCTGCTCGGGCTGCGCCCCGCCAGCGGCACCGTCGAGATGCGCGGCGAGCCCGTGCCCCACGGCAAGGGCTGGCGCAACCCGCGCGATGCCGCGAAACACGGCCTCACCTACCTCAGCGAAGACCGCAAGGGCAAGGGCCTGCACGTGCACTTCGGCCTGCGCCAGAACCTCACGCTGATGGCGCTCGAGCGCTACGCGCAGCCCTGGCTGAAGCCCGACGCGGAGCGCGCGGCGCTCGGCGAGGCGGTGAAGGACTACGGCATCCGCACCGGCTCGCTCGACGTGCGGGCCTCGTCGCTGTCGGGCGGCAACCAGCAGAAGCTCGCGCTCGCCAAGGTGCTGCAGCCGCAGCCCAAGGTGGTGGTGCTGGACGAGCCCACACGCGGCGTGGACATCGGCGCCAAGCGCGACATCTATTTCCTGATCCAGCGACTCGCCCGCGAAGGCCTCGCGGTGATCGTCGTCTCGTCCGAGCTGATGGAGCTGATTGGCCTGTGCCACCGCGTCGCGGTGATGCGCGCGGGTCGGCTCGTTGCCACGCTGGACGCGACCCACCTGACTGAAGAGGAGCTCATCGCTCATGCCACCGGAACTGCAGACACCTCCACCGCAGCCTGAAGCGGCCGTCACCGCGGCAGCAGCGCATCGCAGCGAGGCCAAGCCGCGCTGGACCGAGCGCCTGCACGGCCTCGGCCCGATCATCGGCCTCGTGCTGCTGTGCATCGCGGGCACGCTGCTCAACGGCGACTTCGCGACCGTCGACAACGCGATGAACGTGCTCACGCGCACCGCCTTCATCGGCATCATCGCGGTGGGCATGTGCTTCGTGATCATCTCGGGCGGCATCGACCTGTCGGTGGGCTCGATGGCCGCGCTCATCGCGGGCAGCGTGATCATGTTCATCAACTGGGCCGGCCCCGCCTCGGGCTCGCCGCTGATGGCGGTGATGATGGGCGCGGTGCTCGCCGTGGTGCTGGGCGCGCTGTTCGGCCTGGCGCACGGCCTGCTCATCACCAAGGGCCGCATCGAGCCCTTCATCGTGACGCTGGGCACGCTGGGCATCTTCCGCGCGTACCTCACGTACTTTGCCGACGGCGGTGCGCTCACGCTCGACAACGAGCTGTCTGATCTCTACGCGCCCGTGTACTACGCGAGCCTTGCGGGCATCCCGGTGCCGGTGTGGGTGTTCGTGATCGTCGCGATCATCGGCGGCGTCATCCTGAATCGCACGGCCTACGGACGCTATGTGCAGGCCATCGGTTCCAACGAGCAGGTGGCGCGCTACGCGGCCGTGGATGTCGACCGCGTGAAGATCCTCACCTACGTGCTGCTCGGCGTGTGCGTCGGCATTGCCACG
This sequence comes from Variovorax sp. GW823-FHT04F07, assembly GCF_058795995.1. Lineage (NCBI taxonomy): Bacteria > Pseudomonadati > Pseudomonadota > Betaproteobacteria > Burkholderiales > Comamonadaceae > Variovorax > Variovorax sp. GW823-FHT04F07. The sequence continues at coordinate 68,182 of NZ_JBXAIG010000010.1, forward strand.
CTGCTGTACGTGCCGCGCCTGGGCTCGGCCTCGCCGACCACGGGCCTGCTGTGGGAGCTCGAAGCCATTGCCGCGGTGATCGTCGGCGGCACCGCGTTGAAGGGCGGCGCGGGCAGCATCACCGGCACGGTGGTGGGCGCGATCCTGCTCTCGGTCATCAGCAACATCCTGAACCTCACCAGCATCATCAGCGTGTACCTCAACGCAGCCGTCCAGGGCTTTGTGATCATCGTCGTCGCGTTCCTGCAGCGCGGGCGCCGCTAGTTTTTCGTTGTTCGTTCGTTCCGTTCCCGTTCCACCACCAAAGAGGAGACATCCAGCATGACGACTTTCACCCGACGCCTCGCGCTCACGGCGGTTGCCACCGCAGCGTTCGCCGCCAGCCTGCCCGCGCTTGCCGCGGACAAGGTCAACCTCGGCGTGTCGATTCCCGCGGCCACGCACAGCTTCATGGGCGGCATCAACTACTGGGCCAACCAGGCGAAGAAGGACCTCGAGAAGCAGCATAAGGACCTGATGATCACGATCAAGACCGCAGCCAATGCGCCCGAGCAGGCCAACCAGCTGCAGGACCTGTCGACGGTCACCAAGATCAACGCGCTCGTCGTGTTCCCCTTTGAATCGGCCGCACTGACCAAGCCGGTCGCGCAGGTCAAGGCCAAGGGCGCGTACGTCACCGTGGTCGACCGCGGCTTGACCGACACCAGCGCGCAGGACGCGTATGTCGCCGGCGACAACACGGCCTTCGGCAAGATCCCGGCCGAGTACATCGTGAAGCAGCTCGGCGGCAAGGGCAATGTGGTGGCTCTGCGCGGCATCGCGACCACGCTCGACAACGAGCGCATGGACGCCTTCAACGCGGTGCTCAAGGGCAGCCCCGACATCAAGCTGCTCGACGCCAAGTACGCCAACTGGAACCGCGACGACGCCTTCAAGGTCACGCAGGACTACCTGACGCGCTTCAAGCAGATCGACGCCATCTGGGCCGCCGACGACGACATGGCCGTGGGCGTGCTCAAGGCCATCTCGCAGGCCAAGCGCGACGACATCAAGATCGTGTTCGGCGGCGCCGGCGCCAAGGACATGGTCAAGACCATCATGGACGGCAAGGACAAGCGCATCACGGCCGACGTGAGCTACTCGCCCAAGTTCATCTACGACGCGATCAAGCTCACGGCCGAGGCACGCCTGAAGGGCGAGAAGCTGCCGGCGACCACGATCATTCCGTCGGTGCTGATCACCAAAGAGAACGCGAAAGATTTCTACCATCCCAATTCGCCGTTCTAAGGTGACCGAGATCGCTGCACGTCCCCTGCGCTGCGCCATGGTCGGCGGCGGTCGCGACGCCTTCATCGGCGCCGTGCACCGCAAGGCCATGGCGCTCGACGGCCAGATCGCGCTGGTCGCCGGCGCGCTGTCGTCGAGTCCGGACAAGGCGCGCGCCTCGGGCCGCGACCTCGGCCTGGCCGACGACCGCAACCACGGCGACTGGCAGGCGCTGCTGGCCGACGAGCTGAAGCGCCCGGCCGATGAGCGCATCGACTTCGTCTCGATCGTCACGCCCAACCACGTGCACTACCCGGTGGCGCAGGCCTTCGCCGAGGCGGGCTTCCATGTGGTGTGCGACAAGCCGCTGGTGCACACGCGCGCGCAGGCCGATGCGCTGGTCGCCACCGTGGCGAAGCAGGGCACGGTGTTCGGCGTGACCTACAACTACACCGGCTACCCGATGGTGCGGCAGGCGCGCGAGATGGTGCGCACGGGCCAGATCGGCGAGGTCCGCAAGGTCGTCGTCGAATACAACCAGGGCTGGCTCGCCAGTCACGTGGAAGCCGCGGGCGGCAACAAGCAGGCCGACTGGCGCACCGACCCCGCGCGCAGCGGTGCGGCCGGCGCCATCGGCGACATCGGCTCGCACGCCGAGAACCTCGTGGCCACCGTCACCGGCCTGGAGATCGAGAGCCTGTGCGCCGACCTCGGCGCGCTGGTGCCGGGCCGCCTGCTCGACGACGACGGCAGCCTGCTGCTGCGCTTCCAGGGCGGCGCGCGCGGCGTGCTGGTGGCCTCGCAGATCAACACCGGGCTGGAGAACGACCTGCGCCTGCGCGTCTCCGGCACGCTGGGCTCGCTCGAATGGCGCCAGGAACAGCCGAGCCAGCTCGTGCACCTGCCGCACGACGGGCCCCGGCGCGTGCTCACGCGCGGCGCGCCCTGGCTGTGCGAGTCGGCGCGGCGCGCGAGCCGCCTGCCGGCCGGTCATCCCGAAGGCTTCATCGAGGCGTTTGCGAACGTTTATGCGGGCGTGGCGGCGGACATCCGCGCGCGGCTCGCGGGGCAGGTGGCCGATCCGCTGGCGGCGGACTATCCGCGCGTGGAAGACGGGGCGCGCGGCGTGCGCTTCATCGAGCGCACGGTGGCGTCGGCTGGAAGCGAATTAAAGTGGACGCCCTGGTAGCCGCGCACGGGCCTCGTTGAAACGAGGCGAGGCTGCGGCACCAGCGGCCGCCATGACGCATTCCTCCTCTTCTTCTTTCGACGCCCCTTCGCCTCAGCCTTCATGGCCGCGCGCCCTCTGGCAGCGCTGCCGGACGCTGTGGCTGCTCAAGCTGGCCGGCAACACCGTCGCCACGCTGGGCTTCTTCCCGCTGTACTTCTGGGTCATGCACCATGCCGGGCCGGCGTGGGTGCTGCCGCTCACGGCCGTCGACCGGCTGATCGCGTTCTGGCCGGCGATGCTGCCGGTGTACCTCACGCTGTGGGCCTACATCGCACTGCCGGTGCTGCTGGCCAAGGACCGGCGCGAGCTGAACACCATCGCCATCGGCTGCGCGGTGATGACGGCGATCGCATTGGCCGTGTTCTGGTGGATGCCCACGGCGATCCCGAACTTCACGATCGACGCCGTGCCGGGCTCGTCGCTGCACTTCCTCAAGACCTTCGATGCGGCGGGCAACGCCTTTCCTTCATTGCATGTGTCGTTCTCGGTGTTCGCCTGCATGGTGCTGGGGCGGCAGCTGCGCGAAGCGGGTGCGCCGGGCTGGTTGCGGCTGCTCAACCTCGCGTGGGCCGTGGCCATCGTGTACTCGACGATGGCGGTGCGCCAGCATGTGCTGATCGACGTGCTGGGCGGCCTCGGGCTGGGCCTGGCGCTGGGCTTCGCGTTGCGCGAGCGCCCATCGGCGGCTTTGGCGCCGGTCGCGGCTTAGACCGATCGCGGTATTCCGCCGCGCGGGCGCCGACGGTACATAGCGGCATCGCCGTCCACCGAGCCCGCCATGACCTGTCGCCTGTTCTCCCTCGCTGCCGCCGCCTGTCTTCTCGCCGGCCCCGCGCTGGCCATCGACTACCCGGCGCGCAAGCCGGGCCTGTGGGAAATCCAGACCGGCGAGGGCGGTGCGGCAGTTGCCAAGGCGCCGGGCCAGACGATCCAGCAATGCATCGACGCGGCCACCGACAAGGCGATGCGCGAGATGGGCCAGGGCATGGGCAAGGACATGTGCTCGAAGCAGGACCTGCGCCTCGAAGGCGTGAAGCTGGTCATCGACTCGGTCTGCAAGATCGGCCCCACCACCGCGACCTCGCGTGCCGTGATGAGCGGCGACTTCAGCAGCGCCTACCGTGTCGAAAGCAAGTCGACCTACAGCCCGCCGCTGATGGGCCGGACCGAGGGCACGAGCGTCGTCGACGCCAAGTGGGTCGGCCCCTGCAAGCCGGGCCAGAAGCCGGGCGACATGGTCATGGGCAACGGCATGAAGATGAACATGCTCGACGCGATGGCGAAGATGCCGCCGCGCAAGTGAGCGCGGCCGGTTGCTGGATCAGCCCGCGCCGTTCGCCTTGACCCAGCGCACGATGTCGGCCGCGCCCATCGCGCCGGCCTGCCGCGCGACCTCGCGCCCGCCCTTGAACAGCGCCAGCGTCGGGATGCTGCGGATGTTGAAGCGCGCGCCCAGCGCCTGCACCGCCTCGGTGTCGACCTTGGCCAGCCGCACCTGCGGTTCGAGCTGGGCCGCCGCCTGCTCGTAGGCCGGCGCCATCTGGCGGCAGGGGCCGCACCAGGGCGCCCAGAAATCGACCAGCACCGGGATCTCGTTGCGCGCGATGTGGCGGTCGAAGGTGGCCACGTCGGGCAGTGCGGTGGAGTGGCCGGTGAACAGCGGACGGTGGCAGCTGCCGCAGTCGGGCGCGCTGCCCAGTTGCGCCGTGCGCACGCGGTTGGTCGTGTGGCAGTGCGGGCAGACGATGTGCAGCGATTCGGATTCGGTCATGCCCGAAAAATAGGGGCCGTGTGCGCGGATTGCAAGGCGTCGGCGCCGAGGGCGCCGGGCCTCAGAGCACCACGGGCGCGTCGGGCAGCTCGTTGGTATCGGGCTGGTCGTCGGCCAGCGGGAAGTGGGCCATCAGCAGCGCCGACACCTCTTCCAGCGCCAACGTGATGCCGTCTTCGAAGCGGCCTTCGCGGAAGGCCACGGCCATGCGCTGCGTCATGGCGGCCCATTCGGCGGAGCCCACGTGGGCGTCGATGCCGCGGTCGGCCACGATCTCGATGGCGTGCTCGGCCAGCAGCAGGTAGATCAGCACGCCGTTGTTGTGCGCGGTGTCCCACACGCGCAGCTTGCCGAACAGCGTCACGGCGCGTTCCCGGGGCGGCGCGTGGCGCCACAGGTAGGACGTCGGCAGGCCGGCCTCGACGCAGATGCGGATCTCGCCGCTGTGGCGGCGCTCGCTCGCGGCCACGCGGCCGGCCAGGCGCTGCATCGCGTCGGCCGGCAGCACACGGCGCACGGCGGCTTCGTCGGTCCAGCGGTGCCGCCAGATGCGGCCCAGCTTCGAGAAGAGCGTGGGGTCTGCAGTTGCCATGGGTTCACCAGTCTCCCGAGGCGCCGCCGCCGCCAAAATTGCCACCGCCGCCGGAGCTGAATCCGCCGCCACCACCTCCGCCGCCGCCGCTGCTCCAGCCGCCGCCACCGCCACCACTGCTCCAGCCACCCCCGCCGCCACCGCCTCGGCCGCCGCGACCGGGGCCGAAGCCGGCAAGGCCCGAGAACAGCGAGACCATGAGCGCGATCAGCCCTGCGATCACCGCGATGACCGTGCTGGTCGTGAGGAAGAACGCGACCACGCCGATACCGCCGCCCATGGCGACCGAGCCCATCGTCTTGCCCAGGATGGCGCGCGCGATCGGCGCACCGACGAAGACGCCGACGAACAGGAAGATCGCGAGGTTCTCCCAGTCGAAGCCGTCGTTGCTGCTGCCGCTGCTGCTGTTGCGCGAAGGCTCGGGCAGCGGCTCGCCGTCGACCAGGCCGATGAGCCGGTCCACCGCCGCGTTCAGGCCGCCCGCGAAGTCGTTGTTGCGAAAGCGCGGCTTCATCTCCTCGTCGATGATGCGCACCGCTGCGAGGTCGGGCACCGCGCCTTCGAGCGTCTTGGCGGTGGCGATGCGCATCTTGCGATCGTCCTTGGCGACGATCACGAGCAGGCCGTCGCCCACGCCCTTGCGGCCGATCTTCCAGGCGTCGCCCACGCGCTGCGCGTAGCTCGCGATGTCTTCGGGCGCCGTGGTCGGCACCATCAGCACCACGATCTGCGAGCCCTTGCGCTGCTCGAAGGCCGCGAGCTTGGTTTCGAGGCCCGAGCGCTGCGCGGCGTCGAGCGTGCCGGTCTGGTCGATCACGCGCGCCGTGAGCGTGGGGATCGGCAGCAGGCCCTGCGCCAGCGCGGGCAGGCCGGCCCATGCGAGGGCCGCGATGAAGATCGCTGCCAGTGCGCGGCGGATCAGGGCTGCGGCCATCGGCGCCGCTTCTTACTTCTTCGGGGCGCTGAAATCGACCGTGGGCGGCGTCGAGATCTGGGCTTCGTTCTGCACCGAGAAGTTCGCCTTCGGCTTGTAGCTGAAGACCATGGCCGTGAGGTTGGTCGGGAAGCTGCGCGCGAGCACGTTGTACTCCTGCACGCTCTCGATGTAGCGGTTGCGCGCCACGGTGATGCGGTTCTCGGTGCCCTCGAGCGTCACGCGCAGGTCGCGGAAGGCCTGGTTGGCCTTGAGGTCGGGGTAGCGCTCGGCCACCACCATGAGCCGCGACAGCGCCGACGAGAGTTCGCCCTGCGCCTGCTGGAACTTGTTGAAGGCCTCGGGGTTGTTGAGCGTCTCGGGCGTCACCTGGATCGAGGTGGCCTTGGCGCGCGCCTCGATCACCTTGGTGAGCGTGTCCTGCTCGAAGCTGGCCTCGCCCTTCACGGTGGCGACGATGTTCGGCACGAGGTCGGCACGCCGCTGGTACTGGTTGAGGACCTCGCTCCAGGCCGACTTGCTGGCCTCGTCGAGGGACTGGAACTGGTTGTAGCCGCATCCGCTGAGGGACAGGACGGCCGCGAGAATCAGGAACCAGCGCTTCATCATCATTTGCATTACCTCCGCAGAAGGAGGCCGAAGTTAGCATAGATGGGGTCATGGCCCTCGATCCACTCCACGCCCTGCAGGCCGCGAACCGCGCGGTGCCGCCGGCGGCCGCGCCGCCCACCGGCACGCTGCTGATCGCGGGTGCGACCGGCGCGCTCGGCCAGGAACTGCTGCACCGGCTCGCGGGCCGCCACCGCTTCCAGCGCACGCGCGTGCTGGCGCGCGAGCCCATGCACGACGGGCTGCCCGGCGTCGAGACGGTTCAGTGCCCGGCGCTGCCGATCGCGCAGTGGCCGCTGGTGGCGGCCGACGTGGCGGTGGTCGCCTTCGATCCGCCGCGCCTGTACCACGGCCGCGAGCGCGCGCTGTGGCACCCCGAGCCCGCCGACCTGCCCGAGCTGGCACGCTGGCTGCGCGCCAGCGGCGTGCGCACCCTGGCCATCGTGCAGCCGCACGACCGCGGCCGGCTGCCCGAGGCGCTCAAGCGCGGGCTGGCCAGCCTGGACGAGCAGGCCGTGGTCGCCTGCGGCTTCGAGCGCCTGATCCTGCTGCGCTCGGCGCGCAAGCCGGCCGACGTGCGCCTGGCCAACCTGGGCGAGCGGCTGGCGGCCTGGATGCTGTCGATCATGCGGTTCATGGTGCCGGCCAACGAGCAGCCGGTGCGCGCGCCCAAGATGGCCGAGCTGGTCGACCTCGCGCTGCGCGTGGCGCCGCCGGGCGTGCACGTGGCCGCGCCCGAGATGGTGTGGCAGGCCGCGCAGGGCGCCACCGAGGCGGCGGCGCGCGCGTGGCTGATTCCGGCGTCCGCGCCCGAAGCACCCACGGCCGGGTCGCCTGCTGCCACATGGCCGTGACATGGGCAGGGCAAAATCCGGCCTACCCCCTTCGCTCTCGCCCCTCACCGCCATGCCCAAGACCCCTTTCCGCGCCGCCGCGGCCATCGGCGGCACTGCCGACGATGTCGAGGCCGCCTTCTATGAAGCGCTGCAACGCGGCGATGTCGATGCGCTGATGGCCTGCTGGGCCGACGAGGACGAGGTGTTCTGCGTCCACCCGGGCGGCCCGCGGCTGGTGGGCGCGGTGGCGATCCGCGCGGCCTTCGAGCAGATGTTCGCCAACGGCGCCATCCATGCGACGCCGGCGCGCGTGCGCAAGATCGAGTCGCTGGCGAGCGCCGTGCACAACGTGCTGGAGCGCATCGAGGTGCTCACGGCCGAGGGGCCGCGCCATGCCTTCGTGCTGGCCACCAACGTGTATCACAAGACCGCGCAGGGCTGGCGCATGGTGGCGCACCACGCGAGCCCGGGCAGCGCGCGCGAGCCGGACGACGCGAACGATCCGCCGCAGGTCCTGCACTGAGTCCTGCTTCGAGCGATGGCCTCTCCCTTTCCTTCTTCCTCTTTCTCACCGGATTCCGCGTCGCCCGTTGCGTACGACGCCATGGGCTACGACGCCCCGCGCTGGCTGCCCGGCGGCAACCTGCAGACCATCTGGGCCGCGCTGTGCGCGCGCCGCTTCGACGGGCCCGCGCCGGTGTACCGCCGCGAGCGCTGGACCGCGCCGGACGGCGACTTCATCGACGTCGACTTCGTCGACGCGCCGCAGCCCGGCCCCCGGCCGCTGCTGGTGCTGTTCCACGGGCTCGAGGGCTCGTCGCGCAGCCACTACGCCGAGGCCTTCGCGGCCTTTGCCGCCGCGCGCGGCATGGCCTTCGCGGTGCCGCACTTTCGCGGCTGCAGCGGCGAGCTGAACCTCGCGCCGCGCGCCTACCACTCGGGCGACCACGAGGAGATCGACTGGATCCTGCGGCGCATGCACGCGCAGCACGTGGTGCAGGGCGGCGGCGGGCCGGTGCTGGCGGCCGGCGTCTCGCTGGGCGGCAATGCGCTGCTGCGCTGGGCCTGCGAGGCGGGCGAGAGCGCGCGGGCCTCGGTCGACGCGGTGGCGTCGGTGTGCGCACCGCTCGACCTGGCGGCGGGCGGCGAGGCGATCGGGCGCGGCTTCAACCGGCTGGTCTACACGCGCATGTTCCTCGCGACCATGAAGCCCAAGGCGCTGGCCAAGCTGGCGCAGTTCCCGGGTCTGTTCGACCGCGACCGGCTGATGGCCGCGCGCGACCTGTATGACTTCGACGACGTGTTCACCGCGCCGCTGCACGGCTTTCGCAACACCGACGACTACTGGGCGCGCGGCTCGTCCAAGCCGCTGCTGGGCGCGATCCGCGTGCCCGCGCTGGTGGTGAACGCCCGCAACGACCCCTTCATTCCGGCCCGCAGCCTGCCGGGGCCCAGCGAGGTCGGGTCGCACGTCACGCTGTGGCAGCCCGCGGGCGGCGGCCACGTGGGCTTTCCGCTCGGCCTGCCGCCGGGGCACGTGGGCGGAATGCCCGAGCGCGTAGGAGGGTGGCTGGCCCACCACCTCTCGTCGACGCGGGCGCAAAATACGGCCCATGGATGACATCGTCAAACAGGCATTGGCCAAGTGGCCGAACGTGCCGCACTGCTACGGCTGGCTGGGCCTGGACGCGCGCGGCAACTGGTACATGCGCGACGACCGCACGCAGGCGCAGGGCCCGTTTCGCAGCGCCAAGGGCTCGATGCTGCGGCACGACAAGCTGATCGACTTCATCCACCGCAACTACGAGCACGACGCCGACGGCCAGTGGTTCTTCCAGAACGGGCCGCAGCGCGTGTATGTCGAGCTGGAGGCGGCGCCGCTGGTGTGGCGCGTGGCGCAGCAGGGCGCGGGCGCCTTCACGGTCACGGCCCACACGGGCGCGCCGGCCGAGGTGTCGGGCTGCCTGCTCGACGAAGAAGGCCGGCTCTACCTCGTGGCCCCGGCGGGGCTCGGGCTGGTGCACACGCAGGACGTGGGCATCGCCGCCGAGGCCGTGGAGCAAGGCGTCTGGACGCCGGAGCCGGTGCGCGCGGCCGACCTGCCGGGGCGCTTCGGGCATGTGCTGAGCCCGGCGGAACGTCATGCAGGCGTGGCTGTATAGCTATTGAAAAGATAGCAACCCGGATCGTCCGGGCGTAAAAAAACCGGCCTGAGAGCCGGTTTTTTCATGGGCGCGAGGCGCCGTCGATTGCTTACTTGGCAGGCGCGCTGGCCGCAGCCGACGCACCTTCGGCCGGCGCGGCGGCCGCTGCCGGACGGTCCGGCACCGGGAACTTGGCGCCACCGGCGTTGGCCAGGTACACCACGGCACGGCCGATTTCGATGTCTTCGAAGTCGCCGCCGCCCTGGGCGGGCATGGCGCCCTTGCCCTTGAGCGCGTGCTCGAGCAGCGTCGCGTAGCCCTGGCCGATGCGGGGGCCCCAGGCTGCGGCGTCGTTCAGGTGCGGGGCACCGGGGATGCCGGGGGCGCCGTGGCAGGCCACGCACTGGGCCTTGAACACGGCATCGCCAGCGGCCAGCGGCCGGTTGGCGTCACGGATCTCGATGGAGCCGACCTTCTTGAGGCGCTCGGCCACTTCACGGTCGCGCGATTCCTTGGTCACGCCGTAGAGCGCCATGTTGTCGCCCTCCGCGGTACCGGCGGGCTTGGTGCCCGAGACCACATAGGACACGAGGCCCACGATGATCAGGATCGGAATGATGAAAGAGAAAAATACCGCGAGCAGCAGTTGCTTCGGGTTCTTGATCGGGCCGGTATGGGCTTCTTCTGTGGCCTGGTTGTGCGGGTCTGCGCTCATGGCGTCCTCAATAACGGGGGGCTCGTCGGGGGCTTTTTCTAACCAACCGGCGATTATAGAGAGGCCCTTTGCCCGCGCGGGCAATTGGCCTCTCCATATCGGACGCGCAGGTGTCTCAACCGTTGTTGCGTGTGGCCCAGCCGCCACCCAGCGTCTTGTACAGCGTGACCTGGTTCTGCAGCTGCAGCAGGCGCGTGGCCACCGCCGATTGCTGCGCCGTGAACAGCGAACGCTGTGCGTCGAGCAGGTCGAGCGCGCTGGCGATGCCGTTGCGATAGCGCAGGTCGGACAGCTTGTAGCGCACCGCCTCGGCGTCGGCCTGCGCGGTCTGCGCGCGCGCCTGCTCGCCCAGCGTGGCGCGGCCCGCGAGTGCGTCGGCCACTTCGCGGAACGCGGTCTGCACCGACTTCTCGTACTGCGCCACCGCGATCTCGCGCCCGGCCTTGGCCGAGTTGAGTCCCGCGATGTTGCGGCCCGCATCGAAGATCGGCAGCGTGACCGTGGGCGCGAAGCTCCAGGCCTTGGTGCCGCGGTCGAACAGGTTCGAGAACTCGCTGCTCGCGGTGCCGATCGAGCTCGTGAGCGACACGCGCGGGAAGAAGTTCGCACGCGCTGCGCCGATGTTGGCGTTGGCCGCAATCAGCTGCTGCTCGGCCGCACGGATGTCGGGCCGCTCGGTCAGCAGGTCGGAGGGCAGGCCGGCCGGCACGTCGGGCATCGGGCGGATGCCCGCGAGTCCCTTGGTGCCACCGGCGGTGGCCTCGGCCGGCACCGGCGCGCCCAGCAGCAGCGCGAGTGCGTTCTCGTCCTGCAGGCGGGCACGCTGCTGCTGCGCATAGGCGGCGCGCGCGGTCTCGGCCTGCGAGTTCGCGGCCTGGAAGTCGATCTCGGACGACACGCCGTTGTCAAAGCGCAGCTTGGTCAGGCGCACCGACTCGTCGCGCGTGACCATGGTCTGGCGCGTGATCTCGAGCAGCTCGTCGTCGGCCAGCAGCGTGAGCCAGCCGCTGGCCACGGCCGCGATCAGGCTGATCTGCGCGGCCTTGCGTGACTCTTCGGTGGCCAGGTACTGCGACAGCGCCTGGTCCTTCAGCGCGCGGATGCGGCCGAAGAAGTCGAGCTCCCACGCAGTGAAGCCGAAGTTGACCGCGTACTGCGAGGCCACGCTGCCTTGCGTCGGATCGATCGCCTGGTAGGCGTTGGGGCTCGAGCGCGAGCCCGTGCCCGTGAGGCCGAGCGCCGGGAACAGCGCCGAGCGCTCGATCTGGAACTGCGCACGCGCCTGCTCGATGTTGAGCACCGACACGCGCAGGTCGCGGTTGTTCGCCAGCGCCGTCTGGATCAGGCCCGCCAGGCGCGGGTCGGTGAAGAAGTCCTGCCAGGGCAGGGCGGCCGCGGCGGGGCCCGACGGCTGTGCCGGGTCACCCGGGTAGGTCGTCGGCACCGGCGCCGCGGGGCGCTCGTAGGTCGGGATCAGCGAGCAGCCTGCCAGCAGCATCGCGGCTGCCAGCACGGTGGGGATCAGAGGTTTCTTAGTCATGGTGTGTGGTATCTCCCGTGATGCCGGCCGCTGCCGCATGCCGCTTGTCGGCCTCGTGCTGGCGCGCGCTGCCCTTGAACAGCGTGCGCACCACCACGAAGAACACCGGCACGAAGATCACGGCCAGGACCGTGCCGGTCACCATGCCGCCGAGCACGCCGGTGCCGATGGCACGCTGGCTCGCCGAGCCTGCGCCCGAAGCCAGGACCAGCGGCAGCACGCCCAGGCCGAAGGCCAGCGAGGTCATGATGATGGGACGGAACCGCAGGTGTGCGGCCTCGAGCGCGGCCTCGACCACGCCGCGGCCCTGCGCCTGCAGGTCTTTCGCGAACTCGATGATCAGGATCGCGTTCTTCGCGGACAAGCCGATGATCGTGATCAGGCCCACCTGGAAGTACACGTCGTTGGAATAGGCGCGCAGCATCGTCGCCACCAGCACGCCCAGCACGCCCAGCGGCACCACCAGGATCACCGACAGCGGGATCGACCAGCTCTCGTACAGCGCGGCCAGGCACAGGAACACCGCCAGGATCGCGAAGCCGTACAGGATCATGGCCTGCGAGCCGGCGAGCTTTTCTTCACGCGACTGGCCGGTCCACTCGAAGCCGAAGCCTTGCGGCAGCTGGCCGGCGAGCTTTTCCATCTCGGCCATGGCCGCGCCCGTGCTCTGGCCCGGCGCCGCGTCACCGCTGATGCGGATGGCGGGGTAGCCGTTGTAGCGCACGGTCTGCGTGGCGCCCGAGACCCACTTGGTGGTTGCGAAAGCCGACAGCGGCACCGGTTGGCCCTTGGTGTTGACGGCGTTCAGGCGCAGCAGGTCGTCCGGCTGCATCCGTGCCGGCGCATCGGCCTGCACCACCACGCGCTGCAGGCGGCCGCGGTTCGGGAAGTCGTTGATGTAGCTCGAACCCAGCGAGGTCGACAGCGCACTGTTGATCGCGTCGAAGCTCACGCCCAGGGCGTTGGCCTTGTCGCGGTCGATGTCGATCTCCAGCTGTGGCGCGTCTTCCAGGCCGTCAGGGCGCACCTGCGCGAGGATCTTGCTCTGCGAGGCCATGCCCAGCAGCTGGTTGCGCGCGTTGATCAGCGCCTCGTGGCCTGCGCCCGCGCGGTCTTGCAAGCGGAAGCTGAAGCCGCTGGCGTTGCCCAGCTCGGGAATCGGCGGCGGGCTCAGCGGGTAGATGAAGGCGTCGCGGATGCCCGACAGCGCACCGAAGGCACGGCCGGCCAGCGCGCTGGCCGAGTTGGCCGGGTCCTTGCGTTCTTCCCAGTCCTTCAGCGTCACGAAGGCAAGGCCCGCGTTCTGGCCCTGGCCGGAGAAGCTGAAGCCCATCACGCTCACGATGCTCTGCACTTCAGGCTGCTTCAGGATGAAGCCTTCGACCTGTTGCATCACCGACAACGAACGCTCTTGCGTCGCGCCCGGGGGCAGTTGCACGTTCACGATGATGTTGCCCTGGTCTTCCTCGGGCAGGAACGAGCTCGGCAGGTGCGTGTAGAAGTACGCGACGGCGCCGATGATCGCGGCGTAGATCACGAGGTAGCGTGCGGCGCGGCGCAGGATGCGCGCGACCACGCCTTCGTAGCCCTTGGCCGTGCGCGAGAAGCCGCGGTTGAACCAGCCGAAGAAGCCGCGCTTCTCATGGTGGTGGCCGGCTTCCACCGGCTTGAGCAGCGTGGCGCACAGCGCCGGCGTGAGCGACAGCGCCATGAAGGCCGAGAAGCCGATCGAGGCCACCATCACCGCCGAGAACTGGCGGTAGATGTTGCCGGTCGAACCCGCGAAGAAGGCCAGCGGCACGAACACCGAGATCAGCACCACGGTCACGCCGATGATGGCGCCCGAGATCTGCTGCATCGCCTTGCGCGTGGCGTCGAGCGGCGACAGCCCCTCTTCGCTCATGATGCGCTCGACGTTCTCCACCACCACGATGGCGTCGTCCACCACGATACCGATCACCAGCACCATGCCGAACATGGTGAGCACGTTGATCGAGAAGCCCAATGCGAGCAGCGTGGCGAAGGTGCCCAGCAGTGCAATGGGCACCACGATCGTCGGGATGATCGTGTAGCGCCAGTTCTGCAGGAACAGGAACATCACCAGGAACACCAGCGCGATGGCCTCGAACAGCGTCTTCACCACTTCGGAGATCGAGATCTGCACGAAGCGCGAGCTGTCATAAGGAATGTCCCACTTCACGCCCTTGGGGAAGTAGCGTTCCAGCTCGGCCATCTTGGCGCGCACGGCCTTGGCCGACTTCAGCGCGTTGCCGGTGGGCGTGGGCTGCACGCCGATACCGACCGCGGGCACGCCGTTCAGGCGCGCGGAGGTGGCGTAGTTCTGGCCGCCGAGTTCGACGCGTGCCACGTCCTTCAGGCGCACGGTCGAGCCGTCGGTGTTGGCGCGCAGCACGATGTTCTGGAACTGCTCGACGCTGTTGAGCTGGCCGTTCACCGTGACCGTGGCGGAGATCGCCTGGCCGGGGATGTTCGGCAGGTCGCCGAGCGTGCCCGAGGCCACCTGGGCGTTCTGCGCACGGATCGCGGCATTGACGTCGTTGGCCGACAGGTTGAAGCCTTGCAGCTTCGCCGGGTCGATCCAGATGCGCATCGCGTTCTCGGAGCCGAACAGCTGGGCCTGGCCCACGCCGTCGATCCGCTGCAGTTCCGGCACGATGTTGCGCGCGGCATAGTCACCGAGCGCCACCGGGTCGAAGTCGGGGTTGTCCGAAGACAGCATCGCGAACAGCAGGAAGTTGTTGCGCGACTTGTCCACGCGCACGCCCTGCTGCGTCACGGCCGAGGGCAGCCGCGGCGTGGCGCGCGAGAGCCGGTTCTGCACGTCCACCTGCGCGAGGTCTTCGTTGGTGCCGGCCTCGAAGCTGATGGTGATGGCGCCGGTGCCGTCGGCCTGGGCCACCGATTCCATGTAGATCAGGCCGGGCGAGCCGTTCATCTCGCGCTCGATCACGGACAGCACGCTGTCCTCGAGGGTCTGCGCGGAGGCACCGGGGTAGGCGACGTTGATCACGATGGCCGGTGGGGCCACCGGCGGGTACTGCGAGATCGGCAACTGCGTGATGGCGACGCCGCCCACCACGATGATGAACAGTGCGATCACCCACGCGAAGATAGGTCGGTCGATAAAGAATTTGGCCATGCGAGGCGCTCCTGATTACTTCTTGTCAGCCGGGGCCGAAGCCGGGCTGGCGGCGGGTGCCGCTGCGGCAGCAGACGCTGCCGGTGCCGCGGGTGCAGCCGCGCCGTTCGGCGTCGGCTTCTGCCACGGCACCGCCTTCACGGGCGTGCCGGGCGGCATCATCTGCAGGCGCTGGAAGCCGTCGACCATCACCTGTTCGCCGGCCTTCAGGCCGTCGAGCACCACCCACTGGTTGTCCTTGGCGGCGCTGATCTTCACGGTGCGCTGGCTCAGCTTGCCGTCGGCGCTGACCACCGTCACGTGGTCGCCCTGCTGGGTGCGCGTGACAGCCTGTTGCGGCACCGTGATCGCGTTCGTCACCTGGGCCTGCTCGAGCTTCACGCGCACGTACAGGCCGGGCAGCAGTTCGCCCTTGGGGTTCGGGATCTCGGCGCGCAGCGTGACCTGGCCCGTGGTCGGGTCGACCGTGAGGTCGGAGAACAGCAGCTTGCCGTCCTGCCCGTAGTCGGTGCCGTCTTCCAGCACCACGCGGATGCTCGCGGCTTCTTCGCCGCTCGCACGCTTGTACTGGCCGGCGGCCACGGCGCGGCGCAGCTTGAGCACGTCGGAGGCCGACTGCGTGAAGTTCACGTACAGCGGGTTGATCTGCTGCACCACGGCCAGCTCGGTGGCGTCGCCCTGGCCGACCAGTGCGCCTTCGGTGACCAGCGCACGGCCGATGCGGCCTGCGATGGGCGAGGTGACATCGGCGTAGCCCTGGTTGATCTTGGCGGTCTGCAGCAGCGCGCGGTTGGCGGCCACGTCGGCGTCGGCTGTCTTGGCGGAGGCCACGGCCGTCGCGTATTCCTGCTTGCTCACGGCGTTGGCTTCGACCAGCGGCTTGTAGCGGTCGGCCAGCGCCTTGGCCTGCACGGCGTTGGCTTCGGCGCGGGCCAGTGCGGCCTGGGCGTTCTGCGTGGCGGCCACCAGCGGTGCGGGGTCGATGCGGAACAGCAACTGGCCGGCCTTCACGTCGCTGCCTTCGCGGAACTCGCGCTTGAGCAGGATGCCCGGCGTGCGGGCGCGCACCTGGGCGATGCGCGAGGCTTCGAGGCGGCCGGGCAGCTCGGTCACGAGGCCCACGTCGGTGGGCTTGACCGTCACCACGCCGACTTCAGGCGCCGGACGGGCACCACCGCCACCGCCGCCCGGTCCGGCCGGGGCCTCGCCCTTGCCGCAGGCGGCCAGGAACAGGAGGGAGACGAGGGCCACGGTCGCGAGACGCGGCGAAAACGACAAGGACGGTTGACGCGAGACATGCAGAAGAGGCATGTGATTCCTTTGATGCGAAGACGGGAGATGGCGCGTTTGCGGGAGAGATCCGTAAACCAGCACGGGCAGGTGGGCCATCCGAGAAGCGCGCTAGTTTACATACATTCATGGATGTATAGTGACAGCCATGCAATGGCCCCACGATACGCAAAGGGCGTTCGCTTTACAAATCAGGAGACTTGGTGGCACGTCGTACGAAGGAAGAAGCACTGGCGACGCGGAATCGATTGCTCGATGCCGCGGAGTTGCTGTTTCAGGCGCAAGGTGTTTCGCAGACCACGCTGCAGCAGATCGCGCAGCAGGCCGGCGCGACCCGGGGTGCCATCTACTGGCACTTCAAGGACAAGGCCGATCTGTTCAACGCCATGATGGAGCGCGTGATCCTGCCGCTGGAGACGCCGCCCAAGAGCGACATCCCCGGCGATGACCCGCTGGTCGAGATCGAGGAAGGCCTGATCCATGCGCTGACGCTCATGGTCGCCGACCCGCAGGTGCGGCGCGTGTTCGACATCGCGACCCACAAGGTCGAGTACACGCACGACATGGCCTCGGTGCAGCAGCGCCACCTGGACGCGCGCAACGCCTGCGTGGTCGATTTCGAAAAGGCCCTGCGGCTGGCCGCGCGGCGCGCCCGCATCCGGTTGCCGTTGCCGGGCGCGATCGCGGCGCAGGGCATGCACGCCCTGATGGGCGGGCTGATCCAGAACTGGCTGCTCGACCCCACGGCCTTCGACCTCGTGTCGACCGGGCGGCGCACCTTCCGCGTCTACCTGGCCGGGCTCGGTTTCCCGCGCACGCCGGCCGGTGGCGTCCCGACGGCGCACGACGCGGAAACCACCGCGGCCTGATAGGCCATAATGTGTGGCTCCGGTGCATTCCGGAGCACCCCTCTCGCTGTATTTCAACGGATAGAATTCGGCCCTCCGAAGGCTGAGATCCAGGTTCGATTCCTGGCGGCGGGACCACCTTCAAGACCGGAAATTCCGCAAGGGCTTCCGGTTTTTTCACTTCTTCCCCGACCCGGCCCGGCCTTGCAAGACAAGGCCGATCCGGAGATCCGCGCGACCGGGCCGTGACACGCCGTTGCACCCCGTCACCCGGACGCACGCATGTAAAAATTCCCCGCATGATGGAGCTCTCCGAACTGGACGAAACCAGCCTCGCAGCACACGCCGCCGAATGGCGTCGGCGCGCGCTGCGCGGCGAGAAACAGGCCCGCGGCATCGCACATGCCCTGGAGGCCGAGATGCGCCGCCGCTTCGGCGATTCGATTCCGCCGAGCCAGAGCGCCGACCTGGACACCCGCCCCCTGGCCCTGCGCCAGCCGCCGCGCCCGTGGTGGAAGTTCTGGTGAGCCAGCCGCGCGCCTTCGCCGCCTGATCTGAGCTCCCTCGCCGCCGGCCGCCGGTTGCAGCGCCCCGTCGGCCCTGACACCATGGCCGCATGGCATACCAACTGCATTACTGGCCCACGATCCAGGGCCGCGGCGAATTCGTGCGGCTCGCACTCGAGGCCGCGGGCGCCGACTACGTCGATGTCGCGCGGCTGCCCGCCTCGCAAGGCGGTGGCGAGTCCGCGCTGGGCCGCCGGCTCGGCGACCCCGGCAACCCGCGCGCCGCGTTCGCACCGCCGTTCCTCGTCGACGGCGACATCGTGGTCGGCCAGACCGCCGCGATCCTGCTGTACCTCGGCCCCAAGCTCGGGCTGGCCGGCATCGGCGAATCCGACGGGCTGTGGACGCATCAGCTGCAGCTCACCATCGCCGACGCGGTGGCCGAGGCGCACGACACCCACCACCCGATCTCGACCGGCGACTACTACGAAGACCAGCGCGACGCGGCCCTGCAGCGTGCGCGGGCCTTCCGCGAGGCGCGCATTCCGAAGTTCCTGAACTGGTTCGAGCAGGTGCTGCAGCGCAACCCTTCGGGCGACCTGCACCTGGTCGGCGACGTGCTGACCTATGCCGACCTGTCGCTGTTCCAGCTGGTGGAGGGGCTGCAGTACGCCTTTCCGAAGGCCGCCGCGCGGGCGCTGGCCTCCACGCCGTCGGTCGTGAAGCTGCACGCGAATATCCGGCGACGCCAGCGCGTGCATGACTACCTGCAAAGTCCCCGACGCATCGCGTTCAACGAGGATGGGATCTTTCGGCGCTATGCCGAGCTGGATGGCTGAGGACTATTCGTCGTCGCCGGCTTCGTTGCGGATGCGCAGCGCCAGCTCGTACAGCGTGTTGCGCGGCGCACCGCTGATCTCGGCGGCCAGCTTCACGGCCGTCTTCACCGGCAGTTCCGCCAGCAGCAGGCGCAGCACACGTTCGCCTTCCGCGCCGCCGTCGCCGCTCACCGCCACGGGGTGCAGCACCAATGCGAACTCGCCACGCGTGCGGTCGCGGTCGGCGCCGAACCAGTCGGGCAGCGCGCTGGCGGCCACGGTGGCGATCTCTTCGAACTGCTTGGTGAGCTCGCGGCCCACGGTGATGCGGCGCTCGCCCAGCACGGCCAGGGCGCGGGCCAGGGTTTCGATGCGGTGCGGCGCTTCGAGCAGCACCACGGCGCGCGGCTCCTGTGCGAGGGCCTGCACGGCGGTGTCGCGCTCGCCGGCCTTGCTCGGCAGGAAGCCCGCGAACACGAAGGCGCTGCTGTTGTGGGCGTGGCTGCTCTCGCCGCCGTCGGCCACGAGGCCGGCTGCGCTCACGAGCGTGACGACGCTGCTGGCGCCCGGCAGCGGCAGCACGCGCTGGCCGGCTGCGCGCACGGCCGCGGCCAGGCGCGCGCCGGGGTCGCTCACGCCGGGCGTGCCGGCGTCGCTCACGTAGGCGATGCGCTCGCCCTGCGCGAGCCGCGCGACCACGGCCTGCGCGGCCTCGGCCTCGTTGTGCTGGTGCACCGCGAGCAGTTGGGCGCCGGGGCGGTCGATGCCGTAGGCGCGCAGCAGGCTCTGCGTGTGGCGCGTGTCCTCGCAGGCGACGGCGTCCACCAGCTGCAGCACATGCAGCGCGCGCAGCGTGATGTCGGCCAGGTTGCCGATCGGCGTGGCGACGACGTACAGCGTGCCCTGCGGATAATGCTGCGCGCCCGCGGCGTCGAGCGCGGCCGGCAGGGCCGCGCCGAAGGAAGCAGGGGCGAGTGAAGCCAAGAGGTTTCTCCGTAGGGCAGCGAAAACAAGAACAGGGCAGGGAGCCATGACGACAAGCACCACGACGACGAAGCATCGCGGCGATGCGGCGGAAGACGCCGCGCTCGACCACCTGCGCCAGGCCGGCCTCGTGCCGGTCGCGCGCAATTATCGGACGCCGGGGCGTGGCGGCGGCGAGGTCGACCTGATCTTGCGCGATCCGCGCGACGGCACGCTGGTGTTCGTCGAGGTGCGCCAGCGCAGCGCGGCCTCGCATGGCGGAGCGGGCGGCAGCATCACGGCGGGCAAGCAGCAGCGCATCGTGCTGGCCGCGCGGCATTACCTGGGCCGGTTGCGGTCGCTGCCGCCGTGCCGTTTCGATGTGGTGCTGATCGAGGAGAAAATCACTTGGCTGAAAGCCGCCTTCGACGCCGGCTGACGCGCCCCGAAAGGGAACTGAAGCCTTGCTGAAGGCTCCACCACTCACACGTCTTGTTTCACGACCCCCAGTTATCATCGCGCCCCATGCTCGAGCAACGGATTCAGCAGCACTTCATCGACAGTGCCGACCTCAAATACCAGACCGGCCCGGTCCTCAGCAAACCCATCTCTCAAGCGATGCAGGCCCTGCTGGCCTGCGTGACCAGCGGCGGCAAGGTGCTGGCCTGCGGGGCCGGCGTGTCGGGCCTGCTGGCCGCGCAGTTCGCCTCGAACTTCGTGGGCCGCTTCGAACGTGAGCGGCCCGAGCTGGGCGCCATCGCGCTGCCCGGCGACACCACCGACCCGGCGGCCGACAGCCCGCAGGCCGCCGATGCCGACCGCTTCGCGCGCCAGGTGCGCGCGCTCGGCCAGGCCGGCGACGTGCTGCTGGTGCTCAGCGCCAGCGGGCAGTCGTCCGCGGTGCTGGCCGCCGTGCTTTCCGCGCATGAGCGCGATATGACGGTGGTGGCGCTGCTCGGCAACGCCGCCACGGGGCTGGCCACCGCGGCGCCCGGCGTCGGCGGCACCGGCGGCGCCATCGGCCGCGCGCTGCGCGAGACCGATGTACAGATCAGCGTGCCGCACGAGCGTGCGGCGCGCATTCACGAAATCCACCTGCTCGCGCTGCATTGCCTGTGCGACGGCGTGGATGCCCAGTTACTCGGAGAACAGGAAGTTTCCTCATGACCATGACGACCCTGACCAAGGCCTCGACCCAACGTTTCGCTCTGGCGCTCACCCTGGGCGCCGCCCTGGTGGCCGGACTGTCCGCCTGCGTGCCGCTCGTCGTGGGCGGCGCCGCGGTGGTGGGCGTGGGCATGGTGGCGACCGACCGCCGCAGCTCGGGCGCCCAGCTCGACGACCAGGGCATCGAGCTGCGCGCCGCGGCCCGCGTGCGCGACATCGCCAACGACAACATGTACGTGAGCGTCACCAGCTTCAACCGCCAGGTGCTGCTGACCGGCGCCGTCGGCAACGACGCCGACCGCCGCCGCGTCGAGGACGAGGTGAGCCGCGTGGTCAACGTGCGCTCGGTGGTGAACGAACTCACCATCGGCGCCCCGAGCACCTTCCAGGACCGCTCGAACGACCTGTACATCACCGGCAAGGTGAAGGCCTCGCTGCTCGACGCCAAGGACATCTTCGCCAACTCCTTCAAGGTCGTGACCGAGCGCAGCACGGTCTACCTGATGGGCATCGCCACGCGCCGCGAGACCGACCGCGCCACCGAGATCACGCGCGGCGTGACGGGCGTGGCGAAGGTCGTGCGCGTGGTCGAGGTGGTGAGCGAGGCCGACCTAGCCGCGAGCCAAGCGGCCAACCAGTCGGCTGCGCAGCGCGGCGGCACGGGCCCCGCACCGGTGAGCAACGCGACGCCATCGACGCCGGGTGCTGCCTCGGGTTCGCGCGTGCCGCTGCCGCCGATGGAGCCGCTGCCCGCGCCGGCCGGTGGTGCAACGACCTCGCCGGTCCGCTGAAACCAAAAAGCCCGCTTCCGCGGGCTTTTTTCATTTGAGTCGGATGATGAGACTGGAGGTGTCCCAGCGCCTGCCGCCGGCCTGCTGCACGTCGGCATAGAACTGGTCGACCAGCGCCGTCACCGGCACGCGCGCGCCATTGCGCTTGGCTTCGTCGAGCACCAGGCCCAGGTCCTTGCGCATCCAGTCGACGGCAAAGCCGAAGTCGAACTTGCCTTCGATCATGGTCTTGCCGCGGTTGTCCATCTGCCAGCTCTGGGCCGCGCCCTTGCCGATGACGCCGAGCACGGCGTCCATGTCCAGGCCGGCGCGCTGGCCGAAGGCGATGGCTTCCGACAGGCCCTGCACCAGCCCCGCGATCGCGATCTGGTTCACCATCTTGGCGAGCTGGCCCGCGCCGCTGTCGCCCAGCAGCGTGACGGCGCGCGCGAAGGCCATGGCCACCGGCCGGATGCGCTCGAACACCGCCGCGTCGCCGCCGCACATCACGGTGAGCGCGCCGTTCTGCGCGCCCGCCTGGCCGCCCGACACGGGCGCGTCGATGAAGTGCAGGCCGCGCGCCTGCGCTGCCTTCGACAGCTCGCGCGCCACGTCGGCCGAGGCCGTGGTGTGGTCCACGAGCACGGCGCCGGGCTTCATGCCGGCCAGGGCGCCGTCGTCGCCCAGCACCACCGAGCGCAGGTCGTCGTCATTGCCGACGCAGCAGAACACGATGTCGGCGCCGGCCGCTGCTTCGCGCGGGGTAGGGGCGTGGCGGCCGGGGGCGCCGAACTCGGCGACCCAGGCCTGCGACTTGGCGGGCGTGCGGTT
This sequence comes from Variovorax sp. GW823-FHT04F07, assembly GCF_058795995.1. Classification (NCBI taxonomy): domain Bacteria; kingdom Pseudomonadati; phylum Pseudomonadota; class Betaproteobacteria; order Burkholderiales; family Comamonadaceae; genus Variovorax; species Variovorax sp. GW823-FHT04F07. The sequence continues at coordinate 90,173 of NZ_JBXAIG010000010.1, forward strand.
GTAGACCGTGACCGTGTGGCCGGCCTTGGCCAGGTGCCCGGCCATGGGCCCGCCCATGACGCCGAGGCCGAGGAAGGCCACCGTCTGGGCGGGAACGGATTCGTAGGTGCGGGGGGTGATGCTGCTCATGACCGACAGCTTAAAGCCAAAGAAAGAAACAAGGCCGGCGCGCCCCGCGGTGCGCCGGCCGGCGCGGCCTCAGACGATCGCGAAGTGCTCGGTGCCGGCCGCCAGGTCGGTGCTGCGCGCGCGCTGGCTGTTGAGCTTGATCTGCAGGCGCAGGTCGTTGGCCGAGTCGGCGTTGCGGATCGCTTCTTCGAAGTTGATCGCGTTGCCCTCGAACAGGTCGAACAGCGCCTGGTCGAAGGTCTGCATGCCCAGGTTGCGGCTCTTCTTCATGATCTCCTTGATCTCGCCCACCTCACCCTTGAAGATCAGGTCGGAGATCAACGGCGTGTTCAGCAGGATCTCGACGGCGGCCACGCGGCCCTGGCCGTCTTCGGTGGGCACCAGCCGCTGCGACACCAGCGAACGCAGGTTCAGCGACAGGTCCATCAGGAGCTGCGCGCGGCGCTCTTCGGGGAAGAAGTTGATGATGCGGTCCAGCGCCTGGTTGGCGCTGTTGGCGTGCAGCGTGGCCATGCACAGGTGGCCGGTTTCGGCGAAGGCCACGGCGTGCTCCATCGTTTCGCGGTCGCGGATTTCGCCCATGAGGATCACGTCGGGTGCCTGGCGCAGCGTGTTCTTCAGCGCGGCTTCCCAGCTGTCGGTGTCGATGCCCACTTCGCGCTGCGTCACCACGCAGTTCTTGTGCGGGTGCACGAACTCGACCGGGTCTTCCACCGTCACGATGTGGCCGTAGGAGTTCTCGTTGCGCCAGTCGATCATCGCGGCCAGCGTGGTCGACTTGCCCGAACCCGTGGCGCCCACCAGGATGGTGAGGCCGCGCTTGGTCATCGCCACGTCCTTGAGCACCTGCGGCATGCCCAGCCCGTCGATGGTCGGCAGCTTGGCGGGAATGGTCCGCAGCACCATGCCGACCTTGCCCTGCTGCACGAAGGCGTTGACGCGAAAGCGCCCGATGCCGGTCGGCGAGATCGCGAAGTTGCACTCCTTGGTGCGCTCGAACTCGGCCGTCTGGCGGTCGTTCATGATCGAGCGCGTGAGCGCCAGCGTGTGCTGCGCACCCAGCGCCTGCTGCGACACCTTGGTGACCTTGCCGTCGACCTTGATGGCCGGCGGGAAGTCGGCGGTGATGAACAGGTCGCTGCCGTTGCGGCTCACCATGAGCTTGAGCAGGTCGTTGATGAACTGGCTGGCTTGATCGCGTTCCATGATGTCTGTGCTCCGGGTGGCTGTTCGAATCAGCCGGGGAAGTTTTCTGGGATCTTGGCCTTGCCGCGCGCTTCGGCGGCAGAGATCGTATTGCGGCGCACCAGCTCTGTCAGGTTCTGGTCGAGCGTCTGCATGCCCGAGCCCTGGCCGGTCTGGATGGTGGAGTACATCTGCGCGACCTTGGCCTCGCGGATCAGGTTGCGGATGGCCGGCGTGCCCAGCATGATCTCGTGCGCCGCCACGCGACCCTGGCCGTCCTTGGTCTTGCACAGCGTCTGCGAGATCACGGCCTGCAAAGACTCCGACAGCATCGCGCGGATCATTTCTTTCTCTTCGCCCGGGAACACGTCGATGATCCGGTCGATGGTCTTGGCGGCCGACGAGGTGTGCAGCGTGCCGAACACCAGGTGGCCCGTTTCGGCCGCGGTCATCGCCAGGCGAATGGTTTCGAGGTCGCGCAACTCGCCCACCAGGATGGCGTCCGGGTCTTCGCGCAGGGCGGAGCGCAGTGCGTTGGCGAACGACAGCGTCATCGGCCCCACTTCGCGCTGGTTGATCAGGCACTTCTTCGATTCGTGCACGAACTCGATCGGGTCTTCCACCGTGAGGATGTGGCCGTACTCGTTCTCGTTGAGGTAATTCACCATCGCCGCCAGCGTGGTCGACTTGCCCGAGCCCGTGGGGCCCGTCACCAGCACGAGGCCGCGCGGCTTGAGCGCGAGTTCGCCGAAAATCTTCGGCGCGTTGAGCTGCTCGAGCGTGAGGATCTTCGAGGGGATGGTCCGGAACACCGCGGCCGCACCGCGCGCCTGGTTGAAGGCGTTCACACGGAAGCGCGCGAGGCCGTCGATCTCGAACGAGAAGTCGACCTCCAGGAACTCTTCGTAGTGCTTGCGGTGCGTGTCGCTCATGATGTCGTACACCATGGCATGCACGGCCTTGTGGTCCAGCGCATCGACGTTGATGCGGCGCACGTCGCCGTTCACGCGGATCATCGGCGGCAGGCCGGCCGACAGGTGCAGGTCGGAGGCTTTGTTCTTGACGCTGAACGCCAGCAGTTGGGTGATGTCCACGGGGCTCCTCAGGCAGGCTTTAGTGACGTTTTGATACGAATTCGGAAGATTATGACGATGATTGGCGACGATCTCCAGCAAGTAAGGGCCCGGATCGACCGGGCCTGTGCGCAGGCCGGGCGCGACCCGTCGGCGGTGCGCCTGCTGGCGGTGTCCAAGACCTTCGGGCCGGAGGCGGTGCGCGAGGCGCACGCGGCCGGCCAGGCGGCCTTCGGTGAGAACTACGTGCAGGAGGGCCTGGACAAGATCGCCGCGCTGGCCGACCTGCGCGCGGGGCTCGAATGGCACTGCATCGGCCCTCTGCAGAGCAACAAGACGCGGCCCGTGGCCGAGCAGTTCGACTGGGTCCACAGCATCGACCGCCTGAAGATCGCCGAGCGCCTGTCGGCCCAGCGCCCGGCCCACCTGCCGCCGCTGCAGGTGTGCCTGCAGGTCAACGTGGACGGAGGCGCGAACAAGTCCGGCGTGCCGCCGGAAGAGGCCTTGGCGCTCGCGCGCGCTGTGGCGGCCTTGCCACAACTGACGCTGCGCGGGCTCATGGCGATCCCCGAACCGGCAGCGGATTTCGCGGCGCAGCGGGAACTGTGCCTGCGTGCCCATGCGGTGTTCGAGGCGATCCGCGCGGCGGGCATCGCGCTGGACACGCTCTCGCTGGGCATGAGCGGGGACCTCGAGGCGGCGGTCAGCGCCGGCAGCACGATGGTGCGGGTCGGTACGGCGATCTTCGGCGGGCGGGCGCGCAAGCCCGCCTAGGGTCGGTTCAGACCCCGAGCGGCAAGCGCGCGCTGCTCTTGACCTCTTCCATCACCGCATAGGTCCGCGTCTCGCGCACGCCGGGCAACTGCCACAGCACGGTGCCGGCGAACTCGCGGTAGGCGGCCATGTCGGCCATGCGGGTCTTGAGGAGGTAGTCGAAGCCGCCGGCGACCATGTGGCATTCCATGATCTCGTCGCGCACCTGCACGGCGGCCTTGAACTGGTCGAACACGTTGGCGGTGGTGCGGTCGAGCAGGACCTCGACGAACACGGTGAAGCCGCGCCCCAGCTTGTAGGGGTCGAGGCGGGCCTCGTAGCCCAGGATGAAGCCGTCGCGCGTGAGGCGCTGCACGCGCGCCAGCACGGCGGTGGGGGAAAGCGCGACCGCCTCCGCCAGCTTGAGGTTGGTGATGCGGCCGTCTTCCTGAAGGATCTTCAGCAGGCGCAGATCGATGCGGTCCAGATCAAGCATTCGAGGATTATCCGGCGCACACATCGATCGACTGCAAGAAATGCGGCCTATTTGCCACGGCCATAGGAGATAGAACCAAGGAAATGCCGTTGGACTACCCTTTCGCAGTCATTTGAACTACCGAAAGCCGTGGGTCACCGCATTCAACGCACCGTGGTCGAGCCCGGTGCGGCAGCCTGGCGGCCCGAGAGCTGGTCGACCAGCGCGCCGTAGGCCGGGCCTTCGCGCAGCTTGGTGTACGCAGCCTGGGCTTCGCGGTAGCCGGGGCGCGACGTGTCGGCGCCGGCTTCGCCCGACTGCTGGGCGGCCAGGCCCGAGCGGATCCACAGCTGCGTGTCGGCGGCCACGGCGGCGCGGCTGTTGGCCGAGACCACGACCGGCTCCTGGCCCATGTTCTCGTTGTAGCCCTGGGTGGGCGCGGTCTTCAGCCACTGCTGGGCGTCGGCCGTCACGGCGGCGCGCGTCGTCGACGACGCGAAGGGCGCGGGACGCGGGTCGCCTTCGGCGTAGTTGCCGGCAAAGCTCGGCGCGGCGGCCAGGCCCAGCAGGGCGGCGACGGCGGCGGTGTTCAGCAGGCGGGTGGTGGCAGACAGCTTCATGTTCGTTCACTCCTTGAGGTGGTTGCTTGGTTGGTGAGAACGACTGTACGAAGCGCATCCACGCGACCGATAACGTCTGGATGACGGTTTTGTCATGTGCGTATCCACCTGCATCGGGCCGCGCCGAGAGGGACCGCAAGGGGCCTTCCAACTTCTCTTGCATAACCGCCATCGCGGCATGCATAAGCCATGGCGCGCGGCCCTCAGTCGGAATATCGTTGCGCCCATCCATTCCAACCAAGGGAATCTTCCATGAACGAGAAACTCTCCTTCGTCAATCCGACGGCCAACAGCCCCTGGGGCACCTACCTGTCGCAGGTCGATCGCGTCGTGCCGTACCTCGGCCCGCTGGCGCGCTGGGTCGAAACCCTCAAGCGCCCCAAGCGTGCGCTGATCGTCGACGTGCCGATCGAGATGGACAACGGCACCATCGCCCACTTCGAGGGCTACCGCGTGCAGCACAACATGAGCCGTGGCCCGGGCAAGGGCGGCGTGCGCTTCCACCCCGACGTCACGCTGGAAGAAGTGATGGCGCTGTCGGCCTGGATGACCATCAAGACCGCGGCCGTCAACCTGCCGTACGGCGGTGCCAAGGGCGGCATCCGCGTCGACCCGAAGAAGCTGTCGCTGCAAGAACTCGAGAAGGTCACGCGCCGCTACACCAGCGAGATCGGCATCATCATCGGCCCGCACACCGACATCCCCGCGCCCGACGTGAACACCAACGCGCAGATCATGGCGTGGATGATGGACACCTACTCGATGAACGTCGGCGGCACCGCCACCGGCGTGGTCACCGGCAAGCCGCTGCACCTGGGCGGCTCGCTGGGCCGCGTGAAGGCCACCGGCCGCGGCGTGTTCGTCACCGGCCGTGAAGCGGCCCGCCGCCTGGGCATGGACCTGCGCGGCGCGCGCATCGCGGTGCAGGGCTTCGGCAACGTGGGCTCGGTCGCGGCCGAACTCTTCGTCGAGGCAGGCGCCAAGATCGTCGCGGTGCAGGACCACACCGGCACCATCGTGAACACCAACGGCCTCGATCTGGCCCAGCTGGTGCCCATCTCGCGCACCGACGGCGTGGTCGGCTTCAAGGCCGGCGGCGACATCGTGCCGAACGAAGACTTCTGGGACGTGGCCTGCGACATCCTGATCCCGGCCGCCCTCGAAGGCCAGCTCACGGCCGAGCGCGCCAAGAAGACCACCGCCAAGCTGGTGCTCGAAGGCGCCAACGGCCCGACGGTGCCCGAGGCCGACGACATCCTGGCCGAGCGCGGCGTGCTGGTCGTGCCCGACGTGATCTGCAACGCCGGCGGCGTGACGGTCTCGTACTTCGAATGGGTGCAGGACTTCTCGTCCTTCTTCTGGGACGAGGACGAGATCAACGTGCGCCTCGACCGCATCATGATGAACGCGCTCAACCAGATCTGGGACACGGCCGACAAGCACAAGATCCCGCTGCGCACCGCCACCTACGCGGTGGCCTGCGAGCGCATCCTGATGGCGCGCCAGGAACGCGGCCTGTACCCCTGACGCGATCTCCGGGGCTTGCAGGGCCTTTCGGGAACCCCCGGCCTGCCGGGGGCTCGAAGCGAAGCCGCCGGTTGGTTAGCATCCGGTGTCCTTCCCGCCCTGCCATGCCCCAGACCTCTTCTGCTGCTTTCTTCTCTTCGCCGGCCCGCGTGCCGGCGTTTCTGTTCCCGGGCCTGCTGTCGGCCCTGTTGCTGGCCGGCTGCGGCAGCTTCGGCACGGGCCAGGCCTACGAGCCCGAAGACTTCGACTCCACCACCACCCACACGCGCAACTACGCCGCCAGCGAGGCCCAGACCTGCGAGGCGGCGCGCCGCGCGCTGCTGAGCCAGGGCTACATGGTCACGGCCGCCAACGCCGACCTGGTGACCGCGCGCAAGAGCTTCCAGCCCGCGGCCGAGACGCATGTCGAGGTCGAGTTCCGCGTGGTCTGCGCGCGGGAAGGGGGCGCCGGCAGCGCCTCGGGCGGACGCAGCACCGTGGCCTTCGCGACCGCATTGCAGGACCGCTACGGCCTGAAGAAGGGCAGCAACTCGGCCAGCCTGGGCGTGGGCGCCATCGGCTCGCTCTCGCTGCCCTTCGGCGGCAGCAACGAAGCGATGGTCAAGGTGGCGAGCCAGACGCTCACGGACGAACGTTTCTACGACCGCTTCTTCACGCTGGTCGAGCGCTTCCTGCAGGGCGGCGGCCCCGACATGCCAGCGGACGCGGCACCGGCCGACGACGCACCGAAGCCCGCCACGCGCCCCGCAGCCACCACCTTCCCGGTGGCGCCGTCGCCCAACCGCGGCTGAACAGGCTCGGCAGTCAGCGCACCAGCGTCGACTTGCCGAACAGGCTCTCGATCAGCTCCACCGCCACCTCGGCCGTCTGGTTGCGCACGTCGAGCGCGGGGTTGAGTTCCACCACGTCGACCGAGCCGAGCCGTCCGGTGTCGGCGATCATTTCCATGCACAGCTGCATCTCGCGGTAGGTCGGCCCGCCGCGCACGCCCGTGCCCACGCCCGGCGCGTCGGCCGGGTCGAGGCAATCGAGGTCGAAGCTCACGTGCAGGTGGGTGTCTTCGTCCACGTCCTGCAGCGCTTCGGTCATGGTGGTGCGCATGCCGTTCTCGTCGATGTGGCGCATGTCGAACACGGTCAGGTCGAGCGTGCGAATCGCCTTCTTCTCGTCATCGTCCACGCTGCGGATGCCGATGAAGCGGATGGCGTCGTGCGCCAGCGCTGCGGGCTCGCCGCTCCAGCCCGTGAGGTCCGCCGGCCCGTGGCCCAGCAGGCACGACACCGGCATGCCGTGCAGGTTGCCGCTGGGGCTCGTGGTCTCGGTGTTGACGTCGGAGTGCGCGTCGAGCCACAGCACGCGCAGCTTCTTGCCGCGTTTTCGCGCATGCCAGGCCACGGCGCTGATGGAGCCGATCGCCAGGCAGTGGTCGCCGCCCAGCATCACCGGCACGTGGCCGGCGCCCAGCGCGGTGTCGACGGCGGCGTAGACCGAGCGGTTCCAGGCGATCACCTCGGTGAGGTGGCGCAGCCCGTTGGCCGGTGGTGCCCACGGCGTGGCCGGGCCCGCGAGGTTGCCGCGGTCGAGCACCGTGAAGCCCTGGCCCGCGAGCGCCTCGGCCAGGCCGGCCACGCGCAGTGCGTCGGGGCCCATGCCCGCGCCGCGCACGCTGGCGCCGATGTCGGTCGGCGCGCCGATCAGTTCGAGGGTGGTGGCGGCGGTGCTGCTGCTGTTCATGTCGGTCTCCCGATGTGGTGCCAGAGGTAGGCGTAGCCGAGCGCATCCATGAAGGCGGACGCCTTGTTGTCCGCGGCGGCGCTGTGGCCGCCTTCCATGTTCTCGTAGAAGCTGCTGTCGTGCCCTTGCGCGAGCAGCTTCGCGTGCATCTTGCGCGCATGCACGGGCCCCACGCGGTCGTCGCGCGTGGAGGTGGTGAACAGGGCGGGCGGGTAGGGCGCGTCGGCCCGGGCGTTCTCGTAGGGCGAGAAGGTCCGGATGAATTCCCACTCGTCGGGCAGTTCCGGGTCGCCGTACTCCGCGATCCATGAGGCGCCGGCCGACAGCTGCGTGTAGCGCTTCATGTCGAGCAGCGCCACCTCGCTCACGATGGCGCCGTACAGCTGCGGGTACAGCGTGAGCATGTTGCCCATGAGCAGGCCGCCGTTGCTGCCGCCCATGGCGCCCAGGTGCGCGGGCGAGGTGATGCCGCGCGCGAACAGGTCCTGCGACACGGCCGCAAAGTCTTCGCAGGTGCGCAGGCGGTTTTCCTGCAGCGCGGCCTGGTGCCAGCGCGGGCCGTACTCGCCGCCGCCGCGGATGTTCGCCACCACGTACACGCCGCCGCGCTCGAGCCAGGCGCGGCCGATGCCGCCGCTGTAGCTCGGCTCCAGCGAGATCTCGAAGCCGCCGTAGGCGTACTGCAGCGTGGGGTTCGTGCCGTCGGCCACGAGGTCCTTGGCGGCGATCTCGAAGTAGGGCACGCGCGTGCCGTCCGCCGAGGTCGCGAAATGCTGGCTCACGCGAAAGCGCGAGGCGTCGAAGAAGCCGGGGCTGTGCTTCAGCGGCTGCGGTTCGCCCTGGCCGAGAGTGCCGATGTACAGCGTGGTCGGCTGCAGGAAGCCGCTCACGGTCAGGAAGTAGTCGTCGTTCTCGGTCTCGTCGATGCCGCCGGCCGCCACGCACGAGAGCGCGGGCGCGCCGCCCAGGCTGTCGCGGGCCCAGTCGCCCAGGCCGTCCGCCGGCGGCGTGAGCACCTCCAGCCGGTTCACCACGTCGTGCATCACGTTGAGGATGAGGTGGTGGCGCGTCCACGAGTAGTCGTCGAGCGCGGTGGTGTCGTCGGGTTCGAACAGCAGCGTGAGATCGCGCGCGCCGGCCATGTAGTCGTCGAAGCGCGCGGCCAGCAGCGAGCCGGCGGTGTAGGTGCGGCCGGCCACGCTCCAGTCTTCGCGCGGCTCGATCAGCAGCCACTCGCGCGTGACGCCGGTGTTGGCGTCGTCGGGCACGTCGATCTTGGCCAGCGTGCCGTCGGGCGCGCGCAGCCAGGTCTCGCTGTCGTAGAAGTCGATCTGGCGCGAGACGAAGTCGCGCTCGAAGCCGGGCGTGTGGTCGCTCCAGGCGCTCACCGACATGTCTTCGTGCGCACCTTCGTACACGGTGACGGCCTCGGCCAGCGGCGTGCCGCGTTGCCACTCCTTCACCAGGCGCGGGTAGCTCGAGCTGGTCATCGAGCCGGGGCCGAAATCGGTGCCGACGTACAGGTGGTCGATGTCTTTCCAGGTGACGTGGTTCTTCGCCTCGGGCAGTGCGAAGCCGCCTTCGACGAAGGCCAGGTTCACCAGGTCGAACTCGCGCACCACGTCGGCGTCGGCGCCGCCGCGCGACAGCGAGATGAGGCCGCGTTCGTACGCGGGCTCCAGGCAGTCGGCGCCGTGCCAGACCCAGTTCTCGCCGTCCTGCGCGGCCAGCGCATCGAGGTCGAGCACGGTCTCCCACGCGGGTTCGGGCGTGCGGTATTCATCGAGCGTGGTGCGGCGCCACAGGCCCTTGGGATGCGCCTTGTCGCGCCAGAAGTTGTAGTACAGCGCACCGATCTTGCTGACCATCGGAATGCGCGCGTCCGAGTCGAGCACCTCGAGCAGGCCCTGCTCGATCGCCTGGAAGGCCGGCGACTGCGCATAGGTGTGAACGGCGTGTGCATTCTGCTGGCGAGCCCAGTCCAGAGCGGCTTCGCCGTCGATGTCTTCGAGCCAGAGATGGGGGTCTTCGTTGTGCGCAGAGGTCATGCGGCACAGTGTACGAAGCCCCCGTGAATGCGGCGGCCTGTGAGCAGTTGTTGCTGCATTCGAGGCGCGTCGATTTTTTCATTACATGTGGACGCGCGCCCCGGCCATCCTTGGGGCAAACCCCTGTCCCGGGCGTGCCTTCCCCCGGTGGAAACACTGAAGAAGCGAAGGCCCACGAACGCGATGCCCACGGTATCCTGCCGGACGGCGCATGCCCCAACGAGGAGAACCACACATGAAACACCTGAGCGGTCTTGATGCCACCTTCCTGCACCTGGAAACCCCCGAGATGCCGATGCACGTGGGTTCGCTCAACGTGCTGGACCTGCCCAAGGGCTACAAGGGCGACTTCTACGAAGACGCCAAGGCCTTCATGGCCAGCCGCATCCACCTGGCCGACGTGTTCACGCGCAAGCTCGCGCTGATGCCCTTCGACATGACCAATCCGGTGTGGGTCGAGGACGACGACATCGACCTCGACTACCACGTGCGCCACATCACGCTGCCCAAGCCCGGCACCAACCGCCAGCTGCAGCAGTACGTGGCACGGCTGCACTCCACGCTGATGGACCGCAGCCGGCCGATGTGGGAGTTCTTCATCATCGACGGCCTCAAGAGCGGCCAGGTAGCGCTGTACACCAAGGTGCACCACGCGGGCATCGACGGGCAGGCCGGCGTCGAGCTGGGCAAGGCCATCTTCGACCTCGAGGCCACGGGCCGCGTGATCAAGCCGCCGCGTGCGCGCCCGCGCAGCAACGGCTACCAGCTGGGCATGGCCGAGCTCGCCACAGCGGCGCTGCGCAACACGGCGCAGCAGTACGTGAAGCTCTTCAAGATGGCGCCGGCCATCGCGCGCGCCATCGGCGGCCTGGCCCAGCCCGACGAGAAGGCGGCCGACAAGGCGGCCGCCACCGCGCCGAAGAAGTTCAACCTCTTCGCGCCGCGCACCTCGCTGAACGTGTCGATCACCAACCAGCGCACCTTCGCCGGGCGCACCATCTCGCTGGCCGAGACCAAGTACATCGCCAAGCACTTCGGCGTGTCGCTCAACGACGTGGTGCTGGCCACCGTGGCCGGCGCGCTGCGCCACTACCTGGCCGACAACAACGAGCTGCCGGCCAAGCCGCTGGTGGCCGGCGTGCCCGTGAGCCTGCGCGAGGCCGGCGACCAGACGGCCAACAACCAGGCCAGCATGATCCTCGTGAGCCTGGCCACCGACATCACCGATCCGCTGCAGCGGCTGAAGGCGATCAACGCCTCGTCGAACTCCTCGAAGTCGACGATGAACCGCTTCAAGGCCGTGATCCTGGACGACTTCCCGACCTTCGCCGCGCCGTGGCTGGTGTCGGGCATTGCGTCGATGGTGGGACGCTCGGGCATCGTCAACCTGCTGCCACCGGCGGCCAACGTGGCCGTCTCGAACGTGGCGGGCGCGCCGTTTCCGATGTACTTCGCGGGGGCGCTGGTCACCTGCTACTACCCGGTGTCGATCGCCAGCCACGGCACCGCGCTCAACGTCACCGTGCAAAGCTACAACGGTCGCATGGACTACGGCCTGATCGCCTGCCGCCGTGCCGTGCCCGACATCACCGAGATCGGCGACTACCTGCTGGCCGAGCACAAGCTGCTGATGGAGCTGACGCAGAAGCACCCGGCCGTCTCCGGCGCGCCGGCCACACCGCCCAAGCCCGTGGCCGCTCCCGCGCCGGAAGCCGACGAAGAGACCCAGGCCGCTGCACCGGCCCGCAAGCCGGCCGCGCGCAAGAAGGCGCCGGTGAAGGCCGTCGCCGCCAAGAAGACGGCGCAGAAGGCCCCGGCCAAGGCCGCGCCGGTCAAGGCGGCAGCGAAGAAAGCCCCTGCGAAGAAGGCGGCGGCGAAGAAGGCCGCACCCCGGCCCGCGGCCCGCAAGGCCGCCGCATCGCCGCGCGCCGCTGCGGCATGATCGACAGGGCCGGCCCGGCCTGGACAAAAAATTGGGGCAGTTGGACTAGTTTTCCGACCGTTCTAGTTTTCCAGGCCTAGGCCCTGCGGAAGATGATTGGCCCATCGCGATTCCCCGCGAGCCATTCAACTTCAAGGAAATCTCACATGTCCACGCAAACCAACATCGCTTCCGCCGCCATCCACGTCGTCGGCCAGTACAACGACGCCGGCAAGACCCTGGTCGGTGCCTACCGCACCGGCGTGCAACGCCTGCTGGGCGGTGCCGCTTCGCGCTACAGCGAATTCCTGGGCAACCGCCAGATCCCGATGGTGAGCGAGCAGATCAAGGCCAACCTGATCGGCGCGCAAGAGAAGGTGCATGGTTTCCTGTCCAACCGCCTGGACATCGACACCAGCCGCATCGTGAACGCGATGGACCGCGTCGCTGCCGGCACCACCAGCGGCATCGAAACCGTCGCCAACCGCGTCGCCCAGATCGAATCGCCCGCTGCCACCACCGTGCTGAACGCCCTGTCGGCCGTGAACCAGCCCTTCGCCACCGTGTCGGTGCAAATCGCTGACCGCATCGTCGCCGGCACCAAGCAGATCGAAGCCCGTGTGAGCGGCACCGAAGAAGCCGCCCCCGTGCGCACCGTGAAGGCCAAGGTCGCTGCGGCCAAGAAGCCGGTTCGCCGCGCTGCCCGCAAGGCGGCCTGATCCCGGGGCGCTGACCGCGCCCTTTTCATTCCTTACGCCCCTGGAGCACCCACCGCATGGCGACCCGTCCCGATGACACTGCAAAGTTGAAGAAGAGGGCGGCGCCTGCGAAGAAGGCTCCGGCGGCGAAGAAGAAGGCCGCGCCCCGTAAGGCGGCGCCGGCTGCGAAAGCACCGCCCGCAGACACTGCTGCGGCCGGCACCAACAAGGCCGAAGCGCTGCTGCGCGCCGGCCTCAAGGCGTTGGACAACGTGCGCAACGACGTCGCCAAGCGCCAGGCCAACGTGATCGAAGGCCTGCTCGGCATCGGGCACGGCAAGGCCGACGCGGCCGGTGCCAAGGCGGCGCTGACGCGCGGCTTCCCCAGCCTGGACACCTTCGGCATCCGCAAGTTCGAGGACGTGTTCGACCAGCGTGTCGCCACCGCCCTGCAACGCCTGGGCATGCCCAGCGCCGACGAGGTGCAGGCCCTGCGCGACGAGGTGGCGCAGTTGCGCGAACGCCTCGCGACACTCGAGAAACCGTCCGGCCCACGCGCCAGTTCAAGCAGCGCCGGCGGCAAGCGCTGAGCGGCACACAACGCACGCAACACGCCGCTTGTGGCCAGCTCCAACACCACGCGCGATCGCATCCTGCAGACCAGCCTTGCGCTGTTCAACGCGGAAGGTCTTCCGGCCGTGTCCACGCACAAGATCGCGGCCGAGCTCGGCATGAGCCCGGGCAACCTGCACTACCACTTCAAGGCCAAGCAGCTGATCGTCGAATGGCTGTTCCGGCGCTTCGAGCAGCGGCTCGAGGTGCTCAACGGCTCGTCGGCGTCCATTGCCGCCATCGACGACCTGTGGCTGGCGCTGCACCTGCGCTTCGAGGCCATCGACGAGTACCGCTTCATCTACCGCGACATGGCCTTCCTGGCCAGCGAGTACCCGGCCCTGGGGCAGCGCGCCCAGGCCATGACCGCGCAGAACCTGCTGGCGGCCCAGACGCTGTGCGAAGGGCTGGTGGCCTCGGGCGTGATCGAGACCAGCGCCGAGCAGGCGCGCATCCTCGCGCTGCAGATGGTCTTCACCACCACCTGCTGGCTCTCGTTCGAGCGGCTGGTGCCGGGGCGCGACGCGCTGGCGCAGGCCGATCCCGGTTTGGCGGCTTTCTACACACTCACGCTGGTTTCTCCGTATGTTTCCAGCGAATCGAGGGCTTATCTTGATTACCTGAGGGGCAAATACCTCGGATAAATGAAGTCGTCGTCCGACGGGGCATGCAACTTCGCACCCCCATCGTCGTCCTACAGAAGAAAGAAACAGAAAGGAAGCCGCCATCATGACCACCGCCACCCACGAACCCATCGCACCGCCGTCGCGCCTGCTCTTGCTGGCCGAAGCGCGCGCCCTCTGGGAAACCGGCGCCGGCCTCGCCATGTGGCCGCTGCTGCAGCTCGCGCCGCGCGGCGACGGGCACCCCGTGCTCGTGCTGCCGGGCCTGGTGGCCAGCGACATGTCCACGCTGCTGCTGCGCCGCTACCTGTGCAGCCGCGGCTACGACGCGCACGGCTGGGGCCAGGGCCGCAACCTGGGCCCGCGCGCCGGCGTCGAGGACGGCATGGTCGACCTGCTCAAGACCCTGGCCGACAAAAGCGGCCAGAAGGTCAGCGTGATCGGCTGGAGCCTGGGCGGCGTGTACGCGCGGCTCTTGGCCTCGGCGCAGAAGGACCTCATCCGCAACGTGATCACGCTGGGCAGCCCGTTCTCGGGCAGCCCGCGCGCCACCAACGCCTGGCGCGTGTACGAAGGCGTGAGCGGCCAGAGCTCGCACGACCCGCGCCGCATGAAGTTCGTCGAACCCACGCCGCCCGTGCCCACGACCTCGATCTTCAGCCGCACCGACGGTGTCGTCGCATGGCGCTGCAGCCTCGAGAGGACCGGCCCGCAGTCGGAGAACATCGAGGTGGTGGCGAGCCACCTGGGGCTCGGCGCGCACCCGGCCGTGCTCTATGCGGTGGCCGACCGGCTGGCGCAGCCCGAGGGCGAATGGAAGCCGTTCAACCGCGGCATGCTTGGGCCGCTGGTGTATCCGGACCCGGACCGCAACGTCTGATCCGAGGCGAACACTCCCCAAGAAAAAAGACCGGCGAATGCCGGTCTTCTTCTTTGGGGCTCCAGAGTGGGCTCTTCAGGCCCCGGCCCACACGTCGAGCACGTAGCGCTGCTCGGCAATCATCCTGTCCATCCACGCCGCGCTGTCCTGCCCATGCTCGCGCGCAAGGTCGCTGAGCGTGCGACGCACGTCGGGCTCCATGCGCGAGCCGTCGCCGCACACATACACCACGGCGCCGGCTTCGAGCAGCTTCCACACGGCAGCGCCCTGTTCGCGGATCAGGTCCTGCACGTAGACCTTGCGGTCGCCGGCGCGAGAGAAGGCCGTGTGCAACTTCATCAGGCCGCGGTGCGACCAGGCCTGCAGCTCTTCGGCGTAGATGAAGTCCTGCTCGGGATGGCGGCAACCGAAGAACAGCATCGCCTCGCCCAGCGCCTCGCCGCGTTCGACCTGCGACGCGCGCGCCTGCAGGAAGCCGCGAAACGGCGCCAGGCCGGTGCCCGGGCCGACCATGATGAGCGGCCGGTTGGCGTCCTCCGGCAGCCGGAAGCCCTCGGCCGTGGTCTCGCGGATCACGCCGTGCACCGTGTCGCCGGCCTCGGCGCGCGCCAGGAAGTTGGAGCACACGCCCTCGAAGGTGCCGTTGCCCGACATCGCGGGCGCACTCACCACGCCCACCGTCACGCTGCAGCGCCCCGGCGTCATCGTCGGTGACGAGGAGATCGAGTAGTAGCGCGGCGACAGCGGCGACAGCATTTCCAGGAACACCGAGAACGGCACCTGGCAGGCGCGGTGCTCTTCGAGCAGCTCCAGCAGCGACTTGCGCTTGTGCAGCACCTCGGCCTTGTACGCGGCCTGCGAGGCCTCGTCGCTGCCCGAGAGCGCCTGCAGCTTGGGCTTGGTGAACGGGCACTCGGTGTGCGCGGCGAGCGTGGCGATCTGCTTGCGCGTGGCCACGTCCTGCAGCTCGACGTAGTCGCCCAGCAGGCGATCGACGGCGATGACCTGGTCCACCGGCAGCGCCGCCTTGCGCCCCGGCACCGCCGACAGGCGCACGTGCGCCGAGCGGTCGAAGCCGAAGCGCGCCATCGCGCGCTCGACCTGCGCGGGGCTGTTGCGCGGCACCACGCTCAGGTGGTCGCCGGGCACGTAGTTCACGCCTTCGGGCAGCATCAGCTCGACGTGGCGCGTGGAGCGTCCGGCCTCGCCGTTGGCGCCGGCGCTTTGCAGTTCGCGGTTCTCGATCACGCGCAGCGGCACCGCGCCCAGCGCATCGACCAGCGCGTTCTTCTGCGGCGGCGGCAGCTCTTCGAGCGTGTACAGCGGCTCGGCCTCGGCCGGCGTGTCGGCGCCGTTCTTGATGTCGAAGGTCTTCACCAGCGCGGGCCACAGCGCGTCGCTCCAGTCCTGGAAGGCGCCGTCCATGTCCTCGCGCGCATCGCCTTCGCCGCGCTCGTGCACGCGGTCGGCGCCCAGCGCCTCGAGCCGTTCGTCGATGCGGCGCGGCACCGCCTGGTAGGTGGCGGCCCAGTCGGTGTTGCCGCAGCCGAAGACGCTGAAGCGCACGCCGTTGAGCGAGTCGTCGGCCTTGTCGAGCCAGCGGTGGAACTCGGCCGCGTTGTCGGGCGCCACGCCGTTGTACGAGGCGCAGACGATCGCCACCGCGCCGCTGGCCGGCAGCCGCTCGGCGTAGTCGTCGAGCGAGGCCAGCTGGGTCGAGAAGCCGCGCAGCTCGCCGGCCTCGGCCAGCTGGCGCGCCAGGTCTTCGGCGGTGCCGAGGTTGGAGCCCTGCAGCACCAGCAGCGAGGTGCCGTGGCGCGCGGCCTGCGGCTTGCGCGCGGCGGGCTTGGCCGGCGTGTCGGGCGCGGCCGCCGCCTCCACGGTGCCGCGCGGGCGCGAGGCCGGGTCGCGCAGCAGCGCCTTGATCTTGAAGTTCTCGGGCTTGATCGTCAGCGCTTCCTTGATCTTGAGCTTGTAGCCCGTGTGATCGACGAGGTTGAAGCGCTGCAGGATCATGCCCAGCGTGAGCACCGCCTCCTGCAGGGCGAACTGCCGCCCGATGCAGGCGCGCTGGCCGTTGCCGAAGGGCTTGAAGGCGTTCACGGGCCGCTCGCGCTCGGCCTCGCGGCTGAAGTGGTCGGGGTTGAACTGGTCGGCATCCTCGCCCCAGATGCCCTTGTCACGGTGCAGCGCGAGCGCATGCATGATGACCATGTTGTTCTTCTTGATCGTGTACTGGCCGCCGATCTTCGTGTCTTCCTTCGCGCGCATCGAGATCGCCGGCGCGGTCGGGTACAGGCGCAGCGATTCCTTCAGCACCTGCATCACGTACTGCAGCCGGTTGACCTGCGCGTAGGTGGGCTTTTGCGTGGTGTCGCCGCCGAACACGCTGTCGACCTCGGCCTGCGCCTTGGCCATCGCCTCGGGGTTGTTCAGCAGGAAGTAGATGGCGAACGACAGCAGGCCGCTGGTGGTCTCGTGGCCCGCGATGAGGAATTCGATGCACTCGTCGCGGATCATCTTGTCGGTGAGCTTCTCGCCGCTCTTCTTGTCCACGCCCGCGATCATGTAGCTCAGCAGGTCGGGCTTGGTGGCGATGTCGGCGCCGCTCGTGCGCCGCTCCTCGATGATGTCTTCCACCATCTTGTGCATGTAGCGGATGTCCTTGCGCTGCTGCGCCAGCTCCTTCTTGAGCATCAGCTCCTCGAGCGGAATGCCGCGCCGGTTCTGCACCGTCTCCAGCGTGCGCACCATCGCATCGACGAAAGGATGGAAGCCCTCGCGGTAGAACGAGTTGAAGCGGTAGCCGAAGCCGCACAGGCCGATGGTGTCGAGCGTGAGCGCGGTCATGTCGCGCACCACGTCCACCTCTTCATCGAAATTGAGGCGCTCCCACTTGGTGACCAGTTGCCCTGCGATGTCCAGCATCATCGGGTGGTAGGCCTGCATCGCGCGCTGGCTGAAGTTGGCCAAGAGGATGTTGTGCGGCTTGGACCACGTCTCCTCGTGCGTGTCGGAGGTGAAGAGGCCGTGCGACGCGGCGCGCAGCCGGCGCAGCGCGCCGCGCGTGCTCTTGTCGAAGCGCGGCTCTTCGCACAGCTCGTCGACCAGCGCGGGCGACGACACCACGATCACCGGCATGCCCGGCATGTCGAGCCAGTAGATGCCGCCGAGGTCCTGCGCGATCTTCCACATGTCGAGCACCGGCGAGTCGGAGCCGATGGACAGCAGATTGCCGACGAAGGGTTTCTTCGCCGGATGGGGGATCGGATGGAGCGAGTTCTTTCCTGCCATGGTGTACCTTGTTGTGCCTTCGGTATGGACCCGCTTCGGATGTCCGGGATGCGAATCCGGAGTATCCCGATGGCACAGGGGGTGGGCAGGACGGGGTTTCCCTAGGAAACAATGACGCGGCGCAGGGGGCGATCACGCCGTCAGCGTGATCGCTATTCACAGTGGCCCGGGCAGGTCCCCCGAAAGAACTCAGTCAGGGTCGGACCATCTTGCAGTCGGTGCCTTGCGCCAGCTCGTTCCCGGTATAGACCGCATCGGTGCGGAAGCCGTAGTTGGTGCCTTCCCAGCCCGTCTTCACCGCCTTGCCGTCCACCGGCGCGATGGTGTTCACCACCTGCGGCAGCAGCAGCTGGTGGTCTTCGCCGCGCATGCGCACCGGGCCCACCACCGAGTCGAAGCTCAGGTCTTCGAGGGCGCGCGCCACCTTCACCGTGTCGGCGCTGCCGGCCTTGGCGATGGCGGCGGCCAGCAGGCGCGGCGTCAGGTCGATGCGCGGCGCGAGGAAGTCCTTGCCCGTCTTGGCCTTGTAGGCCTTGGCCAGCGCGTCGACCTTCGGCGTGTCGGCCTGGCCCGGGTGCCATTCGGCCACCCAGGTGAGCTGCCCCGTCTTCGCCTGCGACACGGCCGTGACGGTGCCGGGCACCGAGCCCGCGCTGTGGTTGAAGTAGCGCAGGTTGTAGCCCGCGTCGCCCGCGGCCTTCTGCAGCAGCGTCATGTCCTGGCCCCAGTTGCCGGTGATGACCGAGTCGGCGCCGCTTTGCTTGATGTTGGCGATGTAGGGCGCGAAGTCCTTCACGCGGCCGATGGGGTGCAGCGTCTCGCCGACGAACTGGATGTCGGGGCGCGCCAGGCCCACCAGCTGGCGGCCGTAGCTGGCCCACTGCTTGCCGTGGGCATAGTCCTGGTTCAGCAGGTAGACCTTCTTCACGTCCGGCGTCTTCTTGATGTAGTTGGCCAGCGCCTTCATCTTCATCGCCGTGTTGGCCTCGGTCTGGAAGTGCCAGAAGCTGCAGCCCTTGCCGGTCATCTCGGGGTCGATCGAGGAGTGGTTCAGCACGATCAGTTCCTTGCCCGGGTTGCGCTGGTTCCAGCGCGCCACGGCCAGCACCAGCGCCGTCACCACCGACGAGCCCGAGCCGCCCGTGACGATCGCCTTGGCGCCCTGGTCGATGGCCGCCTGCAGCGCGCTCTGGCTTTCCTGCGCCGAGAGCTTGCTGTCGAACTGCAGCAGTTGCAGCTTCATGCCGCCGAGCACGCCGCCCTTGGCGTTGATGTCCTCGATGGCGTACTGCGTGTGCATCAACATCAGCTCGCCCACGTTGGCAAACGGCCCCGACAGCGGATCGATGTAGGCGATCTTGTAGGTCGGCTGCTGGGCCTGCGCTGCCGTGCCGGCGATGGCAAACAGAGAGGCAAGGGCGATCCGCGCCAAAGGCGCATGCGTGAGCTTCATGAAGTGTCTCCGGAGGGTGTGTGAAAGACGGAATCAGTTCTTCGCGCGCAGCCCGATCACGCGGCTGGCCAGCTTCGTGAGCTGTGCCACCACCTCGTCGGGCGAGAGGCGCCCGTTGGGGCGGTACCAGCTGTAGAGAAAGCCCGGCAGGCTGCAGGCCGCGAGCGCGGTGATCTTGGTCTCGTCGAAGTCGAGGTCGCCGTCGCGCCGGGCTTCTTCGAGCAGCGGGCACAGCAGGTCATAGAAGTGATGTGCGAGCTTCTTCTGCGCTTCGAGGTATTCGGGGCGGTACACCTGCGGCTCGCGGTACGCGAAGAAGGCCACCGGGTGGTGCGCGATGGTGGCGCGGATCAGCCCCTCGATGCCTTCCATCACCTTCTCGCTCGCGCGGCGCGGGTCGGCGGCGGCGAAGTCGAGCGCGGTGAAGCAGTCGACGGCGGGGCGCCACGACAGCGTCTCGAAGATCTCCTGCTTGTCGCGGAAGTAGTAGTACACGAAGGGCTTGGTCACGCCCAGCTCGCGCACGATCTGCGCCATGGTCGTGTTGGCGTAGCCCTGCGCGGCAAACAGCTGCGCCGCCGCCTGCAGGATGCGCTCGCGCTGCAGGTCGGTGCCCTGCGTGGCCGCGCGCTGGCGGCCCGTGCCCTGCGGCAGGTGCGGCTGCGCCGCCAGCGCCGTGTGCGTGGCAGAGGGTTTGTTCGGTGTCGCGGAAGTTATACCCATGGGTAGGATTGTTCGTGCACCATACCGCATTGGCAAGCGCCGGCCATGCGCAGGCGGCTATCGATAACCCTGAGAAAGTGACGCCATGGAGACAACGCCCGCCACCCCGCAACGCTTGAAGGAACTGCCGCCGCGCGTGCAGCAGCCCCTGCACGCCTACCTGCGCGACCACGCACGCACGCGCGGCGACGCCACCGCCTGCCTCTGGTACGGCCAGGCCCTGAGCTGGGCCGAGCTCGACCGCGCGAGCGACGCCTTCGCCGCGCGCCTGCAGGCACTGGGCGTGGCCAAGGGCGAACCCGTGGTGCTGTTCCTCAACAACTGCCCGCAGTACCTGGTGGCGCACTTCGGCATCCAGAAGATCGGCGCCATCGTCTGCCCGAGCGGCCCGCTCAACAAGGAGCACGAGCTGGCCTACCAGGTCAACGACCTGAAGGCGCGCGTGATCGTCGCGGCTGCGCCGCTGGTGCCGGTGGTGCGCAAGGTGCAGGCCGAGAGCGCACTCGCGCATGTGTTCGTGGTGCACTACGCCGACCTGCTGCCCGCCGAGCCCACGCTCGACCTGCCGGCCGAACTGGCCGCCGAGCGCACGGCCGAGCGCACCGTGCCCGAAGGCTGCGAAGACTTTCTCACCGTGATGCGCAGCGGCGCCACGCCGCAGCCCGTCGCCATCGACATGGACGACATCGCGCTCATGACCTACACCTCGGGCACCACCGGCCTGCCCAAGGGCGCGATGCTCAGCTACGGCAACGCGCTCTTTAAGACGCGCGCCGCGGCCGACTGCAACGGCGTGGGGCCTGGCGACGTGCTGCTGTCGATCGCGCCGCTGTATCACATCGCCGGCATGCTCATGGGCGTCAACGTGCCCGTGCTCAGCGGCGCCGCCTCGGTGCTGATGCACCGCTTCGATCCGCGCGCCGTGCTGCAGGCCATTGCCGCTTACAAAGTGAGCTGGTGGTACAGCATCGCGCCGATGAACGTGGCCTGCATGCAGGTGCCCGACATCGCCCGCTTCGACCTGTCGAGCCTGAAGATGAACCCGGTGACCAGCTTCGGCATCGCCTTCACCGAACCGCTGGCCGCGCAGTGGCGCTCGCACGCCAACCACTGCAGCTCGTTCGAGGCCGCCTACGGCCTGAGCGAAACCCACACCTGCGACACCTACACGCCCCACGTGGCGCCGCGTTGGGGCACGCAGGGCGTGCCGGTGCCGGGCGTGACCATCCGCATCATCGACACCGACACGCAGGCCGACATGCCCACGGGCGAGGTCGGCGAGATCGTGCTCACCAGCGCCGGCTCGTTCAAGGGCTACTGGAACAAGCCCGAGGCCACGGCCGCCACCTTGCGCAACGGCTGGGTGCACACGGGCGACATGGGCAAGCTCGACGCCGACGGCTACCTCACCTTCATCGGCCGCTTCAAGGAAATGATCAAGGTCTCGGGCTACAGCGTGTTCCCCGAAGAGGTCGAGACCATCCTCATCAAGCACCCGGCGGTGGCGCAGGCGGCGGTCATCGCGCAGCCCGACCCCGAGAAGGGCGAGGTCGTGAAGGCCTTCATCGTGCGCAAGCCCGGCGCCGCGCTCGAGGCCGACGCGCTCGTGGCCTGGGCGCGCGAGAACATGGCGAGCTACAAGGCGCCGCGCGCCGTGAGCTTCATCGATGCATTGCCCACCACGGGCGCGGGCAAGGTGCTGCGCCGCCTGCTCAAAGACAAGACCTGAAAGGCTTCCTCGCGTGTTTTCCAAAGTTCTGATTGCCAACCGCGGCGAGATCGCCGTGCGCCTGGTGCGTGCGCTGCGCGACCTGGGCATCGCCAGCGTGGCGGTGCATGCGCGCGACGATGCCGCCGCGCTGCATGTGCAGCTGGCCGA
This sequence comes from Variovorax sp. GW823-FHT04F07, assembly GCF_058795995.1. Classification (NCBI taxonomy): domain Bacteria; kingdom Pseudomonadati; phylum Pseudomonadota; class Betaproteobacteria; order Burkholderiales; family Comamonadaceae; genus Variovorax; species Variovorax sp. GW823-FHT04F07. The sequence goes on from NZ_JBXAIG010000010.1 coordinate 111,800, forward strand.
CGTGGCGGTGGCGCTCGACGCGACCGGCCCTTCGGCCTACCTCGACGTGGCCGCGTTGATCGCGGTGGCGAAGGCGCAAGGCTGCGATGCGGTGCATCCCGGCTACGGTTTCCTCAGCGAACGTGCCGACTTCGCACAGGCCTGCGCAGACGCGGGCCTGGTCTTCATCGGCCCCACGCCCGAGCAGCTGGGCCTGTTCGGCGACAAGGCCCGCGCCCGCGAACTGGCCGCGCAGTGCGACGTGCCCGTGATGCCCGGCAGCGCGGGCGCGGTGACGCTCGCGCAGGCGCAGGCCTTCTTCGCCGAGCAGCACGCGCAGGGCGCGGGTGTGATGGTCAAGGCCATCGGCGGTGGCGGCGGGCGCGGCATGCGCGCGGTGCTCACGGCCGACGAGCTGCCCGAGGCGCACGCGCGCTGCATGTCCGAAGCCAAGGCGGCGTTCGGCATCGAGGGCGTGTACGTCGAGCGCCTGATGCGCAACGCGCGGCACATCGAGGTGCAGGTGCTCGGCGACGGCAGCGCCGTGGCCAGCCTCGGCGAGCGCGAGTGCACGCTGCAGCGCCGCTTCCAGAAGCTGGTCGAAATCGCGCCCAGCCCCTCGCTGCCCGAGCCGCTGCGCGCACAGGTCACGCAGGCCGCGCTGCGCATGGCCAAGGCCGTGGGCTATCGCGGCCTCGGCACCTTTGAATTCCTGGTGGATGCCGCGTCGACCACCCTGCCTTTCGTCTTCATCGAGGCGAACCCGCGCCTGCAGGTCGAGCACACGGTGACCGAGGCGGTGACGGGGCTGGACCTCGTGCAGCTGCAGATCGCCGTCGCGTCGGGCGACACGCTGGACGCGCTCGGCGTGGAGGCCGGCCGCATGGCGCCGCAACGCGGCTTCGCGGTGCAGTGGCGCATCAACGCCGAGACGCTCGATGCGCAAGGCAACGCACGCCCCGCGGGCGGCACGCTCGCGCGCTTCGACCTGCCCGCCGGCCCCGGCGTGCGCGTCGACACGCACGGCTACGCGGGCCTCGCACCTTCGCCGCACTACGACACGCTGCTGGCCAAGCTCATCGTGCATTCACCGTCGCCGCGTTTCGCGGACGCGCTGCGCCGCTCGCTGCGCGCGCTCGACGAATGCCATATCGACGGCATCGCCACCAACCTGCCGCTGCTGTGCGCCATTGCCGCGCGGCCCGAGTTCGCGACGCAGGCGGTGCACACGCGCTTCGTGGAAGCGCACCTGGGCGATCTGCTCGCGGACGCGAAGGCGTTCGAGAAGCACACGAAGAAGGTGACCGCACCCGCCGCCACGAGCGCACCGGCGCCGGACGAAGAAGACGACGACGGCCTCACCGTCAAGGCGCCGATGCCCGCGAAGCTGGTGCAGTTCGAGGTCGCGGTGGGCGACGTGCTGCCCGCCGGCGCGCAGCTGGGCGTGCTCGAGGCCATGAAGATGGAGCACCTGCTGCACGCGCCCGTGGCCGGCCGTGTGCTGGCGCTGCTGGCCGCGCCCGGCGACTACCTCGTCGAAGGCCAGTCGCTGGTGCGGCTGGAGGCCGTCGATGCGCAGGGCGTCGAAGCGCAGGCGCGTGTCGCGCACGATCTCGACGCGATTCGCCCCGATCTGCAGAAGGTCATCGACCGCCATGCGCCCACGCTCGATGCGAACCGCAAGGCGGCCGTCGACAAGCGCCATGCGCAGGGCGGGCGCACCGCGCGCGAGAACATCGCCGACCTGTGCGACATGGCCGGCGACCCGGGCAACTTCATCGAGTACGGCGCGCTCGCCATCGCCGCGCAGACGCGCCGCCGCTCGCTCGAAGACCTCATCGCCAACACGCCGGCCGACGGCATGGTGACCGGGCTGGGCAGTGTCAACGCGAAGCAGTTCGGCCCCGAGAAGTCGCGCTGCGCCGTGCTGGCCTACGACTACACCGTGCTGGCCGGCACGCAGGGCATGCGCAACCACCACAAGACCGACCGGCTGCTCGCGGTGGCGCACCAGCTCAAGCTGCCGGTGGTGCTGTTCGCCGAGGGCGGAGGCGGACGGCCGGGCGACACCGACATGCCGATCGTCGCGGGCCTGAACAACCACACCTTCAGCCAGTTCGCGGCGCTGTCGGGCAAGGTGCCGGTCGTCGGCATCGTGCATGGGCGCTGCTTCGCGGGCAACGCGGCGCTGCTGGGCTGCGCCGACGTGATCATTGCCACCAAGGGCAGCAACATCGGCATGAGCGGCCCCGCGATGATCGAAGGCGGCGGCCTGGGCACCTTCGCGCCCGAGCAGATCGGGCCGAGCAGCGTGCAGTCGCGCAACGGCGTGATCGACATCCTGGTGGAAGATGAAGCTGCAGCCGTGGCGGCTGCGAAGCAGTACCTGTCGTATTTCCAGGGCCCGGTGAGCGACTGGCAATGCGCCGATCCGCGCACGCTGCGCCACGTGGTGCCCGAGAACCGGCTGCGCGTGTACGACGTGCGCGCCGCGATGCGCGGCGTGGCCGACACCGGCTCGCTGCTCGAGTTGCGCGCGGGCTTCGGCGCGGGCATCGTCACCGCGCTCGCACGCATCGAGGGCAAGCCGGTCGGCCTGATGGCGAACAACCCGCACCACCTGGGCGGCGCGATCGACGTGGAGGCGGCCGACAAATCCGCACGCTTCATGCAACTGTGCAATGCCCACGGGTTACCGATCGTGTCGTTGTGCGACACGCCCGGCTTCATGGTCGGGCCCGAGGTCGAGGCGCAGGCGCAGGTGCGCCACGTGTGCCGCATGTTCATGGTGGCCTCGCATTTGCGCGTGCCTTTCTTCGCGGTGGTGCTGCGCAAGGGCTACGGCCTGGGCGCGCAGGCCATGACCGCCGGCGGCTTCGACGCGCCCGTGTTCACCGTGGCCTGGCCCACCGGCGAGTTCGGCGCGATGGGCCTCGAAGGCGCGGTGCGGCTGGGCTTTCGCAAGGAACTCGCGGCTGTGCCCGAGGGTGCCGAGCGCGACGCGCTGTTCAAACAATTGGTGGCGCAGCAGTACGCGAACGGCGAAGCGATCCACATGGCGCAGACGCTGGAGATCGACGCCGTGATCGACCCGGCCGACACGCGCACCTGGCTGGTGCGCGGCCTGGCCTCGGCGACGCGGCCGGCCGAGGCGGTCTCGGCGTACGTCGACACTTGGTAATGCAGGCTTAGACCTCGTCACCTGCGCGGGCAAGGCGGCTCCGTACACTCGGCCGCTTTGCTTGCATGAATCTTCTCGCCCGTTGGCGCGCCCGTCTGCGCGACGCCTCCAACTCCCCTGCACACTGGATGGCCGTGATCGGCCTTGCGGTGTTGCTCGCGGGTGTGCAGGCGGTATGGGCCGACAAGCCCGTGCGCCAGCCGGTTGAGGAGCGCTGGGTCGCGAGCTGGGCCGTGGCGCCGCTGGACTTCCGCGAGCTGGCCGCGAACCCGCGTACCGCGTCCATGGGCGGGCCCGGTGCCCATGTGTTCCAGGGCCAGACCTTGCGCCAGTTGCTGCAACCGACGCTCGATGGCAAGCGCGTGCGCGTGCGCGTGTCCAACCGCTTCGGCAAGGAGCCGCTGCGCATCGCCGCCGCCACCGTGGCGCTGGGCACAGGTGCGACCGCCGTCTCGCCCGCCTCGTTGCGCACCTTGCGTTTCGGCGGGCGTGCCACCGTCACCGTGGCGCCGGGCGCAGAGGTCTGGAGCGACGGCGTGGCGCTGGCGGTCGAGGCCGGGCAGTCGGTGGCGGTCAGTCTCTTCTTCGACCGTGCGACGCCGTTCGCCACGGCCTACCTGCTGTCTGCGGACACGGGCTGGGTGGCAGCCGGCAACGCCGTCACGGCGCCCCGGCTGCCGAAGGCGACGCCGCTGCCGATGAACCACATCGTGACCGGACTCGACGTGCTCACTGCGCAGCCGATGCGCACCGTGGTCGCGTTCGGCGATTCGATCACTGCGGGGGGCGGTGAGTCGGGCAACGGCTCCTACCCGGAGATGCTCGCGACGCGGCTGCGCGACAGCCCGCACGCCGCGCAGGCGGTGTCGGTGATCAACACCGGCATCGGCGGCAACCGGCTGTTGGTGGACGGCATCGGCCCCAACGGCCTGTCGCGCTTTGCGCGCGACGCGCTGGGCCAGAGCAGCGTGACGCATGTCATCGTGCTGCTCGGCACGAACGACATCGGTCGCAGCGTGTTCGCGATGCTGCCTGCCGCCGGGGTCGCGCCGCATGACGTGCCCACGGCCGAGCGCATCACCGACGGATTCGGGCAACTCGTGAAGCAGGCGCGCGCCAAGGGCGTGAAGGTGCTGCTGGGCACCGTGCCGCCCTTCGGCAACACGCCCTACGCCACCGACGCCAACGAGGCCATGCGCGAGGCCGTGAACCGCTGGGTGCGCAGCCGCCAGGACGTGGACGGCGTGATCGATTTCGATGCCGTGCTGCGCGACCCGGCCGCGCCGCGTCAGCTGAATCCGACATTCGACAGCGGCGATCACCTGCATCCCAACCGCGCCGGCCACGCGGCCATGGCCGCGGCCATCGACCTGCGCGAATTGCAGGAATAAAGCGCGTCCGCGGCAGCGAAACAGCTCTACACAAGATTTCGCGCAGCGCTTACAGGCGCTTCACACGGTCCCGGCAGCATGAAGGCTCCTCCAACAACCATGGGGCTTTCTCATGAAAACACTCGCAGTCGCTCTTTCCATCGGTGCCGCTTCGCTGCTGTCGGTGGGCGCCCTGGCCGTTCCCACGGCCGCGCAGGCGCAGGCGGTGATCACCATCCAGGGGCCGCCGCCCCCGCCGCGCTACGAGCGCATGCCGCCGCCGCGTCGCGGCTATGTGTGGTCGCCGGGCCACTATGAGTGGCGTGGCGGTCGCCATGTGTGGGTGCGCGGCATGTACGTGCGCGCCCGCCCGGGCTATGCCTACCGCGCGCCGGAATGGCGCGAGAACAATGGCCGCTGGGAATACAACCGCGGCCGCTGGGACCGCGACGGCGACGGCGTGCCGAACCGCCAGGACCGGCGTCCGGACAACCCGTACCGCAATTGATCGATAGAGAGCGCGCGGCGCGCGCCCGGGGCTAGCGGATGCTCACCAGCTCGAGCACTTCGCTGACCTGGAACGCGCCGCCGCTCGCACCGCCGCGCGTCTGCACTTCGAAGCGGACGACGCGGCCCAGCTCCGGCGAGAACCACACGCTGGCGCGGTAGGTCCCGTACTGGTTGCCACTCCAGGCGCCCGCGTTCGCGAAGCGCTGGGTGTGGCCGCGGTAGTCGATCTTCACCACCTTCATCTCGCGGCCGTTGACCGGCAGCGTGGCGGCGTCGTCCACCACGTGGGCGCGCAGGTCCATCTTGATGCGCGTGCCGCCCATGGTGGCGTCGTATTCCGTGGCCCAGGCGGCGTCCTGTTCCAGGGTCGGGCGGGCCCAGCCGCGCGGCGGCATGACGCTGTCGAACTCGCCGGCCACGGCCGTCGTGACGCCGATCACTTCACCGCCCGGCTTCTCGATCCAGCCGCCGTTGTTGAAGCTGAGGCGGTCGTCACTGGTGGTGGCCGTGTCCGCGCGGTAGATCACCTTGCGGTACGTGTTGGTGAGGCGGTCGTGCAGCTGGTACTCCACGAGGCTCGGGCGCTGCAGCGACACGCTGGCCGGCGCGGGCTGCGAGGCCAGGCGCTCGATGGCCCGCTGGCCGCGCGTCGGCAGTTCCGCGATCCATGCGGCCGGCATGGCGAGGGTCGCCGGGGCCGATCCGGCGACGAGCCCCACGAGGCGGCCTTGCGCATCGAACAGGCCGGCACCGGCCAGGCCCGCCTCGGTCGGCGTGGCCAGTTGCAGCGACTCGAGCGCGCCCGCGGCGTTGCGGCGCACCCCGCCGAGCATGGAGATGCCGAGCGTGAGTTCGCGCCCGCGCGGCGATCCGATGACGTACAGCGGCATCCCGACCTGCAGCGCCCCCGCGGGCACGACGCCCAGGGTCGGCGACACGAGGTTCGCGATGCGCAGCTGGCACAGGTCGCGTTCGACGTCCGGATGCTCCAGCACGGCGCCGTAGCTCACGTTGTCGCGGCGCAGCGCCACGGCGCTGGCCTTGGCCAGCAGCTTGCAGCTGGTGACGGCCGTGCCCGGGCCGGTGGCGACCGCGCTGCCGGTGGCCAGGACCTTGCCCTGGGCGTCGCTGGCCTGCACGACCCAGACGCTGGGCGAGATGCGCGCGAACAGCGCGTCGGGCGCCAGCGGGGCGCCGCCGGCGCGGGCGTCCTGGGCGAAGGTGGCGGGCGCTGCCAGAGCGGCAGCAAGGGCGAAAAGCGGAAGCTGCAGGCGCATCTGGGAGCGGCGATGGAGTGGGTTAGCGGAACACGACCGTGCGGTGGCCGTTCAGCAGCACGCGGTGCTCGCTGTGCCACTTCACGGCGCGGGCCAGCACCTGGCTTTCGGTGTCGCGGCCGCGGGCCGTGAGGTCTTCGACCGTGTCGGTGTGGTCGGCGCGGGCCACGTCCTGCTCGATGATCGGGCCCTCGTCGAGGTCGGCCGTCACGTAGTGGGCGGTGGCGCCGATCAGCTTCACGCCGCGGTCATGTGCCTGGTAGTAGGGCTTGGCGCCCTTGAAGCTGGGCAGGAACGAGTGGTGGATGTTGATCGCGCGGCCGGCCAGGCTCTTGCACAGGTCGTTGCTCAAAATCTGCATGTAGCGCGCGAGCACCACGAGTTCGGCGCCTTCGGCCTCGATGATCTCCAGCTGCTTCGCCTCGGCCTGCGCCTTGGTCGCGGCCGTCACCGGGATGTGGTGGAAGGGCACGTTGTAGCTGGCGGCCAGCTGGTAGAAGTCGCGGTGGTTCGAGATGATGGCGCGCACGTCGATCGACAGCAGGCCGCTCTTCCAGCGGAACAGCAGGTCGTTCAGGCAGTGGCCTTCCTTGCTGACCAGGATCACGGTCTTCATCGGGTCGGCGGCGGCGTGCAGCTGCAGGCTCATGCCGAAACCGGTGGCGAAGGCCTTCAGCTCCTCGCGCAGCACGGCTTCGCTGTGGTCGCCGCAGGCGAAGCGCACGCGCATGAAGAACAGGCCGGTGCCGTGGTCGTTGTATTGGGCGGCCTCTTCGATGTTGGCGCCGCGCTCGAGCAGGAAGCCCGACACGGCGTGCACGATGCCCGTCCGGTCGGGACAGGAGAGGTTCAGGATGTAGGCAGGCGTAGTGGTCGTCATCAGGGGCAGGATTGTGGCAGGGGTGCCAGAATCGCGATTTTCCCTCCCCACATAACCGCAGGAGCGAGACATGGCCTTCCAGGACTTCAACATGGACAACCAGTGGTTGCCCTTCACGCCCAACCGCCATTTCAAGAAGGACCCGCGGGTGTTCGTGGCGGCCGACGGCATGACGTTCACCACGCACGACGGCAAGAAGGTGGTCGACGGCATCTCCTCGCTGTGGTGTGTGGGCGCGGGCCACAACCGCAAGCCGATCAACGAGGCGATCAAGAAGCAGCTGGACACGCTGGACTACGCCACCGCCTTCCAGGTCAGCAACGACAAGGCCTTCAAGGCGGCCGAAATGATCGCCGCGCTGGCCCCGGGCGACCTGAACAAGGTGCTGTTCTGCAACTCGGGCTCCGAGGCGGCCGACACCTCGATGAAGGTGGCGCTGGCCTACCACCGCGCGCGCGGCGAAGGGCACCGCAACGTGTTCATCGGGCGCGAGAAGGGCTACCACGGCGTGGGCTTCGGCGGCATGTCGGTGGGCGGCATCCCGGGCAACCGCAAGGTGTTCGGCTCGGCCTTCCTGCCGCGCGTGGACCACATGCGCTTCATCCACGACCCGGTGAACCATGCCTACATCCACAACGTGGAGCCGGTGTGGACCGAAGACCCGCTGGTCGAGCTCGAAACCCGCATCCTGCCGCTGCACGACCCGAGCAACGTGGCCGCGATCATCGTGGAGCCGGTGGCCGGTTCGGCCGGCTGGTACCTGCCGCCGCAGGGCTACCTGAAGCGCCTGCGCGAGATTTGCGACAAGCACGGCATCCTGCTGATCTTCGACGAGGTCATCACCGGCTTCGGGCGCATGGGCACCAACTTCGCGTCGGACTATTTCGGCGTGGTGCCCGACATGCTGAACTTCGCCAAGTGCGTGACCAACGGCGTGATTCCGCTGGGCGGCGTGATCTGCCGCGACAAGCTCTACGACGCGATGATGAAGACCGACGCGCCCGAGCACGTGGTCGAGTTCTTCCACGGCTACACCTACTCGGGCCATCCGGTGGCCTGCGCCGCCGCCATTGCCACGCTCGACCTGTTCAAGGAAGAAAACCTGTTCGCGCGCGCCGGCGAAATGGGCAAGGTGCTGGGCGATGCCTTCCACAGCACCTTCAAGGGCCTGCCGAACGTGGTGGGCATCCGCAGCCTGGGCCTGGCGGCGGCCGTGGAGCTCGCGCCCATCGCCGGGTCGCCGGGCAAGCGCGCCTACGAGGTCTTTCTCGACTGCTTCCACAAGGGCGCGCTGGTGCGGCCCGCGGGCGACGTGCTGGTGATCGCGCCGCCCTACATCGTCGAGAAGCAGCACATCGACACGCTGGTCAACACGCTGGCGGATTCGATCAGGAAGTTCGCCTGAGCACGCCCGCGCAGTAGTCCACCGGCGGCAGCGCCGGCGTGCGCCAGGTGGCGTCGTAGGCGTCGGTGTCGTCCTCGGCCGGGCCGCCGGCCTGCAGGTGGACCGTCTTCACCGACACGTCGGTCGGCAGGTGCTGCGGCACGCCCAGCACCTTGGTGACGTGGCCCGCGCCGGCAATCAACACCACCGTCTTTCCCGGCTGCCGGGCCTTCACCAGCGCCTGGGCCATGGCGCGGTCGCGCCCGACCTGGATGCGCGTCATGGGGCCGATCTGCGATTCGGGCAGCAGCTTGCAGTGGCCCTCGCGCACGGCCTCCTGCTGCGCGGCGTAGGCCTCGCCGTTGAGCTGCACGTCGAGCGAGACGTCGGCCATCGCGTCCTTCATGCGCGCACGCGGCAGGTTGGCGCCGACCACCGGCACGCCAGCACGCACCGCCGTCATCACCGTGGGGCCGTAGCGCGTCCAGGGCCAGGCCTTCTCGTTCCAGCCGAGGGCGGTCTGCACCTGGGCCTCGCTGGCGGTGGCGGGCAGGCGGGCGCTGCTGCGGCCGTCCTCGGCCATCTCGAGCGCCAGCGCGGCGAGCTGGCCGCGCTCGGCCAGGGCCTGCACGGTCTCGCGCTCGAGCGCGTGGTGTTCGGGGGCGTCGTGCTGCTCGCCGAGCAGCAGCGCATCGGCCGGCAGCAGGGCCGCCACGCGGCGCGCGACGGGCGCCTCGGCGGACAGCGCGGCGCAGCCGGCGAGCAGGGCGGCGGCGACCAGGGGCGCGAGGAACCGGGAAGCACGGGAAGGACGAGGAGGCATCCCGCCATACTATGCCCGGCGCCCTGCACCGGGCTGTCGTCCTTTTCCGCTGCTTTCTCTGCCCGTGTCCTTTCGTTTTCCCCTTCGCGTGCTGGCCACGCTGCTGCTGGCGCTGGCCGCCGCACTCGCCTGTGTCGCGCTGCACACCCCGCTGCCCTGGATGATCGGCCCGCTGTTCGCGGTGTCGCTGGCCTCGATCGCGGGCCAGCCGACCGCCAGCCACACGCCGCTGCGCAACCTGGGGCAGTGGGTCATCGGCACCGCGCTGGGCCTGTATTTCACGCCGCAGGTGGTGACGCTGGTGGCCGGCGTGTGGTGGGCGATCCTGCTGGCCATCGGCTGGGCGCTGGCGCTGGGCTGGGCGTTCGGCCACTGGCTGCACCGCGTGCATGCGGTGCGCATGCCGCATGTGCCGGCGAAATTCATGAGAGCCACGACTTACTTCGCAGGCGCCATCGGTGGGGCTTCGGAGATGACGTTGCTGGCCGAATCGGCCGGTGCGCGCACCGACCTGGTGGCCGCCGCGCACAGCCTGCGACTGATGGTGGTGACGGTGACGATCCCGTTCGCGATGCAGTGGAGCGGGCTGCACGGGCTGGAGATCAACCCGCCCGGCGTGCGCGAGGTGAACCCGGCCGGGCTGGCCCTGCTGGCGCTGGCCACCGGCGCGGGCGGGCTCGTGATGCGGGCGCTGGGCCGCACCAACCCGTGGTTCATGGGGCCGCTGCTGGTGGCGATGGGCTTCACGGTCGCGGGGCAGTCGCTGTCGGCGGTGCCGACCTGGCTGTCGAACATCGCGCAGCTGGTGATTGCCGTGAGCCTGGGCGTGCGCTTCAGCCGCGAGTTCCTGCACACGGCGCCGCGCTGGCTCGGCTCGGTGGCGCTGGGCACGGTCGGCATGCTGGTGCTGTGCGCCGGCGCGGCCTGGCTGCTGGCGGGGGCGACCGGGCTGCACCCGGCCACGATGATCCTGGGCACCTCGCCCGGCGGCATCGCCGAGATGTCGATCACGGCCAAGGTGCTGCAGCTGGGCGTGCCGGTGGTCACGGCCTTCCAGGTGTGCCGGCTGGTGGCGGTGCTGCTGATCGTGGGGCCGATGTACCGCTGGACCGAGCGCCGGGGCGCCTAGGCAAAGAAAAAGCGCCCCGCGGGGCGCTTTTTTTCCTTCGGGCGGAGCCGGCTGCTCAGTGCACCAGCACCGGCGTGTGCGCCAGCTCGGCATAGCCTTCGAGCGTGTCCTCGACCTCTTCCTGCGTGGGCGTGTTGAGCTGCCAGGCGGCGATCTGCTGCTGGAACAGTTCGGCCCAGGAGCCGTCGAGGTACACCTCTTTGCCCGATCGCTTGTCCACGATCTCGAAGCCGTGGCGTTCCAGCACGGGGCCGTTGGGCGTCGTGCTGGGCTCGTCGCCGTCGTTCGGCTGCACGTGCACGACGACGAAGGACTCGGAGTCGTAAAGCATGTTCATGGCGGGCCCTGTGAGGATGTCGATGGCGTTCATGAGGGTTAGATAGCAATCAACGCGCCAGTTTCAAGAACAGTTGTCGTCGCGCCGTTGATATGTGAGTCTTTTTGCCTCAATTGGCGGGCGCTTCGGGTAGGGGTTTGCGCAATTGGGCGTCAGCAAAGTCGCCGTTTGCCTCGGTCTGGCGGATGCGCACGGGCAGGTAGCCGTAGCGCGGCGCCAGCCAGAGTTCCAGTTTCCGGTCGAAATCCTTGCGCGGCGTGCGGATGAGCTTGCGCGTCGTGAAGTCGCCGGCCGGCAGGCTCAGCTGCTCCTCGTCGCCGACCTCGAAGACCCACACATCGCCGTCGCGCACGCCCACCGTCTGCACCGAGATCCGGGTGCCGGCCGGGTACCGCCCCGGGCTGGCCGCCAGCAGGCCGCCCAGCTGCATCATCACGCTCATGCGGTCCTGCGCGCCGGGCTGCAGGGGCACCGACGGCGCGTTGTTGCTGAAGATGATCTGCCCCTGGTCGCGCGCGAAATGCGAGGCCACCTCGGCCTTGCGGCTCTCGGAATAACGCTCGGGTTCCAGGCCCGAGGGGCCGATCTTGCCGGTGCTGTGCCAGTTCAGCAGGGTGAAGAACACCGCCTTGAGCGTGAGCCGCCCGTCGTAGCGGGTGCCGTCCTGCAGCCAGACCAGTTCGCCGAACACGCCGCGCTGCGGCGAGGCGCCTTTCTGGCCCGTGGCCTCGAAATCGAGCGTGACCGAGCCCGGAATCCGCAGCGCCTGGGTGCCGGCGATGGTGCCCGAGGCGCCGCTGCCGGCCGTGGTCGTGCCGCCCTGCGTGCCACCGGGCGTGTTGCCGGTGGCGGCGGCCGGGGCGCTGGCCGGTGTCTCGGGGGCGGTTGCTCCTGAATCTGTAGCGGCTTGCGCGGTCTGGTCGGGCGTTTCGGGGGGCGGCGTCTGGGCCGGCGCGTCCGGCACGGGGGCCGGGGCCGGCTTGGGGCGGGGCACCGACGCCTCGTGCGGACGCCGGGGCTTGGCCGGTGGCGACGGCTTGGCCGCGACCGGCGCGGCGGCCGGTGCCGCGGGGGCTTGCGCCGCAGGCGGCGCGATCACGATCGTGCGCGTGATGAACTTGCTGGCCAGCGGCGAGGGTTCCGGCCCGATGGCCATCGGTGCCAGTCCGAGCAGCAGCAGGTGCGCCAGCGCCACCGCCAGCGTCAGCGCCGCGAGCGCGCGCCAGGACGGGCGCCCGGGCAGGCCCAGGGACAGCGGTGGGGGCGCGACGTGCGTCGACATGGGTGTGTGGAGTGGGTTGCGGCGCCGAGGTTCACGAAGTCCACTCGGTACACTGCCGCCCGTTCAACCAGTTTAGTGGGCGCGGCGCCGCGCCCTTTTTCTTGCTCACGCCCGCACCATGAAACTCGCCACCCTGAAGGACGGCTCGCGCGACGGCCAGTTGGTCGTCGTCTCGCGCGACCTCACGCTCGCCCACTACGCCACCGGCATCGCGAGCCGCTTGCAGCAGGTGCTGGACGACTGGGGCTTCATGAGCCCGCAGCTGCAGGACCTGTACGACGCCCTCAACCACGGCCGCGCGCGCCACGCCTTTCCCTTCGACCCCGCCCAGTGCATGGCGCCGCTGCCGCGCGCCTACCAGTGGGCCGACGGCTCGGCCTACCTGAACCACGTCGAGTTGGTGCGCCAGGCGCGCAACGCCGAGGTGCCCGAGAGCTTCTACACCGACCCGCTCATGTACCAGGGCGGCAGCGACGACTTCCTGGGCCCGGTCGACGACGTGATCGTGCCCAGCGAAGCCATGGGCATCGACTTCGAGGCCGAGATCGCCGTCATCACCGGCGACGTGAAGATGGGGTCCACGCCCGAGCAGGCGCTGGACGGCATCCGCCTCGTGATGCTGGCCAACGACGTGAGCCTGCGCAACCTCATTCCGGCCGAGCTGGCCAAGGGCTTCGGCTTCTTCCAGAGCAAGCCCGCCACCGCCTTCAGCCCCGTGGCCGTCACGCTGGACGAGCTCGGCGAGGCCTGGCAGGACGGGCGCGTGCACCTGGCGCTGCAAAGCAGCTGGAACGGCCGCAAGGTCGGCCTGTGCGACGCCGGCCCCGAGATGACCTTCCACTTCGGCCAGCTCATCGCCCACATCGCCAAGACCCGCAACGTGCGGGCCGGCAGCATCGTCGGCAGCGGCACCGTGAGCAACAAGGGCGTCGAGAAGAACGGCCGCATGGAATGGCCCAAGGGCTACTCGTGCATCGCCGAGAAGCGCTGCATCGAGACCATCCAGGACGGCGCGCCCGCCACCGACTTCATGAAGTTCGGTGACACCATCCGCATCGAGATGAAGGGGCTGGACGGGCGCTCGCTGTTCGGCGCGATCGACCAGGAGATCGTGTCGACGGCGGGGCGGCCGGTGGAGGCGCCGGTGTCGCTCACCAAGCCGCAGGCCGGAACCGACACCGGCACCGCGCCGGCACCCGCCGCCGGCGACTGAGACCCTGTCGGGGTTTCTCCCCGTTCGGCTGGCCGGAAGCCCCCGTTCCGCAAAGCCCAACCCTGCGCGGCGGGCGCTGCCTAGGATGCAGCGATCCGTTCACTGCAAGGAGACAGGTCCATGGGCATGCCGAAGCTGGCGGGGCGCGCGCTGTGCGCATGGGGGGTGATGGGCATGGCGCTGGCCGGGCAGGCCGCCGCCCAGAAGCTCAGCGACGACAAGGTGCGCGTGGGCGTGCTGTCGGACATGTCGGGCCTGTATGCCGACACCGCGGGGCGCGGCTCGGTCGAGGCCGCGCGCATGGCCATCGAGGACTTCGGCGGGAAGGTGCTCGGGCGGCCCATCGAACTGGTCTCGGGCGACCACCAGAACAAGGCCGACATCGGCGCCTCGCTGGCGCGCACCTGGTACGACCGCGACGGCGTCGACGCCATCTTCGACATGAACAACTCGGCCGTCGCGCTGTCGGTGGTCAACCTGGCGCGCGAGCGGCAGAAGCTGTCGATCAACACCGGCGGCGCCTCGGTGGCGCTCACCAACGAAGCCTGCGCGCCGACCTCGGTCCACTACACCTACGACACCTACGCACTGGCCAACGGCGCCGCGCAGGGCGTGAGCCGCCAGGGCGGCAAGACCTGGTTCCTGCTCGGCGTGGACTACGCCTTCGGCAAGGCCATGGCCGCCAACATGACCGAGTTCGTCGGCGAGCTGCAGGGCAAGGTGATCGGCAGCGTGTTCCACCCGCTCAACGCGAGCGACTTCTCGTCGTACGTGCTGCAGGCGCAGGCCTCGGGGGCCGACACCATCGCGCTGGCCAACGCCACCAGCGACACGGTCAATGCCGTCAAGGCGGCGCGGCAGTTCGGCGTGTCGCCGAAGCAGCGCGTGGTGCCGATGCTGATGTTCATCAACGACGTGCATGCGCTGGGCCTGGCGCAGGCGCAGGGCATGACCTTCGCCACCGGCTTCTACTGGGACCGCACGCCCGAGTCGCGGGCCTGGGCGCGGCGCTACTTCGAGCGCATGAAGAAGATGCCTTCGATGATCCAGGCCGGCGCCTACTCGGCGGTCACGCACTACCTGAAGGCGGTGCAGGCCGCGGGCACCGACGACGGCGCCACCGTGGCCGCGAAGATGAAGGCGATGCCGGTGAACGACTTCTTCGCGCAGGGCGGCACGATCCGCGCCGACGGCCGCATGGTGCACGACATGTACCTGGTGAGCGTGAAGAAGCCCGCCGAGTCGAAGTACCCGTGGGACTACTACACGGTGCTGTCCACGCTCCCCGGCGACAAGGCCTTCCAGCCCTTGTCCAAGAGCAAGTGCCCGCTGGTTGCCGCAGCGAAGTCCTGATCGCCTGACCGAACCCAAGGAGATCCCATGAAAGTCCGTGCCGCCGTCCTGCAGCGCCTCGGCGCCCCGGCGCCCTATGCCCAGAGCCGACCGCTCGAGATCGAGGAGGTCGAGCTGGCGCCGCCCGGTCCCGGCGAGGTGCTGGTGCGCATCGCGGCCGCGGGGTTGTGCCACTCGGACCTGTCGATCCTCAACGGCGACCGGCCGCGCCGCACGCCGATCGTGCTGGGCCACGAGGCGGCCGGCGTGGTCGAGGCGCTGGGCGAGGGCGTGACCGACCTGGCGCAGGGCGACCACGTGATCCTGGTGTTCGTGCCGAGCTGCGGCCATTGCGCGCCGTGCGCCGAGGGCCGGCCCGCGCTGTGCGAGCCGGGCGGTGCGGCCAACGTGGCGGGCACGCTGCTGGGCGGCGCGCGGCGGCTGTCGTACCGCGGTGAGCCGATGGACCACTTCGTGGGCGTGTCGGCCTTTGCCGAGTACGCGACGGTGTCGCGCCGTTCGCTGCACAAGATCGACCGCGAGCTGCCGCTGGAGATCGCCGCCATGTTCGGCTGCGCCGTGGTGACGGGCGTCGGTGCCGTGGTCAACACCTCGCAGGTGCGGCCGGGCCAGACCGTGGCCGTGGTGGGGCTCGGCGGCGTGGGGCTGGCCGCGCTCATGGGCGCGCTGGCGGCGGGCGCCGCGCGCGTGATCGCGGTCGACCTGGCGCAGGACAAGCTCGACTTCGCCCTCGCACTGGGCGCCACCGACATCGTGAACGCCAGCGACCCCGACGCGGCCAAGCGGCTGCGCGACATGACCGAGGGCGGAGTCGACCATGCGCTCGAGATGGTGGGTTCGGCCAAGGCGCTGGAGTTCGCCTACAAGGTCACGCGCCGCGGCGGCACCACCGTGACCGTGGGCCTGCCCGCCGCCATCCAGACGCTGAACACGCCGGTCTGGCACCTCGTGGCCGAGGAACGCACGCTCAAGGGCAGCTACCTCGGCAGCTGCGTGCCGCGGCGCGACCTGGGGCGCTTCATCGCGCTGTACCGCCAGGGCAAGCTGCCCGTGGACCGGCTGCTCACCGGGCGCCTGAAGCTCGAGGAGATCAACGAGGGCTTCGACCGCCTGCAGCGCGGCGAGGCCATCCGGCAGATCGTCACGATGCCGTGACGGCCGCAGGCATCGCGCCCCGCAACAACTCCTTCTGCGTCCGAATCCCCAACCGCCGGAACGCCCGGTACTGATGCGTGCGCACCGTGCTCAGCTCCACGCCCAGCACGCGCGCCGTCTCCTTCGCCGTGCGACCCGCCATCAGGTGGCCGATCACCTCGCGTTCGCGCAGGCTCAGCGTCAACAGCCGCGAGGCGAGGGTGGGCGCGGCCGCCTCGTGCACGGCCGCCGCGCTGCGGCTGTGGGCGCTGGCGGCGTCGGCCAGCAGGGTGGCGTGGGCGGCGATGACGCCGAAGTCGGTCTCGCCGAACTCGGGCTGCGCCAGGCTGCGGTAGAAGCTCACGGCCACGCGCTGGCCGCTCGGGCGCAGCAACAGCACCGAGCTGCGCTCGCGGATGCCCACGTCGCCGTAGCAGGCGGCGCGGTAGGCGGGGTCGGCCACTTCGTCGCCGTGCTGGTGGCCCATCCACAGCTGGGCGCGTTTCGGCAGCTTGCGCGCGGCCAGCCAGGCCATGTGGGGGTCGAGTCGGTCGAAGCGCTGCGCCACGTAGCGCTCGGCGGTGCGCTCGGCCGTGTGGCCGTAGCTGCTGGCGGCCGACACGGTCTCGATGCGGCCGGTGGCGTCGACGCCGAACACGGTGCAGAAGGTGACGGGCATCACGCGGTGCATCGCCGCCAGGCAACTCGCCGCCAGGTGCGGCGTGCCGATGCCCGCCAGCACGTCGCCGACGACGGCCGCCGACAGTTGCGCGTCGGCGGCGGGGTGGAGGCGCCAGCGTTTCATGGGGTTTCGAAGGAGAACTAGGGTAAATACCTCCTACGAAGTTATGACATTGGCGCGGGCGGTGCATCGGGACAATCCCGTTCCATGACCACCACCCGTACCGCCGACGCCGCCACCGGCCCCGTGCCGCCGCCAGCCTGCGCGACCGCGCTGCCGCCCTCGGTCGGCGCCTTCCACTACACGCGCTTCGCGCCCCGGTTGCCGTCGCTCGGCGCCGACGGCATGGAGCCCGGCCGCCACCCCGTCGTGATCGCGGGCGGCGGCCCGGTGGGCATGGCGCTCGCGCTGGGGCTCGCCAACCACGGCGTGCGCTGCGTGGTGCTCGAGGCCGACGACACGGTCTGCGTGGGCAGCCGCGCGGCCTGCATCTCGCGCCGCAGCCTGGAGATCGTCGAGCGCCTGGGCGCGCTGCCGGCCTTCATGGGCAAGGGCCTGCCGTGGAGCGTGGGGCGCAGCTTCTACAAGACGGCCGAGGTGTTCCGCTTCGAGATGCCGCAGGCCGCGCAGCAGAAGCTGCCGCCGATGATCAACCTGGAGCAGTACTACATCGAGCAGTACCTGCTGGACGAGATCGAGCGCCGCAACGCCGCGACGCCGGGGCTCATCGACATCCGCTGGGGCACCGAGCTCACCGCGCTTGCGCAGGACGAGGACGGCGAGGGCGTGACGCTCGACGTGCGCAACGCCGAAGGCGCCTACCGCCTGCGCGGCCAGTGGCTCGCGGCCTGTGACGGCGGCCAGAGCTTCGTGCGCAAGTCGCTCGGGCTGGCGCTGGAAGGCACGGGCTACGAAGGCCGCTACGTGATCATCGACATCGAGCTGCACAGCGACCACCCGACCGAGCGCCGCGCCTGGTTCGACCCGCCGTGGAACCCCGGCTCGACCGTGCTGATGCACCGCCAGCCCGACGACATCTGGCGCATCGACTACCAGCTGCGCGCCGGCCAGAGCACCGAAGACGCGCTGCAGCCCGCGGCCGTGGCCGAGTTCGTGCAGCGCCACCTCGACGCCATCGGCGAAGGCCACCTGCCGTGGAAGACGGTGTGGACCTCGGTGTATCGCGCCGGTGCGATGACGCTCGAAAGCTATCGCCACGACCGCGTCGTGTTCGCGGGCAACGCAGCGCATGCGATGCCGATCTTCGGCGTGCGCGGGCTCAACTCGGGTTTCGACGACGCCGACAACCTGGCCTGGAAACTGGCCTTCGTGGCCCAGGGCCTGTCGGGCCCGGCGCTGCTGGATTCGTACTCGCAGGAGCGCATCGCGGCCTTCCACATCAACGCCGAGAGCGCGATGCGCAGCACCGAGTTCATGTCGCCGCCCTCGCGCGGCTTCGACCTGCTGCGCGAAGCGGCGCTGTCGCTGTCCGAGGCGCATCGCGGCATCGCGCAGCTCATCAACCCGCGCCAGACGCAGGCCGTGCGCTACGGCGGTTCGGCGTTGTCGAGCGCGGGCGACACGCTGCCGGCCGGTCCGCTGCCGGGCGAGGCGATGCCCGAGCAGCCGCTCGCGCAGGGCCATCTGACCGACTGGATCGGCCCGGTGTTCACGCTGCTGGTGCTGCAATCTGACATGGCACAGCTGCCCGACGCCGACATCGCGCAGGCCCGGCAAGGCGCCTTGCCTTTCGAGGTGCGCACCATCGGCAGCCTGGGGAGCAACGACCGCGCCGATGCGCAAGCGTCCCCCGCCGTCTTCGCCGCGCTCGGCGCCGGCGATGGCGCCGTCTACCTGCTGCGCCCCGACGGCCACGTGGCCGCGCGCTGGCACCGGCTGCCGGCCGGTGCGCTGCCCGCCGCGCTGGCCCGCGCGGCCGTCGCCCCTTCACTGGACATTCCCGCATGACGACCTCCGCCCCCTCGCTCCACCCCGACGCCCGCGACCGCCTGTACGCCGAGTGCGCGCGCGCCATCACCGAGGCCGGCGCCGAACGCGAGTCGCTGTTCCTCGCGCGGCTCGCGCTGCTGCTGTTCGAGCAGGTCGGCGACGAGGCGCGCTGCCGCGCCGCGCTGGCCGACGCGTTGCGCGCGCTGCCCGTACCATCGCTGTCCGCTTCCGAACAAAAAACAGGAGATTGATCTCATGGATCGCCGCACCCTTCTCGCCACACTCGCCTCCGGCGCCGCCGTGGCCGCAGCCCCCTTCACCCACGCACAGGACTACCCCGCGCAGCTCATCAAGTGGGTCGTGCCGTACCCCGCGGGCGGCGGCACCGACGTGATCGCGCGCGTGCTGGCCGAGGCCATGCGCCAGACGCTGGGCCAGCAGATCGTGGTCGACAACCGCCCCGGCGCGTCGACCAACATCGGCGCCGACCTGGTCGCCAAGAGCAAGCCCGACGGCTACACGGTGCTCTCGGCCGACAACGCCGTGCTGGCCTTCAACGAGCACCTGTTCAGCAAGCTGCCGTTCAACCCCGAGAAAGACTTCACCTACATCGGCGCCATCGGCAAGTTCCCGCTCGCGCTGGTCGTGCACCCGGACTTCCCGGCCAAGACCTTCAAGGAGTTCCTGGCCTACGTGAAGGCCAACCCCGGCAAGGTCAACTACGCGTCGCCCGGCAACGGCTCGCCGCATCACCTGGCGATGGAAATGTTCAAGGCGCGCACCGGCACCTTCATCACCCACATCCCGTACCGCGGCGCGGCGCCGGCCATGGCCGACGTGATGGGCGGCCAGGTGCCGTGCATGTTCCTGGACCTGGCCTCGGGCCTGCCGATCATGCAGGGCAACAAGGTGCGCGTGCTGGCCATCGGCTCGGGCGCGCGCAGCAAGCGCCTGCCCGAGGTGCCGACGCTGGCCGAAGTGGGCGTGCCCAACACCGAGGTGTTCGCGTTCCAGGGCATCCTGGGCCCGGCCGGCCTGCCGGCCGCCGTGGTGAACAAGCTCAACAGCGACCTGAACAAGGCCTTCAGCACGCCGGCCGTGCAAAAGCGCTTTGACGACTTCGGCATGGAAGCGATGCCCGGCACGCCGGCGCAGTTCGCGGCGCTGTCGCGCGCGGAGTCGAAGCGCTGGGGCCCGATCATCAAGCAGGCCGGCATCAAGCTGGACTGATGCCGCCGGGGGGCATTCGTCCTAGCGGGCGAACGCTTTTCGCGAGCCGTCTTCGAAGACTTCGTCGTCGCGCTGCAGCTCGCCGTTCTCGTCCCAGCTGCGTTCGCGCGTCACGCGGCCCTTGTCGTCGAAGCTCGACTCGGCCAGCAGCTCGCCTTTTTCATTGAAGCGCTGGTGCGTGCCCACGGGCACCTGCCGGCCGCGACCCGGCGCGAGGTAGCGGCCCTGCGCGGCGCGCTGGCCGCTGTCGTAGAACTCGGTCACGTCGACCGTGCGCTCGCTGCCGGCGCCGCTGTAGACGGCCTTGCTGCGCGGCTGGCCGTTGAGGTGGTAGCTGTCGTCGCTCAGGGGCTCGCCCGCGGCGTTCCAGCGCTGGTCGCGCACCAGCGAGCCGCGGTCGGAAAACTCCTGCTCGCGCTGGCGGATCGACGAGCGCCCGACCAGCAGCCACACGGTTTCGCGCCGCTTCACGCCCTCTGAGGAAAAACTGCGCTCCACGCGCCGGTTGCCGCTGGTCTCGTCGACCACCGACGGCTTGCCGTTGTCGTAGAACTCCTGCGTGCGCACGCGCTTGCCGGCCTGGTACGACAGCCGCGAGCGCAGGGTGCCGCGCGCGTCGAACAGGTCGACGTTCGAGGGCCCGCCCGTGAAGCCGCACAGCCTGGCATCGTCGGCCACCGGCGCCAGCACGGGTGCCTCGGCGCAGCGCAGCATCGACATCTGGCCGCGCTCGGTGAACTCGACCATGGCGCGCTCGGTGCCGCGGTCGGGGTAGAAGGTGGCGCGCCGCAGCTGGCCGCCCGGGTAGAAGCTGCGCACCAGGCCGCGCTCCTGGCCGTCGTCGTACGTGGCGTCGCGCAGCACCTGGCCGCCCGGCGCGAACTCGCGCGCGCGGCCGTGCATGTTGCCCTTGGCGTTGATGGTGTGCTCGCGCGCGAGCTTGCCCTTTTCATAGAAGCGCACCAGGCCCATGAAGACGCCGTTCTGCACCTGCTGCTCGCGCTGGAGCTCGCCAGTGCCACGGTCCTTGCAGCGCATCAGGCCGGTTTTGCCGGCGGTGCTGTTGCCGTCGGCCGGGCTCACGCGCTGGCCGTTGAGCTCGCACTCCTGCTGCGCATGGACCGTCGGGGTACCCAACAGCGCGGCCAATGCGATCGCGGCCGGGCCGAGGAGGGACGCGGCCGCCCGGGGCGCCCGAAGATCGGAAGCGGGCGGGCGCAGGGTCACTTGTCGTAGAGCGTGTCGAGCGAGCGGAAGCCCTTGGCCTCGATCGGGTTGCCGAAGGGGTCGCAGAAGAACATCGTCCACTGCTCGCCCGGCTGGCCTTCGAAGCGCACCTGCGGCTTCAGAACGAAGTCGGTGCCGGCGGCCTCGAGGCGCCCGGCCAGCGCCTGCCAGTCGGGCAGCGCGAGCACGATGCCGAAGTGCGGCATGGGCACCATCGCGTCGCCGACGCGGCCGGTGCGGGTGGTGGCGAAGGGTTCGCCCCGGTGCAGCGAGATCTGGTGGCCGAAGAAGTCGAAGTCGACCCAGGTGTCGGTGCTGCGGCCTTCGGCGCAGCCCAGCACGTCGCCGTAGAAGCGGCGGGCGCCGTCCAGGTCGCGCACGTGGAAGGCAAGGTGAAAGATGCTTTGCATGGTTTTGGATTATGGGCAGCGGTGCTGTGAGAATGCCGGACTTTCTTTCAATCATGGAGCTCGCCTTGCGGATACTCCGAGCCCTTGTCGCACCGCTGCGCCTGCTGTCGCGCGGCACCGACCGGCCGGCGCCCCAGCGCCTTCTTGCACGTCTGACCCGCCAGGCCTTCGCGGCTGTCGGTGGTTGTTTCATCGCGGTGGCCGCACATGCCGCTGCCTGCCCGCCCTCGGCCATCGCCAGCCTGGAGAAGCCCGGCATCGGCCTGCGCAACGGCATCGACCGCGGCCTGCTGTGGCGCATCGAGCGCGACGGCCGCACCTCGTGGCTCTACGGCACCCTGCATCTGGGGCGCGGCGAATGGGTGCGCCCCGGCCCCACCGTGCAGAAGGCGATGGCGCAGAGCGACACGCTCGCGCTGGAGCTCGACTCGCGCGACGACGCCACGGTGCGCGCCCTGAGCCAGCCGGCCGACCCGGCCGCGGTGGCGCGCGTGCTCAGCGGCGAACGCGCCCGCCGGCTCGAGCGCCAGAACGCCGAGGCCTGCGTGCCGCCGGGTTCGACCGCCCGGCTGCCGCCCATCCTGCAGGTGACGGCGCTGACCGCGCTGGCGGCGCGCGCCGACGGGCTGTATGCGGAGTTCGGCGTCGACGAGACGCTGGCCGTCTCGGCCCGCAACAGCAACAAGCCGATCGTCGCGCTCGAGAACGCGGCCGACCAGCTGCGCTGGCTCACCGGCGGCTCCGAAGCCGAGGAGGCCGAGCAGATCGACGCCATGCTCGACGAGCTCGAATCGGGCCGGCTGCGCGGCCAGCTCAAGACGCTGGCCGATGTCTGGGCGCGCAGCGACGCGGCCCGGCTGGCGCGCTACGCCGAGTGGTGCGAGTGCCTGAACACGCCGGCCGAGCAGCGCCTCATGAAGCGCCTGCTTGACGACCGCAACCCCGGGCTGGCCGACGGCATCGAGCGCCTGCACGCGGGCGGGCGCAGCGCGTTCGCCGCGGTCGGCGCGCTGCACATGGTCGGCGCGCAGGGCCTGCCCACGCTGATGGCGGCGCGCGGCTTTCGCGTGACGCCGGTGCTCACCGAGGCGCAGGCGCAGCAGGCGCTGCCGATGCCGGCGCTCGCCGCGCCCGAGCCGCCGGCCCGCAAGGCGGTGCGCGGTGGCAAGAACGTCAAGGGACAGAAGGCGGCCAAGGGCACGGGCCCGAAGGCCGCCGCGAAGGGCGGGGCCAAGCCGGCGTCCAAGGCCGCTGCCGCGCCCAAAGGCAAGGCCGCACCCCGTGCCGCCCCCAAGGCCACCAACAGCAAAGTGCGCCGATAATCGCGACCGCCATGCACACGTTGCGCCCCCACCCCCGCCTGATCGGCCGCCTCGGCCGCTGGGTGCTGCTGTGGTTCGTGCTGTCGCTGGGCGTGGCGGTGGCGTCGCCGGTGGTGCATCCGCAGGCGATGGAACTGGTGTGTTCCGGCGCCGGCACCATCAAGGTGGTGGTGCACACCGAAGATGGCGTACAGGACATGGGCGCCACGCACATGGACTGCCCGCTGTGCGTGCTGACCGGCGCGCCGCCCCCGCCGCCCGTGGCGGCCGCGTTCGATGCGCCCCTGCCGCTGGGGCGCGTGCTTCAACCCATTCCCGCCGCGCGCCATGCCGCGGCCACGGCCGCGCCGCTGCCGGCCCGTGGGCCCCCGCGTTCCGCCTGAGCGATCAGCAACAGCGCTGTCTGTCGGTGCACCCCGGGTGCGCGCAGGCAGTCCCTTTGGCATGAAGTTCGTGGAGCCGGTTCCCCATGAAGCAGCACTCCCGCGCCCTGGCGATCGCCATGGCATTTCCTTTCAGCGCGCCGGTGTGGGCGCAGCAGCAAACGCCGCCGGACGTTGATCCGCCGGAGGCCGGCGCCGCGGCCGCCCCGGGCCGCACGCTGGGTACCGTCACCATCAGCGGTGGCCGGCCGACCTCGCTGCCGACGCAGATCCCCACCACCATCGAAGGCGTGACCGCCGAGCAGATCGCCGAGACGGTCAACGCGACCGACGCCGAAGACGCGCTCAAGTACCTGCCGAGCCTGCTGGTGCGCAAGCGCTACATCGGCGACTTCAACCACGCGGTGCTCGCCACGCGCGCCTCGGGCACGGGCAACAGCGCCCGCGCGATGGTCTACGCCGACGGCATCATGCTGTCGAACCCGCTGGGCAACGGCGCCACCTTCGCGCCGCGCTGGGGCATGGTGTCGCCCGACGAGATCGAGCGTGTCGACGTGCTCTACGGTCCGTTCTCGGCCGCCTACCCGGGCAACTCGGTGGGCGCCGTGGTCGACTACGTGACGCGCATGCCCACGCAGCTCGAGGCGCACGTCAAGCTCAGCGGCTTCACTTCGAACTTCGACCTGTACAACAGCCATTCGTCGCCGGGCGGCCAGCAGCTGGACCTGTCGCTGGGCAGCCGCAGCGGCGACTGGTCGTGGTGGCTCGGCGCCTCGCGCACCCACAGCAAGGGGCAGTCGCTGTCGTTCGCCAACCGGCTCGTGAGCGCCGGCACGGTGGGCAGCGCGGGCACGCCCGTCACCGGCGCGGTGCTCGGGCTGAACCCGTCGAACCAGCCGTGGTGGCTGCTGGGCGGCATCACCGCCTACGACACGACCCAGGAGCAGGCCAAGCTCAAGCTGGCCTACGACTTCTCGCCCACGGTGCGCGCCACCTACACGCTGGGCGCCTGGCACAACACCACGCACGGCAGCACCGACACCTACCTGCGCGATGCGCTCGGCCAGCCGGTGTACGGCGGGCGCGTGAACCTCGGCGGACGCACCTACAACCTCGACGCACCGGCGGCGGCCTTCGCGCCGACCGAGACGGCGCTCACGCACTACATGCACGGCCTCTCGGTGAAGAGCCACACGGGCGGCGTGTTCGACTGGGAGGTGGCGGCGAGCCTGTTCGACTACGCGAAGGACACCTCCCGCACGCCGACCACGGCGCTGCCGGGCGCCTTCTACGGTGGCCCGGGCCGCACCACTGACATGGGCGGCACCGGCTGGCACACCTTCAAGGCCGCGGGCACCTGGCGGCCCACCGGCTCGGCCGAGGGCGTGGGCGCGCACGTGGTCGACTTCGGTGTCCAGCAAGACACCGCGCGGCTGCGCAGCGCCATCGGCAACACGCGCGACTGGATCGGCGGGCCGGCCGTGTCGCCGTTCTCCGCCTTCAACGGCAACACGCGACTGCGCTCGCTCTACGTGCAGGACACCTGGCGTTTCGCGAAGGACTGGAAGACCACGCTGGGCCTGCGCCACGAGCGCTGGGAGGCGTACGGCGGTCAGCTCGGCAACGCGGCGCGGCTGCTCGACTTCGCGCCGCGCAAGAACAGCTTCGTCTCGCCCAAGGCCGCGCTCGCCTGGCAGGCCACGCCCGACTGGCACTTCAAGGCCTCGGTCGGCCGCGCCGTGCGCATGCCCACCGTGAGCGAGCTCTACCAGGGCTCGATCGAGGGCAACCGCATCGTCAACACCAACCCCGAGCTGCGCCCCGAGCGCTCGTGGACCGCCGAGCTGAGCGCCGAGCGCGACCTCAAGCGCTGGGGCGTCGACGGCGTGCTGCGCACGACTCTGTTCTTCGAGCACACGAAGGACGCGCTCTACACCCAGGCGCTCACCAACCTCGTGAGCACCGTGCAGAACGTCGACGCCATCCGCACGCGCGGGCTGGAGGTGGCGATCAACACGGTCGACGCGGGCATCCAGGGGCTGGACCTGGGCGGCAGCCTCACGCTGACCGATTCGAAGATCACCGCCAACCGCGGCTTCCCGGCCAGCGTGGGGCGCGACCAGCCGCGCGTGCCCAAGGTGCGCGCCTCGCTGCTCGCCACCTACCGGCCCGACGCCAAGTGGAGCTACACCGTCGGCGCGCGCTACAGCGGCCGGCAGTACGGCACGCTCGACAACAGCGACCCGAACGGCATGGCCTTCATGGGCTTCTCGAAGTTCTTCGTGGTCGATGCGCGCATCCGCTACCGCATCGACCGCCAGTGGAGCGCCGCCGTCGGCATCGACAACCTGAACAACCGCACCTACTGGGCCTTCCACCCGTACCCGCAACGCACCTTCGTGGCCGAACTGAAGTTCGACCTCTGACCCTCACTTTTTCCTATTCAAGGACACTCGCCATGACGAAGCTTTCGACCCCTACGTTCCACATCCTCGCCGCCTGCGCCCTGCTGGCCGGTGCCGGCGCCGCCGGCGCCCACGTGAGCCTGCCCCCGGGCGGCGCGACCGTCGGCAGCGAGTACAACGCCGCCTTCCGCGTCGGTCACGCCTGCGAAGGCGCCAAGGCCACGACCGGCCTCGCGGTGCGCCTGCCCAAGGGCTTCGTGCTCACCGACGCCCAGGCGCGCAAGGGCTGGAAGCTCGACGCGCCCAAGGCCGGCAGCACTGAAGGCGAGGTGCGCTGGACGGCAGAGACGCCGCAGAATGCGCTGCCCGGCAGCGAGCGCGGCGAGTTCGTGCTGCGCGGCAAGGTGTCAGCCGCGCCGGGCCCGCTGTGGTTCAAGGTGCGCCAGGACTGCGACGTCGGCAGCGTCGACTGGGCCGAAGTGCCCGCGTCGGGCAGCACCACGGCCGGCCTGAAGAAGCCCGCGGCCAAGCTCGACGTGATGGCGCAGGGCGTGGCCACGGTCGACGTGCGCGACGCCTGGGTGCGCCAGTCGGTGCCGGGCCAGAGCGGCACCGGTGCCTTCATGAAACTCACCGCGCCCACGGGCACGAAGCTGGTCGGCATCTCGACGCCCGCCGCCGGCGTGGCCGAGGTGCACGAGATGAAGATGGAAGGCGACACCATGCGCATGCGCGAACTCGCGGGCGGCCTCGAGCTGCCGGCCGGCAAGACCGTCGAGCTCAAGCCCGGCGGCTACCACGTGATGCTGATGGACCTGAAGGGCGCCATGACCAAGGGCGCGACCGTGCCCATGACCCTGAAGTTCGAGGACGCCAAGGGCGCGAAGACGACGCTGGAGCTGAAGCTGCCGGTCGGTGCGCCCGAAGGCGCCGCTGCTGCCGCGCCCGCGGCGGGCGGTGCGCACCAGCACAAGCACTGACCCGCTCGGGGTCTGGCCGGACCGTCAGAGCAACTGGTCCGGCGCCAGCGGCCCGAACAGTCGCAGCAGGAAGCGCAGCGTGGCGCTCGCGTCGGGCTCGGTGTCCGTGTCCTGCAGGCCGCTGCCTTCGGGCGCATGCCACACCAGCGTGCCCTGCGCGAGTTCGACATGCCAGGCGCGCTCGCGCATGCCGCGCTCGATCTGCTCGGCCGCCATGCGCGAAAGTTCGCCGCTGCGGATCAGCAGCGCGATCTCGGTGTTCTGCAGCTGCGAGCGCAGGTCGAGATTCATCGAGCCGACCACCAGCAGCCGGCCGTCCATCACCAGCACCTTGGAGTGCAGCATCGCACGCGATTCGCCGCTGACGCTGCCCGCGCCGCTGCCGCCCGAGGAGCCGAACACATTGCCGAAGTCGGCCTGTTCGCTGCGCAGCTCGTACAACTCCACACCCGCAGCGAGCAGCGCCTTGCGGTGGCGCGCATAGCCGACGTGGGCGATGGGCGCGTCGTTCGAGGCCAGTGAATTCGTCAGCACCCGGATGCGCACGCCCCGCGCGCGCGCCGCGGCAAAGGCCTGCTGCATGTCGGGGCCGGGCACGAAATAGGGCGAGATGATCAGCAGGTCGGTGCGCGCCTGGCCGATCAGGTGCAGCAGGCCTTCGACCACCGTGTCGCCGCTGGAGGCCAGGTCGGCCAGCGCGGTGGCGCTGCGCGAGGGCAGCTCGGGCCGACTGACCACGAGGTCGGGGTTGCGCACCGCGCCGGGGCCGCTGTCGGCCGGGATCTTGCCGGGCGCGTCGGCCAGCATCAGGGCCGGGGCCCAGACGAAGGCGGCGCTGCGCAGGTCCAGCGGCTTCTCGTCCCAGGCGCGGGCCCGCTGCTCGGGCGTGGGGCCGGCGCCGGGGCGCGGTTCGCCGTCCGGGGGCTTGGGCTGGTTGCGCGCCTCGGCCGCTTCGTCGCTGAGTTCCTGGTCGATGCGGCGCGCGCGGTCGCGGATGCGCTGGAACTCCTCGCGCGAGACCAGCGACTGCACGGGGTAGGCGCGCTCGTTGTTCCAGTAGCTGTCGAAGCTGCGCGAGAGGTCCTGCACGATCGGGCCGGCCGCCAGCACGTCGACGTCGACGAAGTTGCCGGTGGTGGCATTGCCGAAGTAGGCGTCGCCCAGGTTGCGCCCGCCCGTCACGCCCATCACGTTGTCGGCCAGGAACAGCTTGTTGTGCATGCGCTGCTGGATGCGCGAGACTTCGCCGATGGCGTTGAGCATGCGGTTGAAGCCGGTGCCGCGCGAACCCGCGAGCGGATTGAACAGGCGCATCTCGATGTTCGGGATGAAAGCCAGGCCGAGCACCAGCGCGTCGCGGCCGATGGTGTGGAAGTCGTCCAGCAGGATGCGCACCCGCACGCCGCGTTCGGCCGCCGCGCGCAGCCCGCGCACCAGCCGGCCGGTGCTGGCGTCGGCGTGGATGGCGTAGTACTGCAGGTCCAGCGTCTTCTGCGCGTTCTCGATCAGCGCGAGCCGGCTGCCGTAGGCGGCCTGCGGGCCGCCCAGCAGCAGGAAGCCGGAGTCGAAGCGCGCCTTGTCGGCGTTGCGGCGCTCCCGCAGCAAGGTCGCCAGCGCCGTGCCGTCGGGCGAGGCGAGCGCGGTCGAGACGGGGCGGTCCACCTCCTTCGGCAGCTGCGCGCAGGCGCCGAGCACCAGGATCGCCAGCAGCGCGACGCTGCGGCGGGCCAACGCGTGGAAGAAAGAAGAATGCATGCGGCGGGGTCTTTCCGGGGGCTTGGGAAGGCGGTGCCGCATGTATAGCCGAGTTGGCGTCCGTCGTGGGTGGGACGGACGGCCAACCGGCGCAGGAAAGCGGCGCTCAGCGCCCGGCGCCGAGTTCTTCCTGGCGCTCCAGCGCGGCGAGCAGCTCGTCGTCGATCTTGGCGTGGCGCTCGCTCAGCTCGACCGCGCGCGAGGCGTCGCTTGCATAGATGGCGCCGCCGTCGAGTTCGAGCATCTCGCTGATGCGCTTCTGCTCGGCTTCGAGGGCTTCGATCTGCGCGGGCAGGGCTTCGAGTTCGCGCTGCTCCTTGTAAGAGAGCTTCTTGCGGGGACCGCCGGTGGGGGCTGCGGCGGGTGCAGCCGCGGGCGCCGGGGCCGGTGCGGCGGCTGGAGGCGGCGGTGGTGCCGACGCGAGGCGCTGCTCGGCGATCTCGCGTGCGCGCTTGGACTGGATGAGCCAGTCTTCCACGCTGCCCTCGTACTCGCGCCAGCGGCCGTCGCCCTCGAAGGCGATCGTGCTGGTCACCACGTTGTCGAGGAAGGTGCGGTCGTGGCTCACGAGGAACACGGTGCCGTCGTAGTCCTGCAGCAGGCCTTCGAGCAGCTCGAGCGTGTCGATGTCCAGGTCGTTGGTCGGCTCGTCGAGCACCAGCACGTTGGCCGGGCGCGCGAACAGGCGGGCCAGCAGCAGGCGGTTGCGTTCGCCGCCGCTGAGCGAGCGCACGGGGGAGTTGGCGCGCGCGGGGGAGAACAGGAAGTCCGACAGGTAGCTCTTGACGTGTTTCTTCTGGCTGCCGATTTCGATCCACTCGCTGCCGGGGCTGATGAAGTCTTCCAGCGTGGCGTCGAGGTCGAGCTTGTCGCGCATCTGGTCGAAGTACGCCACCTGCTGGTTGGTGCCGCGGCGGATCTTGCCGCTGTCGGGCTCGAGTTCGCCGAGGATCAGCTTGAGCAGCGTCGTCTTGCCGGCGCCGTTCGGGCCCAGCAGGCCGATCTTGTCGCCGCGCAGGATGGTGCCGCTGAAACCGCGGATCACGGTTTTCTCGCCGAAGGACTTGGAGGCCTCGGTGAGTTCGGCCACGATCTTGCCGCTGGACTGGCCCGAGGCCACGTCCATGTTGACGCTGCCCTGCACCTCGCGGCGCGCGGCGCGGCTGGCGCGCAATTCCTGCAGCCGCGTGATGCGGCTCTGGCTGCGCGTGCGGCGGGCTTCGACGCCCTTGCGGATCCAGATCTCTTCCTGCGCCAGCAGCTTGTCGGCCTTGGCGCTGATGATCGCTTCCTGGGCGAGCTGCTCTTCCTTCTGGACGAGGTACTGCTCGAAGTTGCCCGGGTAGGAACCCAGCTTGCCCCGGTCGAGCTCCACGATGCGGGTGGCGACGCGGTTCAGGAAGCTGCGGTCGTGGGTGATGGTGACGACGCTGCCCTTGAAGTCGATCAGCAGCTGTTCCAGCCACTCGATGGAGTCGAGGTCCAGGTGGTTGGTCGGCTCATCTAGTAAGAGCACGTCCGGCGCGGCCACCAGGGCCTGGGCCAGGGCGACCCGCTTGCGCGTGCCGCCCGAGAGGGAGCCGACGCGCGCGGTGGGGTCGAGGTGGAGGCGGTGCAGCGTCTCTTCGACGCGCTGCTCCCAGTTCCAGGCGTCGTAGGCTTCGATCTTGGACTGCAGGGCGTCCAGATCAAGCCCATCCGCGCCAGAGAGATACAGGTCACGGATGGCGATGACTTCGCCCAGGCCCTGGCTGGCGGCGGTGAAGACGTCCGCATCCATGTCCAGCGCGGGTTCCTGCGCCACGTAGGCCACGCGCAGGTTCTGCTGAAGCTGCAGCGTGCCGTCGTCGGGCTTTTCCAGCCCGCCCAGTATCTTGAGCATCGACGACTTGCCGGCGCCGTTGCGGCCGATCAGGCCGATGCGTTCCGATTCGAGAAGAGAGAAGTCCGCATGATCCAGCAGCGGGACGTGACCGAACGCGAGCTGCGCGTCGAGGAGTGTGATGAGTGCCATGTGGCACGGATTATCGGAGGGGCGGGTGACGGCGCTTGGCGGCTGGGGAAGAAGGCTTCTTTGTGGCTCTCTATATAGAAGGGGCTGGAGTCCCCTGGGAGAGACGTCGGCAGTCAGGGAAGAGGCGTGAAGCGGGCGGCGAGTGGGGCGGCAAAGGTCTTCTTCAAGTTTCTTTCAGCTTGGCTTGCACGAGCCGAAATCTGTCATATACTCGTGGGCTTCGCTGCTGAATATCTTTGGTGTTTGAAGCGACTGGTGCTCTCAGGAGCGTTGGTTGTGGGTGGTGAAGAAAG
>NZ_JBXAIG010000011.1:0-126349 GCF_058795995.1 Variovorax sp. GW823-FHT04F07
GCAGCGAAATCAAGGAGGAGGGCGAAGCCCGGGG
This sequence comes from Variovorax sp. GW823-FHT04F07, assembly GCF_058795995.1. Lineage (NCBI taxonomy): Bacteria > Pseudomonadati > Pseudomonadota > Betaproteobacteria > Burkholderiales > Comamonadaceae > Variovorax > Variovorax sp. GW823-FHT04F07. The sequence goes on from NZ_JBXAIG010000011.1 coordinate 35, forward strand.
GACATTCGCGGAGGGAAGTACCCGGTGGCCTGTGCACGCGCCCCGAACCCAGCCTCAAGAAAACGAGAAGACATGGCCAGAAACATAGAGATCAAGGCCCGCATCGACAGCGTGGACCGCATCGCAGAAATCGCCGCAACGCTCGCCGACCAGGGCCCCATCGAGATCGCCCAGGACGACACCTTCTTCCGCTGCGAACACAGCGCCGATCGCCTCAAGCTGCGCACCTTCGCGCCCGACCGCGGCGAACTCATCTTCTACCGCCGCGCCGACAGCACCGGCCCGAAGGAATCGTTCTACCTGATCACGCCCGTTACCACGCCCGACGCGTTGCGCGAATCGCTCACGCTCGCCTGGGGCCAGGCCGGCCGCGTGCGCAAGCAGCGCCGCCTGTTCCTCGTGGGCCGCACGCGCGTGCACCTCGACCGCGTCGAAGGCCTCGGTGAATTCCTCGAACTCGAAGTGGTGCTGCAAGACGGCGAGCCCGCGGACGCCGGCGTGGCCGAAGCCCATGCGCTCATGGCCCGGCTCGGCGTCGCTGAAGACCAACTGGTGCAGGGCGCCTACGTCGACCTGTTGCGCGCGCAGGCCGCGCCTTCCAAGGCGGGAGCAACTGCGATGGAGCGTCTCGAGAAATGGCTCGAAATCAATCTCCAGGAGGTGCACGCAGACCTGGCACCAGGATGCACAGAGGCGGCCATCGCTGAGTTCGAGCGCGAAGTCGGCAGGAGCTTTCCCGCGTCGCTGAAAGACTTGTACAGAGCACACGACGGGCAGGCAGGGACTGCCAACACCGGGCCGTTCTATGGCTTGTCGTTCTTGTCGATGGCGCAGGCGAAGGGCCACTGGATCGACTGGAAGAAGATCGCCGACGAGACCTCGCCTGAGGTCATGGAGGGAGCAAGCATGTTCTCGAAGTCGGCATCGGCGGGCACCGTCAAGGAGATCTACGCGAACGCGTACTGGATTCCGTTCGCGTACGACCACGGTGGCAACTACCTCGGAGTTGATCTGGACCCGGGACCACGTGGAACGATCGGGCAAGTCATCAACTTCGGGCGAGACGAAGACGAGAAGTTCGTCGTCGCGAGTTCTGTTGCGGCCTTTCTGGAGTGGCTGGTGGACCAATTGGAATCGGGCAACTCAACGGTCAGACTCGAAGACGATGGCGGACGAAGCCTCAACACGAAGGAGCCCGAGATGTCTCATTTCCTGGACGCCATCAAGATTCTCTTTGCTTCACAGCGTGGTGCCTGAACGACTGGAGACACGCTGCGCTGAGCAAGCCGAAAGACCAGCTGGTGCAGGGCGCCTACGTCGACCTGTTGCGCGCGCAGGCCGCCTGAGCCATCGGGCAGCCGGAGGGTACGCGCGCCAGCAGGTCTTGCCGCAGCGCATTCAGCTCGGCGATCTTCTGGTCGATGACCGCGACCTTGTCGGCCAGCAGCGCCGCGATCGCATCGTCGGGCGCGGCCGATTCCCACACCGCGGGCAGGTTGTCGCCGATCTCGTGGAGGCTGAAGCCGAGCTTCTGCGCAGTGCGGATGTAGCCCACCATCTGCACGGTTTCCTTCGCATAGACCCGGTAGCCGTTGCTGCCACGTTGCGCGCGGATCAGGCCGCGCTCTTCGTAGAAGCGCAGCGTGTCGCGGCTCAAGCCCGTCGCCGAAGCCAGCTGGCCGATCTGCATGGTCGTGGTTCCTTCGCCGAAGAATGTGCTTGACCCTGGAGCGTACCCGAGGCTTTAGCTTCCGGGGCTTCTTCACTCCCTGCAGGGCTCTTCTTCATGGTCGCGCTTCCCACCTACCAACGCATCGTCCGCGCCAGCGCCTGGTACGACCTCGTGGTGACCATCGGCTTCGCCACGCCGTGGACCTTCGCCGCCGTGCACACCCTGCTGCTGTGGACCATCCAGACGCTGCAGCTGCCGGGCAGCTTTCCGGCCTTCGACCCCGTGCACATGCTGATGGCCAACCTGCTCGGTTCGGTGGTTACCGTGTGGGCCGTGCTGCGCATCCGCGATCCGCGCCTGCGCTATGGCCGCTACGACGCCGTGGCGCGTTTCCTGTTCGCGACCTGGCAGGTCTACGCCGTGACGCAGGGCGCCAGCCTGATCATCCTCGGCTTCACCGCGATGGAGCTGTTGTTCGGCGTGCTGGAGAGCCTGCCGGTGCGTGGTGCCACGGCGCGCGCATCGATGCGCGCCGACGACCGCGCCACAGGCCTCAGCGCCAGCCCGCAGTCTTGAGCTGCGCGGCGAGCTGCTCCGCCACCTGGGCGTAGCCCTTCGCGTTCGCATGGATGCGGTCCGAGCGCAGGGCCGCATCCGACAGCACGCCCGAATACACACCGGCGACCAGCAACGCCTGCCCCGACTTCGCGACCTCTTCGTAGAACGGCGCATCGCTGAGCGAGCCGACCACCGCGCGCATCGCATCGGGCGCCGGCGTGGCGAGCACCGCCACGTGCGAGGTGTGCGCGCGCGCCTGCTCGATCAACGTCGCGAGGTTCTCGCGCGTGCTGGCGGGCGACACGCCGCGCAGCATGTCGTTGCCGCCGATGCCGATCAGGATCGCGTCGTAGCTGCCGGCGGCCAGCAGTGCGGGCAGGCGCTCCAGCGCACCCGCCGAGGTGTCGCCGTTGACGCCCGCGTTCTCGACCTGCCAGCCCGTGAGCTCGCCCAGCTTCGCGGGCCACGCCGTCTCGGGCGACGCGCCGTAGCCGAAGGTCAGGCTGTCGCCCAGCGCCAGCACGCGGGCATCGGGCTTCAACGCGTTGGCTGAGGCCTTTCGTTTGCCGCACGCGGAGAGCAGCAGGGCGGTGGCCGGCACGCCGGCGAGCATCTGGAGGAGGTGGCGTCGCTTCATGTGGCGCGCAGCTTAAACGAGGCCGTGCGGCCGTTGGCGCTTGCCCCTTCGCTTGCTCGGAAAGCGCATAAGCCTCTCCGTTTTCGTTCCTTCCCGGCGCCGGGACAGCGGCGAAGAATCGCGGCCCTGCACATCCCTTCACTGCCACCGAGGTCCGCCCCATGCCGCCGCTGTTCACCCGCCATCGTTTCCTGCGCCATGCGGTCGCACTGTCCGCCGCCTTGCTCACCGCGCCGCTCGCGGCCTGGGCCGCACCCGCCAGCGGCGAGCCCGTGTGGTTCGGCGTGAGCGGTCCGCTCACCGGACAGAACGCGCAGTACGGCGCGCAGTGGAAGGCCGGCTTCGACCTTGCGCTCGAGCACATCAACGCGCAGGGCGGCATCCACGGCCGGCCGCTGGCCTACAACTTCGAGGACAGCCAGAGCGACCCGCGCCAGTCCGTCGCCATTGCGCAGAAGCTCGTGAACGACAAGCGCGTGCTCATCGAACTGGGCGACTTCTCCAGCCCCGCCTCGATGGCCGCCTCGCCCATCTACCAGCGCGCGGGCCTCGTGCAGCTGGGCTTCACCAACTCGCACCCCGACTTCACCAAGGGCGGCGACTACATCTGGAGCCCCTCGATCAGCCAGGCCGACGCGCAGCCGCTGCTGGCCGACCTCGCCGTGAAGACGCTGGGCTTCAAGCGCATCGCCGTGCTCTTCCTGAACACCGACTGGGGCCGCACCAGCAAGGACGTGCTCGTGAAGGCCGCGCAGGAGCGCGGCGCGCAGCTCGCCATTGCCGAGGGCTACCAGCCCGACGAGAAGGACTTCCGCTCGACCCTGGTGCGCGTGCGCGACGCCAACCCCGACGGCGTGGTGCTCATCTCGTACTACCCCGACGGCGCGCTCATCGCGGGCCAGGTGCGCAGCGTGGGCCTGAAGCAGCCGATCGCCGCCGTGGGCTCGGTCTACTCGCCCAAGTTCATCGAGCTCGGCGGCGCGGCCGTGAACGGCATCCACACCAACACCGCCTTCTTCCCCGAGGAGCCGCGCACCGAAGTGCAGGCCTTCGTGAAGAGCTTCCGCGCCAAGTACAGCAAGGAACCCGACGCCTTCAACGCCTATGCCTACGACGCCGTGGTGTATGCGGCCGCCGCGCTGCGCGAAGCCGGCCCCAAGGCCGACCGCAAGGCCGTGCGCGACGCGTTCTACAAGATCAAGGACGTGCCCAGCGTCATCTTCGGCAAGGCCACCTTCGACGCGCAGACGCGCCGCGTGATCGGCGTGAAGAGCGTCAACCTGGTGGTGAAGGACGGCAAGTGGGCGCAGATCGACGAGAAGGCGGCGGCGCTGGCATCGGCCAAGTAGATGAGCTTCACCTCCTTCTTCGACCACACGGTCAACGGCCTGATCATCGGCAACATCTATGCATTGCTGGCGGTCGGGCTCGCGCTGATCTTCGGCGTCTCGCACCTCATCAACTTCGCGCACGGCTCGGTCTACACCGTGGGCGCGTACATCGGCTGGGCGAGCATCACCTACCTGCACACGCCGCTGCCCATCACCATCGCGCTGGTGGTGATCGGCTCGGGCGCGCTCGGCATGCTCATCGAGCGCGTGGGCCTGCGGCCGCTGCAGGGCGCCGCGCGCATCGCGCCGCTGCTGGCCACCATCGGCATCAGCTTCGTGCTCGACATCCTCGTGCAGCTGGTGTTCAGCCCCGACCCGCGCGCGCTGCCCACGCAGCTGCCCGACTGGCGCCTGCAGATCGGCACCGGCACCATCGGCGCGCTCGACCTCTTGATTGCGGGCATCGGCATCGCGAGCGCGGCCGTGCTGTTCGGCTTCCTGCGTTTCACGAAGCTCGGCTGGGCCGTGCGCGCCACCGCGCAGGACCGCGACGCCGCGCAGCAGATGGGCGTGGACGTGAACCGCGTGAACCAGACTGTGTTCGCCATCGCCGCCGCGCTGGGCGGGCTCTCGGGCCTGCTGGTGGGCATGTACTACAACAACATCAGCCCGGCGATGAGCTTCCAGGCCACGCTCAAGGGCGTGGTGGCCACCGTGGTCGGCGGCGTGGGCAACGTGCCGGGCGCCATCGTCGGCAGCCTGCTGCTGGGGCTCATCGAAAGCTATGGCGTGGCCATTCTCGGCACGCCGTACCGCAACCTGTTTGCGTTCGCGCTGTTGCTGGTCATCCTGGTGTGGAAGCCCAACGGCCTGTTCGGTCGCCAGCGCGCGCTGCCGCCCGAGCCGCTCACCGGCACCTTCATCGCACCGAGCAAGCCGTGGCGCGTGCCGCCGCGCCTGTTGCTCGCGCTGTTCGCCGCGGCCGTGCTGCTGCCGTTGTTCGATCCGTCGCCCTATGTGCTGCAGACGCTCACCAACGCGTGGCTCTACGGTGCGCTCGCATTGAGCCTCACGCTGGTGGCCGGCACCATTGGCCAGATCTCACTGGGCCACGCGGGGCTGCTGGCCATCGGTGCGTATGCCTCGTCGCTGCTGGTGCTCGACCTGCACCTGCCGGTGGGCACGGGCATCGTGGCCGCGGGCGTGCTCACCTCGCTGATCGGCACGGCGCTGATCTTTCCGGCCTTCCGGCTGCGCGGGCACTACGTGTCGATCGCCACGCTGGGCATCGGCGAGATCGTGGCGCTCACCATCCTCAACTGGGAAAGCCTCACGCGCGGGCCCATCGGTGTCTCGGGGATTCCGCCGCTGTCGCTGTTCGGTCGCGATGCGTCGTCGAACGAGGCGATCTACTGGGCCTCGTTCGGTGCGCTGGTGCTGCTGGCCCTGCTGCAGTGGCGCCTCTTGCGCTCGCACCTGGGCCGCACCTTCCGCGCGGTGCGCGAGGACGAAGTGGCCGCGCGCGCCTACGGCGTGAGCCCCGACCGCTACAAGGCGCTGGCCTTCGGCTTCGGCGGCTTCGCGGCGGGCGTGAGCGGCGCCTTCACCGCGCACATGTACTCGTACATCAACCACGAGACCTTCGGCTCGCAGATCTCGATCCTCGCGCTCACCATGGTGATCCTCGGCGGGCTCGGGAACATCAGCGGCGCATTGCTCGGCGCGGTCGCGCTCGTGAGCCTGCCCGAGCTGTTCCGCGTGACGGCCGAGTACCGCATGTTGATCTACGGCGTGGCACTGCTTCTGTTGATCCGCTTCCGTCCCCAAGGCCTGCTCGGCACCGTCTGAAAGAACCACCAAACACCATGAGCCACCTCAACGACTACCTCGCCGAGAAACGCGCCGCCGTGCTGGCCCGCAACGCCGCCGTCGCGGCCGGCACCGCACAGCCCTCGCAGCTCAAGGCCAGCGTGCGCGCCGAAGGCCGCAGCGGCGTGCGCCGCCTGCGCATCCGCGAGCACCAGGTGATCAGCGACAGCCCGCCCGATTTCGCGGGCTACAACCTCGGCCCGAGTTCGCCCGAGTTGCAGCTGGGCGTGCTCGGCACCTGCGTGACGCACATCTTCCTGATCCAGGCGGCCGAACGCCAGGTGCCGCTCGAAAGCCTCGAGGTCGAGGTGACGGGTGTCATCGACCCGCGCGGCGGCAAGCCGGGCCACGAGCAGACGCCCATCTGGCCGCACGAGATCGGCTACACCGTGCACATCGATTCGCCCGCCAGCCGCGAAGAGATCGACGCGCTGTTCGAGGCGGTGGAGCGCAACTGCCCCATCCTCAATCTGCTGCGCAACCCGCAGGCCATTCGCGCCGAGGTGAAGCTCGTGAACTCGAAGGCGAAGGTCGCCGATGCCGTCGCTGCTTGAGGTCCGCGGCCTCGTGCGCCGCTTCGGCGGGCTCACGGCCGTCAACGCCGTCGACCTGCAGGTGGGCGAGGGCGAACTGCTGAGCGTGATCGGCCCGAACGGTGCCGGCAAGACCACGCTGTTCAACCTCGTCACCGGCCTCGACAAGCCCGACGCCGGGCAGGTGCGCTTCGACGGCCACGATATCACCGGCCTGCCCGCGCAAGAGCTCGCACAGCGCGGCCTGGCGCGTACCTTCCAGCACGGGCGCGTGTTCGCGAACCTCTCGGTGCTCGACAACGTGCTGGTCGGCGCGCACACGCGGCTGCGCGCCGTGAAACCACGTGTGGGCGGTGTGCCGGGCCTCGGGGCGCTGGCCGAGCTGGCGCTCGCGCTGGTGCAGCCAGGGGCGGTGCGGCGCGAGGAAGAAGCCCTGCGCGACGGGGCGCGCGAGATCATCGCGCTCTTCGGCGAACGCCTCACGCCGCGCACCGACCATCCGGCCTACAGCCTCTCGTACGCCAACCGCCGCCGCGTGGAGATCGCGCGTGCCCTCGCGCTGCGGCCGCGCCTGCTGCTGCTCGACGAGCCCACGGCCGGCATGAACGAGAGCGAGACGGCCGAGATGCTGGAGATCATTCGCGGCCTCAAGGCGCGCGGCCAGACCATCCTGCTGATCGAGCACAAGCTCGACCTCGTGATGCAGCTGTCCGACCGCGTGGCCGTGCTCGACGATGGCCGCAAGATCGCCGAAGGCCTGCCCGACGACGTGCGCAACGACCCCGCGGTGATCGAGGCCTACCTCGGCCATCGCCAGGTCGGCGAAGCGCAGGAAGAAGCGGTGCCCGCATGATCGCCACCGTCGCGCGCACCGGCCTGTCGCCTTCCTCCCTCTGGGGAGAAGGGAGAAACGACGATCTGCCTGAACGCGCCGTCACGCAGGCGCCGGCGAGTGCGGTTGCGCCTCTGCTGCAGCTCCAGAAGGTCAACAGCTTCTACGGCCCCGTGCAGGCGCACTTCGATCTCGACATCGAGGTGCGCAAGGGCCAGATCGTCAGCCTGCTCGGCGGCAACGCCAGCGGCAAGTCGACCACGATGAAGATCGTGCTCGGCCTGCTCAAGCCGCGTTCGGGCGAGGTCCGCTTCAACGGCGAATCGACGCTGGGCCTGAGCACGCCGCAGATCATCCGCAAGGGCATCGGCTCGGTGCCCGAGGCACGTCGCCTGTTCCCCGCGATGACCGTGCGCGAGAACCTGCTCATGGGCGCCTATGCGCGCCGCGACCGCGCGGCCGTGGCCGACGACCTGGAACGCATGCTCGAGCTGTTCCCGCGCGTGGCGCAGCGCCTGGGCTTCCTGGCCGGCACGCTCTCGGGCGGCGAGCAGCAGATGGTGGCCATGGCGCGCGCGCTCATGGGCCGGCCGCAGCTGCTGTGCATGGACGAGCCCACCATGGGCCTGTCGCCGCTGTACGTCGACAAGGTGCTCGAGCTCATCGCGCGCATCAACGCGCAGGGCGTCTCGGTCTTCATGGTCGAGCAGAACGCCAGCCTCGCGCTGCAGATCGCGCACCACGGCTACGTGCTGCAGACGGGCCGCATCGTGCTCTCGGGCCCGGCGCGTGCGCTGCTGGCCGACGCGCGCATCCGCGATGCCTACCTGGGCGGCGAGGGCGCTGCCCGCACCGCCTCCTGACCACGACGACTCCTTTGCCGCGAGGAAGACCTTCACCATGCCCCTGACCCTCGACCACGTCGTGATCGCCGTGCACGACCTCGAACGCGCCATCGCCGACTACGCCGCGCTCGGCTTCCACGTGCTGCGCGGCGGCGACCATCCGGGTCGCAGCACGCACAACGCACTCGTCGTGTTCAGCGATGGCAGCTACTTCGAACTCATCGCGTGGCGCGAACCCGCGCCCGCCGAGCGCTGGTGGCAGCTGCTGCAGCGGCACGGCGAAGGCATCGTCGATTTCGCCTTGCTGCCGCGCGACACCGCCGTCACCGTGGCCGATGCGAAGGCACGCGGCCTCGTGCTCGAAGGCCCGCTTGACGGCGGGCGCGTGCGCCCCGACGGCGAACACCTGCGCTGGCAGACCGCGCGGGCGCCGTCAGCCGACCTGCCGTTCCTGTGCGGCGACCTCACGCGGCGCGCCCTGCGCGTGCCCGAGGGCGCCGCGCGCGTGCATCCCAACGGCGTGCTCGGCGTGGCCAGCCTGGCCATTGCCGTGCGCGACCTCGACGCCACGCTGGCGCGCTACCGCGCCTTGCTGGGCACCGTGTCCGACGACACGGCCACGCACATCGGCGAGCCCGTGGCCGTGCCCGCCAGCCAGGTGCGCGTGGCGGTGATCGCATTGGGAAGCAGCGTGCTCGTGCTGTCGTCACCGCGCGACCGCGCCCCGGCGGCGGAGCTGGGCGGCGACGCGCTCGCGCAGCGCCTCGCCGTGCGCGGCGAGGGCCCTTACGCGCTGGTGCTGCACACCGACCGGCCGCAATCGACCGGCACCTTCGACCTCGCACGCGCACACGGCGCGTGGATCGAACTCGACCTGCCGCCGGTGGATGCGCTGGAGGCGCAGGGCCGCGTGCGTGCCGACGCGGCGAACAGCACGGTGGGCGGGTAGGGCCTTACCTGCCGCCCAGGTGCGCCTTGCGCAGCGCGGCCCGCATCTTCTTCTGCAGCGCCGGCCCGCCTTTTTCCAGCGCGGCCGCGGGCGCGCCGCTCTCGGCCGTCACCGGCCGGTGCTTGCGCCCCCAGATGCCGAGCTGCGTGATCACCGGCAGCAGGTCGATGCCCACCGGCGTGAGGCTGTAGAGCGCCTTCTGCTTGTGCGTGGGGTCGTCGGTCTTGCTGAGCACGCCGTGTTCGACCAGCGTGTTCAGCCGCTCGGTGAGGATGTTCGAGGAGATGCCTTCCTCGGACTGCAGGAACTCGCGGAAGTGCCGCTTGTCCGCAAACATCAGGTCGCGAACGATCAGCAGGCTCCAGCGGTCGCCGACGACTTCGAGCGCGAGGTTGATCGGGCACAGGGACTTCTGCTGGATGGCCATCGGGATTCCGCGGGTTCAAGAAACTGCTTGTATTTTCGCATCGGTTTGAGAATACTGAAACTGCTTGCATTTCGAGATCGGTTTGCGCAAGCGACCTGAAGGAGACTCCGATGCGAAAGCTCATCGTGCAAATGCAGATGTCGGTCGACGGGTTCGTCTCGCCGGCCAACGGCGACCTCGACTGGCAGCTGTGGGGCTGGGGCGACCGGTGGCGCTGGGACGCGGCGCTCAAGCGTGACTTCAACGCCGTGTTCGCGGGCGTCGACACGCTCCTGCTGAGCCGCAAGATCATCGAAGAGGGCTACCTCGACCACTGGGGCCGCGCCGCGACGCGCTTTCCGGCGAACCCCGACTACGCCTTTGCCCAGCGGGTGGTTGACGCACGCAAGGTCGTGCTCACCAACAAGCTGCAGGCCTCGCGCTGGGAGCGCACCGACATCGCACGCGGTGCCATGGCCGACGAAGTGAATGCGCTCAAGCACCAGCCGGGCCAGGACATCCTCACCATCGGCGGTGTTGGTTTCGCGTCGTCGCTCACGTCGGCAGGGCTGGTCGACGAGTTCCAGTTCTTCGTGAACCCCACGGCCGTCGGCGCGGGCCGCTCGGTGTTCCACGACACGCGCCATGGCCACGCGCTGCGCCTGCTCGGATCGAGGGCCTACGACTGCGGCATGGTGGTGAACCGCTACGCGCCCGCGTGAAGTACGTCACGCGCGTGCAGGACAACACGCCGCGGAGATACCTGCGCTTACCGGATTTCATCTGACGGTGACCTGACGCACCCGAAGCAGACACACGCGCTGCCCAGAATGGAAGCGTCATCACAGACACACCAAAGGAGTTCCAGATGATCTTCCGTACCAAGCGCTTCACCACTGCCGCCGTTGCGGCGCTCGCAATGTCCCTGGCAGCAGGCAGCGCGCTGGCGCAAGATCGCCGGGGCGACGACCAACGCCCGGGCGGCGGGCGCTACGAGCAGCGCGATGACCACCGTCCTGGCGGCGGTCGTTATGACCAGCGCGACGATCACCGTTCGCACCGCGGCCCCCACGCCGGCTACCGCGGCGACCAGGACTTCCGCGACGGCCGCCAGTTCGACCGCCGGGGCTTCCCGCAGCCGCACACCGAGTGGCGTCGCGGCGGCCGCGTGCCGACCGAGTACCGGGGCCGCAACTACGTGGTGAACGACTGGCGCGCCTACCGCCTGCAGCAGCCGCCGCGCGGCTACCAGTGGGTGGGTGTGGGCGGCGACTATGTGCTCGCGGCCATTGCCACCGGCCTCATCGCGCAGATCATTGCGGGTCAGTAAGCCTTCGCACCGCGTTCACGTCACGCACATGCAAAAACCGCCACAGGGGACTGTGGCGGTTTTTCTTTGGGGAGGAGGGTGTCAGGCCACCGCGGTGGCGGCCGACTGGGCGCACACGTTGCGCCCGGTGATGGTGAGGCGCAAACCGCCGCCATGCCATTCGAGCCAGTTGAGATCGACGTACGCGTCGATGTCGCGATCGTCGATGCGATCGGCCTGGCGGCTTTGCAGCAGCTCGACCGTGGCGGGCAGGGCACGTTTCAGGCGTTCGCGTTTCTCCGCTGCATCGGCCGCCTTTTGGGCGGCCCGGGTGGCCTGTAGTTGCTGCTGCTGCTGCGAAGTCGATGCCATTGCTGATCCGTTCCGGGAGCCAAGGAATTAACCCGAATGTACGCCGCTTGTGTGAAGCTGCGCGCATTCTTTTCAACCCTGGAGCCGGAAGTGTCGATTTCGTTGCGCTTGAGCTAAATCTCGTAGTGAGACACCTTGACCTCGTCGCCCAAGGCCTTCTCGACAATCGCGCGCGTCAATGTCGGCGCAAACGACTCGATGAACGCGTAGACATATTTGCGCAGGTAGGTGCCGCGTCGCACCGCCAGCTTGGTGAGGTTGATGCCGAACAGCCGCCCCGCATCGAGCGCGCGCAGCTGCGTGTCGCGCTCGGCCTCGTAGGCCACGCCGGCGACGATGCCCACGCCCAAGCCCAGCTGCACATAGGTCTTGATGACGTCGGCGTCCATCGCGGCCAGCACGATGTTGGGCTGCAGGCCGCGCTGCTCGAAGGCCTCGTCGATGCGCGAGCGGCCCGTGAAGCCGGTGTCGTAGGTGATCAGCGGGTGTTGCGTGAGCGCCTCCAGCGTGAGCGGCGCGTCGAGCAGCGGATGCCCGGGCGGCACGATCACCGAGTGCGTCCAGCGGTAGCAGGGCAGGGCGACCAGCTGCGGGTAGTCGCCCAGCGCCTCGGTGGCAATGCCCACGTCGGCCTCGCCGTCGAGCAGCATCTGCGCGATCTGCTTGGGCGAGCCCTGGTGCAGGTGCAGTTTCACGTTCGGAAACTGCGCGCGGAATTCCTGCACCGCCACCGGCATCGCATAGCGCGCCTGCGAGTGCGTGGCCGCCACCGAGAGCAGGCCGCTTTGCTGCGCCACGAACTCCTGGCCCGCGTGCTTGAGGTTGCTGCTTTCCATCAGCATGCGTTCGATGATCGGCAGCACGTGCCCGCCGGGCTCGGTGAGGCCCGTGAGCCGCTTGCCGGCCCGCACGAAGAGCTCGATGCCGAGTTCTTCCTCGAGTTCGCGGATCTGCCGGCTCACGCCGGGCTGCGAGGTGTGAAGGGTGTGGGCGACCTCGGTCAGGTTGAAGCCGCAACGAACGGCCTCGCGTACCGAGCGCAGTTGTTGAAAGTTCATCGGGCGCGCAGGAGGTGAAAAGAGGTCCGGACCCCGGGTCGGGGCCGACCGGCGATTCTCGGCAGAAGCGCTTATGCGGGGAACGATGCGTTTGTTGGTTTCACATGAGCAAAACATCTATGAGGCCCTTCTGCGTGGGAAGGTTGATATTTCGCACGACTGTGCTAAAGTTCGCCGCATGGACGCCAAGACCCAGAAAAGCGAACTCACCCGCGCCGCCATCGTCGGCGCGGCGATGCACCTCGCGCTGGCCGAGGGGCTGGAGGCGATCTCGCTGCAGGCCGTGGCGAGCCGGCTGGGGCTGTCCAAGAGCGGTGTGTTCTCGCGCGTGGGGTCGCGCGAGGCGCTGCAGAAGGCCGTCATCGAGGAGTACGGCCGCGGCTTCCTGGCCGAGGTGTTCGTGCCCGCCATGCAGAAGCCCAAGGGCCTGCCCCGCCTGAACGACATCGTCGCGCGCTGGATCGCCCGCACGCGCGACGTCGAAGCGCAGAACGGTTGCCTCTACGTGGCCGGCGCCTTCGAGTTCGACGACCGCGAAGGCGAGCTGCGCGACCTGCTCTTCGACGAGATCACGCGCTGGCGTGCCGCGCTGCGCCGCACGGTGCTGCAGGCGGTCGAGACGGGCGAGCTCCAGGCCGACACCGACCCGGCCCAGCTCGTGAGCGAGATCAACGGGATCATGATGAACCAGCTGCACGACGCGCGTTTCCTGCGCGACGGGCATGCGGCCGAGCGCGCGGGCCAGACCTGGCAGCGCCTTCTTTCCAGCTACCGCGCCTGAGGCGCACCCGCAGACGACGGCCACCGCCTCTTCGTTTGCCTCAATTTCGCACCACCGTGCGATAAAAAGGAGAAGCACCATGCTGATCATTGCCCTCTTTCTCGCCGCCTACGCGGTGCTCCTCGGTGTGCGCGGCGTGCAGGACACGTTGCGCAGCCTGCCGCGCAGCAACCAGGACTGGGTCTGGTACTGAGCCCCTGAACGAAAGCCTTCCCCATGACCACCACCACCCACACCACCGCCCCCGTGGGCTACTACAGCGCCAGCCCGCTGATGCGCGCGATGCGCTTCGGCCTCGGCGCCTCGCAGCGCCTGTGGCCCGCGCTCGGCGTGCGCGCGGCCTACCGCGTGTTCGGCACGCCGCTGCCGCCCAAATGGCTGTACCGCGGCCAGCAGCCCGGTACCGACTGGCGCCGCGAGGCCTGGTCCTTCGAAGACGCGAACCTGGGCATCTACCACCTGGCCGCACAGGACTCGGGCGCCGAGTCGGCGCCGGTCGTGCTGCTGGTGCACGGCTGGGGCGGCCACGCGGGCCAGATGCTGCCGCTGGCGCAGGCCGTGGCTGCGCAAGGCCTGCGGCCCGTGCTGCTGGAGATGCCGGCGCACGGCCGCAGCGCGGGCACGGCCAGCAACCTGCCGCAGTTCGCGCGCGCCATCGACTACGTGGCGGCGCGGCTCGGTGCCGACGGGCATGTGCTGCGCGCGGCGGTCGCGCATTCGCTGGGGGCCAATGCACTGGCCTATGCGGCGGGGCGCGGGTTGCCGGCGCAGCGGCTGGTGCTGCTGGCACCCCCCGCGTCGCCGCGCGAGTACACGCGCTACTTCGCGCAGGTGTTCGGCCTCAGCGAGCGCACGCGCGCCGGCATGCAGCGCCTGATCGAGGCGCGCGAGGGCATCCTGATGCAGCAGCTGGAGCCCGCCGCCGTGGGCCCGCGCATCGCGCAGCCGACGCTCATCGTGCATGACCGCGACGACCGCGTGAACCGCTTCGCCGACGCCGAGGCCTTTCGCGATGCGATCGTCGGCGCGCGGCTCTTTCCCACGCAGGGCTGGGGCCATCGCCGCATCCTCAAGGAGCAGGCCGTGCTCGCGCAGGTCACGCAGTTCCTGGCGTAGCGGCCGGCGGTCACGTGCGCGTGAAACGGCGCCCCTAAACTGGGCGCCACCCATGGCCTTCGCCATGGACGACACACGCACCGACCACACATGGGCAATCGTTCCTGGCTCTATCTCGAACACAGTCTTCCCGACACCGAAGAAGCATCGGCCGACGAAATCGCCGAAGCCAACAACAACTTCCCCGTGCTCTGGCAGCTCCTGCTGGCCGATGGCGCGGCCGGCGATGCCATCGACCACCAGCGCGTCTTCAGCGATGCGGGCACCGACAACCTCGCCAGCGACGCGCACGCCGCGCTCGCGCGCATCCGGCAGCTGCACGCCTTTGTCGAACGGCACCCGATGCTGCACACGCTGCCGCAGATCGCGCTGCAGTTCGAGGCCGTGGCGCTGCACCTGGCCGAGCTGATCGACGAGACGCCGGAGGGCAGCGCGCCGCGCTTCTCCGCCAACCTCGACGAGTTGTCCTGGCTGGGCGGAGACACGGAAGGCGAGGGCTTCATCGAACGCAACCGCCGCGAGTGCAATGAACTGTGGGCCGAGGTGCGCCGCTGCATCGACAGCGGCAACCACCCGGGCGTGGACGCGGCATTGGGCATCCAGCGCTTCGCGGACTGGGAGGCCTGGGCCTGGCAGTTCGGCTTCGGTGGGATGTCGCATCCGTACTTCGACGGCTACGAGGCGCCGCGCGACGAGCGCTTTGCCGACTTCGAGCCCGAGGAGGAAGACGACGGCGAACGCCCCGACTACGACAACCACCTGGGCGAGGACCTCTGGCGCTTCGAGGTCGACGGCCGCTGGGGCGTGATGCGCGTGGTGTACGACGACGACGGGCGCAGCCAGCGCACCACCGTGGTCGAGCCCGCGTGGGACGACATCCGCTACGCCGGCGCGGACGATCCGCGCCTGCTCTGGATCTCGCAGGGCGAGCGCTCCGGCCTGCTGCATGCCGACGCCGAGGCGCCGCGCGTGCTGCTCGAACCGCAGCTCGACGAGGTCTGGGCCTTCGAGGGCGACGTTGCCACGGCCCTGGTCGGCGACCACGTCGGCTTGCTGCGCACCGACGGTAGCTGGCTGCTGGCGCCCTCGGTCGACGAGGTCTGGAGCTTTGTCGAAGGCCGGGTGCGCGCCCGCGCGGGCGAGCGCATCGGGTACATCGACCTGCAGGGCCAGTGGACGATTTCGCCCCGGTTCGAAGAAGCCGAAGACTTCACGCCTTTCGGCCTCGCCCCGGCGCGCGGCGACGAGGGCGGCTGGGGGTTGGTGCGCGCGGACGGCGAATGGGCCGTGCCGCCGCATTTCGAAAGCCTTCAGTGGCGCCACGACTGGGAGGGCTTCGACGCCAAGCGCGAGGGCAAGAGCGGGCTGCTCGACGCGCAAGGCCGCGTCGCGATCGAGCCGGTCTACGAACAGGTCGACCTGCTCGAGGAATACCCGATCGAGATCCTGACGACCGAAGACAACGATCCGTCGAACGAGCGCGGCACCCCGGCCCGGCCGAAGCGCTTCGCCGTGGAACGCGCCGACGGCCTGTGCGGCCTCGTCGACGGGCAGGGCCGCGTGCTCGTGCCCTTCGACTACGGCCGCTTCGAAACCCTGGAGCCGCTGACCGGCGAGGAGCGCGGGCACGCCATGGTCCGGCGCGACCTGGTGCGCGTGGCGTCCAAGGGCGGGCGCACGGCGAAGAACGCGCCGTGGCTGCGCGGCATCTACGACGTGGCCGCCGGCCGCGAGCTGGTGCCGTGCCGGCACCGCACGCTCCAGCCGCTGGCCTGGGGCACGCAGGACATCGGCTGGCTGGTCGCCGATCCGGTGCCGCGCGCCGCGAAGGTCGAGAAGGGGCAACTCGCCGTGGGCGTGCTGCGCGCCGATGGCGCCGTGCTGCACCCGCAGGCCTATCCGTGGATTTCCACCGCGGTGTCGGTCGCCGACGGCTGGATGTCCACGGTGGTCCGCTCGGACCTGTGCAAGCGCTGGAGCGCGGGCGAGCCGGTGCAGGCCGCGCGCAACGACACCGGCCTGTACGTCTGGCTGCACGCCGACGGCCGCGAGCAGGCGCACGCCGAGCACATGGCCGCACGCCATGCCGCCGGCGACCTGCGGGCCGCCTACGAGCTGGCCTGCCATCTGCGCGACGGCGAGGGCATCGAGCCCGACCCGCGCGAAGCCCTGCGCTGGATGGCGCACGCCGCCGGCGTGCGCGCGCCCGGCGACGCTCCCGCGACCGCCTCACCCGAGGGCCTGCCCGTGGCGATGTGCGAGCTCTCGAAGATGCTGCGCTGGGACACGGCCGGCCTCGGCGCCGAACCCGCCCTGGCGCGCGCGTGGCTGCTGCACGCCATCGCCCATGGCGGCGAGGACGACGCCGCCACGCACGCCCATCTCGGCTACATGCTGAGCGAAGGCGAGGGGGGCGAGCGCGACCTGGAAGGCGGCATGCGGCACTACGAACGGGCCGCCAAGCAGAACAACACGATGGCGCTCTACAACCTCGGCCTGGCGTACAAGCTCGGCGAACCGGGAGAGCCCGACCTGGCCCGCGCGATCGGCTACTTCCGCCGTGGCCACGAAGCCGGCGACGTCAGCGCCACGATGCAGCTCGGTCGCACGCTGTGCCTGCACGCAGGGGCGTTGGCCGAACAGGGCCAGGGAGAAACGGAAGTGAAGGCCTTGTACGCCGAAGCCCTCTACGCGCTGCAGAAGGTGGCGGAGGACAGTACGCAGCGCCAGCAGGGCTGGGCCTGCTACGAGCTGGGCTGGATGCGCATGCAGGGTCAGGGCGCGCCGGAAGACGGGGCGGCCGCCGAGCGCTGGCTGCTCACCGGCGCCGCGCTCGATGACTGCGAAGAGAACCTGGAGAGCCAGCGCGCCTGCGTGGAATCTCTGGCGGCGCAGTTCTACGGCGACCGCGAAAGTCCGCTCTTCGACGAGGACAAGGCCCGCGCGTGGACGCAGCGGCTGGAGGCGCTGCCCGCTGCGGCCCCGGATCAACCGGCGTGAGCCGGTTGATCGGGGTTCTGGCGCTCAGCGCGCCGGAACCGGATCGGGCAGTTCGATCTTGATGTCCAGCACTTCGAGGTTGTCCTGGGTTTCCAGGTGCACCTTGATGTCGTCGGCGTTGATCGACACGTACTTGGAAATCACCGCCACCAGCTCGCGCTGGAGCTCGGGCAGGTAATCGGGGCGCTTCTTGCCGCTGAGGCTGGAGCGCTCGTGAGCGAGGATGATCTGCAGGCGCTCCTTGGCGACGCTCGCAGTCTTCTTCTTCTCACCAAGCAGGAACGAAAGAAACGACATGCCTACTTGCTCCCGAAAATCCGTTTGAAGAAGCCCGGCTTCTCGGCTTCGACGAAGCGCATCGGCTTGTCTTCGCCAAGGAAGCGCGCGACCACGTCGCTGTACGCCTGGGCCACGTCGGTGTCCTTGTCGTGGATGGCGGGCACGCCCTGGTTGGAGGCGTGCAGCACGCTTTCCGACTCGGGGATCACGCCGATCAGCTTGATGCGCAGGATGTCCTGGATGTCTTCCAGCGAGAGCATCTGGCCGCCGGCCACCCGGTTCGGGTTGTAGCGGGTGATCAGCAGGTGCTCCTTGATCGGCTCGCCGCCGTCCTTGGCGCGCTTGGTCTTGCTGCTGAGCATGCCCAGGATGCGGTCCGAGTCGCGCACCGAAGAGACTTCGGGGTTGGTGACGATCAGCGCCTCGTCGGCGAAGTGCATCGCCATCATGGCGCCGGTCTCGATGCCCGCGGGCGAGTCGCAGATGATGTAGTCGAACTCCATGGCCGACAGGTCGTTCAGGATCTTCTCGACGCCTTCCTGCGACAGGGCTTCCTTGTCGCGCGTCTGCGAGGCGGCCAGCACGAACAGGTTGTCGCACTGCTTGTCCTTGATGAGCGCCTGGCTCAGGTTGGCCTCGCCCTGGATCACGTTGATCAGGTCGTACACCACACGGCGTTCGCAGCCCATGATCAGGTCGAGATTGCGCAGGCCCACGTCGAAGTCGATCACGGCCGTCTTCTTGCCGGCGAGCGCAAGGCCCGACGCGAAGCTGGCGCTCGTGGTCGTCTTGCCGACGCCGCCCTTGCCCGAGGTCACCACCACAATTTTGGCCATCGCCATTCCTTCTTGTTTCGATTCAGTTGTCGATTGATGCTCAGCGCTGCCGCGTTCCTGGTTTTTCATCAGGGAATCGCGTCGATCGCTATTTTTTTGCCGTCCAGGCGCACCTGGGCGGGCTTGCCCAGCACGGGCTCGGGCAGCGGCACTTCGTTCGTGCGATAGATGCCCGCAATGGCCACCAGCTGCGCTTCCATGCAGGTCGAGAAGATCCGCGCCTCGGTGTTTCCGCGCGCGCCGGCAATGGCCTTGCCGCGCAGCGGCGCGTACACATGCACGTTGCCGTCGGCGATGACTTCGGCGCCGAAGCTCACGATGGCGGTCACCACCACGTCGCCGCCGCGCGCGTAGATCTGCTGGCCCGAGCGCAGCGGCTTGTCGATCAGCAGCGTGCCGTTGGCCGGCACCGGCAGCTCGCGCACGATCTGCGGGGCCTCGGAGGCCGCAGGCGCCTCGGCGGGCGGGGCCGGCGGGCGGGGCGCGGGGGCCGAGGGCATGGCGGCCACCGACAGGCCGGCTTCACGTGCCGCGGCATGCTGCTCGGGGCTGCCGCCGCGCACGGCGATCGGCTGGGTCTGGTGGCGCGCCAGCAGGCTGCGCAGGGCGGCAAAGTCGATCTCGGGGGCGGGAGTGTCGGCCTCGGCCGCCAGTTCCTGCAGCATCGAGAGGTCGATCACCACCGGCTCCTGCTCGAAGAAGTCGGGCGAATCCGCCAACTGGGCGTCGAGCGCCTCGGCCAGCACGTCGAGGTCGGCTGTCTTGAGGATCACTGCGACCAGCGGCAGTGTGGCGCTCTTGAATTCGAAAACCGCCTTGGTACGAGCGGCGGAAACATCGGCCATTGGAAAACGTGTGTGAACGTCGGTGCGAAAAGCGTTGGAGTCTAACGGGCGCCGGCCAAAGCCCGGTGACCGGCGCCGCGTTCACTGACCCCGCACAACAGTTATTGCACGAGGTTTCACTTTGTCTGCGCTCAGGCGTTGCGCGAACGGCCCAGCAGGGCGTAGAGGATGATGGCGCCGAAAGTGGCGGTTCCGATGCCGCCCAGCGCGAAGTCGCCGAACTTCAGCGTGAAGTCGCCGGTGCCGATGATCAGCGTGATGGCGGCCACGATCAGGTTCTTGTTCTGCGAGAAATCGACCTTGTTGTCGACCCAGATCTTGGCGCCGGCAATGGCGATCAGGCCGAACACCACGATGCTCACGCCGCCCATCACCGGCAGCGGAATGGCCTGGATCAGCGCGCCGAACTTGGGGCTGAAGCCCAGGATGAGCGCAATGAAGGCCGCCACCACGAACACTGCCGTCGAGTAGATGCGGGTGGCCGCCATCACGCCGATGTTCTCGGCGTAGGTGGTCACGCCCGTGCCGCCCGCGGCGCCGCTCACCACCGTGGCAATGCCGTCGCCGATGAAGGCGCGGCCCATGTACGGGTCGAGGTTGCGGCCGGTCATGGCCGTCACCGCCTTCAGGTGGCCGAGGTTTTCCGCCACCAGGATGATCGCCACGGGCGCGATCAGCAGCATCGCGTTGGCCGTGAACACCGGCGCCGTGAAGGTCGGCAGGCCGAACCAGGCCGCGTTGGCGATGCCGCTCAGGTCGACCGGCTTGCCCAGGCCCATGCCGTTGGTGAGCGCGGCGTAGACCAGCGTGGCCAGGATCAGGCCGATGAGGATCAAGAGGCGCTGCACCATGCCGCGCGTGAACACCGCCACCAGGCCCACGCACAGGAAGGTCACGGCCTGCATCCACGAATCGAAGTTGCTGGCCGCCATGTTCTTGATGGGAATGCCCGCCAGGTTCAGCCCGATCACCGCCACCACGGCGCCCGTGACCACGGGCGGCATGAAGCGCTCGATCCAGCCCGTGCCCACGGCCTGCACGATGGCGCCGATCAGGATGTAGACCACCCCGCAGGCCACGATGCCGCCCAACGCCACCGCGATGTTGGCGTTGGCCCCCTTGCCGGCGTAGCCGCTGGCCGCGATCACCACGCCGATGAAGGCGAAGCTCGAGCCCAGGTAGCTGGGCACCTTGCCGCCCGTCACGAGGTAGAAGATGAGCGTGCCGATGCCGCTCATCAGGATCGCGATGTTGGGGTTGAAGCCCATCAGGATCGGCGCCAGCACCGTGGCGCCGAACATGGCGATCACGTGCTGGATGCCCATCGCGCCGGTCTGCAGCCAGGGCAGCCGCTCGTCGGGCGCGATGACGGCGCCGTTGGCCAGTGTGGACACCGGCTTTTCAGTCCAGTTGAACATGTGTTTTCTTCTCCTCGGTTGGTGTGTGTTGGGGGGTCGACGCGCTCCCTGGGGCGAGATTGTGGTCGATCCACCCCGTGCTGAACACGGGTGCCACCCGCAAGAGGCGTACCAGCGGGAGAAGAAAGAAAAGAAGCGCCCCGGGGGCGCGCCCGCGCTCAGCGCGGCTGCAGCACCGCCATGGTGATGCGCGAGACGCAGGTCAGCTCGCCCGCCTCGTTCGTCAGGTCGATCTGCCAGACCTGCGTGGTGCGCCCGCGGTGCACCGGGCGCGCCGTGCCGATGACCCAGCCGCTGGTGGCCGAGCGGATGTGGTTGGCGTTGATGTCCAGGCCCACGGCGCGGTCGCCTTCGGGGGCCGAGTAGTGCGCGCCGCAGGAGCCCAGCGTCTCGGCCAGCACCACCGACACGCCGCCGTGCAGGATGCCGTAGGGCTGGCGGGTGCGCTCGTCCACCGGCACGCGGGCGCGGATGAAGTCGTCGCCCACCTCCAGGAATTCGATGCCCAGGGCGGCCACGGCCGTGCCCACGTGGTTGGCGGTCAGCGATTCGACCGAGATGTCTTTCTTCCAGATACGCATGCAGGGGTCTCCGATACAGGGGGTGCGAGGGCACTATAGCGACGACGGCTGACAACCGCAGTCGCCTTTGCGTGCTACCTTGGGTCGATGACCTTCCCTTCGGTGCGGCGGTGGCTTCTGGGCTCGGCGGCGGTGCTGCTGCTGGGCATCGGCGCGCTGGCGCTCGTGGTGGCTGCACGCCTGCCCGACGACGACGAGGTGGCCGCCCGCATCGCCGCCGGCTTCTCGCAGCGCTACGGCGTCGAGCTGACCGTGGGCGGCGCCCACTGGTCGCTGTGGCCGGTGCCCGTGCTGGCGCTGTCCGAACTGGCGACCGACCAGCCCCAGCCCATCACCCTGCGCCGCGTGAGCGTGCGGCTGCACCTGTGGCCGCTGCTGCTGCGCCGCGAGGTGGCGATCGACGAGATCGCGCTCGAAAGCCTGGTGCTGCCGCGCGCCTCGGTGCGCGCCTTCCGGGACAAGGGCCCCGAGCCGCAGGAAAGCGAGCGCATCGTGCCGCTGCCCGCGCCCTGGACCCTGGCGCCCGTGCCGGTGGAGCGCGTGCGCTGGCGCGACGTGGTCTGGATCGACCGCCGCGACATCGCGCTGGCCTACGACGGCGAGGTGGCCTTCGACGACAACTGGCGCCCTCGCAACCTGCGTCTGGAGCGCGCCGGCGCCGCATCGCCCGTGCGCCTGCGGCTGGACCGCGAGGGCACGGAAGACCGCTGGCGCACCCGCATCGACGCGGGCGGCGGCACGTGGAACGGGCAGGCGCGGCTCGAGGTGCTGCCCGAGGGGCGGGGCTTGCGCGTGTCGGCCGAGCTCGATCCGCGGCAGGTCGACATCGAGGCGCTGGTGCAGGCCTTCGGGCGCCGCTCGGCGGTGGCGGGCAAGGTCTCGGGCCACACCTCGCTGGTGGCCGAGGCCCGCGAGGTGGGCGCGCTGATCCGCAGCCTGCACACGCGCACCACCTTCTCGGTGCAGCCCGCCACGTTGACCCGGCTCGACCTGGCCAAGGCCGTGACCACCGCCGGCATCAGCCGCGGCGGCACCACGGCGCTGGACGAGCTCACGGGCACGCTCGACACCCAGGGCACCGAAGACGGCATCGTGATGCGCTACACGAACCTCAAGGCGCGCTCGGGCGTGCTCACCGCGAGCGGCAACCTGCGCCTCTTCAACCGCCAGATGTCGGGCGAGATGGCGGTGGACCTGGTCGACGGCGTGGTCGGCGTGCCGCTCAAGATCGGCGGCAGCGTGGCCGAGCCCGAGGTGTCGATGACGGGCGGCGCGCTCGCGGGGGCGGCGGTCGGCAGCGCGGTGCTGCCGGGGGTGGGCACGGCGATCGGGGCGCGTGTGGGGCAGCAGGTGGAGAAGCTGTTCGGTGGGGATGAGCCGGCGAAGAAGAAGACGCCGCCGAAACCCTCTGCATCGCAGCGCTGACTCGCTGGTTGCCGTCGCGTTCAGGGCGCGTGCCCAGGCCACCGGGTACTTCCCTCCGCGAATGTCCCCCGGCCTGCGGCCTCCTCCTTGATTTCGCTGCGGGAAGCACCCAGTGTCCTGGGCACATGGACGCGCTGCTGGTGTGCGGCCGGCCGATCAGGAGAACGCCTTGATCACCGCCGGCACCGTCAACACTGCCGTGTAGTAGCCCATGAATTGCACGCCCGTGTTGAAGCCGATGGCGCGCGACAGCAGGCCGCCGAGCAAACCCATCGTGAGGATCACCAGGAGGCCGAGCAGCTGGCCTTCCCACACGCTGATCACCACGATCAACCCGACGAAGGTCGCGATGATCGCCTCGTGGCTCACCTTGCGCGACACGAACAGCGCCGCGCGGCGCGCGAAGTTCATCGTGAAGGGGTAGGCCACCAGCGCCGCGAGCACCACGGCCAGCATGCCGTAGCCCAGGAACTCCCAGTGGTTCAGCAGGTTGTGCAGGTTGTGCGTCTGGCCCGTGGCCGAGTCGATGGTGAACACCGGCGGCGCGTTGAACAGCGGCGCGGCGGGGCCGGCCGCCACGGGGCTCAGCGGCAGGCCGATGGCGATCAGCGGGATCAGCGCTTCGGCGATGTAGGTGGCCTCGGTCACGCCGTTGCGCGCGGCCAGCGTGGTCGTGAGGCGGTGGTACGCATGCTTGATGCGCGAGCCCACCAGCTCGCCCAGCACCACCGTCATCGCGACGGGGCTGAACACGAAGGTGGCGCTGGAGATCGCGGCGGTCGCGAAGGTCCATTTCACCTGCGCGCGGTCGAGCACCTTGAACGGGTTCGGGAAGTAGCCCGACCAGCCCTTCACGTCGGGCGCGAGCGAGAAGGTGCGGACCTTGTCGCGCTTCATGCGCGCACGCGCCGCCGGCGAGATCACCGAGAACAGGTCGGCCACCAGCGGTCCGATGGCGATGCCCAGGAAGTAGCTGATGCTCAGCTTCACGCCGTACTTGCCGGTGAGCGCCTGCAGCGCCACGATCACCATCACGAACGGCACCAGCGTGGCCACCGAGGCCCAGCGTCCGCTCGAGAAGTAGGCAATGGCCACGGCCGCCACCACGAAGATCCACGGCGCTGCCTTGGTGATGGCCGCGCCGTACGGCGCCAGCAGCACCGCGAACAGCACGGCCAGCGGCACCGCGAGAAAGGCCGCGATGATCGCGCCCGACACCATCTTGCGCAGCGCGATGTGCGGCACGCCCAGGTTGCGCAGCACGTTGGCGTCCTGCAGCAGCGGCGTGGCCATGGTGTCGCCCGGAATGCCCAGCAGCGCGGTGGGCACCGCGTGCGTCATGTGCTTGGCCACGGCGGCGGCCAGGAAGAAGGTGAACACGCCTTCGGGCGGCACGCCCAGCAGCACTACCAGCAGGGTGAGCGGTGCGAGCGTGGTGGTTTCGTCGGTGCCCGAGACGAGGCCGATGGCCGCGAACACGATGGCCCCCACGAGGCCCATGCCGGTGGCGACGAGGATCTGGTTGAAGAGGGCGGCGTCGATCACGAGGCGGCTCCTTCGGCGGCCTTGGCGGCCTGGGGCTTGTACGACGCGAAGAGCTCGTAGATTTCGAGCTCCTTCATCTCGCGCACCACCACCGGCGGCAGGTCGTCCACCGAGCCCAGGTCGCCGTGCTCGGCGGCCAGCTCGGCCAGCACCTCCTCGCGCCAGCGCGGATCGGCGGCGGTGCCTTCGACCACTTCGCGCTTGGGCGTGAAGAGCTTCGCGCAGATCACGCCCGAGACGACGCAGCCGCCGAGGCCCGCGAGCATCGCGTAGGCGCGCGCCAGTTCGGGCGTGCTCACCACGCTCGCGAGCACGCGGCTCGCCACGAGATAGCCCGTGAGGCTCACGGCGACGCCGATCGCGATCGACCACGCGAGGTGGCCCAGGTCGGCCGTGTCGCCCCATATCTCCACCAGCCGCCAGCGGGCGGGCGTTGCACTGTCTGCGTTCATTCGAGTTGTCTCCGTCTGTGGTTGTGTGACGGCCGCGTGCGCGACCGCCGCGGTGTCGGCCGCGGACCGTGGTGCGGGAGGCTCCCGCGTTGCTTACTTCTTGCGCAGCGCGTCGAGCAGGGCCACGGCGCGGTCGGTGCGCACGTCGTGCTCGGCGGCCATCTGTTTGGCGATGGCGTCGATCTCGTCGCCGGTGGCGCCCGCGACGAGCGCGATGTTGCGGGCGTGCAGCGCCATGTGGCCGCGCTGGATGCCTTCGGTGGCGAGCGCGCGCAGCGCGCCGAGGTTCTGCGCGAGGCCCACGGCCACGGCGACTTCGCCAAGCTCCTGCGCCGACTTCACGCCGAGGATCTTCAGCGCGAGCCGCGCGAGCGGGTGCGTCTTTGTCGCGCCGCCGACCAGGCCCACCGGCATCGGCATCTCGATGGTGCCGACCAGCGCGCCGCCCGCGTCCTTCTCCCACGTGGTGAGCGAGGTGTAGCGTCCGCTGCGGCAGGCGTACGCATGCGCGCCGGCTTCCACCGCGCGCCAGTCGTTGCCGGTCGCGACGATCACCGGATCGATGCCGTTCATGATCCCCTTGTTGTGCGTCGCCGCGCGGTAGGGGTCGATGGCCGCGAAGGTGTAGGCGTCGATCACGCCCTCGACCACTTCTTCGCCGCTGCGCTCGCGCGTGGCCAGCACGGCGGGCGCGAGCCGCACGCGGGCACGCGCCAGCCGCAGGTCGGCCAGGTTCGACAGGATGCGCAGGCGCACCGTGCCGCCCGTGAGCTTCTCGACCAGCGGCGACACCGCCTCGGCCATGGTGTTGACGGTGTTGGCGCCCATCGCGTCGCGCACGTCGACGATCAGGTGCATCACCACCATCGCGCCGCGCGGCGTGTCGCCGAACACATGCACTTCGATGTCGCGGCAGCCGCCGCCTAGGCCGATCAACACCTTGTCGCGGCTGTTCGCCACGGCCAGGATCTCGTCGCGCGCACGCAGCAGCGCCAGCCTCGCGCCGTACGGGTCGGTGATGCCGATCACCTGCACCTGCGCGCGCATCAGCGGCCCGGTGCTCGAGGCCTCGAAGCCGCCGCCTTCGCGCGCCAGCTTGGCCATGAAGGAGGCGGCGGCGACCACCGAGGGTTCTTCCACCGCCATCGGCACGAGGTAGTCGCGCCCGTTCACGGTGAAGTTGCCGGCCACGCCCAGCGGCAGCTCGAAGGTGCCGATCACGTTCTCGACCATGCCGTTGGCGCGCTCCACGCCCAGCGCGCCGGGTTGCGCGAGCAGGGCCACCTCGTCGTCGGTGAGCGCGGCGGCCTGTGCGATGTGGGCCAGGCGTTGGGCGGGCGTGAGTGCGCGGAAATTGGGAATGCGGGAATCGGCGGCCATCGGTGCGTGTCTCTTCGGAAGGTGAATTCGGGAGCAGGCAATTTAGGCCGGCTGTACCGCCCGCGGAAGGCACAGTTTGGCGGGACAGTGCGGACAGTGGTGCGCCGCCACGCCTCGCTGTGTCACAGTCCAAACCCATGACCACGATCGCCGATTCGCTCGCCGACACCCTCGCGCGCCAGATCGCGAGCGGCGCCTACAAGGCCGGCGACAAGCTGCCCTCGCTGCGCGAACTCGCGCAGCTGCACGGCTACGCCAAGAACACCGTGGTGGCCGCCTTCGAGCTGCTGGTGTCGCGCGGCCTCGTCGAGCCGCGGCGCGGGTCGGGCTACTACGTGCTGGCACAGGCCACGGCCACGCCCAAGCCGGCCGAGGACGACGCGGGCAGCCTCGGCCGCGCGATGGACATCGTGTGGCTCATGCGCGAGCAGCTCAAGACGCAGCCCGATGCGGTGGCGGTGGGCGACGGCTTTCCGCCCGTCGAATGGTTGGCCGATGTGCGGCTGGACAAGTACCACCCGAAGGTCGTGCGCACGGGGCTCGGCGCGCTGTTCCGCTACGGCAGCCGCTTCGGCTACGCGCCGCTGCGCGACCACCTCGTGCGCAAGCTCGCGGACTTCGGCATCGGCGCCGAGCCGCGGCAGATCGTGCTCACGCACGGCGCCAACGAGGCGATGGACATCGTCATCCGCTACTTCGTGCCGCCCGGCGGCAAGGTGCTGGTCGACGACCCGGGCTACTACCCCCTGTTCGGCAAGCTCAAGCTCGCGGGCGCGCAGATGCTGGCGGTGCCGCGCCTGGCCGACGGGCCCGACCTCGAGGTGCTGGAGCAGCTGCTCATCGCCGAACGGCCGCGCCTGTTCTTCACGCAGTCGCTCGCGCACAACCCCACGGGCTCCGACATCTCGCCGGCCAAGGCCTTCCGCGTGCTGCAGCTGGCGCAGAAGTACGACCTGCTGATCGTCGAGAACGACCCGCTGGCCGATTTCAAGCCGACGGCGCTACCGCGCCTTTCGGCGCTCGACCAGCTCGAGCGCACGATCTACATCGGCAGCTTCTCGAAGTCGTTCTCGGCCGCGCTGCGCGTGGGCTTCATCGCCTGCGGCGCCGACCTCGCGAGCGACCTCGCCGACCTGAAGGCGCTGATCCACGTGAGCAGCTCGGAGTACAGCGAGCGCACGGTCGACGTGATCCTGAGCGAGGGCCACTACCAGCGGCACCTCAAGCGCCTGCAGCAGCGGCTGGGCGAGGCCACGCGCGACGCGCTGAAGCTGTTCGACGCCGTGGACGCCGAGGTCTTCGCGCGCAGCCCGCAGTCGCTCTACATCTGGGCCGCGCTGCCCGGCGTGGACGACTCGCTGGCCTTCGCGAAGGAACTGCTGCCGCGCAAGATCGTGATGGCGCCGGGGCGCATCTTCAGCGTCGACTCGACGCAGGTCTCGCGCTGGTCGCGCTTCAACGTGGGTGCCATGGCCGACCCGCGCTTTGCGAAGGCGCTGCGCACGGCGTTGCGGCGGCGCGCTTGAATCAGCCGGTGAAGGTGCCGTGCCGGCCCGCACCGCCGGCAAAGCGCGCGGCGCCGGCTTCGCCTTCGGCCGCGACGATCGGCACGCCCTGCGCGCCTTCGCGGCGCAGCGCCTCGGCCAGCGGGAGGTCCCACTGTTCGAAGGCGGAGCGGCGGTCGGCCAGCATGCATTGCTGCGGAAAGGCGGCGATCTGCCGCGCCAGCTCCTGCGCGGCGGCGAGTGCACCGCCCGGCGGCGTGGTGCGGTTCACCAGGCCCATCGCCAGCGCCTCGGCCGCGGAAACGGGCCGGCCCGTGAGGATCAGGTCCAGCGCGCGCCCCATGCCGATGAGGCGCGGCAGCCGCACGGTGCCGCCGTCGATCAGCGGCACGCCCCAGCGGCGGCAGAACACGCCGAACACCGCGTCGTCGTCGGCCACGCGCAGGTCGGCCAGCAGCGCCAGCTCGAGCCCGCCCGCCACCGCGTAGCCGTTCACCGCTGCGATCAGCGGCTTGGACAGCGCCATGCGCGTCGGGCCCATCGGGCCGGCGCCGCCGCCGTCGGGGTCGAGCTCGTTGCGGCGCGCCGGATCACCGACCGCGCCCAGGTCGGCACCCGCGCAGAAATGGCCGCCCGCGCCCGTCAGCACGGCCACGCGCAGCGCGTCGTCGGCCTCGAAGCGTTCGAAGGCCGCGCGCAACGCGGCGGCCACCACGCCGTCCACGGCGTTGCGTTTGTCGGGGCGGTTCAGCGTGAGCGTGCAGACGGGGCCGTCCGCTTCGAAGGTCACGCAGGGTGGGGTGGACATGGGCGGCGTCTCCGGGAAGTTGAAATGGCGGGTGGCCCGGCCATCGTAGAAAACATTCCCGGGTTCTCCAACCCCGCCGTGTTCAGGTGGCGCGGATCACGTCCGCATCGCCCGCCGCCGGCGCATGCAGCCGCGCCACCTCGGCCGCGCGCCGCGTGAGCACCGCGCGCTGGTTGATGTAGCCCTTGTCGGTGATCTCGCCCGCATCGAGGCTCGGCGGTTCGGCCAGCACCAGCGCGCAGGCCGGGCACTGCGACGAGCCCGCGCCTTCGTCGCGCAGGGCGCGCAGCACCCCGCCGATGCGCGCGGCCAATGCGTCCGGCGCGAGGGCTGCACCTTGCGGGCTGGCGAACACCAGCATGCCGATCGCGTCGCGGTCGTGGCCCGTGAGCACGATGTCCTGGACATGCGGCGCCAGCAGCGACACCAGCTTCACGCGCAGCGTGCCCACCGACACCCAGGTGCCGGTCGAGAGCTTGAAGTCTTCCGCCACGCGGCCGTTGAAGATCACGCCCCGCGTCGGATCGCCGGGGTTCGCGAGGTAGCCCGCGTCGCCGATGCGGTAGTAGCCCTCGGCGTCGAAGGCACTGGCGGTCTCGCGCGGTGCGTCGCGGTAGCCGGGGAACACCGAGACGCCCTTGACGCGCATCTCCAGCTTCTCGCCGTTGGGCACGAACTTCAGCTCCAGCCCCGGCAGTGGCGCGCCGATGCAGCCGGCGCCGTCGAGCTGCCAGTGCGCCGAGGTGATGGCGGGCGAGGTCTCGGTGGCGCCCCACGAGGTCGTGAGCCACAGCGGGCGCGCGGGCCGCACGCGCCGCGCCACGGCTTCGAGCCGCTGCCAGGTCGAAGGCGCGAGCGCCGCCGCCGCGTAGAAGGCCAGGCGCAGCCGCGAGAACACTTCGGCGGCGAGCGCGTCGTCGGCTTCGAGAAAGGGCAGCAGCATGTCGAAGCCGCGCGGCACGTTGAACAACAACGTGGGCTTCACCTCGCGCAGGTTGCGCACCGTCTTCTCGATGAGGCCCGGCGCGGGCCGGCCCTCGTCGATGTAGAGCGCGCCGCCGTGGCACAGCACCATGTGCAGGTTGTGGTTCGCGCCGAAGGTGTGGCTCCACGGCAGCCAGTCGACCAGCACCGGCTTCTCCTGCGCGAGGAAGCGCCAGGTCTGCGCCATCATCTGCTGGTTGGCGCACAGCATGCGGTGCGTGTTGATCACCACCTTGGGCTGGCCGGTGGAGCCGGAGGTCAGCAGGTACTTGGCGTGCGTGTCGGGGCCCACGGCGGCGAAGGCCTGCATGACGGCGGGCGTTTCCTTCGCGTCGAGCAACTGGTCGAAAGCCAGCGCGCCCGGATGCGTGTTGGCATTGCGGCTGAACACCGTCACGGCCTCGACGCCGCAGCCGGCGAGCGATGCGCCGTACACCTTCGCGTCGGAGGCGTAGATCAGCCCGGGCTGCAGCGCCTTCAACATGCCGTGCAGCCGTGACGGGTCTTTCGCCATGCGCGAGTAGGCGCTGGACAGCGAGCAGGCCGTGCGGCCGATGTGCATCGTCGCAAGCATCAGCACGGCGTGGTCGATCGCGTTGTCCGAGAGGATCACGACCGGCCGGCCCGGCGGCAGGTCCAGGTCGAGCAGGCCTTGCGCCACCGCGCCGACGGCTGCGCGCAGCGCGCGGTAGTCGAGCGTGCGCCAGCCTTCGCCCGTCTCATCGCGCTCGGCAAACGCCAGCGCATCGGGCGTCTCGCGCGCCCAGCGCTCGATCCATTCGCCGATGCAGCGCGCATACGGCTGCAACGCCGTCGGCGAGCGCAGCACGAACGAGCCGTCGTCGAAGTCGATGCGCACCGTGCGGGGTGGGGCGACCAGGGTGTCGTCGAGAAGGAAGTCGGTCATGTCAATCCAGCGTACCCGTCTCGGCCTTGGCGCGAATCAGGTTCAACAGCAGGGTGTCGCGCGCGGCTTCGAGGTCGGCCGTGTGGCGCGTGCCCAGGGCGTCGTCCACGCCTTGCACCACCTGCTGCTTCAACGCGTCCGTCATCGACGGCGCGCCCAGGTCCTTCCACCAGTCTTCGATCGGACCGCCCAGGTGCGCGAGCAAATGCTCGATGCCGCCGGCGCCGCCCGAGAGGTGCAGGTTCATGAACGGCCCCATCACGGCCCAGCGCAGGCCGGGGCCGTGCGCGATGGCGGTGTCGATGTCGGCCACGCTCGCCACGCCTTCGTTGACGAGATGAAAAGCTTCGCGCCACAGCGCCGCCTGCAGCCGGTTCGCGATGTGGCCTTTCACCTCGCGCTTCACGTGGATCGGCCGCTTGCCGATGGCGGCATAGAACGCCATCGTGCGGGCGATGGCGTCGGCCGAGGTCTGCTCGCCGCCGATCACTTCCACCAGCGGAATCAGGTGCGGCGGATTGAACGGATGCCCCAGCACCACGCGCTGCGGGTGCGCGCAGCCCGACTGCACGCCGCTGATCGCCAGGCCCGAGGAGCTCGACGCGAGGATCGTCTCGGGCGGCGCGGCGGCGTCCATGCGGCGGAACAGGTCGATCTTGAAGTCCATGCGCTCGGGGCCGTTCTCCTGCACGAAGTCGGCCACGGCCACGGCGTCTTCCAGGCTGTCGTGAAAGCGCAGGCGATCGACCGAGGCGCCCTCGGCGAGGCCGAAGCGTTCCAGCGTCGGCCAGTGCTGCGCCACGGCGGCGCGCAGCCGGTCTTCGGCGCCGGGCGAGGGGTCGGTCGCGTTCACGTCGAGCCCGTGCGCGAGGAAGTGCGCGGCCCAGCTCGCGCCGATCACGCCGGTGCCGACGACGGCGACGCGCTTCACGTCGGTGGTGAGGTTCATGCCGATTTCCACCGCGCGCAGCGGCTCTCCGTCTTGGTGGTCCACGCGGCTTCGCCGGGGATGTTCTCGATCACCTTGTAATAGTCCCACGGCTCTTTCGACTCGGCCGGCGCCTTCACCTGCATGAGATGCATGTCGTGCACCATGAGGCCGTCGTCGCGCAGCCAGCCGCCCTTGACGAACATGTCGTTGAACTTGGTCTTGCGCAGCTGCGCCATCACCTTGTCGGCGTCGTCGCTGCCCGCGGCCTTCACGGCCTGCAGGTACTGCAGTGCGGCGGAGTAGTCGCCGGCGTGGAAGGAGGAGGGCATGCGCTTGTGCTTGTCGAAGAAGCGCCGCGCCCAGGCGCGCGACTCGGGGCTCTGGTTCCAGTACCAGCTGTCGGTGAGGTACATGCCCTGCGAGGCCCTCAGGCCCAGCGCGTGCACGTCGTTGATGGTGATGATCATGCCGGCGAGTTTCATGTTCTTGCTGATGCCGAACTCCGCCGCCGACTTGATGGCGTTCACCGTGTCGCCGCCCGCATTCGCGAGCGCCAGCACTTGCGCCTTCGAGCTTTGCGCCTGCAGCATGAACGACGAGAAGTCGCTCGCGCCCAGCGGGTGCTTCACCGAACCCGCCACCGTGCCGCCGCTGGCCTGCACGGTCTTGGTGGCGTCGCTTTGCAGCGCGGCGCCGAAGGCGTAGTCGGCCGCCACGAAGTACCAGCTCTTGCCGCCGGCCTTGACCACCGCGCTCGCGGTGCCGCGCGCCATGGCCACGGTGTCGTAGGCGTAGTGCACGGTGTAGGGCGAGCAATACTCGTTGGTGAGGCTCGACGCGCCCGAGCCCACCACGAAGTACGGCTTCTTCTTGTCGGCGGCCACGCCGGCCATGGCAATGGCCGCGCCCGAGTTCACGCCGCCGATCAGCATGTCGACCTTGTTCACGTCGAACCATTCGCGCGCCTTGGCGGCGGCGATGTCGGGCTTGTTCTGGTGGTCGGCCGTGACCAGCTCGATCTTCTTGCCGTCGATGGCGCCGCCCATGTCGGCGATGGCCATGCGGATGGCTTCGGCGCCGGCCGGGCCGTCGTAGTCGCGGTAGATGCCCGACATGTCGCTGATGAAGCCGATGCGGATGGTGTCGTCGGACACCTGGGCGAAGGCGCTCGATGCGAAGAGGGCGCCGAGCGCGAGGGCCAGTGCGGTGCGGGGAATGTTCATGTGCGTGTCTCCGTTCGTTGTTCTCGTGCGTCTTCAGCCCAGCGCGAACTCGGGCCGCGGGCCGCCCACGCGCGGCAGGCCCATGATCTGGCGCGCCTCGGCCGGCGTGGCCACTTCCATGTCGAGCTCGCGGATCACGCGCACGATGCGCTCGGTGAGCTGCACGTTGGTGGCGAGTTCGCCGTGGCGGAAGTACAGGTTGTCTTCCAGCCCCACGCGCGCATGGCCGCCCAGCAACAGCGCCGCCACGTTGGCCTCGAGCTGCGACATGCCGATGCCGCTCACGCCGAAGATGGCGCCCTTGGGCAGCGTGTCGACCATCATCTGCAGGTTGCGCGGCGAGTACGGCATCGCGTTCTGGAAGTTGCGGTGCACGTTCATCACCAGGTTGACGAAGTAGGGCTCGTCGTCATGGCCTTCCTCGATCAGCGTGGTCGTGTCCTGCAGGATGTGCGTGGGGCTGAACACCTCCCACTCGGGCTTGATGCCGCGCGCCTTCATGCCGGCGGCGAGCTCGCGCCCGCGCGTGATGGGCGTGTCCATCAGGATCTGCTTGCCTTCGAAGCTCAGGTTGAGCGTGGTGGCGTCCAGCGTGCACATCTCGGCGCCGGCGTCCATGCCCTTGATGCGTTCTTCCCACGCGATCTCCCAGCGGTCGCCGGCCAGCGGCTTCACCATGTCGCCGTGCACGCCGCCGCCGGTGGAGTTGTTCAGCACGATGTCGCTGCCGAGCGCGCGGATGCGGCTGTTGATGTCGCGGTACACCTCGGCGTTGCAGGTGGCACCGTCATCGGGGCGGCGCGCGTGGATCGCCACCACGCTGGCGCCGGCGTTCCAGCAGCGCAACACGTCGGCGGCGATCTCGGCGGGCTGGGTGGGGAGGTGGGGGTTCTGCGACTTGTGCGCCATGCCGCCGGTGGGGGCGATGGTCACGATCACTTTGCGCTTCGACATGCTCGGGGCTCCTGGGGTCGGTCGGTCAGTCAGTCAGGGGGGCGCGCCATTATTTTTTGTGATGCGTTCGTACTCAGTCATCGCGACGACATTCCGGGGCAGGGTTTACGCGGCGCCAGCCGCTAAAGTCGCCCCTGCGCCGTTGCGCACACAAGGAACCTCTCCATGAAATTTCTGCCCATCGTGCTGGCCGCCGCGGCCGCGTTCACTGCCCTCGGTGCCGCCGCGCAACCCGCCGGCCCCGCCACCTGCGACGCCAAGCGCGAGGCCATCGGCCGCGACATCGAGATGGCCAAGTCCAAGGGCCAGAAGCAGCGGGTTCGCGGGCTCGAAACCGCATTGGCGGAAGTGAACCGCCACTGCACCGACGCCAAGCTGGCGGCCGAACACCAGAAGCGCATCCGCGCCCAGGAGCGCAAGGTGGCCGAGCGCGAACGTGACCTGCGCGCGGCGCAGGAGAAGGGGCGGGCCAGCAAGATCGCCGACCGCGAGAAGAAGCTGCACGAGGCGCAGGCCGAGCTGCAGCAGCTCAAGGGCGCGCAGTAAACAAAAAAGACGGCATGCCCCCGACCAAGCCGGCGATCCCCGCGGCCTCCCTGACCATTCCCCAGCTGCTGCAGGGCTCGGCCTGGTTTCCGCTGCTCGACGTGGGCGCGGGCGAGCGCGTGCTCGACGAGATGCGCGAGGTCGAGGTGGCCGCCGGCGCCGCGCTGTGCCGGCGCGGCGACACGCCACTGCACTGGTACGGCACGCTCGAGGGGCTGCTCAAGTGGTCGATCACCTCCAGCGACGGCCGCTCGGTCACGCTGGGCGGACTGTCGGTGGGCAGCTGGTTCGGCGAAGGCACGCTGCTGCGCGCCGTGCCGCGCTCGGCCGACATCATTGCGCTGCGGCCCAGCCGCGTGGCGCAACTGCCGCTGGAGACCTTCGAGTGGCTGCACCGCACGCAGCGCGGCTTCGATCACTTTTTGCTGCAGCAGATCAACGAGCGGCTGCACTGGTTCATGGGCAGCTACGCCGCGCACCGGCTGCTCGACGCCGACAGCCAGGTGGCGCGCGCGCTGGCCGGCCTGTTCCACCCCTGGCTGCACCCGGGCAGCGAACCGCACCTGCAGACCTCGCAGGAAGAGATCGCCAACCTGTCGGGCGTGTCGCGCCAGCGCTGCAACGCGGCGTTGAACCGGCTGAAGGAGGCCGGGTTCCTGCACATCGAGTACGGCGGCATCACCGTGACCGACCTCGAAGGCTTGCGCCGCTTCATCCAGGAGTGAACGACTCCCTCTCCCCGAGGGGAGAGGAAGCGCCAGCCGCTCAGCGCTTGTGGTGCGACGCCGCCAGCTCGTACACCGGCGTGTCGATCCCTTCCATGCGCGCCTTCAGCTGCAGCGCCAGGAACTGCGAGTAGTGGCGCGACTGGTGCAGGTTGCCGCCGTGGAACCACAGCTGGGGCACCTGCGTCGGCTTCCACATGTTGCGCAGCTCGCCTTCCCACGGACCCGGGTCCTTCGGCGTGTCGGAGCCCAGGCCCCAGCACTTGCCGACCTTGTCGGCGATCTCGGGCGAGATCAGGTCGGCGAGCCAGCCGTTCATCGAGCCGTAGCCCGTGGCGTACACCAGCAGGTCGGCCGGCAGCTCGGTGCCGTCGGTGAGCGTGACCGAGCGTTCGTTCACGCGCTCGATGTTCACGCCGCTCTTGAGGTGGATGCTGCCGTTGGCCACCAGCTCCGAGGCGCCCACGTCGATGTAGTAGCCCGAGCCGCGCCGCAGGTACTTCATGAACAGGCCCGAGCCGTCCACGCCGAAGTCGAGCAGGAAGCCCGCCTTCTCCAGCCGCGCGTACAGGTCGGCGTCGCGCTTCTTCATCTCCTCGTACACCGGGATGTGGAAGGTGTGCATGATCTTGTAGGGCACCGAGGCGAAGATCAGGTCGCCCTTGTGGTGGTCGATGCCGCTCTTCACCGCTTGCTCGGAATACAGCCCGCCCAGCGCCAGCTCCATGAGCGACTGCGAGGGCGCGATGTGCGTGGACGAGCGCTGGACCATCGTCACGTCGGCGCCGTGCTCCCACAGCGCCGCGCAGATGTCGTGCGCCGAGTTGTTCGAGCCCAGCACCACGCACTTCTTGCCCGCGTAGGCCTCGGGCCCGGGGTGCTGGCTGGAGTGGTGCTGGTCGCCCAGGAAGTTCTCGGCGCCCGCCACCTTCGGCACGTTCGGGTAGCCCGACACGCCGAGCGCGAACACCAGCTGCTTCGGGCGCAGCGTCACGGGCTTGCCCTCGCGCTCCACCTGCACCTCCCAGCGCTGCGTGGCCTCGTCGAAGCGCGCCTTGGTCGCGTTCGTCGAGCTCCAGTAGTTGAGCTCCATGATCTTCGTGTACATCTCGAGCCAGTCGCCGATCTTGTCCTTGGGCGCGAACACCGGCCAGTCGTCGGGGAAGGGCATGTAGGGCAGGTGGTCGTACCAGACCGGGTCGTGCAGGCACAGCGACTTGTAGCGCTTGCGCCAGGAGTCGCCGGCCTTGGCGTTGCGCTCCACGATGATCGTCGGCACGCCCAGCCGCCGCAGCCGCGCCCCCAGCGCGATGCCGCCCTGGCCGCCGCCGATGATCACCACCTCGGGCTGCTCGGTGTAGCCCAGCGCGGCCTCTTCGTCGCGGCGCTTCTCGAGCCAGTTCTTGCGGCCCTTGTGCACGCCGTGCTCGGCGCCCTTGATGCGGTTGTCGCCGGTCTTTTCCTCGAAGCCCTTCAGCTCGGTCATGGTGGTGAGCAGCGTCCAGGCCTTGCCACCGCCGTCATGTGAACGCAAGCGCAGGTGGCCGCGCCCGCGCGCCACGCGCGTCTCGAAGGTGAACCATGCATCGACCACGCCGTCGGCCTCGGTCGCCTCGCCCTCGAGCGCAAAGGCCGTGGGCTGCGTGTCGGCCAGGCGCGCCTGCAGCATCGCGCGGATGGCCCCCGCGCCTTCCTGCGTGCGGAGGTTCCAGGTGAAGGCGACGAGGTCGCGCCAGTAGCTGTCGGCCTCGAACAGCGAGACGGCCGCATCGATGTCGCCGCGTGCGAGCGCGGCGGCGAAGTCGGCCAGCCATTGGGCGGCGGCCCGGGTGGGGCCGGTGGTCGGGTCTGTCATTGCATGTCTCCGTTGTGTCGTTGAACGAATCGAATCGCGGCGCGGCAAGGCGCACGCAGGGTTCGTGGCGCAGCTTTCGTGCCGTGCGGGGAACGACGAAGAATCAAGGGGTTGGCGGCGGTTTTGTCGCAGGTGCCTGTCGCTGTCTCACCGAGACTGAGACGATGCATGAGAATCTGAACGACGTATAAAATTGGACGACGTTCAAATTCAAGGGCCCCGAACCGTGACCGAACCAGAACCCCCAGGCCGCCGTGAGCGCCGCCGCACCCAGACGCTCGACCACGTCGCCGCCACCGCCATGCGCCTGTTCGAAGCCCAGGGCTACGACGCGACCACCATGGAGCAGATCGCGCAGCAGTCCGACGTGGCCAAGGGCACGCTCTACAACCACTTCCCGACCAAGGAAGCGATCCTGGCGCACTGGGTGCACCTCGAGCTCGTGGTCGATGCGCAGCGCCTGCACGAGGCCATCGACCCGAAGGCGGGCTTCACGGCGCAGCTCACCGGCCTGCTCGACGCGTCGGCCGAATGGTCCGAGCGGTACCGGGCCTACCTGCTCGACTACTTCCGCTTTCGCTTCCTCAACATCGAAAGCGAACTCGGCGGCGGCGACCGCGGCACGCCGCGCGACCTGTCGGGGCTGTTCGAGGCGCTCATCGCCGCCGCCCAGCAGGCCGGCACGCTGCGCACCGACGTCTCGGCCGCGCACCTCGCGAGCCTGCTGCACCACCTGTACTTCGGCGCGCTGATGCGTTGGCTCACGCTGCCCGGCCTCGTGCTGCGCGACGAGTTCGCGGTGGTCGTCGACCTCTTCGTCGGCGGCGCGCGCACGGCCCCGAAGCCATCCGCTGCAAGGAGGCGCGCCCCATGAAACTCGCCGTGCTCACCTACGGCACCGAGGGCGACGCCCGCCCGCTCGCCGCGCTGTGCCGCGCGCTGGACGACGCGGGCCATGCGTCGGTGCTGCTGGCGGACGCGACCACGCTCGGCGCGGCCGAACGGCTCGGCGTGCGCTCGCAGGCGCTGGCCGGCGACATCCGGCAGGCACTCGGCGGCGTCATCGCGCAGGGCGACAAGCCGGCCGCCGCCGCGAAGGCGCTCGCGGACATCGCCAATGCCAACGCCACGCCCTGGCTGCGCCAGACCGTCGAGACCGCGCAGGGTTGCGACGCGATCGTCTGCGCGGGGCTCGCGGCCTTCGTGGGCCTGTCGGCGGCCGAGGCGCTGGGCGTGCCCGCCATCGGCGCGGGCATGTTCCCGCTCACGCCGACGGCCGCCTTCGCCTCGCCCTTTCTGCCGCCCGCCCGCGTGCCGCGCTTTTTGAACCGCGCGAGCCACCACCTCGTCAACGGGCTGCTCTGGCGCGCCTTCCGGCCGGCCGTGAACGCCGCGCGCGCCGAGGTCTGCGGCCTGCCGCCGCGCCGCCGCCTGTGGACCACGCACCCCGTGCTCTACGGCTACTCGCCGAGCCTGCTGCCGCGCCCCGCCGACTGGCCCGCCAACGCTGCCGTGTGCGGCCAGTGGCTCGCGCCCGCGCCCGACTGGCAGCCGCCGGCGGCGCTGCGCGACTTCCTCGCGGCCGGCGAGGCGCCCGTCTACATCGGCTTCGGCAGCATGACGGGCTTCGACAAGGCGCGGCTGCTCGCGGCCCTCGTCGATGGCATGGCCGGCCGGCGCGCGGTGCTGCACCCCGGATGGAGCGGCCTCGAAGTGGGGCAGCTGCCACCGAACTTCCACGTGATCGGCGACACGCCACACGACTGGCTCTTTCCGCAGATGGCGCTGGTGGTGCACCACGGCGGCTCGGGCACCAGCCACTCGGCCGCGCGCGCGGGCGTGCCCTCGGTGGTCGTGCCCTTCGCGGGCGACCAGGCGTTCTGGGCGCACCACCTCGCACAGGCGGGCGTGGCGGCGCCCGCGGTGGCCGGCGGCCGGTTCGGCGCCGACGACCTGGCGCGCGGGATCGCCTTCGCGCACGACCCGCAGGTGCGCGCGCGGGCCCGGGCGTTGGGCGAACGCATGCGCGCGGAAGACGGCCTGGGCACGGCCGTGCGCGCCATCGAGCAGATATTGGCGTGCTAGATCAGATCAGCCGCGCTGCGGCGCCACGATGCCGAAGCGCTTCATGTGGCGGTACGCGGTGGCGCGGCTGATGCCGAGCGCCTGCGCGGCCCGCGCTACATGCCAGCGGTGGCGCTCAAGCGCGTCGAGCAGGCGCGTGGCGTCGGCGGCGCTGTCTTCCCCGTCGACCGTGGAAGGCATGGCGTCGCGGTGGTCGAGCGACGGACGATGCGGCGCCAGGCGCAGCTCCTCGGGCGTGATGCTCGCGCCCGTGCAGAGCGCCAGCGCCAACCGCAGCACATTGCGCAACTCGCGCAGATTGCCCGGCCAGTCGTGCGCCATCAGCCGCAGCATCGCCGCCTCCGACAGCCGCGCCGTCGAGCCCATCGCCGCCGCCTCTTCATGGAACATCGCCTCGATCAGGTAGCGCCGGTCGCGTCGCGCGCGCAGCGGCGGCAGCTTCAGCACCGCGCCGCACAGCCGGTAGTACAGGTCCTCGCGAAAGCGCCCGGCCGCGACCAGCGCCGACAGGTCACGGTGCGTGGCCGCCACCACCGCAAGGTCCACGCGCTGGGGCGACTCGGCGCCCAGCGGCAGCACCTCGCCTTCGGACAGCACGCGCAGCAGCCGCGTCTGCAGCGCCATCGGCATGTCGCCGATCTCGTCGAGAAACAGCGTGCCGCGGTCGGCCTGCGCGATCAGCCCCTTCATGCCCTTGGCACGGCCGCCCGTGAAGCTGCCGGGCGTGTAGCCGAAGAGCTCGCTCTCGATCAGCGAATCGGGAATGGCCGCGCAGTTCACCGCCACGAAGGGCAGCGCCGCACGCCGGCTCGCGCCGTGCAGTGCGCGCGCCAGCACCTCCTTGCCGCTGCCGGTCTCGCCCTCGACCAGCACATGGATGCCGCGGTCCACGAGCCGGCGCGCCTGCGCGATCAGCTGCTGCATCGCGGGGTCGTCGTCGCCCGCGATGCGTTCGAGTGGCGGCAAACGGTCCGAAGGTTGGGGTGCCGGCGATGAGGGCGCGGTGACCGGCGAGCGCCGCAGGCGCGGCGCGATCAGCGAGGCGTGGTACTCGCCGCCGCCGGGCAGCAGCACCGTGTGCGCAAACGGCAGGGCCGACGCGCCGCCGTTGCCCAGGCGCCAGATCGCGTCCATCGGCAGGTGCAGCAGCTCCGACACCGCGCCGCCCAACAGTTGTTGCTGGCGCCCCGGGAAGACCTCGCGCGCGCCCCCGTTGGCGCCCACCACCGTGCCGCCTTCGTCGAAGGCCAGCATGACTTCGCCCGCCACGTCGACCAGCCCGAAGGCACTGCCCAGCCGCAAGATCCAGTGGCCGCGAAAGTGCCGCAGAAAGTCGGCGTCCTCGATCATCCGCGCGTACATCGACACCAGGTGCCGCACCAGGTGCTGGCTCTCGCGCGCCTCGGGCGAGCGCAGCGCCGACACGTCGAGGATCGCCGTGAGCTTGCCGCTGTGGTCGAACAGCGGCGCCGTCGTGCAGGTGAGCGCGATGTGCGTGGCGTCGAAGTGCTCGGTCTGGTGGCAGGTCATCGGCTGGCGCTCGATGAGGCAGGTGCCCACGCCGCAGGTGCCGGCGTGCGCCTCGTTCCAGTCGGCGCCCAGGTACAGGCCGGCGCGGCGCAGCTGGTCGTCCCAGGCCGGGTTGCCGATGTAGTCGACCGTGATGCCCTCGGCGTCGGTCAGCAGCACCATGTAGCCCAGCTCGGCCACGCGGCGGTAGATGTCTTCCATGCCCGCGCGCGCGGCGCGCAGGAAGTGCTCGAGCTGCTGCTGGTGTACGCGCACCTCCTGCGCCGGCAGGATGCGCGCGGGCGTCGGCCGCGACGGGTCGAGCCCATGGTCGCGCACGCAGCGCGCCCACGACTTGTGCACCAGGCTCGCCGCCGGATCGGCCCGCAGCGCCGTGCCGGTGGCGATCGAATAGACGTTGTCGATGTGGCGCGATTGCAGGGACGTCATGCGCAGCCTCGTGCGTGGGTGGGCGCGGCACGGGGAGGGGCTGCGCAGCCGGACATGATTCGGCTGTCGCGCTGTCGCAGGACAGAGGTGAAACCCGGTGGAACGGACGTGTTACTCCCCCTCACATCGAGGGCAATGCGGCCCGATCCGGCGCCATTCCGTCACTGCGGCGGCTTCGCACGGTCGGCCAGCCGCTTGCGGTACTCGGTGGTCGTCAGGCCCGCGAAGCCCCAGTCGTTGGTGTCGATCTCCTCGATCACGATGTGCGTCCATTCCGGCGGCTTCTTCAGCACCCGTTCGAGCGTTTCCGTGAACTCGGCAATGACCTGGGTTTTCTGTTCGCGCGTGACGCCGTCGCGGGTGATCTTCAGGTTGATGAAAGGCATGGTGTGTTCCTTGGCTGAATGACTGAGGTGATTACCACTTGCCGGTGCTCATGCCGCCATCCACGGGCAGCACGACGCCGGTCGTGAAATCGGCGCTCGTGAGGTAGAGCACCGCATCGGCGATCTCCTGCACGGTCGCGATGCGGCCGGCGGGTGCCAGGCCGTTGAGGAAGCCGTGCTGCTCGGGCGTGTACAGCGGCGTGTCCACGATGCCGGGTGCCACCGCATTCACCTTGACGTTGTGCGGTGCAAGTTCGAGCGCCAGCGCGCGCGTCGCGGCATTGATTCCGCCCTTGATCAGCACCGGCAACACGGCCGGCACCTGCTGGTTCGGCTGCAGCGCGATGCTCGCCGTGATGTTGACGATGTGTCCCTGGCGGCGCGCGACCATGTGCTTTGCCGCGGCCTGCGAGGCATAGACGAAGCCCTTGAGGTTCGTGGCGACCAGTTGGTCGAGTTCGTCTTCGGTGTAGTCGACGAAGGGCTTGGCGTTGAAGATGCCCGCGTTGTTGATGAGCACGTCCACCTGGCCGAAGCGCGCCACGGCGCGGTCGACGAGCTGCTGCGCCGTGTCGCGGTGGCCGATGTCGCCCGCGACGCCGAGAAGACGCGCCGGGTTGCCGAGCTGCTTCGCGGCGGCTGCGAGCCGCTCGGCGGTGCGGGCATTCGCGACCACGTTGAAGCCGCGCGCGAGGTACGCCTGCGCAAGGCCCAGGCCGATGCCGCTCGAGGCGCCGGTGATGACCACGGTGGGGGAAGAGTTGTCCTGCATGTCGGTTCTCCAGGGAAGTTGATGACGTGGGGAGAACTGTATTGATGACAGCGAAACAGATAAATCACTAGACTCGAACTTCACTTGATACACAAGGTAATCAATCCATGCAGCGGCAGTTCGGCGACATCCTTCTGGGCAGCATCGAGTTGTTCTGCCTCGCTGCGGAGAGCGGCGGCTTCACCTCGGCGGCACTCGCGGCTGGTGTGACGCCGGCGGCCGTGAGCCGATCGATCTCCCGGCTCGAGAAGCGGCTGGGATTGCGGCTTTTCGTGCGTACCACGCGCAGCGTGCGGCTCACCGACGCGGGCCGCTCCTACTTTGTACAGTGCCGACAGGCGCTGGCGCAGCTCGCCGAGGCCGAGCGCGAGGTGACGGGCCAGCAGGTGCTGCCTTCGGGCACGCTGCGCATCAGCGTGCCGACCACCTACGGCCACCACCGCATCCTGCCCTTGCTGCCGGCGTTTCGCGAACGCTTTCCCGACATCCGGCTGCACGTGCACTTGAGCAACCGCAACATCGATTTCGTGGAAGAGGGCTACGACATGGCCGTGCGCGTGCGGGCCCAGCCCGACTCCACGCTGATTGCGCGGCACCTCGAGGATGCGGACCTGGTCGTGGTCGCCACGCGCAAATACCTGCGGAAGGCCGGCACGCCGCGCACGCTGGACGATCTCGCTGCGCACGAGTGCATCCAGTTCGAGCTGCCCAGCAGCGGCCGCCGCATTTCGTGGCTCTTCAAGGAGAACGGCAAGGACCGCGAAGTCTTCGCGGACAGCGCCTACAGCTGTTCCGACGATGTGCTTGGCGGCGTCACGCTCGCGAAAAGCGGCGCCGGGTTGTTCCAGACCTACCGCTTCGTCGTGGAGAAGGAATTGGCGGACGGCTCGCTCGTCGAGGTGCTGAAGCCCTTCGCGGGTCGTTCGCGGCCCTACACGCTGCTGTACCCGGACGGGCGCCACGTGCCGCTGCGCATGCGGGTGTTCATCGATTTCCTGATGGCACAGCGGACCGGGTGACGCCCGCCACGCATGCTCAAACCCCCAGCAGTTCCTCCAGCACCTGCGGCTCGGCCAGCAGATCGGCCGACGCCCCATGCCGCACGATCTGCCCCTTCTCCATCACCACCGCCAGGTCCGTGTGCGCGAGCACCTTGCGGTAGTCGCGGTCGACGATCAGCGTGGCGATGCCCGTCGCACGGATTTCGCTGATCACGCGCCAGATCTCGGCCACGATCAGCGGCGCGAGGCCTTCGGTGGCTTCGTCGAGGATCAGCAGGCGCGGGTTGGTCATGAGCGCGCGGCCGATGGAGAGCATCTGCTGCTCACCGCCCGACAGCTGCTGGCCGCCGTGCGAGAGCCGTTCCGACAGGCGCGGGAAGGTGGCCATCACGCGGTCGAAGGTCCAGGCGCGCTGGCCGTCGATGCCGGCGCGTTCGCTCATCACGAGGTTCTCGCGCACCGACAGGTTCGGGAAGATGCCGCGCCCCTCGGGCACGTAGCCGATGCCCAGGCGTGCCATCTTCTCGGGCGGCAGGCCGGTGACGGTGCGGCCGTCGACCTGCACTTCGCCTGACGCGGGGCGCACGTAGCCCATGATGGTGCGGATCAGCGTGGTCTTGCCCATGCCGTTGCGCCCGAGCAGGCCGACCGAGGTCGCCGCCGGAATGCCGGCGTGCACGCCGCGCAGGATGTGGCTGTTGCCGTAGTAGGTGTTGAGGTCGCGAACGATCAGCATCAGTGTTGCTCCTCGCCGAGGTAGGCGGTGCGGACCTCGGGGTTCTCGCGGATCGACGTCGGGTCGCCGGTCGCGATGACGGTGCCGTTCACCATCACCGTGATGCGGTCGGCGATGCGGAACACGGCGTCCATGTCGTGCTCGACCAGCAGGATGGCGTGCGTGGCCTTCAGCCGCGCGAGCAGCGTGAGCATGCGGTCGGTCTCTTCCGCGCCCATGCCGGCGAGCGGTTCGTCCAGCAGCAGCACGCGCGGGTGGGTGGCCAGGCACATCGCCACTTCGAGCTGGCGCTGCGCGCCGTGGCTCAGCGTGCCGGCGACGCGCCGGGCTTCGGCGGTGAGGCCGGCGGCTTCGAGCGCGGCGTCGGCCGAGGCGT
The DNA here is from genome assembly GCF_058795995.1 of Variovorax sp. GW823-FHT04F07. Lineage (NCBI taxonomy): Bacteria > Pseudomonadati > Pseudomonadota > Betaproteobacteria > Burkholderiales > Comamonadaceae > Variovorax > Variovorax sp. GW823-FHT04F07. The sequence continues at coordinate 43,817 of NZ_JBXAIG010000011.1, forward strand.
TGCTGGTGGCGCAGCGCTGCGACGACTGCCAGATCGCCCACGGTCTTGCCGTGGCGGCCTGCGCGGCGAGGCGGCAGTTCTCGTGCACCGTGAACTCCGGGAAGATGGTGGTGCGCTGGTAGCTGCGGCCCACGCCGTCGCGGGCGCGGCGCGATTGCGCGCGCGCGGTGATGTCCACGCCGTCCAGCGCGATGCGGCCTTCGGAGGCTTCGATCTCGCCCGAGAGCATGTTGATGAGTGTCGACTTGCCGGCGCCGTTGGTGCCGATCACCGCATGCACCTCGCCGATGTGCAGGTCGAGCGTGACGGCGTTGACGGCCGTGAGGCCGCCGAAGCGGCGCGTGAGCTTGTCCACGGACAGCAGTGCGGTGGTCATGCGCCTCCCTTCGGCGACAGGCGCTGCACCAGGCCGATCAGGCCCTTGGGCAGCAGCGCCACGAACACGATGATGGCAATGCCCAGCGTGAGCTGCCAGTGGTCGGCCAGCGGGCCCATCACGGCGTGGGTGGAGAAGATTTCCTTCAGCAGCGTGAAGGCCACGGCGCCGATCACCGCGCCGCGCAGGTGGCCGAGGCCGCCCAGGATCACCATCAGCAGCACCTCGCCGGAGTTGTGCCAGGCCATCAGCTCGGGGTTGACCACGCCGTCGCGCGAGGCCAGCAGAAAGCCCGCGAGCCCGGCCAGCGCGCCCGCGAGCACGAAGGCCGCGAGCTTGTAGCCGTACACCGCGAAACCCGCCGCGCGCATGCGCTGCTCGTTCACGCGGATGCCCGCGAGCGCGGCGCCGAAGCGCGAGCGGCGGATGAGCGCCAGCAGGCCGTAGGTGAACACCAGCGCCGCCAGCACCACGTAGAACAGCACCGTGCGGTTCTCCATGTCGAGCGCGCCGAGGGCGGGGCGCACGTACAGGTAGATGCCGTCGCTGCCGCCACCGACCTTGGTGTCGTGGAACACGAAGAAGGCCATCTGCGCAAAGGCCAGCGTGACCATGATGAAGTACACGCCGCGCGTGCGCAGGCTCAGCGCGCCCACGAACAGCGCATACAGCGCCGCCGCGCCCATCGACAGCACGAGCAGCACCGCGAAGTTGCCGCCCTCGTTGCCCGAGGCCAGCACCGTGACGTACGCGCCGATGCCGTAGAAGGCCGCATGGCCCAGGCTCACGAGCCCGGTCATGCCCACGAGCAGCTCCAGGCTGAGCGCGAAGATCGACAGGATCATCACCTTGACGATGAAGTCCGACGCGTAGTTGCCCAGCAGCGGGCCGGCCACGCCGAGCGCGATGGCGCACAGCACGGGCACGATGAAGGCACCGCGCCGCGGCGACGAAGGTGCGGATGCAACCACGGGGCTCATGGCCGCCTCCCCATCAAGCCTTCGGGCTTCCATATCAGCACGATGGCCATCAAGAGGTAGATGCCGATGCCCGCCAGGTCGGCGAAGAACACCTTGCCGAAGGTGTCGACGAAACCCACCAGCAGCGAGGCCACGAGCGCGCCGGTGATCGAGCCGATGCCGCCGATCACCACCAGCACGAAGCAGATGATGAGCACGCTCGCGCCCATGTTCGGGTACACCGAGGACATCGGCGCGGCGATCATGCCGGCCAGCGCCGCCAGCGCCACGCCGGCCGCGAACACGATGCGGTACAGCCGCTTCACGTCGATGCCCAAGCCGCGCACCATGTCGCGGTTGCTCGCGCCGGCGCGGATCATCATGCCCAGGCGCGTGCGGTTCACCACGTAGTACAGGCCCACGGCCAGCACGATGCAGGCGGCCGAGGCAAAGAGGCGATACCACGGGTAGCTCATGACGTTGCCCAGCGCAAAGCTGCCGTCCAGCCACGCGGGCACCTTCACGCCGTGCACGTCGTTGCCCACGAAGATGGAGCGCAGTTCCTCGAACACCAGGATGAGCCCGTAGGTCATGAGCACCTGCTGCAGGTGGTCGCGCTGGTAGAGGTAGCTGAAGAAGGCCCACTCCAGCACGTAGCCGAAGATCGCGGCCAGCACCACGCCGGCCACCAGCATCAGCAGAAACTGGTCGCCGAACAGCGGCGCCAGCGAGAACGCCATGTAGGCGCCGATCATGTAGAAGCTCCCGTGGGCGAGGTTGATGACGCCCATGATCCCGAAGATCAGCGTCAGCCCCGAGGCCACGAGAAAGAGCAGCAGGCCGTATTGAACGGAGTTCAGGCACTGCACGAGAAAGGTTCCGAAATCCACCGTGAGATCCCAGTTGGTTGTGGTTGCCGCAAGGCGGCTCGCAGCCCCGTGAAATGGATCGGGGCCGCGAGGGAACGAGAGAGAACCGAAGGCCCGTGGCCCTGCTTACATCCGGCAGCCGCGCGCCGGATCGGACAGGCCCTTGATGGCCGTGCTGACGAGCTTGTTTTCCTTGCCTTCCACCTTGCGCAGGTAGATGTCCTGCACCGGGTTGTGCGACTTGCTCACCGTGAAGGTGCCGCGCGGGCTGTCGATCTTGGCCTTCTCGATCGCGCCCGTGAACTCGGCCTTCTTCGAGATGTCGCCCTTGGTGGCATTCAGGCCCACGCCCAGCATCTGCGCGGCGTCGTAGCCCTGCACCGCGTACACGTCGGGCTGCAGCTTGAACGACTTGGCATAGGCCACGCGGAAGGCGTTGTCGCGCGGGGTGTTCAGGCCGTCGGCGTAGTGCAGCGTGGTGAGCATGCCTTGCGCCGACTCGCCTTGCGCGTCGAGCGTGCCGTCGGTCAGGAAGCCGGGGCCGTACAGCGGGATGGTCTTGTTCAGGCCGGCGGCCTGGTAGTCCTTGACGAACTTCACCGCGCCGCCGCCCGCGAAGAAGGCGTACACCGCATCGGGCTTGGCCGCCGCGATCTCGGTCAGCAGGGCCTGGAACTCCACGTTGGGGAAGGGCAGCGTGAGCTGCTTGTCGACCTTGCCGCCATTCTTCTCGAAGCCTTCCTTGAAGCCGTTGACCGACTCTTCGCCGGCCGCGTACTTCCAGGTGATGGTCATGACCTTCTTCTTGCCCTGCTGCTTGGCCGCCACCTCGCCCATGGCGTAGGCCGGCTGCCAGTTGCTGAACGAGCTGCGGAAGATGTTGGGCGCGCACATGGGGCCCGTCACCGCATCGGCGCCGGCGTTGGGCACGATCAGCACGGTGCCGCTTTCCTTGGCGGCCTTGGCCATGGCCATGGCCACGCCCGAGTGCACGGTGCCCACGATCACGTCGACGTTGTCGCGCTTGATGAGCTTGTTGACGTTGTCGGTGGCCTTGGCGGGGTCGGACTCGTCGTCGACCTTGAAGTATTCGATCTCGCGGCCGGCGAGCTTGCCGCCCTGCTGTTCCACGTAGAGCTTGAAGCCGTTTTCAATGGCCACGCCCAGGGCGGTGTAGGTACCGCTGTAGGGCAGCATGAGGCCGACCTTGAGCTTTGCCGTGCCCTGTGCGCCGGCCGCGGAGGCCAGGGCGGCGAAGGCGATGGCCGTGAGCGCCAGGCGCGCGGTGCGAAGGTTCGTCATGGTGTCTGTCTCCTGTTGTTGGTGATGAAAGAAGCGGTCGCGACGATGACACGATCCGGCTGATCGCGATGCGGGGAATGCCCGCATTCAGGGATTTCGAGCAGCTCGCAAATCCCACCGACGCGCGGTGCGATGTCGCGGATCTGCGCGAGCGTGCCGTACTCGTCGTCGATGCCCTGCACCGCGAGCACGGGGCAGCGGATGGTGGCCAGCTCGGCCTCGATGTTCCAGTCGCGAAAGGGCGGGTGCAGCCAGATGCGGTTCCAGCCCCAGAAGGCCGAGTCGGCGCTGTCGTGGTAGCGGCCGAGCTTGCCGGGCAGGTCGGTCGTTCGGTAGGCGTCGCGCGCGATCTCGATGTTCGCGACGGTCTTGTCCTCCACGAAGATGTGCGGCGCGAGCACCACGAGGCCCGCGACCTTGTCGGAGAAGCGCGAGGCGTACAGCAGCGAGATCGAGCCGCCGTCGCTGTGGCCGAAGAGCCAGGGTTTCTCGTCGCCGAGCTTCAGCGCGGCGAACAGCGCGGGCAGCACCTCGTGCGCCTGGCGGTGCATGAAGTCGACGTCCCAGATCTCGTCTTCGGCGCGCGGCGTGGAGCGCCCATAGCCGGGGCGCGAGAACACGAGTCCGCGCGCGCCGGCAGCTTCGCAGACCTGGGCGGGGAAGTCCTTCCACATGGCGACGGAGCCCAGGCCTTCGTGCAGGAACACGATGAGGGGGGCATCGGCGCCGCGCTCGGGGGCGATCCATTGGCACTCGATGCGCACGGTGCGCCCGCGCCAGTCGATGGTGGCGAAGTCGGTGGCAACCGTGGGCGTGCTCATGCCTGCTTCTCGCGTTCGCGCAGCCGGAAGCGCTGGATCTTGCCGGTGGCCGTCTTCGGCAACTCGTTCACGAACTCCAGGAAGCGCGGGTACTTGTACGGCGCCAGGCGCTCCTTCACGAAGGCCTTGAGCTCGTCCTCGGTGGCCGCGGCGCCGTCCTTCAGCACGACGAAGGCCTTGGTCTTCGTGAGCCCGTCGGCGTCGTCCTTGCCGATGACGGCGGCCTCGAGCACGGCGGGGTGCTGCATCAGCGTGGCCTCGACCTCGAAGGGCGAGACGTAGATGCCGCTGACCTTGAGCATGTCGTCGCTGCGGCCCGCGTAGGTGAAGTAGCCGTCGGCGTCGCGCGTGTACTTGTCGCCGCTCTTGGTCCAGCCGCCCTGGAAGGTGTCGCGCGACTTCTCGCGGTTGCACCAGTACATGAGCGCCGAGCTCGGGCCGCGGATGTACAGGTCGCCCACCTCGCCGTCGGGCACGGGGCGGCCGTCTTCGCCGCGCAGCTCGACCTCGTAGCCGTCCACCGGCTTGCCCGTGGTGCCGTAGCGCACGTCGCCGGGGCGGTTGGAGATGAAGATGTGCAGCATCTCGGTGGAGCCGATGCCGTCGATGATCTCGCAGCCGAAGTGCGCCTTGAAGCGCTGCGCGATCTCGCCGGGCAAGGCCTCGCCGGCCGACGAGCACATGCGCAGCGCGACCGCCTCGCGCGCGGGCAGCTTCGGCGAGGCGAGCATGCCGGCAAAGCCCGTGGGCGCGCCGAAGAACACGGTGGGCTTGTGCTCGGTCCAGCGGCGGAAGGTGGCGTCGGGCGTGGGGCGCTCGGCCATCAGCACGACGGTGGCGCCTACCGACAACGGGAAGGTCAGCGCATTGCCCAGGCCGTACGCGAAGTACATCTTGGCGGCCGAGAAGCACACGTCGCCTTCGGTGAGGCCGAGCACGGGCTTGCCGTAGAGCTCGGCGGTCCACCACAGGTTGGCGTGCGTGTGCACCGTGCCCTTGGGCTTGCCGGTGGAGCCGGAGGAATAGAGCCAGAAGCCCGGGTCGTCCGACGCGGTGGGCGCGGGTGCGGCCAAGGGCTCGACGGTGGCGAGCGCGGCTTCGAATTCCTGCGCGCCCTCGGGCAATGTGCCCGTCGGTTGCGACACGAACAGCGTCTGCACTTCATGGCCGCCGCGCGCCATCGCATCTTGCAGGGTCGGCAGCAGCGCACCCGACACCAGCACCGCCTGCGCGCGGCTGTGGTCGAGCATGTAGGCGTAGTCGTCGGGCGTGAGCAGCGTGTTCACGGCCACCGGCACGATGCCCGCGTAGAGGCAGCCCAGGAAGCTCACGGGCCAGTCGTTGCCGTCGAGCATGAGCAGCAGCACGCGCTCTTCGCGGCGGATGCCCGCGGCCTTCAGCGCGGCGGCCAGGCGGCGCGCGCGGTCTTCGAGCTGGCCGTAGCCCAGCGTGCCGCGGTCGTCGATGTAGGCTGTGCGTGCGGCGCGGCCGCGGTTGAGGGCGAACAGGTGTTCGGCAAAGTTGAATCGTGCGGGCAGGCTGCTGTTCATCGTGTGTCTCCTTGGGGCCTGTGCGTGGCGCTAGAGGCCGAGGGCGGCGAGCACGCCGGGGCTCGCCTGCACCGCGCTCCTGCGGTGATAGAAATCGAGCGCGCGCAGGCCGCCCAGTTCGGCGCCGCCGCCCGCGCGGCCGGGGCCGCCGTGCAGCGACATCGGCATCACGTTGCCGTGACCGGTGTGGGCCTGCGCCACCTCGGGCGTGATGACGTGCACGCGCCCGTGGCTCGGCGCGACCGACAGCGCGGCCTGCGCCAGCGCGGCGTCGTCGCTGCCGTACAGCGAGGTGACGAGCGAGCCCTGGCCCCGGTGCGCGAGCGCGATGCCGTGCGCCAAGTCGTTGTAGGGCAGCAGCGTGGCGACCGGGCCGAACACCTCCACGTCGTGCACGCGCTGCGCCGCATCGGCGTCGCGCGCGCCCAGCAGCACGGGGCCGATGCAGGCGGCCACGGCGGGGTCGGCGTCGATGAGGGGCTTGTTACTGCTGTCGTGCAGCACGGTGGTCTGCGTGGCCAGGGCGTCGAGGCCGTCGCGCACCGCGTTCAGTTGCGCGCGGCTCACGAGCGAACCCATGCGCACGCTCTCGTTGCGCGGGTTGCCGACGGTCACGCCCGCGAGCTTCGCGCCGATGGCTTCGGCGGCGGCGTCGTACACCTCGGCCGGCACCAGGATGCGGCGGATGGCGGTGCACTTCTGGCCCGACTTGACCGTCATCTCGCGCACCACTTCGCGCACGAGGAGGTTGAAGGCCTCGCTGCCGGGCGCGGCGCCGGGCAGCAGCAGGGCGCTGTTGAGGCTGTCGGCCTCGATGTTCACGCGCACCGAGCGCTCGGCCACGGCCGGGTGCGAACGGATCACGGCGGCCGTCTCGGCCGAGCCGGTGAACGAGACCACGTCGAAGGGCTGCAGCTGGTCCATCAGGCCGGCCGAACTGCCGCAGATGACCGACAGCGCGCCGGCCGGCAGCACGCCCGCATCGACCACGTCTTTCACCATGCGTTGCGTGAGCCAGGCGGTGGCCGTGGCGGGCTTGACGATCACGGGCACGCCCGACAGCAGCGCGGGCGCGGCCTTTTCCCACAGGCCCCACGAGGGGAAGTTGAAGGCGTTGATGAACAGCGCCACGCCGTGCGTCGGCACCTGCAGGTGCTGCGACTGGAACACGGGCTCCTTGCCGAGCTTCACGGCCTCGCCGTCGCGCAGCGCGCGCACGTCGCCGAGCGCATCGCCCCACTTCGCGTACTGGCCCAGCGTGAAGATCGCGCCGTCGATGTCGACGGCCGAGTCGTTCTTCACCGTGCCGCAGTTCGCGGTGGCGATCTCGTAGTACGCGTCGCGGTTGGCCTGCAGCACCTTCACGAGCGCGGCGAGGAGGCCGGCGCGCTGGCGGTAGGTGAGGGCGCGCAGCGCGCGGCCGCCTTGTTCGCGTGCAAAGGCAAAGGCCTCGGGCAGGTCGAGGCCAGTGGCGTCGACGCGCGCGAGTTCGGTGCCGAGCACCGGGTCGAACAGGGGCGTGCCGGCGCCCGTGCCGCTTTGCCAGCGGCCGGCGACGTGGTTGGCGAGAAGGTCGGTCATGGGGTGAACTTGATCTGCCCTTCGGGCAGCAGGTAGAGGACGAGTGCGCGGCCCTGGGCCACGGTCGGGCGGTGTGCGGTGCCGGGCCCGTAGACGCACCAGCCCGCGGGCCGTCCGTCGAAGGTGGCGGCGGGGGTGTCGTCCAGCGGCATGATCAGGTCGATCTCGCCGTTGGGGTGCGTGTGGTGCGGGCCGGCGAGGTCCTGCATGTCGACCACGTCGACCGAGAAGCGGTGCAGCGCGTCTTCGGCCTTGAAGACGCGGCCGTACTTGATGCCGCCGCCTTCGCGATCGCACAGCCAGCCTTCGGCGACGCCGCCGATGCAGGCCTGGCGCAGTTGCGCAAAACGGGCGCTGCCGGCGCCGTGGGTGGCGTTGAGCCACTGGTCGAGTGTGGCGTCCAGCGGCTGGCCGGCGATCTCGGCGGTCAGGTCGGCGATCAGCTGGTGAAATGCCGCCTTGCCGGTGGCGGGCGTGGGGGTGTCGGACATCGTGGGCCTCGAACGGATGAACTATCGTCTTCTTGCAGGAAGTCTGTGTGTGCAGTATCTTGCGTGTGATCGAACAATAAGCAGCGAGACAACAGGTGTCAAGCAATATAGTGCATCTATGGTGTTTACCCTGAGCGCGCACAATCCCGGCGAAGAACGAGGAATGGCATGAACGAGCATGTAGACGCGGTGCTGGCCACCGCGCCCGAGGGCGGCACCGGCAACCACGGCGCCGCCGTGGCCGGGGAGGCCAAGAACCCATTGCTGGTGGCACTGGGCGACCGCGTGCGCAACCTGCGCGCGCAGCGCGGCCTCACGCGCAAGGCGGTGGCCCTGTCGGCCGACGTGTCGGAGCGCCACCTGGCGAACCTGGAATACGGCATCGGCAATGCATCGATCCTGGTGCTGCAGCAGGTGGCCGGGGCGCTGCACTGCTCGCTGGCCGAGCTGGTGGGCGACGTGACGACCAGCTCGCCCGAGTGGCTGCTGATCCGCGAATTGCTCGAGCACCGCAGCGAGGCCGACCTGCGCCGCGTGCGCGTGGCGCTCGGCGAGATGCTGGGCACGGCCTCGGTCGACCCGGCGCGCCACCGGCGCATCGCGCTCGTGGGGCTGCGCGGCGCGGGCAAGTCGACGCTGGGGCAGATGCTGGCCGAAGACCTCGAAATTCCGTTCATCGAACTGAGCCGCGAGATCGAGAAGCTCGCGGGCTGCAGCGTGCGAGAAATCCACGACCTGTACGGCACCAACGCCTACCGCCGCTACGAGCGCCGCGCGCTGGAAGAAGCGGTGCAGATCTACAGTGAGGTGGTCATCGCCACGCCCGGCGGCATCGTGTCCGACCCGGCCACCTTCAACGAGCTGCTCGCCCACTGCACCACCGTGTGGCTGCAGGCCGCGCCCGAGGAGCACATGGGCCGCGTGGCCGCGCAGGGCGACACCCGCCCGATGGCCGCCAGCAAGGAAGCGATGGAAGACCTGCGGCGCATCCTGAATGGGCGCGCCGCCTTTTATTCGAAGGCCGATCTGTCGGTCGATACCAGTGGGAAGACGTTGCCGCAGAGCTTCCAGGCACTGCGCGCGGTTGCCCGGCAGTCGATGGGGTTGGCCTGAGTTTTCGCTTGCTGGCGTTGGGGCGTTCGCTGTTCAGGGCGACGCTCCCGCCGACGGGGTACCTTGCTCCGCGAATGTCCTCCGGCCTGCGGCCTCCCCCTTAATTTCGCTGCGCAAGGCACCCCATCGGCGTGAGCGTTTCAGAGCAGTTGTTGATCGGCCGTGAACCGACCGCGTGCCCCCGTGCGCAGGGCACTGGGTGCTTCCCGCAGCGAAATCAAGGAGGAGGGCGAAGCCCGGGGGACATTCGCGGAGGGAAGTACCCGGTGTCCTGCGCACACCCCCTGATCCGTCGTGCGCCCCGCACAAGCCCTGCCCGATCCTGAAATCTGAAAAAAAGCACAACAGGCATTGACTTGCCTGTTTGCATGCAGCATGATGCATGTCATCGGAACAAGGAAGTGCATTATTATTCCTGTTCACGGTTTTCTGAACACAGCCCCACAGGAGACTTCCGCATGACCGACACCACGCTCCAGGCGCCCCAGCGCGTCGACTACCGCATCGAACCCGCCCAGTACCGCCACTGGTCGCTGAGCTTCGACGGCGCCATTGCGCGCCTCACGCTCGACATCGCGGAAGACGGCGGCATCCGCCCCGGCTACAAGCTCAAGCTCAACAGCTACGACCTGGGCGTGGACATCGAGCTGAACGACGCGCTCAACCGCATCCGCTTCGAGCACCCCGAAGTGCGCAGCGTGATCGTCACCAGCGGCAAGGACCGCATCTTCTGCTCCGGCGCCAACATCTTCATGCTCGGCGTTTCCAGCCACGCCTGGAAGGTGAACTTCTGCAAGTTCACCAACGAGACGCGCAACGGCATGGAAGACACCTCCAAGCACTCGGGCCTGAAGTTCCTCGCGGCCGTGAACGGCGCCTGCGCCGGCGGCGGCTACGAGCTGGCATTGGCCTGCGACGAAATTTTGCTGGTCGACGACCGCTCCTCGTCCGTCTCGCTGCCCGAAGTGCCGCTGCTCGGCGTGCTGCCCGGCACCGGCGGCCTGACCCGCGTGACCGACAAGCGCCACGTGCGCCACGACCTCGCCGACATCTTCTGCACCAGCGTCGAAGGCGTGCGCGGCCAGCGCGCGGTCGACTGGCGCCTGGTCGATGCCGTGGCCAAGCCCGCACAGTTCCCCGCCGCCGTGCAGGAACGCGCCACCCAACTCGCCGCCGGCAGCGACCGCCCCGCCGGCGCCAAGGGCGTGGCCCTGACCCGCGTCGAACGCACCGACAGCGCCGACGGCATCGCGTACGCCAACGTCAACGTGCAGATCGACCGCAGCAAGCGCACCGCGACGATCACCGTGAAGGCACCCACCGGCGCGCAGCCGGCCGACATCGCCGCCATCGAAGCCGCGGGCGCCGCCTGGTGGCCGCTGGCCGTGTGCCGCGAGCTCGACGACGCCATCCTCAACCTGCGCACCAACGAACTCGACGTCGGCACCTGGCTGCTCAAGACCGAAGGCGACGCCGCCGCCGTGCTCGCATCGGATGCCGTGATGTTCGCGAACAAGGACCACTGGCTGGTGCGCGAAACCATCGGCGGCCTGCGCCGCACGCTGGCGCGCCTCGATGTGTCGTCGCGCAGCCTGTTCGCGCTGGTCGAGGCCGGCTCGTGCTTCGCCGGCACGCTGGCCGAGCTGGCCTTCGCGGCCGACCGCACCTACATGCTCGCGCTGCCCGACGACGCCGCGCGCGCACCGAAGCTCACGCTCAACGAATTCAACTTCGGCTTCTTCCCGATGGTGAACGACCAGAGCCGCCTGCAGCGCCGCTTCTATGAAGAGACCGCACCGCTCGAAGCCGCGCGCGCCGCCGCCGGCCAGGCGCTCGACGCCGACGAAGCCGTGAAGCTCGGCCTCGTCACCGCCGCGCCCGACGACATCGACTGGGACGACGAGATCCGCATCGCCATCGAAGAGCGCGCCGCCATGTCGCCCGACGCGCTCACCGGCCTCGAAGCCAACCTGCGCTTCGCCAGCAAGGAGAACATGGCCACCCGCATCTTCGGCCGCCTCACGGCCTGGCAGAACTGGATCTTCAACCGCCCCAACGCCGTCGGCGAGAAGGGCGCGCTGAAGGTCTACGGCACCGGCCAGAAAGCCGGCTTCGACCTGAACCGCGTTTGAGCACAGAGCAGTCCGCACAACCCAAGGAACAACGATGAGCACGATCAACTACAGCGAGAAGATCCCCAACAACGTCAACCTCGGCGAAGACCGCACGCTGCAGCGCGCGCTCGAAGGCTGGCAGCCCAACTTCATCAACTGGTGGGACGACGTGGGCCCCGAGGGCTCGACCAACCACGAGGTGTACCTGCGCACCGCCGTGAGCGTCGACCCGCAGGGCTGGGCGCAGTTCGGCCACGTGAAGATGCGCGACTACCGCTGGGGCATCTTCCTGAACCCGGGCGACGCCAACCGCGAAGTGCACTTCGGCGACCACAAGGGCGAGAAGGTCTGGCAGGACGTGCCCGGCGAACACCGCGCCAACCTGCGCCGCATCATCGTCACGCAGGGCGACACCGAGCCCGCGTCGGTCGAGCAGCAGCGCCACCTGGGCCTCACGGCGCCGTCGATGTACGACCTGCGCAACCTGTTCCAGATCAACGTCGAGGAAGGCCGCCACCTGTGGGCCATGGTCTACCTGCTGCAGAAGCACTTCGGCCGCGACGGCCGCGAAGAGGCCGACGCGCTGCTGCAGCGCACCTCGGGCGACGCCAACAACCCGCGCATCCTGGGCGCCTTCAACGAGAAGACGCCCGACTGGCTCGCGTTCTTCATGTTCACCTACTTCACCGACCGCGACGGCAAGTTCCAGCTGGCCGCGCTGGCCGAGAGCGCGTTCGACCCGCTGGCGCGCACCACGAAGTTCATGCTGACCGAAGAGGCGCACCACATGTTCGTGGGCGAGAGCGGCGTGTCGCGCGTCATCGCGCGCACCGCGCAGGTGATGAACGAGCTCAAGACCGACGACGCGCAGAAGATCCGCGCCGCCGGCTGCATCGACCTGGGCACCATCCAGCGCTACCTGAACTTCCACTACTCGGTGACCATCGACCTGTTCGGCGCCGACCAGTCGAGCAACGCCGCCATCTTCTACAGCTCGGGCCTGAAGGGCCGCTACGAAGAAGGCAAGCGCGACGACGACCACGTGCTCAAGGGCCAGACCTACAAGGTGCTCGAGGTGAAGGACGGCCAGCTCGTCGAGAAGGATGTGCCGATGCTCAACGCCCTGAACGAAGTGCTGCGCGACGACTTCATCAAGGACTCGGTGGCCGGCGTCGGCCGCTGGAACAAGGTGCTCGAGAAGGCCGGCATTCCCACCCGCCTGGTCGTGCCGCACAAGGCCTTCAACCGCCAGATCGGCGCACTCGCCGGCATCAAGATGTCGCCCGAGGGCCGCGTGGTGAACGACATCGAATGGGCCGCCAAGCGCGACGAATGGCTGCCGAGTTCCGAAGACTTCGCTTTCGTGGCATCGTTGATGGGCCGCGTGATCGAGCCGGGCAAGTTCGCAGGCTGGATCTCGCCGCCGGTGATGGGCATCAACCGCCAGCCTGTCGACTTTGAATACGTGCGTTTCGGCTGAGCGTCTGGATATGAAGCCCTCGTCCCCACGGCGAGGGCATGGAGAACAACATGGACATGGTCGTTGAAGCCGGGGTCATCAAGCAGCACCTGATCGACCCCGAGATCTGCATCCGCTGCAACACCTGCGAGGCGACCTGCCCCGTGAACGCGATCACGCACGACGACAACAACTATGTCGTTCGCGCGGACGTCTGCAATGGCTGCATGGCCTGCATCTCGCCGTGCCCCACGGGCTCGATCGACAACTGGCGCACCATGCCGCTGGTGCGCGCGTACACCATCGAAGAGCAGCTCACGTGGGAAGAACTGCCCGCCGAGCTGTCGCCCGAAGAACTCGAGGCGGCGGGCGTGTCCGGCGCCGCCGCCGAGGCCGCGGAAGTGCCTGCCCAGACGCAGGCCCAGGCCGCCGTGCAGGGCACCGAGCCCGCCTTCAATTCCGCGCAGTACGGCGCCAGCGTGCCGCCCTGGTCGGCCGCGCATGCCTACACCAACCTCTTTCCGCCGAAGACGCCGACCACCGCCACCGTGGTGGGCAACTTCAACTGCACCGAGGCCGGCTTCGACAGCGAGACCCACCACATCGTGCTCGACTTCGGCGTGGTGCCGTTCCCGGTGCTCGAAGGCCAGTCGATCGGCATCGTGCCGCCGGGCGTCGATGCCATCGGCAAGCGCCACCATGCGCGCCAGTACTCGGTGGCCAGCCCGCGCAACGGCGAGCGGCCCGGCTACAACAACGTCTCGCTCACCGTGAAGCGCGTCACCGAGGACCACGAGGGCGACCCGGTGCGCGGCGTGTGCTCCAACTACGTGTGCGACCTCAAGGTGGGCGACACCGTGCAGGTGGTGGGGCCCTTCGGCGCCTCGTTCCTGATGCCGAACCACCCCAAGTCGCACATCGTGATGATCTGCACCGGCACTGGCAGCGCGCCCATGCGCGCCATGACCGAATGGCGCCGGCGCCTGCGCAAGAGCGGCAAGTTCGAAGGCGGCAAGCTCATGCTGTTCTTCGGCGCGCGCACGCAGCAGGAGCTGCCGTACTTCGGCCCACTGCAGTCGCTGCCGAAAGACTTCATCGACATCAATTTCGCGTTCTCGCGCACGCCGGGCCAACCCAAGCGCTACGTGCAGGACCTGATGCGCGAACGCGCCGCCGACCTGGCCGCGCTGCTGAAAGACGGCGCCAGTCACTTCTACGTGTGCGGCCTCAAGAGCATGGAAGAGGGCGTGGTGCTCGCACTGCGTGACGTGGCGAAGGAAGCGGGGCTCGACTGGGACACCGTCGGCGCGCAACTCAAGCGCGAAGGTCGTCTGCACCTCGAAACGTACTAAGCTGCGGCGGATGCAGTTCGCCGACTTCCACGCAGGCCAGGTCATCGAGGCCGGGCCTTATGTGCTCACCGAAGCCGAACTCGTGCAGTTCGCGCGGGCCTACGACCCGCAGTGGTTTCACACCGACGCCGAGGCGGCCGCAGGCGGCCCCTTCGGCGGGCTCATCGCGAGCGGCTGGCACACCTGCTCGATCGCGATGCGGCTGGTGGTCGAGGCGGCGCTGGCCGGTTCCGAATCGTTCGCGTCGCCCGGGCTCGAGCACGTGCGCTGGCCGAACCCCGTGCGACCCGGCGATGCGCTGCGGCTCGTGGCCGATGTGATCGAGGTGCGTCGCTCCGAGAAGCGCCCTACGCTGGGCATCCTGCGCTGGCGCTGGCGGCTGTTCAACCAGCGCGCGCTGGTGGTGCTCGACACCGAAGTCACCAGCCTCTTCAAGCTGCCCGCCCCCGACCTCTGAACGACACAAGCCCGCAACGCATGGCGCGTTGCGGGCTTGATTTCTTCTTGCGGAGCGATGCGCTGCAGCCGCCGCGTCCGGCCGCTGCAGCGATGCGGGGTGCGACTTACTTCTTGTGCAAGTCCACCGCGCCCGAGCCCTGGGCCTTGCCGCTCGCCTTGGCGCCGGCCGTGGCCGGTTTCACGGCGCCGCCCACGGCGCCCGCGGCACCGGTCGCGCTGTTCACGGTGCTGCCCACGGTGTTGGTCACACCGCCGACGGCTTGCGTCGCGCCGCCCACGGCGCCGGTGGCACCGCCGACCGCACCCGTGGCCGTGCCGAGCACGCCACCGACGGCATTGCCCACGCCGCCGGTCGCGCCGGAGGTGGAGGTGTCCGCGTTGGCATCGGCCGACGCACCGGTCTGCGCGCGAGCGCCTGCTGCGCCGCCTTGTGGCGTCGCGCCGGTGCTGCCCGAGGCCTTCACATCGGCGTTGACCCCCACGCCGACCCCGACGCCTTGCGCCTGGGCCGTCCCGCCGAGGGCCAGCAGGCCCGCCAGCATGGCGCCGATGAAGATGCGGTTGGTTGCATGTGTAGTCATGAGTGACAGTTCCTTTCGTTGCTGAGTCACGGTTTGCAGAACCGACCGGGGTTCGATCGATTCGGGGGCAACCATGAC
Organism: Variovorax sp. GW823-FHT04F07; assembly: GCF_058795995.1. Lineage (NCBI taxonomy): Bacteria > Pseudomonadati > Pseudomonadota > Betaproteobacteria > Burkholderiales > Comamonadaceae > Variovorax > Variovorax sp. GW823-FHT04F07. The sequence continues at coordinate 58,922 of NZ_JBXAIG010000011.1, forward strand.
GGGCCGGCAGGTTGTCGCCATGTGCGGCGCGTTCGCTCGACGCTGTGGGAATCGGCCGTCGGCGGAATCGGGGGCTCGTGCGTTAGGGCGGCGTTTGCAAATCCCCGCCCGATCCGGGGTTTCTTGGCGCGATGCGCCGCGTCATCGAAAACATGCAACTCATAATGTTGCATGAAACGAGACGGCAAGCTTTCCGGCGTGCTCCACGTGCTGCTGCACATGGCGGAGCTGGACGCCCCCATCACCTCCGAGGCGCTCGCCGCGGCGATGCAGACCAACCCCGTGGTCGTGCGCCGGCTCATGGCGGGCCTGCGGCAGGCCGGCTTCGTCAGCTCGGCCAAGGGCCATGGGGGCGGCTGGGTGCTGTCATGCTCGTTGAGTTCGGTGACGCTGGGCGACATCCACAACGCCGTCGGCGCGCCTGCGTTGCTGGCCATGGGCAACCGCACCGAGAGCCCGGGCTGCATCGTCGAGCAGGCGGTGAACGCGGCGCTCGACGGCGCCTGCCAGGAGGCCGAGGCGCTGCTGCTGCGGCGGCTCAACGGGATCACGCTGGCCGATCTCTCCAGGGACTTTCATCGCCGCATGACGGGTGGCGGCTTCACCGCGAAGGACATCGCACATGCGCTATGACGCACTCATCGTGGGCGGCAGCTTTGCCGGCCTCTCCGCCGCCATGCAACTGGCGCGCGCACGCAGGAAGGTCTGCGTGGTCGACGCGGGCGCGCCGCGCAACCGCTTCGCCGCCGCCTCGCACGGCTTCTTCGGGCAGGACGGCATGCCGCCGCTGCAGATGATTGCCGATGCGCGCGACAAGCTGCTCGCCTATCCGTCCGTCACCTTCGTCGAAGGCACGGTGACTGCGGCGACGGCCGATGGCACGGAGGGCTTCACGGTTTCGTTGAACAACGGGGAACAGCTCTCGACGCGCAAGCTGCTGCTGGCCTTCGGCGTGCAGGACGGCCTGCCGGACATCGCGGGGCTCGGCGAGCGCTGGGGCAAGAGCGTGCTGCACTGTCCTTATTGCCACGGCTACGAGTTCGGCGACCGTCCGCTGGGCGTGCTCTTTCACAGCGCGCATCCGCCGGACCACGCGTTGCTGATCGCCGAGTGGGGCCCGACCACGCTCTTCCTGAATGGCGAGGAAGGGCCGGACGCCGAGGCACGCGCCCGGCTGCAATCACGCGGCGTGGCCGTGGAGCCCGGGCGCATCGCCGGCCTCGAAGGGCAGGGGACGGACCTCGCGGCCGTGCGCCTGGACGACGGGCGGCGCGTGCCGATCGAGGCGCTGTTCGTGGCGCCGCACACGCGGCCGGCCAGTCCGCTGGCCGAGCAACTGGGCTGCGCGTTCGACGACGGCCCCACGGGCCCGGTGCTGCGCGTCGATGCGATGAAGACGACCACGGTGCCCGGCGTGTACGCGGCGGGCGATGTGGCGATGGCTTTTTCCAACGCCACGCTGGCCTCGGCCGACGGGCTGTTCGCCGGGGTGTCGATGCACCGCGCGCTGGTGTTCGGCGCCTGATTTCAAATTTTTTCGGGGGAGGATGGCAAACCGCCTCAAACCACCCTATAATCTGAGGCTCACGCGGGAATAGCTCAGTTGGTAGAGCGCAACCTTGCCAAGGTTGAGGTCGAGAGTTCGAGACTCTTTTCCCGCTCCAAATCGCATGAAAAGGCCACCTCACCAGGTGGCCTTTTTCATTGGCGCGTCGCTTTCAACCCCGCGCCGGCAGCACGGTCCCTCGGCTCTCGCCGAAACCGATGCGCGCATGGCCGGGCTTCTCGCACCAGCCGCGCAGCAGCACCGCATCCCCGTCTTCTAGGAAACCGCGCGTCTCGCCGTTGGCCAGCGTCACCGGGGTTTGGGCCGCGCGCGTCAGCTCGATGATCGCGCCGGCCTCGCCCTCGCCGGGGCCCGAGATGGTGCCGCTGCCGAACAGGTCGCCCGGGTTCAGGCTGCAGCCGCCCACCGTGTGGTGCGCCACCATCTGCGCAATGCTCCAGTACTGGTGCCGGAAGCTCGTGCCCGACAGGCGCGACGGCCCGGTCTTCTGCGCGCGCGCCTTTTCGCTTTCGAGCCAGACCTCGAGCCGGATGTCGAGCGCGCCGCCTTCTCGGTTCGCGCTGCTTTCCAGGTAGGCCAGCGGTTGCGGCTCGTTCGCGGGCCGCGTCCACGCCTGGCGGTAGGGCGCCAGCGCTTCCATCGTCACGATCCACGGCGAGATCGTGGTCGCGAAGTTCTTCGCCAGGAAGGGCCCGAGCGGCGCCATCTCCCAGAACTGGATGTCGCGCGCCGACCAGTCGTTGAGCAGGCAGATACCGAAGATGTGCTCTTCCGCGCGCGCGAGCGGAATCGCCTCACCCTGCGCATTGCCCTGGCCGATCCACACGCCCAGCTCCAGCTCGTAGTCGAGCCGCGCGCAGGCCTGGTAGGTCGGCGCCTTCGCGCCGGGCGCCATGGCCTGGCCCATCGGCCGGTGAAAGCGCTGGCCGCTCACGCCGATGGTCGACACGCGCCCGTGGTACGCGGTCGGCACCCAGCGGAAGTTGGGCGTGACGTCGCCGTCGGGGTTCATCAGGCGGCTGATGTTCAGCGCGTGGTCGATCGAGGTGTAGAAGTCGGTGTAGTCGCCGATGCGCGCGGGCACGGTGTATTCGACCTCGGCCTGCGGCACGAGGCAGCCGCGCAGATCGTCCGCGGTCGCGGCCGGCGCATCGCTGTGCAGCAGCTCGAAGACTGCGTGGCGCAGCGCCTGCCAGGCGGGCGGGCCGAGCGCGAAGAAATCGTTCAGCGCGGGCAGGGCGGCGGCGCGCGCCGCATCGAGCGCCAGGCCGTCGACGTGCGAGCCCGCGGCCAGCGCCGCGAGGTCGAGCACCTGGTCGCCGATGGCCACGCCGCCGCGAAACGGCTCGGGGCTGCCCGTGCGGCGGAACATCGCATACGGCAGGTTCTGGATCGGAAAGTCGCTGCCCGCGACGTTGGCCGAGGCGACCCAGCTGCGGGCGCCGGCGTCGTGCGTGTGGTTGAGTTCGATCATGTTCAGACCGACGCCATCAGTGCGTCGTCGAAGATCGCCACCGCGCGCGTCCAGCCCGCCGACGCGCCGCGGATCTTGTGCGGGAAGCAGCTGATGAAAAAGCCCGTGGGCGGCAGCACCTCGAGGTTGTGCAGTTTCTCGATGTGGCAATAGCCGATGTCGCGCCCGGCCTTGTGGCCTTCCCAGATGAGCGAGGCGTCGTGTGTCTCGCCGTACTTCTTGGCGGTGTGCACGAAGGGCGCGTCCCAGCTCCACGCGTCGGTGCCCGTGAGGCGCACGCCGCGCTCCAGCAGGTACATCGTCGCTTCGTAGCCCATGCCCGCGCCGGCCGACACGTAGTCGGGGTTGCCGTAGCGCGAGCCGGCGCGCGTGTTGACCACCACGATCTCCAGCGGGCTCAGCGTGTGGTTGATGCGCTTGAGCTCGGCCTCGACATCGGCGGCCGTGACCACATAGCCGTCGGCGAAGTGGCGAAAGTCGAGCTTCACGCCGGGCTGGAAGCACCATTCGAGCGGCACGTCGTGGATGGCGATGGCGGGCTTCTTCTCGCCCAGCGCCTTGTCCATGGTCGAGTGAAAGTGATAGGGCGCGTCGAGGTGCGTGCCGTTGTGCGTGGACAGCTGCACCAGCTCCACGGCCCAGCCTTCGCCGTCGGGCAGGTCTTCTTTCTTCAGGCCGGGAAAGAAGGGCTCGATCTGCTCGAAGGTGTGCTCGTGCGTGAAGTACTGGATCTTCGGCGCGAAGGCCGGCGGATCGGACAGCACGTCGTTTTCGAGAAAGATCGACAGGTCGACGAACTTGCGTGGCATGGCGAGGCTCCTTGTGGGGTGTAGGTTTTGAAGGAATCGATCGAATCAATCAGGGCTGCTGCCAGCGCAGCAGGCGCTTCTCGGCCAAGGCCAGCAGCGCGTTGCTCACGAAGCCGATGAGCCCGAGCAGCACGATGCCGGCGAACAAATCGCTGGCGCGGAAGGCGCGCGCCGCCAGCAGGATGGCCTGGCCCAGGCCGCTTTGCGAGGCGATCATTTCGCCCACCACCGCGACGATGAGCGCGATGGTCAGCGCCAGCCGCATGCCGGCCAGGATGTCGGGCATGGCGTTGGGCAGGCCCATCTTCCAGATGTACGCGGTGCGCGACATCTGCAGGCAGCGCGCCACTTCCGACAGGCGCGGCTCCACCGCCGCGAAGCCGTGCACCGTGGCCAGCAGCACCGGCCACATCGCGCCGAAGGCGACCACGAACAGCACCATGCCGGGGTTCAGCCCGAAGATCGAAATGGCCAGCGGCAGCAGCGCCGAGGCAGGCAGCGGACGGATGAACTCCAGCGTCGGTTGCACCCACGCGCGCACGGCGGGCGACACGCCGATGGCCGCGCCCAGCAGCACGCCGAACAGCGACGCCAGCAGCCAGCCTTCGACCATGCGGCCCACCGTGGCCTGCGTGAAGGCGAGCAGTTCGCCGTTGCCATCGTTGCCCGCAGAGAGATTGAGCCCTTCGAGCAGGCTCGCGAGCGTGGCCTGCGGCGTCGGCAAAAACACGCGGCTGACCCAGCCCGCGTTGCTCGCCACCCACCACAGCGCGACCAGTGCGAGCAGCACGCCCACCGAGCCGAGCCACCCCAGACCCAGTCGGTCGTTGCGGTTGTTCATGGCTGCACCCCCATGCGGCGCGCGACCCAGGCCTGCAGCCGCACCATGCCCGCGTTGACCGCGAAGCCCACCACGCCGATCCAGCCCAGCCACGCGAGCATCAGCGCGGGGTCGAAGCTCTGCTGCGCGATCATCATCGCGTAGCCCATGCCGTGCGGATTGGCGGCGATTTCGACCGTCACGGCCACCACCAGCGCCACCGCCACACCGAGGCGCAGCGCGACGAACAGGCGTGGCACGATGGCCGGCAGCACGATCTTGAAGGCACGTTCGCGCGCCGACAGCCCGAGCACGCGGCTCACCTCGAGCAGCCGGGGCTCGATCTGCTGCACCGCCGACTGCACCAGCACCAGCAGCGGCCAGAAGGTGGCGAAGGCGACGATGGCCACTTCCATGCGCACGCCGAAACCGAAGCCCAGCATCGCGAGCGGGATCAGCGCGACGGAAGGCACGGGGCGCAGCACCTCGATGGACACGGCGCCCAGCTGCGCCGCACGGCGCGAGAGCCCGAGCACCAGCCCGAATGCAATGCCGAACACCGCACCCAGCAGCAGGCCGAGTGCCGCCGTGCCGAGCGTGAAGCCCGTGGCCTGCCAGAGCGAGCCGTCCATGGCCGCGCCGACGAAGGCCTTGGCCGCCGCGCTCGGTGGTGCGAGCGCATCGCTGCCCAACGCCGCCGCGCGCCGCGCGTACCACTCGAAGGCGCCGACCAGCAGCGCGGGAAACACCCACGGCCGCAGCCAGCGGAAGACGCGGCCTTCAGTCATGGCCCTGCTCGATGAAGGCGAACAGCTCACGCCGCAACTGCAGGTATTCCGGATGCTCCTTCGTCGTGAGCTGGTCGCGCGGACGCGGGATCTTCACGTCGATCATCCGCGCCAGGCTCGGCCGTCCCGGCCCGGGATTGGCCTGCAGCGCGATCACGCGGTCGCCGAGGTAGATGGCTTCTTCCAGGTCGTGCGTGACGAACAGCACCGTGAGCCCGTCGTCGCGCACCAGCCGCGCGAGCTCGTCCTGCAGGCTCTGGCGCGTGAGCGCGTCCAGCGCGCCGAAGGGCTCGTCCATCATCATCAGCTCGGGCTTCTGCGCGAGGCAGCGCGCAATCTGCGCGCGCTGCTGCATGCCGCCCGACAGCTGCACCGGAAACTTGTGCGCATGCTTGGCGAGCCCGACCTTGCCGAGCACGTCGGCGATGCGCGGCGCGCGCTCGGTCGCGGGCACGCCGGCCGCTTCGAGCGCCAGGCTCACGTTGCCTTCGACCGTGCGCCACGGCAGCAGTGCGCGGCCGTAGTCCTGGAACACGAAGGCCACTTCGCGCGAGGGCGCCGTCATCGGCACGCCCTTTCGCCGCACTTCGCCGGCGCTGGCCGTGACGAGGCCGCTGGCCGCGCGCAGCAGCGTGGTCTTGCCGCAGCCGCTCGGGCCGACGATGCAGACGAACTCGCCGCGCGCCACGTCGAACGAGGTGGGCGACAGGATCTCGCGCCCGCCGAGGCGGATGGTGACGCCGTCGAAGCGCAAGAAGGAATCGGCGGCCGCGCTCACTTGGCGATCAGCTTCGCAACGTCGATGTTCGTCTTGAGCATGTCCTGCTCCTTCATGAGCCCGGTCCAGTAGCCCAGCTGCTTGTCGGTGACGACCGGGCCGGGCGGCGAGACCTGCACCTTGGCCAGCACCTCGGGCGGCAGCTTGATGTACTTGCCGATGGCCGTGCGCACCTTCGCGTCGTTCTTCTGCTGCTGGATGAAGGCGCCGGCCTCGACCAGCGCCTCGCGGAAGGCGCGCGCCGTGGCGGGGTTCTTCGCCACCCACTCGCGCTTGGCCGCATGCACGATGGTCTGGTTGTTCTCGGGCAGGAAGGTCGAGTAGTACGAGGCCACGTAGCCCGCGCCGCTCTCGGTGATGCGGCTCATGAACGGGTCGGCCGACACCACCGCATCGACCGAGCCGCCGCGCAGCAGGTCGGCATGCTGCGGGAACGCGGCCTCGATGAAATTGACCTTGCGGTAGTCGACGCCGCTGTCCTTCAGCCACGCGCGGAAGGTCACGTGCAGGAAGGCGCCCAGGCCCGGCACGCCGATCTTCTTGCCCACGCAGTCCTGCGCGCTCTTGATGCCCGAGCCCGCGCGCGCCACGAGGCCGAAGCCCGTGATCGTCTTCGAGGTGAGGCCGCCGCCGGCCACCAGCACGAGGTCGAGCCCGCCGTCCACGGCCTGCAAAAACACCGAGGGCGTGGGGCCGCCGATCTGCAGCGAGTCGGACTGCAGCGCGGCGGGGATGGTGGAGTTCAGCGGAATGAACTTCAGCTCCACGTCGAGGCTGCGCTTCTTGAAGTAGCCCTCTTCGGCCGCCACGAAGACCGAGGCGAAGTCGGTCACCGCCGTGTAGCCGAACACGATCTTCGGGTGGGCCTGCTGTGCGCGCGAAGGCAACGAGGCGGTGGCCGATGCGGCCGCGAGCGCCGACAGCAGGGTGCGTCTTTTCATCATGGCTGGGGTCTCCTGGGGATGGTCTTTTTCGTGCGTGAGGACTTGGCGGCGGGGGCCTTCGACGTCGCCTTCGGTTTCGGCAGCGCGGCGCGCAGGCCGCCGGCGATGAAGTTCACGAGCATCGGCGCCACGGCCGGATCGGCGCGCGTGTTCTCGCCGCGCGAGAGCCGTTCGATGCGGCTGTCGGTCAAGTGGTGCAGCAGCGCGCCCAGCGCGAACTGGTAGCCCCATGCGACCTGGCTGCGCGAAACATGTGGCAGCGCGACGTGCAGCGCGTCGATGTAGGCCTCGGCCAGCGGGTCGAAGTAGCCGCGCAGCACGCGGTCGGCTTCCTCGGTGGCGTGGTACAGCTCGCGTGCCACCAGCAGTGCGTAGTACTCGCCCTCGGTGCTCGCGCGCAGCGCCAGCACGGGCGCGGTGAAGGCTTCGATGATGCGCGGCAGCGTGCGCGCGTCGTCGGGGTCGATGGTCACGGCCGCGAGGCGCGCGAGCCGCTCCTCGATGCTGTGGCTCCAATGTTCGAAGATCGCGTGGAACAGCTCATGCTTCGGGCCGAAGTAGTAGCCCACCAGCGCGAGCGGCACGCCGGCTTCTTCGGCGATCTGGCGGATCGTCACGGCGTGGTAGCCGTGCTGCGCAAAGAGCTTCTCGGCCGCCAGCAGGATGGCCTGGCGGCGGTCGGGCCGGGCGGCCTCGGGCGCGACGGTCGGGGCGCGTGATGCAGGCGAGGCGCTGCGTTTTCGGGCCGGCGGTGTGCGAGCGTTCATGGGGGCGTATTGAACGGCTGTACAAAAATGTTGAACACACGTACAAACCCTGAGGTCAACCCTCATTGAGCACGGCCGTTCGCGGCGCTACGCTCGTGGCATGCCCGCTCCCAACATCCCCCAGATCCGCCTTTATCAGAACTGGCTGCGCGACACGCGCGGCCTGGCCTTCGACAGCTACGACGCGCTGTGGCGCTGGTCCGTCACCGACCTCGATGCCTTCTGGCAGAGCATCTGGGACTACGCCGGCCTGCGCTCGCCCACGCCGCACACCGCGGTGCTCGCCGAACGGCGCATGCCCGGCGCGCGCTGGTTTCCCGGCGCGCAGGTCAACTACACGCGCGAGGTGCTGCGCCACGCCGACGCGGCCCATGCGGCCGGCCTGCCCGCCATCGTCAGCGACAACGAACGCGGCGAGGTGCGCGAGCTGTCGTGGCCCGAGCTGCGTCGGCAGGTGGCCTCGGTGGCGCTCACGCTGAAGTCGCTCGGCGTGCGCCGCGGCGACCGCGTGGCCGCCTACATGCCAAACGTGCCCGAGACCATGGTGGCGTTCCTCGCGTGCTCCAGCATCGGCGCGGTGTGGAGCGTGTGCGCGCCCGACATGGGCACGGCCGCCGTGGCCGACCGCTTCCGCCAGATCGAACCCACGCTGCTCATCGCGGTCGACGGCGTGCACTACGGCGGCAAGCCGCTGGACCGCAGCACCGTGCTGCAGGAGCTGCGTGGCCAGCTGCCGAGCGTGCAGAAGCTGCTGCTCGTGCGGACGCCCTTTGCCGCGAACGCGGTGGCGCACGACGTCGAATGGCAGCAGGCCATCGCGCGCGACGACGCCGAAGTCGCAGCCTTCGAGCCCGAGTGGCTGCCCTTCGACCACCCGATCTGGATCGTCTATTCAAGCGGCACCACCGGCCTGCCCAAGCCCATCGTGCACGGGCAGGGCGGCATCCTGCTGACCATGCACGCCTGCGGCCTGCACAACGACGTGGGCGCGAGCTACGGCGCCAACAACTTCGGCGAGCGCTACCACTGGTACAGCTCCACGGGCTGGGTGATGTGGAACTCGCAGCTCTCGGGCCTGGCCTTCGGCGCCACCATCTGCATCTACGACGGCAACCCGGCGGGCAGCAAGGACAAGCCCGACTGGGGCGTGCTGTGGCGCTTCGTCGCGAAGCACCGTGTCACCTTCTTCGGCGCGGGCGCGGCCTACTTCACCAACTGCATGAAGGCGGGGCTCGTCGCGAAAGACTGCGGCGACCTGTCGCGCGTGCGCGCCTTGGGCAGCACCGGTTCGCCGCTGCCCGACGAGGTGCAGCGCTGGGGCTCGCAGCAGATCCTCGACGCGGGCTCGAAAGAGGTGTGGTGGTGCAACATCTCGGGCGGCACCGACTTCTGCGGCGCCTTCGTCGGCGGCAACCGCGAGCTGCCCGAAGTGCCGGGCCAGATGCAGTGCCGCGAACTCGGCCACGCGGTCGAGGCCTGGAACGAGCAGGGCCAGCCGGTCATCGGCGAAGTCGGCGAGCTGGTGTGCACGCAGCCCATTCCGTCGATGCCGCTGTACTTCTGGGGCGACGAAGGCAACGCACGTTATGTGTCGAGCTACTTCGACACCTACCCCGGCGTGTGGCGCCACGGCGACTGGATCAAGGTCGGCAGCGACGGCGGCTGCATCATCTACGGCCGCAGCGACGCCACCATCAACCGCCAGGGCCTGCGCATGGGCACGAGCGAAATCTACAGCGCGGTCGAAGGCCTGCCCGAGGTGCTCGACTCGATGGTGGTCGACCTCGAATACCTGGGCCGCGACAGCTACATGCCGCTGTTCGTGGTGCTGCGCCCCGGCGTGGCGCTCGACGAGGCCATGCGCACGCGCATCCACAATGCGATTAAGACCTCGCTGTCGCCGCGCTTCGTGCCCAACGACATCTTCCAGGTGGCCGAGATTCCGCGCACGCTGTCGGGCAAGAAGCAGGAGCTGCCGATCAAGAAGCTGCTGCTGGGCCAGCCGATCGAGAAGGTCGTGAACCGCGAGGCGATGGCAAACCCCGGCAGCCTGGACTGGTATGTGGCTTTCGCTGCGGAGCGGGCCTCCGCATAATGGGGCGATGAAAAGACGCACCAGCCTCCTCATGCTCTCCGCCGTTGCCGGCGCCTCCGTCCTGAGCGCCTGCGCGGGCGGCTCGCCGGGCACGCCGGCCCAACCCGCCGCCGCACCGCTGCGCGTGACGGGCACCGTGGCCTACCGCGAGCGCATCGCGCTCGACCCCGCGGCCGAAGTGCGCGTGCAACTGCTCGACGTGTCGCGCATGGACGCGCCCTCGGTCGTGCTCGCCGAGCAGCGCATTCCCTCCAACGGCAAGCAGCCGCCTTTCGCCTTCGAGCTCAGCGTCGATGCCGCGCGCATCGACCCGCGCATGCGCTACGCCGTGGCGGCGCGCATCACGCGCGGCGAGCAGCTGCTGTTCATCAACGACACGCAGTATTCGGTGCTCACGCAGGGCAACGGCACCACCGCCAACCTGATGCTGGTGCGCGTGGCCACGCCGCCTGCGCCGCCGCGCCCCTCGCGCTGATCGACCGACCCGCGCGACAGGCTCGCGCGGATCAGGTCAGCAGTTCGTGGAGCACCATGCGCGTCTGCCGGCCGCGCAGCTCCACCAGCTCTTCGATGCGCCGCGTGGCCAGCCGGCCGTTCAGGGCCGCGTAGGTGACTTCCGAGATCAGCATGCGCGTGCCCAGCTGGCGGTTCGCGCCTTCGATGCGACTGGCCACGTTCACCACGTCGCCGAACGCCGTGTACGACAGCCGGTCGTTCGAGCCCAGCACCCCCGCCACCACCACGCCCGTGTGAATGCCGATGTGCGTGCGGAACTCGGGCAGGCCCTGTTCGGCCCACTGCCGGTTGAGCTGGTGCATCTCGGCGTGCAGCTCGAGCGCGGCGCGGCAGGCCTTGTACTCGGCGTCTTCCAGGTCGGCCGGCGCGCCCCACAGCACCATGATGCCGTCGCCGATGAACTTGTCGATCACGCCGCCGTGGCGCGCGAACACCGCGGCCGCGAGGTTGAAGTAGTCGGTCAGTTGGCGCACCAGCACGTCGGCCGCGATCGATTCGGAGATCGACGTGAAGCCCTCCACGTCGGTGAACATCACCGTCACCTGGCGTGGCGAGCCGTTGGGCGCGAGCGCGTGGCCCTGCGCCACCAGCTGGTTGATCACGTCCACCGGCACGAACTTGCTGAAGGCCTTGAGGCTGCGCGCCGAATCGTCGAGCGCCTGGTCCAGGTGCTGGATCTCGAGCACGCGGCTCGGCTCGCGCGGCAGGTCGTCGAGCTCGAGGCGGCCGATGCGGTGCGCGATGCGCGAGAGGTTCTCGACCGGCGCCGTCACCAGCTTCGACAGCTTGAGCGACATGTACAGCGCCAGCCCCAGGAACACCAGCGCCAGCAGCAGCGACCACGCCACCGCGCGCCGCAGGCCGCCCAGCAGTACGTCTTCGGGCACCCAGCTGACGAGCTGCCAACCGGTGGCGGGAATGCGCGAGGCCTGCACCAGGTAGCGCCGGCCTTCGTGGCTGAAGGCGAAGGCCTTGTCGCTGCCGCTGCCGGCGATGCCGTCAGCCGTCATCTGTGCATCCAGCGCGCCGAGCGCACCCGTGGGCGCTTCCAGCGTGTGCAGCACGCCGGGCATGTCGCTGCGCGCGAGCACCTTGTGGTCGGCACTGAGCAGCGCGCTGTTGCCGTTGCCGTTGCGGCTGAACAGGCGCACGAACTCCGACAGCCGGCCCAGCGACACGTCACCCGCCACCACCATCGCCTGCGGGCTGCCCTCGGCCTGTCGGCGTTGGCTGGGCAGCGCGTAGGTCACGCCCAGCTCCTGCGCGGCGGCGAACACATAGGGGATGGTCCAGACCGGCCCCTGCGTCTTGCGCGCCTGCACGAACCAGCTGCGCTGCGTCGGGTTGTAGTTGCTGCGGTAGGCCTCCACGCGCTGCGTGGCAAAGCGCTGCTGCACGTCGGCCTCGGAGCCCAGCGGCAGCTTGTACTGCCAGGTCTCGGTGGTGAAGCCGTCGCCGCGCGCGATGTGGCGGATGGCCGGCACCGGGTAGCGCAGCGCCATCAGCATCTTGCCCTCGACGTTCGCCACGTAGACGCTGTCGAGCTCGGGCGACTGCTGCAGCAGCGTCCACAGGAGCTCGGCCGTGCGCTCGACGTTCTCACCCGCGGGCGTGAGGCTGGGCGAGCTGCCGATCGCGCCGACCGCCGACTCGGCCTTGGCCAGGAAGGCCAGCACCTTGTCCTCGGTGCGGTCGTGGTTCGACTTGTGCGCCGAGGTGCCGATCGTCGTCACCAGCCGCTGCGAGCCCCAGTAGCCCAGCGTGACCAGCAGCAGCGACTGCGCGAGCGCCACGGCACTGACGATGGAGCCGACATCGACCCGGAAGCGACGCGGGCGTCGGGGCGGCGGACTCTCGGCAGTGGAAGGGGACGGGGATGGTGGCACCGGCGTGGTGACGTGCGCGAAAGACGGGCGACCCGTCCCATCCGGTGGCCCGGACGATTCCTTGTACATACAGCTCCCTGACGACAACTCGGAACGGACCCCGGCTCCTCCTCACGAGGTCGTGGTCCGGCGTCCGGAGGGTGTTGCGGGGCCGATCGTGTGCGCCGGCCATCCTGGCAATCCCCCGGATGCGCGCGGGATTTTCGCCTGTATTTGGTACATGTGTGCAACTTTGCACGCTTGGTGCGATGTTGCTGCGCCCGAGGGCTTGATTGCGAACGGACGTTCGTTCTATTCAGCGCGCGTCGTGAAAGATCAGGCCCAGCGTGTGGCGCTGTCCGCTGCGCACGCGGCTCACGCCGTGGCGCATCGTCACGCGGTAGCTGCCGCGCGTGCCCGCCACGGGCCGCTGGTTCACCGCGAAGACCACGGCCTCGCCCTGTGCGAGCGACACCACCTCGGCGCGCGACTGCATGCGCGGGCGCTGCTCGGTCAGCACGAACTCGCCGCCCGTGAAGTCTTCACCGGGCTGGCTCAACAGCACCGTGAGCTGCAGTGGAAATTGCAGGTCGCCGTACAGGTCCTGGTGCAGGCAGTTGTAGTCGCCCTCGCCGTAGCGCAGCAGCAGCGGAGTGGGGCGCAGCTGGCCCGCCGCGTGGCAGCGCGCGAGGTAGGCCGCGTGGTCCGGCGGGTAGTCGGCCGGCTGGCCCATGGCCGCGGCCCAGGCATTGGCCAGCGGCGCGAGGCGTTCGTACAGCGCGCTGCGGAACGCGACCAGCCTGGGGGGCAGCGGGTTCGCGAAGTACTGGTACTCGCCCTGGCCGAAGCCGTGGCGCTGCATGACCACGCGGCTGCGAAAGCGCGCGCCCTCGTCGTACATGGCCGTGAGCGCGGCACATTCCGCGGGCGTGAACAACGCCCCGGTGACGGCACAGCCGCGGGCGGCGAGGTCGGCATCGATGCGGGGCCAGTCGAGGGCGTGGATGCGGGCGGTGACGGAAGAACTCATGCGGGCAGTGTCGCGCGGTGGCCGGATGCGGGCTCGCCGTTTTCGGACGCGGGTTTCGGTGGGGCCGGGCCCGGCTTGAGCGATCATCCTGAAGACCCAGCCTGAAAGCATTCACATTCAATGAGCACCCAGAACCACACCCCCCAAGACACCGCCAGCGACTGGCAACTCCCCTGGACCGGCGGCTGCCGCTGCGGCCAGGTGCGCCTGCGGATCACCGCACCGCCGCTGCTGGCCATGGCTTGCCACTGCACCGGCTGCCAGCGCATGAGCGCCAGTGCGTTCTCGCTGTCGTTGGCGATCCCCACGCCGGGCTTCGAGGTGGTGTCGGGTGAACCCGTCATCGGCGGGCTGCACGGCGAGGAGTCGCACCACTTCTTCTGCCCGCACTGTAAGAGCTGGATGTTCACGCGCACCGAAGGCATGGACTATTTCGTCAACCTGCGCGCCACCATGCTCGACCGGCACGAATGGGTCGTGCCCTTTGCGGAAACCTGGACCGACGAGAAGCTGCCCTGGGCCACGACGCCCGCGAAGCACAGCTTCGGCACCTTGCCTGCGATGGACGCCTTTCCCGCGATGATTCAGGCGTACGCGCAAGAGGGCGCACGGCCGGCTGCGAAGGACTGAGCGGACCTGCCTCGGTTCAAGTGCCGGGGCTGCGCTTCGCGCGCGGCGCTCGCGGCAGCAGGGCCTTGATGTGCTTGCGCAGCAAGGCCGGCGCAACCGCGGTCATCTGCAGCATGTGCATGCATCGCTCCATGCGTCCGGGCCGCGCCAGCAGCGCGTCGGCGGCCTTCGCGAGATCGGCATCGATGCTGTCGCCGTAGGCGAGCCGCGCTTTGCCTGCCGCGCGCTGCAGCAGGGGCTTGCCGGGCTGCATCATGGCCAGGTCGATCAGGTCGCGGCTGAACACGCTGTCGTCGGCCCAGCGGTCGGAGTTGGCGAGCAGCTTGCTCGCCGCCATGTCCAGCGGCGTGAGGGTGGCGATGCCGTCGATGCGGTCTGCGGCACCGGGGGCTTCGAGCGCGATGCGTGCCTCGAGCACGATCTCGAACTTGATGTCCGTCTCGCCCACGCGAACGGCACTCCGGATGCCGTATTGATCGGCGCGCACCTCGCGGACCTGCTGCAAGCTCGCGCCTTCTCGGGCCAGCGCGCGCAGCCCCTCGCTGCTGGTGGCGAGCTGGCGCAGGCAACGGTAGCCGGCCACATCGGACACGAGGAAGTCGATGTCCACCGACTCGCGGTATTCGCCATGGCGCAGCGCGATGGCGGTGCCGCCGCCGAACAGGCAATGGTTGTCCGCCAGCAGGGGCGCATTCAGCGCCGCGAGCACCTCAGCCACCTGGCGATGGTGGGCGCGCTCAAACATCGAGCGGTTTCCGGCCCAGCAGGCGGGCCAGCTCGGCCAGCAGCTGGCGTTCGTTGTCTTCGAGCGCGGACGGATCGGCGTGGCGCCAGTTGCGCTCGTAGGTGCCCCAGGCCTCTTCGGGCGTGAGTTCCGCGTCCGCCGGCAACTGCCAAGCCAGGCGACGCAGCTGCGCGAAGTCACCAACTCGGACGGTCTTCGTCGGCGTGCCCGAAGACACCGATGTCGCCATCGCTCTGGTGGTGCCTTCGACTGGCGCCGTCACTTCGACATCCAGACCCAGTGCCGCCAGGGCGTTCATGTAGGCCCCCATCGTGACGGAGGGCTCGCCGCGTTCGATGCGATGCAGCGTCATGCGCGACATGCCCGCCGCCTCGGCGGCCGTGGTGGCGCTGATCCTGAGCGACTTCCGACGGGCATGGATATGCCGGCCGAACGCTTCAAGGCGTCGGTTGGCTCTGTCTAAGGTCGGCGGGGCGGTGGAGGGCATATGTGTATCTCATATTAGGCAAAACTAATGAAATGTCTAGTACGAGATACATTTTTGGCTGCTTCAACCTTCCCGCGCCTGCCCCAACAA
The DNA here is from genome assembly GCF_058795995.1 of Variovorax sp. GW823-FHT04F07. NCBI lineage: Bacteria > Pseudomonadati > Pseudomonadota > Betaproteobacteria > Burkholderiales > Comamonadaceae > Variovorax > Variovorax sp. GW823-FHT04F07. Next base: position 74,327 of record NZ_JBXAIG010000011.1, read on the forward strand.
CCAATCACTGAACAGCTTCAGCAACGGCCGCTGGTCCGCCCGCTCCGGCGTCACCAGGTAGTAATTGCGCTCGCCCGACAAGGGCCGCGGGCAGGCCACCACCAGCTCGCCGCGCGCCAGCTCGTCGGCCACCAGCATGGTCGGCATCAACGCCACGCCCAGGCCGTGCGAGGCTGCGGCGGCGAGGATCGAGAACAGCTCGTAGCGCGGGCCGCCGCGGGCGGTGGGCGCGTCGACCTGCTGCGCGTCGAACCACTGGCGCCAGCCGTCGGGGCGCGTGCTCTGTTGCAGCAGCGGCATCCGCGCGATGGCCGCGGGCGACACGGCCTTGCCGTGGGGCAGCAGCGAAGGGCTGCACACGGGCACCACGTCTTCATGCATGAGCAGCAGCGCGCGCGTGCCGGCCCAGTTCTCGACCTGCGCGGGCGTGCCGGCGTACAGCGCGGCGTCGAACTCCGCGTCGGCAAAGAGGAAGGGGCGGGTGCGCGTCTCGATGTGCACCACCACGTCGGGCTGCAGCGCCGCAAAACCGCGCAGGCGCGGCACCAGCCAGCGCGTGGCGAAGGTGGGCACCGCCGCCAGCGACAGCGACCCGCCTTCGCCCTGGTGCGCCATGGCGTCGAGCGTGTCGCGCTCCATGGCCTCCAGGCGGCGGGCGATCTGGCGCGCGTAGGCGGCGCCGCTGGCCGTGAGCGCCACGCCGTGCCGCGTGCGGCGAAACAGCGCCACGCCCAGGAAGGCCTCGAGCGCCCCGACCTGGCGCGACACCGCGCTCTGCGTGAGCGCCAGTTCCTGCGCGGCGCGGGTGTAGCTCTCGTGGCGCGCGGCGGCGTCGAAGCACACGAGGGTTTGCAGGGGCGGGATCTTGCGGCGCATGTATGCCCGGAGTGTATGACTGGCGGATTGGTTTCACCAGTAAATCAACAGGATGTATCTCTCGAGATGTGCGTCAGGCGCATATCTGGGTGAGGATTCATCGTTTGCGCCGGGCCTCCTGCGTGGCTACGATCCACCGCATTCCCCCTTCTTTTGTTTCTTCTTCCTTTTCCGGAGACATCCACATGGCCGCCAAAGCGCAATTCCACTGGGACGACCCCCTTCTTCTCGACCAGCAGCTGACCGACGAAGAACGCATGATCCGCGACGCGGCCAACGCCTACTGCCAGGAGCGCCTGGCGCCCCGCGTCATCGAAGGCTTCCGTACCGGCGAAACCGACCCCGCGATCTTTCGCGAAATGGGCGCGCTCGGCCTGCTCGGCCCGACGATCCCCGAGCAGTACGGCGGCCCCGGCCTGAACTACGTGGCCTACGGCCTGATCGCCCGCGAAGTCGAGCGCGTCGATTCGGGCTACCGCTCGATGGCCAGCGTGCAGAGCTCGCTGGTGATGGTGCCGATCTTCGAATTCGGCACCGAAGCACAGAAGCAGAAGTTCCTGCCCAAGCTCGCCACCGGCGAATGGATCGGCTGCTTCGGCCTGACCGAACCCGACCACGGCTCCGACCCCGGCAGCATGGCCACGCGCGCCAAGAAGGTGCCGGGCGGCTACTCGCTCAGCGGCTCGAAGATGTGGATCAGCAATTCGCCCATCGCCGACGTGTTCGTGGTGTGGGCCAAGGAAGTCAGCGAAAGCGGCACCGTCGGCCCGATCCGCGGCTTCGTGCTCGAAAAGGGCATGAAGGGCCTGACCGCCCCCGCCATCCACGGCAAGGTGGGCCTGCGCGCCAGCATCACCGGCGAGATCGTCATGGACGGCGTGTTCTGCCCTGAAGAAAACGCGTTCCCCGAAGTGCAAGGCCTCAAGGGCCCGTTCACCTGCCTGAACAGCGCCCGCTACGGCATCTCGTGGGGCGCCATCGGTGCCGCCGAAGACTGCTGGCACCGCGCCCGCCAGTACACGCTGGACCGCAAGCAGTTCGGCCGCCCGCTCGCCGCCAACCAGCTCATCCAGAAGAAGCTGGCCGACATGCAGACCGAGATCACGCTGGGCCTGCAAGGCAGCCTGCGCCTGGGCCGCATGAAGGACGAAGGCATCGCCGCAGTGGAAATCACATCGATCATGAAGCGCAACAACTGCGGCAAGTCGCTGGACATCGCCCGCATGGCGCGCGACATGATGGGCGGCAACGGCATCAGCGACGAGTTCGGCGTGGCCCGCCACCTGGTGAACCTTGAAGTCGTGAACACCTACGAAGGCACGCACGACATCCACGCCCTGATCCTGGGCCGCGCCATCACCGGCATCGCAGCTTTCGCCAACTGAACGAACGCATGAGCACCAAGCCCGCAGCACTCGACGGCATCAAGGTCCTCGATCTGTCCCGCGTGCTCGCGGGCCCGTGGTGCACGCAGATCCTCGCGGACCTGGGCGCCGACGTCGTCAAGATCGAACGCCCCGGCGTCGGCGACGACACGCGCACCTGGGGCCCGCCCTTCGTGAAGGACGCGAACGGCCACGACACCGACCAGGCCAGCTACTTCACGTCCTGCAACCGCAACAAGCGCTCGGTCACCATCGACATGGCCACGCCCGAAGGGCAGGCGCTGCTGCAGCAGATGGCGGCGCAGGCCGACATCGTGGTCGAGAACTTCAAGACCGGCGGCCTCAAGCAGTACGGCCTCGACCAGGAAAGCCTGCGCGCGGCCAACCCGCGCCTGATCTATTGCAGCGTGACCGGCTTCGGCCACGACGGCCCCTACGCCGAGCGCGCCGGCTACGACCTGATGATCCAGGCCATGACCGGCATGATGAGCATCACTGGCCGCCCCGACGGCGAGCCCGGCGGTGGCCCGCTGCGCGTGGGCGTGGCGCTCACCGACCTCTTCACCGGCGTGTACGCCAGCACCGCCATCCTCGCGGCGCTGCAGGTGCGCGACCGCACCGGCGAAGGCCAGCACATCGACATGGCGCTGCTCGACGTGGGCATGGCCATCCTCGCCAACCAGGCGAGTGCTTTTCTCAACACCGGCAAGGCGCCGGGCCGCCAGGGCAACACGCACCCGAGCCTCGCGCCGTATCAAGACTTTCCGACGCAGGACGGCGCGATGCTGCTGGCCATCGGCAACAACGGCCAGTTCGCGCGCTTCTGCGAAGCCGCCGGCCACGCCGGATGGGCCGCTGACGAGCGCTTTGCGACCAACACGCTGCGCGTGAAACACCGGGGCGTGCTGATCCCGATGATGGAAGAACTCACGCGCACCCGCACCACCGCCGACTGGGTCGCACTGCTCGAAGACAAGGCCGTGCCCTGCGGCCCCATCAACGACATCGCGCAGGCCTTCGACGACGCGCAGGTCCAGGCGCGCGGCCTGGCCGTCACGCTGCCGCGCGATGCGGGCGACGGCATTGCCAGCATCACCGGCGTGGCGAGCCCGCTGCGCCTCACGGCCACGCCGCCGGTACTGCGCCGCGCACCGCCCGCGCTCGGGCAGCACACGCAGGAGGTGCTGGCCGAAATGGGCGTCGACGCCTCGCGCTTCGAGGCATTGCGCGCGGCCGGGGTGGTCTGACACACTGGCGGGCATGACGCGCCCGCCTGCTTCGTCTCCAGCTTCTTCCGTGGCCGATGCGCCGCCGTTCGCGGTGCTGCGCATCGACCACGTCGTGCTGCGCGTGCGCGACGCCGCGCGGTCCATGGCCTTCTACTGCGACGTGCTCGGCTGCACGCTCGAGAAGCGCCGCGACGACCTCGGCCTCGTGCACCTGCGCGCCGGCAGCAGCCTCATCGACCTCGTCACGCACGACGGCAAGCTGGGCCGCCAGGGCGGCGCGCTGGCCGGGCGCGAGGGGCGCAACGTCGATCACCTCTGTTTGCGCGTCGAGCCTTTCGATGAAGCGGCGATCCGCGCGCGCATGGCGCGGCACGGCGTGCCGGTGCAGGGCGAGGTGCAGAACAACTTCGGGGCCGAGGGCAACGGGCCTTCGATCTACCTCGAAGATCCTGACGGCAACGGCGTTGAATTGAAGGGCCCTGCGGCCTAGCCGCCACGCCCCATCACCGCCACCCCGAACACCACCACGCCCAGCGCGAGGTTCAGCGTCACCAGCTGGCGCACGGTGTTGAGCCGCGCCGCCGCCACGGGCCAGGCGCTGTCGTCCACCGCGCGGCGCAAGGCGCGGAACACCGAGGCACGGATGTAAACGTAGATCGCCGCCATCACGAGCGCGATGCCCATCATGGCCTCGACGCGCCAGTGCACGGCGCGAAAGCCGCCGGTCGCGAGGATCATCGCGAAGCCGCTCACGAACAGCAGCGTGACCGACGCGTCCACCCCGATGAAGAAACGCCGCAGCGTCGCGGCCATCATGCGCAGGCGCAGCGGCGGCTCCAGCGTGGCGACGGCGGCGGGGCGCACGGCGAAGTGCATGACCGCCATGCCGCCGACCCAGAAGGCGGCGCACAGCAGGTGAATGAAGAGGGGAGCGAGGTAGGACATGGGCTCCGATCAGAACACCGAACCGTGCGCGCACGCAACGCAAGCCCCCATGCCCTTCAACCCGTCGCGCCGCGCCCGCGCGTGCTCGCGCGGGGCTTGCCGATGCCCGTGCCCGCGATCGAGTCGGCATAGCGCTTCATGTCCGCCACCACCTGCCGCAGCAGCGTTGCCGCGGCCGGCGGCAGCAGGCGGCCGTGGCGCGACACGATGTGCGAGCGCCCCTGCGACAGCAGCGGGTTCTTCATCGGCAGCTCGACCAGCGACGGGTGGTCGGCATTGGGCGTGAGCGAGATGCGCGTGCCCAGCGTGTAGCCCAGGCCCGCCGACACGAAATGGCCCAGCGCGCTGAACGAGGTGGTGGTCAGCAGCGCGGGCAGCCGCACGCCCTCGCTGATCTCGGCCGCCTCGATGTGCTGGCGCACGCCGAAGTTGCGGTGCAGCGTGGCGCCGGGGTAGGGCAGCAGGTCGGCCAGCTTCAGCGGGCGATCGAGCTGCGCGAGCGGGTGCGAGCCCAGCACCATGGCCTGGATCGGCTGCGCGTGCGACTGGTGCGAGGTGAGCCGTTCGTCCTTCGGCGGCTGGAACAGCATGCCGATGTGGGCGCGCTCCTCGATCACGCGGCGCACGATCTCGTCGGTGCTGGCGACGTCCAGGTTCACCGTGATCTTCGGATGGCTGGCCATGAAGATGCGCAGGCTGTGCCGCATGAGCCAGTCGACATAGCCTTCGCCGGCCACGATGTCGATGTGGCCGCTCTCGATCTTGCGGATGCTGTCCATCTGCGCCAGCAGGTGCTGCTTCTGCCCCTGCTGTCTGCGCACGTAGCCGGCCAGCAGCTGGCCCGCGTCGGTGGGCACCACGCCGCGTCCGTGGCGCTCCAGCAGCGGCAGGCCGCACTCGGTCTCCAGGATGCCGATGGCGCGGCTCACGGCCGACGGGTCCATGTCGAGCACGTCGGCCGCACCGCGCACCGAGCCGCTGTCGAGCACCTGCATGAAGTAGCGCACCCGGCGGGTGTCGAGCTTGTCGTCCATGGCGGTCGTCTCCGAGTGTTGCATTCAATGCAACGAATATCCTTATTTGCGGTCATTGATGCAAGAGGCTCGCCGCCTGAAACTCGCCGACACCCCTCGAAAACGCCCACCCATGACCTCCGCTGCCTCCACGATTGCAGCCGTAGCGCCTTCCAGCGCCGCCGGCAAATTCAAGCTCCTCGTCGTCACCCTGGTCCTCGTGGCCGTGGCCGAACTGATCGGCCCGACGCAGTTCAGCGTCGGCCCCGGCAAGGTGGTGCTGCTGCCGATGCTGTGGGCGCTGCTCATGGCCGCCGCCTGGGGCATCGCGCACCGGCGCGTGCCGGGCGTGGTGCGCGTGGCCACGGCGCAGCAGTCGCTGGCCGGCGGCCTGCTCAACGCGGGCCTGCTGCTGTTCGTGGTGAAGCTGGGCCTCACGGTCGGCGCCGCGCTGCCGCAGGTCAAGCAGGCCGGCTGGGCGCTGCTGTTCCAGGAGTTCGGCCACGCGCTGGGCACCCTGGCACTGGGCTTGCCGCTGGCGCTGCTGCTGGGCATCAAGCGCGAGGCCGTGGGCGCCACCTTCTCGGTGGGCCGCGAGGGCAACCTCGTGATCATCGGCGAGAAGTACGGCATGGCCTCGCCCGAAGGTCGCGGCGTGCTGGCCGAGTACATCACCGGCACCGTGCTGGGCGCGCTGTTCATCGCGGTGCTGGCGGGCTTCATCGCCAGCCTGCACATCTTCGATCCGCGCTCGCTGGCCATGGGCGCCGGCGTGGGCTCGGGCAGCCTGATGGCAGCGGCGCTGGGCGCCATCGCCGCGCAGAGCCCGGCCGAGATGCTGCCGCAGCTCACGGCGATTGCCGCCGCATCGAACCTGCTGACCACCGTGGCCGGCTTCTACTTCACGCTGTTCCTGTCGCTGCCGCTGTGCTCGTGGCTCTACGGCAAGCTGGAGCCGGTGCTGGGCCGCTTCTCGAAGCATGGCGCACAACAGGGCGCCGCCGTCGACGCGGGCGCGAACGTCTCGAGCGCCGACGTGGCCCACGCCGCGCCGACCTCGCTGCGCGACACGCTGCTGGCCTGGCTGGTGGTGGGCGGCGGCGTGCTCATCGGCAATGCCGTGACCTACAAGGTGCCGGTGCTGGTGTCGCTCGAAGGCGTGCTCGCCGTGGTGGCGATTGCCGGCGCCGTCGAAGCCATCAAGCGCTTCGTGCCGCGCCTGCCGATGGTGCTGGTGCTCTCGGTGGTGGCCACCGTGGTCGGCATCCCGGGCCTGTTCCCGTTCTCCGACGCGCTGATCGCGATCACCGCCAAGCTCAACTTCCTGGCCTTCACCACCCCGGTGCTGGCGCTGGCCGGCTTCTCGGTCGCGAAAGACCTGCCCGTGTTCCGCCGCCTCGGCTGGCGCATCGTGGTGGTGTCGCTCACCGCCACCGCCGGCACCTTCCTCGGCGCGACCCTGATCGCCGAGTTCTTCCACTGATTTCATCCCACGAGAGATTCACGCCATGTACCGCGACCCCGAGATTGCCGAAGACACCCGTGCCCGCATGCTCAGCTGGCGCCGCGACATCCACGCCAACCCCGAGACCGCCTTCGAGGAACACCGCACCGCCAACGTGGTGGCCAACGCGCTGATGCTCATGGGCCTGCCCGTGCACCGCGGCCTGGCCGGCACCGGCGTGGTCGGCACGCTGAAGAACGGCGACGGCCCGAGCATCGCGCTGCGCGCCGACCTCGACGCGCTCAACATGCAGGAGCTGGGCACGCAGGCCCATGCCTCGAAGTGCGTCGGCAAGATGCACGCCTGCGGCCACGACGGCCACACCGCGATGCTGCTGGGCGCGGCCGAGCACCTGTCGCGCCACAAGCCGTTCCAGGGCACGGTGCACTTCGTGTTCCAGCCCGCCGAGGAAAACGAAGGCGGCGGCCGCGTGATGGTGGAAGAGGGCCTGTTCGAGCAGTTCCCGGCCGACGCCGTCTACGGCATGCACAACTTCCCGAGCCTGCCGCGCGGGCGCTTCGCGATCCGCAAGGGCACCATGACGGCCTTTCTCGACACCTTCGAGATCGTCATCACCGGCAAGGGCGCCCACGGCGCCATGCCCGAGACCGGCATCGACTCGGTGGTGATCTCGGCCCAGCTCATCAACACGCTGCAGACCATCGTGAGCCGCCGCACCGGCGCCACCGACGCGGCCGTGGTCAGCGTCACGCAGATCCACGGCGGCGACACCTGGAACGTCATTCCCGAGACCGTGGTGCTGCGCGGCACCGTGCGCACGCTCGACGCCGCCATCCAGGACAAGACCCAGGCGGCGATGCAGCAGATCTGCGACGGCGTGGCCGCCACGCACGGCGCCAAGGTGGCGCTCGAATACCGCCGCGGCTACCCCGGCGTGGTCAACACGCCGGCCGAGACCGATGCGGCCATCGCGGCGGCGGCCAGCCTGGTCGACCTCGAGCAGGTGCACACCGACATCCCGCCGGCCATGGGCTCGGAAGACTTCGCCTTCATGCTGCAAAAGCGCCCCGGCGCCTACATCGGCATCGGCGCGGGCGAGGGCCCGAACGACCCGAACGTGCACAACCCGTACTACGACTTCAACGACAACATCCTGCCGCTCGGTGCGGCCTACTGGGTGGCGCTGGTCAAACAGCAGCTTCCGGTCGCATGATGCGCTGATGCTCTCCGCCTTCGACATCTTCAAGATCGGCATCGGGCCGTCCAGCTCGCACACCGTCGGGCCGATGCGCGCCGCGCTGCTGTTCGCGCAATCACTCGAACGGCGCAGCCTGCTCGCGCAGGTGGCGCGCCTGCACGTCGACCTGTTCGGCTCGCTCGGCGCCACCGGCCACGGCCACGCGACCGACCAGGGCGTGATCCTGGGGCTCTTCGGCGACGCGCCCGACACCGTGCGGCCCGAGACCGTGCAGCCGCGCCTGGACGCGCTGCGCCGCACCGGCCAGCTCGCGCTGCTGGGCACCACGCCCATCGCCTTCGACCGCGTGCGCGACATCGCCTTTCGCGGCGAAGAGTCGCTGCCCGAGCACCCGAACGCGATGCGCTTCACCGCCTTCGCGGCCGACGGCGCCGTGCTGGCCGAAGGCACCTACTTCTCGGTCGGCGGCGGCTTCGTCGTCGAGGGCGGGCAGGCGGTGGCGCAAACGGCCGCCGCCGCGGCGGCCGTGCCGCATCCCTTCACGACCGGCGACGAACTCATGGCGCAGTGCCGCGCGCACGGCATCTCCGTGGCCACGCTGGTGCTGCGCAACGAATGCGTGTGGCGGCCCGAGGCCGAGGTGCGCGCGGGCCTGCTGCGCATCTGGGGCGTGATGCAGCAGTGCGTGCAGCGTGGCTTCGGCATCGACAACCCGCTGGCCGCGCAGGCGCTGCCCGGCCCGCTGCGCATGCGCCGCCGCGCGCCCGAACTGCACCGCGAGCTGCTGGCGCAGGCCGGCGCCGCCGATCCGCTCGCGGCCATGGACTGGGTCAATGCCTTCGCGATGGCGGTGAACGAGGAGAACGCGGCCGGCGGCCGTGTCGTCACCGCGCCCACCAACGGCGCGGCCGGCGTGGTGCCCGCCGTGATGCACTACTACCAGCGCTTCGTGCCGCAGGCCAGCGACGAAGGCATCGTCGACTTCCTGCTCACCGCCGCGGCCATCGGCATGCTCTACAAGACCAATGCCTCCATCTCGGGCGCCGAGGTTGGCTGCCAGGGCGAGGTCGGCGTGGCCTGCTCGATGGCGGCGGGCGCGCTCGCCGCCGTGCTCGGCGCCACGCCCGCGCAGGTCGAGAACGCGGCCGAGATCGGCATGGAGCACAACCTGGGCCTGACCTGCGACCCGGTCGGCGGCATGGTGCAGATCCCGTGCGTGGAGCGCAACGCGATGGGGGCCGTGAAAGCCATCAACGCCTCGCGCATGGCGCTGCGCGGCAACGGCAGCCACTACGTCTCGCTCGACGCCGTGATCCGCACCATGAAGCAGACTGGCGAGGACATGAAGTCCACGTACAAGGAGACCTCGCTGGGGGGGCTTGCGGTGAACGTGGTGGAGTGCTGAGGCAGCAAGGCTGGCGTCGCTGCGTCAGAATGCGAAGCTCGTCGCGCCGGGCCCCGCAGCCCCCAGGTTCCCACGTCGTTTCCAAGGCGCACGACTTTCAGGAGTCGAGATGCCCATGGCCGGTCTTCCGCGCAGTTTCTTGCCCGGCGTGTTGCGCACCGCGCTGTCTGCCGTGCTGCTGCTGTGCGCCGCGCACGCCGTGCCCGCGGCCGGCGTGTTCCCCGCCGCGCAGTGGGCCACCCCGAGCGCGGCTGAACCGAGCCACTGGTCCGAAGCGAAGCTCAAGGTGGCCGATGCGTTTGCCGCATCGATCAAGTCCGACGCCTACCTCGTGATCGACAAGGGCGTGCTCGTGCATGCCTACGGCGACATCGACAAGCCGATGAACCTGGCCTCGGTGCGCAAGAGCGTGCAGAGCGTGCTCTACGGCATTCACGTCGGCCGCGGCGAGATCGACCTGGACCAGACGCTGGGCCAGCTCGGCATCGGCGACAAGGACGGGCTCAGCGACACCGAACGCACGGCCACCGTGCGGCAGCTGCTGCAGCTGCGCTCGGGTGTCTACCATCCGGCCGCCTACGAGACCGCCCAGGCCAAGGCCGAGCGACCGGCCCGGGGCAGCCATGCGCCGGGCGAGTTCTGGTACTACAACAACTGGGACGCCAACGTGCTGGGCACCATCTTCGAACGCCGCACCGGACGCAGCGTCTTCGAGGCGCTGAAGACCGACCTGGCCGAACCGCTGCAGTTCCAGGATTTCCGCTACCCGCAGGACACCGAGTCCCGGCTCGAACGCAGCTCCGAGCACCCGGCCCAGGTGATGCATCTGTCGGCGCGCGACCTGGCCCGCATCGGCCTGCTGATGGCGCGCGACGGCATGTGGCACGACAAGCGGATCGTCCCGGCCGGCTGGGTGACCGAAAGCACCACCTCGTACACGACCGTCGGACCCGGCTGGAGCGGCTATGGCTATCTGTGGTGGGTACCGCTCAAGGGCTTTCCGTTCTGGCAGCGCGGGCCCAATCAGCTGCTCCTGGCCGTGGGTGCCGGCGGCCAGTTCATGATGGTCGATCGCAAGCGCGACCTCGTCGTGGTGCACCGTGTCGACAACAGCAAGGGCTGGTTCCAACGCAGCGAGGTCCGCACCGACCAGTTCGCCGTGCTCGCGGCACACATCCTCGCGGCTGCACCGGTGGCCGCAACCCCTCCCTGAACCCCGAAGGAAAGATGAGGCTCTCATGACCCGCTCCATCGCGCAGAAGCGCGCCGACTTTCGCGCGCTTCATACCCAAGGCTGCTTCGTCATTCCCAACCCCTGGGACACCGGCAGCGCGCGCTACCTCGAAGGCCTGGGCTACCAGGCGCTGGCCACCACCAGCTCGGGCTTCGCGTGGTCGCAGGGCCACGCCGACGGCGCCCTGTCGCGCGACCAGATCCTCGCGCACCTGCGTGAACTCGTGGCCGCCACCGACCTGCCAGTGAATGCCGACTTCGAGAACGGCTTCGCCGCCGACGCGCAGGGCGTGGCCGAGAGCGTGCGCCTCGCGGTCGAGACCGGCGTGGCGGGCCTGTCGATCGAGGATTCGACGGGCAACCCCGACGATCCGCTGTTCCCCATCGACGTCGCGGTCGAGCGCCTGCGCGCCGCGCGCCGGGCCATCGACGCAGCGGGTGGCGACACGCTGCTCGTGGGCCGCGCCGAGAACTTCTTTGCCAACCGCCCCGACCTGGACGACGCCATCGCGCGCCTGCGTGCGTACGCCGAGGCCGGCGCCGACTGCCTCTACGCGCCCGGCATCAAGACGCGCGAGCAGATCGCGGCCGTGGTGGCCGCCGTCGCGCCCAAGCCGGTCAACCTGCTGGTCGGCGCGACCAGCGATCTGACGATGGCGGACATCGCCGCGCTCGGCGTGCGCCGCGTGAGCGTGGGCGGCGGCATGGCGCGCGCGGCCTGGGGCGGCTTCATCCGCGCCGCGCGCACGCTGGCCGAAGAGGGCCGCTTCGACGGCTTTGCCGATGCCACGCCGGGCGCCGAACTGAACGCCTTCTTCCGCCCGTTCGCAGATTAGTTGTCAGCACCGTGGATGCGCTGCTCGCCGACATCCGCGCCTGCCGCGCATGCGAGGCGCACCTGCCGCTCGGGCCGCGCCCGATCGTGCAGGCCAGTGCGAGCGCGCGGCTGCTGATCGTCGGCCAGGCGCCCAGCCTCACGGTGCACCAGACCGGCGTGCCGTGGAACGACAAGAGCGGCGACCAGCTGCGCCGCTGGCTCGGCATCGACCGCGAGCTGTTCTACGACGCGACGCGCATCGCGATCGTGCCCATGGGCTATTGCTACCCGGGCCGAGGCAAGAGCGGCGACCTGCCGCCGCGCAAGGAGTGCGCGCCGCTCTGGCACGACCGCCTGCTGGCACAGATGCCGCACATCGCGCTGACCTTGCTCATCGGCCAGTACGCGCAGCGCCACTTCCTCGGCAAGGCCGCGCGTGGCGGCGTGACGGAAACCGTCGAGGCCTTTGCGGACTACGCACCGCGCTTCGTCCCGCTGCCGCATCCATCGCCGCGCAACACCGCGTGGTTCCAGCACCACCCGTGGTTCGAGCGCGACGTGTTGCCGGTGCTGCGCGAGCGCGTGCAGCAGGCGCTCAGCGCGCCTTTTTCCGAGGGGCCGACGGCCGCCTCGGCGGCTTCGCTTCCAGCACCAGCTCGGCCGGCAGCGCATCGTTCCACGACTCGGTGAAGTAGGCGCGGTCGCTCGGCACCAGCTGCGGCAGCACCTCGCGCAGCAGGCCCAGCGACTGCTCGGCCGCCTTCAGGTCGCCCGCATGCGCCGCGTACCACGCGTGTTCGAACAGCAGGCTGCCCTGTTGCAGCCCGGGGTAGCGGCGTCGCCCGGCCTGGTGGTCGGCCAGCCGCGCCTGCGCCACGTCGACCCAGCGTGCGGGCCAGTTCGCGGTGTCGAAGGCGTCGGCGAGCGGGCCCGCGAGCTTGGAGACCGCGGCCGGGTCGAGCGGCTTCTGTGCGCGGAACTGCGCGAGCGTGGGCTGCGTCTCTGGCTTGCAGTGGCCGCGTGCGATGCGCATCAGGTAGATCGCGTTCCACGCCGAGCGGCCCTGGCCGTCGGTGTGGCCGCACAGCCATTCGCTGAAGGCGATCCACTGCACCGCGCGGCGCGTGGTGTCGGCCCGGTGGCCGTCGTGCGCGAGCGCCGGCAGGTCGCCCAGGCCCACGCGGTCGAACAGCCACGCGGCCATGCCCATGTTGGCCGCCACGTGCTGCGCGGCATCGAAGGAGTGCGACTCGAAGGCCGCGGCCAGCGCTTCGCCGAAGCGCTGCAGCGACTCTTCGGCGAGCGCCGCGGCGGCAGGGCGGTCGTCGGCGGCCAGCGCGAGGGCGCGCGAGCGGCAGGCCAGCGCCCACAGGTTGCACCACTCGAAGCGCACGTCGGGGTGGTGGCGCAGCACCAGCGCGCGCGCCGGGTCTTGCGCCATGCCGCCCAGCAGCGACTGCGCCAGCGGCAGGTCGCGCGCGGTGTAGGCGCACCAGGCCGAGACGATGCACTCCATCGCGCCGAGGTAGTCGTTGCCCGCCACGTGGTGCGCGAGCCGCTGTTTCTTGAGCGCCTGCAGCCGGCGGCGCGCCTGTTCGTTGTCGCCGAGCCGGCGCCACAGCATGGCCTCGTTGAGCGTGACCAGCGCACGCTGGAAGTCGCTCGCGGCCAGCGTGCCGGCCAGGCGGATGGCTTCGAGCGCGCTGCCGTTGCCGTTGCCGCCCGCCACCGGCGACATCAGCCGGCCCTGGCGCGCGGCCTGCTGCGAGGCGACCAGCTGCTTCCAGAAGGCGGCGTCCTGCAGGTGCACGGCGTCGGGCGGCGTGATCGCGCCGGCGGCCTGCGCCTTGCGGGCGCGCAGGCCGAGGAACGACGCCACCTCGGCGGCGGTGGCCGGTCGGTTGTCCACGAGCAGGCGCAGGCGCTTGGCCTGCGCGGCCGGCAGCCAGAACGGGCCCTGGCTGCGCCGCTCGGCGTTGAGAAAACGCGGCTCGCGCTGCAGGTCTTCGCCCCAGCCGACCTCCAGGCCCCAGGCCTTGAAGTCGCGGAACGCGCGGCTCACGACCATGCGCAGCGTGCTGGCGTCGGACACCTCGCCGCGCAGATCGGCCAGCCGCACGACGCCGCTGCCGCCGCCGTGGGCATGGGCGTGCTGCATGCGCACCAGCAGCCACAGCGACTGGAAGGCCGCGCGCCGTCCGTCGACGGACTGCGGCGAGGTGAGTTCGATGGACAGAAGGGCAGGGGAGGCGGTGGAGGGCACGCCCCGGATTGAACCTCAAATCGCCCGCGGCTTCCTGAAGAAACCGCAGGCGGGGTTGGGCGGCTCAGTAGCGGTTGCGGTCGACCAGTTCGGGCACTTCGCTGCGGCCGATGCCCAGGTCGCGCAGGTCGTGGTCGCTCATGCCGGCCAGCAGCAGCACGTCGTCGCGGGCGCGGCGGCGTGTCAAGGCGCGGCGGCGCCAGTCGTGCAGGGCGTGCAGCAGGCGTTGATGAAAAGACGGTGGCTTCGGCGCGGTCACGGTGGGCTCCTGGTAGGGGAGCGCTCATCTTCCGGCGGCGCGTGCTATTGTGGAAGTTGAGATTTCTGACACCTTCAATCAGCATTCCTGATGCGACAGCTCAACCTCGACCAACTGCGCACGCTCATCGCCATTGCCGACCTGGGCACCTTCTCGGCGGCGGCGCAGGCGCTGCACCTGGCGCAGCCCACCGTGAGCCTGCACATCAGCGAGCTCGAATCGCGCCTGGGCGCGCAGCTGGTGGTGCGCGGCAACCGCCGCGTCACGCCCACCGCGGCCGGCGCGGCGCTGGTCGAGCGCGGGCGCAAGCTGCTGCGCGACACCGACGAGGCGGTGGAGGCCGTCAAGCGCCAGGCCGAGGGCCGCACGGGCCGTGTGCGGCTGGGCACCTCCACCGGCGTGGTGGTCGATCTGCTGCCGCAGGTGCTCGAGGCGCTGGGCGTGGGCCATGCGGGCATCGACGTCGAGGTGAGCATCCTCGGCTCGGCCGAGGCGATGGCGCGGCTGGCGGCGGGCACGCTCGACATCGGCCTGGTGGCGATGCCGCAGCCGCTGCAGCGCGAGCTGGTGGTCACGCCGTGGCGCACGCAGCCCATGATGGCCTTCGTGCCGCCGCGCTGGAAGGCGCCCAAGCGCGCCACGCCGGCCTGGCTGGCGACGCAGCCGCTGATCTTCAACGACGCGACCACGCACATGTACCGGCTGTCGATGGAGTGGTTCGCCGCGGCCGGCTTTGCGCCGCGCGCGCGCATCGAACTCAACTACGACGCCGCGATCCGCAGCCTGGTGGCGGCGGGTTATGGCGCGGCGCTGCTGCCGCTGCAGCAGACCACCGACGCGGCGCTCAACGAGCGCATGCAGATCGTGCCTGTCACGCCCAAGCTCACGCGCCGCCTGGGCATCGCGCACCGCCCGCACGCCACGCTCGACGGCGCCACGCAGAGCGTGCTGAAGGTGCTGATGGCGTTCCGCCAGCTCTGAGGGCCGTCAGCCCGGCCCGGGCTTGTTACTGCGCGTGCCCAGCGAGAGGATCTCGTTGGCGTTGACGATGGCCGCGGCGATGTCTTCCATGGTGGTGCGCTTGCTCATGGCCTGTTCGCGGATCAGGTCGTGGGCCTGGCCTTCCGACACGTCATGCGTCTTCATGAGGATGCTCTTGGCCTCGGCCAGCTGGCGCACGCCGAGCAGCTTGGCTTCGGTCTTGCGCAGGCGCCGCGCGAGCGAGCGGCTTTCCTTGTGCGCTTCGCGCGCGACCACCAGCGCCGACAGCAGGCCGAACGAGCGCACCGGCGACGGCAGCACGGCCTTGGCGCGGATCTCGAGCACGGCCTCGACGATGGTCGGGTTCTCGTAGGTCACGACGGCGATGACGGCGGGGGCGTCCTCGCTCTGCGTCCATTCGAAGCGCAGGTTGATGAAGTCGGGCTGCACGGCCATGAAGGCCACGTCGATGCCCTCGGGCAGGTGCTGCACGGGCGGCCAGAAGGCCTGCACCTGGCAGCCGATGCGCTGCAGTTGCTGGGTGAGCTGTCGGCCGTCTGCGTCGTCGGGGTGGATCACCGCGATCTTCAGCAGCCGCAGCTCCTTGAGCTGCGGTGGCGTCACCCGCAGGGTGTGTCGCTTGGGGTCTGTGCTGTCCACGGTCAGGTCTTTCGCGGGACGCGCCCTGACGCCTCGCCTGCAACGCGGAAAAAGCAGCGCGACCTCATCCTAGAGCTCCAGCGCATCGAGCCGCGCCGTCCAGTCGCCCAGCGAGTGCGTGACGAGGTACGGGTCCGGGTACACCGGGCGCGTCGCCTGGCGCACGATGGTGAACTGCCCGTGCGCGTCGACGCGGCCGATGCGCGGGTACAGGCAGGTGTGGTGGTTGGTCGGGTCGATCTTCACGCGGCCCTGCGGCGCATCGAACTCGCTGCCCAGGATGTGCGGCAGGATTTCCGCGATGCCGTCCGTGCCCGCCTGCCGGAAGGCGTTGGCGAAGATGTGCATCTGGAAGTACGACGCCTCCCAGCACAGGTTGGGCACGCAGCCGTCGCCGAAGCGCGCGCGCAGCCGCGCCAGGCAGCGCTGGTTGGCCGGCGAATCGATCGACTGGAAATACGGCGCCGCCGTGAAATGGCCCGTGGCCACGCCGGGGCCCATCTGCGAGATCTCGGCCTCCGAGGTGGTGAGGCTCGAGATGGGCATCGTCTTCGGGTCGAAGCCGGCCTCGGCATAGGCGCGGTACAGGCTCGCGGTGGAATCGCCCACCACCGTCGAGAAGATGAAGTCGGGCCGCTTGTCGCGGATGTCGTCCATGATCGCGCGGTAGTCCTTCTCGGTGGCGTCGAGTGCCACGTAGCGCTCGCCGAGCTTTTCGCTGCCGGGGCGCTGCATCACCAGCTCGCCCATGATGCGGTTCGACTCGTAAGGGTAGATGTAGTCGGAGCCGATCAGGTACACGCGCGCGCCGAAGTTCGTGGTCATGAACTCGGCCAGCTGCACGCTGTTCTGGTTGGGCGCCGCGCCGGTGTAGATCACGTTGCCCGAGTACTCGAAGCCTTCGTACAGCGTGGGGTAGAACAGCAGCTTGTTCCACTTCTCGATCACCGGGATCACGGCCTTGCGGCTGCTCGACATGTAGCAGCCGAAGAGCACGTTGACGCGGTCCTGCACGATCAGCCGCTCGGCCAGCTGGGCGTAGCGCACGGGGTTCGATTGCGGGTCGTAGCGCACGGCCACGAGTTCGCGGCCGTCGACGCCGCCGGCCGCGTTGATCTCCTCGATGGCCAGCAGCGCGCCCTGCAGCTGCGACAGGCCGATGGTCGAGGTGACGCCGGTCTCGGAATACAGAATGCCGACGCGAAGAGGGTCCCTGTCAGCCACTGGGGTGTCTCCTGGATGTGTGGGCCCTCATTGTGTGCTCCTCCCTGGCTTTCTTCATTCGGTCGGTCAATGGGCGGCGGCCAGCCGCGTGCTCATGCGGGCCAGCCGCGCGGGCAGGCTGCGCGCGTCGTCGGCGATGCAATAGTTGCGCCAGCCGAAGATGCGCCGCACGTACGCATCGGCCGCGCCGTCCACCGCGATGCAGGCGCTGCGCACGCCGGCATCGCGCGCCTCGGCCACGGCCTGGCGGGCGTCTTCGATCAGGTACTTCGGGTCGTGCACGTCGATGTCCGACGGCGCACCGTCGGTCACCAGCAGGATCGCGCGTGGCCCCGCCGGCTCGGCCTGCAGGTGCGAGGCCGCATGGCGCAGCGCGGCGCCCATGCGCGTCGAGTAGCGCCCGCGCACCGCGCCGATCATGGCGCGCGAGGGCGCGGCCAGCGGCTGGCCGAACTCGAGCAGGCGGTAGTAGTACACCTCGGCGCGCGTGTTCGACGAGAAGCCGTGGATGGCGAGCCGGTCGATGCCGCGCGCGTTCGAGGCGGCCAGCAGCAGCGCGGCCTGCTTCTCGAGGTCGAGCAGCGAAACGGCGCCGTCGCCGTGGCCCGCGTCGTTGGCCGATTCCGAGAGGTCGAGCAGCACCAGCACGCTCGACGGGCGCGGCCCCTTGCCGGGGCGCATGAACAGCCGCGCATCGGGCCGCAGGCGCAGGCGGCGATCGACCAGCACCTCGATGGCCGCGTTGAGGTCGATGTCGTCGCCTTCCCACTGGCGGCGCAGGCGGTGGGTGCGGTCGAGGTGGCGCGCGCGGGGCAGGGCGAGCGGCACGATGCGCTCGTTGCCCGCCGCTCCCGAAATGCCCGCCGCGCCCAGCCCCTGCCAAGCGGGCAGCTTCTCGATCACCGTGCACCAGTCGGGGCGCAGGCGCTCCTGCGTGCGGTCCCATTCGGGGTAGGTGTAGCGGCCGAGTTCCATGTCGGCGATGCCTTCGGGTGGGGCTTCGCTGCCTTCGTTCGGTGCATCGGAAGGTGGCGGTGGCCGCGCGCCGGTCTGCTGCAGCGCGATGGCGTCGTCGGGTGGTGTCTCGGCCTCGCCGAAATCCCAGAGGTAGCTGTTGTCGTCGCGCCAGGGCGCGGGCACGGCGTAGTCCTGCGGCTCGAAGCGCACGCGCATCTGGCCCAGGTCGTTGGCGAGGATCGAGGCGACGGCGCGGAAGGCGTCGTAGTCTTCCAGCCCCGCGCGCGCGACGGTCTCGTCGAACAGGCGGCGTGCCTTGTTCACCCAGTGGTTGTCGTCGGGCGCTTCGGCGAGCAGCAGCACGCGGTCCATGCGCGCGACCAGCGCGGCAAAGCGCAGGTCGAGCGGATCGGGCGCGGGCGGCAGCGCGGCGGTGAACCAGCCGTGCAGGCCGGGAAAGTCGCGGCACAGCAGCCGCTCGACGCGCGCATCTTCCAGGGCCGAGACGATGGCGATGCCCATGGGCTTGAGCGTGCGCGCCGGCCGCGCAGGCGTCGAGTGGCGCAGGTGCGCGACCGCATGCGCCACCATCGCGCGGTGCAGGCGCACGGCTTCGTCGTCCTCGGGCAGCAGCAGCCGACGCCCCGTGAGGACCGCACGCGCACCGGCCAGCGGCTGCACGTCGACATCGACGCCGGCCAGCCCGCGCGCCAGCAGCGAGAGGGCGCCGAGTCCGTCGTTCATCCGAACTGCGCCTCGACAAAGCCCTGCAGCGCGCTGGCCATGTCGGGGTCGTCGGTGAGGGCGCGCGTCATCGTCATGTCGCAGCTGTCGCGCGGCGACACGCCGTCGCGGATCAGCACGCCCGCGTAGATCAGCATGCGCGTCGACACGCCCTCGTCGAGCCCGCGGTGCTTGAGCTCGCGCGAGCAGTGCGCAATGGCCACCAGCTTCGCGGCGAGCTCGATGCCGACACCGGCCTCGTGCGCGACGATCTCCGCTTCGAGCGCGCCGTCGGGGTAGTCGAACTCCAGCGCCGCGAAGCGCTGGCGCGTCGAGGGCTTCATGTCCTTGGCGCTGCTCTGGTAGCCGGGGTTGTACGACACCACCAGCTGGAAGTCGGGGTGCGCGTGCACCAGCTCGCCCTTCTTGTCCAGCGGCAGGATGCGGCGTGCGTCGGTCAGCGGGTGGATCACCACCGTGGTGTCCTGCCGCGCCTCCACCACCTCGTCGAGGTAGCAGATGCCGCCGTGGCGCACCGCGAGCGTCAGCGGCCCGTCGTGCCAGGCCGTGCCGTTCGCGTCGAGCAGGTAGCGGCCCACGAGGTCCGAGGCCGTCATGTCCTCGTTGCAGGCCAGCGTGACCAGCGGCCGCCCGAGCGACCACGCCATGTGCTCCACGAAGCGCGTCTTGCCGCAGCCGGTCGGCCCTTTCAGGATCAGCGGCATGCGATGGCGGTACGCGTGCCGGTACAGCGCCACCTCGTTGCCGGCAGGCCGGTAGAAGGGCTCGGTCTCGATGCGGTAGCTGGCGAGCGGATCGTGGACGGGAGCGTTCATGGCGTGGCGAGCAGTTCCTGCAGGGCGTTGTCGATGAAGCGGGTGTCGACCAGGCTGCTGCCGCCGCCCGCGAAGTGGCCCCACACGCCGGGGATCGGGCGGCACTCGGCGTTCGGCATGTGCGACACCTCCCATTCGTTGTCGGCCACGGGAAAGTACAGGTCGCGCTCGGCCGGCATCACGATCGCGCGCGCCCGGATGGCGCCCAGCGCTTTCTTGAAGTCGCCCTTGAACACCGGGTTGTCGCTGATGTCGCCGTGCTGCCACGACCACAGCATCGCGAGCAGGTTGTTGGCGTCCTTCTTCAGGAAGAAGCCTTCCCAGTAGCCGACGAGGAAATCTTCGAGCGAGCTGAAGCCCAGCTCGCGCCACAGCTGCTGCTTGTAGAAGGGCTGCGACAGGCCCCAGCCCGCGTATACGCGGCCCACCGCACGCAGCCCGCGCGTCGGCGGCGTGGTGTACCAGCCGCCGTTCCAGGCCGCGTCGGCCGTGAGCGCGGCCTTCACGCCTTCGAGGAACACGATGTTGTGCGGCGCCGTCTTCGCCGAGCCGCAGAAGGGCGCGATGCGCTTCACCATCTCGGGGTACAGGCACCCCCACTGGTTGGTCTGCTGCGCACCCATCGACCAGCCCACCACCAGCGCGAGTTGTTCGATGCCGAACTGCTCGGTCACCAGCCGGTGCTGCAGCGTCACGTTGTCGTAGAGCGTGACGTGCGGAAAGCGCGCGAGGTTGTAGGGCTCGGGCGTGTTGCTCGGCGAGGACGACAGCCCGTTGCCCAGCATGTTGGGCACGATGATGAAGTACTTCTCCGGGTCCAGCGCCATGCCGGGGCCGATGAGCCATTCGTTGTCGGGGTGCTGGCCCGAGTACCAGGTCGGATAGACGATGGCGTTGCTCTTCTGTGCGTTGAGCGTGCCGTAGGTCTTGTAGGCGAGCTTCGCGCCGCGCAGGGTGGCCCCCCGCTGCAGCGCGACATCGCCGAGTTCGAAGATGTCGTGGTCCATGGGGCGGCGCTTCAGCGGTGCTTGGCCGGTTCGTTCGGAATGCCCTCGATCGGGCACTCGGGCGTGCCGACCGTGCTGCGCGTGAACGACTCCACGCGCTCGCGCGTGCCCTCGGGGTCGTTGATCCACTGCGTGTAGAAGTTGTAGGGGCAGGCCGCCACGCCCTTGTCGCCGTCGCCCGAGTTGATGGTGCCGGTGTAGCCGCGGTGCACCAGCTTGAACAGGTGGTTCTGCGACTGGCCGTTCTTGCGCGCGTCGCGGATCAGGCCCATCGACAGCTCGGCGTAGTTGATGCCCATCTCTTCCTCGCCGCATTCGCCGAGCGTGCGGCCGTCGAAGCCGATGAGCGCCGAGTGGCCGAAGTACGAGTACACGCCGTCGAAGCCGGCCGCGTTGGCCACGGCCACGTAGGTGTTGTTCATGAAGGCCATGGCCTTGGAGACCATGATCTGCTGCTCCTTGGCCGGGTACATGTAGCCCTGGCAGCGGATGATGAGCTCGGCCCCGCGCATTGCGCAGTCGCGCCAGATCTCGGGGTAGTTGCCGTCGTCGCAGATGATGAGGCTCATCTTCATGCCCTTGGGGCCTTCGCTCACGTAGGTGCAGTCGCCCGGGTACCAGCCCTCGATGGGCACCCACGGCATGATCTTGCGGTACTTCTGGACGATCTCGCCCTGGTTGTTCATGAGGATCAGCGTGTTGTAGGGCGCCTTGTTCGGATGCTCCTCGTGGCGCTCGCCGGTGAGCGAGAACACGCCCCACACGTTGGCGCGCCGGCAGGCGTCCGCGAAGATCGCGGTCTCCTCGCCGGGGATGGCCGAGGCGGTGTCGTACATCTCCTTGGCGTCGTACATGATCCCGTGCGTGGAGTACTCGGGAAAGATCACCAGGTCCATGCCCGGCAGGCCTTTCTTCATGCCGACCAGCATCTCGCCGATCTTGCGCGCGTTGTCCAGCACCTCGGCCTTGGTGTGCAGGCGGGGCATCTTGTAGTTGACGACCGCGACGCCGACGCAATCGTTGCTGCTCGAAATATCACCATGTCTCATGACGCTGCTCCTGAAGGGGTGGTTGAAGAAAAAGAGGAAGGGCTCACACGGTCAGGAAAGACCTGACCTTGTCCTGGTCGAGCGTGGCCCGCGCTTCGTCGTGCACGAGGCGGCCCCGGTCGATGACGAGAAAGCGGTCGGCCAGGTCCAGCGCGAAGCTCAGCACCTGCTCCGACACCACGACGGCGAAGCCACGCTCGGCGCGCAGCACGTTCAGCGTCTGCGCGATCTCCTTGATGATCGAAGGCTGGATGCCCTCGGTGGGCTCGTCGAGGATCAGCACCTTTGGCTCCGAGATGAGCGCGCGCGCAATCGCCAGCATCTGCTGCTGGCCGCCCGAGAGGTTGCCGGCCTTGCGCTGCTTCATGTCCTTGAGCACGGGGAAGAAGGTGTAGAGGTAGTCGGGCACCGTGCGATGACCCGACTTCGCGGCACCGGCGAGGATGTTCTGCTCCACCGTGAGGAACGGGAACACCATGCGCCCCTGCGGCACGAAGGCCAGGCCCTGCGCCACGCGCTGGTAGCTGGGCAGCGTCGTGAGCTCGGTGCCGCCCAGGCGGATGTGGCCGCCGCGCGCGGGCAAGAGGCCGATGAGCGACTTCAGCAGCGTGGTCTTGCCCATGCCGTTGCGGCCCATGATGGCGACCGCCTCGTCGGGCGCGACGCGCAGCGACACATCGCGGATGACGTGCGATTCGCCATACGCCACGTTGAGATCGGAGACTTCGAGCATGTGGATATCTCCTTTTCTCAATGGCCGAGGTACACGTCGATCACGCGCGGGTCGGCCTGCACCTCGGCCGCCGTGCCTTCGCTCAGCAACTTGCCCTGGTGCAGCACCGTGACGCGGTGCGCGATGCGCTTGACGAAGTCCATGTCGTGCTCGATCACGACCACCGACTTGCCGGCCGAGATGCGCCGCAGCAGGTCACCGGTCTGCTCGCGCTCGCGCGGGCTCATGCCGGCCACGGGCTCGTCGAGCAGCAGCAGCTCGGGCTCCTGCATCAGCAGCATCCCGATCTCGAGCCATTGCTTCTGCCCATGGCTGAGCTGCCCGGCGCGGTGGCCCAGGCGATCGGCCAGGAAGACCTGCTCGGCCATCGCGTCGATGCGCGCACGCACGGCGGGCGTGCGGCGAAAGGTCAGCGACTGCAGCAGGCCGTGCATGCGCGGCAGCGAGATCTCGAAGTTCTCCAGCACCGTGAGGTCTTCGTAGACCGAAGGCGTCTGGAACTTGCGGCCCACGCCGGCGCGCACGATCTCGTACTCGTTCAGGCGACCGAGGTCCTGGCCGTTGAACAGCACGCGGCCTGCGCTGGGCTTGGTCTTGCCGCACACCATGTCGAGCAGCGTGGTCTTGCCGGCGCCGTTCGGGCCGATGATCACGCGCAGCTCGTTGCGCTCGACCGAGAGGCTCAGCCCGTCGACAGCCTTGAAGCCGTCGAAGGACACGGTGAGGTCCTCGATGCGCAGGATCTGCTCGCTCGACGGCGGCACTGCCGAGGCGGCCTGCGGCAGCCCGCCGTTGGGCATCGTCATCGTGGCGTTCATGGCGCCACCTCCGCACCTCGTCGGCGCATGAGCTTCTCGCCCAGGCCCGCGAGCCCGTTCGGCATCACCCACACCACGAGGATGAACACCGCGCCCAGCACGTACAGCCAGCCTTCGGGGAAGGTCTCCGACAGGTACGACTTGAGGAAGCCGATGAGCAGCGCGCCGATCACCGCGCCCGGAATCGACAGCCGCCCGCCGACCGCCGCGTAGATCACCATCTCGACCGAGGCCACGACGCCGATCACGCCCGGCGCGATCAGGCCCACCTGCAGGCTGTAGAACGCACCGCCGATGGCCGACAAGACGGCTGCCACCGCGAACACGAAGGCCTTCATGTGCGCCGTGTTGTAGCCGCTGAAGCGCACGCGGTCTTCCTTGTCGCGGATGGCGATCAGCAGCTTGCCGAAGCGGCTGCGCACGATGGCGAGCGACACCATCATCACGAGCGCAATGGCCGCCACCTCGACGAAGTACATCGTGCGCTTGGCCTCGTCGGTCGCGATGTCCCGGCCCAGCAGCGTGCGGAAATCGGTGATGCCGTTGGCACCGCCGGTGTCGCCCTGCTGGCCGACCACCACCACCGTGAGCGTGAGCGCCAGCGACAGCGTGACGATCGCGAAGTACACGCCGCTCACGCGCCGCTTGAAGATCGCGTACGAGAACACGTAGGCCAGCACGGCAGGAATCACGAGGATGCCCGCCACCGTCCAGCCCAGCGAGTGGAAGGGCTGCCACCACGCGGGCAGCTGCTCGACGCTGCTCCACACCATGAAGTCCGGCAGCTCGGGCGCGGAGGCCTCGAGCTTGAGGAACATGGCCATCATGTAGCCGCCCAGCCCGAAGAACATTCCCTGGCCCAGGCTCAGCACGCCGCCGTAGCCCCAGGTGAGCACCACGCCGACCGCGACGAACGCGAAGGCCAGGTACTTGCTCACGAGGTTCAGGCGGAACGGGTCGAGCGTGAGCGGCAGCACCACCGCCAGCAGCACCAGCACCGCGAGCAGGGCGCCGATGTCGCGCTTGCGTTGAGGAGAAAGACCGTGCATGCCTCAGCTCCTCGACCGCGTGGCGAACAGGCCGTTCGGCCGGAAGTACAGCACCGCGATCACCAGCAGCAGGATCGTGGCCTTGGCCATCGAACCGCTCATGAGGTACTCGAGCCAGGTCTGCGACTGCGCGATGGCAAAGCCCGAGAGCGCGGTGCCGATGAGGCTCTGCACGCCGCCGAACACCACCACGATGAACGAGTCGACGATGTACAGCTGGCCCGTGCCGGGGTTGGTCGAGCCGATCATCGTGAACACCGCGCCCGCGATGCCCGCCAGGCCCGAGCCCAGCGCGAAGGTCATCGCATCGACGCGGTGCGTGTCGATGCCCACCGCGCCGGCGATGGCGCGGTTCTGCGTCACCGCGCGCACCTTCAGCCCCCACGGCGTGCGGTACAGCAGCAGGTACACGCCGACCGCGACGAGGGCCGTGAGCCCGACGATGAAGATGCGGTTCAGCGGCAGCTGGATGCCCGCCGTGGGCTCCCACGCCCCCGCCAGCCACGAGGCCAGCGGCACGCTCACTTCCTGCGCGCCGAAGATCGAGCGGTAGGCCTGCTGCAGCATGAGGCTCAGGCCCCACGTGGCCAGCAGGGTGTCCAGCGGCCGGTCGTAGAAGAAGCGGATGAAGCCCCGCTCCAGCACATAGCCGAACGCGAAGGTCACGGCGAACGCGAACGGAATCGCGGCGAACAGGTACAGGTCCATGAAGCCCGGTGCGTAGTGTGCGAAGAAGCGCGCCGCCAGGTAGGTCATGTAGGCGCCCAGCGCCATCAGCTCGCCGTGCGCCATGTTGATGACGCCCATCAGGCCGAACACGATGGCCAGCCCGATGGCCATGAGCAGCAGGATGGTGAACAGGCTCACGCCGTTGAACACCTGCATCACTGCGATGTCGAAGTTCATCGCGTTCAGACCTTCGGGAAGGGGTTGGGCTCGACCAGCTGCGGCGATTCCCACACGATGTCGAACTGCCCGTCGGGCCGCGCGCGGCCCACGCGCACCTTCTTCCACACATGGTGGTTGGTGGCGTGCACGCGCACCGTGCCCTCGGGCGCCTCGATCTCCACGCCCGCGGCGGCGGCCGTGACCTTGTCGACGTCGAAGGACTTGGCCTTTTCCACCGCCAGCTTCCACAGGTAGACGCTGTTGTAGGCCACCTCCATCGGGTCGCCGATCACGCGGTCCTGCCCGTACTTCGCCTTGAAGGCCTTCACGAACTTCTCGTTGGCCGGCGACTTGATGCTCTGGAAGTAGCCCATGCAGGCGTAGTAGCCGGCGGCGTTGTCGCGGCCGATGCCGTCGATCTCGTTCTCGGACACCACGGTCGACAGCAGCACCTGCTTGGCACCGTCCAGGCCCGCCGCGCGCAGCTGCTTGTAGAAGGCCACGTTGGAGCCGCCCACCACCGTGCTGTAGATGCAGTCGGGCTTGGCGGCCTTGATCTTGTTGATGATCGACGAGAACTCGGTGTGGCCCAGCGGCGCGTATTCCTCGCCGAGCACCTTGCCGCCGGCCTTCGCGATAGCGGGCTTGGCGATCTTGTTGCAGGTGCGCGGGTAGATGTAGTCGGAGCCGACGAGGAAGAAGTTCTTGCCCTTCTCGCGCGCCATCCATTCCACCGCCGCGATCACCGACTGCGTGGCTTCCTGCGAGGGGTAGAACACGCGCTTGTCCTGCTCCTGGCCTTCGTAGTAGGTCGGGTAGAACAGCAGGCCCTTGGCCTGGTTGAGCACCGGCAGCAGCGCCTTGCGCGAGGCCGAGGTGTAGCAGCCGATGATGGCCGCCACCTTGTCGCGCTCCAGCAGCTTGCGGGCCTTCTCGGCGAACACCGAGTTCTCGCTCGCGCCGTCTTCGACCACGGCCTCGATCTTCTTGCCCATCACGCCGCCCGCAGCGTTGATCTCCTCGATGGCCAGCTTCTCGGCGTCGACCAGCGAGGCCTCGGCGATGGCGATGGTGCCCGAGAGCGAGTGCAGCAGGCCGAGCTTCACGGTGGCGCCGTCCTGCGCGCGGGCCAGGCCGGCCACGCCGGAGGCGGCGCCCAGCACGATCATCGAGCCGCCCGTCTTCACGATCTGGCGGCGGTTGAAAGCGTTCGTCATGTCAAATTCCTTTGCTTTGGTTTTGTGCGAGTCATCAGGAACATCCGACCTTCGAAACCGCGTTGGGGGTGTCTCCTCCCGCCGCGCGGCCCCTGCAAACGAGCGCTGTGCTGCCAGTGCGTTTTCTCCGGGCAAGGCTGCGCCACCGGATGGCGCGCATCCGTTTGAAAAAGGCGTTGTTGCGACCGAAAAAACAAAAAAGCCCGAACCGGTGGTGAAACCGATTCGGGCTTAATTGCCCGACACCTCGCTGGCAGCACTGGCAGCGGGCGTCGTATGACTGGGAACGATTGCTCGTTGGGGCGGATTCTTCTCAACTCACCCCGGCGTGAACATACGCTCTTTCGCTAATTGGCGAAAGGGCGGCGCGTGTGCTATTCGCGCGCAGCGCCTGAACACATCAGCTGCGCGGGCGTGCGTAGTCCGACTCGATCCACGCGGTCGCGCTCGACGTCGTGAGCCGGAACGCGGGCGACACGTTCACGCTCGCCAGTTCCGAGTCGTCGGCGTCGTCGTAGGCCGTGAGCGTGGCCGAGGGGTTGTCTTCGTCGGGCACGATCGACAGCGCCACGCGGATGCGTTGGTCGTTGCGCGCGGTCACCGTCACGCTCTTGTTGAGCGTGGCGTGCAGCTGCTGTTCGTGGCGGCGGATCACCTCGGCCGCGGTCTTCACCAGCGTGTGGAAGGCGGGGGTGTCCAGCGGCTTGGGGTTCTTCTTGTCGCGGCCCATGGTCCAGGGGCCGACGAGCGCGGGCTCGGGGTCGCCGTGGCGGGTCATCTCGACAGCCCAGCCGTCGTCTTCCTCGTTCTTGATGATGCGGGCGGTCCAGAGGTCGTCGCGCCAGAGGCGGGGTTCCTGCAGGGGGAGGTGGTCGGGGGAATCGGTCGTCGTCGTCATTCAGGGAGAAGCTTTGGGTCTTGCGCGGGGCATTGTCGCCCGGGGCGCGGGCGTGGAAGCTGCGCCAACGTACTGTTGCAAGCCCTCGACCAGCGCATCGAAGGCCACGCGGCAGCGCGGGCTGTGGCGCAGGTCTTCGTGCATCGTGACCCAGGTGTCGAGCTTGAGCGAGAGCGCGCGCGGCAGCAGGCGCACCAGCGCGGCGTCGCGCTTTGCCAGGCCCACCTGGCACACGCCGATGCCCGCGCCCGCGCGGATGAGGGCCAGCTGGGCGAGGTCGCTGTCGGTGCGCAGCGCAAAGGCGTTGCGCGTGAAACCCGTGACCGACTTGAACGACTTGATCGCCTCGCGCACGAAGGCCGAGGGCTGGTCGTAGCCGATGAGCGCGTGCGCCGCCAGGTCGTCGGGCGTGCGCGGCGTGCCGTGGCGCGCGAGGTAGCTCGTGTGCGCATGGAAGCCCAGCTCGATGTGGCCGATGCGGCGCGCCACCAGCTGCGCCTGCCGGGGCCGCACCATGCGCACAGCGATGTCGGCCTCGCGGCGCAGCAGGTCCTGCACGCGGTTGGTCGACACCAGCTCGACCTTCAGCGCCGGGTGCGCCTCGCGCAGCCGCGCCACGACGGGCGGCAGCACCTCCACCGCGACCACCTCGCTGACCGACACCCGCACCACGCCGCGCACGCCGTCGCCCTGGCTGCTGGCCGCGCGCTGCAGCGAGGCGGCGGTGCTTTCCATGGCCTCGGCGTGCGTGCGCAGCGCCAGCGCCACCTCGGTGGGCAGCAGGCCCACCTGCGAGCGGGTGAAGAGCACCACGCCCAGTGCTTCTTCGAGCGCCGCCACGTGGCGCCCGACGGTGGGCTGCGTGATGCCGAGCGCGCGCGCCGCGCCCGAGAGCGAACCCTCGCGCAGCACGCCGAGGAAGGAGCGGTACAGCTCCCAGCTGATGTTCCAGGTCATACGGAAATGTATGGCCGATGGTGCATATTCGGCAATTCCATTCGAACTCCATCCTGCCCAGAATTCGCCCATCGATCACTGTTCAGGAGCATTTCATGGCACGCAACGACAACACGGTTCTGGTGCTCGGCGCCACGGGCGGCATCGGCGGCGAGGTGGCCCGCCAGCTGTGCGATGCGGGCTGGGAGGTGCGCGCCCTGAAGCGCGGCGCGGTCGAAGGAAAGCGCGAGGGCATCACCTGGCTGGCCGGCGACGCGATGGACGCGCAGGCTGTGCGGCGGGCCGCGAAGGGCTGCGCGGTCATCGTGCATGCGGTCAACCCGCCGGGTTATCGCGGCTGGTCGGAGCTGGTGCTGCCGATGCTCGACAGCACCCTGGCCGCCGCGAAGGCCGGGGGCGCGACCGTCGTGCTGCCCGGCACCGTCTACAACTTCGGCCCCGATGCCTTCCCGCTGCTGGCCGAAGACTCGCCGCAGCGCCCGCTCACCGCCAAGGGTGCGATCCGCGTCGAGATGGAAAGGCGCCTCGAAGAAGCCAGCCGCGAGGGCGCGCGCGTGCTGATCGTGCGCGCCGGCGACTTCTTCGGCCCGAAGGCCGGCAACAACTGGTTCTCGCAGGGGCTGGTGAAGGCGGGCCAACCCGTCCGGGCCGTCAGCTGCCCCGGCGACCCCGGTGTCGGCCACCAGTGGTCGTACCTGCCGGACGTGGCCCGCACCATGGTCGAGCTGCTGGCGCGGCGCGACCGGCTCGCGCCCTTCGCGCGCTTTCACATGGCCGGCCACTGGGACGCCGACGGCACGCGCATGAGCGACGCGATCCGCAAGGTGGTGGCCCGGCGCACCGGTGCCCAGGTGCGCGTGTCGGCCTTTCCCTGGTGGCTGCTGGCGCTGGCCTCGCCCTTCGTCGTCACTTTTCGCGAACTGCGCGAGATGCGTTACCTGTGGCGCACGCCCGTGGGCATGGACAACGCGAAGCTGGTGGCCTTCCTGGGCCGCGAGCCGCACACGCCGCTCGAAGAAGCCGTGGAGGCCGCGCTCGACGGCATGGGCTGCCTGCCCGGGGCGCCGGTGGCTGTGCCGGCCTGACCGCAGGTCAGAACACAGACAGCCCGGTGCGCGCCACGAACAGCTCCAGCGCCTTCATGCCCAGCAGCGAGTTGCCGGTCGCATCGAGCGCCGGCGACCACACGCACAGCGTGAGCTGGTCGGGCACCACCGCGACGATGCCGCCGCCCACGCCGCTCTTGCAGGGCAGGCCGATCGAAAAGGCCACGTCGCCGGCCGCATCGTAGGTGCCGCAGGTGAGCATCAGCGAGTTGATGCGGCGCGTCTGCCGCTCGCCCGTGACCTCGGGCTCGCCGGGGATCGGGTGCGCGCCGTCGCGGCACAGGAAGGCGGCGGCGCGCGCGAGCTGGCGGCAGCTCATGCGCAGCGCGCACTGGTGGAAGTAGGTGTCGAGCACCTCGGCCACGTCGTTGTCGATCTTGCCGAAGCTCTTCATGAAGTTGGCCAGCGCGACGTTGCGAAAGCCCGTGTCGGCCTCCGACTGCGCCACCTCGCCGTCGAAGTCGATGCGCTCGCCGCACAGGCTGGTCATGAGCGCGAGGATGTCGGCCTTGGCGCTGCCGCCCTTGGCCTTGGCCTGGCTCACGAGCCGGTCGGCCACCGCGATGGCGCCGGCATTGATGAAGGGGTTGCGCGGCTTGCCCTGCTCGTTCTCCAGCTGCACCAGCGAGTTGAAGGGGTTGCCCGAGGGCTCGCGCCCGATGCGCTCCCACAGCGCGTCGCCCATGCGCTGCATGGCGAGCGTGAGCGTGAAGAGCTTGGACACGCTTTGAATGGAGAAGGGCGTCTCGAAGTCGCCCGCGCCGGCTTCCTCGCCGTCGCAGGTGCGCAGCGCGATGCCGAACTGCCGCGCATCGACGCGCGCCAGCGCCGGGATGTAGCTGGCCACGGTGCCGCCCTGGCCGAGCTGCAGGCGCAGGGTGGCGACGATCTCGTCGAGGACGGGCTGGAACCGGTGGAGTTTCTTGCTCATGCCGGGCGTTGTACCGCAGGCCGCCGGTTCACCAGCACGATGCCCAGCGCCACGCCGATCAGTGCCACCACCAGCTGCAGCGTGAGCGGCTCCTTCAGCAGCGCCACGCCGAAGATCAGCGCGAACAGCGGCGTGAGAAAGGTGAAGGACGACATCTGCGTGGCCGGGTAGTGCCGCAGCAGCCACATCCAGGTGAGGTAGCTGGCGAAGGCGCCGACCACCGTCTGCAGGCCGATGGAAGTCCAGGCCCAGGCCGAGTACGAGAAGCCCCAGGTTTCGCCCAGCGCGAGCGACAGCAGGGGGCACACGGCGGCTGTCACGGCGACTTGGTAGAACAGCGTTTTTTCGGCGCTGGCCGTGGCCAGGCGCGTGGTGCGCAGCGTGAGCGTGGTCAGGCCCCAGAGCATGCCGGCCGCCAGTGCCATGCCGTCGCCGATGAGCTGCGACGAGCTCATGTGGCCGAAGCCCTCGCTGAAGGCCAGCACCACGCCCGCGAAGGCGATGAACAGGCCCAGCCACTGGAAGCCGCGCAGCCGCTCGGCCGGCACCCAGCGCGGCAGCAGCAGCGAGACCCAGAACGGGGCCGTGTAGAGGAACACCGTGAGCCGCGAGGCGCTGGTGTGCTGCAGGCCCAGGTAGATGCCGGCGAACTCGCCCGCGAACAGCAGGCCGGCCAGCAGCCCGGGCCACAGCGTGCCGTCGCGCTCGAACAGCGGCACGCGCCGCACCGCGCACCACAGCCACAGCAGCGCCACCGCGCCGACCATGCGCACCGTGGCCTGCCACAGCGGCGGCACTTCGGTCACGGTGGTCTTGATGAGGATCTGCTGCAGGCCCCAGAACGCGCAGCAGACGATGAGCAGGCCGATGGCCAGGGAGTCGAGGTGGGTCTTGCGCTGGATCATTCGCGGTCAATCGGTGGCGGCACGGGCCGCGGAATTCATCCGATGATCGTATCGCGCCGGCGAAGAACCCGTGCGGCGCCGCTCAGTGCCCGGCCAGCGGGTAGGGCGGCTTGCCGCGCGTGCCCACCATCAGGTCGGGCACCACGGTCTCGACGTCGGCCACGGTGCGCGCCGCGCGTTCGAGCCTGCGGACCAGCGCCGCGTCGGGCACGCAGCCCTGCAGGTAGACCCAGCGGCGCTGCACCGTGACCCACACGCTGCTGCGGCGCACGCCCGGCACCGCGAGCAGCGCGGCGCGCACCTTCGGCGCGAGCGGCTTGTCGTAGCGGTAGGCGTTGCTGTCGGTGCATTGGCCGGCGAGCCAGCAGCTGGTGCCGCGCTCCAGCCGCGAATGGGTTTGCGCGCGGCGTTCCTCGGCGGTGTAGTAGGGGCCCTGCGGCATGGGGCAGGCCGGCAGGCCCGCGGCGACCTGGAAGAAGGGGTCGTCGAACCAGTTCTGCCGCAGCGGCGATGGCGGCTCGGGCGTGCCCTGCGCCGTGGCAATCCGCGCAGCGAGCAGCAGGACGGCCAGCAGCGCGGGGCGTTTCACAACGGGTGCTCGGTGTAGAAGCGCCCGCCGTGGAACAGCAGCGGCGAGGCGTCGGGGTCGTGCGTGCAGCGCTCCACCTCGCCCACGAAGATCACGTGGTCGCCTTCGTCGTAGCGGCTGCGGTTGAAGCACTCGAAGCTGGCCGCCGCGCCCTGCAGCACCGGCGCGCCGCCCAGGCCTTCGGTGTAGGCCACGTCGGCCCAGCGGTCGATGTTCTTGGTGGCGAAGCGCTCCGCCAGCGTCTTCTGATTGGCGGCCAGGATGTTGACCGCGTAGTGCGAGCCGGCGCGCAGCGCCGACATCGACGCCGCCGCGCGCGCCAGGCTCCACAGCACCAGCGGCGGCGCCAGCGACACCGAGTTGAACGAGTTGGCCGTGAGGCCGACCAGGCTGCCGTCGGCCGCGCGCGCGGTGACGATGGTCACGCCGGTGGCGAACATGCCGAGTGCCTTGCGGAATTCGCCGGGCGAGAAGGAGGGGGGCTGGGCCCGGCGGGAGGTGGTCACGGGAGAACGGACGGCAAGGCGGTGAACGGCGGAGAAGGGGCCATTTTGGCTCAGGCTCTGGCGGGCTGCTGAACCGGCCCGAGCAACTCGGTCACCAGCCGGGTATAGACCGTGGCGGCGGCCGAGGGCGTGCGGCCCGCCAGCGTCACCAGGCTGTAGTGGGTGCGCATGCGCGACAGGCCCGCCACCGGCAGCGGCGCGAGCGCGGCGGTCTCGGGCGTGAGGACGGGCGCGTGGGGCGCGAGGATCACCGCGTGGGCCGTGAGCGCGAGGTGCCGCAGCGTGTCGGCGTCGTCGCAGATCACGTTGAACACGCCGCGGTCGGTGCGGCGGATCTGCCGGTCGAAATGCGCGGCCACCTCGGCCGGCAGGTTGGGGCCGGCCACCGGGTAGTCCATGAGCTGCTCGAGCGTGACCGGCGCCGGCTGCCTGAGCAGCGGATGCCGGGGCCGCACGAAGAAGGACACCGGCACGTTGGGCAGCCGCGCCAGCTTCAGGCCGGGCTGCTTCTTCAGGTCGCGGGTGTCGGCGATGAACAGGTCGATCTGGCGCCGGTGCAGGCGCTCGCTGAGGGTGGGGGTGTCGGCCACTTCCATGCGCATCAGCAGCTGCGGGTGGCGCTGGGTCATGAGCGACAGCGCCGCGCGCCCCAGCAGCCCGGCCGCGAACGGGCCCAGGCCGACGTTGAGGCTGCCGAGCGTGAGGCCTTCGAGCTGCTGCACCTCGCGCTGGATCTGCCGCGCGTCGGCGACCAGCTCGCGGGCCCGCGCCAGCACCAGCTCGCCGGCCTGCGTGAAGCGCACGGTGCCGTAGGCGCGGTCGATGAGGCGGGCCTTCAGCGCCTGTTCCAGCGCGTCGATGCTGCGCGAGAGCGCGGGCTGCGACAGGTGCACGGCCTGCGCGGCACGCCCGAAGCTGCCTTGCTCGGCGAGGGCGATCAGGTGCTGGAGGTGGCGCAGCTGCATTTTGCGTTTCGGTTCAAAAGCAAGCGCACATTTTGCATTTGCCAAGGGGTTGGGCGCTTCCGAAAATCGGCCGCTGCCTTCCGTGCTTCCGTCGTCCGACAGACCCAACCCCGAGACATCGATGACCCGCATTGCTTCTGCCGCTTCTTTCGCGCCTGCCCGCTTCTCCCTGGCCCTTGTCGCCTGGGCCTGTGCCTTCACCGCCACCGCGCAGCCGGTGGTCGCGCCCAAGGCGGCCGAGCCCGTCACGCTGAAGGCCAACGCCGACATGGCGAAGGCGCTGCCCTTTGCGAACAAACAGGACTTCGAGGACGCGATGCGCGGCTTCATCGGCACGGTGCCCGACGCACTGGTGAGCGGCAGCGGCCCGCGCCCGGTCTGGAACATGAAGCCCTACGACTTCCTGAAGGCGAACGAGGCGGCCGACACGGTCAACCCGAGCCTGTGGCGGCAGGCGCAGCTCAATGCGATTCACGGCCTGTTCAAGGTGACCGACCGCGTCTACCAGGTGCGCGGCTTCGACCTGGCGAACGTCACCATCGTCGAAGGCGACACCTCGCTGATCGTGATCGACCCGCTGCTGGCCGCCGAGACCGCGCGCGCCGCGCTGGAGCTGTACTACCAGCACCGCCCGAAGAAGCCGGTCGGCACGGTGATCTACACGCACGGCCACGCCGACCATTTCGGCGGCGTGAAGGGCGTGGTCAGCGAGGCCGACGTGGCCGCGGGCAAGGTGCAGGTGATCGCGCCTTCGGGCTTCATGGAGTCGGCGGTGGCCGAGAACATCCTGGCGGGCAACGCCATGAACCGGCGCTCGCAGTACCAGTTCGGCACGTTGCTGCCGCCGGGCGCGCGCGGGCAGGTCGACACCGGCCTGGGCAAGGCGCTGGCGCGCGGCAGCGTGACGCTGATCGCGCCCACCTCGACCATCGAGAAGACCACCGAGGAGCGCACCATCGACGGCGTGCAGATCGTGTTCCAGCTGGTGCCGGGCTCGGAGGCGCCGTCCGAGATGCTCATGTACCTGCCGCAGTTCCGTGTGCTCAACATGGCCGAGGACGTGACGCACAACATGCACAACCTGTACACGATCCGCGGCGCCGAGGTGCGCGACGGCAACCTGTGGGCCAAGTACATCGACGAGGCGCGCGTGGCCTTCGGCGACAAGACCGACGTGCTCATCGCGCAGCACCACTGGCCCACCACGGGGCGCGAACGCATCGTCGACCTGCTGAAGAAGCAGCGCGACATGTACAAGTTCATCAACGACCAGTCGCTGCGCCTGCTGAACCACGGCTACACGGCGCCCGAGATCGCCGAGACGCTGCGCATGCCCGCGAGCCTGGAGCAGGAGTGGTCCACGCGCGGCTACTACGGCACGCTGCGCCACAACGCGAAGGCGGTCTACCAGAAGTACCTGGGCTGGTACGACGCCAACCCGGCCAACCTGAATCCGCTGCCGCCGGTGGCGCAGGCGAAGAAGACGGTCGAGTACATGGGCGGCGCCGACGCGGTGGTGGCGCGCGCCCGCGAAGACTTCAAGAAGGGCGAGTACCGCTGGGTGGCCAGCGCGATGAGCCAGGTGGTGTACGCCGACCCGGCCAACCGCGCGGCACGCGAACTCGGCGCCGACGCGCTCGAGCAGCTGGGCTACCAGTCGGAGGCGGGCACCTGGCGCAGCGCCTACCTGGTGGGCGCGATGGAGCTGCGCAACGGCGTGCCGAAGATTCCGGGCGGCAGCAGCGCGAACGGCGACACGCTGAAGGCGGTGAGCAACGAGCTCTTCTTCGACTTCCTCGGCGTGCGGCTCGATGCGGCCAAGGCCGAGGGCAAGACGATGGTGGTCAACTGGAACTTCACCGATTCGAACCAGAAGTTCGTGCTGACGCTGGAGAACTCGGCGCTCACGCACGTGAAGAACCAGCAGGCGGCCGGCGCGGACACCACGGTCACATTGAGCCGGGCGACGCTCGACGCGATCACCTTGAAGCAGACGACCTTTCCGGAAGCGGTGCAGTCGGGGCTCGTGAAGATCGACGGCAACCGGGCGAAGCTGGGCGAGCTGTTCGGGATGCTCGACAACTTCGACCTGATGTTTCCGGTGGTCGAACCTCGGAAGTAATTTTTCAGGGCACGTGCCCAGGCCACCGGGTACTTCCCTCCGCGAATGTCCCCCGGGGCTTCGCCCCTCCTCCTTGATTTCGCTGCGGGAAGCACCCAGTGTCCTGGGCACGGGACGCGCTGCTGGTGCTCGCCCTGAATGACCCCGACCTACCCGAAGAACCAGTAGCAGACCGCAATGGCAGCCACCACCCCCGCCAGCTCCGCCAGCAAGGCACAGGCCACGGTGTGCCGCGCGCGCTGGATGCCCACCGCGCCGAAGTACACCGCCAGCACGTAGAACGTGGTCTCGGTGCTGCCCTGGATGGTGGCGGCCACCAGCGCGGGGAAGCTGTCGACGCCCTGGGTCTTCATGGTCTCGATGAGCATCGCGCGGGCCGCGCTGCCCGAGAAGGGCTTGACGAGCGCCGTGGGCATGGCGTCGACAAAGCGCGCGTCCCAGCCGCCCGCCTGCACCAGCCAGCGCAGGCCGTCGAGCGCGAAGTCGAGCGCGCCCGAGGCGCGCAGCACGCCCACCGCGCACAGCATCGCGACGAGGTAGGGGAGCAGGTGCTTCGCGATGTCGAAGCCTTCCTTCGCGCCTTCGACAAAGGCCTCGTAGACCTTGACGCGCCGGATCGCGCCGGCCGCCAGGAACACGATGATCACGCCGAACAGCGTGAGGTTGCCCAGCAGCGACGACAGCGAGGCGATGGCCGCCGCCGACAGCGTGCCCAAGAGCGCCATGAAGCCGCCCAGCAGCAGCGCGCCGGGCACCAGGTAGGCCAGCACCACCGGGTCCCACAGCCGCAGGCGCTGCACCACCGCCACCGACAGCAGGCCCACCAGCGTCGAGGCGCTCGTGGCCAGCAGGATGGGCAGGAACACCAGCGTCGGGTCGCTCGCGCCCTGCTGCGCCCGGTACATGAAGATGGTGACGGGAAGCAAGGTCAGTGACGAGGCGTTGAGCACCAGGAACAGGATCTGCGCGTTGGTGGCCGTCACGGGGTCGGGGTTCAGGCGCTGCAGCTCGCGCATGGCCTTCAGGCCGATCGGCGTGGCGGCGTTGTCCAGCCCCAGCGCATTGGCCGCGAAGTTCATCGTGATGAGCCCGAGCGCCGGATGCCCCGCCGGCACGCCCGGCATCAGGCGCCGGAACAGCGGCCCGAGCAGGCGCGCCAGCCAGCCGACGAGGCCGGCGGTTTCCGCGATGCGCAGGAAGCCCAGCCACAGCGTGAGCGTGCCGAACAGCAGCACCATCACCTCGACGGCCAGCCGCGCCATCGCGAACAGGCTTTCGACCAGCGCCGCGAACACGGTCGGGTCGCCGCCGACGAGCCACCGTCCCAGCGCTGCGAGCGCCGCCATCCCGAAGAACCCCAGCCACAACCCATTGAGCACGCGTTTTTTCCTTCTTTTCGTTGGCTGCCGTGTGTGCCGTTGATCATAGGGCGGCATGCCGCCCCGGCCGGGCTCTGCGGCGCTACAGTGCGACCCATGGCCGCCGCCGTGTCCCGCCTCCGTCGCTTCGTCGCCCTGGTGTCGAGCGGGCTGGCCCTCGCCTGGCTCGCGGGCTGCGCCAGCCTGCCGCCGCCGCAGCCGCACCCGGTGCTCACAAGCGCGATCACCGACGTGGCCGACACCGACCTGGGCCGGCTGGCCGCCCAGGACGCGCCGCAGGGCGGGGCGGCGGGGCTGTCGGGCTTCCGGCTGCTGCCCGAGGCGGCGTTCGCGTTCGACGCGCGCATCTCGCTGGCGCGGCATGCGCAGAAGTCGCTCGACGTGCAGTACTACCTGATCAGCAACGACGACGTCGGCCTGCTGTTCCTCAAGGAGCTGCGCGAGGCCGCCGCGCGCGGCGTGCGCGTGCGGCTGCTGGTGGACGACCTGTACACGGCGGGCGAGGACGAGGTGTTCAGCAGCCTCTCGGCCTTCCCGAACATCGAGGTGCGGCTGTTCAACCCGCTGCCCTCGCGCGCCGGCTCGCTGGCCGCGCGGCTGCTGTTCTCGCTGGGCGACTTCGGGCGCATCAACCACCGCATGCACAACAAGCTGCTGGTGGCCGACAACAGCTTCGCGGTCTCGGGCGGGCGCAACATCGCCAACGAGTACTTCATGCGCAGCACGGCGGCGAACTTCATCGACATGGACGTGCTGTCCAGCGGGCCGATCGTGCGCCGCATGTCCGAGGGCTTCGACCGCTACTGGAACAGCGAGCACGCCTGGCCCATCGAGCGCATCGCGCCGCGGCGCCTGCCGATGGAAGAAGCCCAGCGGCGCTTCGACACCCTGGCGCGCGCGGCCGTGCCCGACGTGCCCATGCGCCAGCGCGACATCCTGAACAAGTCGCCGCTCGGCGAGCAGCTCACCACCGGCCGCATCGACCGCTACTGGGCCCCGGCCACGCTGTTCGTGGACGACCCCGACAAGATCACGCGCAAGGCCGAGGCGGCCTACGGCGGCAGCGTGACCGAGGGCGCGCTCGGCGTGATCCAGGCGGCGAAGCACGAGGTCAAGATCGGCTCGCCGTACTTCATTCCGGGCGCGCGGGGCATGGCGATGATGAAGGCGACCATCGAGCGCGGCGGCCGCATCACGGTGGTCACCAATTCGCTGGGCGCCACCGACGAACCGCTGGCCTATGCGGGCTACGAGCGCTACCGCGCCGACATGCTGAAGATCGGCGTGACCATCTACGAGATCGCGCCCACGCTCACCGGGCGTTCGGGGCGCTTCGGCGATTTCGGCAAGTCGATCAGCCGGCTGCACGCCAAGCTGGCCATCGTGGACGACGAGCGCTTCTTCGTCGGCTCGATGAACCTCGACCACCGCTCGGCCGCCGTCAACACCGAGATGGGGCTGGTGATCGACAGCCCGCGGCTGGTGCAGGACTACGACAAGCTCATGAACGGCGAGCGCGTCAACCTGGGCTACCGGCTGCGGCTCGCGCCGGGCGGGCGGCGCGTGCAGTGGCTCGAATACGACGACGCCGGCGGCGACATCGTGCACGAGGACGAACCGGGGGAATTCCTCTGGCTGCGCTTCAAGAACTGGCTGCTTTTACCCATCGTGGGCGAGGAGCTGCTCTAGGGTTTGTCATGACCGATCCAGTGAGGTGCGTTACATTTCTGTTTGAAATGTGAACTTTTGTCACCGACTATTGGAGGCTTTGATCATGACCGTCCCCGTGCCGCGCGAGTCGACCGCGCCGCTTTCCACCAGCCGCCGCCGCGCCCTTTCCGGGCTGGCCGCCACGACGGCCGCCGCGGCCGGCGTCGGGCTGGGATTTCCGGCGTTCGCGCAGAACCGTGCGATCCGCATCGGGACGACCTTCGACAACAGCAGCGTCGAAAAGGCCAACGGCCAGGGGCTGTACCAGGGCTCCACCGCGTTCTTCAACGCGCTGAACAAGGCCGGCGGCATCCACGGCAGCAAGGTCGAGCTCGTGATGGCCGACGACACCTTCAAGCCCGAGGTGGCCAAGGCCAACGCGCTGGCCTTCGAAAAAGACGGCTCGGTGCTCGCGCTGGTGCACCCGCTGGGCACGCGCCAGACCGCCGAGGTGATGGATGCGGTGCCCGGCATGGCCGTGGTCGGCCCGATCACCGGCACCATCGCGCTGCGCAAGAAGACCTCGCCCAACACCTTCTGGGTGCGCGCCAACTACGACCAGGAGGTCGACAAGCTGGTGAGCACGGCCGCCGTGCTGGGCCAGACCCGCATCGGCCTCGTGCATTCGAACGACCCGCTGGGCCAGTCGGTGCTGGCGGCGTTCAAGAACGCGCTGGCCAAGGCCAAGCTGGAGCCGGCGGTGATCGCCACCACGCCCAACACCACGAGCATGGAAGTGGGCCCGGCCGCCGAGGCCATCGCCAAGGCCAAGCCGCAGGTGGTGGTGGTCGGCCTGGCCGGCACGGCGCCGGTGTTTTTGAAGGCGCTGCGCGGCGCGGGCAACAGCAGCTCGGCCTACGGGCTGTCGATCACGGCCAGCGCGCTGTCGGCCATGGGCGACCTGGCACGCGGCCTGGGTTTCGTGATCGTGGTGCCGTCGCCGTACTCGACCAAGTTCGAGATCGTGCGCCGCTACCAGGCCGACATGGTGGCCAACGGCACCAAGGACTTTTCGCTGACCAGCCTGGAGGGCTACATGAACGCCGCCGTGCTGGCCGAGGGCCTGCGCCGCGCCGGCCCCGCGCCGACGCGCGCCGCCGTGCTCGGCGGCATGGCGAGCATCGAGAACTTCGACCTCGGTGGCGTGAAGATCAACTACGGCCGCTCCAACCGCGAAGGCGGCCAGTTCGTGGACGTGGCCGTGATCGGCAGCCGCGGGCAGATGCTGAGCTGATGCCGGTGAGGCGTACCGCGCGCTGCGGCGTGCGGTAGCGCCTGCCGGTACGCCGGCACACGCGTGGCCCTGTCGCGGGCCGGCGTGCTTACAGTGCGGCCATGACCCTCGAACTCATCCTGGGCCTCGGCCTGCTGGCCCTGGTGCTGCTGGACCTGGCCCTGTTCTTCCTCGTGCGCTGGGCCGTGCTGCGCGAGCACCTCGGCCCGCTGACGGCCAGCCTCGTCTACGGCCTGTGCCTGGCCGTGCTGCCGTACACCGTGTGGTGGGGCCTGGGCACCCACGTGCTGTTCGGCAAGGACACGACCTTCCTGGCGCCCGTGGTGGACGTCGGCCTGGCCTTCATCCTCTACACCTGCGTGTGGCTGTCGTGGGGCGTGAGCCTCATCGCCGGCGGACTGGCGTCGTGGCGTTTCTTCGTGCGGGCCCGGCGGATCGGCCTGGCGTGAGGCGAGGGCTCAGCCGGCTGGCGCCTCGGCGATGCCGACGCCCAGCAAACCTTCGAGCAGCTCTTTGTCGGCCGCCAGCGCCGCGCTCGGGCCGGCATGCACGACGGTGCCGCGCTCCAGCACGATCGCCTGGTGCGTCATGTCCAGGGCCAGCACCGGGTGCTGCTCCACCACGATCGAGGCCAGGCCTTCCGATTCGCACAGGCGCCGGATCGCCGCCGCCAGCTCCTCCACGATGATCGGCGCGAGGCCTTCCATCGGCTCGTCGAGCAGCAGCAGCTTCGGGTTGGTCATGAGCGCGCGGCCGATGGCCAGCATCTGCTGCTCGCCGCCCGAGAGCTGGTTGCCGTAGTTGCCGCGCCGCTCGCGCAGGCGCGGAAAGAATTCGTAGACGCGCTGCAAGGTCCAGCTGCCGGGGCGGGCGATCACCGTGAGGTTTTCTTCCACCGTGAGCGAGGGGAACACCTCGCGCTCCTGCGGCACCCAGCCCAGTCCCGCGCGCACGCGCTGGTGCGCGGGCCAGCGCGTGATGTCGGCGCCCTGCCAGCGGATCGCGCCCTGCATCACGCGGGTGTTGCCCATCAGCGTTTCGAGCAGCGTGGTCTTGCCCACGCCGTTGCGCCCGAGGATGGCCAGGCTTTCGCCGGGCCGCAGCGAGAAGTCGAGGCGATCGAGGACCACGGCGTTGCCGTAGCCGGCGGTGACGCGGTCGAAGGCGAGGGCGGCGGTTGCGGTGTCAGCCATGGTGGTGCGAGCTTCCCAGGTAGACCTCGCGCACGCGCGGGTCGGCGCCGATCTCGGCGGGCGTGCCTTCGGTGAGGATGCGTCCGCCCACCAGCACCGAGATGCGGCGCGCGAAGCGGAACACGAGCTTCATGTCGTGCTCGATG
The DNA here is from genome assembly GCF_058795995.1 of Variovorax sp. GW823-FHT04F07. Taxonomy (NCBI): domain Bacteria; kingdom Pseudomonadati; phylum Pseudomonadota; class Betaproteobacteria; order Burkholderiales; family Comamonadaceae; genus Variovorax; species Variovorax sp. GW823-FHT04F07. Next base: position 115,198 of record NZ_JBXAIG010000011.1, read on the forward strand.
AAGAGCACGCTGATGTCGGCCGGCAGCGCCGCGATGGCTTCGAAGAGTTCGCCGCTCTCGTCCTCCGGCACGCCGGCGGCGGGCTCGTCGAGCAGCAGGATGCGGGGCTTGGCGGCGAGCGCCAGCGCGATCTCGAGCAGCCGCTGCTTGCCGTAGGCCAGCTCGGCCACGGGCATGTCGGCCAGGGCGTCGAGCTTCAGCGTGGCGAGCAGCGCATGCGCCTCGTCGAACACGGCGGTGCAGCCCTTGAGCGGCCGCCACCAGGTGGCGCCCAGCCCTTCGCGCTCGCTGATCGCGAGCACCACCGACAGCAGCGGCGTGAGGCTGGGGAACAGCGTGTTGATCTGGAAGGTGCGCGCCAGCCCCATGCGGGCGCGCTTGTCGCCGGGCAGGCGCGTGATGTCGCGCTCGCCCAGGCGGATCGATCCGCTGGTGGGCTTGAACACGCCCGTGAGCAGGTTGATGAGCGTGGTCTTGCCGGCGCCGTTGGGGCCGATCAGTGCCTGCCGCGCACCGGGTTCCAGCGACAGGTTGACGTCGCTCACGGCCTGGAAGGCGCCGAAGCGGATGCCCAGGTTCTGCGTGCGCAAGGCGTGCGTGGTGGTGGTCGTACTCATCGCGCCTTCCCCGTGCGCACCACGCGCGAGAGCGCGCCCATGATGCCGCCGCGTCCGAGCATGACGGCCGCGATCAGGAAGATGCCGAGCCAGAACATCCAGTACTGCGGGTTCATGTCGGCGAACCAGTCGTGCACCAGCATGTAGACGATGGCGCCGATGAGGCCGCCATACAGCCGCCCGGTGCCGCCGAGCACGAGGATGATCAGCACTTCGGCCGAGCGGTTGAAGCTGATCGATTCGATGCCGACGAACTGCGTGGTCTGCGCCAGCAGCGCGCCCGCCACGCCGGCCACGGCGGCCGACATCGCGTAGGCCATGCGCAGGCGTGCTTCCACCGGCGAGCCGATGGCCGTCATGCGCTTGCGGCTGTCGTGGATGCCGCGCAGCGCCAGGCCGAAGGGCGAGCGCAGCACCAGCCGCACCAGCAGGAACATCGCGAGCACCACGCCGAAGGCATAGCCGAACGCGGTCTTGCCGTAGAGGTCGAAGTCGAACAGGCCCAGCACCGGCGCGATCACCACGCCCTGCAGGCCATCGGTGCCGCCCGTGATGCCCGAGAGCCGGTTGGCCAGCTCGAACAGCAGCACGCACACGCCGATGGTGATCATCAGCCGCGTGAGGTCGGCGCCGCGCACCACGAGGTAGCTCAGCACGTAGCCCAGCAGGCCGCACACGGCGAGCGCGAACGCCAGACCGGTGAAGGGCTCGCTCCAGCCGTACTTGGCGAGCAGGCCGGCCGCATAGGCGCCCGCGCCGAAGAAGGCGGCATGGCCCACGGTGAGGATGCCCGCGTAGCCCAGCGCCATGTCCAGCGACACGGCGAAGAGCCCGAAGATCATGATCTGGCTCATCAGCGTGAGCGTGTCGGGCAAGAGGAAGAAGCTCGAGGCGAGCGCGAGCCAGAAGGCGATTTCGGCCGCGCGCAGTTGCGCGGGGGACAGGCTCAGCGGCTTCATGCGAGCCCCTTCTTGGCGACGATGCCGTTCGGGCGCACCAGCAGCATGACGATCATGAACACGTAGATGAGAAAGGCGCCCGTTTCAGGCAGGTAGTACTTGCCCGCCACGTCGACGATGCCGACCAGCAGCGCCGCGATGAAGGGACCGGTGACGGTGCCCGCACCGCCCACGCACACCACCATCAGGAAGTAGACGAGGTACTTGAGCGGGAACGACGGCTCCAGCCCCAGCATGCCCAGGCTCAGCGCGCCGCCCAGGCCCGCCAGGCCGCAGCCCAGCGAGAAGGTCAGGAAGAACAGGCGCTGCACGTGGATGCCCGTGCCGCCCGCCACGCGCTGGTTGTCGACGGCGGCGCGCACCATGGCGCCGTAGCGCGTCTTGCCCAGGCCCAGCAGCAGCGCGACCAGCACGGCCACGCCGCAGCCGATCAGGAACAGGCGGTAGCGGCCCACTTCGAGGCCGAGCAACGACACCTGGCCTTCGAGTGCCTTCGGCAGCGTGAAGGGCTGCATCGTCGGGCCGAAGAAGTAGGTGAAGGCGGCGATCGAGACGAACACCACGCCGATCGACAGCAGCACCTGGTCCAGCGGGTGCGCGCGGTACAGCCGCCGGTAGAACACGAACTCCAGCACCGCGCCCACCACGGCCGCCGCCACGAAGGCCGCCGCCAGCGAGAGCCCGAAGCCCAGGCCCCACTGGTTCATGAGCACGCTGGCCGCGTAGCCGCCCACCATCGCGAAACTGCCGTGCGCGAGGTTGACGAAATTCATGAGTCCCATCGTGATGGACAGGCCCACGCCGATGAGAAACAGGAGCATGCCGTAGGCCACTCCATCGAAGATCACGATGCCCATGAATTTCCTGCTTGCTGAGTGCTGGCTGGCGTTGGCTTACTTGGGAGCGGCTTCCTTGGCCGGGTCCTTGACGCGCTCGAACTTGTCGAACTCCACGTTCACCAGCTGGCCGTTGGCGCGCTCGGTCTTGCGGATGTAGACGGTCTGCACGATGTCGCGCGTGGCGGCGTCGATCTCGATCGGGCCGCGCGGGCTCTCGAAGCTCAGGCCCTTGAGCGCGTCCATGAACTTGTCGCCGCCGGTGTCGCCCTTGGTCTTGGCCAGTGCGAGGTCGATGGCGGCCATGGTGTCGTAGGCGGTCACGGCGAAGTAGCTGGGGCGCAGCTTGGCGCCGTTGTCGGCGGCGAAGTCCTTCACGAACTTCTGGTTCTTCGGCGAGTTGTGCGCGAACGAGTAGTGGTGGCTGGTCACGAGGCCCAGCGCCACGTCGCCGGTGGCGTCCAGGTAGCTGTCGTCGGTGGCTTCGCCGGTGGCAAAGAGCTTGATGCCGGCCTGCTCCATGCCGCGCTCCTTCCACACCTTGAGGAAGGCCGGCGGCATCACGCCCGAGGGGAAGAAGAAGAACACGGCCTGGGGCTTGGCGTCCTTGATGCGCTGCACGTAGGCCGAGAAGTCGGGGTTGTTCATCGGCGTGCGCACCTCGCCCGAGACCTTGCCGCCGCCGGCGGTGAAGGCCTTCTTGAACGCGGTCTCGGCATCGACGCCCGAGGCGTAGTCGGCGACCACGGTGTAGGCGTCCTTCACGCCCTGCTTGAGCATGTAGCGCGCCATCGGGTCGGTGACCTGCTGCACAGTGAACGACAGGCGCGCCACGTAGGGCGAGCTGGTGGTGATGGCCGAGGAGGCGGCGTTCATCACCAGCGTGGGGATCTTGGCCTGCGTGGCGATGGCGCCCACGGCGTAGGCGTTGGGGCTGAAGTCCAGGCCGGTGAGGATGCTCACCTTGTCGCGCACGATGAGTTCCTGCGCGATGCGCTTGGCGGCGTCGGGCGCGGGACCGGCGGTGTCCTTCTTGATGATCTCGACGGTGCGACCGCCCACCTTGCCGCCGTGCTCCTTCAGGTACAGCGCGATGCCGGCGTCGAACTGGCGGCCGTAGTCGGCGTAGGGGCCGGAGTAGGTCGCGATGAGGCCGATGCGCAGCGGCTCCGTGGTCTGGGCTTGAGCGGCACCCGCCATGCCGAGGCCGGCGAGCAGCAGGGTCGAGAGGAGGGTTCGCTTGGTCATCGTCGTCGTCATGAAAAAACGCCTTTCAGTGGGAGTGGAATGCGCCGCGCGGGCGCCGCTGGCTTGTAACCGGATGTTTGGCAGCGGGCGATGATGCCCGACGCGTTGGTCAGACCTGTGTATCGGGCACACGCACCGTGAGGCCATCGAGGGCGGCGCTCACGCTGAGCTGGCAACTCAGGCGCGAACCGGGCCGGCGCTCGGACGCGACGGCATCGAGCAGCGCGCTTTCCATGTCGTCGGGCGGCGGCAGCAACTCGAGGAACGCGTCGTCGACGTAGACGTGGCAGGTCGCGCACGAGCAGCAGCCGCCGCACTCGGCGTCGATGCCGCGCACGTTGCCGCGGATGGCGGTCTCCATCACGCTGGCGCCGACCTTGGCGTCGACCTCGCGCGTGGTGCCGTCCTTGAGGATGTAGTGGATCGTGGGCATGAAAGAAGGGCTCAGAACATGTCGAAGTACTCGCGGTGTTCCCACTCGCTGACTTCGAGGTTGAAGCGGGCGATTTCCGCTTCCTTGATGTGGCACAGGTAGTCGACGAAGGTCTTGCCCATCTGCGCGTTGAGCATCTCGTCGCGGCGCAGGCAGGCGAGGGCGTCGCTCAGCGAACGGGGCAGTTGCTCTGCCGGTGTTTCGTACGGCGCATCGGCCGAGGGACCGGGGTCGGTCTGGTGGCGGATGCCGTCCAGCCCCGAGAACAGCTGCGACGCGAGGTACAGGTACGGGTTGGCCGTCGGCTCGCCCACGCGGTTCTCGATGCGCGAGGCGTTCTGCCCCGGGCCGCCGAGCACGCGCAGCATCGCGCCGCGGTTGTCGCGCGCCCAGATCGCGCGGTCGGGCGCGAGCGAGAAGGGGCGGTAGCGGCGGTAGCCGTTGATCGTCGGGCTGGCCAGTGCCGCCGCGCCGCAGGCGTGCGCCTTCAGGCCGCCGAGGTAGTGCATGCCGATCTCGCTGAGGTCGCGCCCGCCGGGCTCGGGCATGAAGGCGTTCACGCCGTCGCTCTTGCGGCGCAGCGACTGGTGCAGGTGCCAGCCGCTGGACATCACGTTCGGGATCTTCGGGCGGCACATGAAGGTGGCGTGCAGTCCGGCGCGCTGGCAGATCTGCTTGATGGCGCTGCGCAGCAGCACCATGGTGTCGGCGGGCGTCACGCCGGCCGTGGGGCCGAAGGTGAGCTCGAACTGGCTCGGGCCGAACTCGATCTCCAGCGAGCGCAGCGGCAGGCCGAGCGCCACGAGCTGCGAGCGCAGCAGCTCCATGAGGCCGTCGACGCGGTCGTAGCGCAGCTCGGTCAGGTACTGGTGGCCGTGCGACAACAGCGACACGCGCGGCGGTTCGCCGGGCTGGCCCGAGTCGGCCAGGCCCATGCGCGCGTCTTCGAGCTTGAAGACGTGGAACTCGACCTCGAGGCCGGCGATGAAGTCCAGCCCGAGTTCGTCGAGCTGCGCCACCGCTCGCTGCAGGATCTGCCGCGTCGCGAAGGGGCAGGGCCGACCGTCGGCCATGTAGGCGTCGCACAGGATCCAGCCGGTGCGCGGCGCCCAGGGCAGCACCTTGAAGGTGGCGGGGTCGGCCACGATGGTGAAGTCGGCGCCGCCCTGCAGGCCCTCGATGGCGAAGCCGCCGCCCTGCGTGAACACGGGGAACACGGTCTTGTGCGAGGTGTCCTTGGCCAGCAGGGTGGAGGTGAGGTTCACGCCCTCCCACAGGGCCGAGCGCGCCTCGCCCGCGACCAGGGTCTTGCCGCGCAGCAGGCCGTGCTGGTCGGGCCAGGCGAAGCGGACGGTGTCCACCTCGCCGCTGTCGATGCGGCGCACGAGTTCGCGCGCCTGCGCATGCTGGTCGGCCGACCAGAGACCGAAGCGGTCGACGAAGGTGTGGCTGTTCATGGCGCGTGCTCAGGCAGCGGCAGCAGCTGCGGCCAGGCGTGCAGACGCCCAGTCGGACTTCAGGCGGCGCGCGCGGTCGGCGTCCTGCCAGTAGGCCTCGGTGGCGGCTTCATCGACGACCTTGCCGATGCCGTCGATCGACGGCGGGCCGGTCATGGCGCTGGCCTGCGCGGCGTCGATGAGCATCGGCGCGGTTTCGCCGGCGAGCGTGGCCTCGATGGCCTTCACCAGCACGCGGCGGTAGGCAATGATGCCCTTGTCGGTGCTGCCCAGGTGCTCGCGCGTGCGGTCCTGGATGGCGCCTTGCGACTCCACCGCCCACTGGTCGTGCACGTTGATGTCGTCGCCCATGCCTGTGTAGGTTTCGGTCAGCTGCTCCTCGATGCTGTAGCCGTAGTTGTTGCGCTTGTTCTTGCGCGAGGTGTAGTCGGGCAGCTCGTACAGCTTCAGGCGCTGGTCGCGCATCTGCTGTTTGTCGACCGGGCCGGTGAAGCTCGTGAACACGGCATACCAGTAGCAGTGCGTGTCGTCCACGGGCACGTGCCACTGCGAGATCGTCATCTCGGCGCTCATCGGGATCACGAAGGCCTGCGGGAACACCACGTTGGTCACGCGCACGTGGGTGGTGTCTTCCGACAGCTTGCGCAGCGCCTTCAGGCGGAAGCCGTAGTCGGTGGGCTCCACGCTGATGTCGGGGCGGTCGTACTCGCGCAGCACCTTGGTGATGGGCATGTCGGAGTCGGCCGAGGCGCCGCGGAACTGCTTGCCGTAGCTCTCGGAGGTGTCTTCGTCCTCGAAGAAGCGGTGCAGGTACGAGGCGTGCGCGGGGTCGATGCCCACCTCGAGCGCCTGCAGCCAGTTGCATTCGAACAGGCCCTTGAACGCGAAGGTGTGGGTGTCGGGCGCGACGAAGCAGTCGAAGTCGGGGAAGGCCGGGGGCTCGCCCTCGCCGATGTACGCGAAGACGATGCCGGCCTTCTCGACCACCGGGTAGGCCGACTGCTTGATGCGGCTGCACAGCTTGCTGGTGGCGGGCTCGGCCGGGGTCTCCAGGCAGTTGCCCTTGGCGTCGAACAGCCAGCCGTGGAAGGCGCAGCGGATGCCGCCGTTTTCCAGCCGGCCGAAGGCCAGGTCGGCACCGCGGTGCGGGCAGTCGCGGTCGAGCATGCCGAGCTGGCCGCTCTCGTCGCGGAACAGCACGAAGTCCTGGCCCATGAGCTTCACGGGCTTGACCGGGCGCGGGCCCGCCAGTTCGTCGGCCAGGGCCACCGGCTGCCAGTAGCGGCGCAGCAGCTTGCCGGCGGGCGCGCCGGGTCCGACGCGGGTGATGAAATCGTTTTGCTCGGCGCTGATCATCGTGCGGGCTCCATCGAGAGGTCTTTGTCAGAAGGCCTGCAGGCATTGCATGCAGTTGTATGCATTGTCTTGGTGATTTTTGACAAAGGTCAAACTTTCATCGGCCGGTTCGCCCTGTTTTGGGGCTTGAAGCGGCCATATATAGGGTTAACTCTGAGGTGATTGTGTGTTTTTGACACACTTCTATTTGCAGTGCATGCAACAACCGCGCCCGTTTAGCTATGCTGCGTGCAGTGGCGGGCGGGTCTCCTAGAATCCGCCCATTCATCCCTCTCCTTGTTGCCCTGGCGCCTCCCGATGGACTCCCAACAATCCCGCGTGCTCGTGCAACTGCGCGACCTGATCCTCAAGGGCGAATTCGTGCCCGGAGAGCGGCTGGCCGAGATCCCGCTGGCCGAGAAGCTCGGGGCCTCGCGCACGCCGGTGCGTCTGGCGCTGGCCAGCCTCGAGCACGAAGGCCTGATCGAGCAGTCGCCCAGCGGCGGCTACCAGATGCGCCGCTTCACCTCGCAGGAAGTGGCCGACGCCATCCGCGTGCGCGGTGTGATCGAGGGCTTTGCCGCCCGCCTGCTGGCGGAAGACGGCGTGTCGCGCCAGCTGCTGCGCGACCTGAAGGACTGCCTGGAAGACGGCGACCGCGCCGTCAACAAACCCAGCATGGAGATCGACGACTACGCCGCGTACGTCGAGATGAACGACCGCTTCCACCGGCTGATCCTCGAAGGCTGCGGCAACCTCGCGCTCAAGCGCGTGATGGACATGCTCGGCGGCCAGCCCTTTGCCGCGCCCAGCGCGATGCTGCCCATGCAGTCGTCGATGGAGGAGGGCCAGCAGTGGATGCGCCAGGCGCACCGCACGCACCACGCGATGGTGCAGGCCATCGAGCGTGGCCAGGGCTCGCGCGCCCAGGCGCTCGGCGAGGAGCACGTCGAGATCGCGCGCATGAACCTCGACTACGCGCTGGAGCGGCCCGAACTCGCGGCCGAGCTCATGCCGGGCATCCGGCTCGTGGCCAAGGGGCGCACCGCCTGAGCGGTGAAGCGGCCGGTCAGCGGATCTCGATCAGCAGCTGGGGCTGGTAGCCCTCTTGCTCGCCGTTGCTGCGGTAGCCCAGCGGGTTGGCGACCACGCGGCAACCGTCCTTCACATAGTCGAACGGGCAATGCAGGTGGCCGTGCAGCCACAGCTGCGCGTGCGGCAGCAGCTCGTCGAGCGAATTGCAAAAGCCCGCGGTGCCGGGGGTGAGTCCGTAGCGCGGATCGGCGCTGGCGAGGCTGGGCGCGAAATGGGTGATGGCCACTGTCGTGCCGTCGTAAGGCTGGGCCAGCGCATCACGCAACCAGGCCTGGCAGGTGAGCGCTTGCTCTCTCATTTCGGCCGACATGAAGGGCTTTCCGTTGCGCGTGCCGGCCATCTTCTCGAGGTAGAAATCGGCCGCGCGCATCGCCTTGCCGCGCTTCTTGAGCGCCTCGGCGAGGCCGTCGCGGGGCTCGACCAGCGCGTCGAAATCGGCCCACAGCGTGGTGCCGATGAAGCGGATGCCTTCGATGACCAGCGTCTCGCGCTCCAGCCAGAGGATGCCGAGCTCGTCGCACAGCGCCCGCAGGCGCGCATGCGTCGCGTCGAAGTCGAGGTTGTCGTACTCGTGGTTGCCCGGCACGTAGACCACCGGCGTCGGCCAGCCCTTGCGCGGCGAGAAGCGGCCCAGGCCGAAATCGGTGTCCGTCAGGCGGGAGCCTTCCTGGTAGGAGCCGATGTCGCCCCCGAGCACCAGCAGGTCGGCGCCCGGGATGGGGTCGGCATGAAAGTTGGGGTGGGATTCCAGGTGGAGGTCGGAGAGCAGTTGCAGCTTCATCGTCGGGTCAGTCTAGGTGAATCGCACTATGCGTGAGATGCATAACCTGGGGCTTGCTTTACTAGGGATTACCCTTAATCTACATCCATCGTTAATCAACCCCGTCGCAGCCACAAGCCGCGCACCGTCATGTTCAGTCTTCTTGCCCAAGTGGCCCGTTTCTTCCGTTCGTCGCCGAGCCAGACCCCCGCCAGCCACGCTGCCGCGCTGATGGAAAGCGCCGACAGCCGTGCCGGTCGCGGTGCGCACCACGCGCAGGAGCTGCGTGCGGCGGCTTCCGCCTGGCTCAGCGTCGTCAGGTAATTCGCTGACGCGCGCCGCCCCGTGCGGCGCACCCGGGATCCAAGGGCAGGTCACGCCTGCCCGTGGACCGAGCCCGCGAACGCCGCGGCCGCCGAGCGCAACAGCGCCGTGCGCAGCCACTCGTGCGAATGCCCATGTTGGGCGCGCCGGTGCCAGATGGCATCCACGTGCACCGGCGGCTGGTCGAAGGGCAGGTCCCGCACCACCAGCTGATTCTCGATGCCCGTCACGCTCACGAAGTGACGCGGCAGCACCGCCAGCAGGTCCGAATTCGCGACCACGCGCCCGGCGGTGAAGAACTGGTTCACCGTCACCGCGATCCGCCGCTCGCGCCCCATGGCGCCCAGCGTCTGGTCGATGAAGCCGTACGGCCGCCCCGAAAAACTCACCAGCAGGTGCCGCGCTGTGCAGTAGCTGTCGAGTGTCAGCGGTGCGCTGGCCAGCGGATGGCCGCGTCGCATCACGCATACATATTGGCCCAGGTAGAGCCGCTGGGTCTCGAACGGCACCCCCACCCCCGACTGGCCGCGCGCCGCCAGGCTCGCGATCACGGCGGGAAAGTAGCCGATCGCCATGTCGACTTCTTCGTGCTCCAGCATGCGGCGCGGGTCGCGCGTGGTCAGCGGCAGCACGCGCAGCGAGATGGCTGGGGCTTCTTCTTCCGCAATCTTCACCAGGCCTGGCATGAGTTCGGCGGCCGTGGCGTCGGCCATGGCCAGCAGGAAGGTCGTGTCGGCGGTGCCGGCATCGAATTCGCCGGGCGCCAGCGTGTGCTGCAACTGGCGCAAGGCGTCGCGCACCGTCGGCCAGAGGGCTTGCGCGCGCGGCGTGGGTTCCACGCCCGCGCCGGAACGCCGCACCAGCTCGTCGCCCAGCAATTCGCGCAGGCGGCGCAGCGAGTTGCTTACGGCCGGCTGGGTGATCGCGAGGTTGCGGGCGGCGCGCGTGAGGTTGCGCTCTGCCATCACCTCGTCGAAGACGCGCAGCAGGTTGAGGTCGAATGTGCGGAAATTGACGTCCATCAGCGATATGAATGATAAACATCAGAAAGATAAAGTGGCGGAACACTGGGGTAATCCCTAATATCAGGGCATCGGCCTTGTTCGCCACCACTGATTACCACTTATCCCCAGGAGGGATGCATCATGACCAGCTTTGTCCACGTTGACCAACCCACCGAACATCCCGGCGTCCGTCGCGCCGAAGTTCTCTTCGGCCAGATCCAGGCCGCCCGTGCCGGTGCCCATGGCGCCCGTCCGCTGATCGCCCTGTTCGTGCTGGCCCTCGCGGCCGCCGTGCTCGTGGTCGCCGACAAGATCGTCTCCAACTGGGACGAAGGCGCGCTGCTCGCCGCATGGACCGTGTTCTGCGTCGCCGCCATCGCCTTGTTCGCGCTCTTCGTCGGCTCGGTCCGCAAGAGCAGCCTGGCCACCCTGTGGCGCGAAGCTGCAGAGCGCCGTGCGCAAGCGCGTGCAGACGCCCGCTTCTTGGCGACCGCCCAGAGCGATCCGCGCATCATGCAAGAGCTGCAAGCCGCGGTGTGGCGCCAGCAGTCGGACGACGTCGTGTCGGTCGAAGCCGTCGCCAAGGTCGACGCACTGGCTCGCATGAACCGTCGTTCGCAAGAAGTGCGCATGCCCACGCTGTACGAAGCGATGCGCCGCATGAACAGCTCGCGCTATTACTAAGCAAGGCTGGGCCGGGCGCTGAGCGGCCGGCTGTAGTTGAGTTGGTTCAAAGGCCCGTCGGACGTATGTCCGTCGGGCCTTTTTCATTGGTGGCTGAGCCGATGCAGGTTGGTGAATGTATCTGCTGTCATGGGGGTGCCGCGGGAGTTGCTCGATGGCGCCCTAGTTGGGGGAGCGTACGCCCCTATATATAAGGGGGCGAATGGAGTCGCGCCTGGGGAGCGCAGTGAGATCAAGCGACGCGGCAAGCTGTGGAGCGGTCTCACTGCAAGATTCTTTTCATCTCGTGTTGGCTTCGGCACCCAAAATGACATACACTGGCAGGCTTCGCTGCTGAATATCTTTGGTGTTTGAAGCGACTGGTGCTCTCAGGAGCGTTGGTTGTGGGTGGTGAAGAAAG
>NZ_JBXAIG010000012.1:0-41024 GCF_058795995.1 Variovorax sp. GW823-FHT04F07
CGTCGATGGGGTGCCTTGCGCAGCGAAATCAAGGAGGAGGCCGCAGGCCGGGGGACATTCGCGGAGCAAGGTGCCCCGTCGGCGGGAGCGTCGCCCTGAACTCAGGCTGGCGAATCGATCAGAGCCAGCGCATCGGCGATCGACTGGCTGTCTTCCGGCCGCACCAGCTTCGCGACCTGTTGCCCGTCGCGCAGGAACACCAGCGTGGGCCACAGCCGCACGTTGAACGAACGCCCCAGCGGACGGCCGCTGCCGTCTTCCACCTTGATGCGGCGCACGTTCGGGTACTTGGCAAAGGCCTCGGCAATGTTCGGCTGCGCGGCCTTGCAAATGCCGCACCAGTTGGTGCCGAACTCCACCACGGCCGGGCCCTGGAGCGCGTCGATCTCGCTGCGGTCGGGTTGCTCGGTCTGGTACTCGGAGGTCATGGGCAGGGTCCTTGCGAATTCGTGGGAAGGAGCGCGTGAAGGCGACGGGCGCGCCACACGCTGACGGGCGTCATTGCACCAGAAACTCAGGCCGCCTGCAGGCCGTAGCCGGCCAGCAATGCGGGCAGCCCGGTCATGTCGCTGAACACGGCCACGGCGCCCGCGGCGCGCAGCGCGCCCGGGCCGCTGTGGCCCGATTCGCCCGTGCTGTAGCCGAACACCGTGGCGCCGGCGGCCACGCCGGCCATCGCGCCGGTGACCGTGTCTTCGACCACCGCACAGCGCTTCGGATCGACACCGAGCGCTTCCGCCGCGGCCAGGTACACGTCGGGATGCGGCTTGGAGCGCGGCATCTCGTGGCCGCTGAAGATGCGGCCCTCGAAGCAGTCGAGCAGGCCGACCTTGGCCAGCTGCAGCTCGACCTTGTGGCGGTCGGCGCCCGAGGCGCAGGCGATGCGACCCTTGAGCCGCGCGTGGATCTCGCGGATGGCGGCGGGCGCATGGGGAATGGCGACGAGGTCGCGGTCCAGCGCCTCGTTGCGGCGGGCGCGGAAGCCGCGCAGCCAGTCGTCGGTGATCTTGAAGCCCGTCTTGGCCTCGATGAGCGCCGTCTCGTCCTTCACGGCCTTGCCGGTGAAGATGTTCATCGATTCCTCGGCCGTGAGCTGCCAGCCGAGCTCGCCGAGCATGTCGGCGAGCACGCGGTTGGTGATGGGCTCGGAATCGACGAGCACGCCGTCGCAATCGAAGAGAACGGCGGAAAAGGGGAAAGGGGTCATTGCGAGGCTGGAGTTCAGGGGTCTGGCCCCATGGTAGCAACGCCCCCTTTCCGCACGGGCAGACTCAGGCTATCGGGTCATTCACCGCCTCAGGCGACGGGGCGGATGGGGATGTAGATCTCGCCGCCGCCGGCCATGAATTCTTTCGACTTCTCTTCCATGCCCTCGGCCATGGCAGCCGCCTCGGCCACGCCTTTCTTGGCCGCGTACTCGCGCACTTCCTGCGTGATCTTCATCGAGCAGAACTTGGGGCCGCACATCGAGCAGAAGTGCGCCACCTTGCTCGAGTCCTTCGGCAGCGTCTCGTCGTGGAATTCGCGCGCCGTGTCGGGGTCCAAGCCCAGGTTGAACTGGTCTTGCCAGCGGAACTCGAAGCGCGCCTTGCTCAGCGCGTCGTCGCGCGAGCGCGCGCCCGGGTGGCCCTTGGCCACGTCGGCCGCGTGCGCGGCGATCTTGTAGGCAATGATCCCCTGCTTCACGTCGTCGCGGTCGGGCAGGCCCAGGTGCTCCTTGGGCGTCACGTAGCAGAGCATGGCCGTGCCGGCCCAGCCGATCATGGCGGCGCCGATGGCGCTGGAGATGTGGTCGTAGCCCGGCGCGATGTCGATGGTCAGCGGGCCGAGCGTGTAGAACGGCGCCTCGTGGCAGTGCTTGATCTGCTCGTCCATGTTGGCCTGGATCATGTGCATCGGCACGTGGCCCGGGCCTTCGATCATGGTCTGCACGTCGTGCTTCCAGGCGATCTGCGTGAGCTCGCCCAGCGTGCGCAGCTCGGCAAACTGTGCCTCGTCGTTCGCATCGGCACCCGAGCCGGGACGCAGGCCGTCGCCGAGCGAGAAGCTCACGTCGTAGGCCTTCATGATGTCGCAGATGTCCTCGAAGTGCGTGTAGAGGAAGCTCTCCTTGTGGTGCGCGATGCACCACTTGGCCATGATCGAGCCGCCGCGCGACACGATGCCCGTCATGCGGTCCGCCGTGAGGTGGATGAACGGCAGGCGCAGGCCCGCGTGGATGGTGAAGTAGTCGACGCCCTGCTCCGCCTGCTCGATGAGCGTGTCGCGGTAGATTTCCCAGGTGAGGTCTTCGGCCACGCCGCCCACCTTTTCGAGCGCCTGGTAGATCGGCACCGTGCCGATGGGCACCGGCGAGTTGCGCACGATCCAGTCGCGCGTGGTGTGGATGTTCTTGCCGGTCGACAGGTCCATGACGTTGTCGGCGCCCCAGCGGATGGCCCACACCAGCTTCTCGACCTCTTCCTCGATGCTCGAGGTAACGGCCGAGTTGCCGATGTTGGCGTTGATCTTCACCTTGAAGTTGCGCCCGATGGCCATCGGCTCGACCTCGGGGTGGTTGATGTTCGCGGGAATGATCGCGCGGCCACGGGCCACCTCGTCGCGCACGAACTCGGGCGTGATGATGCGCGGAATGCTCGCGCCCATCGGGTTGCCCGCCACGCGCTTGGCGCGCTCCTCGTTGGCCAGGTACTCGGCCATCCACTCGCGCTTGCCGTTCTCGCGCAGGGCCACGTACTCCATCTCGGGCGTGACGATGCCGCGGCGCGCGTAGTGCATCTGGGTGACGTTGGCGCCCGACTTGGCGCGACGCGGCGTGCGTTGCAGCGCCGAGGCACCGGCGCGCAGCTCGGCCAGGCGCTGCGCGTCGCGGTCTTCGTTCTTGGCGCCGTCGTCCAGCGCGTGGTGCGTGCGGCCTTCGTAGCTTTCGGTGTCGCCGCGCTCGATGACCCAGGCGCTGCGCACGTCGGGCAGGCCGCGGCGCACGTCGATCTCGACCTTCGGGTCGGTGTAGGGGCCCGAGGTGTCGTACAGGGAGACGGTTTCGCCGTTGGTCAGCGCCACGTCGCGCACGGGCACGAACAGGTCGGGCCGGCTGCCCGGAATGACGCACTTGTGCGAGGCGGGAAAGGGTTCGCGCGTCAGCGACAGCAGCGAGGTGAACTTGTCGGGGGCATTCATCGGAGGCACTCCTTGTTGAGGGAAAGGGTGCTCCGCAATCGCTCAGTGGACCTCGGGAGGCCCGCCACCGAAAAAGGGAGTGACGGACCGAAGTCAGGGAGTGCAGCTCTTCTTACGCCGGTATGACCCGGATCAAGTTCGCGGGTCGGCAGCTTTGCCATCTCAGCACACCACGTGTGTGCACCCCGGAGCGGGGCCGATTGTGCGGGCCGAAGCCCGCCGCCGTCAACCCGGGGGCTGGTGCAGGTCGCCGTCGACGTAATACCAGCGCTCGTTCTCGCGCACGAAGCGGCTGCGCTCGTGCAGGCGGAACGCCACGCCCGTCGCGCCGCGCTGGCGGGCGACGAACTCGACCTCGGCGTGGTCGGCGTCGAGCACCGAACGCGAGCGGATGTCCAGCCCCAGCCATTTGACGCCCGGCTCGAACTCCACCGACGCCGGCCGCTTCGACGCATGCCAGGTGGCGAGCAGGTAGTCGGCACGCGCCAGCACGAAGGCCGAGTAGCGCGAACGCATCAGAGATTCGGCGTCGGGCGCCGGCGTGTTCTCGAAATCGTCGAGGTAGCGCCCACAGCACAGGGCGTAGCCGATGGGCTTGTCGCGACGGTCGGTGCGGCCGCAGGGGCAGGGGCCGGGAGTGGGGTCGGTGGCGCTCATGAAGGGCTCTATTGGAACACTTGGCGCGGCGGGGGCTGAAGGTGGGGCGGGGGAAGACTCACGCCCCCGCTTCACCCCCTCCATCGACAAGACGTTGACAGAGTTGCGCGCGCATTGCGCGTCATTTAGGTCTCAAGGCCGACTAGAGGGCTATCAGTTCTGTTGGTCCGCGCCTCATCGGGTTCCACCACCCGTCGCGCCAACACCGAGATACATAGGCTGTGTCGGGCCGGGATACGCAGGCAACCATCGCTTATCAAACTGCGGGTTTGTCGGATGGTCATATTCCGTCGACGAAAGGATGAGTTGCGCGTTACTCCGATGACAAAGGTCCTCTAGTTTGGTGAGGTACTTCGCCAAGTCCTTGGTGTGAAGTTCCTGCTGCTTTGGCGTGTCCAGAATCAGGAAGCGGAATGGACGAGCTGCTTCGGATACATACAGTTCAAACATTGCAGCATGGATAGCGAGCACCAGCCGGATCTTGGTGCTTCCGGAGAAGACATCAAGCGGCTCATTGTTGAACTTGAAGCGAAAGTCCAAATCAATGTCAACGTTGCGCGAGACATTCCGAGCCTCGAGGACATCCATCCATGCGACCGCAAGCTCTTTCAAACGAAGGCGAATCCGGTTGAAATCTGTGTCAGCCCGGCCGCTCGACGTGAGCTCATCTATGCGCTCTTGAATGCGGGCTCGCTCTTGCTCAAGACGAAATAGCTTCGAGCGCTCTGCTTGCAGCGCATCAATTGATGCTCGTTCATTTTCTGTATCGACAAGCTGCGTAGTGATCGCCTTTACAGCAGAAACGAGTCTGTCAATGGCACCCGCTTCTGGCGAGTCTAGTTTCAACGCAAGCGCGTTGCGCTCATCAAGAAGTTCGTCAAGCCTCTGTTCCAACATCTCTACACGAACCTCCGCCCGCGTCGTGTTTCTTTCTAAGTCCTTCAGTTGGTCTCGGAGATACAACAGGTTCTTGCCGTAAGACTCGGAACTTCCGATGAACAAGCCGCAGTTGGGAGCGTGGCAGATTTCCTGAAACGACGTGAAAACTCGGCGGGCTTCCTCATTCAGTCCAAGGGTAGATATCTCACCCTCAATTTCTGAACGGATGGTCCCAATTCCTGCGACTCGACTTCGAAGCTCCGAAATCTCGGTGCGAACTGCTTGGACTTGGTTCTCCTTCTGCCTGAGAAGATCTGCAAGCGCTGAGCTCGCAGCTCCATTTGCATCCACAGATGCTCTGAGACTATCAATCTGCCCAGATAGTGCCGCAACGCGATGGTCCAACGCAACTCGATTGCCAGCCGTCATATTGAGCCCACGGCCTTGCACCTCAACCAACCTCTGCACAACAACGATCTTCCGATTGATGGCCTCTAGTGCCGTCCTCTCGTCGATAAGGGCCTTCTTCACCTTGTAGGAGTGTTTTGGATTCAAGCCAAAAACGAAGCGAACCATCTCAACAAACTGATCCTCGATGAACGAGGCTGGTGCTTTATATGCGGCCGTGTAACCGTCACCTTGATTCAGGTAGAACAGGGGCAACACGGTGGAAATGTAGGGGCGCGTTGCCTGACGGGTCGTAGAAACTAGCGCTGGAGGCTCCAATTCGAACAACTGAAACACGGCAGTTGAGAAGCTTGCCTCATCGAAGTATTCGGTCGATTGACCGTTGATTGTGATGGCGGCAACAAAATCTCGAGGATTGCTGACAAAGGTTCGATGAAGCAGGACGTCCTGCCCGGCCACATCAACAGTCAAAGTTGCGCCAGCGCATTTTTCCAGAATGTCTTCGCGAAACCTCGACGGGTAGCCGAGGCAACTTGCAAGCGCCTGGACTACTGGAGTCTTACCACTACCGTTCGCCGCATAGATGAGAGTTGTCCGGTAGCCAAACTCTAAGTTTTGACTCTCCCATCCGTTTTGTCCCAGTGGCTCAATCTTCAGTCGCTTGAATCTCACTCCACTTCCCCCTCGAAGCGCATCTCGGCGCGGATATTCTGATAACTCGTTTCAATGACGCGAAGCGATAAGGACAACGGAGTCTCGTCACCGAGCGCGCGTTCATAGACATTTCGACCGAGACTGCTGGCAGTAATCTCCTTGGTGTGCAGATCGATTTCTGCAAGCTTCGTCGCCTCGAGAAAGGTCAGGGCTTTTATGGTTCGGATGCGAAGGTTTGCAGACCAGCCTATGTCTTGCGAGGACCCCTTGAACCCCACCACTGTCCGCTCCAGACACTCCCCGACCAACTGACCAATCTCTGGAAGCTTCGGCTTCGACTTTCCCTTAGAAATTGCAAGAATGGTCATGGCCAACAACGGCAACTGAAATAGCGCTTCATTGCTCAACGCGTGTGCGACCGAGTTGTCTTCCGTGCCGAGCTGCACCCGCAGGTCCGCGCGTTCGGCCTCTGCAAAAAACTGACTAAGGCTCATCTTGCGCCTCTACGAACCATTGCAGCCATGACCGCACCGAAGAGCAAGTCATCCGTTAAGGAGGGGAAATCCTGCGTCCATTGCTGCAGCCGCATTTTCATCAGAAGCTGACGCAAATCGACCAATCGCCCTCCTGCAAGGAGCCAGTTCCGACAAGCATCTTCTACTTCTTGCCAAAGGATTGCGAGGGCCATCTCTGTGAAGACATGGCGATTAGTACGAAGCCATACGTCCCACTCGACCTTCAACTGAGATGCAGTCTCTACGGCAGCCTCACTGGCCCCCGCCTGCTTCAACTGGCGCTGAAGGATCGATGCTGCCTTTATGACGTTGGGATCTTCGCCCTTACTCAGAGTCTCGTAAACGGGCGTCGAGATGCTCAGGACCTTTAGCAAGTCCTTCAACTCAACCGAGACCGCTTCCTCGAGACTCTGCTTTCCCATTCCTGCAATTCGAGTGCAGGACTTCTTCGTGATGAGGTCAACAAGGCTGCGAGCAATTTCATCTACCTCGTGCGGACGCAGGTCAATCTCGCTGTGCTTCCAGATTGCATCACGGGCTGAGCTCGTGAATCGTTCTAGCGTTTCTCCGATGTACTGAACACCTGGTTCAGTAGTTAGCTTGCCTCTGGCAACTTTGACTTCATCATCCGTCAGCCCCCTATCGCCAGAGAATGCTTCGTGAAACTTGGCAATGAAATCAGACACGTACTTCTTGGTACTCGTTCCGGCACGGATGTCCTTGATCGCATCAAGAACATCGTCGTCGAAATGCACGTTCGAGAGAATCGTCACCGCGTGGCAGTGTTCCCCAAACTCAGTTGTGTGAGCGAACAGCTTTCCAGCGATGCTGTCCTTCATCGCCTTGAGCTTCTCCGCGGCATCGGTGTCGCCTTTCTTTTCCTTCTTCTTCAAAGCAAAGACCTCAAGCAAAGTCCATTGCTTGTTCAGTTGACCTTTGGTCTTGACTTGAAAGAAGTGATAAGTGACGCCCTGCGCGGTAGTCCTGCGGACCACGAAATCTTCGTGATAGTCACAGTACACCCGGTCGACTTCGTTTCCGCCCAGGATTTCTAAGGCGGCAAATGCGGCGGCCTGGAACTGCATTCTGAACCGAAGAATGGTCTCGCGACCGGCCGTCTCCCTTGGCGGCTTCTCGTGAATTTCGTCCATCGTGTTGTTGCTATCGTCCCCTCGATCGGATGCAACAACTTTTAACAGATTTCTATTCGGGGCCGCATGTCGTCTTCCATGACGCCTGCGAGCCACATCCGGCTTAACCGCAGAAAGCCCCTCGGCGTCTTCATTGCGTCGACACTTTCCCTTGGCCGCGGCCATCGGATGCCCTGACAAGCGCGGGCTGGGCAGTCCAGAACCATCTGCAGATGCTCGCAAGAAGGCGCCAATGCCCCCGCTCAGGACTCGTTCGCTTGCCGCAGTTGCCCGGAAGGAGGTGGAGAGCATGATACTGTATGAATATACAGCATCATTGTGGTGCCCGCAGGGATTCGCGGATTCGACGGCGCCAATCAAAGTTCTGCCTTTTGGCCGACTGCACCTCGCAGCCAGACCCCAGTGCCTCACGAAAACCAGACGCCGCCTCCATACCGAGGAAGCAGGATCGATACAACGAACTGCGTGACGCTTCTGTAATGGGAAGAATGGCCGCCCTCACGCCCGCGGACGCAAGAACGGCATAAGAGTCACTCTTCTCGTGGCGTCGGTCTGCTACTCAATCGACGCATCGCATTGGACTTCGATCCGCGCATGCAAAAGCCCTAGCGATACCGCGAGAAGCCGCTGCAGTGAACTGCGTTGGCTCGCGTCGAAAAGCGGCGCAAGGTCTGCCTCTGAAGCAGCAGCGTCGCGCCGATCCTCATCCCAGTCGAGCAACTGCACCAACGTCTGAGCGCCTTGCACTACATCACGCGCATCGTTGAGGAAGGCAGCGTGACTTTGCTGTGAAGGAGAGAGCCGTTCGCCTTCAACCCATTCGAAGGGTTTGAACAAGGCAGTGGGTCGTTGAGACGCACAAGAACAACCAGCGTCGGTACCCGCATTTGAAGCAGTGGCCATAGGCCTCCAAGGATGTCGATTTGCAACAACCGACGCACCCGACGCCAATCGGGGGCGGCAGCTCGAACGGGTTGGCGTACCGGGACATCCTTGCGGAAACCGGCAGGGCGCGAGCCCTCCCATTCGAGCCGCCTAAAAAAGAAGCGCGAATGAAAAAGCCGCAGACCTTGTGCGGTAACTGCGGCTTTCGTCGCAGGATGTCAGCGGGACGCCAATCCCGGCCTCGCTCATCACGAGGCAAAAGCAATGTACGCGGTCGCTCGGACGCCCGTCAAGCGTCAGCGACTGGAACGCACCGCCCCACCCGAAACATCACCCACCCAGGTCGCGGCGTTGGTTCACTTGATCAGACGATCTCAGGCGAGCGCGCGTTGAATCAGCAGCTTCTGGATGTCCGACGTGCCTTCGTAGATCTGGCACACGCGCACGTCGCGGTAGATGCGCTCCAGCGGAAAGTCGTTCACGTAGCCGTAGCCGCCCAGGGTCTGGATGGCGGCGCTGCACACGCGCTCGGCCATCTCGCTGGCGAAGAGCTTGGCCATGGCGGCTTCTTTCAGGCAAGGCCGGCCGGCGTCGCGCAGGCTGGCGGCGTGCCAGATGAGCTGGCGCGCGGCTTCGATCTGCGTGGCGCAGTCGGCGAGGCGAAAGCCCACGGCCTGCTGGTCGAAGATGGCGCCGCCGAAGGCTTGGCGCTCCTTGGCGTAGGCCACGGCCACATCGAAGGCGCTGCGGGCCATGCCCACGCTCTGCGCGGCGATGCCGATGCGCCCGCCTTCGAGTGCGCCGAGCGCGATCTTGTAGCCCTCGCCTTCGGCGCCGATGAGGTTCTCGGCCGAGATGCGGCAGCTGTCGAAGTTGATCTGCGCGGTGTCGCTGCTGTGTTGGCCGAGCTTGTCTTCCAAGCGCGCGACGTTGTAGCCGGGCGCGTCGGTCGGCACGATGAACGCGCTCATGCCGCGCTTGCCGGCGCCCTTGTCGGTCACGGCGATGACGATGGCGACCTGGCCGTTCTTGCCGCTGGTGATGAACTGCTTCACGCCGTCGATCACGTAGCCGTCGCCGTCCTTGCGCGCGGTGGTGCGCAGGCTCGAGGCGTCGCTGCCGGCCTGCGGTTCGGTGAGGCAGAAGGCGCCGAGCATCTGGCCCTGGGCCAGCGGCTCGAGCCACTTCTTCTTCTGCTGCGCGTTGCCGTAGCGCATGAGGATGGCGTTGACAGGGCAGTTGGTCACGCTGATGGCGGTGCTGGTGCCGCCGTCGCCGGCCGCGATTTCTTCGAGCACGAGTGCGAGCGTGAGGTAGTCGAGTCCCGCGCCGCCATGCTCCTCGGGCACGCAGATGCCGTAGGCGCCCAGCGCGGCCAGGCCTTGGTGCACTTCCTTCGGGAAGCTGTGGTCACGGTCCCACTTGGGGGCGTTGGGCCACAACTCGGCTTGCGCAAAATCGCGCACGGCGTCGCGGATGGCTTCCTGGTCTGCGCTGAGCAGCATGGCGTTGTCTCCAGTTCTTTCTTGTCGGTGGGTGCGAGGCTTACTTGCCGGCGCCCAGGTCCATGATGAGACGCGCGGCCATGTACAGGCGGCGCGGAATGGCGCTGATGTCGACGTACTCGGCCTTGTCGCTGTGGTAGCCGAAGCCGGGCAGGCCCAGGCTTTCGATCACGGGCTTGCCCGAGAGCGCCGCGTAGGCCGCGTCGGTGCCGCCGCCGGTGCGCTCTTCGACGCCCACGGTGCCACCGGCTTCCTTGTAGAAGACCACGGCCTTGTCGACCAGCTTCTTGCCGCCCTCGCCCGCGTTGAAGGCCGGACGGCCGCGCGTGACGAGCACCTTGACGTCGGCCTCGGGCAGCTTCTTCTGCTGTGCCTTCTCTTCGAGGGTCTTCATGGCAGCGTCGAAGTCTTCGTTGCGTGCGTAGCGCACGTCGGCGTTCAGCGTGGCGCTGGCCGGGATGATGTTCGACACGTTGCCGGCCTTGGCGATGGTCCAGTTGAAGCGCAGGTTCTTCGACTTGTCGTCGATGCTCATGGTGCGCAGCACGAGGTCGGACGCCTCGACCAATGCATTCACGCCCAGCTCGGGCGCGGCGCCCGCGTGCGAGGCCTTGCCGGTGATGTTGACCTGCACGTAGGCGATGCCCGAGGTGCCGAGCGACATCTTTTCGTCGCCGGCGCTGGTGGGCTCGAACGAGAGCACGTAGTCGGCCAGCTTGGCTTCTTCCTGGATCAGGTCGCGCGAGCCGAAGGAGCCTTTTTCTTCGTCGGTGTTGAACAGCACGGTGATGGTGCCGTAGTCGCGCACGCCGTAGTCTTTCAGCAGCTTGAGCGTGTGCAGGATGACGGCGTTGCCGCCCTTGTCGTCGGCGATGCCGGGGCCGTAGGCCTTGTCGCCTTCGATGCGGAACGGCGCCTTGGCGAGCGTGCCCTTGGTGTACACGGTGTCCATGTGCGACATGAGCAGCAGGTTCTTGCCGCCGCGGCCCTTGAGCTTGCCCACGATGTTGTCGCCGACCACGAGGCCGACCGACTTGCTGCGCGTGACGGTGAAGCCGAGGTTCTTCAGTTCGCCTTCGAGGTACGCGCCGGCGGCGGCCATGCCTTCGGCGTCACCGGTGCCGGTCTCGATGTTGACGAGCTTCTCGAGCGTCTTGATCACCGCCGGCTGCTCGTCGGTGGCGGCCTGGAACAGCACGTTGTCGCGTTTCTGGGCCCAGGCGCCACCTGCCACGAAGGCGGTAGCGAGCACGGCGGCAACGGCGGTACGGTGAATGGATGGGCGCATGAAATCTCCTGCTCTACGCATGGTTTTGTTTGAACTGTCCGGGGTGGAAAACCGGCCGGCGCCCTCTCCCGGGCGCCGGCGGCTCCTGGCGTTATAGCAATTCGAGCGCGACGGCGGTGCCTTCGCCGCCGCCGATGCACAGCGTGGCGACGCCGCGCTTCTTGCCGCGCGCCTTCAGCGCGTGCAGCAGCGTGACCATGATGCGCGCGCCGCTGGCGCCGATGGGGTGGCCCAGCGCGCAGGCACCGCCGTTCACGTTGACGATGTCATGCGACACGTCGAGCTCGTGCATGAGCGCCATGGGCACGACGGCGAAGGCCTCGTTCACTTCCCACAGGTCGACGTCCTTCACGCTCCAGCCGGTCTTGGCGAACAGCTTCTGCACGGCGCCGACCGGCGCGGTGGAGAACCACTCGGGCTGCTGCGCGTGCGTGGCGTGGCCGACGATGCGCGCCAGCGGCTTGGCGCCGATCTTCCTGGCGTGCGACTCGGTCATCATGACCAGCGCGGCGGCGCCGTCGTTGATCGACGAACTCGAGGCGGCGGTGATGGTGCCGTTTTCTTTCTTGAACGCGGGCTTGAGCGTGGGGATCTTGTCGAGCTTGACCTTGCCCGGGCCTTCGTCGATGGAGATGACGGTGTCGCCGCCGCGGCCCTTCACGGTGATGGGCGTGATCTCGTCCTTGAAGGCGCCCGATTCGGTGGCGGCCTGGGCGCGCTGCACGCTGGCGATGGCGAAGGCGTCTTGCTGCTCGCGCGTGAAGTTGTACTTGGCGGCGCAGTCTTCGCCGAAGGTGCCCATGGAGCGGCCCGGCTGGTAGGCGTCTTCGAGGCCGTCGAGCATCATGTGGTCATAGATCTTGTCGTGGCCCATGCGGTAGCCGCCGCGGCCCTTGAGCATGAGGTAAGGCGCGTTGGTCATGCTTTCCATGCCACCCGCCACGATGACGTCGTGCGTGCCGGCCAGCAGCAGGTCGTGCGCGAGCATCGCGGCCTTCATGGCCGAGCCGCACATCTTGCTGAGCGTGACGGCGCCCGCGCTGTCGGGCAGACCGCCCTTGTAGGCCGCCTGGCGCGCCGGGGCCTGGCCCTGGCCGGCCATGAGACAGTTGCCGAACAGCACTTCACCCACGCTCTCGGGCGCGATGCCGGCGCGCTCGACGGCCGCCTTGATGGCCGCGCCGCCCAGGTCGTGCGCGGAGAGGGACGAAAAGTCGCCCTGGAAGCCGCCCATGGGGGTGCGGGCGGCGCCGACGATGACGATGGATTCGGACATGGAGGTCTCCTTCAGGAATGTGAAAGTGAAATCAAAGACAAAACGAAAACAGGAATCGGGAACGGGCGGTCAGAAATGCGTCGCGTGGCCTTCGTGCTGGAAGCGTTGCGACTCTTCGTACGGGAACACATCGAGCATCTGGCCGGCCTGGATGCGTTCCTTGTGGTGCTGCCAGAAGGCGGCGTCGAGCAGGTCGGCGTGGTGCGCCATGAAGGCGGCGCGCACGTCGCTGTTGCCGAGCAGAAAGGGCTCGAAGGTCTCGGGGAACACGTCTTTCGGGCCGACCGAATACCAGACCTCGCCGCTCATCTCGTCTTCTTCGTTGCGCGGCGTGGGCACCTTGCGGAACTTGCAGTCGGTGACGTATTCGATTTCGTCGTAGTCGTAGAACACGACCTTGCCGCCGCGCGTGACGCCGAAGTTCTTCCACAGCATGTCGCCGGGGAAGATGTTGGCGGCCACCATGTCCTTGATGGCGTTGCCGTACTCGATGACCGCATGCTCCAGCTGGTCCTTGGCGCGCCGGGCCTGGGCCGGGCTCTCGGGGTGGGCCAGCGTGTCGAAGGCTTCCTGCAGGTAGATGTTCAGCGGGATCATGCGGCGCTCGATGTAGACGTGCTTGAGCACGACCTCCATCTCCCCGTTGCCGTCGCGGTCGCCGATCTCGAGCTGGCTGGGCGCGAACTTGCGGATCTCCTCGATGAGCTCGGGCTCGAAGCGGTCGAGCGGAAAGCCCACGTTGCTGTACTCGAGCGTGTCGGCCATGCGGCCCACGCGGTCGTGCTGCTTCACGAGCATGTACTTGCCCTTGATCTGCTCGCGCGTGGTGTCCTTCTGCGGCGGATAAAAGTCCTTGATGACCTTGAACACGAAGGGGAACGAGGGCAGGTCGAACACCAGCATGACCATGCCCTTGATGCCGGGCGCGATGCGAAAGCGGTCGCTCGAGTAGTTCAGGTGCGACAGGAAGTCGCGGTAGAACAGCGTCTTGCCCTGCTTGGCCAGGCCGAGTGCGTTGTAGATTTCGGCGCGCGGCTTGCGCGGCATGAGCGAGCGCAGGAACTGCACCCAGGCCGAGGGCACTTCCATGTCGACCATGAAGTAGGCGCGCGCAAAGCTGAACAGCATCTGCAGGTCGTCTTCGCCGAACAGCGCCGCGTCGATGTAGAACTTGCCGTGGGTGTCGTGCAGGATGGGCAGCGAGAACGGGATCTCGGTGAAGCCGTTCATGATCTTGCCGACCACGTAGGCGCCCTTGTTCCGGTAGAACAGGCCCGACAGCACCTGCAGCTGGAAGTTGGCGCGCAGCTTGACCTGGTGGAAGCGGTTCAGGATGACGTGCGCCACGCGCTCGGCGTCGCGCCGCTTGTTGGCGTAGCTGCCCTGCAGTGCGAAGTCGTCGAGCATCTGCTCGATGATGTCGGGCAGCGTGGCCTGCGAGGGGTAGTACGGCCGGTAGGTGGGTGCGCCGCGCGGCTCGATGTACTCGGTGCTGATGGCCGGGCGCACGAAGATGAAGTCGTTCTGGAAGTAGGCCCGGTGCAGGATCTTCGTGGTGACCGAGTTGAAGAAACTCTCGGCCAGCTCGGGCTGGTGGTGGTTCACCAGCAGCCCGATGAAGTGCAGCTTGACCTGGTGCCAGACCTCCATGGGCTGGTCGCCGGCCTTGAACTCTTTTTCGAGCCGGGCCACGGCCTCGTTCACGCGCAGGTCGTAGAACTCGATGCGCTCGCGCTGCGCCCGCTGCTGGCCGTGCCAGTCGGCGGTCTCGAAGCGGTGCTTGGCGCGCGCCGATTCGGCCCGGAACAGCCGGTAGTGCCGGTTGAACCCGTCGATCATCGCTTTCGCGATGTCGTAGGCCAGCGGGGAATCGAGGCGCTGCGGGAACATGGCGGCAATACCGACGGGGGCGGCGATGGCAGCGGCAGCGAACTCAGGCGGCTGGCGGCGTCTCGGTGCCTTCGGTGCCGTCGGCACCTGCCTGCGCCGACGGCGAAACGCCGGCCGGCTTGCTCCACTTGTAGCGGATGCGCTGCACGGCGGCCTTGTAGATGGCGTCGAGCGGCTTGTCGCCCTCGACACTCAGGCCGAGGTCTTGCAGCAGGCCGTCGTGCACGCCGAAGGTCCAGCCGTGGATGCGCACCTTCTGGCCGCGCGCCCAGGCGTCGACCATGACGGTGCTGACGGCCACGTTGACCACCTGCTCGGCCACGTTGAGCTCGCACAGCGCATCGACGCGCACGTCTTCGGGCAGGCTGTCGAGCATCACGCTGTGGCGGTCGCGCACGTCCTGGATGTGGCGGATCCAGTTGTCGGCCAGGCCGATGCGCTTGCCGCTGAGCGCGGCCTTGACGCCGGCGCAGCCGTAGTGGCCGACCACCATGATGTGCTCGACCTTCAGGTGCTCGACCGCGAACTGGATCGCCGAGAGCGCGTTGAGGTCGGAGTGCACCACGATGTTGGCGACGTTGCGGTGCACGAACACCTCACCTGGCTCCAGGCCGGTGATCTGGTTGGCGGGCACGCGGCTGTCGGAACAGCCGATCCACATGTAGCGCGGCGTCTGCTGCTTGACAAGGCCGGTGAAGAAGCCGGGCCGGTCACGCTCCATCTGGGCGGACCAGGCACGGTTGTGGGCAAAGAGGTCGTCGAGGTTGTCGGAGGGCATGGTGGTCTATTGTCAGTGAGTCGTCGTGTCGGGCGTGTTTTCGCCACCTCGGGCGTCCTGGACGGCCTTGGCGGCCTTCTGCGCCCTGGTCAGCGTGGCGCGGCCCTTTTTCTCGTGCTCGCGCACTTCGGCGAGGTTGGCCTGCAGTTCGGCCAGCTGCGCCTCGAGCTGCGCGCGGTGGGCGCCGAGCACGCCCAGGAATTTTTCCAGCTGCGGCACGGTGTCGCGCGGGCTGTCGTACATGTCGAGGATGTCTTTCGCCTCGACCAGCGTCAGGCCCAGGCGCTTGGCGCGCAGCGTGAGCGTGAGCCGCGCCCGGTCGCGCGCGCTGTACACGCGCTGCAGGCCGGCCCGCTCCGGCGACAGCAGGCCCATGTCTTCATAGAAGCGGATGGCGCGCGTCGTGAGGTCGAACTCCTTGGCGAGCTGGCTGATGGTGAAGGTCTGCGCGGGCATGGGCGGCAAGGGTTGCGGGGGCGACAGCAGGTTGGCGGCGCATTCTCTACAATGATGCCTCAACCCATGACGTTTACGTAAACGTCAATCATACATGAACCTCCTCGAACGCGAACTCCACTACCCCCTGGGCGACACCCTGCCCGCCGCCGGCGAAGCACTGGAAGTCGCGCCCGGCGTGCGCTGGATCCGCATGCGGCTGCCCTTTGCGCTGGACCACATCAACCTCTGGCTGCTGCGCGACACGATCGACGGCGTCGAGGGCTGGACGGTGGTCGACTGCTGCATCGCGCACGACGAGGCCCGCGCGCAGTGGGAGCAGATCTTCGAGACCCAGCTGCAGGGCCTGCCGATCCTGCGCGTGATCGTGACCCACATGCACCCCGACCACATCGGCCTGGCCGACTGGTTGTGCAAGCGCTGGAACGTGCCGCTGTGGATCAGCGCCACCGACTACCACGTGGCACGCGTGCTGTGCAGCGCCGGCGACACGCTCGCGGGCGGCGACGCGGCGGCCGACTTCTTCGCCTCGCACGGCCTGACCAACCCCGAGTCGATCGCCAAGATCCGCGCGCGCACCAGCTACTACACCAACATGGTGCCCAGCGTGCCCGCCCGCTACGTGCGCATGATGGACGGCGACATCGTCCGCATCGGCGGGCGCGACTGGCGCTGCATCAGTGGCTACGGCCACGCGCCCGAGCACATCGCGCTGTACTGCGCCGAGCCGAAGCTGCTGCTGGGCGGCGACATGATGCTGCCGCGCATCTCGACCAACGTGAGCGTGCACGCGGGCGAGCCCGAGTCCAATTCGCTGCGCCTGTTCCTGGACAGCATCGACAAGTTCAAGGCCCTGCCGGCCGACACGCTCGGCCTGCCCTCGCACGGCAAGCCCTTCACCGGCATCCACCGCCGCGTCGACCAGCTGCAGGAGCACCACCGCGACCGCCTGGCCGAGCTGCTCGAAGCCTGCCTCGCGCGGCCGATCACGGCGTCGGAGGGCCTGCCGATCCTGTTCAAGCGCGAGCTCGACCTGCACCAGATCACCTTCGCCATGGGCGAGACCGTGGCCCACCTGCACCTGCTGTGGTTCTCGGGGCAGGTGAAGCGCACGCTCGATGCCGACGGCATCTACCGCTTCGGCGCCAGGTAGCGTCAGCTGGGTAGACTTCCCGCATGGACACGCTGGCTGAGCTGCGCGCCGGCCGGCTGGCTGGCGCACGACGACTGGACCTCTCGTGCGGACTCACCGAGTTCCCGCGCGAGATTTTTGCGCTCGCCGACACCCTCGAAACGCTGAACCTCACGGGCAATGCGCTCAGTGCGCTGCCCGAGGACCTCGGCCGGCTGCACAAGCTGCGCGTGCTGTTCGGCTCCGACAACCGCTTCACCGAACTGCCGGCCTCCATCGGTCAGTGCCGCCAGCTCGACATCGTGGGCTTCAAGGCCAACCGCATCGCCCACGTGCCCGCCGAGGCGCTGCCGCCCTCGCTGCGCTGGCTGATCCTGACCGACAACGCCATCGAAGCATTGCCCGACACGCTCGGCGACTGCACCCGCATGCAGAAGCTGATGCTGGCCGGCAACCGCCTGCGCGCCCTGCCGCCGTCGGTGGCCCGCTGCCGGCAGCTCGAGCTGCTGCGCTTGTCGGCCAACTGCTTCGAGGCGCTGCCCGAGTGGCTGCCCACGCTGCCGCGCCTGGCCTGGCTGGCCTGTGCGGGCAATCCGTTCGATGCGCCGACCGAAGACGCGGCCATCGACGCCCCCACCGTGCCGCACGTCGACTGGCGCGACCTGACGCTCGGCCCGAAGCTCGGTGAAGGCGCTTCGGGCGTGATCCATCGCGCCACGCTGGCCACCCCGGATGACGCCGCGCTGCCCGTGGCGGTGAAGCTGTTCAAGGGCGCCGTCACCAGCGACGGCTGGCCGCACAGCGAGATGGCGGCCTGCATCGCGGCCGGCGCGCACCCGACGCTGATCGCCGCACAGGGCCGCATCGATGGCCACCCCGACGGCACGGAAGGCCTGGTGATGGCGCTGGTGCCGCCCTCGTTCCGCACCCTGGCCGGCCCGCCGAGCCTGGCCTCGTGCACCCGCGACGTCTACGCCGACGATGCGCACTGGACCACCCGCACCGCCCTGCGCATCGCGCGCGACATCGCGGCAGCCATGGCGCACCTGCATGCGCGCGGCCTGCTGCATGGCGACCTGTACGCCCACAACATCCTCTGGCACGCGCAGGACGGCGGGCGGCTCGGCGACTTCGGCGCGGGCTGGATGACCGGCGCGCTCGACCCGGCGCACGCGAAGGCACTGCAAGGCGTGGAGATGCGCGCCTTCGGTTGCCTGCTCGAAGAACTGGCCGAGCGCTGTGACGATGCGGTTTCTTCTTCGACTTTGACCACGCTCGCGGCGCGCTGCCTGCAAGCCGACGTGGCGGCACGGCCATCGTTCGCCGAGGTGCTGTCGGTGCTGGACGCCGCCGCGCCATGACGCGCCCCCGCTTCCCCGTTCCGATGCCCACGCGCGACGGCGTGAGCCCGAGTTGTGTCTCGCTGCCTTACGGCCCCTGGCCCACCATCGCCGACTTTCTCGTCGAGCGCTTTCCCGCCATCTCGCGCGAGGCCTGGCTCTCGCGCATCGAAGCGAATGACGTGTGCGACGAGCACGGCGTGCCCATCACCGCCACGCGGCGCTACGAATCGCCGCTGCGCGTGTACTACTACCGCGCGCTCGACGCCGAGACGCCCATCCCGTTCGAAGAGTTGGTGCTGCACCAGGACGACGACCTCGTGGTGGTCGACAAGCCGCCCTTCGTGCCCGTCACGCCCACCGGCAAGTACGTGCAGCAGAGCCTGCTGGTGCGCCTGAAGCGCAAGCTCGGTCTGGACGACCTCGTGCCGCTGCACCGCATCGACCGCAACACCTCGGGGCTGGTGCTGTTTTCGGTGCGCCCCGAGACGCGCGGCCTGTACCAGGCGATGTTTCCCGAGCGGCGCATCGACAAGCACTACGAGGCTGTGGTGCCGTGGCACGAGGGCGTGTCGTCGGTGCCCGCCGTGTACCGCAGCCGGCTGGTGGACGACGACCATTTCATGCGGATGCGCGAAGCGCCTGGCGAGCCGAATTCCGAGACCCGCATCGTGCTGCGGGAGGCGCGCGACGGCCATGCGCTGCTGGAACTCTCGCCTGTCACCGGCCGCAAGCACCAGCTGCGCGTGCACTGCCAGGCGCTGGGTTTGCCGATCGTGAACGATCCGTTCTATCCCACGCTGCAGCCTGCGGGGAAGGACGACTTCGACAGGCCGCTGCAGCTGCTGGCGCGGTCGCTGGCTTTTGTCGACCCGCTGAACGGCGCCTTGCGCACCTTCGAGAGCCCGCGCCGGCTGGCGCTGCCTTCTGCTCCTGCTGCCGCCTAGGTGACGCGGCGCGGGCGCGTCGCGGACTAAGCTTTCTCCTGACGGGAATTGAACTTCCTCTCTTCCACCACTCAGGAGACAAACGCACATGGACACCACCCAACTCTTCTCGCTGAAGGGCCGCAGCGCCTTGATCACCGGCGGCTCGCGCGGCATCGGCCGCATGATTGCCGAGGGCTTCCTGGCGCAGGGCGCGCGCGTGTACATCTCGGCGCGCAAGGCGGCGGCTTGCGATCAGACGGCGAAGGAGCTGTCGGCGTTTGGGCATTGCGTTTCGCTGCCGGCGGATGTTTCTACTGTGGAAGGGGCTCAGGCGCTGGTCGATGCTTATGCGAAGCATGAAGGGTCGCTCGATATCCTGGTCAACAACGCTGGGGCTGCCTGGGGGGCACCTTATGAGGAGTTTCCTGAGAGTGGGTGGGACAAGGTCGTCGACCTGAATTTGAAGACGCCCTTCTTCCTGACGAAGGCACTGACGCCGATGCTCAAGAAGGCGGCTACGGATCATCTGTCAAAGGTGATCAACATTGCTTCTATTGACGGGATTTCTGTGAATCCGCAGGAGACTTATTCGTATGCGGCGAGCAAGGCGGGGTTGATTCAGCTGACGCGGCGGATGGCGCTGCGGTTGGCGCAGGATCGGATCGTGGTCAGTGCGATTGCTCCGGGGGCGTTTGCTTCGGATATGAACAAGGATGCGCGGGATCACGGGGATGAGGTCAAAGGACGGATTCCTGCTGGGCGCATTGGTACGCCTGAGGACATGGCTGGTGCCGCTATCTACCTGGCTTCGCGGGCTGGGGACTATGTGATGGGGTCTACGCTGGTGGTGGACGGGGGCGTTACGCACGCGCGCTGATTCGTTTGGGTTCCGAGGCCGGGTCTCGCCCCGGCAGGCGACCTACTTTTCTTTGCTTCGCCAAAGAAACGTAGGCAAAAGAAAGGCGACCCTGCTGTCTGCGTCCCTCCGCTTCGCTGCGGGCAACCTGCGGTGCTCACGTTTCGCGGGGTCTCGCCCAAACTCGCTTCGCTCAAACAAGGGCGAGCCCTGATCCGCGAAACGCTGCGCTCCTCGGCGCATACAGAAGGGATTGGGATACCAACAGGCCATCGCTTCGCTCGGCCAGTGGGCCGCAACAGGCGCTTCGCGCCTGTTGCGGCTGGGATTGATAGCGGCGTTGGTTGGAGCGCGAGCAAGTACAGACGCGAGCGAGTACAGATGTGCCTACGAGCACCAGCACCAGCACCAGCACCAGCACGGGCACGGGCACGGGCACGGGCACGGGATTTGGCTGCTGGAAATTCCCGGGCCGAGCGAAGCGACGGCCCGCTGGTATCCAAGCCCCTCTGGCTGCGCCGAGGAGCGCAGCGTTTCGCGGATCAGGGCTCGCAGCTGTTTGAGCGAAGCGAGTTCTGCGAGACCCCGCGAAACGCGAGCACCGCAGGTTGCCCGTAGCGAAGCGCAGGGTCGCAGACAGTGGGGTCGCCTTTTCTTTGCTTACTTTCTTTTGGCGAAGCAAAAGAAAGTGAGTCCGCCGCCGGGCGGAACTCCCGGCCCCGGGAAGCAAACAAGAAAAGTCAGCCCCACCGAGGCACAGCCTCATCCTTCAACTGCTGCCTCAGCACCCCATAGTCAGGCACAACGCTTTCAACCGTTTCCCAAAACCGATGCGAGTGATCCATCACCCGCAGATGCGCCAACTCATGCGCAACAACGTAGTCGATCACCGGCAGGCGAAAGTGAATCAACCGCCAGTTCAGCCGAATCGACCCATCCGCACTCGCACTCCCCCACCGCGTAGCAGCGTTAGAGAGCGACAGCTTCTGCCATGACACCCCCAGCAGCGGCGCAAAGTGATCCAGCCGCTCGATGAACAGCTTGCGCGCCTGCCGCATCAACCAGGCCTGCGCCGCATCCCGAATCTGCGAAGGCGCCGCGTTCTGCGCCACAGCCAACCGCAAAGTGCGTGGCCCACCGCCTTCCACAGCAGGATCGAGCGTGCCACCCACGCTGGCGAACCCGTGCTTCGGATCCAGCCGGATCACCACCAGCTCGCCAAGAAAAGGAAACTCCGCCCCATCTTCCCAGGCAATCCGCGTCGCCTCGACCCGCGCATTGCGCTGCTGCGTCTCCGCCAGCTTGCGCAAAATCCAGTCGGCCTTCTCACGCACCGCTGCATCGACATCACGCAACGTGACCCACCGCGGCGCACGCACCGACAAACCTTCGGCACCCACAAGAAAACCGATGGTCTTGCGCTGCCCCCGCTTGAACTCGTAGGCCACCCGCGCCGACCCCAGTACCACTTCACGCGTGGCCTGCGGATGTGTGAAATTCGCCAACGTCAGTGTGTCAGCCAACGGCACCGCAGGACGCGGATCAATGGGCCCGATAGATGAAGGAGTGGCATCCACCACCGGCACGGGAGCAGCAGGTGGCACAGGCGCAGGCGCCTTCTTCCGCGGCCGCCGCGGCGGCGCAGCAGCAGGCGCCGGCGTGCTCCCCAGCCCCTCGAAGAGGTCCATCGTGAACTGCAGCATTCCCCGCATGTCGGGCCCGGGTCTGAGGGTGGCGCGTCAGCCCGCTTCGCGCGGCAACGTCTGCTGCGGCTGCGCCGGGCTGTCGCTGTACGCCTCGGGGTCGAGGCGGCGCATCTCGGCCTCGATCCAGGCTTCGACTTCACGCATCAGCTCGTCGGGCTTGCGGCCCACGCTCGAGATCGCCGGGCCGATCGACACGTCGACCACGCCAGGACGCTTGATGAAGGCCTTGCGCGGCCAGACCTTGGCCGAGGTGACGGCAATCGGGATCACGGGCACACCGGTCTCGCAGGCCAGGCGCGTGCCGCCGCTCTTGTAGGTGCCCTTCTGGCCTCGCGGGATGCGCGTGCCTTCGGGGAACATGATGATCCAGATGCCCTGCGCGAGCAGCTTGCGGCCCTGGTTCACCACCTTGTTGAACGCCTGCGCGCGCTGGCTCCGGTCGATGTGGATCATGTCCAACCGCGCCATCGCCCAGCCGAAGAACGGCACGTAGATCAGTTCCTTCTTGAAAACGAAGGCCAGCGGATGCGGCATCAGCGTGGGCATGAGGAAAGTCTCGAGCGTGGACTGGTGCTTCACCAGCAGCACCGCGCCGGCGAGTTGGTCGGTCGGCAGGTTTTCCATGCCGGTCACGCGGGTCTTGATGCCCAGCAGCACGCGCGCGCCACCGATGGCCCAGCTGAGCCATTGCTCGGCCATCCAGTACAGCGGAATGCCGCGCTTCCAGAGCGAGCTGACGCACATGATGATGCCCCAGGGCACCACGGTGACAAGCATCCACAGGGCGTGGAGAACGGAACGGATAAACGCCATCAGACAGCCACCTGCAGTGCAGCCCGCGCTTCGCGCGCGAGCAAAAAGTCGACAAAGGCGGCGAGGTCTTCATGCACCCTCGTGTCCGCCGGATATTCGGGAGGCAGCGGGTGAACCCCGCGGCACGCCGCGCCCATGCCCGTGAGCAGCAAGTGCGGTTCGCAGCCGGCCGCAGCGCCGGCCTGCAGGTCGCGCAGGCTGTCGCCCGCGGTGGGCACGCCCTTCAGGTCGATGCCGAAGCGGTCGCCGATCTGAAGGAACAACCCCTCCTTGGGCTTGCGGCAGTCACAGCCTTCGTCGGGGCTGTGCGGGCAATAGAACACCGCGTCCACCTTGCCGCCCACGGCCGCGAGCATCTTGTGCATCTTGGCGTGCATGGCATTGAGCGAGGCCATGTCGAACAGCCCGCGGCCCAGGCCCGACTGATTCGACGCCACCACCACGTGCCAGCCCGCATGGTTCAGGCGCGCCACGGCCTCGAGCGCACCGGGCAGCGGCGTCCACTCGATGTCGCTCTTGACGAAGTCTTCGCGGTGCACGTTGATCGTGCCGTTGCGGTCGAGGATGACGAGCTTCATGGCGGAACCGCTCCTGGTGGAGGGATGGGGCACGGGGTCAGACAGCCAGCCGCTCGAGCTGCGCCACGCGGTTCATCGCGCTGTGCAGCGACATCAGCAGGCCCAGGCGGTTCAGCCGCAGGTCGGCCTGCTCGGCATTCACCATCACGTCCGTGAAGAACGCATCGACCGGTTCGCGCAGCGCGGCCAGCGTCTGCAGCGAGCCGGTGTAGTCGCCCGCGTCGAACTGGGCGTTGGCGGCGGGCACGACCTGCGCCATGGCGGCGTGCAGCGCCTTCTCGGCGGGCTCCTGCAGCAGGAGTTCGCTGACGTGCGCATCGGCCTCGGGCGCCTTCTTCAGGATGTTGCCGATGCGCTTGTTGGCGGCGGCCAGCGCGGCGGCGGCGGGCAGTGCGGCAAAGGCGCGCACGGCGGCCAACAGCTTGGGCACTTCGCCCAGGCGCTGCGGCAGTGGGGCCAGCACGGCGTCGACTTCCTGGGCGCTGGCGCCCTGCTCGCGCAGGCTGCCGGCGAGGCGGTCGAGGATGAAGTCGCGCAGCTCGACGGTGGCCTTGCTGCTGTCGAAACCGTCGATGGCGCTGAACTGCGCGGCGGCGTCCTGCAGCAGGGCGTCGAGCCCCAGCGCGAGGTCTTTCTCGATCAGCATGCGGATCACGCCCAGCGCGTGGCGGCGCAGCGCGAACGGGTCGCGGTCGCCGGTGGGCAGGTTGCCGATGCCGAACATGCCGACCAGCGTCTCGAGCTTGTCGGCCAGCGCGACCACGAGGCCCACGCTGTTGCGCGGCAGCTCGTCGCCGGCGAAGCGCGGCTTGTAGTGGTCTTCGATGGCGTCGGCCACCGCGGCATCCAGGCCATCGTGCAGCGCGTAGTAGCGGCCCATGGTGCCCTGCAGCTCGGGGAACTCGCCGACCATGTCGGTCACGAGGTCGGCCTTGGCCAGTTGCGCGGCCTGGGTCGCCTGCGCGGCCAGCGTCGCGTCGCCGAGTTTTTCGGCAATGCCGCGCGCGATGTGCATCACGCGTTGCACGCGTTCGCCCTGCGTGCCGAGCTTGTTGTGATAGACCACCTTGCCCAGCGACTCGACGCGCGAGGCCAGCGATTTCTTGCGGTCCTGGTCGAAGAAGAACTTGGCGTCGGCCAGGCGCGGGCGCACCACGCGCTCGTTGCCGCCGGTCACGGCGCTCGCGTCGTCGGGGCTGATGTTGCTCACGACGAGGAACTTGTTGGTGAGCTTGGCTTGCGCGTCGAGCAGCGGGAAGTACTTCTGGTTGGCCTTCATCGTGAGGATGAGGCACTCCTGTGGCACTTCGAGGAACTCGCGCTCGAAGCTGCAGACCAGCACGTTGGGGCGCTCGACCAGCGCCGTGACTTCGTCGAGCAGCGCATCGTCGTGGATCGGCACCGAGCCGCCGCCCACCGTCACGGCAGCGGCCGCGAGCTGGCGTGCGATTTCGGCGCGGCGCGCTTCAAAGCTGGCGATGACGGCCCCGTCGTCCTGCAGCTGCAGGGCATAGCTGTTGGCATCGCGCAGCACCACGGGGTCGACCGCCGCTTCGAAGCGATGGCCGTGCGTCTCGCGGCCGGCCTTCAGGCCCAGCGCCTCGATGGGCACCACGGTGTCGCCATGCAATGCCACGAGGCCGTGCGCGGGGCGCACGAAGCTCACGCTGCTCCAGCCGGGCAGCTCGCAGCCGCTTTCGAGCTGGTAGCTCATGACCTTGGGGATCGGCAGCTTGGCGATGGCTTCGGCCAGGGCCTTCTGCAGGCCTTCGGCCAGCGTGGCGCCCTTGGCGGTGCTTTCGTAGAACAGGGCTTCGGCCTTGCCGTCCATGGCGCGCTTGAGGCCGGGCACGGCCGAGGCGTCGGCGCCGAGCGCGGCCAGGCGCTTGAGCAGCGCGGGCGTCGGTTGGCCCGAGGCATCGAGCCCCACGGCCACGGGCATGAGCTTTTGCGACACGGCCTTGTCGGCGGCGCGCTCGGCCACGTGCGTGAGGTGCGCGGCCAGGCGGCGCGGCGACGCGTAGGGCGTGAGCACCGAGCCGGCCTCGGCCAGGCCTTGGGCCACGAGCTGGTCGCGCAGCACGCCCGCGAACGCCTCGCCGAGCTTCTTCAGCGCCTTGGGCGGCAGCTCTTCGACAAACAGTTCAACCAGCAGGGAGTTCTTGTTGTTCATGGGGGTCGTCATCGCTCAGGCGGCTTTCTTCGGGGGCATCTGCGCCACCCACTCGCGCGGGGCCATCGGGAAGCCCAGGCGTTCGCGGCTGTCGTAGTAGCTCTGCGCCACGCTGCGCGCGAGGTTGCGGATGCGGCCGATGTAGGCCGCGCGCTCGGTCACGCTGATGGCGCCGCGCGCGTCCAGCAGGTTGAAGCTGTGCGCGGCCTTGAGCACCTGCTCGTAGGCCGGCAGCGCGAGCTGCTCGGTCATGAGGTGCTTGGCCTGCTTTTCGTGCGCATTGAAGGCGGTGAAGAGGAACTCGGCGTCGCTGTGCTCGAAGTTGTAGGTCGACTGCTCGACCTCGTTCTGCTTGTAGACGTCGCCGTAGCTCAGGCCGTCGGTCCAGGTCAGGTTGTAGACGTTGTCCACGCCCTGCAGGTACATGGCCAGGCGCTCCAGGCCGTAGGTGATCTCGCCGGTGATGGGCTTGCAGTCGATGCCGCCGACCTGCTGGAAGTAGGTGAACTGCGTCACTTCCATGCCGTTGAGCCAGACCTCCCAGCCCAGGCCCCAGGCGCCGAGCGTGGGGTTCTCCCAGTCGTCCTCGACGAAGCGGATGTCGTTCTTCTTCAGGTCGAAGCCCAGGGCCTCGAGGCTGCCTAGGTAGAGCTCGAGGATGTTGCTGGGCGCAGGCTTGAGCACGACCTGGTACTGGTAGTAGTGCTGCAGGCGGTTGGGGTTCTCGCCGTAGCGGCCGTCCTTGGGGCGGCGGCTGGGCTGCACGTAGGCGGCCTTCCAGGGCTCGGGGCCGAGCGCGCGCAGGAAGGTGGCGGTGTGCGAGGTGCCCGCGCCCACTTCCATGTCGTACGGTTGCAGCAGCGCACAGCCCTTGTCGGCCCAGTACGACTGCAGTTTGAGAATGATTTGCTGGAAGGTCAACATGAAGCTGGCCGGCGTCGGGGGCCGGACATTGGACGGGACGGTGGCGCGGCACACGCCGCGAAAGGCGACGATTTTACGTTCGCGGGAGGGCATCTCTCCCACAGCCGCTCGGGATGCCGGCTGCCGCGACAGCCCGTGCGGCTGTGGGACAAAGCCCGGCCCCGCACGCTTTTTTGCGTTTCCCGCCGCTTTCGGCACTTTCCTGCGCTTTCCCCCTCTCTCACTGCATGGCATCGCCCCACATCGGCCCCGACACCCCGTTTTTCATCGTGCTCAACGCCGGCTCCGGCAGCGAAGACGCCGCGCAGGCCCGGCAGGTCATCGACGACGCCTTTGCCGCGGACGGCCGCCGGCACCGCGTGTTCCTCGTGGACGGCCCCGGCCGCGTGCAGGCGCTGGCGCGCGAGGCGGTCGAACGGGCCCGGGCCGTGGGTGGCGTGGTGGTGGCCGCGGGCGGCGACGGCACCATCAACGCCGTGGCCCAGGCCACGCTGGGCAGCGGCTGCCCCTTCGGCGTGCTGCCGCAGGGCACCTTCAACTACTTCAGCCGCACCCACGGCATCCCGCGCGACACGGCGCAGGCGCTGCAGGTGCTGCTGGCGCAGCAGCCCCGGGCCGTGCAGGTGGGGCTGGTGAACGACCGCGTGTTCCTGGTGAATGCCAGCATGGGCCTGTATGCCGACCTGCTGGAGGAGCGCGAGAGCCACAAGGCACGCTTCGGCCGCCACCGCTGGATCGCTTTCTATTCGGGCCTGCTCACGGTGCTGCGCGGGCGCCATCGCCACTGGCAGCTGCGCATCGCCTCGCACGGCCACGAGCGCGACATCCGCACGCCCACGCTGTTCGTGGGCAACAACCCGTTGCAGCTGATGCAGGCGGGCGTCGACCACGCCGAGGCGCCCGAGCAGGGCCGGCTGACCGCGGTGGCGCTCAAGCCGGTCGGCCTGCTGTCGATGCCGGGGCTGCTGGTGCGCGGTGCGCTCGGGCGGCTGGGCGATGCCGACGAGGTGCTGAGCTTTCCCTTCGAGTCGATGACGGTGAAGGCCGGCCGGCTGCGCACGCCGCGCCGCGTGAAGATCGCCACCGACGGCGAGATCGACTGGGTCGACATGCCCTTGCTGTTCCGCGTGGCGCCCGACCCGCTGTGGCTGGTGCGGCCCGACAGCGCGCCCGAGCTGGAGGCGGCGCGGCCATGACCTGCCTGCTGCAAGTGTCCGACCCGCACTTCGGCACCGAGCAGCCCGAGGTGCTGCAGGCGCTCGAACGCCTGGCGCACGCGCTCGCGCCGCAGGCGGTGCTGCTGTCGGGCGACATCACGCAGCGCGCCACGCGCCGCCAGTTCGCGGCGGCGCGCGCCTTTGCCGAGCGGCTCGCGGCGCCGGTGGTCGCGATTCCGGGCAACCACGACATCCCGCTGTTCCAGCTGGCGGCGCGCGTCTTCTCGCCCTACGGCCGCTACACCGAGGCCTTCGGCGCCGACCTGGAGCCGGTGTTCGCCTGCGACGACTGGCTGGTGGTCACGGTCAACACGACGCGCTGGTACCGGCACGAGGACGGCGAGGTGTCACCCGCGCAGGTCGAGCGCGTGGCGGCGCGGCTGGCACAGGCTTCGCCCCGGCAGGTGCGCGTGGTCGTGACGCACCAGCCGGTGCTGGTGACGCGGCCCGAAGACCGGCAGAACCGCCTGCACGGGCGCGCGGCGGCGGTCGCGCGCTGGACGGCGGCGGGCGCCGACCTGATCGTCGGCGGCCACATCCACCTGCCTTTCGTGCGCCCGCTGGACGAGCGCTTTCCGGGCTGCCCGCCCACGGCCTGGGCGGTGCAGGCCGGCACCGCCGTGTCGACGCGCGTGCGCTGGGATGCGCCCAATTCGGTGAACGTGCTGCGCACGGAAGCGTCCGGCGACGGCGCGCAGCGCGTGTGCGTGGTCGAACGCTGGGACCATTCGGCGGCAGACAAAGCCTTCACGCGCGTCGACCTATTGCGGCTTCCGCTTGCCAGCCGCGCGACGGCCCCTTAGGGTTGCGCCGCATGCCTCCTGCGGACACCCTTCTTCTTTCTTCTTCAGCCCCCTTGGTTCTTCTTGCACAGCAGCTGGGCGAACACGCCCTGGCCTGGTTCGCGCTCGCGCTGACCGTCTCGGTGCTCGGCGCCGGCCTCGCCTGCCGGATGCTGCAACGGCGCCATCCGCTGCCCGACACCGGCGAGCCTGACGAATCGCGCCTGGCGCTCGGCTTGGGCCTGGGCTTCGTGCTGATCCTTGCAGCGGCTTTTCTGGTTGCATGGATCGCCTCGCACCTGGGCGACGGCCGCACCATGGGTCGCGCCGACCAGGCGCTGGCCGACGCCATCGCCGCCCATGTGCCGTGGGGCGCGCTCGTGAGCTTCAGCTGGCTCACGCACCTGGGCGACGCGCAACTGCTCGCGCCCGTGTGCGGGCTGGTCGCGCTGCTGCTGTGGCGCCACGCGCACCGCGGCCTGGCGCTGGGCTGGGTGACCGCGCTCGGCGGCATCGTGGTGCTGAACCCTGCGCTCAAGCACATCTTTGCGCGGGCCCGGCCGGTGCACGACCACGGGCTGGCCTTGGAAACGAGCTTCAGCTTTCCCAGCGGCCATAGCGCGGGCGCGATCGTGAGCTACGGGATGCTGCTGTACCTGGCGCTGCGGCTGCTGCCGACGCGCTGGCATGTGCCGGCCGCCATGGCCGCGGTGGCGGCCATCGTCACCATCGCCTGCAGCCGGATCTTCCTGCAGGTGCACTTCGCGAGCGATGTCGCGGCCGGCCTGCTGACCGGCCTGGGCTGGCTGCTGGTGTGCGTGAGCAGCCTGGAATACGCGCGGCACCGCAAGCGCCGCACCGCGCGCTGATCGTCGATCAGTACTCCCAGAAGATGCGCTGAAGCTCTTTCGTGTTGTTGGTCTTGGTCAAGGCCACCATCGCCAAGATGCGCGCCTTCTGCGGACGCAGGTCGTGCGCCACCACCCAGTCGTACTTGTCGTCGGGCTGCTCGGCGTTGCGGATCACGAAGCCTTCGGGCACGCGCGAGCTGCGGATGACGATCACGCCGTCGGTGCGTGCCTTCTGCAGGTTCGGCACGATGCGGTCGGCCACCGAGCCATTGCCCGTGCCGCCGTGGATCAGCGCCTTGGCGCCGCTCTTGGCGATCGCGTCGATGGCCACCGACGACACGCCTTCGTAGCCCATCGCGATCTCGACCGGCGGCAGCGCGGTGATGCTGTCGATGTTGAACTCCGAGTTCGTGGTGTGGCGCTTGACCGGCGCGCGGAACCAGTAGTTCTTGCCCTCGACGATCATGCCCAGCGGACCCCACTGGCTGGAGAACGCGCTGGTCTTGATGTTGACGTTCTTGCTCACGTCGCGGCCGGTGTCGATGTTGTCGCCCATCGTCACCAGCACGCCCTTGCCCATCGCGTCCTTGCTGCCCGCCACGTTCACGGCGTCGTACAGGTTGAGCGCGCCGTCGGCCGACAGGGCCGTGCCCGGGCGCATCGAACCGACCACCACGATCGGCTTGTTGGTGTGCACGGTCAGCGTCAGGAAGTAGGCGGTTTCTTCCAGCGTGTCGGTGCCGTGGGTGATGACGATGCCGTCCACGTCCGACTGCTTGGACAGCGCCGAAACGCGCTTGGCCAGCGTCATCAGGTTGTCGTTGGTGAGGCTTTCCGATGCGACCTGGAACACCTGCTCGCCGCGCACATTGGCGACCTTGGAAAGCTCGGGCAGGCCGGCGATGAGCTTCTCGACGCCGACCTTGGCGGCCGCGTAGGTCGCGCTGTTGACGGCCGAGGCGCCGGCACCGGCGATGGTGCCGCCGGTCGCCAGGATCACCACGTTGGGCAGCGCCTGCTGGGCCTGCGCGAGCGCGCTGGCCGCGAGCAGTGCGGCACCGGCCGCAAAGGCACGGAAATGGGTAGAAAAGTACATACGGGCTCCTTGGTTTGAGGATGATTTCTCGAGGCGGCGAGGAAGATACATGAACCATGCCCGCATGCCATGCCGCTGCATGCCGGCATGGCATGCGGTCATGCGCCGGCCTTAGAGGGCCAGCAGCCAGCCCGCCACCGCCGCCAGGCCGACCACCCACACCGGCGACAGGCGCGCGTAGACCAGCAAGCCGAACGCCGCCAGCGCCAGCCCGAAGTCGGCCTTCGAGTGGATGGCGCTCGTCCACACCGGGTCGTAGAGCGCGGCGAGCAGCACGCCGACGACCGCCGCGTTGACACCCGCCATCGCGCGCTGGACGCCGTCGCGCTGGCGCAGCGTCTCCCAGAACGGCAGCGCACCCGCCACCAGCAGGAAGGCCGGCAGGAAGATGGCCAGCAGCAGCGCCAAGCCGCCCACCCAACCGCCGAACGGCCCCGGCATGGCGGCGCCGAGGAAGGCCGCGAAGGTGAACAAAGGCCCCGGCACGGCCTGCGCTGCGCCGTAGCCCGCCAGGAACACGTCGTTCGAGACCAGGCCCGTCGGCACCACGCCCGCCTGCAGCAAGGGCAGCACGACGTGGCCGCCGCCGAACACCAGCGCGCCCGACCGGTAGAAGGACGCGATGACGGACAGCGGCGGCCACTGCGTCGCCGCGGCCAGCATCGGCAGTGCGACGAGCAGCGCGGCGAACAGGCCCAGCAGCGCAGCGCCGGTCGCCTTGCGCACGCCGTGGTCGCGGTGCTGCGCGGCGGGCAGGTGGCCGGACGGCAGCGCCCATCGGCCGACGACGCCCCCGGCGACGATGGCGGCGATCTGCCCCATGGCCGAAGGCACCGCAAGCACCAGCAGCGCCGCGACGACGGCCACGCCCGCGCGCAACCGGTCGGGGCACAGCGACTTCGCCATTCCCCACACCGCCTGCGCGACGACGGCCACCGCGACGACCTTCAGCCCGTGCACCGCGCCCGATTGCGCGAGACCCGACCAATGCGTGACGCCCGCCGCAAAAAGGATGAGCGCCACGGCGGACGGCAGCGTGAACCCGAGCCACGCCGCCAGCGCCCCGCCCCAGCCCGCACGGCCGAGCCCCAGGGCGATGCCGACCTGGCTGCTCGCGGGACCGGGCAGGAACTGGCACAGCGCCACGAGGTCGGAATAGCGCTTGTCGTCGAGCCACTTGCGGCGCTCCACGAACTCCGTGCGGAAGTAGCCCAGGTGCGCCACCGGACCGCCGAAAGAGGTCAGGCCGAGCTTCAGGAAAGCGAGAAAGACTTCGAGCACCGAGCCCCTGGTACGGAGGTCGCCTGCGCCATCAACAGCGGGTGGCGCGGCGGGCTTGGGGCGGTGGTGGTGCTTCATGGGCGACGACGTCGAATGCGCATCCGCCGGTGCGCCTCAGCCCCGGGTGCGCCCGGGCCGGAAGAAGACCGCGCCCAGCACGACGATCGCCAGCGCCGCGATCCACAGCGGCCACAGGCCGAAGGGCGCGACCCAGCGCGCGAAGGGCGTGAGCCCGCGACGGCCTTCGACTGGCGCCTCGAGCACGCCGCGCGTGAGGCGCGGCAGCTCGTGCGTGACGCGGCCTGCGGCGTCGATCACCACGGTGGCGCCGGTGTTGGTGGAACGCACCATCGGCCGCGCAAACTCGAGCGCGCGCATGCGCGAGATGGCCAAGTGCTGGTCGATGGCGACCGAGTCGCCGAACCAGGCGATGTTGCTGACGTTGAGCAGGACAGTCGGCGCCGTGGCCTCGTCGCGGAAGTTCGCGCCGATCTCATCACCGAACAAGTCTTCGTAGCAGATGTTGGGCGCGATGCGCTGGCCCTGCCAGACGAAGGGCGCCTGCGCCAGCCCGCCGCGCTCGAAGTCGCCCAGCGGGATGCTCATCATGCGGATGAACCAGCGAAAGCCCGGCGGAATGAATTCGCCGAAGGGCACGAGGTGGTGCTTGCTGTAGGCGTAGGGCTGCGCCGCGCCGCCGGGCATGAAGCCGAGCACGGCGTTGCGGTAGGTGCCCGGCCCGTCGCCGAGCGGCAGGCCGACGATGGCGGCCTGCTGCGAGCCCGGCTGGCCGTAGCGTTCCTGGATGGCGTCGAGGTAGCCGGCGGGCAGCTGGCGCGGCAGCAGCGGCAGCGCCGTTTCGGGTGTGACCACGAGCTGGGCCTTGGCGTCGCGCAGCTGTTCGGCGTACCAGCGCAGCGCGGTTTCGATGCCGCCGCCCGGAATGAATTTCTCGTCCTGCGGGATGTTGCCCTGCAGCAGCGCGACCTGCAGCGTGCCGGTCGCGCCCTGCGCGCCGCGTGCGTCAGCGGGCAATGGCGAGACCCGATTCGGCAGCACGAAGACCGCGGCGAGCAGCGCTGCAGCCAGCGCCGTCGGCACCACGCCGCGCAGCGGCAGGCGCCGCGCGACCAGCGCCACGGCCAGTGCCGCCGCGGCGCCGATGCCGTACACGCCGACCCACGGTGCCAGCGCGGCCAGCGGGCCGTCGACATGGGCGTAGCCGCCCGCGCCCCAGGGAAAACCGGTGAACCAGCTGCCGCGCACGAGCTCGGCCAGCGTCCACAGCGCCGCGAACACGAAGGCCCCCGCGACGCGCCCCGTCGGCCCGCGCACCACGAACCAGGCGCAGGCCACGGCGTAGTAGAGCCCGAGCGCCGCAGCCAGCGCGAGCACGGCGATCACCGCCAGCGGCGCCGGCAGCCCGCCGTAGGTGTGCATCGAGATGAAGAGCCACCAGAAGCTGCCGGTGAGCCAGGCGGTAGCGAACACCCAGCCGTGCAGGCCGGCGCGGCGCCAGCCCGCGCCCTGCGCGCGCAGGCCGTCGAGCAGCCAGACCAGCCCGGCCAGCGACAGCAACTGCAGCCACCACAGCGGACGGCCCTCACCCGGCCAAGCGATGGACAGGGCCTGCGCCACGCCCGCCAGGCCGAAGCCGAGCAGGCGAAGCAGCCCGGAGGCGGCGGAGGAAGGGGGAGAGGTGGGCGAGACGCGGGCCGGGGCCGCTGCTGCGGGCGCCGGCATCAGTCGGCCGCGTCGCCGCCGCGCGCCGGCGACACCCGGAACCAGCGCACCGCGCCGCCCTTGGTGTGCAGCACGACGAAGTCGAAGCCGCCGATGGCGTGGTGCTCGCCGCGCTTGGGCACGTGGCCCATCTCGTGCGCGATGAGTCCGCCGATGGTGTCGAAGTCTTCGCTCAGCTGTTCCTCATTGAAGACGATGCCGAAGGCCTCGGCCACGCGCTCGATGGGCGTGTCGCCCGAGACGCGGTAGGTGTGGTCGGCCAGGCCGAAGATGTCGCCCTCGTCTTCGGCGATGTCGAACTCGTCCTCGATCTCGCCGAC
Source organism: Variovorax sp. GW823-FHT04F07 (assembly GCF_058795995.1). Taxonomy (NCBI): domain Bacteria; kingdom Pseudomonadati; phylum Pseudomonadota; class Betaproteobacteria; order Burkholderiales; family Comamonadaceae; genus Variovorax; species Variovorax sp. GW823-FHT04F07. The sequence continues at coordinate 33,264 of NZ_JBXAIG010000012.1, forward strand.
GATCTGCTCGAGCACGTCCTCGATGGTGATGAGGCCGGCCACGCGGCCGAACTCGTCGATGACGATGGCCAGGTGGTTGCGGTTGCCGCGGAATTCGCGCAGCAGGTCGTTCAGGCCCTTGCTCTCGGGCACGAAGGTGGCCGGACGCAGCAAGGCGCGGATGTTCAGGCCCGGCGCGCGCTGCAGCTTGAGCAGGTCTTTCGCGAGCAGGATGCCGATGATGTTTTCTTTTTCGCCCTCGTAGACCGGAAAGCGCGAGTGCGCGGTCTGGATCACGGCGTGCAGCAGCGCGTCGAAGGGCGCGTCGATGTTCACGAGGTCCATGCGCGGGGCGGCGACCATCACGTCACCGGCCGTCATGTCGGCCATGCGCAACACGCCTTCGAGCATCACGCGCGATTCGGCGCCGATCACCTCGTTGTCCTCGGCATCGGCGAGGGTTTCGATCAGCTCGTCGCGCGAATCGGGGCCGGGGTGGATGAATTCGGCGAGCTTCTGGAGAAAGCCACGCTTGTCTTCCCGTTCAACGGGAGCGCGTTCAGGGTGAGGGTCGGCCACTGCGGGAGGGCGGAGTTGAAGAGAGACAAGGATAACGGATTGCGCATGACAGGCTCTACCGTCCGGCCGGCGTAGGCCGGCCCTGCCCGCTCAAGGCGCCGATTTGCTACGGGCGTCGCGCATGCCGCTGCGCACTTCCTGCAGGCTCGCCAGGAAGGCCCAGAACTGCTTGGCGCGGCTCTTGAGCGCGAAATCGACGGCGGCGTAATGCTCCAGCGCGATCTCGCTCATGCGGCTGTCGAAGGTGGCGGTGGGCAGCTGCAGGTGCGCTTCCGACTCCGAGCCGCTGCGCACCACGGTGGCGCCGGCGTTGCGGGCGATCTTGAGCATGGCGGCGTTTTCGCTCAGCGCATGGATGAAGAGCATGCCCACGCCTTCGTTGCGCGCAGCAACCACGGCGCGCTCGAACAGGCGCGCGCCGTAGCCGCGGCCACGGGCGTGCGACGACACGGACACGCCGAATTCGGCGCAGTCGCTGTGCTGGTCGCCGGGCGCATAGGCCACGTGCGCCATCGCGATCAGATTAAGGCGGCGGTTGTAGATGCCGAACAGTTCGTCGCGGTCGAAGTCCAGGCCTTCGACATAGCGCAGAACCTGCTCGTCGGCCGCGGCATAACCGAAGCGCAGGTAGCGGTCGTGCGGCGTCAGGTCCAGCAGGTGGCGCGCGATGCGTTCGCGTTCGCGCGGGCCGATCGAGCGAATCGGCACCATGACGGGCGGGGGCGCGCTGACGGCGCGCGGTTGCGCCTCAACCATCGGCGCCTTCAGGAAAGAGCCGAGGCCGAGAGACGCTTTGAGGAGGGTCTTGGCGGTAAGCATGGCCCCAATGTAAGGGTTTTCCCTTAATCACCAAGCCCGCAAGGACACTTTCTGGACGCATTCGTGACTCGATACCAGAGTCCGTGGTGTTTACGCAACCAATTTGTGGTTAAACGGGCACAGATGTTGTGGCTTTGACACGATCGAGCACGAAGCTGGTCTTGCAGTCTTCGACGCTGGGGTGCTTCAGCAGGGTGTCCATGATGAAGCGGCTGTAGTGCGCCATGTCGGCCACCACCACGCGCAGCAGGTAATCCATGTCGCCGGTGAGGGCCGCGCACTCGACCACCTCGGGCCAGGTCTGCACGCTGGCGCGGAACAGGTCCATGGGGTTGCGCTTGTGGGTTTCGGTGTGCTTTTCGAGCCGCACGTTCAGGTAGGCCGTGAGGCCCAGGCCGACCGCCTCGGGCTGGACCAGGGCCACGTAGCGGTCGATGACCTTGTGCTCTTCGAGCCGCTTGACCCGCCGCAGCACGGCGCTGGGCGACAGGCTGACCTGCTCCGCGATCTGGTCGTAGGTGGCGCGGCCGTCTGCTTGCAGCATGCGCAAAATGAGCCGATCTATCTTGTCGAGTGCTTCCATTTCGCCATTTTTGCAGTTTTACTGCGTCATGACCACCCAGGGCGCCCAGAAACGCAGAAAACCTGAACGCCTTCCGCCCTACAGTGCAGCACGGCCCGAATCCGGGCCTTTGTTTTCCTTTCTGCACAACTTTCCCCCACTTTTCGGAGACAGCATCCATGAGCCACGCCGACGCCCCCGCCTTCACGCCCTGGGAGAACCCGATGGGCACCGACGGCTTCGAATTCATCGAGTACGCGGCACCCGATCCGGTCGCGATGGGCAAGGTGTTCGAGCGCATGGGCTTCGTGGCCATCGCCAAGCACCGCCACAAGAACGTGCTGCTGTACCGCCAGGGCACGATCAACTTCATCCTGAACGCCGAGCCCGATTCGTTCGCCCAGCGTTTTGCGCGCGAGCACGGCCCGAGCGTGTGCGCCATCGCCTTCCGCGTGCAGGACGCCAAGCAGGCCTACGAACGCGCCACCGCGCTGGGCGCCTGGGGCTTCGCCGACAAGGCCGGCCCGGGCGAGCTGAACATCCCCGCCATCAAGGGCATCGGCGACAGCCTGATCTACCTGGTGGACCGCTGGCCCGGCAAGAACGGCGCGCAGCCGGGCGACATCGGCAACATCGGCTTCTACGACGTGGACTTCGAGGCGCTGCCGGGCGTGTCGTCGCAGGACGCGCTCGCGCGCAAGGGCAACGGCCTGACCTACATCGACCACCTGACGCACAACGTGTACCGCGGCCGCATGGACGTGTGGGCCAACTTCTACGAGAAGCTCTTCAACTTCCGTGAAGTGAAGTACTTCGACATCGAAGGCCAGGTGACGGGCGTGAAGAGCAAGGCCATGACCAGCCCCTGCGGCAAGATCCGCATCCCGATCAACGAAGAAGGCAAGGAACAGGCCGGCCAGATCCAGGAGTACCTGGACATGTACAAGGGCGAGGGCATCCAGCACATCGCCATGGGTTCGGACAACCTGTACGAGAGCGTCGACGCGCTGCGCGCCAACGGCGTGACGCTGCTGGACACCATCGACACCTACTACGAGCTGATCGACAAGCGCATTCCCGGCCACGGCGAAAGCGTGGCTGAGCTGAAGAGCCGCAAGATCCTGATCGACGGCAAGAAGGACGCGCTGCTGCTGCAGATCTTCAGCGAGAACCAGCTGGGCCCGATCTTCTTCGAGTTCATCCAGCGCAAGGGCGACGACGGCTTCGGCAACGGCAACTTCAAGGCGCTGTTCGAGAGCATCGAGCTCGACCAGATGCGCCGTGGCGTGCTGAGCGCCGCAAAATAAGGCGCTTCACCACTGCTCTGGAGCCCGGCATGCGCCACGCGTCTTCTTCGACTGTCGTCACTTCCTTTGTCGCGGCAGCCGCCGCTGCGGTCGTGCTCTCGGGCTGCGCCTCGGCGCCGCCCGCGGCCGGCCCGGGTGCCTCGCACCTGGACACGGTGCAGAAGGCGGCGGTGCTGCGCATCTGCACGCCGGGCGACTACCGGCCCTTCAGCTTCCAGAAGGCCGACGCCTCGTTCGAAGGCATCGACGTCGACCTGATGACGGGCTTCAGCGCCAGCCTCGGCGCGAAGCCCGAGTGGGTCAAGACGACGTGGGCCAACCTGCTGCCCGACCTGGCCGCGGGCAAGTGCGACATCGCCGTGGGCGGCGTGTCGGTGACCACCGACCGCCAGAAGCGCGCCTTCTTCAGCGCGCCCTACATGGTCAACGGCAAGACGCCCATCGCGCGCTGCGCCGACGTCGCCAAGTACCAGAGCGTGGCGGCCATCGACCAGCCGTCGACCCGCGTGATCTTCAACCCGGGCGGCAGCAACGAACGCTTCGCCCGCACCAACTTCAAGCAGGCCAGGCTCACGCTGCACGGCGAGAACGTCACGATCTTCGACGAGATCCTGGCCAACCGCGCCGACGTGTTCGTCACCGAATCGGCCGAGGCCATCACGCAGCAGAAGCTCAAGCCCGGGCTGTGCGCGGTGAACCCCGACAAGCCGCTGCAGTACGGCGAGATGGCCTGGATGCTGCCGCGCGACGACGTGGCTTTCAAATCGTATGTCGACCAATGGCTGCACCTGCAGCAAGCCGGCGGCGACTTCCAGCGCGTGATGGACCGCTGGCTCAAGTAACCCGAGAAACCGAACGCCCCATGGATTCCCCCGCCGCCGTTGTCACCCCCGCCGTCTATGGCGCCTCCGATCGCCCGCCGCGCGGCGACTACTCGCGCGGCGGTTCGGTGCAAGCCGACTACACCTGCCCGCAGGACTGGGCCAGCTACACGGCGGCCGACCATGACACCTACAAGCGGCTGTACGAACGCCAGGCCGCGCAGCTGACGGGCCTGGCCTGCGACGCCTTCATCAAGGCGCTGCCGCTGCTCGGCGTGAAGGACCGCATCCCGCGCTTCGAGGAACTCAACGAGCGCCTGCACCGCGCCACCGGCTGGGAGATCGTCGCGGTGCCGGGGCTGATTCCCGAGCTGCCTTTCTTCACGCTGCTGGCGAACCGCAAGTTCCCGGTGACCGACTGGATCCGCAAGCCCGAAGAGTTCGACTACATCGTCGAGCCCGACGTGTTCCACGACCTGTTCGGCCACGTGCCGATGCTGTTCGACCCGACCTTCGCCGACTACGTGCAGCGCTACGGCCAGGGCGGCATCAAGGCGCACGAGCTGGGCGCCGGCGAGAAGCTGGCGCGGCTGTACTGGTACACGGTCGAGTTCGGCCTGATCCGCCAGCCCGAGGGCCTGCGTGCCTACGGCGCCGGCATCCTGAGCTCGGTCGGTGAGCTGCAGCACGCGGTGCGCAGCCCCGAGCCGCACCGCCTTCCGCTCGACCTGCTGCGCACCATGCGCACCCAATACAAGATCGACACCTACCAGGCCAACTACTTCGTGATCGAGAACTTCGCGCAGCTCTTCGATCTCACAGCACCCGACTTCACGCCGCTGTACCGCGCGCTCGAGGTGCAGCCCGACATCCCGGCCGGCGTGCTGCTGCCGGGCGAATCCGGCAACGCCTGATCGGCATCTGTGTGACTCCCGCGCGCACGGCGGCTATCGCCTGCGCGACACCGGGTATGCGCCCCTAGGACAAGCCCGCTGGCGGGTGGGAGGCATTGGCTCCCACAATCCGCGCCAAAGGAGCTTGCATGCAGACATCCGCGCGACAGAACTACCCGGCCGGCGTGCCGCACGAGATTCATCCGGAGCAGTACCGCTCCCTGCCTCACATGTTCGACGAGGCCTTCGGCCGCTACAAGGACCGGCCCTTCTCGGTCTGCATGGAGCGCTGGATGTCGTACGGCGAGCTCGACACGCTCTCCAAGGCGATGGGTGCCTGGCTGCAATCGCAAGGCCTCGCGCCCGGTGCGCGGGTGGCGATCATGCTGCCCAACGTGCCGCAGTTCGCGGTCACGATGTGCGCCGTGCTGCGCGCGGGCTACACCTGCGTCAACGTCAATCCGCTATACACAGCACGCGAGCTGGAGCACCAGCTCAAGGACTCCGGCGCCACCGCCATCGTCATCCTCGAGAACTTTGCCGCCACGCTCGAACAGGTGATCGAGCGCACGCCCGTCAAGCACGTGGTGATGACCGCCATGGGCGACCTGCTCGGCGGGCTGTACGGCGCCTGGATCACGGTGGCCGTGCGCCACCTGGCCAAGATGGTGCCGCCCTACAAGCTGCCGCTGAGCGACGGCCGCACGGTCACGCCGTTCAAGCAGGCGATTGCCGAAGGCCGCGGGCGCACGCTCGGGCCCGACCAGAGCACGCTCGATTCGATCGCCTTCCTGCAGTACACGGGCGGCACCACCGGTTTGTCGAAGGGTGCGGTGCTGACCCACCGCAACATCGTGGCCGCCACGCTGCAGGCCGAAGCCTGGTTCACGCCCGCTTTGGCGCGGGCCGGCGACTTGGCGAAGGTCAACAGCATCGCCGCGCTGCCGCTGTATCACATCTTCGCGCTGACGCTGTGCCTGCTGGTGATCCGCCAGGGCTCGCACATGACGCTGATTCCGAACCCGCGCGACTTCAACAAGTTCGTCGCGGTGCTGAAGAAGCGGCCCTTCCACATGCTTCCGGCGGTGAACACCCTGTTCAATGCGCTGCTGATGCACCCGGAGTTCAAGACGGTCGACTTTTCGACGCTGTTCGTCTCGCAGGCCGGTGGCATGGCTGCCTCCGAAGGCACGGCGCGCAAGTGGTTCGAAGCCACCGGCTGCCCGATGATCGAAGGCTGGGGCATGAGCGAGACCTGCGCGATCGGCACCAATAACCCGGTGTCGAACACGAAGTTCACTGGCACCATCGGCCTGCCGTTGCCGAGCATTGAGATCGCGATCAAGGACGATGAAGGCCAATCGCTGCCGATCGGCCAGGCGGGCGAGCTGTGCATCAAGGGCCCGAACGTGATGACCGGCTACTACAACCAGCCCGCCGAGACGGCGGCTGCCTTCACGGCCGACGGCTTCATGCGCACCGGCGACATCGCCGTGATGCAGGAAGACGGCTACAGCCGGATCGTCGACCGCAAGAAGGACATGATCCTCGTGAGCGGTTTCAACGTGTTCCCCAACGAGCTGGAGAACGTGATTTCGCTGTGCCCTGGCGTCGTCGAGTGCGCGGCCGTGGGCGTGCCGGACGAGAAGCAAGGCGAAGCCATCAAGGTCTTCGTGGTCCGCAAGGACCCGACGTTGACGGAAGACGCCGTGCTCCAGTACTGCAACGGACAGCTCACCGGCTACAAGCGGCCGAAGCACATCGAGTTCCGCGAGTCGCTGCCCAAGACCAACGTGGGGAAGATCCTGCGGCGCGAACTGCGCACCAGCGCCAGTGCCTGAGCGCGTGGGGCATCACGGGGAAGCCAGCGCCGGGCTGCCGGCGAATGTCGTCGTGTTCGAGCGGGGCTGGCTGTCTTCGAACAACATCCTCTTCGTCGGAGCCGAGGAAACGGCGCTGGTCGACACCGGCTATGCCACGCATGCCGATCAGACGCTGGCGCTGGTGGAGTCGGTGTTGGGTGAACGTCCGCTTGATCGGGTGCTGAACACGCATCTGCACAGCGATCACTGCGGAGGGAACGCGGCATTACAGGAACGTTACCCGTCGGTGCGAACGGACATTCCGCCTGGAGAGGCTGCGCTGGTCGAGCGATGGGATGCGCAAGGTCTGAGTTTTCTTGCGACGGGGCAGAGTTGTCCGCGTTTTGGTTTCACCGGACTGCTCGAGCCTGGCACTGAATGCCTGTTGGGAGACAGCGCGTGGCAAGTGCATGGAGCTCCAGGTCACGATCCGCACTCGGTGATCCTGTTCGACCCGGTGTCGCGGACTCTGATTTCAGCGGATGCGCTCTGGGAGAACGGGTTTGGCATCGCATTTCCAGAGCTAATGGGCGAGCCCTCGTTCGGTGACATTGCGGCAACACTCGATTTAATCGAGAAGTTGTCGCCGCGCCAGATGATTCCAGGGCATGGAGGCGTTTTTACCGATGTCGAGCGCGCGTTGCTGACGGCGCGCAAGCGCTTAGCTGGGCTGCAGCGCGCCCCAGTGAAGCACGCGCGTCACGCGATGAAGGTGCTGATGAAGTTCAAGCTTCTGGAGCTGCATGCGGTGTCGCACGTAGAGTGGGATGCGTGGCTAGCTGGGACGCCCTATTTCGAGCTGATTCGAGCTCGATTCTTTGCCGGTGAGTCGCTGGAGGCTCTGACGGGAGACCTGTTGTCGGAGCTGATTGCGGTTGGCGCAGCACAATCCGATGCTTCGGGAGTTCACAACGCCTGATTGGCGGTTGTCTGCTGCAA
>NZ_JBXAIG010000013.1:0-6535 GCF_058795995.1 Variovorax sp. GW823-FHT04F07
AGCACCACGAACAGCAACGTCAGCAGCCTGTCGACGTCCACGTCGTCGGGCTTGAGCACGGCCACGAGCAGCATTGACAGCCTTTCGACTTCGACGTCGTCGGGGCTGAGCACCGCAACCAGCGGTATCTCCAGCCTGTCCACGGGCCTGAGCACGACGAACAGCAACGTGAGCAGCCTGTCGACCTCGACGTCGTCTGGTTTGAGCACGGCTACGAGCAGCATCGATAGCCTTTCGACGTCGACGTCGTCGGGTTTGAGCACGGCGACCAGTGGGATCTCCAGCCTGTCGACCGGTCTGAGCACCACGAACAGCAACGTCAGCAGCCTGTCGACGTCCACGTCGTCGGGCTTGAGCACGGCCACGAGCAGCATTGATAGCCTTTCGACGTCGACGTCGTCGGGTCTGAGCACCGCCACCAGCGGGATCTCCAGCCTGTCTACCGGCCTGAGTACCACGAACAGCAATGTCAGCAGCTTGTCGACCTCGACGTCGTCGGGGCTCAGCACGGCGACCAGTGGCATCTCCAGCCTGTCCACGGGGCTGAGCACTACGAACAGCAACGTCAGCAGCTTGTCGACCTCGACCTCGTCCGGTCTGAGCACGGCCACGAGCAGCATCGACAGTCTTTCGACGTCGACGTCGTCCGGTTTGAGCACCGCTACCAGCGGTATCTCCAGCCTGTCCACGGGCCTGAGCACGACCAACAGCAACGTCAGCAGCCTCTCGACCTCGACGTCGTCCGGCTTGAGCACTGCGACGAGCAGCATCGACAGCCTTTCGACTTCGACGTCGTCTGGTTTGAGCACTGCCACCAGCGGTATCTCCAGCCTGTCCACGGGTCTGAGCACGACGAACAGCAACGTGAGCAGCCTGTCGACCTCGACGTCCTCTGGTTTGAGCACCGCGACCAGTGGCATCTCCAGCCTGTCTACCGGCCTCAGCTCCACGAACAGCAACCTGGACAGCCTTTCGACCTCCACGTCGAGCGGTCTGAGCACTGCAACCAGTGGAATTTCGAGCCTGTCGACTTCGACGTCGTCGAGCCTGAGCACGACCAACAGCCGTATCGATAGCCTTTCGACATCCACGTCGAGCGGCCTGAGCACGGCGACGAGCAGCATCGACAGCCTCTCGACGTCTACGTCCTCGGGTCTGAGCACTGCGACCAGCGGCATCTCTAGCCTGTCCACTGGCTTGAGCACGACCAACAGCAACGTCAGCAGCCTGTCGACCTCCACGTCGAGCGGCCTGAGCACGGCGACGAGCAACATCGACAGCCTATCGACGTCCACGTCGTCTGGTTTGAGCACTGCCACCAGCGGTATCTCCAGCCTGTCGACTGGCTTGAGCACGACAAACAGCAATGTGAGCAGCCTGTCGACCTCGACGTCGTCCGGCTTGAGCACGGCGACGAGCAACATCGACAGCCTTTCGACGTCTACGTCCTCTGGTTTGAGCACTGCGACCAGTGGTATCTCCAGCCTGTCGACCGGCCTGAGCACGACGAACAGCAACGTCAGCAGCCTCTCGACCTCGACCTCGTCGGGTCTGAGCACCGCCACCAGCGGCATCTCCAGCCTGTCCACTGGGTTGAGCACGACGAACAGCAACGTCGGCAGCCTCTCGACCTCCACGTCGTCGGGTTTGAGCACGGCGAACAGCAGCATTAGCAGCTTGTCGACGTCTACATCGTCCGGCCTGAGCACGGCCACGAGCAGCATCGACAGCCTGTCGACGGGCTTGAGCACGGCGACCAGTGGCTTCTCGAGCCTGTCCACCGGCCTGAGCACCACCAACAGCAACCTGGACAGCTTGTCGACGTCCACGTCGAGCGGCTTGAGCACGGCCACCAGCGGTATCTCCAGCCTGTCCACGGGTCTGAGCACCACGAACAGCAACGTCGGCAGCTTGTCGACCTCGACTTCGTCTGGCTTGAGCACGACGAACAGCCGTATCGACAGCCTGTCTACCGGCCTGAGCACGACGAACAGCAACGTGAGCAGCCTGTCGACCTCGACCTCGTCTGGCTTGAGCACGGCGACGAGCAGCATCGACAGTCTGTCGACTTCGACCTCGTCGGGTCTGAGCACTGCCACCAGCGGCATCTCCAGCCTGTCCACTGGCTTGAGCACGACCAACAGCAACGTCAGCAGCTTGTCGACCTCGACGTCGTCGGGGCTGAGCACGGCGACCAGTGGCATCTCCAGCCTGTCGACCTCGACGTCGTCTGGCCTGAGCACCGCGACGAGCAGCATCGACAGCCTCTCCACGTCCACATCGTCGGGTCTGAGCACGGCCACCAGCGGTATCTCGAGCCTGTCCACGGGGCTGAGCACGACGAACAGCAACGTCAGCAGCTTGTCGACCTCGACCTCGTCCGGTCTGAGCACGGCCACGAGCAGCATCGACAGTCTTTCGACTTCGACGTCGTCTGGTTTGAGCACTGCCACCAGTGGCATCAACAGCCTGTCGACCGGTCTGAGCACGACCAACAGCAATGTGAGCAGCCTGTCGACGTCCACGTCGTCAGGGCTGAGCACGGCGACCAGCGGCATCGCCAGCCTGTCCACCGGCCTGAGCACCACCAATAGCAACCTGGACAGCTTGTCGACATCCACCTCGAGCGGCTTGAGCACGGCAACCAGTGGCATTTCGAGCCTGTCGACCTCGACGTCGTCTGGTTTGAGTACTGCGACCAGCGGTATCTCCAGCTTGTCCACTGGCCTCAGCTCCACGAACAGCAACCTGGACAGCCTGTCGACGTCCACGTCGAGTGGCTTGAGCACGGCCACCAGCGGTATCTCGAGCCTGTCTACGGGCCTGAGCACCACGAACAGCAATGTGAGCAGCCTGTCGACCTCCACGTCGTCCGGCTTGAGCACTGCGACGAGCAGCATCGACAGCCTGTCGACTGGCCTGAGCACGACCAACAGCAACGTCAGCAGCCTGTCGACCTCGACGTCGTCCGGCCTGAGCACGGCGACCAGCGGCATCTCGAGCCTGTCCACTGGCTTGAGCACGACGAACAGCAACGTGAGCAGCTTGTCGACTTCGACGTCGAGCGGCCTGAGCACGGCCACGAGCAGCATCTCGAGCCTGTCCACTGGCCTGAGCACCACGAACAGCAATGTCAGCAGTCTTTCGACCTCGACGTCGAGTGGCCTGAGCACGGCCATGAGCGGCATTGAGAGCCTCTCGACTGGCCTGAGCACGACCAACAGCAACGTGAGCAGCCTGTCGACGTCCACGTCGAGCGGGCTGAGCACGGCCGCGAGTGGCATCGATAGCCTGTCGACGGGGCTCAGCACGGCGACCAGTGGCATTTCCAGCCTGTCCACTGGCCTGAGCACGACGAACAGCAATGTCGGCAGCTTGTCGACCTCGACGTCCTCGGGTTTGAGCACGGCTACGAGCCGCATCGATAGTTTGTCGACCGGTTTGAGCATCGCAACCAGCGGTATCTCCAGCCTGTCCACCGGCCTGAGCACCACGAACAGCAACGTCAGCAGCCTCTCGACGTCTACGTCGTCCGGCCTCAGCACCGCCACGAGCGGCATCTCCAGCCTGTCCACGGGCCTGAGCACGACGAACAGCAACGTGGGCAGCCTGTCAACTTCGACATCGTCGGGTCTGAGCACGGCCAACAGCCGCATTGACAGCCTGTCGACGTCCACGTCGAGCGGCCTGAGCACCACGAACAGCAACCTGGACAGCCTTTCGACCTCGACGTCGAGTGGCTTGAGCACGGCGACCAGCGGCATCTCGAGCCTGTCGACGGGTCTCAGCACGACGAACAGCAATGTGAGCAGCCTGTCGACATCCACTTCGTCCGGCCTCAGTACCGCCACGAGTGGCATCTCCAGCCTGTCTACGGGCCTGAGCTCGACGAACAGCAATGTCAGCAGTCTTTCGACCTCGACGTCGTCTGGCCTGAGCACTGCGACGAGCAGCATCGACAGCCTGTCGACCGGGTTGAGCACGACCAACAGCAGTGTCAGTAGCCTCTCGACCTCGACGTCGTCGGGTTTGAGCACCGCCACCAGCGGCATCTCCAGCCTGTCCACCGGCCTGAGCACGACGAACAGCAACGTGAGCAGCTTGTCGACCTCCACGTCGTCTGGCCTGAGCACTGCGACGAGCAGCATCGACAGCCTGTCCACCGGCCTGAGCACGACGAACAGCAACGTGAGCAGCTTGTCGACCTCCACGTCGTCTGGCTTGAGCACTGCGACAAGCAGCATCGACAGCCTGTCCACTGGCCTGAGCACGACCAACAGCAACGTCAGCAGCCTGTCGACCTCGACGTCGTCCGGCCTGAGCACTGCGACGAGCAGCATCGACAGCCTGTCGACCGGCTTGAGCACGACGAACAGCAACGTGAGCAGCTTGTCGACTTCGACGTCGAGCGGCCTGAGCACTGCGACCAGTGGCATCTCGAGCCTGTCCACGGGCTTGAGCACGACGAACAGCAACGTCAGCAGCCTGTCGACGTCCACGTCGAGTGGCCTGAGCACGGCTACGAGCGGCATCTCGAGCCTGTCGACGGGCCTGAGCACTACGAACAGCAACGTCAGCAGCCTCTCGACGTCTACGTCGTCTGGCCTGAGCACGGCGACCAGTGGTATCTCGAGCCTGTCGACCGGCTTGAGCACCACGAACAGCAACGTGAGCAGCTTGTCGACCTCCACGTCGTCCGGCTTGAGCACTGCGACGAGCAGCATCGACAGTCTGTCGACCGGGCTGAGCACGACCAACAGCAACGTCAGCAGTCTCTCGACCTCGACGTCGTCGGGTTTGAGTACGGCAACCAGCGGCATCTCGAGCCTGTCGACGGGCCTGAGCACTACGAACAGCAACGTGAGCAGCTTGTCGACCTCGACGTCGTCTGGCCTGAGCACTGCCACCAGCGGCATCTCCAGCCTGTCCACGGGCTTGAGCACGACGAACAGCAACGTGAGCAGCCTGTCGACCTCGACGTCGTCTGGCTTGAGCACTGCGACCAGCGGCATCTCGAGCCTGTCGACCGGGCTGAGCACGACCAACAGCAACGTCAGCAGCTTGTCGACCTCGACGTCGTCTGGTCTGAGCACGGCGACCAGCGGTATCTCGAGCCTGTCCACCGGCCTGAGCACGACGAACAGCAACGTAAGCAGCCTGTCGACCTCGACTTCGAGCGGCCTGAGCACTGCCACCAGTGGCATCTCCAGCCTGTCCACCGGCTTGAGCACGACGAACAGCAACGTCAGCAGCCTGTCGACTTCCACGTCATCCGGCCTCAGCACCGCTACCAGCGGCATCGACAGCTTGTCGACGGGTCTGAGTACCGCAACCAGCGGTATCTCCAGCCTCTCCACGGGATTGAGCTCGGCAACCAGCGGCATCTCCAGCCTGTCCACCGGCTTGAGCACGACGAATAGCAACGTCAGCAGCCTGTCGACTTCAACGTCGTCGGGACTGAGCACGGCCACGAGCGGCATCGACAGCCTCTCGACCGGCTTGAGCTCGGCGACCAGTGGCATCTCCAGCCTGTCCACGGGACTGAGCACCACGAACAGCAACCTGGACAGCCTCTCGACTTCGACGTCGTCGGGCTTGAGCACGGCGACCAGCGGTATCTCGAGCCTGTCGACGGGTCTCAGCACAGTGACCAGTGGCATCTCCAGCCTGTCGACCGGCCTGAGCACCACGAACAGCAACATCAGCAGCCTCTCGACATCGACGTCGTCCGGCCTCAGCACTGCTACCAGCGGTATCTCCAGCCTGTCCACGGGCCTGAGCACGACGAACAGCAACGTCAGCAGCCTGTCGACGTCGACGTCGTCCGGTCTCAGTACCGCCACCAGCGGTATCTCCAGCTTGTCGACGGGCCTGAGCACCACGAACAGCAACGTCGGTAGCTTGTCGACTTCGACGTCGAGCGGCATCTCCAGCCTGTCGACCGGCCTGAGCACCGCCACCAGCGGCATCTCCAGCCTCTCCACAGGCCTGAGTACCACCAACAGCAACGTCAGCAGCCTCTCGACTTCCACGTCGTCTGGTCTGAGCACCGCGACGAGCGGAATCGACAGCCTCTCGACTGGTCTGAGCACGGCGACCAGTGGCATCTCGAGTCTGTCCACCGGCTTGAGCACGACGAACAGCAATGTCAGCAGTCTGTCGACGTCGACGTCGTCCGGTCTCAGCACCGCTACCAGCGGCATCTCCAGCCTCTCCACAGGCCTGAGCACCACCAACAGCAACGTCGGTAGCTTGTCGACTTCGACGTCGAGCGGCATCTCCAGTCTGTCGACCGGCCTGAGCACGGCGACCAGTGGCATCTCCAGCCTGTCCACCGGACTGAGCACGACGAACAGCAACGTCAGCAGCCTCTCGACGTCTACGTCGTCTGGCCTGAGCACCGCCACCAGCGGCATCGATAGCCTCTCGACCGGCTTGAGCACAGCGACCAGTGGCATCTCGAGCCTGTCCACTGGCCTGAGCACCACGAACAGCAACGTCAGCAGCCTGTCGACCTCGACGTCGAGCGGCCTGA
>NZ_JBXAIG010000013.1:6633-27824 GCF_058795995.1 Variovorax sp. GW823-FHT04F07
GAGCACGGCCACGAGCGGAATCGACAGCCTGTCGACCGGTCTGAGCACGGCGACCAGTGGCATCTCCAGCCTGTCCACCGGCTTGAGCACGACGAACAGCAACGTGAGCAGCCTCTCGACCTCGACCTCGTCAGGCCTGAGCACGGCGACGAGCGGCATCGACAGCCTCTCGACCGGTCTGAGCACCGCCACCAGTGGCATTTCCAGCCTGTCCACCGGCTTGAGCACGACGAACAGCAACGTGAGCAGCCTGTCGACCTCGACGTCGTCTGGCCTGAGCACGGCCACGAGCGGAATCGACAGCCTGTCGACCGGTCTGAGCACGGCGACCAGTGGCATCTCCAGCCTGTCCACTGGCTTGAGCACGACCAACAGCAACGTCAGCAGCCTGTCGACCTCGACGTCGAGTGGCTTGAGCACGGCAACGAGCGGAATCGACAGCTTGTCGACCGGCCTGAGCACCGCCACCAGCGGTATCTCGAGCCTGTCCACCGGCCTGAGCACCACGAACAGCACCGTGGGTAGCTTGTCGACTTCGACGTCGAGCGGCATCTCCAGTCTGTCGACCGGCCTGAGCACCGCCACCAGCGGCATCTCCAGCCTGTCCACCGGCCTGAGCACCACGAACAGCAATGTGGGCAGCCTGTCCACTGGCTTGAGCACCGCCACCAGCGGCATCTCCAGCCTCTCCACAGGCCTGAGCACCACCAACAGCAACGTCAGCAGCCTCTCGACCTCCACGTCCTCGGGCCTGAGCACCGCCACGAGCAACATCGACAGCCTCTCGACCGGCCTCAGCACGACGAACAGCAACGTCGACAGTCTCTCGACCTCGACCTCGTCGGGCCTGAGCACGGCCACGAGCAGCATCGACAGCCTGTCGACCGGACTGAGCACCACCAACAGCAACGTCAGCAGCCTGTCCACCTCGTTCTCGTCCGGCCTGAGCACCGCCTACAGCGGCATCTTCAGCCTGTCGACGGGCCTGAGCACGACGAACAGCAACCTGGGCAGCCTGTCGTCCTCGACCTCGACCGGCCTGAGCACCGCCAACAGCAGCATCGGCAGCCTGTCGACCGGCCTGAGCACCGCCAACAGTGGCATCGGCAGCCTGTCGACCGGCCTGAGCACCGCCAACAGCAGCATCGGCAGCCTGTCCACCGGCCTGAGCACGACCAACAGCAATGTCGGCAGCCTCTCGTCGGGCCTGAGCACGACGAACAGCAACCTGAACAGCCTCTCGACCTCCACGTCGTCCGGCCTGAGCACGGTCACGAGCAGCGTGAACAGCCTGTCGAGCTCGGTGTCCACCGGCCTGAGCACCTCGGCCAGCCGCATCGACAGCCTGTCGACAGGCCTGAGCACGGTGGGCAGCAGCGTCGACAGCCTCTCGACCGGCCTGAGCACGACCAACAGCGCCGTCGGCAGCCTGTCGACGGGCCTGAGCACGACGAACAGCAACGTGAGCAGCCTGTCCACCGGGTTGAGCACGACCAACAGCACCGTCAACAGCCTGTCGACCGGCCTGAGCACCACCAACAGCAACCTGGACAGCCTGTCCACCAGCGTGGGCGGCGCGGCCAGCGGGCTCTCCAGCCTGTCGACCTCGACGTCGACCGGCCTGAGCACGGCGATGAGCGGCATCGGCAGCCTGAGCACGACGGTCAGCTCGATCTACAACGGAGGCACCAAGTACTTCCACGCCAACTCGACCAACACCGACTCCAAGGCCAGCGGTGCGGAAGCGGTGGCGATCGGGCCGCGTTCCGAAGCCAGCGGCGCCAACTCCTTCGCCGCCGGCAACGGCGCGCGGGCCACGGCCGACGGCGCGGTGGCGGTGGGCTTCGGGGCGCAGGCCACGGGCACCAACGCCATCGCCATCGGCACCGGGGCGCTGGCCACGGGCTCGCAGGCGATCGGCGCGAACTCCCGTGCCGGTGGCGGCGGCGTGGCCCTGGGTGACGGTGCGGACGCCGGCGGCACGCCGCTGAGCAAGGCGCAGAACATCGCGCAGGGAACGGCCATCGGCTTCGGCGCGGTGGTCCAGCAGACCGGCGGCGTGGCACTGGGTGCGAACTCGGTGGCCTCGCGGGCGGCGGGCGTGGCTGGCTACGTGCCGGGCAGCGCGAATGCGCAGCAGGAAGCGGCCATCAAGGCCACGACCAGCACGCAGGCGGCGGTGTCGGTGGGCGATGCGGCCAACAGCCAGTTCCGCCAGATCACGGGCGTGGCAGCCGGCTCGGCCGACAGCGACGCGACCAACGTGGCGCAGCTGAAGGCGGTCTCGGCGGCTGCGAAGGCCAGCAGCGTGCAGTACGCCACCAACCCCGACGGGTCGGTGAACTACAACCAGATCACGCTGGGCACCGAGACTTCGGGTCCCACGCGCATCAGCAACGTGGCACCGGGCGTGCTGCCGGGCGACGCGGTCAACCTGGGCCAGCTGCAGCAGGTGCAAAAGCAGGTGGGCGACGTGGCGCGCATCGCCTACTCGGGCTCGGCGATGGCCTTCGCGATGTCGGGCACCTACCTGCCCACGCTGTACCCCGGCGAGAAGACGATCGGCATCGGCATGGGTTCGTACAAGGGCTACAGCGCCGTGGCGCTGACCTTCAAGGCCCTGTCGGACGACGGCAAGATCTCCTGGGGCGCGGGCCTGAGCTCCACCGGCAAGGAGTGGGGCGTCAACGCGGGCATCGGCTGGAAGTGGAAGTAAAAGGCCGCTAGGCCGACGCCCCCGGTCCGGTGGCTCCCGTGCCCTGCGCGCGGGAGCCATTGTTTTTTTGGTACACACTTCGGCCATGCGCATCGGTATTTCAGTCCTCTCTCACGCGGGGCAGAACATCTGGGAAAACGGAATGGGACAGAACGTCCTGTTCCTGGCCCGGCTGCTGCAACGCATCGAATTCGTCGAGTCCGTCACGCTCATCGACGCGGGCGACCAGCAGGCGATGCCGCCGCAGGTCGACCTGTCGGCCATGGGGCTCTCGCTGGGCCGCGCCCGCGAGCTGACCGACGCGCTCGACGTGGTCATCGAAATGGCGGGCGCGCTCGACGTGCAGTGGCTGTCGTACTTCCGCGCCTGCGGCGGGCGCGTGGCCTTCCACGGCGTGGGGCAGCCCTTCGTGGCGCTGGCCGAGCCGATCGTCTTTGCCGACAAGGGGCACTTCGGCGCCACCGACCGCTGCGACGAGATCTGGCTGCTGCCCAAGGACACGGCCTTTGCGCCGATGATGCGCACGCTGCACCGCTGCCCGGTGCACGAGGTGCCGTACCTGTGGTCGCCGCAGTTCCTGGCGCAGCGCGTGGACGAGGTGCAGGCGCAGGGCTTTCGCTTCGGCTACCAGCCGCGCACGGCGCAGCAACCGGGTTTCCGGGTCGCGATCTTCGAGCCGAACATCTCGGTCGTGAAGTCGTGCAGCATCCCGATGCTGATCAGCGACGGGGCCTACCGCGCCAACCCGGAGCACGTCGCGGCGATGCACGTGCTCAACACGCTGCACCTGAAAGACCATCCGACGATGCTCTACCTGGCCAACTCGCTGGACATCGTGCGCCAGCACAAGGCCACCTTCCACGGACGGCACGACTTCGCCGGCTTCATGGTGCAGCACGCCGACGCGGTGGTGTCGCACCAGTGGCAGAACGACCAGAACTACAGCTACCTCGACGCGCTGTACGGCAACTACCCGCTGGTGCACAACTCGCCCTGGCTGCGCGACGCCGGCTACTACTACCCCGACTTCGACATCGCCGTCGGTGCCGAACAGCTGGCCGTGGCCGTGCGCGGCCACGACGCGCAGCTCGATGACTACCGCGCGCGCAGCCAGCGCGTGTTCGATGCGATCGACCCGATGCACCCCGCCAACATCGACGGCTACGCACAGCGGCTGTTGAACCTGGTCGGCGGCGATCCGGCGTTCCGTGCCGGTAACGCGAAGGTGGCCGCATGAGCGAGGTGCACAACCCCACCGCAGGCCCGCGCGCGGCCGCTGCACCGACCCGGCTGAAAGTCGGCGTCTCCATCTTTATCCGCAAGGGCGAGCAGAGCCTGTGGGAGAACGGCGTCTACCAGAACTGCCTGTTCCTCGTGATGCTGCTGCTGCGCTCGCCCTGCGTCGAGCGCACGGTGCTGGTGGCCGGCGGTGGCGACGGCGGCCCGGCCGACGCCACCAATTTCCTGGCCGATTCGCCGGTGCCGATCATCGACATGGCCACCGCCGCGCACGAGCTCGACCTCATGATCGAGATGAGCGCGCAACTGGGGCGCGACTGGTCGGTGGCGTTTCGCGAGCGCGGCGGAAAAATCGTCTCGATGCGCGTGGGCAACGACTACGTGATCGACATCGAGCGCATGACCTTCAACAAGCCGCACGGCATGCTGGTCAGTGGCGCGCCCTACGACGAGGTGTGGACGCTGCCCGAGTACGAAACCTCCTGCAAGCCGTACTTCGCGAGCACCTTCCGCGCGCCCACCAAGCTCATGCCGCACCTGTGGAGCCCGATGGTGGTCGAGAAGGCGATGGCGCGCGGCGCCGAGGGCAAGCGTTTCGCCTACGAACCGGGGCGCAAGCAGTGGCGCGTGGCCATCTTCGAGCCCAACATCTGCATGGTGAAGACCAGCTTCATCCCGATGCTGGGCTGCGAGTCGGCGCACCGCGCGCAGCCGCGCCTCATCGAGAAGATGTGGGTCTACAACAGCTTCCACCTGAAGGACAAGCCGAACTTCGTCGCCTTCGCCCAGAGCCTGGACCTCGTGCGGCACGGCCTGGCGACCTTCGAAGGGCGCTTTCCGCTGTACCAGGTGTTGCCGGGCGCCATCGATGCGGTCTTTGCGCACCATTGGGAGAACGCGCAGAACTACCTCTACTACGAGGCGCTGTACGGCGGCTGGCCGCTCATCCACAACTCGCACCTGATCGGCGACTGCGGCTACCGCTACCACGGCTTCGACTGCGAGGAGGGCGGGCAGGCGCTGCGGCGCGCCTTCGCCGAGCACGACGCCAACCTGCCGGCCTACCGCGAGCGCGCCCGCGCCCTCATCGCCAGGCTCGACCCGGAAGGCGAGGAGAACGTGCGCCTCTACTCGGCGGCCATCGAGAGCCTCTACGCGTGAAGGCGACACCGATGACCGCCTTGGCCCGATTCACCGCTGCCGCCTGTGTGCTCGCGATGGCCGGCAGCGCGTTTGCGCAGGGCGTGCTGGCCCCGCCCGCGGCGCCGCAGGACACGCTCACGCGCGCCGCCGCCAGCGTGGGCGTGCAGCGCTGCCTGCCCGCCATCACGCGGCTGGCCACGCTCACTGTGCAGGGCAGCCGCGCGCACGACGTGCTGCTCGACTGGGACCGCAAGCGCCCCGACGCCGGCCCGGTGTTCTCGCTGGTCGGCATCCAGTACCCGAACGCGGGCGTGGCCGCGTCGATCACCGCCATTCCCGACGACAGCGGCGCGTGCACCGTGGCGGCCGAGCGCATCTCGGTCGCGCCCTTCACCTGCGCCAGCGTGGCCGAGCAGGAACTGAAGAACTACAAGCGCACGCCGCTGCTGCCGATCTACACGGTCTACACAGACGACAAGGAACCCACCTCGTCGGTCTCGCTGATCGATTCGCCGCCGGGCTGCCTCGTGATCCGCCGCTACGTCGAGTACGGCTGGCGCGATCCGAATGCACCCGTGCCGGCCGCCGCGCCGGCCGGGCAGGCGCCCAAGCGCCGCTGAGCCTGCGGGCCGCGCGAGCCCGTCTCCGACACGCGTGAACGCCCTTGGCCGGCCCCGTCGGGGGCCCGTGCCGTCCAAGAATGGACGCATGCCGCGCGCTCCGGTGCGGCGCAAGGAGACCCCATGCCACTGGCGACCCTGATCGGCAGATGGGCGATGCAGCCTTTCTCCAAGGCCCTGCCGCCGCTGGGCGACACCGAGCGCGCCGCGCTCGAGGCCGGCACGGTCGGGTTCGAAGGCCAGCTCTTTGCCGGGCGCCCTGATTTCGACGCACTGACAGCCGCCGGCCCCAACCAGCTCAGCGCGCGCGAAGAAGCCTTCCTGGCGAACGAAGTGCCCGCGCTGTGCCGCATGCTCGACGACCACGCCATCGACCAGGCGCACGACCTGCCGCTCGAGGTGTGGCGCTTCCTGCGCGAGAAGCGCTTCTTCGGAATGATCATTCCCGAGGCCTTCGGCGGCCTGGGCTTCGGCCATTACGCGCATGCGACGGTGGTGGCGCGCATCGCGAGCGTCAACGTGGCAACGGCCGTCACGGTGATGGTGCCCAACTCGCTCGGGCCGGCCGAGCTGCTGCTGCGCTACGGCACCGACGCGCAGAAAGACCACTACCTGCCGCGCCTGGCCGACGGCCGCGAACTGCCGTGCTTCGGCCTGACCTCGCCCTACGCGGGCTCCGACGCCGCCGCCATCCCCGACCGCGGCGTGCTCGTCGAGCGCGAGTTCCAGGGCCGGCGCACGCGCGGCTTCCTGGTCGATTTCGACAAGCGCTACATCACGCTCGCACCGGTCGCCACCGTGGTCGGCCTGGCGTTCCATGCCATCGACGAAAGCCAGCGTGAGCTGGGCATCACCTGCGCGCTGATTCCCGTGCCGCACGAAGGCATGGAGATCGGCCGGCGCCACCGCCCGATGGACAGCGCCTTCATGAACGGCCCGATCCACGGCCGGCAGGTGTTCGTGCCGATGGACTGGGTCATCGGCGGCGAGCCGCAGGTGGGGCAGGGCTGGCGCATGCTGATGGAGTGCCTGGCTGCGGGGCGCGCCATCTCATTGCCCGCGCTGGGCTCGGCGATGCAGCAGACCGCGCTGTACGTGAGCAACGCCTACGGCCAGATCCGCGAGCAGTTCGGCCTGCCGGTGGGCAAGTTCCACGCAGTGGCGGGGCTGGTCGCGCAGATGTCGGCGCAGCTGTACGCGACCGATGCCGCGCGCCGCTTCACGGCGGCCGCGCTCGACAAGGGCGAGCGGCCCAGCGTGGCCAGCGCGATCCTCAAGGTGCAGCTCACCGAGGCCGGGCGGCGCGCGGTGAACCACGGCATGGACATCCTCGGCGGCAAGGGGATCATCTCGGGCCCGTCGAACCTGCTCGGCGTGGCCTACCGGCAGGCGCCGATCGCGATCACGGTGGAGGGCGCGAACATCCTCACGCGCGCGCTCATCGTGTTCGGACAGGGCGCGGTGCGCTGCCACCCGCACGTGCTCGACGAAATGGCGGCGGTGCAGGCGAAAGACGAAACGGCGCTGGGCCAGGCGCTCATCGCGCACGGCAAGCACGTGGCGGTGAACCTGTGGCACAGCCTCTTCGGCGCGCCGGTGCGCGGCGATCCGCCCGAGGCGCTGGCGGGCGAAGCGCGCCTCATCGCGCGCATGAGCGCCAAGTACGCGCTCACCGCCGACCTGGCCATGGGGCTGCTCGGCGGCAAGCTCAAGCGCATGGAGCTGCTGTCGGCGCGGCTGGGCGACGTGCTGGCCCACCTGTACCTGGCGAGCGCCTGCGTGTGGCGCTACCGCGTCGATGCGGCGCCCGAACTGCTGCCCTTTGCGCAGGCGGCGATCCGGCTGCAGCTGGACGAAGCCGGCAAGATCCTGCGCGACCTGTACGCCAACCTGCCGACACCGGGGCGGCGCCTGCTCGGTGCGCTGGTGCTGCGCCGCACCGCGCACCTGGCGCCGCTGCGCGACGTGCAGCTGATGGCATTGGCCGAGCTGCTGCGCACGCGCCCGGGGGTGGTCGCGCGGCTCGTGCCCGATCTGTCGGAGCCCGGCCCGGGCGGCCTGCGCGACCTGATGCAGGCGATGGCGCTCGGCGCGCGGCTGGGCGACGAGACGGCCGCGCTCAACAAGGTGCTGCGCCGCACGCGCTCGCTCGACGAGGCGGCGCAATCGGCCAGCGACCCCGCGCTGGCGCTGGCCTACCTGCAGGCGGCCGACAAGGTCATCCAGGTGGACGACTTCGAAGGGCCGGCGCGCAACGCGGACGGCAGCGCCGGCCTCAGCGCGCCTGCTGCGCCGCCAGTGCCGTCAGCGCCGCCGCCGTCTGCTCGTCCGCCGGAAAGAACGACTCCACCGCGAGTTCCTGCAGCGTGACGTCCACCGGCGTGCCGAAGATGGTGATGGTGCTGATGAAGCTCAGCACGCCGCTGGGCATGACCACCTGGAACGGCACGGCCACGGCCGACAGGGCGGTGTCGAGCAGCGGCGCGTCGTGGCTCACGGCCGGCGGCGGGTAGCCCTCCAGCTCGTCGTGCAGCGCCTGCAGCACGGTGTCGCCGGTGGCGGCGATCTGCTGCTGCAACCGCTCCAGCAGGTGCGTGCGCCATTGCGCCAGGTTCGCGATGCGCGGCGCCACGCCTTCGGGGTGCAGGCTCAGGCGCAGCACGTTGATGGGCGGCTTCAGCAATTCGGCCGAGCAGCCTTCCATGAGCAGCGGCACCAGCGCGTTGTGCGCCACCAGGTTCCAGTGGCGGTCCACGGCCAGCGCGGGGAAGGGCTCGTGGCCCTTCAGCACGAGGTCGATGGCGCGGCGCGCCGAGGCCATGGCCGGGTCGTCGAGCGAGCGCTGGCGGTACATGGGCGCGAAGCCGGCGGCCACCAGCAGCGCATTGCGCTCGCGCAGCGGCACATCGAGCCGTTCGGCCAGCCGCAGCACCATCTCGCGGCTGGGCGCGGCGCGGCCGGTTTCCACGTAGCTCAGGTGGCGGGTCGAGACCTCGGCCTCCTGCGCCAGGTCGAGCTGGCTCAGGCGGCGGTGGGTGCGCCAGTGCCGCAGGTGGGCGCCGAACGGGTCGCGCGCGCCGGGAAGGCCAGCGGCGGCCTTGGACGAATGGGTGCGGGGGGTGTTCATGGAGCCGCATTCTGGCGCGGCGGCGGCGCGGCGCCATGACCTCCCAGGTCATCGACGCGATCCACGCCCGGCGGAATCATCGACCCCAACGCAGCAGGACTGGCCTGCAGCGTACCCACCCAGGAGATCCACATGTCTGTTTTCGCTTCCCCCCGCTTCCTGTCGAACGTGATGTGGGCCGATGCCGCTTCGTGCGCCGCGACCGGCGCGCTGCAGGTGGCGTTCACCGACGTCCTCGCCTCCCTGACCGGCCTGCCGGCCTGGCTGCTCATGGGCACCGGCGTGTTCCTGCTGGCCTACGCAGCAGCCGCCGCCTTCATGGCCAGCCGCGCCACGCCGCCGCGCACGCTGATCGGCCTCGTGGTCGTCGGCAACTTCGCCTGGGCGGTGGCCTGCGTGGCCCTCCTGGTGAGCGGCGTGTTCGCGGTCACCGCGCTGGGAATGGCCTGGGTGCTGGCGCAGGCGTTGTGCGTGGTCGTGCTGGCCGAGCTGCAATGGACCGGCCTGCGCCGCACCCGGGCCAGTGCCCAGATGGCGATGGCCTGAACGCCTGACGACCGTCCGCTCCACGCCCGCCGCACCCCGTGCGGCGGGCGTTTTCGCTATGAGAACGATAGTTCCGGGAGAGCCCGACAAGGAAGACCGACTACAGCCACTGACATTGAACCTCGCTATCCTTGAGAGGCTTCCACGAACACACAGGAGTCTTCTCATGGCCAAAGCCCCGGCGCACGCGTTTGCGTCCACCCTCAAGACCTTCAAGACCGCGTCGGGCAAGTCCGGCAAGTACTGGTCGCTGAAGGAACTGGCCAAGCAGTACCCCTCGGTGGAGCGCCTGCCGGTGTCGATCCGCATCGTGCTCGAGTCGGTGCTGCGCAACTGCGACGGCCAGAAGGTGTCGGCCAAGCACGTCGAGGAACTGGCCCACTGGGCGCCCAATGCCGAGCGCACCGACGAAATTCCCTTTGTCGTCACCCGCGTGGTGCTGCAGGACTTCACCGGCGTGCCGCTGCTGGCCGACCTGGCCGCCATGCGCAGCGTGGCCGCCAAGCTGAACAAGTCGCCCAAGACCATCGAGCCGCTGGTGCCCGTCGACCTGGTGGTCGACCACTCGGTGATGGTCGACTACTACGGCACACCCAAGGCGCTCGACCTGAACATGAAGCTGGAGTTCCAGCGCAACAACGAGCGCTACCAGTTCATGAAGTGGGGCATGCAGGCCTTCGACACCTTCGGCGTCGTGCCGCCGGGCTTCGGCATCGTGCACCAGGTCAACCTCGAGTACTTTGCGCGCGGCGTCTACAAGAGCCCGGCCGACAAGAGCGACACGCCCGTGTACTACCCCGACTCGCTGGTGGGCACCGACAGCCACACCACCATGATCAACGGCATCGGCGTGGTCGGCTGGGGCGTGGGCGGCATCGAGGCCGAGGCCGCCATGCTGGGCCAGCCGGTCTACATGCTCACGCCCGACGTGGTGGGCTTCGAGCTCACCGGCAAGCTGCGCGAAGGCGTCACGGCCACCGACCTGGTGCTGTACGTCACCTCGATCCTGCGCGCCGAAAAGGTGGTGGGCAAGTTCGTCGAGTTCTTCGGCCCCGGTGCCGCGTCCATCGCCGTGCCCGACCGCGCCACCATCGGCAACATGGCGCCCGAGTACGGCGCCACCATGGGCTTCTTCCCCGTCGACGAGATGACCGTGGCCTACTTCGAAGGCACGGGCCGCACCAAGGAGGAAGTGGAGCGCTTCGCCGCCTACTACAAGGCGCAGGGCCTGTTCGGCATGCCCGCGCCGGGCGACATCGACTACACCAAGGTCGTCAAGCTCGACCTGGGCACCGTCTCGCCCAGCCTGGCCGGCCCCAAGCGCCCGCAGGACCGCATCAACCTGGGCGACCTGTCGACCAAGTTCGCCGAGCTGTACAGCAAGCCCAACGACGCCAACGGCTTCAACCAGCCGGCCGACAAGCTCAAGCAGCGCTATGCGCTGACGCGCGAAGGCCAGAGCGGCGACACCGAGGTGCCCCCGCCGCCGCCCGGCTCGCCGCGCCCGGTCATCGAGATGGTGGCCAACCGCTCCACCAAGGCCGCGGCCCACACCAGCGCCACGGCGCCGTCGGCGCCCAAGGGCGACGTCACCATCGGCAACGGCGACGTGCTCATTGCGGCCATCACCTCGTGCACCAACACCTCCAACCCGAGCGTGATGCTCGCGGCCGGCATCCTGGCCAAGAAGGCGGTGGAAGCGGGCCTGAAGGTGCAGCCGCACATCAAGACCTCGCTGGCCCCGGGCTCGCGCATCGTCACGGAATACCTGGAGAAGGCGGGCCTCTTGCCGTACCTGGAGAAGCTGGGCTTCTACCTCGCGGGCTACGGCTGCACCACCTGCATCGGCAATGCCGGCGACCTCACGCCCGAGATCAACGAAGCCATCACGAAGAACGACCTGATCGGCGCGGCCGTGCTCTCGGGCAACCGCAACTTCGAGGCGCGCATCCATCCGAACCTGAAGGCCAACTTCCTGGCCTCGCCGCCGCTGGTGGTGGCTTTCGCCATCGCGGGCAACGTGATGACCGACCTCATGACCCAGCCCGTGGGCAAGGGCAAGGGCGGCAAGGACGTGTACCTGGGCGACATCTGGCCCACGCCGAAGGAAATCGACGATAACCTGCGCTTCGCGATGAACGCCAAGTCGTTCCGCGCGAACTACGAGAAGGTCAAGAGCGATCCGGGCAAGTTCTGGACGAGCATCAAGGGCACGACCGGCCAGGTGTACGACTGGCCCACCTCGACCTACATCGCCGAACCGCCGTTCTTCGAAGGCTTCCAGATGCAGCCGCACGCGTCGGACGCGGGCATCCAGGGCGCGCGCGTCATGGCGCTGTTCGGCGACTCGATCACCACCGACCACATCTCGCCGGCTGGCTCCATCAAGGAAAGCTCGCCCGCGGGCATCTGGCTCAAGGCGCACGGCGTGCCCAAGGCCGACTTCAACAGCTACGGTTCGCGCCGCGGCAACCACGACGTGATGGTGCGCGGCACCTTCGCCAACGTGCGCATCAAGAACCTGATGATTCCGCCGGACGCCAACGGCACGCAGGAAGAGGGCGGCGTCACGCTGTTCCAGCCGGGCGGCGAAAAGATGTTCATCTACGACGCCGCCATGAAGTACATGGCAGCGGGCACGCCCACCATCGTGTTCGGCGGCGAGGAGTACGGCACGGGCTCGTCGCGCGACTGGGCCGCCAAGGGCACGCAGCTGTTGGGCATCAAGGCCGTGGTGGCGCGTAGCTTCGAGCGCATCCACCGCGCCAACCTGGTCGGCATGGGCGTGCTGCCGCTGCAGTTCCGCGGCGCCGATTCGTGGCAGACGCTGGGCCTCACGGGTGAGGAAAAGATCGACGTCGTGATCGGCGGCGAACTCAAGCCGCAGATGGACGTGAAGCTGGTCGTGCACCGCGCCGACGGCACGCACCAGGAGGTGACGGTGCGCCTGCGCATCGACACGCCGATCGAGGTCGACTACTACAAGCATGGCGGCATCCTGCCGTTCGTGCTGCGGCAGCTGCTGGCGGCCTGACGGGTCGGGCTTGATCCGCGTCGGGCTCATCTCCGACACCCACGGCCTGCTGCGTCCGCAGGCCGTGGCGGCCTTGCAGGGCAGCGACTTCATCGTGCACGGCGGGGACATCGGCGACGCCGGCATCCTCGACGCACTCGCCGCGATCGCGCCGCTGACGGTGGTGCGCGGCAACAACGACCGCGAGGCGTGGGCCGGGGCCATTCCAGAGAGGGCATTCCTGAAGGTCGGCGACGTGCATGTCTACGCGATCCACGACCTTTCTCAGATCGACATCGACCCCGCCGGTGCCGGCGTGCGTGTCGTGATCTCCGGCCACTCGCACCAACCCAAGGTCGAAGAACGCGGCGGTGTGCTCTACGTCAACCCGGGCAGCGCCGGCCCGCGCCGATTCAAGCTGCCTATCGCCGTGGCCGAGCTGATCGTCGACGGCGACACGGTCAGTGCACGCATCCTCGAACTGCCCCTGTGAGCGGGGCGGGGTCGAATACCCCTAATTGAGAATAAATCTTATTTGATGGGGTATCCTCGGGCCGTTCCTTGAAAAATGCACCACATCGGGGCATTTTTCAAAGGACATTCTTCTGTCCCGAGATGCTCATTCCCTTTCTCATCATGCTGCGCGAAGGCATCGAGGCCGCGCTGATCGTCGGCATCGTTGCCAGTTACCTGAAACAAAGCGGTCGCGGCGTGCTGATGCCCGCGGTGTGGGTCGGCGTGCTGCTGGCCACCGCGCTGTCGTTCTTTGCCGGCGCCGGCCTGCAACTGCTGGCGGCCGAGTTTCCGCAGAAGCAGCAGGAGCTGTTCGAGGGCGTGGTCGGGCTCATCGCCGTGGTCATGCTGACCACGATGGTGTTCTGGATGCGCAAGGCCGCCCGCTCCATCAAGGGCGAGCTGCACGCGTCGATCGACAAGGCGCTGGCGCAGCATGCCGATGGGCAGGGCTGGGCGCTGATCGGCATGGTGTTCCTCGCGGTCGCGCGCGAGGGGCTGGAGTCGGTCTTCTTCCTGCTGGCCGTGTTCCAGCAGAGCACCGGCTGGGAAGCGCCCGTGGGCGCGCTCGCGGGCATCGCCGTGTCGGTGGTGGTCGGCTGGGGCATCTACTCGGGCGGCGTGCGGCTCGACCTGCGCCGCTTCTTCCGCTTCACGGGCCTGTTCATCCTGCTGGTCGCCGCCGGGCTGCTGGCCGGCGTGCTGCGCAAGCTGCACGAGGCCGGCGTGTGGAACCAGCTGCAGACCGTGGTGTTCGACATGAGCGAAACCCTGCCGATGGACAGCCCCGTGGGCGCCGTGCTGTCGGGCCTGCTGGGCTACCAGGCCGCGCCCGTGGTGGGCGAGGTGATCGTCTACCTGGCCTTCCTGGCCGTGGCCCTGTTCTTCTTCCTGCGCCCGGCGGCTGCTGCGGCGCCGCGCACGGCGACTGCCGGCTGATCTTTCTTCCCCGATGTCTTCTTCCTCTTCTTCGTCATCGACGCTCATGCGCGTCGCCGTGGGTGCCTCGGCGCTGCTGGTCGTCGCCGGCCTCGCGGCCTTCTGGTACGCCTCGAACCAGGCGCGCAAGGCGCCGCCCAAGGCGGTCGACCATGCCGTCACCGTCACGATCCGCGGCAACGCCTGCGACCCGAACGAGATCACCGTGCCCGCGGGGCGCACGACCTTCACCATCGTCAACCAGTCGAACCGCGCGCTCGAGTGGGAAATTCTCGACGGCGTGATGGTGGTCGAAGAGCGCGAGAACATCGCGCCCGGCTTCTCGCAGACCATGACGGTCAAGCTCTCGCCAGGCGACTTCGCCATCACCTGCGGCCTGCTGAGCAACCCGCGCGGCAAGCTGCACGTCACGCCGTCGGCGGCCTCGCTGGCCGAGGAGGCGCGGCCCTCGCTCGTCAACTACGTGGGCGCGCTGGCCGAGTACCAGGTGTTCCTGCGGCTGGAGGCCGCCACGCTCGACGACGCGGTGCGCGCGCTGGCCGATGCCGTCAAGGCCGGCGACCTGGCGCAGGCGCGCGCGCTCTACGCGCCGGCCCACCAGGCCTACAAGCGCATCGAGCCGATGGCCGAGCTGTTCGCCGACCTCGACGCGCGCATCAACGCCCGCGCCGACTACTTCGAGAAGCGCGAGGCCGACCCGGGCTTCAGCGGCTTCCATCGCATCGAGTACGCGCTGTACGGCCAGGGCGATCCCAAAGCATTGGCCCCGGTCCTTGAGAAGCTGCTGGCCGACACCGAGACGCTGCAGGCGCGCTTGCGCGAGTTGAGCGTGCCGCCCGAGCGGCTCGCCAGCGCCGCCTCGAAGCTGCTGCGCCGCGTGGCTGACAACCTGCCGGCCGGCGGCGAAGACCACTACGGCCATGCCGAGCTGGTGAACCTGCAGGGCAGCTACGAAGGCACGAAGAAGATCGCCGACCTGCTGCAGCCGCTGCTCGTGAAGGCCGCGCCCGCGCAGCAGAAGGCCGTGGACGAACGCTTTGCCGCCTTCGACGCCGCATTGGCGCCGTACCGCGCCGGCGAAGGCTTCCAGCCCGCGCCGCTGGACGACGCGCAGCGCCAGGCGCTGGCCGTGCCGGTGCGCGCGCTGGCCGAGGAACTGGGCAAGGTGAACGCCGCGCTCGGTCTGGAATGAGTTGAGAGAGAACGACGACCCCATGGAACCGACGAAGAAGAACGACACCGCTCCTGCCTCGCCGCACCGCCGCCGCATGCTCGGCGCCGCGGGCGTGGCCTTTGCCGGGCTCGCCGCCAGCGCGCGCGCCGGCGCGGCCATTCCGGGCCCGCCCGACACCGGCGCGCAGGTCACCGACGCGCCGCAGAGCACCCACACGCAAGACCGCGTGCCCTTCCGCGGCAAGCACCAGGCAGGCGTCGTCACGCCGCGTCCGACGGCCGGCATGATCGCCTCGTTCTACGTGCTGGCCGAGAACCGCGCCGACCTGGAGCGGCTGATGCGCACGCTCACCGAGCGCATCGCCTTCCTCACGCAGGGCGGCCCGCAGACCGACCCCGACCCCAAGCTGCCGCCCGCGGGCTCCGGCATCCTCGGCCCGGTGGTGCAGCCCGACGGGCTCACCGTGACGGTGTCGGTCGGCGCCTCGCTGTTCGACGAGCGCTTCGGCCTCGACAAGAAAAAGCCGCTGCGCCTGAAACCGATGCAGCGCCATCCGAACGACGCGCTCGATGCGGCGCTGTGCCACGGCGACCTGTCGATCCAGTTCTGCGCCAACACGCCCGACACCAACATCCACGCGCTGCGCGACATCATCAAGAACACGCCCGACCTGCTGGTGTTGCACTGGAAGCAGGAAGGCTCCGTGCCGCCGATCCCGGCCGTGGCGGGCCAGCCGGCGGAGAGCGCGCGCAACTTCCTGGGCTTTCGCGATGGCTCGGCCAACCCCGACTCGGCCGACGACACGCTCATGAACAAGCACGTCTGGGTGCAGCCGAGCGGCGACGAGCCCGCCTGGGCCGTGGGCGGCAGCTACCAGGCGGTGCGCATCATCCGCAACTTCGTGGAGCGCTGGGACCGCACGCCGCTGCAGGAACAGGAGGCCATCATGGGCCGCCTGAAACCCAGCGGCGCGCCGCTGGACGGTGGCAAGACCGAGCACGACGTGCCGGACTACACCAAGGACCCCGAAGGCAAGGCGACGCCGATGGACGCGCACATCCGCCTGGCGAACCCGCGCACCAAGGCCTCGGACGCCAACCTGATGCTGCGCCGGCCTTTCAACTATTCGAACGGCGTCACCAAGTCGGGCCAGCTCGAAATGGGCCTGCTGTTCATCTGCTACCAGGCCGACCTCGAGAAGGGCTTTGTCGCCGTGCAGACGCGCCTGGACGGCGAGCCGCTCGAGGAATACATCAAGCCCATCGGCGGCGGCTTCTTTTTCACGCTGCCCGGCGTGCAGGGCGCTGACGACTGGCTCGGGCGCAGCCTGCTGGCCGCCTGATCCTTGCTTTCCCTTTTCATCACCACCGCATCGCATCCAAGGAGATCCATGACCGTGCAGTTCCGCCGCCGCTTCCTCGCCGCTTTCGTCGCAGGCTTTGCCGGGCTCTACGCCGTCGGCGCGCAGGCCGCCGTGTCGCCGCTCGAGCTGGTCGGTCCGATCTCGGACTACAAGATCTACGTGACGCAGAACGTGCGCAAGCTGGCGGCCGACGTGCGCGTGTTCACTGCCGCCGTGAAGGCCGGCGACATCGAGAAGGCCAAGAAGCTCTACGCGCCCACGCGCACCAGCTACGAACGCGTGGAGCCCGTGGCCGAGCTGTTCACCGACCTCGACCAGTCGATCGACTCGCGCGCGGACGACCACGAGAAGGCCGAGAAAGACCCGGCCTTCATCGGCTTCCACCGCATCGAGTACAGCCTGTGGACGCTCAAGAGCACCAAGGACCTGAACCCCGTGGCCGACAAGTTGCTGGCCGACGTGCTCGAGCTGCAAAAGCGCCTGGGCGCGCTGACCTTCCCGCCCGAGAAGGTCGTGGGCGGCGCCGCCGTACTGATGGAAGAGGTGGCCGCCACCAAGATCTCCGGCGAGGAAAACCGCTACAGCCACACCGACCTGTGGGACTTCCAGTCGAACTTCGAGGGCGCCTACAAGATCGTCGAGCTGCTGCGCCCGCTGGTCGTGAAGCAGGACAAGCCGTTCGCCGAGAAGGCCGACGCCAACTTCAAGGTGGTGTTCGACACGCTGGCCAAGTACCGCACGGCCGATGGCGGCTTCGAAACCTATTCGAAGCTCACCGAGCGCGACCGCAAGATGCTGGCCGGGCGAGTCAACACTCTGGCCGAAGACCTGTCGAAGCTGCGCGGGATGCTCGGATTGAACTGAGTCCGGCCCCGGGGGACGCGCTCATTTCCGGCTGACCCGGGACTTTTTGGGGTTGGTCAGGTTTTCGCGAGTGAGAATTGCTAGCATCTGGCTTTTGCTTACTGGCGTGTCCCGGGGTTTCCGGGGGGCGCACCTCCACCGTGCGAAACAACGACCTCGGCGCAGCGCCGACCACCACCGCGCTGAGCCTCGACCAGCTTCCGTCCCATCAGTGGGCCACCGTGCTCGACGTGGCCCGCCCTGACAGCGCGGACGACCGCGAGCTGGTGCTGCGCCTGACCGAAATCGGCTTCGTGCCGGGCGAGGCCGTGCGCATCGTCGCCACCGGCACCCCGGGCCGCGAGCCGCTGGCCGTGCGCCTGGGCCACACCACCTTCGCGCTGCGCCGCCACGAGGCCGCGCTGATCCACGTCACGCCGGGAGCCGCGAACCATGGTTGAAGCCGTCATCCAGGGGCCGGGCCGCCTCGGTGCCACCGCGCAGCCCGCGCGCATCGCGCTGCTTGGCAACCCGAACTGCGGCAAGACCGCGCTCTTCAATCTGCTGACCGGCAGCCGCCAGAAGGTCGCCAACTACGCCGGCGTGACCGTCGAGCGCAAGGAAGGCACGCTGCGCACGCCGACCGGCCGCCGCGTGTTCGTGCTCGACCTGCCGGGCGCCTACAGCCTGAACGCCTTGAGCGCCGACGAAGCCGTCACGCGCGACATCGTCACCGGCCAGGCACAGGAAGCGCTGCCCGACCTGCTCGTGTGCGTGACCGACGCCACCAACCTGCGCCTCAACCTGCGGCTGGTGCTCGAAGCCCGCCAGCTGGGCCTGCCGATGGTGGTGGCGCTCAACATGACCGACATGGCCAAGAAGCAGGGCATCGCGGTCGACACCGCCGTGCTCTCGCGCGAACTCGGTGTGCCGGTGATCGAGACCGTGGGCGTGCACACCGGCGGCGCGAAGAACCTGCTCGAGGCGCTCGACGCACCGGTCGCCGCCGCGGCGCCCCAGCCCTGGAAGGCGCCCGGCCTGGACGACGTGCTCGCCACGCAGCGCGAGGTGCGCCGCATCCTCGGCCTGGCCGTGAAGGAGCCCGTGGGCAGCCTGGACACCAGCGACCGCATCGACCGCGTCGTGATGCACCCGGTGTGGGGCATGCTGGTGCTGGCGGTCACCATGTTCCTGATGTTCCAGGCCGTGTTCAGCTGGGCCAACGTGCCGATGGACGCCATCAAGGCCGGCACCGAAGGGCTGGGCAACCTCATCAAGACGCACATGCCCGAAGGCATGCTGCAGAGCCTGCTGGTCGACGGCGTGATCGCGGGCGTGGGCGGCGTGATCGTGTTCCTGCCGCAGATCCTGATCCTGTTCCTGTTCATCCTCGCGCTCGAAGACTCCGGCTACCTGCCGCGCGCGGCCTTCCTGCTCGACCGCCTGATGGGCACCGTGGGCCTGTCGGGCCGCTCGTTCATTCCGCTGCTGTCGAGCTTTGCCTGCGCCATTCCGGGCGTGATGGCCACGCGCACCATCAGCAACTGGCGGGACCGCATCACGACCATCATGATCGCGCCGCTCATGACCTGCTCGGCGCGGCTGCCGGTGTATGCGCTGCTCATCGCGGCCTTCATTCCGGCGCGCGAGGTGGGCGGCATCTTCAACCTGCAGGGGGTGGTGCTGTTCGCGCTGTATGTGTTCGGCATCGTCTCGGCGATGGCCGTGGCCTGGGTGATGAAGCGCTTTCGCGACAGCACGCGGCACTCGCCGCTCTTGATGGAACTGCCGGCTTACCGCTGGCCGAACCCGCGCAACCTGCTGCTGGGTTTGTATGAGCGGGCGTGGATCTTCATCCAGCGCGTGGGCACGATCATCCTCACGCTGACGATCCTGCTGTGGTTCCTGTCGACCTTCCCGTCGCCGCCCGAGGGCGCGACCGGCCCCGCCATCCAGTACAGCCTGGCCGGCATGATCGGCCGCGGGCTGGAGCACATCTTCGCGCCCATCGGCTTCAACTGGCAGATCTCCATCGCGCTGGTGCCGGGCATGGCCGCACGCGAAGTCGCGGTGGGCGCGCTGGGCACGGTGTACGCGCTCTCGGCCACCGGCGACGACGTGGCCAGTGCGCTGGAGCCGCTCATCGCCGGCAGCTGGTCGCTGGCGACCGCGCTGTCGCTGCTGGTCTGGTACGTGTTCGCGCCGCAGTGCATCTCGACGCTGGCGGCCGTCAAGCGCGAAACCGGCTCCTGGAAATACGTGTGGATCATGGCGGGCTACTTATTCGCCCTGGCATACGTGGCATGCTTCTTGACCTATCGCATTGCACTCGCTTTCGGCGCGGGGTAAAACCACAGGGAAAGGGTTGAAGAAGACATGACACAGCAACTGATCGTCGGATTGATCGTCGCGGCCGCCGCGCTCTACGCGGTCTGGCGCTGGATGCCTGCCGGCTGGCGCCGTGGCGCCGCGCGCAAGTTCGCGGCCGGCACGCAGCGCGCGGGCCTCATCGATCAGGCCCGCGCCGATCAGCTCGCCGCCTCGCTGGCCAAGACCTCGGGCTGCGGCTCGTGCGACAGCTGCGGCAGCTGTGCCCCCAAGAAACCCGCTGGCGCCGACCCGGCCGACAGCCACAGCAGCCCCGCGCTGACTTCCACCACGCCCAGCACCGGACGCTGAGTCCGATGCCCGCGCACATCCTCGTCGCCGGGGGCGGGATCGGGGGACTGGCCACGGCGCTGGCGCTGTCCCGCGCCCACCACCGCGCCGACGTCTTCGAACAGGCCGCCGACTTCGGCGAAATCGGCGCCGGCGTGCAGCTCGGCCCCAACGCCACCCGCCGCCTTCAACAACTCGACCTCGGCCGCGGCCTCGCAGCCATCGCGGCGCGCCCCGAGGCGTTGGTGGTCCACAGCGCCGGCAGCGGCGCCGAATTGGCCCGCATGCCGCTGGGCGATGCCATGCAGCAGCGCTACGGCGCGCCGTACTGCTGCGTGCACCGCGCCGATTTGCACACGCTGCTGCTCGATGCCGTGCGCGCGCAGGGCACGGGCTCGCTGGTCACGGCCGCGCGCATCCGGCAGGTCGAGACCAGCGACGACCTGGTCTGCGTCTCGAGCACCGACGCGCGTGCGTGGGAGGGCGAGGCGCTGGTGGGGGCCGACGGCCTGTGGAGCCTGGTGCGGGCGCAGCTCGAATCCGAATCCGCCGACGCACCACCGCGCGTGACGGGCCACACAGCCTGGCGTGCGTTGGTGCGTCAGGCCGACCTGCCTGCGGCGCTGCGTCGTTCGCGCGTCGATGTGTGGCTCGGGCCGCGTTTGCATGCGGTCGCGTACCCGGTGCGTGCTGGGGATGCGCTCAACGTCGTCGTGATTGCCGAATCTGCACCGGCTGGCGATGCGCGCGATTGGGATCAGGCCAGCAGCCTTGTCGCGCTGAAGCAGGCGATGGGGCGCAGCTGTGCGAGCCTTCAGTCATTGCTCGACGCGATGCCTGCTTGGCGTGCGTGGACGCTGAGCGACCGTGCGCCCGTGGCCGGGCCTGGCGACATGGCGCACGAGCGCGTGGCGCTGGTGGGCGATGCTGCGCATCCGATGGTGCCGTACCTCGCTCAAGGCGCTGGCATGGCGATCGAGGATGCGATCGCGTTGGCGGATGCCTTGGGTGATACCTCGGCGTTGGGGGTGCCGGCTGCGTTCGCACGCTATGCCGAGGCACGTTGGGAACGCAACGCGCAAGTGCAGGCGCGTGCGCGTCGCAATGGCGAGATCTTTCATGCCACCGGTGCGGTGCGCTTCGGGCGCGACATGGCGATGCGCTTGCTGGGCTCCCGGTTGCTCGATCAGCCCTGGCTGTACGGCGGCTGATCCAGGGCGCGTGCCCAGGCCACCGGGTACTTCCCTCCGCGAATGTCCCCCGGGGCTTCGCCCCTCCTCCTTGATTTCGCTGCGGG
>NZ_JBXAIG010000014.1:0-19161 GCF_058795995.1 Variovorax sp. GW823-FHT04F07
CTCGCAGAACTCGCTTCGCTCAAACAGCTGCGAGCCCTGATCCGCGAAACGCTGCGCTCCTCGGCGGCACAGAGGGGGCGCCCACGCCGCACCGCACACCGGGCTTCGTGGTGGCGTGATGGCTCTGCATGTTCCGCCTTGAATCAGGGAGCAGTGCCATGAGCGACGTCGTGCTTCAACTGCTCAACGTCGAGAGCGCCTATGGCCCCATCAAGGCCATCCGCGGCGTGAGCCTGAAGGTGCGCAAGGGCGAGATCGCGACGGTGCTCGGCTCCAACGGGGCGGGCAAGACGACGATCCTCAAGACCATCTCGGGGATCATCGATCCGCGCAAGGGCAGCATCGAGTTCCAGGGGCAGGACATCACGGCGAAAGACCCGGCCTTCATCGTGCAGCAGGGGCTGAGCCACGTGCCCGAAGGGCGCGAGGTGTTTCCGCTGCTGTCGGTGAAGGACAACCTGCTGATGGGCGCCTACACGCGCAAGGACCGCGACGGCGTGGCGCGGGACATCGAGACCGTCTTCACCTACTTCCCGATCCTGCGCGAGCGCGCCACGCAGGACGCCGGCCTGCTCTCGGGCGGGCAGCAGCAGATGCTGGCGATCTCGCGCGCCATCATGGCGGCGCCGCACCTCATTCTTCTGGACGAACCCAGTCTGGGCCTGAGCCCCAAGCTCACCAAGGAGATCTTCGAGATCGTGGTGCGCATCAACCGCGAGCGCGGCACCACCATCCTGCTGGTGGAGCAGAACGCGAACATGGCGCTCAACGCCGCCGACCACGGCTACGTGCTGGAGAACGGTCGCATCGTGATGGAAGACTCGTGCGAACGCCTGCGCGAGAAGGACGACATCAAGGAGTTCTACCTGGGTGTCAAGGACGACGGCGTGCGCGGCGAGCGGCGCTGGAAAAAGAAGAAGACCTGGAGGTAGCCGTCGCCATGCAAGGACTCTGGGATCTGCGAACCATCGAACCCGGCCACGACATCCTCGTGCCCGGCGACACGCTGTCGGCCATGTTCTGGAACGCCGTGCGCCAGCGCGGCGACAACATCTGGATGCGGCAGAAGGAGCTGGGCATCTGGCGCAGCTGGAGCTGGCGCCAGACGGCCGAGGCCGTGCGCGAGATCGCGGCGGGCCTGCAGGCCATCGGCTTCACGCGCGGCGAGTGCGCGTCCATTCTTTCGAACACCGTCATCGAATGGGTGCTGGCCGACCTGGCGGTGCTGAGCTGCGGGGGTGTGTCGAACGGCATCTACCCGACCGACGCCGCCTCGCAGGTGCAGTACCTGTGCGAAGACTCGCGCACCACGGTGCTCTTCGTGGAAGACGACGAGCAGCTCGACAAGGCGCTCGAGGTGCGCGCCCGCCTGCCCGGCCTGCGCCGCGTGGTCGTGTTCGACATGGAAGGCCTGCGCGAGCTCGACGACCCGGGCGTGATGAGCCTGGACGCGCTGCGCGCCCTCGGCCGCACGCATCTGGCGGGCGACCCGCAGGCGGTGGAGCGCAGCGTGGCCGCGTGCCGGCCCGAAGACCTGGCCATCCTGGTCTACACCTCGGGCACCACCGGAAAGCCCAAGGGCGCCATGCACAGCCACGCGGGGCTGGTGTACACCGCGCGCGGCTACAACACGCTCATCGCGCAGGATGAAAAAGACGAGCGCATGTGCTTCCTGCCGCTGTGCCACATCGCCGAGCGCATGGGCGGCGAGTACTTCGCGATGTACACGGGCTCGATCCTCAACTTCGTCGAGAACCCCGAGACGGTGCCCGAGAACGTGCGCGAGATCGCGCCCACGGTGTTCACGGGCGTGCCGCGCGTGTGGGAGAAGTTCTATTCGGGCGTGATGATCGCGCTGAAGGAGGCCAGCCCGCTGCAGCAGGCCGCCTACCACTGGAGCATCGGCGTGGGCGAGACCATCGCCAACAGGGTGCTCGCGGGGCAGGAGATCGGCACGGGGCTGCGTCTGAAGTTCCGGCTGGCGCGGCTGCTGGCGCTGGACAACGCGCGCAAGCTCATCGGCATCCACCGCGCGCGCTTTCTCGTGACCGGCGCGGCGCCCATTTCACCCGAGCTGGTCAAGTGGTACCTCGCGCTGGGCGTGCCCATGCTCGAGGTGTGGGGCATGACGGAGTCGTGCGGCGCCTCCACGGCCGTGCCCGTCACGCGCATCAAGCCCGGCTCCATCGGCCCGGCCACCGGCTACAACGAGGTGCGCATCGATCCGGCCACCAGCGAGATCCTGGTGCGCGGCCCCAACGTCTTCATGGGTTATCTCAACCTGCCCGAGAAGACCGCCGAGACCATCGACGCCGACGGCTGGCTGCACACGGGGGACGTGGGCGTGATGGACGAGGACGGGTATTTCCGCATCACCGACCGGATGAAAGACATCATCATCACGGCAGGCGGCAAGAACGTGACCCCGAGCGAGCTGGAGAACGAGCTCAAGTTCAGCCTCTACATCACCGATGCCGTGGTGATCGGCGACAAGAGGCCCTACCTCACGGTGATCGTCATGATCGACCAGGAGAACGTCGAGAAATTCGCGCAGGACCACGACGTGCCGTTCAGCAACTACGAGAGCCTGACACGCACGCAGGAAGTGCAGGACCTGATCCAGGGCGAGATCGATCGCGTCAACGCCAAGTTCGCGCGCGTCGAGCAGATCAAGAAATTCTTCCTGCTCGAAACGCAGCTCAGCGCCGAGGACGAGGAGCTCACGCCGACGATGAAGCTCAAGCGCAAGCTGGTGCAGACCAAGTACGCGCAGCGCATCGACGCCATGTACCGCTGACCTCTTTTTTGCCAACCCGAGGAGACAACGCTATGACGAAGCTCAAGACATTGACGACGCTGGCCGTGCTGGGCTTGATCGCGACGCTCGCGTCCGCGCAGCAGCAGGGCGTGAGCAAGGACGAGATCCGCATCGGCACCATCCAGGACCTGTCGGGTCCGCTGGCGGGCTTCGGCAAGCAGGCGCGCAACGGCATGCAGCTGCGCGTGGACGAACTCAACGAGCAGGGCACGCTCAACGGCCGCAAGCTCAAGCTCTTCGTCGAAGACTCGGGCTACGACCCGAAGAAGGCGGTGCTGGCGGCGCAGAAGCTGGTCAACCAGGAAAAGATCTTCATCATGGCCGGCCACATCGGCACGGCGCAGAACATGGCGGCGATGCCGGTGCAGTTCGACAAGAACGTCGTCAACTACATGCCCATCACGGCGGCGCGCGAAATGTACGAGCCGCTGAACCGGCTGAAGTATTCGTTCGCGGCCACCTACTACGACCAGATCCGCCTGGCGCTGCCCAAGATGATCAAGGACAAGGGCGCCAAGAAGGTCTGCACGATCTACCAGGACGACGAGTTCGGCCTGGAAGTGCAGCGCGGCGCCGAGGCCGGCCTGAAGGCCGCGGGCATGGAGCTGGCCGAGAAGACTTCGTTCAAGCGCGGCGCCACCGACTTCAGCTCGCAGGTCGCCAAGATGAAGGCCGCCAACTGCGACCTCGTGGTGCTCGGCACCATCATCCGCGAGACCATTGGCACCGTGGGCGAGTCGCGCAAGACCGGCTTCAACCCGACCTTCCTGGGCTCGAGCGCGGCCTACACCGACCTGATCCACAAGCTCGGCGGCAAGGCCATGGACGGCGTGTACGCCACCATGACGGTGCAGAACCCCTACACCGACGAGCAGTCGCAGCCGCTGCGCTTCTGGGCCAACAAGTACAAGACCAAGTTCAACGAAGACCCGACCGTGTTCTCGGTGTACGGCTACGTGATCATCGACTCGTTCATCAAGGCCGCCACCAAGGCCGGCCCGAACCTGACGACCGACAGCTTCATCAAGGCGATGGACAGCATCACCTTCGAGCCCGACATGTTCGGCAGCCCGAAGAGCACCTACACCGCCACCAAGCGCCTGGGCAACGACCAGTCGCGGCTGTCGCAGATCAAGGACGGCAAGTGGGTGGTGGTGTCCGACTACGTGACACCGTAAGCCAGCGCCGCCCCGGTACCGTGCCGGGGCGAGCGGCTATATTCCGCGAAATCCCCTTCGCGAGACCGCCGCCATGCCCCAGTACTGGTTGATGAAATCCGAGCCCGACGAGGTTTCGATCGACGATGCCCTCGCCGCGCCCGATGCCACCGTGGCGTGGACCGGCGTGCGCAACTATCAGGCGCGCAACTTCATGCGCGACGGCATGAAGGTCGGCGACGGCGTGCTGTTCTATCACTCGAGCTGCCCCGAGCCCGGCATCGCCGGTATCGCGCGCGTGGCCTCGGGCATCCAACCCGACCCGACGCAGTTCGACCCGAAGTCGCCGTACTACGACGCCGGCGCGAAGAAGGAAGACCCGCGCTGGCTGCTGGTCGACGTGCAGGCGCTGCGCAAGACGCGGCTGCTGGCGTTGCCCGAGCTGCGCGCCAAGCCCGAGCTGGCCGATCTGGTCATCCTGCGCAAGGGCAACCGGCTGTCGATCACGCCGGTGGAGCCGGCGCACTGGAAGGTCATCGAGAAGATGCTGGCCTGAACCTGTTCAGGCGACTTTCGACAGGATCGGGAACAGCTTGCCGAGCCCGTCGGCCATCACCTCGACCGCGAGTGCCGCGAGAATCAGGCCCATCAGCCGCGTCATGATGTTGATGCCGGTCTTGCCGAGCACCCGCGCGATCGGCTGCGCGAGCGAAAAGGCCAGTGCGGTCGCCAGCGCTACGACCACGCCATAGCCGACCAGCAGCCCCAGCTCCCACAGGTGCTGTGTCTTGTCGGCGTAGATCACCACCGTGGAGATCGCGGCCGGCCCGGTGAGCAGCGGAATCGTGAGCGGCACCACCGCGATGGAGGCGCCCATCGACGCCTTCACTTCGGTGGCGCGCAACTCATCGACGTTGGTCTTGCTCTCGGCCGGTTGCGCGTTGAGCATCGAGATCGAGCTCATGAGCAGCAGCAGGCCGCCGCCGACCTGGAAGCTCGCGATCGAGATGCCGAAGAAGGACAGCAGCTGCAGCCCGATGAGCGCGCTCACGGCAATGACCACGAAGGCACTGAACGCCGACATGCGCACCGTGCGCTTGCGCTGGGCGTCGGAGTAGTCCTGCGTGTAGTGAATGAAGAAGGGCACGATGGCCAGCGGGTTGACGATGGCCACCAGCGTGACCAGCGGCTTGATGAGGTCCATGGAGGTGCTCATCGTTATCGTCCTCCGGTCACGTCGAGCAGGGCCATGGTGGTGTAGCTGGCCTCGGGCGAGAGCAGCCACAGGACGGCACCGGCAATTTCTTCGGCGGTGCCGCTGCGCTTCATCGGCACGCCTGGGCCCATCTCGGCGGCGCGGCCAGGCTGGCCGCCGGAGGCGTGGATGTCGGTGTCGATCACGCCGGGGCGCACCGCGTTCACGCGGATGCCTTCGTCGGCCACTTCCTTGGCCAGGCCGATGGTGAAGGTGTCGATGGCCGCCTTGCTGGCCGCGTAGTCGACGTACTGGCCGGGCGAGCCGATGCGCGCGGCGCCGCTGGAGATGTTGACGATGGCGCCGCCTTCGCCGCCGTGCTTCGTGCTCATGCGGCGCACGGCTTCGCGGGCGCAGACGAAGCTGCCGATCACGTTGATGCGGAACATGCGCTCCAGGCGCGCCACGCTCATTTCGTCGACGCGCGCCTGCACGTCGACCACGCCGGCGTTGTTCACGAGCGCGGTGAGGCGCCCCAGCTTGGCGTCGACCTTCGCGAACATCGCGAGCACCTGGGCTTCGTCGCCCACGTCGGCCTGCACCGCCATGGCGGTGCCGCCGCCCGCGCGGATGGTGCGCACCACCTCGTCGGCGGCCAGCGAGTTGCTGGCGTAGTTCACGGCCACGGCATAGCCGCGCTTCGCGGCGAGCAAGGCCGTGGCGGCACCAATGCCGCGCCCACCGCCGGTGATCAAGAGCACCTGGTCCAAATCCCACCTCCTGCAGAGAAACTGTGCGTCAGTTAAAACCGACGGCCTGGATTACATCACCGAGGGCTGGCGCATGAGCACGAGCATGAGCACCGCGCCGGCCCAAGCCAGCTCGCACCGCAGTGTGCGCAGCACGGAGGTTACTGAATGCACAAGACCATCGACTATTACTTTGCGCCACAGAGCCCGTGGACCTATCTGGGGCATACCCGCTTTGCCGCCATCGCCGCGGCCGCCGGCGCCACCGTGCGCGTGCGGCCCATCGACATGGGCAGCGTGTTCCCCGTGTCGGGCGGCCTGCCGCTGGGCAAGCGCGCACCGCAGCGCCAGGCCTACCG
Organism: Variovorax sp. GW823-FHT04F07; assembly: GCF_058795995.1. Lineage (NCBI taxonomy): Bacteria > Pseudomonadati > Pseudomonadota > Betaproteobacteria > Burkholderiales > Comamonadaceae > Variovorax > Variovorax sp. GW823-FHT04F07. Next base: position 6,279 of record NZ_JBXAIG010000014.1, read on the forward strand.
GCTGCTCGAGCTGGCGCGCTTCTCCAAGCACCTGGGCCTGCCGCTGAACCCGAAGCCGAAGTTCTTTCCGGTGGCCGGCGACGATGCCGCGCGGCTGATCATCGCGGTCGACATGCACGACGGCACCGAGGCCGCGATGCGCATCAGCGCGGCGGTGTTCGCGGCCGTGTGGGTTCAGGAGCGGAACATCGGCGACCCGAACCTGCTCGAAGCCCTGGTCGCGGAATGCGGCCTGCCGGCCAAGCGCGCCGAGCAATCGCAAAGCCAGGCGGTGCAGGAGCGTTACGAGGCTTACACGCAGGAAGCGATCGACATCCAGGTGTTCGGCGCGCCGAGCTACGTGATCGACGGCGAGATCTTCTGGGGCCAGGACCGGCTCGATTTCGTCGAGCGGGCGCTGCGCGCTTGACGGCGCGCAAGCCGACCCGCTTTTTCTTTTTTCATTCCATCGTTTCAGGAGAACCCCATGGGCCAATTCATCGACCTCACCGCCAAGGACGGCTTCACTTTTCCCGCCTACGTGGCCGAGCCCGCGGGCACGCCGCGCGGTGCCGTGGTGGTGGTGCCGGAAATCTTCGGCGTGAACTCGCACATCCGCTCGGTGGCCGACGGCTACGCGGCCGACGGCTACCTGGCCGTGGCGCCGTCGACCTTCCACCGCGTCAAGCCCGGCGTCGAGCTGGGCTACAGCGACGACGACATGAAGACCGGCTTCGGCTACAAGACCGCGGTCGAGGCGCTGCCCGCGCCCGGCGTGCTGCAGGACCTCGAAACCGCGATCGCCTACGCCTCGAAGGCGGGCAAGGTCGGCATCGTCGGCTACTGCTGGGGCGGCCTGCTGGTCTGGCGCGCCGCGGCCCTGCTGCCGGGCCTGGCCGCTGCCGCGCCGTACTACGGCGGCGGCATGACGACGCCGGAAGAAAACGCACGCCAGCCGAAGGTGCCGGTGCTCGCGCAGTTCGGCAACCGCGACCACTGGATTCCGCTGGACACCATCGAGGCCTTCAAGAAGGCGCACCCCGAGGTGGAAGTGCATGTCTACGAAGCCGACCACGGCTTCAACTGCGACCAGCGCGGCTCGTACAACGCCGAGGCGGCGAAGCCGGCGCGTGAACGCGTGCTGGCCTTCTTTGCCAAGCACGTCGGCTGATCCGGCACGTCCCAAGAAAAAAGCCCGGCAGTGCCGGGCTTTTTCATTTCTATTTCTTGGCGCCGACCCGGGTCTGCAGGAAGTCGAGCAGCGCGCGCAGCGCCGCGCTGTTGTGGCGCCGCTGCAGGTAGGCGGCCGACAGCCACATGTCCTTGCGCGCATAGCCTTCGAGCACCGGCACCAGCTCGCCGCTGTCGATGTGCGACTGCACCAGCAGCGAGGGCAGGTAGATCACGCCGAAGCCGCGCATCGCGACGCGGATCAGCGGCGCGCCTTCGGTGCAGTCCATGCGGCTCTTGACCTGCACGTCCAGCGGCTGGCCGTTGTCATCGAAGCGCCACGCGGGCTGCGTGCCCAGCAGCGAATGGGTCAGCGCCTCGTGGTGGGCGAGTTCCTGCGGGTGCGCGGGCTTGCCGTGCTTCTTCCAGTAGACCGGCGAGGCGCAGACCACCATGTGGATGAGTCGCAGCTTGCGCACGATGAGGTTGGCGTCTTCCACCGGGCCGCTGCGGATGTCGACGTCGATGCCTTCCTCGGCGAGGTCGACGGTGCGGTTGGTCAGCTGCAGGCTGATGCTCACGTCGGGGTAGTGGCGCATGAAATCGGCCAGCAGGTCGGGAAACTCGCCGTTGCCCATGCCGTGCGGCGCCGAGATGCGCAGCCGGCCGCCGGGCTGGCTGGCGCGCTCCTGCAGCTCGGCCTGGGTGAGCTCGACCATCTCGAGCATCGGCGTGCTGCGCTCCAGCAGCAGCTGGCCGGCGTCGGTGAGGCTGACGGAACGCGTGGAGCGGTTGAGCAGGCGCACGCCGAAGCGGGTCTCGAGTTCGGCGACGTACTTGCTGACCGTGGCCTTCGACATGTCGAGCCGCTTGGCGGCCTGGGAGAAGCTGCCGTGCGAGGCGACTTCCCGGAAGGTTTTGATCAGATCGAGACTGTCCATGTCAGTGAAACCCGTTGTTTTTCGCGAGGGAGCGCGGTGTGCCGATTCTCGGGGGTTTTGCCGGATAGGACCGGCGCGGGGTTCTGGTGTAAGCCGGAAGCAGTCAGGCGCCTTGTGCCCGGTTTTTTTGCGTGCACGACTTTGTTGACTGATTGTTTCGCTACAGGAAACACCGTGTCTCTGAACCGAGTGTTTTCCCGAAGGAATTCCGGCTGACACTCGCCGCACAGGCGAGCCAACGTGCAAGCCTGGTGGACATCCCATCTAGCCGAACACAAGGAACAGACATGAAGACCTCGCACATTTTCGCAGCCGCCGCCCTGACCCTCCTGGCCGCCACCGGCGCCCAAGCCGAAACGTACCAAGGCGTGACCCAAGTGATCTCGTCCAAGAGCCGCGACGAAGTCAACGCCGAAGCCCAGCGCACCGCCGCAGCCCCGAACCAGAACGTCGTGCGCGGTTCGCGCGGCGCGGAAACCGTGGCCGTGTCGAAGGACCGTTCGATCGTCGAAGCCGAAGCCATCCGCACCGCCTACGCTCCCGACCAGAACGTGACCTCGGGTTCGCGCGTCAACAGCAAGGTCATCTCGACCATGGTGAACCCGATGGACGCACGCGTTCAAGCCCAGCAAGGTTCGGGCGCCGTCGCCAAGTAATTGGCCGCGAAGCCAGCCGCCTTCCGGGGCGGCCCGAGCTGATTAGAAAAGCCACGCATCTGCGTGGCTTTTTTCATGGGCGCTCGCGGGAGCGGGGAGGGCGCTCAGCGCGTGCGGGCCAGGTAGCGCTTGCGCCAGAAGATCAGGACCAGCAGCACCGCGATGACCAGCATGGCCGACATCGCGATCCAGAAGCCGTCCGCCTTGTGCACCAGCGGGATGAACTCGAAGTTCATGCCGAAGATGCCGGCGATGAGGTTGAGCGGCAGGAAGATGGCGGTGAGCACGGTCAGCACCCGCATGATGTCGTTGGCCCGGTGGCCCTGGACGCTGAAGTGCATCTGCACGGCGGTCTCGGCGTTCTGCTCGAGCCGGTGCACGTGGTGCACCACGCGCTGGATGTGCTCCAGCACGTCGCGGCTGCGCACCATGATCAGGTCGCGCTCGCGCTGCGCAGTCTCGCCCTGCGGCACGGGCAGGGTTTCGAGCGAATCGATCCAGTCCTGCATGGCGGCGCGCTGGTCTTCGCAGATCTCGTCGAGGCGGTGCAGCGACTGGCGCGCCTCCATCAGCGCGCTCCAGTTGGTGAAGCGGCTGCGCGGGTCGATGAGCTCGGTCTGCCAGTGGTCGAGCTGCTTCGTGAGCTCGCGCCGCATGTCGAGGTAGCCGTCGACGATCAGGTTGACGATGCGCAGCATCAGGTCGGCGGGGCTGGCCGGCAGGCGGGCCGAGGTGGCGCGCACGTCGAGCGCCGGCGTGCCGCGGTCGTCGGACGAGGCGGCCGCCAGCAGCCGGGCGGCGAAGGCGTCGCGCACCGTGCCGTCCTCGGGGTGCACCGAGAGCAGCACGCGGTCGAACACCGCGAAGCCGACGGGGCGGGTGTCGATGCGGCGCAGCACCGGCGGGCCGCCGCGCGAGGGGCGTTGCGGCAGCGAAGGCTCCCCGCTGTTGCCGGTTTCAGCGCCGTTGCCTGTGGCCAGGCGGCGGAACACCAGCACGTCGTACAGCGAGGTGTAGTCGTAGTGCGAGGGCAACTGGTCGTTGAGCAGGTCGGCCACGTGCAGGTCGACCAGCTGGGTCTGGCACAGCGTCTGCAGGATCTGCTGCACCTCGGGCTGGGCCGCGCGGAATTCGTCGCGCGTCAGCGAAATCCAGAGGTAGCTGGCGGCGGCGCAGGCGCCCGGCACGGCCAGCGGCGCCAGCGAGGCGTGCTCGCTGACCTGCGAGCGGCTGATTTCGAAGATGCGCATGGACACTCGCCCCCGGTGGTTCTTCTTCCACGCCAGAAGTGCCGTGGAGGTGCGGCAGGCATGCCGCAGTAGCTATTATTTTTGTAGCAACCGGGCGGCGTCAAGCGCGAAGTAGGTCAGCACGCCGTCGGCGCCGGCGCGCTTGAAGGCCAGCAGGCTTTCGAGCACCACGGCGTCGTGGTCGAGCCAGCCGTTCTGGGCAGCGGCCTTCAGCATGGCGTACTCGCCGCTCACCTGGTAGGCGAAGGTCGGCACTCGGAACTCGTCCTTCACGCGGCGCACGATGTCCAGGTAGGGCATGCCGGGCTTCACCATGACCATGTCGGCGCCTTCGGCGATGTCGATGGCGACCTCGCGCAGGGCTTCATCGCTGTTGCCGGGGTCCATCTGGTAAACCTTCTTGTTGCTCTTGCCGAGCGTGGCGGACGAGCCGACGGCGTCGCGGAAGGGGCCGTAGAAGGCGCTGGCGTACTTGGCGCTGTAGGCCATGATGCGCGTGTGGATGTCGCCGCGGGCTTCGAGCGCGGTGCGGATCGCGCCGATGCGGCCGTCCATCATGTCGCTCGGGGCCACAATATCGACGCCAGCTTGCGATTGTGTGAGTGCCTGCTTCACCAGAACTTCAACGGTGGCGTCGTTGAGGATGTAGCCGGTGTCGTCGAGCAGGCCGTCCTGGCCGTGGCTGGTGTAGGGGTCGAGTGCCACGTCGGTCATCACGCCCAGTTCGGGGAAGCGCGCCTTGAGCGCGGCCACCACGCGGGGAATCAGGCCGTCGGGGTTGAAGGCCTCGTCGCCCGCGGGCGTCTTGAGGCTGGCGTCGATCACCGGGAACAGCGCCATCACCGGGATGCCGGCCAGCACGCACTGCTCGGCCACGGGCAGCAGCAGGTCCAGGCTCAGGCGGTCCACGCCGGGCATCGAGGGCACGGCGTCGCGGCGCTTCTCGCCTTCCTGCACGAACACCGGGTAGATCAGGTCGCTCGTCGTCAGCGCATGCTCGCGCACCAGGTTGCGGGTGAAGGCATCGCGGCGCAGCCGTCGCGGGCGGCCGGCGGGGAACATCGCGAGCGGGGAAAATGGTGACGTCATATATCTAAAATTGTGCCTGAAGCGCGAAATCGCAGCCCAGCGCTGCTGGAGGCAAGTTGTCTGACAACTACGGAAATTAATAGAACTTAAGTTCTAGATTTTTGTTGTAAAAGTCAAAGAAACTGCCTCAATCGCTTGAAACCTTGTTTCGTCTTTGTTAAATTCTGAAGCGGGCGGCTTGCCGCTCCCCGCTTTTCCTCCCTGAGCGGGTGCCTTGATGTGTGACAGCAAAAGGGCTTCCCAGCCCGACGTGAAGACGTCGGGCTTTTTTTTGCCCGAAACCTTGGCAAAGGGCCCCGAAGAGGGGTCAGTGTGCAGCCACCACTAAACTGCCGCCATGCTCTGGGTCAAATCTCTTCACATTGTTTTCATTGCCAGCTGGTTTGCCGGGCTGTTCTATCTGCCGCGGATCTTCGTCAACCTGGCGATGGTGCCGCCCGAGTCGGTTGCGGAGCGCGAACGCCTGCTGCTGATGGCGCGCAAGCTGCTGCGCTTCACCACCTTCCTGGCCGTGCCGGCGCTGGTGTTCGGCGCCTGGCTCTGGCTGGGCTACGGCATCGGGCGCGGCCCGGGCAACGGCTGGATGCACGCCAAGCTGGCCCTGGTGCTGGTGGCCATCGGCTACCACCACGGCTGCGGCGTGCTGCTGCGCCGTTTCGCAGCGGGCGGCAACCGCCGCAGCGACCGCTGGTACCGCTGGTTCAACGAGCTGCCCGTGCTGCTGCTGCTGGGCATCGTGATCCTGGTGGTGGTGAAGCCCTTCTGAGCCCGTGTCGACGGTGGACATGCCGCACAAGTCTGCCGCGCTCCCCCTGGCGCTGGCCTATGCGGCGCTGATCGTCTATGCCAGCCTGTACCCCTTCGCTGACTGGCGTGACCAGGGGATCGCGCCCTGGGCCTACCTCTCGGCGCCCTGGCCCAAGTACTGGACGGGTTTCGATTTCGGGGTGAACGTGGCGGGCTACGTGCCCTTCGGTTTCCTGTGCGCGCTGAGCGTGCTGCGCACGGGCAGCAGTCACAGTGTGTGGCGTGCGCTGTTGCGTGCCACGGCGGCGGGCGCGGCGATCGCCTTTGTCATGGAGACGCTGCAAAGCTATCTGCCGGCGCGCATTCCTTCCAACGTCGACCTGGGGTTGAACACCGCCGGCACGGTGCTCGGCGCGGTGCTGGCCGCGGCGCTGGAGCGGCTCGGTGCGATCGCGCACTGGAGCCGCGTGCGTTCGCAATGGTTCGTCGAGGACGCACGCGGTGGGCTTGTGCTGCTCGCGCTCTGGCCCTTTGCGCTGCTGTTCCCCGCCGCCGTCACCTTCGGCCTCGGCCAGGTGTTCGAGCGGCTGGAGACGACGATTTCCGAGTGGCTGCTCGACACGCCCTTCATCGACTGGCTGCCGGTGCGCCAGTTCGAGCTGGAACCGCTGGTGCCGGCCGTGGAGCTGCTGTGCGTGATGCTCGGGGCGCTGGTGCCGTGCCTGCTGGGCTACCTGGTGGCACGCAACGTGGTGCAGCGCGCGGTGCTGCTGCCGCTCATCCTGCTTGCGGGCGTCGCGGCCTCGGCACTGTCGGCGGCCATGAGCTATGGCCCCGAGCATGCGTGGGCCTGGCTCGATCTGCCGGTGCAGGTCGGGCTGGCCGCGGCGGTGTTCGCGGGCGTGCTGCTGCTGTTCGCGCCGCGCCGCCTGTGCGGGGCGCTGCTGCTCATGGGGCTCGTGCTCCAGCTGAGCCTGCTGAACCAGGCGCCCGAGAGCGCCTACTTCGCGCAGACCCTGGCCACCTGGGAGCAGGGCCGCTTCATCCGCTTCCACGGCCTGGCCCAGTGGCTGGGCTGGGGCTGGCCCTTCGCGGTGCTGGTGTACGTGGTGGCTGCGCTGTCGCGGCGCCGCCCTCGGCCTGAGCACGCACGCTCATAAAATCGGTCGATGCCCAGCACCACTCCCGCCGCGCCGTCCGGCTACTACGGCCGCCACATCTTCTTCTGCCTGAATGAACGCAAGAATGGCGAAGACTCCTGCGCCCTGCACAACGCGCAGGAAGGCTTCGATCGCTGCAAGGCCAAGGTGAAGGAGCAGGGGCTCGCCGGGCCCGGCAAGGTGCGCGTCAACAAGGCCGGCTGCCTCGACCGCTGCGCGGGCGGGCCCGTCGCGGTGGTCTACCCCGAGGCGGTCTGGTACACCTTCGTGGACGCCGAGGACATCGACGAGATCGTCGAGTCGCACCTGAAGAACGGCCAGGTCGTCGAGCGGCTGCTGCTGCCGCCCGACGTCGGCCGCTGAACTTTCCTGCGGACCCCGTGCTCGTACCGTGCACGTTGCCGGCATCGCCGGCCCAGCCAACCCCAGCGCCATGAACTCCCAGACCGAAAAAATCAGCCTCCAGGGCGCCGCGGGCGTGATCGAGGTGCAGCGCGACCTGCCCTCCGGCGACGCGCGCGGCATCGCGGTGATCGCCCATCCGCACCCGCTGTTCGGCGGCACGATGGACAACAAGGTCGTGCAGACCCTGGCCCGCGCCTTCGTGTCCTGCGGCTGGACGGCCGTGCGCTTCAACTTCCGCGGCGTCGGCGCCAGCGAAGGCGCTCACGATGAAGGGCGCGGCGAGCTCGAGGACATGCTGCATGTCGTCGGCCAGCTCGCGCCCGAAGGCCAATTGGCCATTGCCGGCTTTTCCTTCGGTGCCTTCGTGGCCAGCTGCGCGGCCGAGAAGCTCTGGGCCGCACGCGACGTGCAGCAGCTGGTGCTGGTCGGCACGGCCGCCTCGCGTTTCTCGGTGGCCACGCTGCCGGCCGAAGCGCACGAGCGCGCGCTGGTGGTCCATGGCGAAGCCGACGACACCGTGCCTCTCGCCGCCGTGATGGACTGGGCGCGTCCCCAGTCACTCCCTGTCACGGTTATTCCCGGGGGCGGCCATTTCTTTCACGGACAATTGCCGCTGCTCAAAAGCTTGGTCGCCCGCCATCTGCGCGCGGGCACCGAATGAAAGCCTTTCAGGCTTGTTTTCGCCTCTTCCCACACTCTCCATGAATCGTTTTTTCACTGCGCTTCGCGCACTGGTGCTGACCGCTGCTGCCTCGGTTGGCGTGATCGCCGCCGCCCAGATGCCGGCCCCGCCTGAAATCGCCGCGCGCAGCTACCTGCTGCTGGACGTGACCGCGAACCAGATCCTGGCGCAGAAGGACATCGACAGCCCCGTCGAACCGGCCTCGCTCACCAAGCTGATGACCGCGTACGTCGCGTTCGACGCGCTGCGCGCCAAGAAGATCACGCTGACCCAGACCCTGCCGGTGAGCCCGCGCGCCTGGAAGATGCCCGGTTCGCGCATGTTCATCGACCCCAAGATGCAGGTGCCGGTGGAAGACCTGATCAAGGGCGTGATCGTGCAGTCGGGCAACGACGCCACGGTCGCGTTGGCCGAAGGCGTGGGCGGCACGGTGGAGCACTTCGTCGAGATGATGAACGCCCAGGCCAAGGTGCTGGGCATGAAGAACACCACCTACAAGAACCCCGAAGGCCTCACGGCGCCCGGCCACACGACCACGGCGCGCGACCTGAGCATCCTGGCCACGCGCCTGGTGCGCGACTTCCCCGAGGAAGCCAAGTACTACGCCATCAAGAAGTACCGCTACCCGGGCACCCCATCGACCAACGACACCAACCGCAACCTGCTGCTGTTCCGCGACCCGACCGTCGACGGCCTGAAGACCGGCCACACCGACGCCGCCGGCTACTGCATGATCGCCACCGCCAAGCGCGACTTCCCGAACCTGACCGGCGGCCGCCGCCTGCTGTCGATCGTGCTGGGGGCCAGCAGCGAGGCCGTGCGTGCCAACGAGTCGCAGAAGCTGCTGAACTGGGGTTACACGGCCTACGACGCCGTGCGCCTGTTCGAAGCCGGCCAGCCGGCCGCCACGCCCGCCGTCTGGAAGGGCAAGGCCAACGTGCTGAAGCTGGGCCGCCCCGAGGCCATCGTGGTCGCCGTGCCGACCGGTTCCGCCAGCAAGATCAAGACGCAGGTGTCGCGCCCCGACCCGCTGGTCGCGCCGTTCACCAAGTACCAGGCCGTCGGCTCGCTCAAGGTCACGCTGGACGACCAGCCCCTGGCCGACGTGCCGCTGGTCGCGCTGGAGCCGGTCGAGCAGGCCGGCGTCTTCGGCCGCGCCTGGGACGCTGTGCGTCTCTGGATCAAGTAAGAGGCGGGCAAAAAAGGCCTTGAAATGGGTGGTGGCGGGCGCTCCAGGCGCCTGACATTGCCATTTCAGACCTGCCTGCTATACTCGTGGGCTTTTCGGAATTTTCCGAAGGGTTTCACGTTTTCGTTATTCCCGGCTTCCTTGAGTCACGACCAAGGGCGGTTTCACTACCAAAGTCGGGTTGTTTTGGGACTAATTCATTCATGCCAACCATCAATCAACTGGTGCGTCAGGGTCGAACGGTCGAAAAGATCAATTCGAAGAGCCCTGCCATGCAGAACTCGCCGCAACGTCGCGGTGTCTGCACCCGCGTCTACACCACGACGCCCAAGAAGCCCAACTCGGCGCTTCGTAAAGTTGCCAAGGTCCGTCTGACCAATGGCTTCGAAGTCATCTCCTACATCGGCGGCGAAGGCCACAACCTGCAGGAACACAGCGTCGTGCTGGTTCGCGGCGGTCGTGTCAAGGACTTGCCCGGTGTGCGTTACCACATCGTGCGCGGTTCGCTCGACCTGCAAGGCGTGAAAGACCGCAAGCAGTCGCGTTCCAAGTACGGCGCGAAGCGTCCCAAGAAGGCTTAAGCCTTCCTGTCAGAAAACAAGCGGTGTTCGATGGCCTTGGCGGGCTTGTCGAACGAAGTGACCCAATGTCGGGTCGAGTAAGTGAGAGTCCTGACTGGCTCTCGCGGTATCGGAAACGATGCCAACTGAAGCAAAGAGGTTAGAAAAATGCCACGTCGTCGCGAAGTCCCCAAACGTGAAATCCTGCCGGATCCCAAGTACGGCAATGTCGAGCTGTCCAAATTCATGAACGTGATCATGGAAGGCGGCAAGAAGGCTGTTGCCGAGCGCATCATTTACGGTGCCCTCGACTTCATCGAGAAGAAGAACCCGGACAAGGACCCCCTCGAAGCGTTCACCGTTGCCATCAACAACGTGAAGCCGATGGTCGAAGTGAAGTCGCGCCGCGTCGGTGGTGCGAACTACCAGGTGCCGGTCGAAGTCCGCCCTGTCCGTCGCCTCGCCCTGTCGATGCGCTGGATCAAGGAAGCTGCCCGCAAGCGCGGTGAGAAGTCGATGGCCCTGCGTCTGGCCAACGAACTGATGGAAGCCACGGAAGGCCGTGGCGGTGCCATGAAGAAGCGCGACGAAGTGCACCGCATGGCAGAAGCCAACCGCGCCTTCAGCCACTTCCGCTTCTAAAAAACACACGTCTCTTGAGCGTTGGGGGTTGAGTACCGGGCGAAATCGCCCGTGCTCGACGCCCAGCGCTCAACGCATTTAAACCCGAAAGTACATCATGTCCCGCAAGACCCCCATCGAGCGCTACCGCAACATCGGTATCTCCGCGCACATCGACGCCGGCAAGACCACCACCACCGAACGTATCCTGTTCTACACGGGCGTGACCCACAAGCTCGGCGAAGTGCACGATGGCGCGGCAACGACCGACTGGATGGAGCAGGAACAAGAGCGTGGCATCACGATCACCTCGGCTGCCGTGACCTGCTTCTGGAAGGGCATGGACCACTCGCTGCCCGAGCACCGCATCAACATCATCGACACCCCCGGCCACGTGGACTTCACCATTGAAGTCGAGCGCTCGATGCGCGTGCTGGACGGTGCCGTCATGGTGTACGACTCGGTCGGCGGCGTGCAGCCCCAATCGGAAACCGTCTGGCGCCAGGCCAACAAGTACAAGGTGCCGCGTCTGGCGTTCGTCAACAAGATGGACCGCATCGGTGCCAACTTCTTCCGCGTTCGCCAGATGATGGTCGACCGCCTGAAGGCCAACCCCGTGCCGATCGTGATCCCGATCGGTGCCGAAGACAAGTTCCAGGGCGTGGTCGACCTGCGTCTGATGAAGGCGATCTTCTGGGACGAGGCCTCGCAAGGCATGAAGTTCGAAACGCGCGAGATCCCCGCCGAGCTGGTCGAGTTGGCCAAGGAATGGCGCGAGAAGATGGTCGAAAGCGCGGCCGAAGCGTCGGAAGAGCTGATGAACAAGTACCTTGAAGAAGGTGACCTGACGCTCGAAGAAATCACCCACGGTCTGCGCACGCGCACGATCGCCGGCGAAATCCAGCCGATGCTGTGCGGCAGCGCGTTCAAGAACAAGGGCGTGCAGCGCATGCTCGACGCCGTGATCGAACTGATGCCTTCGCCGCTGGACATTCCTCCGGTGCACGGCACGGACGACGACGAACAGGACGTGACCCGCAAGGCTGACGACGGCGAGAAGTTCTCGGCGCTGGCATTCAAGCTCATGACCGACCCGTACGTCGGCCAGCTGACCTTCGTGCGCGTGTACTCGGGCGTTCTGAGCAAGGGCGACACCGTCTACAACCCGGTCAAGGGCAAGAAAGAGCGTATCGGCCGTATCGTGCAGATGCACGCCAACGAACGTCTCGAAATCGAAGAAATCCGTGCCGGCGACATCGCCGCTTGCGTGGGCCTGAAGGACGTCACCACGGGCGAAACCCTGTGCGACCCGAACGCCATGATCACGCTGGAGCGCATGGAATTCCCCGAGCCCGTGATCTCGCAGGCCGTCGAGCCCAAGACCAAGGCCGACCAGGAAAAGATGGGCATCGCCCTGCAGCGCCTGGCTTCGGAAGATCCGTCGTTCCGCGTGCGCACCGACGAAGAATCCGGCCAGACCATCATCTCCGGCATGGGCGAACTGCACCTCGAAATCATCGTGGACCGCATGAAGCGCGAATTCGGCGTGGAAGCCAACGTGGGCAAGCCGCAAGTGGCTTACCGCGAAACGATCCGCAAGACCGTCGAAGAAGCCGAAGGCAAGTTCGTTCGCCAGTCGGGTGGTAAGGGCCAGTACGGTCACGTCATCCTGAAGATTGAGCCGCAGGAAGCCGGCAAGGGCTTCGAGTTCGTCGACGCCATCAAGGGCGGTGTGGTTCCTCGCGAATACATCCCCGCCGTGGAAAAGGGCGTTGTGGAAGCACTGACGCAAGGCGTGCTGGCGGGCTACCCCGTCGTCGACGTCAAGGTCACGCTGCACTTCGGTTCGTACCACGACGTGGACTCGAACGAAATGGCGTTCAAGATGGCCGCGATCTTCGGCTTCAAGGAAGGCGCTCGCAAGGCCAGCCCGGTCATCCTCGAGCCGATGATGGCCGTGGAAGTCGAAACGCCTGAAGACTACGCCGGCAACGTGATGGGCGACCTGTCCAGCCGTCGCGGCATGGTGCAGGGCATGGACGACATGATCGGTGGCGGCAAGCTCATCAAGGCTGAAGTCCCGCTGTCGGAAATGTTCGGCTACTCGACGACGCTGCGCTCGGCCACGCAAGGTCGCGCCACGTACACGATGGAGTTCAAGCACTACGCTGAAGCTCCCCGTAACGTCGCTGAAGCCATCGTGGCCGCTCGCTCGAAGTAAGTTTCAAGAATGTGGGGCCGCGCAGTGCGCGGCCCTTCTTGTCTGCGATCCGGTGCCGCCCTGTTCCCGTGCGGGGCGAACCAGCAATCGGATGCAGACATAAAACCAACACACGGGACATGCTCTTTCAAGGATTGAAAAATGGCAAAAGGTAAATTCACCCGCACCAAGCCGCACGTGAACGTGGGCACGATCGGTCACGTTGACCACGGC
>NZ_JBXAIG010000015.1:2500-6014 GCF_058795995.1 Variovorax sp. GW823-FHT04F07
AGTCGAATCAGCGTTGCTGATGGAAACTGCACATTCGTAAAGGTTTAGTGCAGACCGTGCCATCAGCAACATAGAATTTTTGATTGCGTCAAAAGAAACTTCAATTTCGAGTCAAATCGATATTGGAAGTACGGCATAACGCGTCAGGTGAAAGACCTGACATATTCCTTGAGATGATTTTGTAGTTTCGCAAGAAACGTCAAAGTTATAGGGTCAAGTGAATAAGAGCACGTGGTGGATGCCTTGGCAATGATAGGCGACGAAGGACGTGATAGCCTGCGATAAGCTTCGGGGAGCTGGCAAATTAGCTTTGATCCGGAGATTTCCGAATGGGGAAACCCACCTGCAAAGGTATCGCATGATGAATACATAGTCATGCGAGGCGAACCGGGTGAACTGAAACATCTCAGTAGCTCGAGGAAAAGACATCAACCGAGATTCCGAAAGTAGTGGCGAGCGAAATCGGAGAAGCCTGTTAGTGATAGCACAAGACATAACGGAACAGCTTGGAAAGGCTGGCCATAGCGGGTGATAGCCCCGTACGTGAAATGACCTGTGTGGTACTGAGCTAACGACAAGTAGGGCGGGACACGAGAAATCCTGTCTGAATATGGGGGGACCATCCTCCAAGGCTAAATACTCATCATTGACCGATAGTGAACTAGTACCGTGAGGGAAAGGCGAAAAGAACCCCGGGAGGGGAGTGAAATAGATCCTGAAACCGCGTGCTTACAAAAAGTAGGAGCCCGCAAGGGTGACTGCGTACCTTTTGTATAATGGGTCAGCGACTTACATTCAGTGGCAAGGTTAACCGAATAGGGAAGCCGTAGAGAAATCGAGTCCGAATAGGGCGATCAGTCGCTGGGTGTAGACCCGAAACCAAGTGATCTATCCATGGCCAGGATGAAGGTGCCGTAACAGGTACTGGAGGTCCGAACCGACTAGTGTTGCAAAACTAGCGGATGAGCTGTGGATAGGGGTGAAAGGCTAAACAAACTTGGAAATAGCTGGTTCTCTCCGAAAACTATTTAGGTAGTGCCTCAAGTATTACCATCGGGGGTAGAGCACTGTTTTGGCTAGGGGGTCATGGCGACTTACCAAACCAAGGCAAACTCCGAATACCGATGAGTACAGCTTGGGAGACAGAGCACCGGGTGCTAACGTCCGGACTCAAGAGGGAAACAACCCAGACCGCCAGCTAAGGTCCCTAAAATTGGCTAAGTGGGAAACGAAGTGGGAAGGCTAAAACAGTCAGGATGTTGGCTTAGAAGCAGCCATCATTTAAAGAAAGCGTAATAGCTCACTGATCGAGTCGTCCTGCGCGGAAGATGTAACGGGGCTAAGCCAGTTACCGAAGCTGCGGATTTGCAATTTATTGCAAGTGGTAGGAGAGCGTTCTGTAAGCCTGTGAAGGTGCGTTGTAAAGCGTGCTGGAGGTATCAGAAGTGCGAATGCTGACATGAGTAGCGTTAAAGGGGGTGAAAAGCCCCCTCGCCGTAAGCGCAAGGTTTTCTACGCAACGTTCATCGGCGTAGAGTGAGTCGGCCCCTAAGGCGAGGCAGAGATGCGTAGCTGATGGGAAACAGGTCAATATTCCTGTACCGATTGTTAGTGCGATGTGGGGACGGATCTTAATAGGTCATCCAGTTATTGGATTATTCTGGTTTAGTTGGATGTAGGCGTGCATTAGGCAAATCCGGTGCACATATACCGAGGCCAACGATCGAGCGGACTTGTCCGTGAAGTGACTGAACGAGGTTCCAGGAAAAGCCACTAAGCTTCAGCTAACAACGACCGTACCGCAAACCGACACTGGTGCGCGAGATGAGTATTCTAAGGCGCTTGAGAGAACTCAGGAGAAGGAACTCGGCAAATTGACACCGTAACTTCGGAAGAAGGTGTGCCCTATTAGTGTGTAGTGAACAACGAAGCATGAATGGGTTGCAAAAAATCGGTGGCTGCGACTGTTTATTAAAAACACAGCACTCTGCAAACACGAAAGTGGACGTATAGGGTGTGACGCCTGCCCGGTGCTGGAAGATTAAATGATGGGGTGCAAGCTCTTGATTGAAGTCCCAGTAAACGGCGGCCGTAACTATAACGGTCCTAAGGTAGCGAAATTCCTTGTCGGGTAAGTTCCGACCTGCACGAATGGCGTAACGATGGCCACACTGTCTCCTCCTGAGACTCAGCGAAGTTGAAATGTTTGTGATGATGCAATCTCCCCGCGGAAAGACGGAAAGACCCCATGAACCTTTACTGTAGCTTTGTATTGGACTTTGAACAGATCTGTGTAGGATAGGTGGGAGGCTTTGAAGCAGGGTCGCTAGATCTTGTGGAGCCAACGTTGAAATACCACCCTGGTGTGTTTGAGGTTCTAACCTAGGTCCATTATCTGGATCGGGGACAGTGCATGGTAGGCAGTTTGACTGGGGCGGTCTCCTCCCAAAGCGTAACGGAGGAGTTCGAAGGTACGCTAGTTACGGTCGGACATCGTGACGATAGTGCAATGGCATAAGCGTGCTTAACTGCGAGACTGACAAGTCGAGCAGATGCGAAAGCAGGACATAGTGATCCGGTGGTTCTGTATGGAAGGGCCATCGCTCAACGGATAAAAGGTACTCTGGGGATAACAGGCTGATACCGCCCAAGAGTTCATATCGACGGCGGTGTTTGGCACCTCGATGTCGGCTCATCTCATCCTGGGGCTGTAGCCGGTCCCAAGGGTATGGCTGTTCGCCATTTAAAGAGGTACGTGAGCTGGGTTTAAAACGTCGTGAGACAGTTTGGTCCCTATCTTCCGTGGGCGCTGCAGATTTGAGGAAGCCTGCTCCTAGTACGAGAGGACCGGAGTGGACACACCTCTGGTGTATCGGTTGTCACGCCAGTGGCATTGCCGAGTAGCTAAGTGTGGAAGAGATAACCGCTGAAAGCATCTAAGCGGGAAACTCGTTTCAAGATGAGATCTGCCGGGGCCTTGAGCCCCCTAAAGAGTCGTTCAAGACCAGGACGTTGATAGGTCAGGTGTGGAAGCGCAGTAATGCGTTAAGCTAACTGATACTAATTGCTCGTGCGGCTTGACCCTATAACTTTGATCAATCTGATCAAGGTGTTATGCCAAGTTGACGCATTCAAAATAATTCGCCAAAAGCTGATTCCAAACTCTATGAATTCGTTTGATTGATCGTGTGATCAGTCAGACAACCCTTTATGCCTGATGACCATAGCGAGTTGGTACCACTCCTTCCCATCCCGAACAGGACAGTGAAACGACTCAGCGCCGATGATAGTGCGGGTTCCCGTGTGAAAGTAGGTCATCGTCAGGCTCTTACAGCCCAGAAAACCCCAGTCAGCAATGACTGGGGTTTTTTGCTTTGCGCAATGCAAAGGCCCAAATAGATAAAAAGCGCTGACTCGAAAGAATCAGCGCTTTTTTATTGCAGCAGACAACCGCCAATCAGGCGTTGTGAACTCCCGAAGCATCGGATTGTGCTGCGCCAACCGCAATCAGCTC
>NZ_JBXAIG010000016.1:0-1203 GCF_058795995.1 Variovorax sp. GW823-FHT04F07
GAAAAATGGCAAAAGGTAAATTCACCCGCACCAAGCCGCACGTGAACGTGGGCACGATCGGTCACGTTGACCACGGCAAGACCACGCTGACGGCTGCGATCGCCACCGTGCTGTCGGCCAAGTTCGGCGGCGAAGCCAAGGCTTACGACCAGATCGACGCAGCGCCTGAAGAAAAGGCTCGCGGCATCACGATCAATACCGCGCACGTCGAGTACGAAACGGCCAACCGCCACTACGCACACGTGGACTGCCCCGGCCACGCCGACTACGTGAAGAACATGATCACCGGCGCCGCCCAGATGGACGGCGCCATCCTGGTGTGCTCGGCCGCTGACGGCCCGATGCCCCAGACCCGTGAGCACATCCTGCTGGCTCGCCAAGTGGGCGTGGGCTACATCATCGTGTTCCTGAACAAGTGCGACATGGTCGACGACAAGGAACTGCTCGAGCTGGTCGAAATGGAAGTTCGCGAACTCCTCGACAAGTACGAATTCCCCGGCGACGACACCCCCATCATCCACGGCTCGGCCAAGCTCGCCCTGGAAGGCGACAAGGGTGACCTGGGTGAAGGCGCCATCATGAAGCTGGCAGAAGCCCTGGACACGTACATCCCCACGCCTGAGCGCGCTGTGGACGGCACGTTCCTGATGCCCGTGGAAGACGTGTTCTCGATCTCGGGTCGCGGCACCGTAGTGACCGGCGCTGTCGAGCGCGGCGTGATCAAGGTCGGCGAAGAAATCGAAATCGTCGGTATCCGCCCCACCGTCAAGACCACCTGCACCGGCGTGGAAATGTTCCGCAAGCTGCTGGACCAGGGTCAAGCTGGCGACAACGTCGGCGTGCTGCTGCGCGGCACGAAGCGCGAAGAAGTCGAGCGCGGCCAAGTGCTGTGCAAGCCCGGCTCGATCAAGCCGCACGTGCACTTCACCGCCGAGGTGTATGTCCTGTCCAAGGACGAAGGCGGCCGTCACACGCCGTTCTTCAACAACTACCGTCCGCAGTTCTACTTCCGCACGACGGACGTGACCGGCGCGATCGAGCTGCCCGCGGACAAGGAAATGGTCATGCCTGGCGACAACGTCAGCATCACCGTGAAGCTGATCAACCCGATCGCGATGGAAGAAGGCCTGCGCTTCGCCATCCGTGAAGGCGGCCGTACCGTGGGTTCGGGCGTCGTGGCCAAGATCCTCGACATCTAAGCCG